>NZ_JBCEBF010000004.1:0-54014 GCF_047395825.1 Cyanobium sp. ATX-6F1 | reverse complement strand
GCTGCATCGGTGCTACCCACCAGTTCCTGGAGACCCCGTCCGCCTGCATCGCTCTGGCCCCCTTGGCCCGACTCGGTAACGGTCATCACAACTCCGCCCAGCGGCAAGGGGGAGCATGGCGCAGCGGATGAAGTTTCTAGGGTTCCGGTTGCGAATTGGTTGCCTTGGCCGCCCTTTCGCCTCGTCTGGTCCGAGAGAAACACGCCGGGTTCGCCCGGTGGCACGGAGGGATAAAAGCCCGGGAGACCGCCTCGCCCCCATCCGTGAACCCGGTCATGACAGAGATTTCAGGTCCCGAAGGGGCCTTTGAGCGCCCCCGTCTGAGCCAGGGCGCCGAAGCGCTCGAAAAGGAAGCCCGCCTGCCGCTCACGGGCTGGCAACAGGAGGTGGATCAGGGCCTGCGCTACGGGCTGGAGGCGGCCGAAAGCATCGTCGATCGGCGCATCTCCACCTTTTCGCGCGGTGAGCTGCCCCACTACGCGGGCATCAACACCTTCATGAAGGCGCCCTACATCGAAGATGTCCACCGGGTCGGCGAGTTCGACGTGGCGATCGTCGGGGTGCCCCACGACTGCGGCACCACCTACCGGCCTGGCACACGCTTCGGGCCCCAGGGCATCCGCCGCATCTCCGCCCTCTACACCCCCTACAACTACGAGATGGGGGTCGACCTGCGTGAGTCGATCAAGCTCTGCGATGTCGGCGACATCTTCACGATCCCCGCCAACAACGAGAAGTCGTTCGATCAGATCTCCAAGGGCGTCGCCCACGTCTTCGCCAGTGGCGCCTTCCCGATCATCCTCGGCGGCGACCACTCGATCGGCTTCCCCACCGTGCGCGGGGTCTGCCGTCACCTGGGCGACAAAAAGGTGGGGATCATCCACTTCGATCGCCACGTCGACACCCAGGAGATCGACCTCGACGAGCGCATGCACACCTGCCCCTGGTTCCATGCCACCAACATGGCCAACGCCCCGGCCAAAAATCTGGTGCAGCTGGGCATCGGCGGCTGGCAGGTGCCCCGGGAGGGGGTGAAGGTCTGCCGGGAGCGGGGCACCAATGTGCTAACCGTCACCGACATCTGCGACATGGGCCTCGAGGCGGCCGCCCAGTTCGCGATCGATCGCGCCACCGATGGCACCGACTGCGTCTGGATCTCCTTCGACATCGACTGCATCGACGCCGGCTTCGTACCCGGCACCGGCTGGCCCGAGCCCGGCGGCCTGCTGCCGCGCGAGGCGCTCAAGCTGCTGGAGCTGATCGTGCGCAACGTGCCCGTCTGCGGCATTGAGGTGGTGGAGGTGTCGCCTCCCTACGACGTCAGCGACATTACCTCGCTGATGGCCACCCGCGTGATCTGCGATGTGATGGCCCATCTGGTGGTGAGCGGCCAGCTGCCGCGCAAGGAGAAGCCCGCATGGCTGCATGAGACCTGCAACATGCAGGTCGATCAGAAGTGGAGATGAGCCATGCACGAAGTCGACATGACCAAGTGCCTGCTGCTCTCCCTCAATGAGTGGAAAGCCCAGCACCAGCCCAACGAGCCTGAAGTGAGCGTGGTGCACCTGGAGGTGGGCACCTTCACCTGCGTCGAACCCGATGCCTTGGTGTTCACCTTTGGGGCGGCGGTGCAGGGGAGCTGGCTGGCTGGCAGCGAGCTGCGCATCGAAACCGTGCCCTTGCGCGCCCGTTGTGTGCGCTGCGAGTCGCTCTACACCCCCGAGCAAGAGAACGCCTATCGCTCCCCCTGCTGCGATCACCCGATGGAGGAGATCGTCTCTGGGCGTGAATTGCGCATCCGCTCCATTGACTACGTCTTCAGCAATCAAGCCCTCCCTGTTCTCTCGCCCTGATCCCATGCACATGCCATTGGAAGACACGCTCGGCATCAACCTGCTGGCCGCCAACCAGCACCGGGCCGAGCACAACCGCGAGCACTTCGATGCCTGGCGGCTGCTCTGCATCAATGTGATGAGCAGCCCCGGAGCGGGCAAGACCTCGCTGCTGGAGCGCACGATCACCGCCCTGACCCCGCGCCTGGAGATGGCCGTGCTCGAAGGCGACATGACCACCCAGCTGGATGCCCAGCGGTTGGAGGCGGTGGGCGTGCCCGTGGTGCCGATCACCACCGGCCGCGCCTGCCACCTGGATGCCTCGATGGTGAGCGGCGGCCTCAAGCTGCTGCAGCAGCGCCTCGATCCAGCCGCGTTGGATCTGCTCTGGGTGGAGAACGTCGGCAACCTCGTTTGTCCGGCCGAGTTTGAGGTGGGCGAGCACCTCAAGGTGGCGCTGCTCAGCGTCACCGAGGGCGACGACAAGCCGCTCAAGTACCCGGTGATGTTCCGCGAGGCGGACTGCGTGCTGATCACCAAGATCGACCTGCTCCCTTACCTGCCGGTTCAGGTGGAGCGGTTTGTGGAGCACGTGCATCAGGTGAACCCGCGGGCCCGCGTGTTCCTGCTCTCGGCCAGTAGCGGCGAAGGCCTCGGCGCCTGGCACCAGTGGCTGCTGGAGCAGGTGGCCGCTCACGTTTTGCCCTTCCCCGCCCTGGTGTCCCGATGAGTCATTCCAGCTCCGATCTCAAGGCCGAGCTCTCGGCCAAGGGCGTGCGCTACGCCCTCGCCTCCTTCGTGGATCTGCACGGCGTCAGCAAGGCCAAGGCCGTGCCGTTGGACCACCTGGGCCAGATGCTGGGCGGCTCTGAGCTGTTCACCGGCGCCGCCCTCGATGGCGTGCCCCAGGAGGTCAGCGATGACGAGGTGGCCGCCGTGCCCGACCCCGCCAGCCTCACGGTGCTGCCCTGGAAAAAGATGTGGCCTGGCTGGCCAGCGACCTGCATCTAGGCGGCGTCCCGTTCGAGGCCTGCAGTCGCAACATCCTCAACCGCGTCCGCGCCCAGGCCGCCGCCATGGGTTACCGCTTCAACCTCGGGATCGAAACCGAGTTCTTCGTGCTGCGCCAGGGCCCCGATGGCCAGATCGCTCCCTACAGCGAGCGCGATGTGCTCGACAAGCCCGCCTACGACGTGGTCGGTCTGCTCGACAACCTCGGCTGGCTCGATGAGCTGGTGAGCGCCATGAACGACCTTGGCTGGGGTGTCTACTCCTTCGATCACGAGGATGGCCCCGGCCAGTTCGAGATCGACTTCAACTACGCCGACGTGCTCACCATGGCCGACCGGCTCACCTTCTTCCGGCTGATGGCCAAGGAGATCGTGCGCCCCCATGGGTTGGTGGCCTCGTTCATGCCCAAGCCGTTCAGCGACCGCACCGGCAGCGGCGCCCACTACAACATGTCCCTGGCCGACCTGAGCAGCGGCGAGAACCTGTTCGTCTGCCCCTCGGGCGCCCCAGCCAGCGTCAGCGGCCTGGCCAGGCAGTTCATCGCCGGTGTGCTGCGCCATGCCCCGGCGATCTGTGCCGTGATCGCCCCCACGGTCAACAGCTACAAGCGGCTGGTGGCCCAGGGCTCAATGAGCGGCTTCACCTGGGCGCCGGTGTTCATCTGCTACGGCAACAACAACCGCACCAACATGCTGCGCATCCCCTCCCCCGGAGGGCGGGTGGAATGCCGCGCCGCCGACAGCGCCGCCAACCCCTACCTGGGGGGAGCGATAATCCTGGCGGCGGGCCTCGAGGGCATTCGCGAAGGGCTGGATCCAGGCCCCGCCAACCTGGTGAACGCCTACACCTTGAGCCCCGAGCAGCTCGCTGAGCGCGGCATCAACCTGCTGCCGCGCACCCTCGGCGAGGCGATTGAGGCGTTTGCAGCCGATCCACTCTCGAGAAGCGTGTTCGGTGATGCCATGTTCGAGTCGTTTGTGACTTACAAACGTGAGGAATGGGAGTCGTACCACGGCGCCGTTTCCGAATGGGAACGCAAGCGCTATCTCGAGTTTTTTAAGGCCTGCGATCGCAGCCCCGCTTTGATCTCCCGTCCACAACCATTCCCCTCGTTGCACGATGAAGCGCTCCTCGTTCGCCCGCAGCTCCTCCCGCACACGCCTGGTCGCCTCAGCGCTGGTCACGGCCCTCTCCGCCGGCCTGTTGGTGGGTTGCCAGAAACCCGTCACCCAGAGCACACCCGTGAAGATCGGCTACAGCGCCTGGCCCGGTTGGTTCCCCTGGAAGGTCACCGAAGACAAGAAACTCTTCGAGGCCCAGGGCGTTCCCGTTGCCATGCAATGGTTCGATGGCTACCTCGATTCGATCAACGCCCTCAACGCCGGCCAGCTTGACTGCAACAGCCAAACGCTGAACGACACGATCAGTTCGATCGCTGGCGGCGCCGATCTGCAGGTCGTGCTCCAGAACGACTTCTCCACCGGCAACGACCAGATCATCGCCGCCAAGGAGATCACCACCGTGGCCGGCCTCAAGGGCAAGAAGGTGGCCGCTGAAGAAGGCACCGTCGATCACTTCCTGCTCCTGAAGGTTCTCAAGGACGGTGGCCTTTCCGCCAAAGACATCAGCTTCGTTCCCTTGGAGACCGGCGCCGCCGCCGCCGCCTTCGCCGCCGGCAAGATCGATGCGGCCGGTGTCTACGCCCCCTTCACCACCCAGGCGCTCAAGCGCCCCGGCAGCAAGGCACTCAGCACCTCCAAGGACCACCCCGGCGCCATCAGCGACCTCTTGGTCTGTCGCACGGAGTTCGTCGCCAAGAACCCCGAGAAGATCCAGAAAATCGTCAATGCCTGGTTCGCCACCCTCAAGACCATCAAGGACGACCCCGCCGGCACCCTGCCGATCCTTGTGGAACGCTCCGGTGTGAGCGAGGCCGAATTCAAGGCCTACGACGCCGGCACCACGATCCAGACCCTTGAGGAGAACCGCACCAACTTCAAGCCCGGCACCACCATGACCTCCCTGCCGTTCGCCGCCGAAGAACTCAGTGCCTTCCTGGTGGAAACAGGCCTGGCCAAAACCAAGCCTGACCTGAGCAAGTTGCTGAATTCCACCTTCGTGGACGCCGCCAAGTGAGTGCCACGGCAACCAGAAGCCGAGACGATACCGGGAGGGTCAGGCAATGGCTGGGCCACCCCTGGTCGCTGGGGGTGATCGGCATCCTCGCCGTGCTGCTGGCCTGGCAACTTGTCGCCGCCAGCGGCCTTGTCGACAAACTCTTTCTGCCCAGCCCCGAGGGTGTCTGGAGGGCAGGCAGTGAGCAGTACGCCCGCGGCATCCTGATCAAGGATCTGCTGGCCAGCGTGGGCCGGGTGGGGGCGGGTTTCGCCCTCTCGGCGGCGGTGTCGCTGCCGATCGGCATCGCCATGGGCTGCAGTCGGGTGATCTGCCAGCTGCTGGAGCCGCTGATGGGCCTGATCCGCTATATGCCGGCACCCGCCTTCATCCCGCTGCTGATTATTTATTTCGGCCTGGGCGAAGAACTCAAGGTGCTGCTGATCTTCATCGGCACGGTGTTCTTCAACACCTTGATGATCATGGATTCGGTCAAGTTCGTGCCCTCCGAACTCCGCGAAACGGCGCTCACGCTTGGGGGCCACGGCTTTCAGATCGTCACGAAGGTGGTGGCGCCGTTCATCGCCCCCAAGTGATCGACACCTACCGCATCAACATGGCCTCGGCCTGGAACCTGGTGATCGTGGCCGAGCTGGTGGCCGCGAACGAGGGCCTCGGCAAACGCATCTCCCTCGCCCAGCGCTTCCTAAAAACCGATGAGATCTTCCTGGGCCTGATCGTGATCGGCCTGATCGGTCTGGCGATTGATCTGAGCTTCCGGCTGCTGATGCGCCGGACTTGCCCCTGGGCCAACTGACACCGACCCCTCCCCATGCACCTCTCGGTATCCGGCGTCAGCAAGACCTTCGGCAGCGGCACCAAGGCCAAACATGTGCTCGAGGACATCAACCTGGAGCTCGACTCGGGCGAGTTCGTCGCCCTGGTGGGCAGTTCAGGTTTAGGCAAATCCACGGTGATGCGCCTGGTGGCCGGCCTGGAGCTTCCAAGCTGCGGCACGATCACCGTGGACGGCCAGCCGGTGAAGGGCCCGGGTTCCGACCGGGGCATGGTGTTCCAGAAGTACAGCCTGTACCCCTGGCTGAGCGCCGCCGAAAACGTGGCCTTCGGCATGCAACTCCAGGGCCGCCCCAAGCGGGAGGTGAACGAGCGCACCGCCTACTTCCTGGAGGTGGTGGGGCTTTCCGATGCCGGTCGGCGCCTGCCCCGGGAGCTCTCCGGCGGCATGCAACAGCGGGTGGCGATCGCCCGCGCCCTGGCCGCCGACCCGAAGGTGCTGCTGCTGGATGAGCCGTTCGGCGCCCTGGATCTTCAGATCCGCGAGACGATGCAGGAGTTCCTCTACCAACTCTGGGAACGCACCGGCCTGACGGCGCTGCTAATCACCCACGACGTGGAGGAGGCGTTGCTGCTCGCCCAGCGCGTGCACATCATGGCGCCGCGGCCCGGACGGATCGTGCGCACGGTGGAAGGGAAGCTGGATCGCCGGGATCTCTCCTTCCTGCGTCTCTCGGCGCCGTTTCTGGAACTGCGGGAAGAACTGGCCAACTACCTGCGGGTTCTTGACAGCACCATGGGCTGATGGCTGTTGCCTCGACGTTCGATGGGCAAGCCTTTCTGCCCGCCGCGCTCTACCACTGCACCGAAGTCGCCGAGTGGGAGCAGCTCGTCTACGCGCGCCGCTTCTGGCATCCGATCGCCCTGGTGTCGGAGTTGCCGCCGGGGGCGGCGCTCAGCCGGGAGCTGCTGGGGGTTGAGCTTGTTCTCACCCACCCGACTGGGATGGGGCCGAAGGCGTTCCTGAACCAGTGCCCGCACCGGGGCGTGGCCCTGCTGGCGCCAGGGGCCTCGATCGCTGCCTGCCGCAAGCTGATCTGCCCCTACCACGGCTGGACCTACGCCCCCGATGGCCGCCTGCTGGCGGCGGCCCGGGAAGGTGAGTTCTGCGCGCCGTTCAGGCGCCGTGACTGGGACCTGGTGAGTGTGGCGATCGAGCGCGGCGGACCCTTTCTGTGGGTGCGCCTGCCTGCCCACGGCCCAGAGGCCGGTGAGCCAGGCCCATCCCTGGCCGACCAGCTGGATCTGCTACTGGAGGTTGGCGGCTGGAGCGTCGGTGAGCCAGCTTCCGCAGCTGCGCTGCCCCTCTGGGGCCGGCGCCAGCGCAGCCTGGCCTGCAACTGGAAGATCGCCCACGACAACACCCTCGACGACTACCACGTCGCCATCGCCCATCCCACCACGCTGCACCGACTTCAGGGGCCCGTGAGCGCCTACCGGCACGTGTTCGGCCGCTGGTGCAACCTGCTGGCCACACCGGTGCCGGGCGCGGGCGAGGCGCCAGGGGAGTTCCTCACCTTTTCGGTGCCCCCCTGGAACCATGTGCTGCTCTGGCCCGATGGCACCACGGCCCTGATCGGCTTTCACCACGAAGCACTCGATCGCTGCCGGATGGAGTTGACCCTGGCCGGGCAGCCAGAGGGATCAGCCGGGGCCGAAGCGCAGCTCAATGAAATGGCGGCCTTCCTGGAAGAAGACCGTGCCTTGGTGGAATCAGCCCAGCGGGCCTATGGGAGCCCGGGGTTCAGACCCGGTCCGGCCCATGGGCTTGAGGGACGCATCCTGCACCACCAAGCCCACTACCGCGACCAACTGGGGCGCTCGGACCTGGTTCAGGCCGCGACGGCGGGCTGATCGAGCAGCTCGGCCTTGATGTCGAGATAGGCGGCTTCCTTGAACAGGGCGAGCTTGGCGTCGGCATTACCGGAAGCCACGGCGGCGCTGTAGCGCAGGCGCAGGGAATCAATCAGGGCGGCCTGGCGGGCAGGTGAATTGGTGGGGGCGTTGGCCATGGTGGAGGGAGCAGAGCTCACAATTTCCGTATCAACCATAACAATCCTGTCCAGGGGTCTTAATTCGAAGACACGCCCGCCAGGTGGTGAAGACCGCCCACCAGCCGCTCCAGGGCCTCCTCCAGCTCCGCCCCCTCCAGCACCCCGTAGCTGAGCCGCAGGGCACAGCCCGTGAGCCCGAAGCTGCTGCCACTCACCAGCGCCACCCGGTGCTCGCGCACCAGCCGCTCCATCACCACGTCCGCTGTCAGGGGAGTGTCGAGCTCCAGCAGGGCATAGAAGGCACCCTCGGGCCGCACCAGCAGGCGCCAAGGAGCACCGGGCACGTCGAGGGCCGCCAGCACCCGCTGCCGCCGCTCCTCCAACGCCTCGATGCGTGGCCGGCACCAGGCGGAGCCCGCCTCCAGCGCCGCCAGGGCGGCCACCTGGGTGAGCCGGGGCGGGCTGATCAGCACGGTGTCTTGGATCTTGGCCAGATCCGCCAGCAGCGGCCGGGGCACCAGCGCATGGCCCAGGCGCCAACCGGCCATGCCATAGGCCTTCGAGAACGAGCGCAGGGTGACCGTGTGCTCGCCGCTGCCGGGGGCACGGCCGGGACTCCAGTGGACGGCGCCCCCATAGGTGAACAGGTGGTAGGCCTCATCGTGCAGGTGCACCAGGCCGCGGCTGGCGCAGAGATGGTTGATCGCCTCCAGCACCGGCCGCGGCACCACCGCGCCGCTGGGGTTGTTGGGGGAAACGGTGACGATCGCCCGGGTGCGCGGGCTGATCTGCGCCGCCAGCCGCTCGGGATCCAGCTCAGCGCCCGGGACGCTCACAGACACCGGCACGCCCCCCGCCAGGCGCACCGCCATCTCATGGTTGAAGTACCAGGGCACGGGCAGCAACACTTCGTCGCCCGGGTCCAGCAGCACCTGCATCAGGGCGTTGAAGGCCATGTTGCTGCCGGCGGTCACCAGCAGTTCGCTCGCCTCCAGATCAAAGCCGTCCTCCTCCCGCAGCTGGCGGCCGAGCCGACCCAGCAAAGCTGCGTCGCCCGCCACGGGCCCGTAGCCATCAAGAGCTGGATCGGGGAGCTCCCTGGAGGCCTCATCAGGGCCGGAGCCCGCCAGCGCCGCCGCCACCGCCTGGCGCACCTGGGGGGCGGGCCCCAGCTCACCATCCCCTGCCCCAGCGACAACGTGCCGGGGGTGGCTCGGATCAGCGCCCCCAGCACAGGAATCACGGGGCTCTGCACCGCAGCCATCCGCCGGGCCGGAGAGACGCTCATGGCTGAAGAAGGGCGACTCGGAGGCTCACAGCTGGTCGGGTCCCGGCGCGGTGGGCTCAGGCCCCGGGCGGGGCGGCACCGGACGGGGGAGGGGGCCGGCCGGCCGGCGACCTGGCGCTGGGGGTGCGCAGGCCCGGTGGGATCTCACCGCCAAGCCCCAGCCCATCGAAGCTGCCTCCAGGGGGCAGGCTCTGCAGCCGTTGCACCTGATCGGCCAGCTGCTGCTGCGCTCGGGCCAGATCCGCCACCCTGCCCTGGTCGTCCTCCAGCCCATGCACCCGCTCCACCGTGGCGCGCAGTTGCTGCTCGAGGGCGTTGGTGCGCTCCAGGGCGCGGGCGTTCTCAAGGACCTGGAGGCGTTGCTCCAGCTGCCGCAGGCTCTGGTTCTGCTCCTGCAGCCGCTGGATCGCCACCACGAACAGCACCGCCAAGGTCGCCGTCAGCCCTGCCCCGATCCATTGGATCCAGGTGATGGCGCGCCCTTGATCGGATCGCTGGGGAGGGGAGGGGTCATGGAGTGCGCACCGCAGCGACCGACTGAATGACCAACTTGGCCACCCACGATGCTCCAACGGCTGCCAACAGCTGATAGACAAGCGGAGATCGAGTGTCTTCACCATGCCCGCCTGGATCGTCCTTCTCGTGGCGCTGGGGACCATTTACCTGGTGATCCAGCCCAGCTCCCAGGCCTATGAGCGCTACCTGGAGCTGCATCGGCCCCGCTGGTTCAACTTCGAGAGCAAAGTCACCTGGATCTGGCTTGGGCTCTACATCTGCTTCTACTTTTCCGCCCGACTTGCGCTGGAATCGCGCGGGTCCTGGACTCTCTTCTTCAGCTACCTGGCCCTGGTGGTGCTGGCCCAAGGCGTCAATTGGCTGGTCTGCACAACCCGTTCACCGCGCAATGGGGTGGTTCTGGGGGCCGTGGCCTGGCTCTGGGCGTTGATCTTGCTGAGCGCCGTGGCACCGGTGTCGGCCGCCGCCGCAGGACTCCTGGTTCCTTACCTGCTCTGGGGACCGGTGGCCATCATTGGCCTGCTTCAGATCAGCAAGTTGAACCCCGCCATTCGCCGATCCCGTCAAGACTGAACCCACCTCATCTCTTCACCCCCTTGAGCCTCACCGATCTCGACGCCTTTCTGGAGCACGCCCGCCGCACTCCGGTGCTGGAGAGCCAGCTGAAGGGCCCCCTGGAGCTGGAGGCTCTCCTGGAGCTGGCCGCATCCGAGGGTTACGCCCTCAGTGAAGCCGACGTACTGGCCGCCCTGGAGCGGGAGGAATCTCAGCTGAGTGACGAGGAGCTGCAGCAGCGCGCCGGCGTCGATGCCCGCAAGCTGCGCTCGTTCATTCCTTCCTGAGCCGGGGCCCGGAACCACCCCGGCCGGGTCACGGCTGGGGCCGCCCTTGGCGCTCAAGGCTCCCGGTAAATGATCCGGCCGCGCTCGTCATTGCCCACATCGAGCAGATGGGCGAACAGCAAGCGCTCGATTTCCTGGCGCACCGGCTCGATCGGCACCGGCTCCTGGTGCTCCAGGTCCAGCAGGGCGTCGTTGAGGGTGGAAGCCCGCCTCGCCCCGAAGCCGGGCCAGCTCCAGCAATTGGCGGTCCAGGGGCAAGGCCGTCGGCCCCTCGATGCGGTTGGCGCTGCGCACCAGCCTGGGCACCAGAAACAGATCCACCAGCTGGCCGAGACCGCAGCCGCCGAAGGTGAGCAGCAGCAGGGCACCGCTGAACGGGCGGCGGGTGTAGAAGCGCTGGATCCCACAGAGGCCCACGAAGGCCAGGGCCCAGAGCAGGTAGGTGGCCGTGAGGCTGCGCCGCTCCTGAAGCTGCAGCACCAGGGGAGCGCGCCTGTCCGTGGCCCCGAAACGGCCCGACAGGATCCGGCGCAGGCGGTAGCGAAGAGCCAAGGGGTTTCGGGGCCATCGGGCCAACGCTGATCCTCGCAACCCCGCAGCGCGCTGGGGCGGATCGGATGGGAAGGGAATCCGTGCAGGCGAGATCCACCCGGGGGCGCCCGCTGTTTGTAACATCATGTAAATGATCAGGTCGTGGGGCACAGCCATGCCAGCGATGCCTGCTCTGATCTCGACGAATTGATTTGAGCAGCTCCGCCGCAACGGGTTCCGGCCCCAGCACCCTCACCCGCTTCGGAGGATCGCCGCACCACAGCTGGTTCGTTGTGCTGCTCGCCGCCCTGCTTGCGCTGCTGCTCGAGCTGGCCTTCGCCACCCCAGCCTTCGCCCTTGCCCCTGAGCGTTACCTCTGTGACGGCGACCCCCTGCAGGCCCAGGTGGAGAACGGTGCGGTCGATGCCTTGAATCTGCCCAACACCGCCGCGGGCACCGTGCCCGGTGCGGTGGTGCTGCTGCGCTGGCGGGAACAGGTGCTGCAATTGCCCCGCACCAACAACGCCGGCGCCCCCAGCTACAGCGACGGCCAGTGGTGGTGGAGCGTGGAGGACCCCGAGCACCCGCGCTTCCTGCAGAGCCGGGGGTGATCAGCAGCTTCGCCTGTCAGCGCCAGGACAGCGGGGCCTGAGCGCTCAGGCTTGCCGGGCCGGCTGATCGGGATCCACCGGCAGCCCCCTGGCGGCCAGGGCCCAGCGGCGGGCGAGCAGCAGCAGGGGATAGAGCGCTTCGGCCCGTTCAGGGTCCGCCAGCAAGGGCCCCAGCAGCCGCAGCAGCGGCGCACTGGGCCTCATCCGAGCGCAGAGCCACTGGATCGCCTCCGCCCCGTGGAGCAGCCGCTCCCCATCGATCAGCACCGCCCCACGGCTGAGGTCGAAGCCGCGCTGGCGCAGCTCCCGGCGCAGCGCCTGGTCGCTGCGACCATCGCGGATCACCAGGCCGGGCAGACCACCGCGCAGCTCGCTGAGCAGGGCGAAGTGACGGCAGAAGGGACAACCCCCATCGAACACCAACTGCGGCGCCGGGGAGTCCTGGGCTCCAGGGGCCGCCAGGGACTCCAACCCTGGGGAACGTGAGCGGACCATGGCCAGGGCAGGGGGAAGCTGATCCCTCCATCCTGGCCAGGGGCGCGGCTCGAGCGTTGCGTCGCGCCGGGTCCTCGGTCATCACTAGCTTGCCGGCCATGGCAGCCCAGGTGGTCTGGTTCAAGCGGGATCTGCGGATCCACGACCACGCACCGCTGAGGGAGGCGGCGCGCAACGGCCCGGTCTTGCCGCTGTATGTGGCTGAGCCCGGCCTCTGGTCCCAGCCGGATGCCTCCGGCCGCCAATGGGCCTTCTGCGCCGAGAGTCTCCTGGATCTGCGCGAGCAGTTGGCGGGCCTTGGCTTGCCCCTGGTGGTGCGGGTCGGCGAGGTGCTGGACGTGCTGGAGGCGTTGCAGCGCCAGGGACTGGTGGCGGGCCTGTGGAGTCACCAGGAGACCGGCAACGGCTGGAGCTATGGGCGTGACCGCCAGGTGGCCGCCTGGGCGCGTTCACGCGGCCTGCCCTGGCGCCAGTGGCCCTCTGGCGGCGTGGTGCGGGGGCTGCGGGAGCGCAATGGCTGGGCCCGGCGCTGGGAGGAGCGCATGGCCCAGCCGCTGCTCCAACCACCTGTGACGCTGGTGCCGGAAGGCTCTGGGCTGGAGCCCGGCCCCCTGCCCGGCGCCGACGACCTGGGGCTGGCGTGCGATCCCTGCCCGGATCGCCAGCGGGGCGGCCGCCGCGAGGGCCTGCTGACGCTGAACAGCTTTTTGAGCGAGCGCGGCGGGGCCTACCACCGCCAGCTCTCCAGCCCGCTGACCGCCTTCGAGGCCTGTTCGCGCCTCTCGCCTCACCTGGCGTTCGGCACCCTCTCCCTGCGGGAGGTGGTGCAGGCCTGCCGCTCCAGGCGACGGGCGCTGGGGACGGCCACGGGCGCCGAGGTCAGCTCCTGGCGGCGGGCGCTGCGGGCCTTCGAGGAACGCCTGCACTGGCACTGCCACTTCATCCAGAAGCTCGAAAGCCAGCCGGATCTGGAAGCCAGCGAGGCCCACCCCGTCTATGCCGGCCTGCGCCGCACCGATCCGGCCCGGCTGGCGGCCTGGGCCGAAGGCCGCACCGGCCTGCCCTTCGTGGATGCCTGCATGCGTGCCCTGATCGCCGGGGGCTGGATCAACTTCCGCATGCGGGCGATGCTGATGGCGGTGGCCAGCTACCACCTCTGGATCGACTGGCGCGACAGCGGTGCGGTGCTGGCGCGGCTGTTCGTCGACTACGAACCCGGCATCCACTGGAACCAGTGCCAGATGCAGGCGGGCACCACGGGCATCAACACCGTGCGCATCTACAACCCGATCAAACAGGGCCGCGACCACGATCCTGAGGGCCAGTTCATCCGCCGCTGGCTGCCGGAGCTCTCCGCCGTGCCCGCCGTGCATCTCCACGAACCCTGGACCATGGACGCGGCCACCCAGGAGCGGGCCGGCTGCCGGCTGGGGGTGGATTACCCCTGCCGATCGTGGATCCGATCGAGGCGGCCCGGCAGGCGCGGGAGCGGGTCTGGGGCCTGCGCCAGGGAACGGCGTTCCGCGCCATCGCCGGCGCCATCCATGAACGCCACGGCTCCCGGCGCGGGGGCCGCCGCCGCCGTGAGGCCGGGCGAGCTGGCTCCGGGCGGCCTCGCCAGAAGACCAAGGGGCAGCCGCATCCAGGCCAGCTCAGCCTCGATCTGGGCGGTGCCCCAGAGATGCCAGGCGAGGATCCAGGCAACGCTGCGTCTTAATTACGACCCCCGAGCAGACGACCAGTGGCGCAGGTAGCTCCCTCGGGGTCGTAGCGCTGGAGCTGACGTTCGAGATCAAAGCGTCGCGGCCCGGCGCCGAAACTCCGTGGATCGGCGCCCACCCCAGCCAGGTAGGACCAGTTGCCGATGTTCGAGCTGGGGCAGCTGTCGATCAGTTGCCAGGCGAACCAACGGGCCCCCAGAGCCAGGGCAGGCGCAGGCGGTGGACGAAATCGGAGGCCACCCATTGGCGCACCCGGTTGGAGAGCCAGCCCGTTGCCTTGAGCTCGGTCAGGGCGGCATCGATCAGGGGCGATCCCGTGTCGGCGCGGGTCCAGCGGGCGAAGCGCTCCCGGTCGTCGTCGTAGCTAAAGGCACGGCCCTGGGTGCCGCCCAGGCTGGCGAAGCGCTCAGGGTCGCGCCGCTCCGTCCAGAGGAAAAACTCACGCCAGAGCAGTTCCTGAAGCATCCACTCCGAACCCCGATCGCTGCCCTGGCGCGCCTCATAGGAGCGCACCTCGGCCCAGATCCGTCGCACCGAAAGGGCCCCGATCGCCAGCCAGGGGGAGAACTTCGAGGAGCCCTCGGTGCCGAGGACCGCATCACGCGTGTCGCGGTACTGGCGCAACCCCTCGCTGCGGTGGACGTAGTGCTCCAGCCGCGCCAGGGCGCTGGTCTCATCACCTCGAAACGGGAAGGCGCTGCGCGGATCGACGCCAGCCTCCTGGCTCCTGCGCGGATCACGGTGCTGACCGGGAAGCCAACCTTCCGGCCAGGCTTCGTGCCGCAGCAGGTCAGGGTCCCCCAGGCCGCCCAGATCGGGCGCCGGCAGGGCCGCCTCCGGCTCGATCGCCAGACCCCGCCGGAAATCGGAAAACACCCGGGGGAAGATCTCCCGGCCATAGGGCCAGTCGTCGAAGAGCTGGTTGCTGCCGCAGCGCTCCACCGCCACGAGCGGTCCGTGGCGGGCGATCACGCCCAGGGTCTGCTCCAGGTCGGCACCAACGGGACACAGCAGGGGGATCCCGACAGCGGCCAACCGCTCGGCCAGAGCCGCGAGCGCCTGCTCCAGCAGACGCCGCTGGTGCGGGCCCCGCAGGCGCCCATCGGCGTCCCCGCTCTGCAGCACCACCAGCCGTCCGCCGGGGGCGGCTTGGGCGCGGAGCACGGCCCGGTGCAGGGCGCTCTGGTCATCCAGGCGCCACTGCCCCCCAGATCGAGCACCACCGTGAAGCGATTCATCCCACCACCCCGCGGCCCCGACCCTGGCATGGGCGCAGAGCGGTCCGTGGGCGCGGCCTTTGGCGTCTGGGTGCCGCCGCTGCGCGCGCCAGGGGGAGGCAGGGATGCAGCGAAATCGGAACCGCTCCGCTTAGGTTCCGCCCATCGCTTTTCCGCCCGCCTGCGCCATGACCCTCACCACCGCCCCGAGCCTCAGCAGCGGCAGCTTGCTGGAGGTGTTGCGCCACCGCTACGCCACCAAGGTCTTCGATCCCAGCCGCCGCATCGACGCCGAAACCTGGGCCGCCCTGGAGCAGGCCCTGGTGCTCACCCCCTCCTCCTACGGCCTGCAGCCCTGGAAGTTCCTGGTGATCACCAACCCTGAGCTGCGCGCTGAACTGCGTCCCCATTCCTGGAACCAATCCCAGATCACCGACGCCTCGCACCTGGTGGTGTTCCTGGCCCAGCGCACGATCGAAGCGGCCGACGTGGAGCGGCTGATCAGCGCCACCAGCGCCGCCCGGGGCGTGCCGGTCGAATCGCTTGGTTTCTACCGCGACCTGATCCTCAAAGACCTGATCAATGGCCCGCGCAGCGCCGTGATCAACCACTGGGCGATCAACCAGGTGTACATCGCCCTGGGCAACTTCCTCACCTGCGCCGCCCTGCTGGGGGTCGACACGACGCCGATCGAAGGTTTCTCGCCAGCCGAGTACGACCGGATCCTGGGGCTGGAGGGCACGCCTTATCACTCCGCCGTGGTGGCGGTCGCGGGTTATCGCAGCGGTGACGACAAGTACGCCACCCTGGCGAAAGTGCGCTATTCAGCTAATGAGCTGATTCAGCACCTCGGCTGACGCCCCTTGATGGCCCTGCGCCTCCCGCCCTACGACCCCCTGCCGCCCCCGCCGCCCCGCACCGACGCCCTGGTGGAGGTAGCGCTGGCGGATCTCCAACCCACCCAGCTCTGTGTGGGTCTGGCGGAGGTCACCAGCCGGCGTGAGGACTTCCGAGCTGAAAACCGCGATCAACGCCGGGGTTACCTCAGGGAAAAACCCGTGCCCCTGGTGCGCAGCGGCAACGGTGAGCTGTGGATGGTGGACCGCCACCATCGCCTCCGGGCCCTGATCGAGCTCGATCCGGCCGCCAGCACCTTTGGCTACGTGGTGCTGCAGCTCCAGCAGAGCAGCCGCGCCGAGGTGCTTGAGGCCCTGCACCAGCGCGGCTGGCTCTACCTGTTCGATGGCCGCGGTCGCGGGCCCCTGGCGCCGGCCGTGCTGCCGAGCCGGCTGGAGGCGCTGGAGGATGACCCTTACCGCAGCCTGGTCTGGAAGCTCAAGCGCGAGGGGGTGATCGCCCCGGCCCCACTGATTCCGTTCCATGAGTTCCGCTGGGGGGCCTGGCTGCGCAGCCGGCGCCTGCCCCCTTCAGCTCCGAGCGCCTCGAACCGGCCCTGCCGGCGGCTCGGGCCCTGGCGCGTTCCGTCTCAGCGGCCCAGCTGGCCGGATGGAAGGGGGCTGGGGTCTGAGGGCAGCGGCGAGCGGGACGGCAGCGCCGCCAGGACCGCCGACAGGCCCACCAGGGCCAGAAGCCAGCCCCAGAGGGGCACCCGTTGGGGAAGCCGCAGCCCCAGACGCTGGAGCCGACCCTGACCCCGGCCCCGTTGCGCCGCCCTGGCGGCGGACTCCCCAGCGGGGTGCCGCAGCGGCCGCAGACCATGCGACCGGCCAGGCTGCGATCCCGCCGAACCGACCAACTACCGCACTTGGGGCAAGACACGCGACCGTCTGCTTGAACTCCGCCAGTCTGAGCGCTTGCCATGCTGGGGTGACGGTGTCGCCCGGAGCGCCACGGCCATGGACTCCTCCATGGAACGACCCTGGAGACAACCTCCAGCCCACTGGCACGATCGGGCCGAGGCGGGCCGGGCCCTGGCGGCGCAGCTGGGGCAGTGGCACCAGCACCCCACCGCCGTGGTGCTCGCCCTGCCCAGGGGGCGTGGCGGTGGCGGCGGAGCTGGCCCGGTCGCTGGCCTTACCCCTGGAGACCTGGGCGGTGCGCAAGATCGGCCATCCCCTCAACCCCGAGGTCGCCATCGGCGCGGTGGCCCCCGGTGGGGTGGTGCTCTGGGACGCGGGCGCCCGGGCGCAGCTGGACCTCTCCCCCAGCAGGAGCGAACGCTGGTGGCGGAGCAACAGAGGGAGCTGATGCGGCGCCAGCGGGTGTTCGGGGATCCTGCGGCAGCGTCCCTGCACAACCGTTGCCTGATCGTCGTCGACGATGGGGTGGCGACGGGGATGAGCGCGCGGGCGGCGCTGCAATCCCTGGCCGGGCTGGGGCCGGAGCGGCTGATCCTGGCGGTGCCGGTGATCGATGCGGCGGTGCTGCCGCTGCTGGAGCCCCTCGTCGACGAGATCGTGGCCCTGGCCGTCGTACGGGAACTGCGCTCGGTGGGGGAGCACTTCAGGGAGTTCGAGCAGCTCAGCGACCGCGACGTGCGAGACCTGCTGGCGAGCGCAGGCAGACTTCAGACACCCTGAGGCGCCACACCCATGATCCGCTGGTTGCTCAACCTGATCTGGTTCGTGCTCGGAGGGCTGGTGATGGGCCTGGGCTGGTGGCTAGCCGGGTTGGTGGCGGCGCTCACGATCGTTGGGCTCCCCTGGGCCCGGGCCTGCTTCGTGATCGGGAACTTCTCGTTTTTCCCTTCGGCAAGGAGGCCGTCAGCCGCCTGGAGCTGACCGGCCGGCGCGATCTGGGCACGGGCCCGCTGGGGTTCATCGGCAACGTGATCTGGTTCCTGGTGGCGGGGATGTGGCTGGCGATCGGTCACCTCAGCTCGGCCCTGGCCTGTTTCGTGACGATCATCGGCATCCCCTTCGGCTGGCAGCATCTGAAGCTGGCGGTGATCGCCCTGGCCCCGATCGGCGTCACCGTGGTGCCCGTAGGCGCCGGTGGCCCTGCAGGGGCCCTAACCAGACCGTGACCGCCAGCCAGTGGATGACCAGCGGCGGCCACAGGGAGCCGCTGAGGTTGTAGGCCACGAGGCAGGCCAGGCCCAGCAGGCTGCACTGCACCAGGAAGCGCGGGTCATGGAACACCCCCTTGGCCTCGGGGTACCAGGTGCGCTCCGCCAGGGGTGATAGATCACGAACAGCCCCAGGCTGAGGGCGCCCCAGGCGATCGTGCCGGGGAGGCCTTCCCCCTCCAGCGGGTGGGGCAGCAGGGCCACACGAAACAACAACTCCTCCAGCAGCGCGGGCATCAGCAACCAACCCAGGGCATGGCGCAGCAACAGTCCCGGCGGCCCCCACAAAACTTGCTCGCGCAGGAAACCGGAGCGATGCCCCAGCGTGAGGGCCACCAGGGCATAGGGCACCAGGATCGCCAGGGTCAGCGCCACGGTTCGCCCACCGGTGGGCATGAACAGGGCATCGGCGATCCGGCGCAGCAGGGAGGCCAGGGGCGGGAGTTGACCCAACACTCCGGTGGGGGCCAGCGGGGCGAGACGATCGTCGCCGCCGGGGATCAAGTTGGTGCGCAGCACGTGCAGCTGGGCGCCGTGGCCCAGAAACACCCGGGCCAGATCGTCGTGGCCGCGGCGGGGCAGGACCGTGCGCCAGCTCAGCAGGGTGTCGCGCAGGCCGGTGTTGCGACGGAAGCTGGCACCCTCGTCGATCCCTTCGGACGCCTGATCCACCAGGGTCCCGTTGCGTCGCCAGTCGGCGCGCATCTGGCCGAAGGGCGTGAGCAGGTCATCGAGGGAGCGGGTGAGCCGATCGAGGGAGGCAAGCCGCTCAGACTCCATGGTGGAACCGGGGCCTGAACCGCTTCCTGAACGGGGGAGCGAGGCCAGCCGCTGGCGCAGGCGCTCCACGGCGATCGCCAGGGCCTGGCTGGAATCCTGCACGCAGGAGATCGCCGCACCCACCCCGTTGAAGCCGGTGCCGTCGCCACTGCGGTAGCGCGCCATCAGCACTTCAGCCTGCAGTTGCAGTTCCCGCAGCAATGACAACCGCTGGGGGTCAGCGCTGCCCTCAGGGCCGGCCGGTTCATCGAACAGGTCGAGTTTGACCACCAGATCGGAGAACGGGCGAGTGCCCAGCCAGCCCCGGCGCAGGTCACCGGCATAGGCGCTCCAGTCCTGGGTGCCGGCCACGATCCCATCGGGATTGTTGGCATAGATCTGGTGGTAGCGCAGGGCGAACTGAAGTTCAGCCGTGAACGGGTCGCGCACCACCTCCGCCTCACCGAAGGCGAAGTGGCCGGTGACGGTGAAGAACGGCACGGGCTCCGCCTGGCGGCCACCGATGCCCCCGAAGGTATGGATCACCAGGCCGCGGTCCCCCAGGCTCCAGGGAACCGGAGCCGCCAGGGCGAGCTCCACCCGCGAGAAGCGTCCCCGTTGCAGGCTGGCGGGGCCCCAGTTGCCGCGCAGCAGGTAACGCCAGAGCGTCGAGCGGCCCTGGAGCAGCTGGTCGGCCTTGAGTTGGAACAGGGCCCGGGGGCGCAGGGACTGGACGGTGAACAGCCCGGTGACATCGGGGGCTCCGTAGAGGTACCAGCCCTGATAGCCGATCGGGTTGCTCGCAAGACCGCGGGGACTGGACATCCAGCGGCCGTAGCGGTTGGGGGGCTGCTGGGGGAGGCGCACGGTCGTGATCGGACCGCTGAACGCCCCCCTCGCTGTCGTAGTGCTGCACCCGGAAGCGATCGGAGCTGACACCACCGGCCGACGCTGGCGTCGGGCCCAGGATCCGCACCAGCGCCACCCAGCGGCCGGTGGTCTGAATCGGCGGCCGGCCGACGCGAAGGCTCGGGGCGCCCGTAGCTGCAGCCACCAGGGCCACATCCCGCAGTTCCACGGTCACGTCATCGCGGGGGCGGGCCCCGGCCAGGGACTGCAGCGGCCCCACCCGCCGGCGCCCATCGAGGCGAGTGGGCACCACGTTGCCATCGACGATCGCCGCGCGGGCGGCGTCATCCAGGCGGATGTCGGTGCTGACCGCGCGCACCAGCTGGCGCAGGCGGGGGTCGTCCTTCCAGCCCAGCCGCAGGCGCTGGCCCCGCAACGGCGCCTGCTCCGCGGGGGTTTGCTCCAGTTCGATCCAGACCCAGTCCTGGCCGAGAGCGGCCGGGGCCTGGACCAGCTCGCGCTCGCTGGGCAGGATCAAGCGCCCGAGCCAGTCGGCATGGGGCCTGTAGAGGGCGGGATCGGGGCGCTGGCCCAGGGGGTAGTGGGCGCTCTGGTTGAACGGGGCGCGCGCGCTCAGGACCTCACTGGAGAGCGGTGAGGGAGCCGTGGGGGTGCCCAGGGGCGAGGCAGCGCCCCCCGACGCCAGGGCTGGGCTGAACAGGCCCGCGAGCGCCAGCACCAGCGCCAGGGACACCGCCAGAAGGGCTGCGAACGGCTTCACCACAGGCTCAGCTGGGGCGGTACCCGATCGAGGCGCCAGAGCTGGCGATGGCTGCGCAGCAACTCCTGGCCGGCGATCGCCTCCACCTGAAGCTCCGCAAAGATCGGATTCGCTGTGACGATCCCCTCAACGCTGGCCTGGGCAGGGGCCGGTCCCAGGCCAAGACCCAAGCCAGCAAAACGCTGACGCCGCACCTGCTGCTCCCCACAGAAACCCACCAGCCGCAGCGGATCCCCCGGCCCGATCGGCCCCAGGCGCCTGGCCAGGGCGGGGCTGAGGAACAGGCCCTCGGCGCCGGTGTCCGCCAGGGCCGCCACCGGACCCAGGGGGCTGCTGAGCTCAATCAGGGGCACCCCCCGGGCCCAGCGCAGGGGCAGGGTGCGGCGCGGGGGCGTGGGGCCGGCCAGGGCCACGGCGCCCTCCCCGAGGCGAAGGCGCTGGCCCACGGGATCAATCCAGACCGGCAGGCGCTTCAGCAGGGGCGCCCCCAGCACCCCATCGACCCCCGGCGGCAGGGCCGCCACCGGCATCACCAGGGCTTCCGCCGAGCGCAGCAGGAGCTGATCGGCACCGCCACCGAGGCGCAGGTCACCCAGGCGCAGGCGACGGGGACGCAGCTGGGCGCAGCCGCTGCCGCCGCCGGCCATGCCGAAGTGGGCGGGGGGCACGGGCTCGGAACGGAGCCCCAGGCGCCGGGCCGCTGCGGGGGTGACCATCGACGAGGAGGCCCCCGTGTCAAGCAACAGCCGCAGGCTGCCTCGATCCGTGCGCAGGTTGAGCACCGGGGTGTCGCCGTCTGCGGCCCGCTCCAGGGGCACGGTGGCGCCACCGCTGGGGACGCCGCCGGCCAGGGGTTCACCCTTGAGCTGCAGCAGGGCGGCGCAGACGGCCAGCATGGGTGGCCGATCCAGACCAGAAACCAAATCGTAGGGCCGTCCTCCGGGTCGTCAGCATGGGGAGATCGATCCCAAGCCGTTGTTGCCCCAACGCCGACGCCATCAAGCTCCATCGCTCCCAGCGGGGCGCGCGGAACCTTGGCGGCGCATCACTCTGGGGGCAATGCTGCTGTTGGTCCTGCTGCCTGGTGACCGGGCCCGGGCGGCGCCAACCACCGAGAGCGAACCGGAGATCTGCGTGATCGCACCGCGGGTGGAGAGCGACGCCGATGGCCGGGTGGGCGGCACCGTGCCGAACGCCAGGCCCACCCTGGTGGTGGCCGAGCCACTGGGCGAGCTGCGCATCGAGCGCGGCGGACAGCGGCCCTGGAGCGCACAGATCCCGGCGAGCCAACGGGCGGGAACAGCGATCCCCTGGCCCCTGGCACCCCTGAAACCAGGGGAGCTGGCGGTGCTGCGCCTGCGCCCGCGCGGAACAGCCGCCGGCCACTTCGCCAGCGTGCGGCTACGGGCGGCGGCGGCACCGGTGCTGCGCTCCAGCGAGCAGCTGGTGGCTCGTCTGGGCCGCGATCCCAGGGCCTGGGAGCGCGCGGTGGAGGGGGCGCTGGCCCGCGGGCAAGTGCCCATGGCCTGGGCCTTGCTGTTCGATCCCCGCGCCCCGGCCTCCCCGCCGCTGCAGGGCTTGCGGGCCGAACTGCTCAGCGGTGGCTGCGGTCCCGGCGGTGGCTGAACTAGTTATGGTTCACGCCCTGGGGGCCGGGATCCGCCTCGGGGGGCTGTGGCCGTGATTGCACTGTTGCTGGCTGCCGCTCTGGCGCAAGGGCCGTTGGCTCCTGGGCCGTTGGCCCCTGGGCCATTGGCCCCTGGGCCATTGGCCCCGAGACGCCTGGACAGCCTGCCGGCGGAGTTGCAACCGCTGGTGAAAGAGCTGCGGCGACGGGGCTTCACCGTGCTGCTGCAGGCGCCGCCGCGGAGCGGCATCTACGGGTTGTTCGAGGCCAAAAGCAAGACGCTTTGGGTGGCGCCGGTGGCGTTCGAGCTGGGCATCGGCCGGCAGACCGTGCTGCACGAGGCGGTGCATGCCGCCCAGAGTTGCCCCCGCGGGGTGTTGAGGCCGATCGGCTGGAAGGTGACCCTGGCGCCGGTGGTGGAGCGGGAGATCAGCGGCATCCTCACCACCCGTTATGGCCACGGGAACCTGGCGGTGGAGCGGGAGGCGTTTGGGCTGCAGGGGCAAGCCGATGCGGTGAGCAAGCTGATCAGCGCCCTGCGGGCGCGCTGCAGGGCGGATCGGCCGATGGCTCACTCCTGACGGACGCACCTGGGGCGACGTTGCCAGCCTTTAATCTGACCGCGGCGCCCGGGAACGATTGACGCTCTTTTCAAAACCGATCACCCATGTGGTGGGCCCCATCGCCGTGCTCTCCTCGGCGCTGCTCGTGGCGCCCGGCTGGGCCCAACCCTCGGGCCGGGTGGAGCGTCGAATCCAGGACGAACAGCGGCGTGACCAGCTGCGCCAGGTTGATCAACAACAGCTCCAACCCCAGCAGCCCCTGATCGAAGGTCTGCCAGGCACCCCTGCAGCCCTCCCCCAAGACTCAGTCCCCTCGGCAGCGCCGCCGATCAAGGGCGTGGAACTGGAAGGCTCGAGCCTCCCAACCCCGGGCTGGTTGAAGCCGCTGCAGGAGCGCTACATCAGCCAGAGCGCCACCCAGGAGGTGCTCGCCAAGCTGCGGGCCGATCTGGAGGCGGCCTACGAGCGGGCCCAGCTGCTGGTCAGCGTGGGCGAGCCGCTGCAGCGCGCCGATGGCGTGGTGGTGGCTCCGGTGGTGGAAGCGCGGCTCGGGGCCGTGCGCATCCCCTCCAACCAGGCCCCGATCTCCTCGAACTGGGCGATCGCCACAGTGCTCGATGCGGTGGGCAAGGGCCAGCCGCTGCGGCTCGACAAGCTGGAGAGTGCTTTGCTCAAGCTGGGCGACCTCGGTGGTGTCCAGGCCAGGGCCGAGCTCCAGCCAGGGGACATAGCCGGGAGCACCGATGTGTTGCTCAACCTGCGGGCCACGCGGCAGGTCCAGGGGGAGCTGAACCTCAACAACCAATCCACGATCGACACCGGGCCGTATCAGGCGCAAGCCACGCTGAACCTCAACGGCCTAGCGGGCCGCGGCGAGGTGCTCAGCCTATTCACATCCTATTCCGGCAATGTGAACTGGTACGGCAGCCGCTATGCCGGCACGAATGTAACTTTGCCCCTCACACCGGGCGGGCTGAATGCCACAGGGTCGGTGAACTGGAGTGATTATCGCCTGCTTAAAGATCAGGCACCTTTCGACTACAAGGGATCCTTCGCCAGCGGTTCGGTGGGGTTGTCTCAGGTGCTGTGGCGGCGCCCCAGACAGAACCTTTCCTGGAATGTCAGCGCTGAAGTCGATCACTTCACCGATGAAGTCCTCGGTTATCAATACTCCAACCGCACCAACTGGGTCGGCCGCTTCACGTTGATGGGCGACAACCAGGACAACCTGTTCGGGCTCGGCATCAACAGCGGACTGCTCACGCTGTCGGTGGGAAATCTGGGCCTGGACGGACCCTTTGAGGCCGAACTCGATGAATTAGGCGCCGCCAAGGCCGGTGCCTGGGGGAAGTTGTTCGGCCTTTATCGGCGTTATCAGATGTTCCGCGATTCGCGCTGGTCGGTCGAACTGTTCAGCCAGGCCCAGGTTGCGTTCAACAACCTCGACACCGTCGAGAAGATGTCCCTTGGTTGGCCCAATGGTGTGCGCGCCTATCCACCGGGTGAGGCCCTCGGAGATTCGGGGCTGTCGGGGCAACTCACCCTTCGCTACCAACTGGCCAGCAATCTGATCGCCAAGGGATTCGTGGATGGGGGCTACATCTGGCGTTGGACGAGTTCGTTTGCCGATGGGGAGCTGCCGGGTCAGCTGGGCCTGTGGGGACCGGGCCTAGGGTTGGAATGGGGCACCCATGGCGATCTGCTCGCCTCGCTGGATGTGGCCTGGCCGCTGGGCAACAACCTCTATTCCCCCACCGGCAACGACGTGGATGGACTCAATGCCAGCGTGCGGGTCTGGGTGTCTCTGAGGAAGTGGTTCTGAGCCCATGACACACCGAAACCAGCCGCATCGAATCTCCCTCTGTGTGCTCGCGGGCCTGAGCCTGGTGCCCTGGCTGCCCCTTCCCAGCCAGGCCCTGCCCGAGTTCAGTGGGGCCGCAGCGCCAATGTGCAGGGCCTCATCCCCGGCGCCAACGGTCAGATCCAGGTGGTCGGCAAAGGCGGCCTGGTGCGTTGGCAGAGTTTCAACGTCAGCCCGGGTGAACTGTTCCAGGTCCAGGGCAGCAGCAACCAGGTGCTGTTGAACTTCGTCCGTGGCACCAGCGGGGCCTCCCTCATCGGCGGCACGGTGCAATCGGGTCCCCGCTTCGTGCTGGTGAATCCGAGTGGAATTCAGGTGGAAGCAAGCGGGCGGATCCTGGCCCCTTCCTCCTGGCTGGTGCCTTTGCGACTCGATCCCAGCACCCTCTGGCGCTTCTCCCAGGCCTATGCCATCCAGCCCACTCGCTTCCGCAATCTCAGCTTCATCCGGGATCAGGCCATCAACCTGCGCGGCACGATCCTCGGCACCCAACGGCCGATCGAAGGGTCCCTCACCCTTCTGCCCGGCAACGTCAGCAACCGGGCTGCGCTGATCCAGAGCGGTCAATCCCTGCTGGCGGCCATCAATGCCACCCGGCTCCCCGCCACCGGGCTCAAGCCACCGGCCCTGATCGCAGGCGGCGCCCGCACACCTGTTGGCAGCCGTCTCCAGAGCCGCGGCGCCGCTCCGCTCGGGAAGCAAGCCCTCTCCAGCGCCACCCCTGGCGTTCGTCCCAGGGTCGGTGACGGCCTCAGCAACAGGAGTGCTGGTGGCAATGGCAATGGCAATGGCAATGGAGGCGGAAATAGCGGCGGTCGCGGCGCCAACGTCGGCGGCGGCGCCAACCTCATCCCTGGCACCGGCGGTCGGGGCAGGTGGTCCCGGTGACGGCAACGGCCCCGGCAATGGCGCCGGGCAAGGGCGACCGGGCGGTGGCGGGAAGCCCGATGGTGGCGGCAAGCCTGACGGAGGCGGCAAGCCAGAGGGTGGCGGTGGTGGCGGAGCCAACCTCGGCGGCGGAGCCAACCTCATCCCTGGCACAGGCGGCGGGGCGGGTGGTCCCGGGGACGGCAGCGGCCCCGGCAATGGCGCCGGGCAAGGGCGACCGGGCGGTGGCGGAGGAAATGGCGGTGGCGGAAATGGAGGTGGCAACGCCGGTGGAGGCAGTGGCGGCGGGAATGGCGGAGGCGGCAGTGGGGGTGGAGGAATCGGGCTCATGCCCACACGGCCTTCCAGGCCTGGTGGCGGTCCTGCTGTGATCCCGCCTGGTGGTGGTGGCGGCGAAATCGGCCTCATGCCCACGCGGCCCTCCAGGCCCGGTGGCGGCCCTGCTGTGATCCCGCCTGGTGGCGGTGGCGGCGAAATCGGGCTCATGCCCACTCGGCCCTCCAGGCCCGGTGGCGGCCCGGCCGTGATCCCGCCAGGTGGCGGTGGTGGAGAAATCGGGCTCATGCCCACCCGACCCTCCAGGCCTGGTGGTGGCCCGGCTGTGATCCCCCTGGTGGCGGTGGCGGAGAAGTGGGACTCATGCCCACGCGGCCCTCCAGGCCCGGTGGTGGCCCGGCCGTGATCCCCCTGGTGGCGGTGGTGGAGAAGTGGGCCTCATGCCTGGGCTTCCATCCAGACCTGGTGGTGGTCCTGCTGTGATCCCCCCGGGTGGCGGTGGCGGAGAAGTCGGACTCATGCCTGGCCTTCCATCCAGACCCGGCGGTGGTCCGGCCGTGATCCCACCTGGTGGCGGCGGCGGCGGAGAAGTGGGCCTCATGCCCGGGCTTCCATCCAGACCCGGTGGCGGACCGGCTGTGATCCCACCTGGTGGCGGCGGCGGAGAAATCGGCCTCATGCCAACTCGGCCTTCCAGACCTGGTGGCGGTCCGGCCGTGATACCGCCCGGTGGCGGCGGTGGAGAAATCGGCCTCATGCCCACACGGCCCTCCAGGCCCGGTGGTGGCCCTGCTGTGATCCCACCGGGTGGCGGCGGTGGAGAAGTCGGGCTCATGCCCACGCGGCCCTCCAGACCTGGTGGCGGCCCGGCGGTGATCCCCCTGGTGGCGGTGGCGGACAAGTCGGACTCATGCCCACCCGGCCCTCAAGGCCCGGTGGCGGCCCGGCCGTGATCCCGCCTGGTGGCGGCGGTGGCGAAATCGGGCTCATGCCCACACGGCCCTCCAGGCCCGGTGGTGGCCCGGCGGTGATCCCACCAGGTGGCGGTGGTGGAGAAATCGGCCTCATGCCCACAAGGCCCTCCAGGCCCGGTGGCGGCCCGGCGGTGATCCCCCTGGTGGCGGCGGTGGCGAAATCGGGCTCATGCCCACAAGGCCCTCCAAGCCCGGTGGTGGCCCGGCTGTGATCCCACCGGGTGGTGGCGGTGGCGAAATCGGCCTCATGCCCACCCGACCTTCCAGGCCCGGTGGCGGCCCGGCCGTGGTCCCACCGGGTGGCGGCGGTGGGGAAGTGGGCCCCATGCCTGGGGCGAAACCCTCCAACTTGGCTGAGGGCTTACGGGCTGGGACGGTGCAGCAAGCACGCAGCGAGGCGATGGCCCTGGCGGCGACGCGGCAGCAGGGCCTGGGCTTCAGCTATCAGGTTCCGCGACAACTTCTGCTGGAGCGCTTCCCCGATGTGGACCTCGGTGGTCCCTCCGAAGCGACTCAGCCCGGAGGCGGGGCCTTGCCCAGCTGGCTCACCTACCAACCCACCAGTCGCACCTTCACAGCCACGAATCCACCGATGGGGGCTTTGCCCTACCGCGTGCAGCTGCAGCTCACCAACAGGAACGGAGCACCGATCCAACTCACGGTCGAGATCGCCCAACCCTGAACCCATCTGGGTTGGCACGAGCCATGGCAAGGCACGTGGCTCTTCACAGCAATGAGGGGCGTCCATCGGCAACCATCGCTGCCGCCTTAGGTCGATCGATCAAAGCCTGCCCCAAAACGTCCTTCAGTTGACGGCTCCCTCTTGGTGTTCGTGCTCAAGACCCACCTGGCTGGGGCCACAGGCCTAAGCTCCCTGGCCCGGGCTGTCAGATCCACCATGGCCGTCGCCCCCCTTTCTCGCTGCGGGCCGCCGCCGGTGGCGGCGAGCTGCTGCTGCGTCAACTCTTCGACGCCGACACCGGCACCTACACCTACCTACTCGCAGACGTGGGGGCACGCGAGGGGGTGCTGATTGATCCGGTGTTCGAACAGCACAGCCGAGATCTGGCCCTGATCGAGGAGCTGGAGATCGATCTGGTCACCTGCCTCGACACCCACGCCCACGCCGACCACATCAGCGGCGCCTGGCTGATGCGGCGGGCCACGGGCTGCGCCATCGGACTATCGGCCAAGGTGCGTGCCAGCAACGTGACCAAGCCCCTGAGCGATGGCGATCGGGTGAACTTCGGCGGCCGCTTTCTGGAGGTGCGCGCCACCCCGGGCCACACCGACGGCTGCCTCACCTATGTGCTCGACAACCAGAGCCTCGCCTTCACCGGTGATGCGCTGCTGATCCGCGGCTGCGGTCGCTGTGATTTCCAGCAGGGCAACCCCCACAACCTCTACCGCTCGATCACCGAGCAGATCCTGTCGCTGCCAGAGGCCTGCCTGCTCTACCCGGGCCACGACTACGCCGGCCGCTGCGTCAGCTCCGTGGCTGAGGAACGGGCCTACAACGCCCGCCTGGGGGGCGGCGCCGATGAGCGCGACTTCGTCGGGTCGATGGAGAACCTGCGTCTCCCCCACCCCCACCGCATCGCCCAGGCCCTGCCGGCGAATCTGCGCTGCGGTGAGCCCCTAGAGCCCGCCAGCGGAGCGGACGACCAGGACTGGGCGCCGATCCGGCGCAGCTACGCCGGGTTGCCGGAACTGATCCCTGAATGGGTGGCCGCCCACCTCAGCGCCCTCAACCTGGTGGACGTGCGCTCGCGGCAGGAATACGACGGCCCCGATGGCCACATTCCCGGCAGCCAGCTGATCCCCCTGCCGGAGTTGGAGGCCCGCAGCCCAGAAATCCCCACCGATCGCCCGACGGTGGTGCTCTGCCATTCCGGCAGCCGCTCGGCCCTGGCCACCCAGCAACTGAGCAAAGCCGGCCTGAGGCAAGTAGCCAACCTGCGCGGCGGTCTGAGCCGTTGGAAAGCGGAGGGCTATCCGGTGGAGAGCGCTGGACCGGAGCCCCCGGTTCGCCTCAGCGGTAAGCAGGTCGCTTGGTTTGAGCAAAACTGCGCCGTATGGCCTCGCCAACCGTCAGGCCGATCGGAAGTTCACCGCCGAAGGATGTGCCGGTGATCTGGCGGTAGAGCTTGGCTTCCACCACCTGATTGGTGCTGCCCGGCAGGGGAATGAACCGTGCCTTCTCGACCAGTTGGGTGTCGTTCACCAACAGGTAACCGATGAAGCGCCGCAGCAGGTCTTGTTCCTTGAGCGCCCGTTCGTTGACGTAGATGAACAGGAGCCTGGAGAGCGGTTCGTAGCTGCCATCGAACACGCTCTCCGCCGAAGGTGCCACCGCCACCTGACCCGCCTGAACCTTCAGAGCCCTTAACCGCTGGGCATGGGCGACGTACCAGCCATAGCCCAGATAACCGAGGGCATGGGGGTCGTTGGCCACACAGTTGACCACCACGTTGTCGTCTTCGCTGGCGGTGTAGTCGCGGCGTGAATCAGTGGCGGAGCCGTTGATCGCCTTGTTGAAGTAGTCGAAGGTGCCTGAATCGCTACCGGGTCCGCAGAGCCGGATCGGCCGTGCGGGCCACTGGGGGTTGACCTGATTCCAACGCATGATGCGGCCCTGGGCGCGTCGCTGCCACAGCCGGGAGAGTTCCTGGGTGGTGATCGCCTGGGCCCAGGTGTTGCGCGGGTTCACCACCACGGTGAGGGCATCGAAGGCGAGGGGCAGCTCGAAGAAGCGCACCCCTTTCCGCTCACAGGCCTTGAGTTCAGTGGAGCTGATCGGCCGCGAGGCATTGGCCATCGGCACCCGACCGGCACAGAGATCACGCAGGCCGCCGCTGGTACCCGATTCCACCAGATCAAAGCGGGACCCCTTGCCGGCCTCCGTGCGCTGGAAGGCAGCGATGGCGGCTTGGATGATCGGGTAGACCGTGCTCGATCCGGTGATGCGCACCGTGGGGGGCGTGGCCTGTTGGCCCCGGGCGGGTTGGGTCTGCGCGAGCGGTGCGAGCAGGGCCAAGACCGTGGCGGCGATCAGGCGCGTGGCAGCAGCGACACGAGCTGAATGGCGGCCGGGTGAGGAGGGGCGACGGAAGCGAAGCATGGGACGGGAGGGCGCCAGCCCGATCACCCTGATTGATCAAATGCGATTGATGGTTTAACGACGGTTTAAGCCTTGATGAACCCTGCCTCAGGCCAAGCGCTGGAGGCGCCGCCGCAGCGTCAGCGAGAGATAAACCAGGCTCACCAGGGCCGGCACCTCGATCAAGGGGCCTCAACTTGGCCAGCACCGGGGGATGGTTCAGCCGCATGGGGGCGCGCTGGCGCCGCAACGGCTGGCCAGATCCGCAAGCCAGGAGCGCAGGGCCTCGATGGCGGCCGGCTCCAGGCGGTAGTAGATCCAGCGGCCCTCCTGGCGGTCAGCCAACAGCCCCGCCTCCTTGAGCACCTTGAGGTGAAAGGAGAGCTTGGACTGGGCCAGATCGAGCTCAGCCGTGAGGTCGCAGACGCACTTCTCGCCATTGGCGAGGGCTTCGATCACGCGCAAACGCAGGGGGTCAGAGAGAGCCTTGAGCAGGGACCGAGCCTGGTTGGACTGGAGCGCAGGGGACCCGGCGGGCAGGGACACCGTCATTCATCAACTCCTCTTGATCAATCAAGCAGATTTGATCTAGGTTACGCCCGCCGACCACAGGCGCTGCTCACCTGCTTCGTTCCCATGCGCCTCGGCATCAACGGTTTCGGCCGCATCGGCCGCCTCGTGTTCCGTGCCCTCTGGGGCAGGCCCGGCATTGCGCTGGTGCATGTCAACGACCCGGCCGGTGATGCCGCCACCGCCGCCCATCTGCTCGAATTCGACTCCGTGCATGGCCGCTGGGATCGGGCAGTGGCCGCTGATCCCACCGTGCCCCAGGGCTTTCAGGTGGACGGAACCACCGTGAGCTACAGCCGCCACAAGGACCCCAGCGCCGTGCCCTGGCTGGATGCCGGGGTGGACCTGGTGCTCGAGTGCAGCGGCAAGTTCAAAACGCCCGAAACCCTCGAGCCCTACTTCAGCGCGGCGGGCCTGAAGCGGGTGATCGTGGCCTGCCCGGTGAAGGGGGTGATCGCCGGCGAGGAGGCACTGAACGTGGTGTTCGGCATCAACCACGCGCTCTACAACCCCAGCCTCCACCGCCTGCTCACCGCCGCCTCCTGCACCACCAACTGCCTGGCACCGGTGGTGAAGGTGGTGCACGAGAGCTTCGGCATTCGCCACGGCTCGATCACCACTCTGCACAACATCACCAATACCCAGGTGGTGATCGACAGCTTCAAATCCGACCTGCGCCGGGCTCGCTCCGCCACCAGCTCATTGATCCCCACCACCACCGGTTCGGCCAAGGCGATCGGCCTGATCTTCCCGGAGCTCCAGGGCAAACTCAACGGCCATGCGGTGCGGGTGCCCATGCTCAATGCCTCGATCACCGATGCGGTGTTCGAGCTGGAGCGCGCGGTGAGCGTTGAGGAGGTGAATGCCGCCTTTGCCGCCGCTGCCGCCGGAGCGCTGCAGGGAATCCTGGGCTGCGAGGAGCGGCCGCTGGTGTCGATCGACTACGTCAACGACCCGCGCAGCGCGATCGTCGATGCCCCCTCGACGCTGGTGACGGGCGGCACCCAGCTCAAGGTCTACACCTGGTACGACAACGAGTGGGGTTACAGCTGCCGCCTGGCCGATCTCGCCTGCCATGTGGCAGCACTTGAAGCTGCCGGGTCATGAAACAGCTCACGGCGCTGGAGCAGTACGCGGTCGTCACCGCCTCCTACTGGGCCTTCACCCTCACCGATGGCGCCCTGCGCATGCTGGTGATCTTCCACTTTCACCAGCTCGGCTACTCCACCCTGGAGATCGCCTTCCTGTTTCTGTTCTACGAGTTCTTCGGCATCGTCACCAACCTCTACGGCGGCTGGCTGGGGGCCCGTTTCGGTCTGCGGCTCACCCTCTGGGCCGGCCTGGTGCTGCAGATCATCGCCCTGCTGATGCTGGTGCCGGTCTCAGCCAGCTGGCCGAAGCTGTTCTCCCTGCTCTATGTGATGGGCGCCCAGGCGATCAGCGGCATCGCCAAGGACCTCAACAAGATGAGCGCCAAGAGCGCCATCAAGACCGTGGTCGCAGGGGAGGTGGTGCCGGAAACCCCAGGCGAACCAAGCCAAGTGGAGCAGCGACTGTTCCGCTGGGTGGCCCTGCTCACCGGCTCCAAGAACGCCCTCAAGGGGGTGGGCTTCTTCCTGGGCGGCGTGCTGCTCACCAGCTTCGGATTCGCCACTTCGGTGGCGGGCATGGCCGGCGGATTGTTCCTGGCCCTGCTCGGCACCCTGGTGCTGCCGGATGAAATCGGCAGAATGAAGCATAAGCCGGCCTTCTCGGCCCTGTTCGCCAAGAGCGCCGGCATCAACATCCTCTCGCTGGCCCGCTTCTTCCTGTTCGGCGCCCGCGACGTGTGGTTCGTGGTGGCCCTGCCGGTGTTCCTCGAGGCCGCCCTGGGCTGGAGATTCTGGGAGGTGGGCGGTTTTATGGGCCTGTGGGTGATCGGCTACGGGATCATCCAGGGTTCCACGCCCGCCCTGCGCCGGGCCTGGGGCAGCGGCGGCCCGCCGGGGCCTTCAGCGGTGCAGTTCTGGAGTGCGGTGCTCACGGCAATACCGGCCCTGATCGCCGTGGCGCTCTGGCGCGAGGTGGCCCAGCCGGGGTTGGCGATTGTGGTGGGGCTCGTGGCCTTTGGGGCGGTGTTCGCGATGAATTCCTCGATCCACAGCTACATGGTGCTGGCCTACACCGACGCCGAATCGGTGAGCCTCAACGTGGGCTTCTATTACATGGCCAATGCCGCGGGCCGTTTGCTGGGCACCCTGCTCTCCGGTGCCCTGTTCCTGGTGGGCGGCCTGCAGGCCTGCCTGTGGTGCTCGGCGCTGCTGGTGGGGCTGTCGTGGCTCACCAGCCTCAGACTGTCCCCAACCCGTTCAATGGTCGCCGCCGCCCATGGCTGAGCCCGCCCCTGATCCCTCATCACCGCCGCCGCGGGCCTCGATCCGCTTCCCGGTGGCCTGGCTGCTGGCTCTGGTGGTGGTGGATGGCACCTTTCTCTGGGCTGCCGAGCGCATCGGTCAGCCCAGCTGGGGCAGCGCGGTGCTGCTGATCGCCGCCGTGATCAACGTGCCCCTGTTCCTCGGGGCGCTGCTGCTGCTACGCGCGAAGTTCTGAGCGCGGCCTGGTCGCCGGCCCCTCGAGGCGGGATTGGATCAGGTCTTCGCGGGTGATTCGGTACCCCAGCCGCCGAGCCGCCAGCACGAGCTCGTGGCTGCTGCGGCAATGCTTCAGGGCCCGGCGCAGGGCGCCATCGGCCTCGGCCTCATCCACCAGCCTTTCCAGTTCGGCGAGCGCCATGACCCTCCTTTGGGGATCAATTCACCTTGCCGTGGCGGCCCCCGTTGGCCAGCCTCTTCACGTCCCTTCACGCCTGAGGCCCCCACCGCCGTGGGGAGCTCAGGAAGGTTGGAGCCCTTGAAACCGAGCGCCGCCTGCTGGCGAACCGCCTCAATCGAGGTGAGGCTGTCGGTGGCTGGATCCCAGAGGATGAACTTGAAGCAGTTCGGGATCTCGGCAAGCCGCAGGGTGTGCACCCCTGTGAGCAGGTGGGCGTTGGCCTGGTGGGCCTCCCGCAGGCGGTAATTGGGGATCCGCGCCGAGAGGTGGTGCATGTTGTGGTAGCCGATGTCGGCGGAGAACCAATTGAGCAGCGCCGGCATCTTCAGGTAGCTGGAGCCTTCAATCGCCCCTTTGAGGTAGCTCCAATCCTCGCTGCGGTGGGCATAGGAGCCCTCGTAGTTGTGCTGCACGAAGAAGATGCAGATGAAGATCGCCGCCGAGCAGGCCATCACGATCGAATAGACGCTCCAGAACAGCCCAAGGCCCAGCCAGTGGCCCATCAGCGCCCAGAGACTGAGCACACAGATGTTGTTGCCCAGCAGATCCCAGAATTCTCCGGTGGTGTACCAGTGGCGGCTGCGGTAGCTCGCGAAGATCGCCGCCACGGTGCTGGAGGGATCTTCCCGGCGGCAATCGAGGCCATGGCGCACCAGCCCCACCAGGCCCAGCACCAAAGCCAGCCGTGGCTTGATGATCAGATAGAAGAATCCCCCGGGAATCAGCATCAGCGGCTGGCGCAGGAAGGCGTAGAACCACTGGCGGCGAGGGCTTAACGCCAGAAACTGGCCTGTGGTGATCAGCGCTGATGGCCCCCGGTAAAGCTCCCAGTTGCCGTTGTGGCGGTGGTGGTAGTCGTGGCCCCGCGACCAGGGGTACTGGGGGATGGCATTGATCACCCCGAGCAGAAATCCCACGGCCCGATTCACCTTCGGCGAGCTGAACAACGAGGCGTGGCCGCAATCATGCATCAATGAAAAGCAGCGCGCTGAAAGCAGCACCATCAGCACCACGATCGGCACCGCCAGCCAGAGGGAGCTGCGCACGGCTGGACCGATCGCCCACCACAGCAAGCCGAAGGGCACCAACGTATTGATCAGCTGCCAGCTGGCCCACCAGTCGTTGCTGGCCATGTAGGGCCTGAGGCTGAAATCAGCCCGGCTGGGGGTGGCCTGAAGGGTATCGGTAGGCATGGGGGGCAATGGGCGCCTCGTCTGGGTGGGGGCCATGGGCAAGGCATGCTCAGCGACGTCGCCGAAGAGAGGGTTCCTTGGGCTGCCTCGACAGGATGCCTGATCTGAGACAAAGGTAACCATCCCTACGTAAGGCCGTGCTGGGTTCAGAACCTGATCGCGGTCTGCAGCAGCACCCCCAGGTCGGTAAAGCGGCCGTCGGCGTTCTGGGCGCCGGAGGCGTTGCGGGTCAGCTGGCCGAAGGGCCGACTCAGATAGAAGACGGCTGGGGTGACCGTGATCCTGTCGCTCATCGGCAGCGCATACCAGAGCTCGAAGGCAAAATTGCCATCGGCCACCCGGCCCGTGCGCAGGCCCGAGGCCTGGGTGGGTTGGCCCACGGCCGCCCCCAGGGTGTAACCCTTGGCCAGTGCATCCTTCCACTCCAGGGCCACCGACCAGGAGCGGCTGGAGCGGACATTGGTGAGGGCATTCAGGGGCTGGGGCGTGGGGAAGGCGTCGGCGTTCTGGTGGATCCAGCTGCTGCCCCAGCCGGCGCTGATTGAGGGGATCCAGCCGCTGCTTTGCGGTTGCCAGTAGCCACTGAGCGCGAGATTCAGACTCGATCCGGACGTCCCACCGTCGCCGGCCGCCAGAATCGCGCTGCCCAAGGTGGTGCCCACGTTGGCTCGGGTACCCGCCTGGCCGCTCCGGAAGGCGGCGGCCAGGGCCCACTGGGGCGCCTGGTAGCCGACCTGGGCCGTGAGGTTCGCTGCGCTGTTGCCATTGAAAAGACCGCCAGCGGCAGGATCCCCAGACCCGCCCCGCTGGGCCACGTAGCTCACCGACGCCCCCCAGCGGCCCCGCCCCCTGGGCACCTCCTGGCGCCAGATCGCCGCCAGGGTGGCCCCGGTGGCTTTGTTGTAGACCGCCGGAGCTCCATAGAACGTGAAGAACTCCAGGAGCGGGCCGCCCCGGGTGCCGTACACCGAGGGGATGATCGCCAGGGTGTCATGGTTCCGGCTCAGGGGCCCCACCAGGAACGTGAACTCCTGGCCGACCGGAAAGCGGTAGGAGAGACGGTCCAGGCGCACCACGTTCGCCGCCGCCACGGCAAGGCCGTCGGCCCCGATGATCGTGGGGCTGTAGGCCGCATCGATCTTCGAGAGCCGCACCGGTGTGCCATCAAAGGCGCTGGCGTTGAAATTGCCCGAGCGGAGCCGGCTGAACAGAAGGTCTTTGCCGGTGAAGCTGGTGTTGAGAATCAGTCTGAGTTCGTAGTTGAAGCTGACGGCGTCGCGGGGGCTGTTGCCGGGGGTGGTGCCCGGCAGGTTGGCGGCCACATCACCCCCATAGGCGGTACTCCCCAGCACGAAATTGCTGACGCCCGAGAGGGTCGTGGTGGTGGAGAAGGCCGTTGCCTCCAGCTGCTTCAGCTCCAGGGCGAACTTCTCCCGCAGGCGCAGCAGCCCGTCGCTCAGGGGGGATCGCTCCAGGCAGATTTCCAGCAGGGCCGCTGCCTCCGAGCGGCTGAGGGGGGGACTCCCCAGGGGGCGCTCTGGGATGGCGCCGCCGCAGCCGTGGCGTTCCAGCACAGCCGCCAGAGTCGCTGCCTCCAGCGTCTCCGCCTTCGCCGCTGCTCCTGAGGTCGCCACGGAGAAGGCCATGATCAAGGCGGGTAGAGCCTGTGAAATCACCCCAATGGGCTTACCTGACTGGTTAGCTGTTTAGAAACCACAGTACGACCTGCCACTCGGGACGTGTCCGGACAGACGATTCCGATCGGTGCTATTAGCCTCAGAGCCATCTCCTTGGCGCCTCCACGCCGGGAGTTGTTTCGTTGTTGAAGCCCATGCTCAGCCGCCTGCGCCTCCACGTTGGACTCTCGGCCCTGTTCGTGCCCGTGGTTCTGCTCACAGGCGTGGGCATCGCGATCACCTCCTACCAGCGCAGCAGCGACCTGCTGCTCAAGGCCAACCGCCAACTGATGGCCGCGGCGGCGGCCAAGACCTCGGCGGAAGTGCAACTGCTGCTCGATATCAAAGGGGCGCAACACAACCTGGAGCGTCTCGCGCCCCTCGGCAACGTCCGCACACTGCCCCAGCGGCTCAGCTTCGTTCCCGCCCTGCGTGACGCCCTGCAGAGCACGCCGGCGGCCACCTCCTATCTCGCTGGCTACGCCAATGGCGACCGCTTCCTGTTGCGGTACATCTGGGACGACGTCGACCGCACCCTGTTCAAGGCTCCCCAGGAGGCCCAGTACGTGCTGCAGACGAACGAGCGCACGGGAGCCCGCAATGTGGCCCGGGTCTGGCTGTTCGACAAGCAACTCAAGCTCATGAGGACGGAGCTGGCACCGGAGTTCTCGACCTACGACCCGCGCACCCGCCCCTGGTTCAAGGCCGCGATCGTCACCCCCAAGCCGATCACAACCAAGGTCTATCGCTTTGCCAGCACAGGCCGCCTCGGGGTCACCCTGGCCCAGCGAGCCCCCGACGGCCAGGCGGTGCTGGCGGCGGACTTGCGCCTCTCCACAGTCAGTGCCCTGTTGAAACGTCAACGCATCACCCCGGGCACGAAGCTTGCCCTGGTGAATGCCCAAAACAGAGTGGTCGCCCTGGACGATTTCGCCCAGATGCCCGACCGGGACGCCCGCAATCAGTTGCTCAAAGATCTGGGCACGCTCTCTGAGGTGCAGGTGCCGGTGCTGAACCAGGCAGGAAAAATCTTCCCCCCATCATCGCCGAACTGAATGGCGGAACCAAGCTGGTGGAGCGCCAGTTACGCCTGGGTGGCGCCAACTGGCAACTGGCCGTCGCGAAAATCCCGTTGGTCTCCGGCAGGAGTTTCTATCTGGTGGTGGCCGTCCCCGACGAGGAATTGTTGGAGGGAGCCAAAACCCTGCGCCGTGATTCGATCCTCTCCACCCTGCTGGCGATCGCCATCGCCCTGCCGCTGGTGATCCTGATCTCCCGCCGTGTCACCGCCAGCCTGCGGCGCCTCTCGGAGGAGGCGGAGGCCGTGCGCAACTTCGATTTCTCCGATCGCCCGGCCTCCCGCTCGATCGTCAAAGAGGTGGACGACCTGTCGCTCACCATCGACGGCATGAAATCAACGATCCGTCGCTTCCTTTCGGTGAGCGCCGCGATCGCCTCGGAGCCCAATTTCGAGCGTCTGCTGGAGCGGATTCTGGGGGAATCGATTCTCAACACCAAGGCCAAGGGTGGGGCCCTGTTCCTGCTCAATGAAGGGGGCGACAGCCTTGATTCCGTGCAGGCCATGGGGGCCGACCAACAGCCCTTGAACCTCCCTCCCACACAACTGGCGTCGGAGGCCATTGAGCGCAAATTTGGCCTGGAGGATGCCCGCAAGGTGCTCCAGGGCACGATCAGCGACCAGGGCTCAGCCGTGGAGAAACAGCTGGCCGAGGCCCTCACACTGCAGAACGCCCCCTACCTGGCCGTTCCCCTGCAGAACAGGGAAAAGCAGCTTCTGGGTCTACTGCTGCTCTGGTTCGACGAAGCACCGGAAACCTCACTGGTGGCCTTCACCGAGGCGTTCTCAAGCACGGCCGAGGTCACCCTCGAGACCCGGGAACTGATCCGCGCCCAGAAGGCCCTGTTCGAGTCCTTCATCGAGCTGATCGCCAACGCGATTGACGCCAAGAGCCCCTACACCGGCGGCCATTGCTTCCGGGTGCCGGAGATCACCAAGATGCTCGCTTCCGCCGCCTGCGAGAGCAGCGACGGCCCCTTCAAAGACTTCCAGCTCGATGAAGGGCAATGGGAGACCGTGCATGTGGCCGCCTGGCTGCACGATTGCGGCAAGGTCACCACGCCGGAATTCGTGGTCGACAAGGCCACCAAGCTCGAAACCATCTACGACCGCATCCACGAGGTGCGCATGCGCTTCGAGGTGCTCAAGCGCGATGCGGAACTCCGCTACTGGGAGCAGCTGGCCGCCGGCGGTGACGCCACCGCCCTGGCCGCCGAGCGCGACTCCGAACTCGCCCAGCTCGACGACGACTTCGCCTTCGTGGCCGAATGCAACCAGGGAGGCGAGTTCATGGCCCCCGATCGGATCGAGCGGCTCAACGCCATCGCCGCCCGCACCTGGCGGCGCACCCTCGACGACCGCCTCGGTGTCTCCACCGAGGAACTGCTGCGCAAGCAACTGCAGCCGGCGGTGCCCGTGCCCGCCATCGAGCCCCTGCTGGCGGACAAACCCGAACACCGCATCGAGCGCCCCGCAGGCAGCACGGCCATCGAGGCGGACAACCCCTACGGCTTCAAGGTGGACGCCCCCGAACTGCTCTACAACCGCGGCGAGGTCTACAACCTCTCCGTCGCCCGGGGCACGCTCTCGGCTGAGGAGCGCTTCAAGATCAACGAGCACATCATCCAGACGATCCGCATGCTCTCGGTCCTGCCCTTCCCGCGGCACATGAGCCAGGTGGCGGAGATCGCCGGCGGCCACCACGAAACGATGATCGGCACCGGCTACCCCAAGCGCCTCAAGCGCGAGGAGATGAGCGAGGTGGCGCGGATGATGGCGATCGCCGACATCTTCGAGGCGCTCACCGCCGTCGATCGCCCCTACAAGAAGGGCAAGACCCTCTCCCAGGCCCTGAAGATCATGGGCTTCATGAAAAAGGACCAGCACATCGACCCCGATCTGTTCGCCCTGTTCATCCGCTCCGGGGTCTACAAGCGCTACGCCGAGCAGTACCTGCGGCCCGAGCAGATCGATGCCGTCGACGAGGAGGCGCTGCTGGCCCCCTGAGGGCCTAGGCCGAGGCCTCAAGGCGATCAGGAAACAAAACCCCATCGAGGTGGTCGACCTCGTGCTGGACCACCCGGGCATGGAAGCCCTCCACCTCCCGCTCGATCAGGCGCCCCAGGCCATCGAAGCCGCGGTAGCGAATGCGCGCCCAACGGCTCACAGGCGCCCGCCGGTCCGGCACGCTCAGGCAACCCTCCTCGCGGCGCTCGAGCTCCTCACCCAGGGGTGTGATCAGCGGATTGATCAACACCGTCTCCGGGATCGGCGGCGCCTCGGGGTAGCGGCGGTTAACGGTGATTCCGAAGATCACCACCCTCAGATTCACATCGATCTGGGGGGCCGCCAGGCCGGCACCCTCGGCGGCCGCCATGGTGTCGCGCAGGTCGTCGATCAGCGCCTGGAGGGCGGGATCTGACATCGACTCCGGGTTCACAGGTTCGGCGACCCGCCGCAGGCGCGGGTCCCCCTCCAGCAGGATCGTGCGAACGGCCATGGTTGTTTCTGGGGGTGTGTTCTCAGGAGGTCAGCGCCCCAGCCTGAAGCTCCTGGGCGGCCCGTGCCAAGCGCTCGGTGGTGGCGGCATGGAGCTGGGCCGCCTCCTCGGGGCTGCGGCCGATGCTCGTGAGCCCCAGCTTGCCGAATTCCGACAGGCACCCCAGCAGATGGAACACACTTCCCCGCAGCTCGGCTGGGTCGTAGTGCAGGCCCGCCTCGCAGGCGATGTCGATCAGGTCGATCGGCAGCAGACCCTTCAGACGCGGATCGCAGAAGTTGTCGGTGGCCTCATAGAACAGGGGCAGGCCCGTGGGCGCGTGGAACAGCCCGCTGGCTGGGTCGAGCCAGCCGTTGGTGGAGGAACGCAGGGCCAGGAAGGGGTGGGTGGTGCCCCCTGGCGCAGGTTCACCTCGATCGCCTGCAGGTCCCACACGCCGTCCTGGCGGCGGGCGATGAAATCAACGGCATAGCGCCCAAGGGCACCCTCGGCGGCCAGGGCCTCCCCCACCACCCGGCCATGGCGATGGAGCGCGCTGCGGTAGGCGTCAGCGGCGGGGAATCGGCAGCCGAGGTAGGTCTGGCCGCTGGCCCCCCCAGCACCTGCTCATGGGTGGAGAGCACCTCCACCGTGCCGTCGGGATGGACCATTCCCTGCACGCTCGGCGAGCTGATCGCCTCGCCCCCTGCAGCCAGGCCTCCACCAGCGCCCCTTGCTCCACCAGCAAGTCGCGCCACTCCGGCGGGGGCATCGGCAGAACCTCCAGGGCCAGTCGCAGCCGGCGCCGCCGGGCCTCGGCTGAATGCTGAGCGAGGGCCAGGGGTGCCAGATCCAGGCAGGCATTGCCCTCGCCGCTGAAACCCTCGTTCAGCTTCACCACCACCCGCTCCAGCTCCGGATGGGCCTCCCAAAGTTCCGCGGTGGCCTCCGCCAGGGCGTCCAGGTCGTGCACCAGCTCGCTGCCGGGGGGATGGGGCACAGCGCAGCGGGCGAACAGCCGCCGGCTGCCCCGTTTGCTGCCCCAGGGGGCCAGGGCCGGATCGGTGCCCAGCAGGGGAATCTGCAGCCGTTCGGAAAGCTCCTTTTCCAGCGCCGTGACCATGAAGCAACTGATCACGCAGCGCTCGGGCCGCAGCTGCTCACGGATCCGCCGCAGCAACACCGGTCGCTCCAGCAGCTTGGCGGTGAGGGGCCGGCTGGAGGCATCGCCCGTGTCGAAGAGCGCCAGGCGCCGGCGGGCATGGGCCGCGGGCATGCCGGGCATCAGCTCCAGCACCGCCTCCACCACCAGCTCGCTGAGCAGGGTGCTGCTCAGGTAGGTGAGGCGCGTGTGCGGATTGCGCAGGCGCATCAACTCGAACAGCGCTCGCTCCTCGTAATGATGGACGCCGCTCACCAGGGCCAGCTCCCGGGGCTCAAAAGACAGCGACGGCACCACCAGCAGATCGCTGGTGTCGTCCTCACCCCGCCGCTGGGGCGAGCGCTGACGCAGCTGCTGCTGAAGTTCCTGGAAACTGAGGGCCATCCGAACGCCTGCGAAGGGCCCGTGGTTCCATCATTCCTCAGGGGCGCCGCACTCGCGCATGAGTTGTCGCCATTGGTCCATCAACGACGCCGGCACCCTCCGGGGAAGGACATCCCGCGGGTCGGATGGGCCATGGCGCAGCACGGCGTTGACCACCGTGGCCGAGCGGCGGCCAACGGTGATGGCGCCGTGGGGAACGCCCGGGGGATGCGCACCAGCTTGGGCTCGTCCTCCCTCAGGGTGATGCGCTGCAGGCGGCGGCCCTGGAGCACCACCAGGTCGAGGGAGCCGCGCATCAGGATGATCTGATCGGTCTGGAGCCGGTGACAGAACAATTCACAGGGCTGGTCGGGGGCCAGCTCGGCGATCTGGGTCGCATCACTGGGCTGGGGATGGCAGAAGAAGGTGCGGCCGGCGGTGCTTCCCTCCAGGGGCAGCACCTCGACGCGACGGGCCGGGGCCATGGGGTGTCCTCAAGATGTTTGAAGAGTCGCGACAAAAATCACGGATTGACGGCTTGCTTGCTACCGAATATCCCCGTTGTCAGCGATTGCCCAAGGCCTGGCCGCAGCGCCGCGGGCCCCCAGAAGCGCTGGGCGCAGATAGGTTCGATCCAGCAGCGGTTCCAGGATTCCAGTGCGTCGCTCTTCCCCTTCCCCTGGCTGCTCACCGTCGGCGGCGGGGCCCTCCTGATGGCCCTGGCGCTCCTGCCGCGCAGCCCGCAGAGTGCCAGCGACCGGGCCGTGGCGGCAGAACAAGCCGCCGGCCCAACCGCTAAGGCCCAGGCTGAGCCGGCCCAGGCCGAGCCAGTCCAGGCAGCGGCCCCCGCGGCGAGCACCAACCTCGTCAGCCGCGCCTACCCCCAGCTTCCCGCCGAGCCCGTCGCCCTGGCTGCCCTGTTCAGCCAGGTGGAGGAGGGGCTGCGCTCCCCCGACACCCCCCGGCCGAGCTGCCGGCCCTGGGCCACCAGGAACAGGTGATCATCCGGCTACTGGCCCGCAGGCCGGAGCTGGCGGAAGCCGTGCGACGGGAACTGCCCCAGCGCTGGTGGACCGTGCTCGACCTGCATCTGGCGGCCCGGCGGGAATTCCTGGCGATGCAGCGGGGCCGGCCCGGTTCGGCCACCGTGCCGGCCTGGCGAATCATCCCGCCCGAGCCCGCTAGGTCCCTGCTGGGGTACTACCGCAAGGCCCAGGCGGCCACGGGCATCCCCTGGGAGGTGCTGGCGGCGATCAACCTGGTGGAAACCGGCATGGGCCGCATCGATGGGGTGTCGGTGGCCGATGCCCATGGCCCGATGCAGTTCCTGCCCACCACCTGGGCGGAGCGCGGCATCGGACGCGGCGACATCCGCGACCCCCACGACGCCATCCAGGCCGCCGCCCGTTATCTGGTGCGCCGCGGCGGCCTCAAGGACATCCGCAAGGGGCTGTGGGGTTACAACAACAGCGACCACTACGTGCGCGGCGTGCTCGCCTACGCCGCCCTGCTCAAGCAAGATCCAGCCGCCTTCAACGGCCTCTACAACTGGGAGATCCACATCATCTCCAACGCCGGCGACCTCTGGCTGCCGGTGGGCTACGTGCAGCGCCAGCGCCTGCCCGTTCAGTCCTATCTCAAGCAGTCACCCGGAAGCGCTCCGCCCCTCGCTCAACCCCCAGCTGAGCGGGGGTTGAGCAGACCGATCGCCTCTCAGGGGCGCGGTTGTCGCCATTCCTCGATCATCGTCACGTGCCGGTAGACGCCGTCTTCGTAGAGCTGGGTGGTACGCACCCGGTGGTCATCCGACACCAGGGTGATCCCCTCATCGGTGAGCGGAAACACCAGTCGCGTGTCGATGCAGTGGCCCGCCGTGTCGATGCCGCGGGCGGTGCCCTCCCACTGCGCGCGATGACGGAGAAAGACCAGCGGCACCCCCCAGCGATCGAGGCTGATCGCTGGAATGGCTTCGAAGCAGGGCTGGAAGGGCCCCTCAAGCTGGGCGGTCATGGGCGGTAGCCAACGATGCGATGGGTCGGCAGCGCCAAGACGGCGCAGGTTCTCAGCAACTCTGCTGCCAGGTGCCGTCCCTACGCTGGGCCCAGGGATCCACCGAGGGCCATGCTGTCCGATTTCCACACCGCCCTGGCCGTCGCCAAGGGCACGGGTCTGCTGCCCCGGGACGGGCAACCGGACGAGAGCCACAGCGGACACACCGCCGATGGCTACGTGCTCCGCGATAGCCATGGGGCGCTGCTCTGCCAGGTGCCCCTGGAGGCGCTGCGCTCCTGGCTGCCATCGGATGGGATCGACCACCCCCTCAGCATCGAGGCCATCATCGGCGCCCCCACCGGTGAGCGCTGGGAGTATTGCTTTTTGCTGGTCGAATTCGCCCCGCAGGAGGGCGGTTCCGTGCTGGAACGCGTGCTGATCAACGGCCAGCCGATCTCCACCAGTTCCTGCGACGGTCTGTTAGCCACGGCGCAGTTCCACGAGCTGCTGAACCTGATGGGGGACCGGGGCTGGGAGCTGGCGACCAGTGCCTTGCGCAACCTCGATGACCAGGGCTTCGGTCGCTCCTATTCGCTGATCTTCAAGCGCCGCCCCGCTGACTGAACGAGAAGACCCAACCTCGATCCACACCCACCGTTCAGCCAGCGTGCACCCATGGGCCATCAAGACAGCAAGCAGAAGCTCTCCCGCAAGGACTACGAACGGGAGCTGGGGCTCCTCCAGGTCGAACTGGTGCAGCTCCAGCAGTGGGTGGTGAAGACCGGCGCCAAGGTCTGCATCCTGTTCGAGGGGCGGGACGGCGCCGGCAAAGGAGGTGCGATCCGGCGGATCACCGAGCGGGTCAGCCCCCGCGTCTTCCGGGTGGTGGCCCTGCCGGCCCCCAGCGACCGGGAGAAGACCCAGATGTTCGTGCAGCGCTACATGCCCCATCTGCCCGCCGGCGGCGAAGTGGTGATCTTCGATCGCAGTTGGTACAACCGCGCCGGCGTGGAACGGGTGATGGGCTTCTGTTCACAAGAAGCCGTGGAGCGGTTCCTGCGTATGGCACCCAGCGTGGAAAAGGCGATCGTGGATTCAGGCGTGACGTTGCTCAAGTACTGGCTGGAGGTGGATCAGCAGGAGCAGACCCGGCGGCTGGAGGGGCGCATCCACGACGGCCGCAAGACCTGGAAGCTCACGCCGATGGATCTGGAGTCGTATAGCCGCTGGTACGACTACTCCCGCGCCCGCGATGCCATGTTCACCGCCACCGACAGCGCCCATGCCCCCTGGTTCGTGGTTGATTCCAACGACAAGAAGCGCGCCCGGCTGAACATCATCCGCCACCTGCTCGATCAGATCCCCTACCAGCCCATCAAGGCCCCGTCGATCACGCTGCCGAAACGCCAGAAACCGGGCGATTACATCGAACCGCTCAGCTCCCCCAGCGCATCTCAGAGCCGTTCTGAGGAGCCTACGGGATCAGGCGCTGTAGCCCTTCTTGGCGGGGATCGGGTAGGGGATGCGCCGGTGGCGCATGCGCTTCCACACCGCCACAAAAGCCTGGATCAGAAGCTCCAGCTCACCGCGGCTGAGACCGCTGGCCGCCAGCTGGCCATCGCGCTGGCGGGCGTCGACGATGCGCCGCACCATCTCACTGGCCTGGGCCTTGGAGGTGTCGGGGGGCAGGGAGCGCAAGGCCGCCTCACAGCCATCAGCCAGCATCAGGATTCCCGTCTCACGGCTGCGGGGGTGGGCCCGCGGTAACGGAAACGGCTCTCATCGAAGTCGGGGTCCCGCTCCCGGGCCTGGTGCAGGAAGTAGCCCATCTTCAAGGTGCCCTGGTGCTCGGGGATGAAATCCGCCAGGGGGCGGGGCAGGTGGTAGCGCTTGGCCAGTTTCAGCCCCTCATCGACATGGGCCTGGAGGATGGCGGCACTGGCGTAGGGATCGTCGAGGGCCTCGTGGGGGTTGACCCCATCGGCCTGGTTCTCGATGAACCACTGGGGGGCATGCATCTTGCCCACGTCGTGATAGAGGGCGCCGGTGCGGATCAGATCCACGTCGGCGTGGATCGCCCGGGCCCCCTCCTCCGCCAGGCCGCAGATCATCAAGGTGTGCTCGAAGGTGCCGGCGGCCTCGCAGGAGAGCCTGCGCAGCAAAGGGCGTTCGTGGTCCGCCAGCTCCAGGAGCCGCGCCCGGGTCAGCAGCCCGAAGGAACTCTCCACCAGGGGCGCCAGCAGCAGACCGGCCATCAGCAGTCCGCCCACCAGCACCGCCTCCCCCAGCAGCTCAGCAACACTGTTCGGCACCCCGAGGCTGCGGCCGGTGAGCACCGTGCTCTGCAGCAGTAGCCATTGCACCACAAGGGCTCCGGCCGGCAGCAGCACCGCGAGCTGCAACAGCTGGGCCCGGCTGCGCTGGCGCCCCGCCAGGATCGCCGCCACGGCCGCCACGGCCGAGGCGATCAGCAACCTGGACTCGCTCATCGCCTCGTAGGGCACGGGCCAGAGCAGGCTGGCGGCCGCCAGCCAGGCCAGTCCCGAGGCAGTGCCCAGTCCCTGGGCCACCAGCAGGGTGGGGGCCACCAGTACGGCCAGGGGATTGACGGCGGCCCCAAGAGCGAGCTTGAGGCCCTGGACCACCAGCAACATCGCCAGGGCCAGCAGGGCCTGGCGCGGCTCCAGGCTCGCCCGCCAGCGCCGGATCAGCAGCACCATCACGCCGCTGACCGCCAGGGCCTCGCTGAAGTGGAACAGCCAGGCCCGCACCAGCGGGCGACGGTTCACCAGGCCGAAGTAATCGAGCACATCGAAGGATTGGGGGCTGATCGGCTCGCCGCGGCGGGTGATCAGATCACCCTTCTTGACATGAATCAGGGGCAGCCCCTGCTGGGTGAGGGCCTCCTCGATCAACTGCTGGCTCAGGGCCGCGTCAATGCGCAGGTTGGAGCGCCCCTGGAAGCTGTTGGCCAGGAGCTTGGCCCCGAGGCTGCGGGCCGGTTCCCCGAGGGAGGCGAGCTGCAGGCGGGCGGCCTGCTCCAGCTGGCTGCTGGCCAGGCTGGCCACCAGACCCTGGCTGAGCATCCGTTCGGCGGCGCCATGGAGGGCCCGTTGCCACTGCCGGCGCGGGCCGGGCGAGAGGTCGTTGAGCCAGACCTCCTCCTGGGGGGTGAGATCGAAAGGAGCCACCCTGCCCTGGGCGGCGGGGGCCAGGCGTTCCAGCTGCCTGAGCTGGCGGTCCAGCCGCTGCTGCAGCTCCAGCGAGAGCCCTTGGTCGACCACCTGGACATGGCTGCGGTTGCCCAGCTGGGTCCGCCGCTGCTCAAGGGCGTCGTTGTCCACCACCGTGGCAGCCTTCGGCGCCCAGGTGTCGGCAGGGGCGGCCACGCCGGGGCGCAGGTTGGGCTCCACCAGCCAGGGCCAGCTGGAGAGGAACGCCACCAGCACGCAGACCATCGCAATGGCCACCAGATCCCTGGTCCGCCAGATCGCCAGGGCCTGACGCGGCATTTCCTGCCGCAGCAGCTGCCACCAGAGCTTGTTCGCGCGACCCAGGCGGAACACCGTCATGGACAGAAGAAGCTCAAAACTAGCGGTGGCACCGAGCATCGGGTTGCATGCTGGGGGTCGTCGCGCAATCCCATCCCCATGGCCCTGCGTCTCGATGGTCGCCAGTTGGCGGCGGCGCTGGAACTTCGCCTGCGCTCAGCGATCGCCGCCGGGCTCGAGCAGGCGGGCCGGCCTCCGGGTCTGGCGGTGCTGCGGGTGGGGGACGACCCCGCCAGCGGTGTCTACGTCGCCAACAAGGAAAAGGCCTGCGAGCGGGTGGGGATCACCAGCCACGGCGCCCACCTGGCCGCCGACAACCCGGCGGACGCGGTGGCGGCGGTGATTGAGCGGCTGAACGCCGATCCAAGCGTGGACGGCATCCTGCTGCAGCTGCCCCTGCCGAAGGGCCTGGAGGAAAGCCCGCTGCTGGCCCTGATCGATCCTGAAAAAGACGCCGACGGCCTGCATACCCTCAACCTGGGGCGCCTGGCCAAGGGGAGAGCGGGCCCCGCAGCTGCACTCCGGCCGGGGTGATGGCGCTGTTGCGCCAGGCCCAGGTTTCCCTGAGCGGTGCTCGGGCGGTGGTGGTGGGCCGCAGCCTCCTGGTGGGCCAGCCCATGGCCCTCATGCTTCAGGCCGCCGATGCCACCGTCACGGTGGCCCACTCGCGCACCCGGGATCTGGCGGCCCTCACCCGCCAGGCCGATGTGCTGGTGGTGGCGGCGGGACAGCCGCTGCTGATCGGCGCTGAGCATGTGAGGCCCGGCGCGGTGGTGGTGGACGTGGGCATCCACCGGCTGCCCCCTGATCCGGCGGCGGGGCCTGGCGCCAAGGGCAAGCTCTGCGGCGATGTGCGTTTCGAGGAGGTGGAGCCGATCGCTGCGGCGATCACCCCGGTGCCCGGCGGCGTCGGCCCGATGACCGTGACGATGCTGCTGGTGAACACGGTGGTGGCCTGGGGCCGCCGCCACGGACTTGACAATCCGTTGGCGGATCTGGTGCCTTGAGGCCCGATCGGCCGCCCGCCTGAGAGAATCCGCCCCAGCGCGCTGGTACCCATGACCGTGGCGGTGAGCACGAGCTTCGATTTCGCCGCCTACCTGGAGGCCGCCCGCCTGCGGGTGGAAGCGGCCCTTGACGGCTCCCTGGGCCCGGAGCGGCCCGAATCCCTGCGGGAGGCGATGCGCTATTCGCTGCTGGCGGGCGGCAAGCGCCTGCGCCCGATCCTCTGCCTGGCGGCCTGCGAGCTGGCCGGTGGCGACAGCGATCTGGCCCTGCCCACGGCGGTGGCCCTGGAGATGATCCACACCATGTCGCTCATCCATGACGACCTGCCCGCCATGGACAACGACGACCTGCGCCGGGGCCGGCCCACCAACCACAAGGTGTACGGCGAGGCCAACGCGATCCTGGCCGGCGATGCCCTGCTCACCCGCGCCTTCGAGATGGTGGCCCTGCGCAGCCCTGGCGTGGGCGCCGAGCGGCTGCTGGCGGTGGTGGGCGAACTCTCGCTGGCCTCAGGCGCCCCGGGGCTGGTGGGCGGCCAGGTGGTGGACCTGGAGTGCGAGGGCAAGCAGGTGGACCTCGACACCCTCGAGTACATCCACCTGCACAAGACCGGCGCCCTGCTGCAGGCCTGCGTGCTGACCGGTGCCCTGATCGCCGGCGCCTCCGAGGAGCTGCTCACCGCCCTGCGCCGCTACGCTCGCGGCATCGGCCTGGCCTTCCAGATCATCGACGACATCCTCGATGTGACCGCCAGCAGCGACGTGCTGGGCAAGACCGCCGGCAAGGATCTCACCGCCGACAAGACCACCTACCCGAAGCTGCTGGGGCTGGAGGAATCGCGTCTGCGGGCCGAGGCGCTGGTGCGCGAGGCCAACGAAGCCCTGGAGCCCTGGCGGGACCAGGCCCAGCCCCTGCTCGCCCTGGCGGGCTACATCACGAGCCGCGATCGATGATCGAGTTGCTCGATAACGGAGTGCTGGCCTGGGCCCTGGCGGCCTGTGGCCTGGCCCAGCTCTCGAAGCTCCTGATCGAGCTGGTGGTGCACCGGCGCTGGCGGCCAGCGGTGCTGATCGAAACGGGCGGCATGCCTTCGAGCCACGCCGCCCTGATCACCGGCGCCACCGCCGGCATCGGCTGGGAGCTGGGTTGGGGGATCCCCTGTTTGCCCTGGCGGCCACGCTGGCCTTCATCGTGCTCTACGACGCCAGCGGCGTGCGCCGGGCCGCCGGCCAGATCTCGGCACGGGTGAACGGATTGCCCGATGGGCTCTGGGAGGTGCGGCCGGTGGGTGGCCTGCAGCCCCTGGAGGCCGCCGAGCCTTCCCTGCCACTCTTCAAGCCCCTCAAGGAAAACCTGGGCCACACGCGGCTGGAGGTGCTGGCCGGCAGCCTGCTGGGGCCGGCGATCGCCCTCACCGGCCTGGCCCTGGCCGGCTCACCGCTGCAGATCGCCCAGGGGTTGGGTTGGCTGCCCCTGGCTTGAGCCCCCTCACCACAGGTCAACAGCTGGCGGCGGAGGCGTTTGCCGCCTGGCTCAAGGCCCCGGCCGATGGCACGCCCTTCGTGCTCAGTGGCGCCGCCGGCACCGGCAAAACCTTCCTCTCGATCGCCTTCCTGGCCCAGGCCGAGGCCGCCGGCCTCTGCTGGACCGTGGTCGCTCCCACCCACAAGGCCGTCGGGGTGGTGAAGGAGCAGCTGCATCGGGCCGGCCTGCAGCCCACCTGGTACCCGTCGACGATCCACCGGCTGCTGCGGCTGAAGCTCAAGCGCGAACGTGACCGGGAGCGCTGCGAGGAAACCGAGCAGACCGCCGGGGCCCTCGAGCACCTGGGCCTAGTGCTGATCGACGAGGCCTCGATGGTCGACAGCAGCCTGCTCGAGATCGCCCTGCGCTGCGCCCACCCCTTCCGCACCCGGCTGGTGTTCGTGGGTGATCCGGCCCAGCTGCCCCCGGTGGGAGAGGCCAGCAGCCCGGTGTTTGCCCTCAGCCGCCGGGCCGGCCATGAGCTGGAGGAGGTGGTGCGCCACCAGGGCCCGGTGCTGCGCCTGGCCGATGGCCTCCGCCGGGGCGAGCTGCCCTGCCAGTTGCCGCCCCTGGGGCCGGCGCTCGTGCGGCCGGAAGGTCAGGTGGCCGTGCTCTCCAAGGGTGATTGGCTGGAGGCGGCCGTGGCGGCCCTGCGGGTCGGCGCCGAACGCGATGACCCCGACCATGCCCGCCTGCTCTGTTACACCAACCGCTCGTTGGAGGCGCTGGTGCCCCTGGCGCGGCGGGCCCTCCACGGGGCGATGGCCGATCAGTTGCCGGTGCTGCCCGGGGAAGTGCTGATCACCCGGTCGGCGGTGATGGCCCCCGCCTGCCGCGACGGGGAGGAGGGAGGCGAGGAACCGGACATGGTGCTGGGATCGAACCGGGAGCTGGTGGTGCGCGATGTCACCCCGGAACTCTGCAATCTGGCCGATTTCGGCGTGGGGCCTGAATTCGGAGTGGCTGTGATCGACACGCTCACGGCCTCGGTGGAGGCGGGCGAGAGCAGCCTGGGCCTGCGGTTGTTGCCGCCCCTGGGCAGCGTGGCCCGCGCCCAGCTGGAGGCGGTGCTCTCCCGCCTGCGCCAGCAGGCCCGCGAGGCGGGCAAACAGGAGGGGCGCTCCCTGTGGCGGCGTTTTTTCCTGGTGCGCGATGCCTTCGCGTCCCTGGGACCAGCGGCCGTGCTCACGGTGCACCGCAGCCAGGGCAGCAGTTTCGACGAGGTGTTCGTGGAACGCGATGTGTTCTGGCCCGCCGATCCGGTGCTGCGCCGCCAGCTGGTGTATGTGGCCGTCAGCCGCGCCCGCAGGAGGGTGAGCCTGATGGGGGCCAGCGGCTCGGCGGCCGATCTTGAGCACTGGCGGCGCTGGCTTTCGGACTAACTGAGCCGCAACCCCTCGATCCCCTGCCAGCCGAGGTAGCCCGCCAGAGCCAGGCTCAGGCCCCCGACCACCAGATCACCGCGGGCATAGAGGGTGTCCTTGGCCCGCTGCAGCTGGGGCAGCACGCCCTCGCGCCTCACCACCACCAGGGCCAGGGGCAGCAGCAGCAGCAGGCTCGCCGCCAGGGTGAAGAAGCCGGTCGCCAGCCACTCCTGGCCCCGGCTCAGGCCTGCCGCCAGCTCACTTCCGGCCGCCTTGGCCGCCAAAAACAGATCATCGGGGCTGACCAGCTCGATGGCGGCCGCCGCCCCGATCAGCAGCGGCAGGGGCTGGTTCACCAGCCGATCGAGGGTGCGCGTCCAGCCTGGGGGGCCATCGCCCTCCTCGCGGCGGCGGCGCAGCTCGTTGAGCCCCAGGGCCAGCAGGGCACCGGCGGCCAGCAGGTCGAGGCCAGTGCGGTGGTCGGTTCCCTTGTCCATGCTCAACAGCAACCCATGGCCGACGGTGAGCATCAAGGTGGTGAGCAGGGCGATGGTGGTGACCCAGCCCAGCACGAACAGCCCCCCGCAGCAGCGGCCGGGGGCCCAGCAGCAACAGCAGCAGCAGGCCGATGTGGATCGGACTGAAGCTGATGCCGGCGCCATAGGCGAACAGTTCGCCCCAGAGCTTCGGATCAATCATGGGGGCTGCTTCAGTGCCGTCATTCCAACGCAACGGCCCCACCCATGGGCCGGCTCACAGAAGCGCCCAGGGCGGCGGCGGCCAAGCGGGCGGGAATCGCCGGGCAGCCCGCCCAGTGCAGGTGCAGCCAACTGGCATGCAGCCGGGGCGTGCTCCAGCCCTCGGCGCAGCGGGGGAACCCCAACCCTCCAGCTCCCAGAGCGCACGGGCACCAGCACCGGCGTCCCGCAGCTCCCAGCGGTGGAACTCATGGCCGCTGAGGCTCTCGCCCCGGCGCACCACCAGCCCATCGCGCAAGGGGTGGCCTGGCGATAGCCCAGATCGAGGGCACCCCGGCGGGCGCTGAACGGCAACACGCCGGCCATGGCATGACCCACCCCGGCCGGATCCTCCAGCTGCGATCCCAGCAGCAGCAGCCCGCCGCATTCGGCGTAGATCGGCAGGCCCGCGGCGGCGGCGTCCGCGAGGGCCCCGAGGCTGCGGCGGCAGGCGGAGAGCTCGGCGGCGTGCAGCTCCGGGTAGCCCCCGGCAGGATCAGCGTCCGGGTGCCCCTGGGCAGCGGCTCATCAGCCAGGGGCTGCCAAGGGTGCACCTCGAGCCCCAGGGCCTCCAGCAAATCCACCGCTTCCGGGTAGCGGAAATGGAAGGCGGCGTCGCTGGCGATCGCCACCGGCACGGGCGCGCGGCCATCGGGCGCTCCCTGGGCGGCTGACTCCGCCCCGCGGCTCTCAAGATCCCCCCTGGGTTGGCCTGGGCCAGACACCAGCGGATCGGATCGTCCGTGCCCGCGACCGGGGGCGGCGCCGCCAGCAGGGGCCAGAGCCGCTCCAGATTTAAGTGCGCCTCCGCCAGGGCGGCCCAGCCCTCCAGGCGCTGGTCCAGATCCAGCAACTCGTGGGCGGGCAACAGCCCCAGATGGCGCGACGGCAGGCTGAGACTCTCGTGGCGGGGCAGCACCCCGAGCAGGGGCACCTCGATGGCGGCCAGCGCCTCTGCCAGCAACGCCTGGTGCCGGGGGTGCTGACGCCGTTGAGCACCACCCCCGCCAGCTGCACGGCGCGGTCGTGGTCGCGGAAGCCCCGCACCAGGGCCGCCAACGAGCCCGCCTGCCGGCTGGCCTCCACCACCAACACCACCGGCAGCCCCAGTTGCACGGCCACGGCGGCGGAGCTGCCCGCGCTGCTGGGGCCACGGCCATCGAACAGCCCCATCACCCCCTCCACCAGCGCCAGCTGGGCCCGGCTGCCGTAGCCCTCGAAGCTGCGGCGCACCCACTCCTCGCCGCAAAGCAGGGGGTCGAGGTTGCGGCAACTGCGGCCGCTCACCCGGCTCAGCAGCTGGGGGTCCAGGTAATCGGGCCCCACCTTGAAGGTCTGGATCGACTGGCCGCGGCGGCGGGCCAGGGCGGCCAGGGCGAGGCTCAACAGGGTCTTGCCGCTGCCACTGGTGGGAGCGGCGATCAGACAGGCCATGGCCGCGGCTCAGGGAGCCTTCACTGCGGCAGCAGCCTGGCAGCCAGGGGCGCCGCCGACGCCAGCAACGGGTTGGTGGTGTCGTGGCCCCCAGCCAGCAGCCGCGCCATCTCCATCTCCTCACTCTCGTTGGGCAGGGGCACCACCTCCTCCACCAGCTGCATCGTGGCCACCCCGCCGGACTCCAGACGCATGCAGCCCCCGACTCCGAGCAGAGAATCACGCACAACGGCGGCTGACTCTCGGGGGCACAGATCAGGCGCAGGCCCACCAGGGCACCCGGGTGGGTCTTGGGCACCCCCACCGGCACCGGCATCAGCCGCAGCTGCACGCTGTCGCCGTCCGTGCGCTGGAACTCGGCGCCGATGCCGTCGCCCTCGGGGTTGCCCGTGGAAATCAGATAGCTGCTTTGAAAATGCCAGCCCAGCCGGTCGGCGATCCAGGCCGCCAGCAGCAGCCCCTTGACCGGGTGGTTGCCCTCCACATCGATGTCCAGTTGGACCACGCGGCTGAGCGCCCCCTGGCGGCTCGGGGGATCGAACACCATGGCCAGGGATTCGCGCCAGCTGCGCAGCCGCAGCCAGTTCAGATCGTTGACCGACTGGCCGGTTTCGATCCGCTCCGCCAGCACATCCAGGCAGCGGCGGGGGTGCCGATCGAGCTGTCCACCACCAGGCGCCGGGGGGAATGGCCAGCCCCTCCAGCAGCTCCGGCGACTCATCCAGGGAGCCGTTCCACCAGACCCAGCAGGGCAGATCGTTGGGGATCAGGGGCTGGAGCATGGCCAGGCCCTTGCCCACGGCCCCCATGCCGCCCCGCAGCACCAACACCGTCGCCGCAGGCTTCCCCACGGCTGCCGTGTTGTTCTTCCGGCAGGGGGCAATAGGCCGCCACCAGTGTTTCCAGGGGCGCATCGGAGGCCAGGGTGGGGGCCAGGGTGATCAGGCGCCGGGGCTGGTGGACGCTGATCGCCCGGTCGACGAACTGCCCGCGCAGATCCTCGGCGCTGTGGTGGCCGGGCAAGGAACCCAGCGCCCAGGTGAGTTCCGGGGCCGAGGGGGCCGTGAACGGGGGCAGGCCACAATCCGGCACGGCGGCGCGGGCCGCCTCCAGCAGTTCATCATCGAGCAGGCCGCTGATCGGGCCATCCAGGCGGCCGGTGCGGATCAGCTGCTGCTGCAGCCAGGAGGGTTCCCAGACCACCAGGGTGAAGGTGACAGCCCCACCACCGGCCTCGGCCAACTCCTTGCTCCAGAGGCTGTCCAGGTAGGCCGAAACCTCCTGCGGTGGAAGTTCAAGCGGGGCCTGGAGGGTGAGTTGGGGAGCCATGGGGTGGGT
>NZ_JBCEBF010000003.1:0-1117579 GCF_047395825.1 Cyanobium sp. ATX-6F1 | reverse complement strand
GCTGGTCCCGGTGCTGATCAGAGCCGCGTCGCTGGCGAGGCCCTGGGAGGCCCCATCGGTCCAACTGGACTCCATCGACGTCGCGGGCTCAGTGCTCAAGGTGCCGGTAGCAGGACCACCAATAGAGGCTGATGGCGCAGGCGATCACCAAGACCGCACGGCCGATGGGGTGAGCGATGTTGACGGCCCCGATCGTGCCGATCACCATGGCGCTGCTCAGCTGGCGAGAAGCGTCGCGGCGGTTCTTGGCGTGGAAGCGTGCCAAGGCTGGATCGAATCCTCTGGGTCCCAGCCACTCTGATGGATGGTCGGGGGGTGGGCTGGTTGCCGGGCGAGGTTGTCCGATCAAAAGCGGGGCAGCCTGGAGTCAGAGCTGGTCTGCGTGGTTGCTGCAGTTGCACGAAGCCAGAGCGCCAGGGGGACAGGCTGCCCCCTGGGAGAAGGGATCCAATGAAAAAAGGTTCCTAGCCTGAAGCCATCTCCTGCGTCTGTCGGCTCTGGTCCCCGCTGTCCGTCGCCGGCTGCTCCAGCAGCAACTGGCGGTCACCCTGCCCGCCGCCCCTGAGCTGGTCTTGGTCACGGATCTCGATGGCACCCTGCTGGCGGGCTCGACGGCCTGGCGCCGAGGCTTCTACGGGTGGCTCGGCCGCGAACGCCATCGGGTGTTGCACCTGTTCTGCACCGGCCGGGACCTGGCCTCGGTGGCCCGGGTGCTGGAACAGGACAGGCCCCTGGGCCTGCTGGCCCCCCATCTGGTGATCAGCGATGTGGGTTGCACCGTGGCCTGTGGGGCGAGCCTGCGCCCGGTCCCCCTGGCGGTGGAGCCGATCGACCGGCGCTGGCGGGGCCTGCCTGAGCGCCTGGGCCCCTTGCTGCACGGTCAGCCCGGACTGGTCGCCCAGCCCCAGAGTCACAACCGTCGTCTGGCCTACTTCTACGATCCAGCGCGCCTGGACCACCGCCTGATCCCCCGCCTCGAGGCCGAAGGGGTCGATTGCCTGCTCTCGGATGGGCGCTACCTGGATGTGCTCCCTGCGGGCGTGAACAAGGGCACCACGTTGAAGGCGCTGCTGGGCTGGTTGGAGGTGGATAGCGATCGGGTGGTCACAGCCGGTGACACGCTAAACGATCTGGCCATGTTCGAAACGGGCCTCAAGGGAGTGATGGTGGCCAACGCCGAAGCGGCCCTGCGATCCCACCTGTCGCGGTTGCCGGCCACCTACCTGGCCCGGGGCGAGGGTTGCGCCGGCATTGCCGAAGGGCTCACCCACTTCGGCTTTGGCCACCTGCTCAGGGGGTGAGTTGGCCGCCTTCCGCTTCGTGAAGGCGGTGGGGGTGGCGTTGAGCGGATCCTCGGGCCAGGGATGCTTGGGGTAGCGGCCCCGAAGTTCCTGCCGCACCTGGGCGTAACTGCCCTGCCAGAAGCCTGCCAGATCCTGGGTGATCTGCACGGGCCGGCCGGCGGGGGAGAGCAGTTGCACGGTCACCGGCAGCTGGCCCCCCAGCACCCTGGGACCTTCCTTGAGGCCGAACAGCTCCTGCAGCTTCACGGCCAGAACGGGTTCGCCGGAGCTGTAGTCGAGGCGGGCGAGGCGACCGGTGGGGATCGCCACCTGCTCCGGCAGCCGCCGGTCCAGTTCGGAGCGCAAGCTCCAGGGCATGCCGCTCCAGAGGACCTCCCCCAGGTCGATCGCCGCCAGCTCCGCCAGGGATCGCAGCCCCAGCATTTGCTCCCCCAGCCAGCCGTCGAGGTCGGCGGCCAGGGCGCCATCGCTGCGGTCGGGCCAGGGGGGCCCAGGTGCCGATGGGCCAGCACCAGCCGGTGCTGCAGTTGCCGCCGTGCGGGCGTCCAGGGAGGAGCTGCAGACTGCCATTCCTCAAAGCATCGAGCAGGCAGGCGCTGACCGCAGACTCCGGTGGATCACTCCAGGGCCGGCTGCCCAGCCGCAGGGCTCCGAGCCGTTGCTCGACCAGGCCACGCACCCGTCCCTCTGCCGGGTCCCAGCTGACGCTCCTCACCTCCTCGCCCGCTTCGGTGCTCAGCCGCTCCAGGACCGCCGCCGGCAGGGGCAGGGCGGCGAGAATCCGTGCTTCCGAGCCGGCCCCGGCGGGAACGTTCGCCATTCCGCCGCTGGCGCTGCCCGCCTCCAGGCCAGCGACCGCCAGGGCTGGGCAGCCCAGCAGGGGATCGCTGGGATGGAGCAGGGCCCCCTGGCCGCTGCGCATCAGGTAGCGGTTGGAGCCCGCCCCGCGGGCGATCGCCACCCGCTCCGGGTAGGCCCAGGCCACCAGCTCGGCGCTGACCTCGGCCTCCGGGCCGAGCTCGGCTTCGGGGCCGCCGGCGTTTGCCGTCTGGGCAGGGATGGCCTGATCCAGCTGGCGCCGCAGTTGCCGTTGCAGCTCCAGCAGTTGCCACCGCTGGGGATCACGTCCCCCTGGCGCAGCCAGTCCAGGCGCCGGATCAGGTCGCAGCCCGCCTGCCGTGGATCAAGGGGATCCCGTTCGCTGAGCAGCACGGCCAGCTCACAGCCCAGCTCCGGGCAGCCCAGTCGGGCGGCGCGCAGCAGCAGGTGGCCCAGGCGCGGGTGCAGGCCGAGTCGGGCGAGAGCCCGGCCATGGGCGTTCAGGGCCGCTCCCCCATCCAGGGCCCCCAGTTGGCGCAGCAGGGTCTGGCCCCTCAAGAGACTGGCGAGCGGGGTGGCTCCAACCACGGCAGCTCGCTTCCCAGCCCAGCCCCCCACTGGGCCAGCTGCAGCACCAGGGGCGCCGGGTCGCACTCCAGCAGCTCGGGGGGATCGAAGGCGGGTCGGCGCTGCTGCTCCGCCGGTGACCAGAGGCGGATGCAGCGGCCGGGGCCGAGTCGTCCAGCCCGGCCGGCGCGCTGCTCGGCGCTGGCGGCGCTGGAGGGCAGCGTCACCAGGCCATCCATGCCGGTGCGGGGGCTGAAGCGGCTGCGGCGACTGAGGCCGCTGTCGATCACCAGGGTCACCCCTCGATCGTCAGGGAGCTTTCGGCGATGGCCGTGGCCAGCACCACCTTGCCGTTGGCCCTGGGCGCCGGTGAGATCGCCCGTTGCTGGGCGGCCAGGGGCAGGTGGCCATGCAGGGGGGCGATTGCCAGCTCGGTGGCCCAGGGGCAGGCCTCGAGGGCGTCCTGGCACTGACGAATCTCCCGTTGACCGGGGAGAAACACCAGAACGGTGTCACCGGCGCAGCGATCGCTGAGCCAGTGCTGCTCCAGGGCCCTGATCACCTGCCGGGCCAGGGTCTCCCGCTCCCGCGGCGGTTGGTGGCTGATGGCCACCGGGTAGCAGCGGCCCTCACTGGTGATCACCGCCGCCTCAGGCAGCTGGGCGGCCAGGGGCTGCAGATTCAAGGTGGCGGACATCACCCCCAGGCGCAGCTGCGGGGCCAGCACGGAGCGGGCCTCCCGCAACAGCGCCAGGGCCAGATCGGCCTCGGCCCGACGTTCGTGGAACTCATCGAAGAGCACACAGGCCACCCCTTCGAGGGCGGGGTCGCCCTGCAACCGCCGCAGGAACAGGCCATCGGTGAGCACCTCGATCCGGGTGGCGGCGGAGACCCGTTGCTCCAGCCGCACCCGGTAGCCCACCCGCTCTCCGACCGTCTCCCCGAGGTTGGCGGCCAGGCGCTCGGCGGCGGCCTTGGCGGCCAGGCGCCGGGGTTCGAGCATCAGGATCAGGCCCGCCCCGTCGCCTTCGTTCGGGAAGCGATCCAGGTGCTCCAGCAGGGCCAGGGCCACCCGGGTGGTCTTGCCGGCGCCCGGGGGAGCCTGGAGCAGCAGCGTTCCCCCGGCGGGCAGGGCGGCGACGATGCGGCCGAGCAGGGGATCGATCGGAAGGGTCTCAGCCCACCGGGGCAGGCTCATCGACCGCACCCCTGGTGGGGCTGGCGTTTCAGCCGAGGGCGCCGATCGTGAAGGCCACCAGCAGGGTGCTGAGCACCCCCAGAGCGGCCAGAAGTTGGACCAGGGGCCCGAAGGAGAGTTTCAGGGAAAACATGAAGAAATCCTGAAGATGATCGTCTCTCCTTTGTAGCTCCCCTGGCAAGGCTCAGCGGTGGCCATGGGCACCAATCGCCTTCAGCGCACGTGGCGGGCACCGTCGACCGGGTGGTAGGCCTCGCCAGTGGTTTCCTCGTAGACGATGGCCGGCAGGCCGGTTTCAAACATCGTCTGCAGGGCTTCTTTGAGGTAGGGGTTCCAGCCACCGGTGGTCACCTTTCCGTGGCGCACGGTCCAGTCCCAGGTGCCCTGGAGATCGCGGGGGATCCGGCCTTCCCGGTCGCGGCGGGCCACCAGATCCTGCGATTCCACCAGCCCGACCAGGATCGGATCCTTGCCATAGGCCGGGGTGATGCTCAGTTCAAGGCGCACCGGATCCTCCTTGATCAGGTGCAAGCGGAAGCGGGGTGGAAGCTTCAAGCCCCCCAGGACGGCCGCCACGATTCTTGTTCTCTGGTCCAACGATGAAGCCTCTACCGGTTATCTCGGGCACGCACCGGTTGTACCAGTTCACGGACCCGTCCCAGGGTATTCAGGCGGGGTCCCGGGGCAGGGCGGTCTGTTCGTTGTCGCCGCTGAAACGCACGGTCAGCAGATCGTCCTGGGTGATCTGACCGTCGGAGTCAAGCAATTCAGGGTGAATGGTGAGACGGCCGGTGCGGTCGGAGCCGCCCGATCCCGTTGGTGTGTTGACCGAGGAGACTGCGCCTGCATCACCCGGCCGGGGGATCGCCTTGTAGCCCTGGCCCATCACCTTGAAGGCCTGATAAAGCAGCACCAGGACACAGGCGGCGTAGGCCAGGGGAAGCAGTTGGGAGAGAACGGGGCTCATGGCGAAGCAAAGCTGAGGGACCAGGACGCCGTGGTCAGTCCATCATTGCCGAGATGGGGAATTTTGGGCGTAGGTCCAGGCCCAGAGGGTGCTGCAGGCCGCACCGAAGGCGAGAAAAGCCAGCAGTAGATGGTCAGTGTTCATCGGTTGACACAGAACTTCATTAAGCTTAAGCCTACAAAGGCCTCTTGCGGCCTGGCCGCCGCCTCGGCCAGGGGCGATCCGCGCATTCGGTCACATCTCGGCCCTCTCGCAGCTGTTCAAGGACCGCCAACGCTTCTTAGCGTCTGAATGACACGTCCGTGCGGTTGCATGCCGAGGCTTTCCTGCCGGCCCCATCGGGCCGTTCCATTGCTCTCCGTTCTGCTGCTGAGTTCGGCCACCCCGCTGCTGATGCCCCCTTGGGCGCCGAGGCCGCAGGTGGCGCTCTCTCTGGGATCTCCAAGCAGTCGTTTGTGGCCGAGGCGGTGCGCCGCACCGGGCCGGCAGTGGTCACGATCGACACCGAGCGCACGGTGGTCAGCCGCGGTGGATCGGGCCTGCCCCAGGGACTGCTGATGGACCCGATGTTCCGTCAGTTCTTTGGGATGCCCCAGGCCCAGCCCCCTCCCAGCGCACGGAGCGCGGCCAGGGCAGCGGTGTGATCTTTCAGGCCGAGGGCTTGATCCTCACCAACGCCCACGTGGTCGAAAAGGGCAGCCGGGTGACCGTCGGGCTCAAGGACGGTCGCCGGGTGGAAGGCAAGGTGGTGGGCCTTGACCCTGTCACCGACATGGCGGTGGTGCGGTTAATGGGAGCAGGGCCCTGGCCGGTGGCTCCCCTAGGCAATTCCGATGCCCTGCAGGTGGGGGATTGGGCCATTGCCGTCGGCAACCCCTACGGCCTCGATAACACGGTGACTCTGGGGATCATCAGCAACCTCAACCGCAACGTCAGCAAGCTGGGGATCACTGATAAGCGGCTGGATCTGATCCAGACCGACGCCGCCATCAACCCTGGTAATTCCGGCGGCCCGCTGCTCAACGCCGATGGCGAGGTGGTGGGCATCAACACCCTGGTGCGCTCTGGCCCGGGGGCCGGCCTGGGATTCGCGATCCCGATCAACCGTGCCCGCACCATCGTGAGCCAGCTGTTGGCCACTGGCCGCGTGAGCCACGCCATGATCGGTGTGGGCCTTGATGCGGTGAGACCGGGTGAAGGTCAGGGGGCCAGCCGTGGTGCCGTGGTGATGTCGGTGAGCCCGGGAAGTCCTGCCGAGCAGGCGGGAGTGCGCCGGGGTGATGTGATCGTGGCTGTGGAGGGAAAGCCCCTGGCGGGTCCTCCCCAGCTGATCACAGCAGTGGAGCAGAACGGCGTGGGCCGTCCGATGCAACTGGACTTGATCCGAGCGGGGACCCCACTGCAACTGCGGGTGACCCCGACGGAGCTATCAGCTCAACTGGGCCGTTAAAGCACGTCCATGGCACCGGCAGGGGGAGCGGCTGGATTCGATGGGTCGGCCCCCATGAGCTCAATCCCCTTGAAGGCATCGATCGAGAAACTCGAGGGGGTGGCTAGCTGTTGACGCATGATCCATTGGGTGGCCGCCTTCTGGCTTTGCCAGGCTTGGAGCAACTGCTTGGCCAGTCCCTGCAGCATCTGCGGATCACCAGTGGAATCGATCACCCGATTCATGCGCTCCAGTTCGAACTGCTGGCCAATGCTGAGGGCGAGTTGATCGGACATGGCGAGGTCACGACGGGGCGTTGGACTGAACCAATGCTACGAAGTGTTTCGGGTCGGCGCGTATCCAATGCCACAGAGCTACCCGCTGGCTGTCAGCGCCTCCGCACCGGACGGGCGTGCCTTGGGAGGCGCTCTCCCTTGACCTGGTGGTTCAGCTCACTTGCCGCAGTTCCTCCACGCACATAGTCACGCATTCGCCGTCATCCAGGGAGCAGGTGGTGATGCACTCGAAATAGGTTTCGGCGGCTTCCCTGGTGCGGTGGTGGTGAGGCTGATAGTCGCCGGCGCCCTCCAGGTCCTGGGGCTTGGAGGAGGTGTAATCACCGATGGGGAAAGTCATCAATCCCGAAGCGGGGGTACTGTCAGGTTATGCACACCTTTGAGGGTGCACCCACGAAATGAGTTTTCCTTCATAGAGCAGATTTGCCTAGCTGGAAGGAAGGTTCAGGCCGCCGTGCGTCCCGCCCCCGAGCGGGCCTTCTGTTTCTGCTGGTTGCTGGCTTTCTTGGCCTCCCGGGCACGGGCTGCCGCGAGCTCCTGCCGCTCGGCGGCCTCCTCTTCCTTCTTCTCCTGGTAGTAGGCGTAGTCGCCGCGGTAGAGCACCAGTTCGCCGTCGCGCAGCTCGACGATCTTGTTGGCCACTCGTGCGATGAAGTAGCGGTCGTGGGAGACCAGCAGGGCAGCCCCCTCGTAGGCCATCAGCGCGTCTTCAAGCATCTGCTTGGCGGGGATGTCCAGGTGGTTGGTGGGTTCATCCAGCACCAGCAGGTTGCAGGGGCTCAGCAGCATCAGGGCCAGTGCCAGGCGGGCCTTTTCGCCCCCGGAGAGCTTGCCTGCCGCTTTAAACACCGAGTCGTTGCTGAAGCCGAAGCTGCCCAGCAGTGAGCGCACCTGGGTCTGGGTCCAGTCGGGCACCGCCTCGAACAGGGTGTCGATCACGGTCTTGTCAAGATCCAGGGCTTCGGCCTGGTTCTGCTCGAAGTAGCTGGCGATCACGTTGTGCTCCCCCAGGCGGGCGCTGCCGTCATCTGGGGATTCGCCGCCCATCACCAGCCGCAGCAGGGTGGATTTGCCGGCGCCGTTGGGGCCCACGAAGGCGATCCGATCGCCGCGCTCCACCTCCAGATCCGCCTCCAGGAAAAGGATCTTGTCGTCATAGCTGTGGGTGAGCTTTTCGAACACCGCCACCTGACGGCCGCAGCGGGGCGCTGGTGGGAACTGGAAGCGGGGCCCACCGACGGCCTCGATCGGCGCTTCGATGCGCTCCACTTTCTCCAGCAATTTCTCGCGGCTCTTGGCCTGGGTGCTGCGGGTGGCGCTGGCCCGGAAGCGGTCGATGTAGGCCTGCTGGGTGCTGAGCTCTTTCTGCTGGCGCTCGAAGGCCGCCTGGCTGGCTTCGCGCTCCAGGGCCTTCTGCTCCAGGTGCTGGCTGTAGTTGCCCAGGTAGGTGCGGGAGACCCCGCGCTCGGTTTCAACGATCTGGTTGCAGACCCGATCGAGGAAGGCGCGGTCGTGGCTGATCACCACCAGAGGGATCGTCTGGCTGGTCAAGTAGCCCTCCAGCCACTGGATCGTTTCCACGTCCAGGTGGTTGGTGGGCTCGTCCAGCAGCAGCAGATCGGGTTGTTGCAGCAGGATCTTGCCCAGGGCGATGCGCATCTGCCAGCCGCCGGAGTAGTCGCCCACGGGCCGTTCGGCCCCCTCGGGGCTGAAGCCGATCGCGGGCAGAAGCTTGTCGATGCGGGCATCGAGCTCATAGCCGTGCAGCGCCTCGAAGCGGCTGTGCAGGCGCCCCAGTTCGTGGATCAGTTCATCAAGGTGGTCGGGATCGCTGGCCGCCTGCTCGCTGGCCATTTCCTTTTCCACCTGGTGCTGGCGGATCAGCACAGTGGCGGCCTCGCCGAAGGCCTGGAACAACTCCTCGCGCACCGTGCGTTCGAGGTCCACATCGAACTCCTGCTGCAGGTAGGCGATCCGGGGATCGCCTTGTTTGACCACCTGGCCGGTGGTGGGTTCCTCCAGGCCGGCAATGATGCGCATCTGGGTGGACTTGCCGGCGCCGTTGACGCCCACCAGCCCGATCCGATCACCGCCTTTGACCTCCCAGGTGACATCGCGCAACGCCTCGCCCGTGGGGTAAATCTTTGAAACGCGTTCAAGACGGAGCACGGTGACGGTGGGGAACCTGGTGTAAGGCCATCATCACCGTTCGCCGGAGTGGGCGCTGCCGCTGGGGCGGCACGAACCTGTCGCCCCAACGTTGCATCACGGATGTGTTCAGTGCTCCTGGCGGTCAGGACGACGCGATTCGGCAAACTCGATTCACCAGCTCCCTGCAACCGCCCGCCCATGGTCAAGCGTCTGGAGCAGGTGGCGGCAGTGGTGATCGCGGCGGGCCTGGCGATCGTGAGCTACTGGCTCTTCTTCAGCTGGGCCAAGCGCGATGACAGCAAGCCCAGGGGGATGCCGGTGCCTGCACCATCGCTGAGTCAGCCAAGCCCCCAGCGGCCAGCGCTGCCGGAGTCCGCCCCAGCGCCAACTTCTGCTCCCCAGCCCTGAACGGCTTCAGAGTCCGCCGCGGGCCTTCACCAGCCACTGCTTGCTGGCGTCGTCGTCAAGGGAGGCGATGAACTGGCGGATGGTGTCGTCAGTGAGCTCGAGGCCCCGCTCCTGGCCCAGTTGGCGGATCCGTTTCACGGTGCCGCTGGGGTCCTGGAGGGCCTGACGGAAAAGGGAGCGGGTGAGTTCGCTGTCCTGGCGGATCAGGTCGTAGAGCTCGGCGGCGGCGGAATCGGCCATGGCAGCGGCTGGGACTGAAGCGACCCTATGCAGGCTTGGCCGTTCGTGCCCGCAGCCTTTGGACGATCGTGATCAGAGCCTGGCCCAGCGGGCGGATCTCCTTGCCTGCTCGGGTGCGTTCTCCTCGCCTCAGGCCGCCTCCAGATCCTCCTGCTCGTCCTCCCCAGTGGCGGAGGCATCCTCCATGGTGCGGGCATCGAGGCAGAGCACCTTGCGCAGCTGGGCGTAGTTGGCGGCCAGGGAGGAGCGACCCTCCTGCTGGGCGGCGAATTCTGAGCGCTGCAGCACGTGGTGGAGATGGGTGAGCAAGTAGGTGCTGATCACCGCGGAAACGAGCACGTCGCTGCGCTCGGCTTGCCGTTGCGGGGCGCTGTTCGGGCTGGCCTTGGCGGCGCGGGCGGATTTGGCTGGACGGGAGCTGGGAGCGGTACGGGTGGCCACGGCTGGTTCAGAGAAGGGGGCGGATGACGAGGGGGCTATGGGAGAAGGGACTGGCGGGCGTGTCTGGCCTGGGGCGGGTTGATCAGGGCTCCGGGGCAGGGCCCGTCGGCCCAGGGCCTTGCTGAGGGGTATCGGGTTGGCAGGCGGACGGGCCATGGAAGGCGGCAGTGAACCCCCGACCGGTGCCGGATCAGGGTTGCCGGATGGGGAGAGTCCGGTTCTTACAAGCATAATCACGGATAGTATCCTTGTGCATCTCTGTACACTTGTTGGTATCGAGCTGGATCCCTGGGGATCCGTTCAGGCCTGATCTGTTTCCCGCTCCCCGTGGCCACCCGTCAGACCTCCACCAGCGGCAAGCCCAAGTCACCGAGGATTCAGGTGGTCCTGCCGGAGGAGCTCTGCGCCCAACTCAGCGCCGTGGCCGAAGCGGAGTCGCGCACGGTCAGCAACATGGCCAAGGTGCTGATCCAGCAGGGTCTCGAGCGGATCCATCGGGAAACCCCTGGTCGCCAGAGCGCCCCTGAGCGCGGCAGGAGCACCATCCGCCAGGCCACCGACCGCCTGAACACCGACGCCTTCCGCGAAGCCCTGGAAGAACGCAGCCTGGAGCGCCCCAGCCGCCTGCGCGGGGTGCCCAGGCGGCTGCGGCTGCAGCGGCCGGGCCCCTCCCCGGAGCGCTGATCGGCCTTACCGGCCGGCCTTCCCCTGGGGATCGGCCCGCACCCCCAGCACCGCCGCCTGGGAGGCGCCGGTGACCGAGGGCAGCGACCCAGGACATCCCTTCTGGTGCCACCAGGCGAGCAGGGCGAAGCCCAGGGCCTCCCGCTGGCTGTCACCGATTCCCAGCTCCGCCAACGGCCGCACCTGGGTGCCCGGGCAACGCCGGCGCAACTCCCCCATCAGGGTGCGATTGCGGGCGCCGCCGCCGGCCACCAGCAGCTCCAGCGGGGTGACGCCCCGTTGCAGATCGGCGGCCACCACGGCGGCGGTGAAGGCGGTGAGGCTGGCGAGGGCATCGGCAGGATCGCAGGAGCCGGCAGGATTGCTGGAGTCAGCAGGGTCACGGCCGCCTGCGCTGGCCAGTTCGGCCAGGCGGCGCTCCAGGTCGGGGGCGCCGAACAGTTCCCGCCCCGTGGATTTCGGTGGGGCCTGGAGGAAATAGGGCTCCTTCAGCCAGCACGCGATCAGGTCCTCGTTCACCCGCCCGCGGGCGGCCCAGCGGCCGTCCTCGTCGTAGGGCAACGTGCCGCTGCTGAATCGCTCCACCGCCAGATCCAGCAGGGTGTTGGCTGGTCCGCAGTCCCAGCCCCGCACTTTCTGGTGGCGGTCTGGGCCCCTGGCCGGGGGCAGCAGGGTGAGGTTGGCGATGCCCCCCAGGTTGAGCACGGCCCGCCAGCCGCCGATCGCCGGCAACAGGGCCGCGTCGGCGGCCGGCACCAGCGGCGCCCCTTCACCGCCCAGGGCCAGATCCTGGGCGCGGAAGTCGAACACCACCGGCCGTCCCAGCAGCTCCGCCAGCAGGGGACCCTGGAGCAGTTGCCAGCTGGCACCCCGCCGCCCGCCAGCCGGTGGCCGGTGCCAGAGGGTCTGGCCGTGACAGCCCACCAGCTCCGCCCGACCCTCGGGATCGCAGGCCCGGGCGCAGGCGGCCTGGGCTTCGCTGACCGCTTCGGCCAGTTCCAGCACGTCCGCGGCTGAGAGGGGAACCCCCTGGCCGGCCGCCACCAGCGCCCGGCGCAGCGCGGCCGGATAGGGCTGGAAGCTGTGTTGGAGCAGGCGCCAGCGGGGCCGAGCCGGCGACCCCTCGAAGCGGGCCAGCACCGCGTCCACCCCGTCGGCGCTGGTGCCGCTCATCAGGCCAAGCACTCGCATCGGTTCAGCTCGAGGGCAAGGATTCGAGCGCCTCGGTGGGCCCCATCACCACCAGCAACTCGCCTTCATTGAGGGTCAAGGAGGCGGGGGATTGACCAGCAGCCTCTCGGCGCGCCCCGCCGCCAGCACGCTGACCCCGTAGCTCTTGCGCAGGTTGATCTCCCGCAGGGAGCGCCCAATGAAGGCCTTGGGCACCCGGATCTCCTCGATGCTGTTGGTGTCGTCGAGGCGCAGGCGCTCCAGCAGGTTCGGGCGGATCAGCTCACGGCCCAGCCGAGCTCCCTGCATGCGCGAGGGGAAGACCACCTTGTCGGCGCCGACCCGCAGCAGCATCTTTTCGTGCAGATCGCTGCTGGCCCGCGCGATCACCTGGTTGACGCGGCTGTCGGCGCTGTCCTTGGCAATCAAGGTGGCCGTGATGCTGACCTCGATCGGTTCGCTGATCGCCACCACCACGGTGCTCAATTCGAACAGGCCGGCGGCCCGGAGGGCTTCCTCGTCGGTGCAATCCACCACCCGGGCTTCGATCGCCGGATCGAGCTGACGAAGCTCGTCGATGGCCCGCTGGTTCATGTCGATCGCCAGCACCGGGGCCCCGGCCGCCGCCAGTTCCTTGCAGACGGCGCTGCCAAAACGACCAACGCCGATCACCGCGAAGCTGTTTTCCAAGGGGGCATCGCTGCCAGCCCATTGCCACCAACCGCTCATGGCTCGTTCTGGTTCACGGTTGGCTGCTCTTAGACATACAGATCTTCGCGGGGATAGCCGACCCGATTCTGGGGGCCGCCCTTGAACAGGGCCGAAAGCACCAGCAGGATGCCCAGCCGACCCACATACATCCCCACGATCAGCACCAACTGGCCCCAGCGGTTGAGCTGGGCCGTCACCCCCAGGTCGAGTCCCACGGTGGCGAAGGCCGACACACAGGTGAACAGTTTCTCTAGAAAGGTGAACTGCAGGGTGGTGGAGTCTCCGCCGGCCGTTCGACCGAGACCGAGCAGCAGGGTCATGCCGATCACGAACAGCACCGAGGCCAGGGTCACCCCTACCGCCCGCAGCACCGTTTTGTCCGGGATTTGGCGGTCATGGATGACCACCGCGGTGTTCCCTTGCAGGGTGGAGCGGGTGGCGGCCAGCAGGGCGGCGAAGGTGGTGGTCTTGATGCCGCCGCCGGTGCCGCCGGGGCTGGCCCCGATGAACATCAGGCTGATCATCAGCAATAGGCCGGCGTCGGAGAGGGTGTTGATCGAGAGCGGGATGGTGTTGAAGCCGGCCGTGCGGGTGGTCACCGACTGGAACAGCACCACCTGAACTTTCTCCCACCAGCCCAGGGGCGCCACCACCCCGTCGGTGGCGAAGTGCTCGGTGGCCAGCAGGCCCACGGCCCCCAGCAGGATCAGGCCCACGGTGCACTGGATCACCAGGGTGGAGTGCAGGCTGAGCTGCCGCAGCCTGCGCAGACGCCGGCGCTTGCTCCACAGGTCTTGGGTGACCCGCCAGCCGATGCCCCCCATCACGATGAGCAGGGCGATCACCAGGTTCACCACCGGGTGGCTGCGGTAGCGCACCAGGCTGTCGCTCCAGAGCCCGAAGCCGGCGTTGTTGTAGGCGCTGATGGCGTGAAACAGGGCCGCCCAGAGCCGCTCTCCGCGGTTGGGGATGTCGCTGAAACCGAAGACATAGAGCACGGCGGTGCCCAGGCCCATCAAGGCGGTGGCGGTGATCAGGATTCGGTGGAAGGTGTCGCCGATGCCCCCGACTCCGAACTCATCGAGGGCCCGGCCCCGGTCAAGGCGCCGCTGCAGGTCGACCCGCCGCTGCAGCAGGCCCTGGAGGAACGAGGTGATCGCCATCAGGCCGAGGCCGCCGGTGAGGATCAGCGCAGCCAGCACCAGCTGGCCGGCAAAGGTGAGCTCGCTGCCCACATCAATGATCGAGAGGCCGGTCACGGTGACGGCCGAGGTGGCGGTGAACAGGGCTTCCCAGAGGCCGACGCTGTCGCTGGAGCACAGCGGTGTAGCCAGCAGCAGGCTGCCGCCACCGATCACCACCGCGCCCGTGACCGCCGTGAACTGGGGCACCGTGAGCTGCCGGCGCCAGCGCACCAGAGCGGCAAGCCATGGTTCAGGCGGATCGGGGCGGAGGGGCACCGGGAGCAGGCGGACAAAAAACTCCCCGCTGGCCTGGGCTGCGGGGAGCTGGAAGTCTGACCGGTGAGGGGACTTATTTGTTGGGCTGGGGGGTGAAGCGCAGGTAGGGCTTGACCTCGGTGACGCCCTTGGTGAACTTGACCTTGGCGTCCTCGGTGGAGATCGAGGGCACCACCACACAGTCTTCGCCGTCCTTCCAGTTTACCGGGGTGGCCACGGAGTGGTGATCGGTGAGCTGCAGGGAATCGATCACCCGCAGGATCTCATCGAAGTTGCGGCCCGTGCTGGCGGGGTAGGTGATCTGCAGGCGCAGCTTCTTGTTGGGGTCGATGACGAACACCGAGCGCACCGTCAGGTTGTTGAGGGCGTTGGGGTGGATCAGGCCGTAGAGGTCGCTGACCTTCTTGTCGCCATCGGCCAGGATCGGGTAGTCGACCGTGGTGTGCTGGGTCTCATTGATGTCGGGGATCCAGCCCTTGTGGCTTTCCGCCGAGTCGACGCTCAGGGCCAGGGTCTTGACGTTGCGCTTCTCCCACTCGGGGCGCAGCTTGGCCACTTCACCGAGTTCGGTGGTGCAGACCGGGGTGTAGTCGGCGGGGTGGGAGAACAGCACCACCCAGCTGCCTTCAGCGAAGTCGTAAAGGTTGATCGGACCCAGTTGGGAATCCTGGGTGAAATCGGGAACGGTATCCCCGAGGAGCAGTGTCATGGAGGCGTTCGCGCTCAACCGGACGATGCTGACATAACAGATAGCGCCCATGGCCCACTGGGCTGCCCGCCGAGGTGCCCCTGGTTACAGAGCAGGCTCAGGATCGATCAACTGATCAGGATCGAACAGCCCCACCGGGATCGAACAGCCAATCCCGCAGCCTCTCCAGTCCCAGGCCGGCGGTGGCGGAGACGAACAGGGCCTGGGGATCGCGTAGGCGTGCCTGCTCCAGGGCCTCAGCCGGGCAGCGATCAATCTGGTTGCCCACCAGCCGCCGGGGGGCCGTGCTGCCGAGGCCATCGAGAATCGCTTCCACTGTGATCAACTGATTCACCCAGGCCGGATCGGAGAGATCCACCACGATCAGCAGCTGGTCGGCCTCCAGGGTTTCCTCGAGGGTGGAGCGAAAGGCCTCCACCAGCGGCGGCGGCAGGTCGCGGATGAAGCCCACCGTGTCGGTGAGCAACACGCTGCTGGGGGGACCTCCGGCTGGATTGGGCTGGTCCAGCCGGCGGGTGGTGGGATCGAGGGTGGCAAACAGCTTGTTTTCCGCCAGGGCCTCCTGCCCCGCCACCGGCTTGGTGAGGGCATTGAGCAGCGAGGATTTGCCGGCATTGGTGTAGCCCACCAGCGCAAGGCGCCGCTGGCCGCGGCGGCCCTGACGCAGCCGTGAGCGGTGCTCCCCCAGTTGTTTCACCTCCTTCTGCAGTCGGTCGACGCGGCTGGCGATGGTGCGGCGATCTTTTTCCAGCTGGGTTTCGCCCGGGCCCCGGGTGCCGATGCCCCCCCTGGCGCGAGAGGCTCAGGCCCCGCCCGCTCAGCCGCGGCAGGCGGTAGCGCAGCTGGGCCAGTTCCACCTGCAGGCGTCCGGCGCTGCTGGAGGCGCGCTGGGCAAAAATATCGAGGATCAGCTCGCTGCGGTCGCTCACCGGCAGATCCAGCAACCGCTCCAGGTTGCGGGCCTGCCCGGGGCTCAGTTCACGGTCAGTGACCACCAGGGTGGCCCCCACCCGGCGGGCCTCCAGGGCCGCCTCCTGCACCTTGCCCTCCCCCACACCGTCTGGGGGAAACCTGTTGGCGGCGTTGCTGCACGAGCCCCACGGGTTCCCCGCCGGCGCTGCGCACCAGCCCCTCCAGTTCGGCCACGTCCCGCTGGGCCTGCAGCGGATCACCGGGGGTCAGGGCCAGCAGCAACACCCGCTCCGGTCCCTCGATGCGCCGGCTTGGTTCGGGGGCCTCCGGCTCCTTGGCCCCCAGGGCCCCGGGCTCGCAGAGCTCGGCCAGCTCGCCACTGGCCAGGGGCTGCCAGGGCTGGCCGGCGCTGCCACCGGGGGCGAAGTCCGCCGCCGGCCAGCGGCCCCCGCTTCGGCGTGGTCGGAGAAGCGCAGCCAGAACAGTGGATGGAGGTCGAGCCCCACGGTCGCTTCGCTCGCCTGGGGCTCCAGCTGACGGCTGCGGCCCACGCAGGTGAACAGGCGCAGGTCCGTGCCCTGGCGCCGTTGGGAGCCGGGCAGCCGCTCCAGCAGGCGCCCCGACTGCTCCAGGGGCCCCACCCAGAGCAGGCGGCCCAGGCCGCGGCCGTCCACCACCAGGCTCAGGGGCAGTTCCAGCTCCCGGCTTTCCGCCGCCAGCCGCTGGAGGGTGAGCAGGTCGGCGCCGCCGCCTTCGGGGTGGCGGCGCTGGGAGAGCCGCTCCAGGCGCCGCTGCACGGAGGGGCGTAATCCCGCCGTGCGCCCCAGCAGAACGGCCTGCTTCATGGGTGGCGAATCAAGAGGCAGCGCAGGCCTGCGGCGCGGGCGCCTGCTTCATCTTCGGGGCTGTCGCCGATGTGCCAGACCTGCTGCGGTTCGAGCTCCAGGGCCTCAAGGGCGCGCTGGAAGGGAAGCGGATCGGGTTTGGCGGCCCCGGCGGCGCTGGACACCACCACCGCCGTGAACCAGGGCGCCAGAGCCAGACCCTCCAGCAGAGCGATCAGGCGCGAATCGAAATTGCTGACCACCGCCAGGGCCAGGCCTTGCTCTCTCCAGCGCTGGAGGTGCTCGGCCACTCCGGGGTAGACCCGCCACAGGGAAGGGTCGGCATAGCGCTCGAACAACTCGTGGCGCAGGGCCTCCGGGGCAGGGCTGCCACCCGCCGCCTGCACCGTTTCATCGATGCGCTCCCCCACCAGCGCCGCTCCGCCGCCAGCAGCTCAGGGCCCTCCAGGCCCGAAAAAGCCAGCGGAGGAGCCTGGCGCAGCACGGCGCCGAAGACCTGGTCGATGGCGGCGGCCTCCAGCTCCAGCCCATGGCCTGCGGCCGCGGCGGCGTAGGTGGTGCCCACGGAGGCCCGCAGGCCGATCAGGGTGCCCATGGCATCGAACAGCAAGCCCCTGACGGGCCCCATCGGGGCCGATTCGATCGCGGCCGACGGGGCCATCAGCGGCTCAGATCCGAGAGCCAGCCCGCCGCCACCTTCAGCTGGTGGGGCAGGCCCGGCAGGCGCGCCAGATAGGCGATCTGGCGCAGGCGGAAGGCGGTCGGGCCCGCCAGGGTGAACCCCAGGCCCGTGAGGCTGGCGTTGCCCACACCGAGGCTGACCATTTCCCCCAGATCGTTCCAGTGGAAGGGCTCCAGGGGCTCACCTGCGAACGAGTGGAGCAGGTTGCGGGCCAGCAGCTCCGCCTGTTGGAAGGCCACCTGGGCGGTGGCCGGCAGGGGCCGTTCGTCGTCGTCGTGCACCAGGGCCCCGTCCCCGAGGGCGAAGACGTCCGTCAGCCCGACCACGCTCAGGTCAGTGCCGCAGGTCAGGCGGCCGCCGAGGCCCAGGGGCGGAATGGGTTGCAGCTCGGGCAGGGAGGCTGAGCTGCCGGCGGCCCAGATCACCCCATCGACCCGCAGGGTCTCCAGAACGGCCCCCTCATGGTCGCCGGCCTGGTGGCTGAGCTGCACGGCGCCCGTTTCAATCGCCAGCACCCGCGTGCGGGTGCGCAGGCGCACGTCTTTGCGCTGGAGGGCGGCCAGGGCCTGCTCGCGGTTGAAGGAGCGGCCGGAGGCCAGCAACTCGCCTCCCTGCTCGATCAGTTCGATCACGGCCGCATCGCCGAGCAGATCGGCCAGCTTGCAGGCCAGCTCCACGCCTGTGGGGCCGCCACCGATCACCGCCAGCCGCTGCAGGGGCCGCCGCTCGAGGCGCAGCCGCTCCACCAGGGCCTGGAGCCGCTCCACATCCGCCAGGCTGCGGAAGCCCAGGGCATGCTCGCTGACGCCGGGCACTCCGAAGCTCTCCGGGCGAGCGCCGGTGGCCAGCACCAGCCGGCCATAGGCCAGCTCGCGCCCCTGGGCCGTTTGCAGGCAGTGGCGTTCGGCATCGACACGCACCACGCGGTCACGGAGCCAGGCCACCCCGCGGCCCGCCAGCAGGGAGTCGTAGCGGGGGGCGATCTCCCAGCTGCGCAGTTCGCCGCTCAGCAGCTCGTAGAGCAGGGGCAGGAAGAGGAACCGCTCATTGGGCTCGATCAGCAGGATCGGCGGGTGCGGCCTGCGATCGGCCAGGGCCAGGGAGGTGTAAAGCCCCCGAAGCCGCCACCGGCGATCACCACCAGGGCATCGTTGGCCGCCACCGGATCTCCCCATCAGACTCGAACCCTAACCAGCACGATCCGCCCTGGGCGGGCGACGGCCGCCTGGGCCTCTTCAAGGGAGACAATGGTGCGATGACCACGCTCGCAGGGCCCAAGCTGCCAACTGATCTTCGCGGTCAGCCAATTGATCTGATCCGCGCCCGCGCGACGTTGGAGGCGGCTGACCCTCCGGCCCGGTTGCGCTGGGGCTACGAGACCTTTGGTGACGGCTTCGCCCTCACCACCAGCTTCGGTATCCAGTCGGCGGTGCTGCTGCACATGCTGAGCCGCCTGAGCGAGAGCATCCCGGTGCTCTGGGTCGACACCGGCTACCTGCCGGAAGCCACCTACCGCTACGCCGACACCCTCTGCCGCCTGCTTCCCTTGAACCTTCAGGTGCTGCAGTCACCCCTGAGCCCGGCTCGCATGGAAGCCCTGCACGGCCGCCTATGGGAGAACGGCAGCGTCGACGACCTCACCCTCTACCACCAGATCCGCAAGGTGGAACCGCTGGATCGGGCCCTGCGGGAGCTGCGCCTGCGCTGCTGGGCCAGTGGCGTGCGTGGCGGCCAGACCGACCACCGCATGGCCATGGCGCACCTCGATCCCGTGCGCGAGCGCTGGTCGCTGAGGCCCCTGTTGGAGTGGACCAACCGCGATGTCTTCTATTACATGCAGGAGCACGACCTGCCCCAGCACCCTTTGTTCGAGGCCGGCTACAGCACCGTGGGGGACTGGCACTCCAGCGCCCCTGACGACGGCAGCGGCGACGGCAGTGGAGAAGGGCGTGCCACCCGTTTCGGTGGCCTCAAGCAGGAGTGCGGCATCCACCTGCCTGGGGTGATGGGCGACGGCATCTGAGGTGGCGATCGAGCGCCGCCGCTGGTTGCTGATCGGCAACAGCCGCTGGCACTGGGCTGAGTCTCTTGAGGGTGAGGCCAGTGGGACGTCGCCATCGGTGGGTTTGGTGCTGCGTCACTGGCACCAGCCCTCCCCTGGCGTTGGCGATCACGGCCCCCTGACCAGCGGCCCCCTCACCACCGATCTGGTGGCCTGGGTCGCCGTGGGCGCCGTGGATCCGGCCTGGAACCTGCCTGAACCACTTCGGTTCGGCTTGGAGCAGATTCCCCTGGCTGGAATCCCCCTGGCTGGGGATCGACCGGGCCCTGGCGGGCTGGGGGCCTGGCGACGGGAGCAGGCGCTCGATCCGGGCGCTTCAGTGCTGGTGGCCGATGCGGGCACCGCCCTCAGCCTCACCCGCGTGGATGGAGGCGGTCAGTTCAGGGGTGGACGGCTGATGGCCGGTTTCGGCCTGCAGCTTCGGGCCCTGGCCGCGGGCACGGCTGCCCTGCCGGCTGTTGCGATCGAAGCCCTGGCGCCGGAACCCTCGGAGTTGGGTGCTGAGCCCTGGCCTGTCGCCACCGCCGCCGCCATGGTCAGCGGCGTGGGCCGCGGGTTGGCGGCGGCGCTCCTGGCGGCCTGCCAGGAGCTCTCCGCCGCCGGGGAGCCCACCGCCCTCTGGCTCACCGGCGGCGATGGCCCCACTTTGCTGCCGTGGCTGGCTTCGTCATCCCTGCCCGTGCGCCACGATCCCGATTTGGTCCTGGAAGCCCTGGTGGCGCTCAGCTCAGGGCCAGGTCCGCGAGGATCTCATCGGCCTGGGTTTCCGCCTTGACCTTGCGGTAGATCTTTTCGAGGCTGCCATCGGGGGCGACCACGAAGGTGTGGCGAAACACCCCCAAAAATTCCTTGCCCATGAATTTCTTCAGCCCGTAGCTTTCGTAGGCGGTCGCCACCGGGAAGGGCTCCGACTCACTGAGCAGGGTGAAGGGGAGCTCGTATTTGGCGATGAACTTGGTATGGCTGGCGGCGGAGTCCTTGCTGATGCCCAGCACGGCGATGCCGTGCTTTTTGAGAACTGACCACTGGTCGCGGAAGTTGCAGGCCTCCTTGGTGCAGCCCGGGGTGTCGTCCTTGGGATAGAAGTAGATCACCACCCGCTGGCCCTTGAATGACGCGAGGCTCACCGGCTGGCCGTTCTGGTCGGGCAGGGTGAAGTCGGGGGCGGGATCGCCGATCTGGAGGACCATCGCAGGCGCGCGCAACATCCTGGGGAGCCTAGGGGGGCCTTGAATCTGCGACCGAGACTCTGGCTGCGGAGCTTCCGCGGCGGTCCAGATCCCAGCGCTCAGCTCTCCCTCCAGGAACGGGACTGGTGCGCGCGGCTGCCCGCCGGCGTGGGCGGGCGCTACGGCGCCAGCCGTGCCCTGCTGCGCCAGCAGCTCTCGCAGCACCTGGGTTGCGAGCCACTGGCGGTCCCACTCCACAGCCCGCCGGGGGCGGCCACCCTCCTGGCGCCGGGCTGGGGCTCGATCAGCCTGGCCCACAGCGGTGATCGGCTGTTGATCGGCTGGTCCCCCCGGCCCATCGGAGTGGATCTGGAAGACGGGCAGCGCCGCTTGCAGGCCGCTGCCCTGGCCGCGCGGTTCTTCCCGCTCCAGGAGCGGCGCCAGCTCGAAGCGCTCGAGCCGGCGCAGCTGCGCCGCGCTGTGCTGGAGAGCTGGGTGCACAAGGAGGCGGCGATCAAATGGAGCGGCGGCAGCCTGGCGGCCGACCTGCGTCACTGGTGCTGGGACCACCGCCTCCGAACGCTGCTGGACCTGCGCGGATCGGCCGCCCCCCTGCCGCTGCGAGCAGCGTCAGGGCTGGTTGTGCGCCGCCGTGGGGGAGGGGCTGGAGTCGGCCGACTGGGGTTAGGGTCCGCCCAGCCACCCGGCCCGCGATGGCGATCGCCTTTCGTCTCTCTGTGATCGCCGCTCTGGGGCTGCTGGGGCTGGCCGGTTTGCTGGGGCTCTCGCTGCAACCGCCGCTCACCAGCCGCACCGGCATCGGCACCGCCCGGATGCTGGCCGAACTGGAGAACCAGGAGGCTCTCCAGGACTCGCGTGAGCGCGCCGCCGCCAGCCTCGCTCAGTTCGTGGGCGGCGAGATCACCCGATTCGTGTGGGGCGGCTTTTCCCCCGATCTCGACGTGATCGCTCTGGAGCCCCCGATGACATGGTGGCCCGGGTGATCGCCGGGCCCGAGCGCATCGAGCTGTGGCTCACCGCCGATGGGGGAAGTGAGCGCTACGTCGGCCGTGTGGAGGCCGTGGACAACGTGCCCAAATCCGTGAGTTGTCGCGGCCAGGGGACACCAGGAGCCTTCCCCCTGCGCGAGGGACGGCTGAAGTGTCCGGAAGGCTGGATCGAATTGCCGGCGCCGGCACGGCAGAAGCGGCCAGGCTGAACGCGTCGCGGCCCGCTGGGATCGATGCGACGCAGTTTTTTGCAACAACCTGTCAACCCACAGGGGCTGTTGGTCAATGGTTCGAATGGTTGTTATGAAGTCAGCAAAAGGGCTTGCGAAGTTGTTGGCAAGTGTTACTCCAACCTCTAGGGTGAATTCGGATGTATTCGCTGCAACCTCCGTGCTCAAGCGCCTTGCCACCGGTCTGATGATCGGAGCCACCTTCACCGCCCTGGCCCTGCCCGCCTCCGCGGCCGTCGACAATGATCTCCCCGTGCGCTGGAACTCCGGTGGTGCGGTGTGGTCCACCAACTTCGAGGCCTTCAAGACCTTCATCAGCACCGGTGACGTCACCGACCGCGGTCTCGCCTCGGGCATCTCCCGCTCCGGCTGGAGTGCCAGTGAACTGCGCACCGGTCTGGCCAAGCCCTACAGCGTTGATCTGGTCGGTGTCTCCGACTTTCTCTACTCACCCGCCGGCGTGAAGTTCCTCAAGAACGCTTCCCGCAGCTATTTCCCCTACTGGTCCCAGTCCACCTACGCGGTGGAATCCCTGCGCAGCGCGATCATCGCCGACGCCGTGGATGGTTCGATCTCCTCGGCTGGCATCATGGCCGCCCTGCCAGTCGACTACCGCCTGGCTGACACCTGCAACACCTACGACGGCAAGCAGAACGTCTGCGCCGAAGGCAAGTGCGTGGGTGAGGCCCAGTGCACCTCGCTGCTCAGCTGGTACGTCTTCCTGCCGGCTTGCATCCAGGCCAACCAGGTGGTTGCGGCCGTCGTCACCCGCCCCGAGCCCATGATGGCTGCTCCCGCTCCGGCTCCCGAGGCCATCCGCGGTCTCTGGTGAGCCCTGGACCTTTGGCTCCCTGCCCCGGCTTGGCCGGGGCTTTTTCATGGCTGCTTTGGTCTGCGGGCGATCAGCAGCTGGTGTTCGAGTCGCTGGGGCAGCGCCCGGCCCCGCTGGTTGAGGAAGGCCTGGTGCTGGTTTTCACAAGCGGCGGCGCCGAGCGCCTGCTCGAGCCGTTGGCGGTAGGGGGCCTGGGGAGCGAACCAGCGCTCGATCATCCCGTCGTTGAGCTCCAGGCTCAGCGGCTCATTCCAGATCCGCGGCTCCAGGGACCAACCCCGCCGCACCAGCTCGGCCCCCAGGGCCTCTGGATCGGGACTGGCCTGCAACCAGGAACCTTCAAGCGCCACCACCTGCTCCAGCACGTTCTGCAGGGGGTGTGGTTCCCTGAGCCCGGCAGCTCCAGCAAGGCGCCGGCGGGCCCCAGGCGCGGCTGAGAAAACAGCAGCCGCAGCTCCGCCCCGGGGCTGGCAAGGCGCTCCAGCGCCCCCAACCAGGCGTCGATCAGTTCGGGGCTGGCGCCCCGCCAGGGGTGGCGGGCGGCGATCGTTTCGAAGCGCAGCCCAGGTTCAAGCTGCCGCTCCAACGCCTCCGGTTCACCAAAGGGGGCCAGCAGCAGTTGGGGCCGACGCAGGCTGTCGAGCATCTCCAGCTGGGCCCCCAGGCGCTCCAGGTCGCCGGCCTCGCTCACCTGCAGCACCACCCCCTCCGGCGTGGCCTCCAGGGGGTCGAGGGCCCAGAGCAGCGAGTGGGCCTCCAGGATCAGGGTGCGGCCGTGGCGTTTCCAGCGGGCGTCCTGCCAGAGCCGCTGCCGGAGCTGATCGAGCCGTTCACCTTCTGCCCCCAGCTGCCGCCTGAGCCAACGCTCGAGGGCAGGGTCCTCGGGCCCGCTGCTGAGGGGGCGCAGGCGTCCCCTTCCGCTGCCGTCTCGGCTGCCGCCGCCAGCTGGGCCGCGCGCCGTTGCTGCAACCTCTGGCGCTGTTCGCCTTCCCAGCCCGTCCGCCCCGGCTGCCAGAACACCTCCCCTGCAGGGCACCGGGCAGGTATTGCTGGGCCACCCAGTGCTCGGCGTAGGCGTGGGGGTAGCGGTAGCCCACCCCGTCACCGAAGGCCTGGCCGTCACGGCTGGCATCACGCAGGTGGGAGGGCACCTCCTGGCGGTTGGCGGCGCGCACGCTCTTGAGGGCATCAAAGAAGCCCAGCAGGCTGTTGCTCTTCTCGGTGCCGGCCAGATACAGAGCCGCCTGGGCCAGGGGGTACAGCCCCTCCGGCAGGCCCACGCGCTCGAAGGCGGCGGCACAGGCCTCCACCACCACCACCGCCTGGGGATCGGCCAGGCCGATGTCTTCTCCGGCAGAGATCAGCATGCGCCGGAAGATGAAGCGCGGGTTCTCACCCGCCTCCACCATCCGCGCCAGCCAGAACAGGGCGGCGTCGGGATCGGAGCCCCGCAACGACTTGATGAAGGCGCTGATCGTGTCGAAGTGGGCGTCCCCTTGCTTGTCGTAGAGCACCGCCCGCTGCTGGATCGACTGCTCGGTGATCGCCAGGTCGATGCGAATCACGCCATCGGCCGCGGGCTCGGTGGTCTCCACCGCCAGCTCCAGGGCATTGAGCAGGCTGCGGGCATCTCCGCCGGCCACATCCAACAGGTGATCGGCCGCCTCGGGGCTCAGTTCCACCCGCCGATCGCCATAGCCGCGCTCGCGGTCGGTCAGGGCGCGCTCCAGCAGCTGGCGAAGGTGGCGGGTTTCCAGCGGCTGCAGCCGGAACAGGCGCGATCGGCTCACCAGCGCCTTGTTCACCTCGAAGAAGGGGTTTTCGGTGGTGGCACCAATCAGGGTCACCGTGCCGTTCTCCACCCAGGGCAGCAGGGCGTCCTGCTGGGCGCTGTTGAAGCGGTGCACCTCATCGATGAACAGCAGGGTGCGCAGGCCGTGCTTCCCCAGCCGGTCGCGGGCGGCCTCCACCTCGGCGCGCAGATCCTTGACCCCCGCCAGCACGGCGTTGAGGCTGCTGAAGTGGGCCCGGGTGCTGCCGGCGATGATCCGGGCGAGGGTGGTTTTGCCGACCCCGGGGGGCCGTGAAGGATGAGGTTGCCCACCCGATCGGCGGTGATCGCCCGGCGCAGGAGGCGTCCGGGCCCAAGGATCTCCTCCTGGCCGGCGAAATCCTCGAGCGTGCGTGGGCGCAGGCGGTCGGCCAGGGGCGCCACCTTGGCCCGGTTGTGGGCCTCCTGGTGGGCAAACAGGTCATGGTCGGCCGTGCCGCTCAAACCGAATCCCCCATCGCGATCACTCCAGGGAACTCCACGTCAGGGGAGGGTGCGGCCCGTTGCAAAGGGTAGGCAGAGCGGCAGACTCTGACGAGGTTTGAGGCTGGTCGTGTCGCGCCGTTTCGTGCTTGGTCTGGGCGCCGCAAGCCTGTTGATCACTCTGGTGGGCTGCCAGGAACCGGAAGCGGCCAAGCCGAGAATTCTGCCGGTGGCCACCGCCGTAGCCGCCTCCGCACGCTTCAGTGAGGGCGTCGACACGATCAGCACGCTCGAATCCGACAAGCTCGTGCAGCTCGCCGCCCAGGCCGGTGGCCGCATCCTGCGCCTGAATGTGAGCCAGGGCGACCGCGTCAAGGCAGGCCAGCAATTGCTGGTGCTGGACCAGGTGCAGGTGGAGGCCTCGGTGGCCAGCCTGCGGGCCCAGCTGGAAAAAGACAAGCTCAACTACCAGCGCTTCGAGTTCCTCGCCCGCCAGGGGGCCGCCAGCGTCCTGCAGCGCGATGAACTGCGCGCCGCCTACCTCTCCTCGCGCCAGGCGGTGATTTCCCGGGAGGCCGACCTGGCCTTCCGCGATCTGCGCGCTCCGATCGCCGGTGTGATCAGTGACCTCAAGGTGAAGGCCGGCGATGTGATCGCCACCGGTCAGGAGCTCACCAAGGTGGTGAGCAACGCCGAGTTGATGGCGCGGGTCGACGTGCCGGCAGCGCTCTCGAGCCGGGTGCGGCCGGGCCAGCTGGTGGTGCTCAAGGACCCGCTCACGGGCCGCACCTTGGCCAATGGCCGCGTCGATTCGATCGATCCGACCGTGAATGCGGGCAGCCAGTCGCTGCTGGTGAAAGCGGCCTTCGCCAACCCCACTGGGGCCCTGCGCAACGGGCTGCGGGTGCGCACCCGGCTGGTGCTCGATGAGCAAGATCAACTCTCGGTGCCGTTTGAGGCTGTGATCCAGACCTCCGGCCAGAGCTTCGTGTTCAGCCCCGGCAGCCTCGCCGAGCTGGAGGCCACCAAGCCGCCGGCGCCGGTGCTGGAGGCCGCCCGCCGCCTGCCGCCGGGCACCACGTTTGCCCTGCAGGTCCCGGTGAGCCTCGGGGTGGTGCAGAACAACCGCTTCCCCGTGCAACGCGGCCTCACGGCCGGCCAGCGGGTGATCACCTCCAACCTGCTCAACCTGCGCCACGGGGTGCCGGTGGCAGCGAATTGAGCGGCCTGTAAACGATGTCTCCCTCCAACAACTTCATCGTCCGGCCGGTGCTCACCGTGGTGTGCAGCCTGCTGATCGTGTTCGCCGGTTTGATCGCGATTCCGCTGCTGCCGATCGAGAACCTGCCCGACATCGCGCCGCCCACCATCAAGGTGACCGCCTTCTACAACGGCGCTGATGCCCTCAGTGTCGAGGAGGGCGTCACCACCGTGCTGGAGCAGCAGATCAACGGGGTGGAGGACATGGAGTTCATCACCTCCAGCAGTGCCGCCGATGGCACCAGTGCGATCGCGATCTCCTTCGCCAGCGGCACCGACGGCGCCATCAACCAGGTGAACGTGCAGAACCGGGTGGCCCTGGCCCAGCCCCAGCTGCCCACGGAGGTGCGCCAGTCGGGGGTGGTGGTGAACCAGGCCTCCACCTCGATCCTGCTCGTCTACAACGTCGTCAGCGAAGATCCCGCCAACCCCTACAGCACCGAGACGATCAGCGGCCTGCTGGATCAGAACCTCACCGATGCGATCCGGCGGGTGAAGGGGGTGGGCAGCCTGGCTTACTTCGGCAACCGCAAGCTTTCGATCCGGCTCTGGCTGGATCCAGGCAAACTGGCGGCCAACCAGCTCACCTCCAGCGATGTGGTGGCGGCCCTCAACAGTCAGAACCGGTTGGTGCCCGCAGGCCGCGTCGGCGGCGCCCCTTCGCCCCAGGGCCAGGTGTTCACCTTCTCGGTGCAGCTCCAGGGCCGCCTGGTGAAGCTCGACGAATTTGAAGCCATGATCCTGCGCACCGCCCCCGACGGTGGTCTGATCCGCCTGCGGGACGTGGGCCGAGTGGAGCTGGGCGGTGAGAGCTATGACGTCTCCGCCACCGACCTGCGCGGCGTGCCTTCGGTGGGCCTGGCGATCTATCAGCTCAGTGGCAGCAATGCCCTGGAGGTATCCGATGGCGTGGAAGGCGTGCTGGCCGACTTCAAGGCCACGATGCCGCCCGGGCTTCGTCTGGAGAAGATTTACGACTCCACTGACTTCATCAACGCCTCGATCGAGGGTGTGACGGGTTCCCTGCGCGATGCGGTGCTGCTGGTGGTGCTGATTCTGTTTCTGTTTCTGCAGGACTGGAAGGCCACCCTGGTGCCGGGCATCGCCATCCCCGTGGCCCTGGTGGGCACCTTCGCCTTCGCCAAGGCCTTCGGCTTTTCGCTCAACCAGCTCACGCTGTTCGGGTTGGTGCTGGCCACGGGCCTGGTGGTGGATGACGCCATCACCGTGATTGAGGACACCTCCACGAAGAAATCCCAGGGCCTCAGTGCCGTGGCGGCCGCCAAGGCAACCATGGATGACCTGTTCGGGGCGGTGATCGCCACTTCCCTGGTGCTGTTCGCGGTGTTTCTGCCGGTGCTGTTCTTTCCCGGCGCCACCGGCACGATCTACAAGCAGTTCGCCGCCACGATCATCTTCTCGGTGGCGATCTCCACCTTCAACGCGCTCACCTTCTCGCCGATGCTCTCGGCTCTGCTCCTGGCTCGGGAGAGTCCACCCCCAGTCGCCGCACCTACGCCATCGCCGGTGCGGTGATCGGCGTGATCTACGGCCTGCTTTCGGCTGGCCTCACCGCCCCATTGGTGGTGCTTCTGTTCGCTGGCATCGGCGCCGCCCTGGGCTGGTTCACCCCGCAGATCTTCGATCGCTTCAACCACCTCTATGGCGGCTTTGAGCGCCGCTATGAAGGTGCCCTGGGCTGGGTGCTGGGGCGCCGCAAGCTGGTGATGGCCCTGCTGGTGGGCGGCGTGGTGCTCACGGCGGTGGCCTTCAACGCCATCCCCTCAGGATTTGTGCCGGTGGAGGATCAGGGCTATGCGATCGGCTTCGTGCAGGCCCCCGATGGCAGCTCTGAAGAGACCACCCGGCGCATCAACCGCCAGGTGGCCGAAATTCTGCGCGGCGAGAAGGACATCAGTTCGGCGGCGATCTTCAGTGGCGCCAGCCTCGATGGCAACGCCCCCAACCGCGGCCTGTTTTTCTTCGGCACCAAGAACTGGGACGACCGTCCGGGCGATGAGCAGTCCGTTCCGGCGATCGTGGGACGGCTGGGCCCGAAGCTGGCCCAGATCCAGGGGGCGCGAGTGTTCGTGGTCGAACCGCCGGCGATCCCCGGCTACGGCGCCTCGGGCGGCTTTGAGTTCCAGTTGCTTGATCGCAGTGGTGGCGCCCTCAACCTGCCCGCGTTCTTTGGCGCCGCCAACAACCTGATCAACACCGCCCGCCAGAATCTGGTGGGAGGGTCGCCGCTGTTCGATCGGGTGTTCACCCAGTTCAGCCCCGAATCGCCCCAACTGGCGATCAAGGTGGATCGCGACCGCATGGCCGCGGCGGGTGTGGACTACGGCCAGGCGATGCAGGCGTTCAGTTTCAACTTCGGTGGCGCCTACATCAACGACACCTTCCAGGAAGGCAAGGTGCGTCGGGTGTATGTGCAGGCGAATGAAAGCTTCCGCTCCACCCCTGAGCGGCTCAGTGCGGTGTTCGTGCGCAACAGCTCAGGCGCCACCATCCCCCTGGCTGAGTTCTTCACGATCGAGCCGATCACCGGCCCGGCGGTGATCCCGCACTTCAACCTCTACCGCTCGATCAAGGTGGAGGGTTCGGCGGCGCCAGGCAGAAGCTCGGGCCAGGCGATCATCGGCATGCAAGACACCTTCAAGAAGCTGGGTGTCAACGGCATCGGCTTCGACTGGACCGGCATCTCCCGCGAGGAGGTGAAGGCCGGTGCCCTCGCGGTGGTGATCTTCGCCCTGGGGATCCTGGTGGTGTACCTGGTGCTGGCCGCCCAGTACGAGAGCTACAGCGATCCACTGATCATTCTGATGACGGTGCCCACCGCGATGCTCGGCGCCTTGGTGTTCCTTGGGTTGCGCGGCTACGACCTCAACATCTACGCCCAGGTGGGTCTGGTGATGTTGATCGGTCTGGCGGCCAAGAACGGCATCCTGATCGTCGATCTCGCCAACCAGAGAATGCTGGCCGGGGCCACGGCCCTGGAGGCGGCCCGGGAGGCGGCGCTGTCCCGCGTGCGGCCGATCCTGATGACGGCGATCTCTTCGCTGTTCGGCTTTTTGCCCCTGGTTCTGGCGAGCGGCGCGGGGGCGCGGAGTCAGTCGGCCCTGGGCACGGTGGTGTTCGGCGGGTTGCTGGTGGCCACCGTGCTTTCGCTGCTGGTGGTGCCGGTGTTCTACGTGGTGATGAAGCAATGGGTGCGCCCGGAGATCCCCCTGCCGATGACGACCTTGCGGTGATCGTTGACGCGGGCGGCGAGGCCTTCTGATGGCGTCCCCGGCCCCCCTGCGCGGGCGCCAGGTACTGCTGGCCGCTTTGATCGGCGGCGCCCTGGGGGCCGCCGTGGCCCTGATGTTGAAGACCGTGGTGTCCAACACCCCGGCCCAGGTGAGTCCGCGCACCTATGTGATCTTTTTCGTGATCTTCTGCGCCTTCGGCGGCCTCGCTGGCCTCACGCTCGAAGCGGTGCGCCAGCTGCAGGAGCGCAACCCCGATCCTGCGTACCACCGCAAGCCGCGCACGGCGGCCCGGCGCCAGAGCCCCCAGCGACCCAGGCCCCGGGGGAGGAGCCCAAGGGTGATTAGGCTCGCCAGCGCCGGCTTGGACTGTTCCGTGGGCAAATCTGCGGCCTGGCTCCTCCCCCTTGTGTTGCTGGCGGGATGCGGCGCTGGCAAGCCCACCGCCCAGCCCCTGCTGATCGTTCAGACCCAGGCGATCGATCCCCAGACGTTCACCCCGGGGATCGATGTGGTCAGCAAGCTGGAGTCGGTCACCGACGTGCTGCTCAAACCGGAAACCGATGGCCGCGTGGTGAAGATCCTGGCCAGCCAGGGGGAACGCGTGCGCCAGGGCCAGCACATCTTTGTGCTCGACAACGTGCAGCCCAGCGCCCAGCTCAACGCCAGCACGGCCGAGGCGCGCAAAGACCGCATCAACGCCGAGCGCTACATCTTCCTGAACAACCAGGGGGCTGTCTCCAACAAGGACCGCGACGCCTATATCACCCAGGCGATTCAATCGCGCGACCAGGTCAAGGCCAATGCCGCCACCCTGGGTTACTCCTTCGTGAAGGCGCCGATCGACGGCATCCTCGGTGATCTGAGCAGCGTCAAGCTCGGCGATTTCGTGCAGAAGGGTCAGTCGATCACGGGTGTGGTCGACAACAGCAGCCTCTGGACCCGCATGGATGTGCCCTCCACCCAACTTGGCCGGGTGGCGGTGGGCCAGCGTGTGCTGCTGACCTCCCAGGGCACACCGACGGTGAGCGCCGAAGGCCGGGTGGTGTTCATCTCCCCTTACTTCACCCCGGCCACCGCCACCAATCCCTCACCGCCCAATTCGTTGTTGGTGAAGGCGGAGTTCCCCAACCTCACCGGCAAGCTCAAAACCGGCCTGGTGGTCACCAACCGGATCATCACCGAGCAGAAAGTCTCCCTGGCGGTGCCCGTGCAGGCGGTGACGATGCAGGCTTCCCAGCCCTTCGTGTTCAAGCTGGTGCCGATCCAGGCGATCCTGCCGCGGCTGAAAGCCTCCACCCAGGTGCCCGAGGTGCAGAAGCAGAAGCTGGAGAAGCTGGCCGCCAAGAATCCCCAGCAGCCTGTGGTGGTGCAGGTGGCGGTGAAGCTCGGCACCCTGCAGAACAATCACTTCCCCTTGATCAGTGGCCTGGCGGCCGGCGATCGGGTGGTGGTGAGCAACACCGCCCTGCTGCGCAGCGGTATGCCGGTGAACGAAGCCGCCCCTGGCACCCGGCTGGCGGGCAGCACTCCAGAGGGCTGAGGCCAAGCCATGTCGCTGTCCGACAATTTCATCAAGCGGCCCGTGCTCACCACGGTCTGCAGCATCCTGATCGTGCTGGTGGGGCTGATCGCGATCCCCACCCTCTCGATCGAAAACCTGCCCAACATCGCTCCGCCCCTGGTGCAGGTGAGCGCCACCTATGGCGGCGCCAATTCGATCGTCACCGAGCAGTCGGTCACCAATCCGATCGAGCAGCAGATCAACGGAGTGCCCAACGCCTCCTACATCGCCTCCACCAGCACGATGCAGGGGGCGAGCACGATCAGCGTCTACTTCAACGAAGGAACCGATATCAACATCAACCAGGTGAACGTGCAGAACCGCGTCTCCCTGGCGATGCCGCAGCTGCCCCAGCAGGTGCAGGCCACCGGGGTGTCGGTGGAGCAATCCACCCCCTCGATTCTGCTGGCCTACCAGGTGGGCTCAAGCGACGGACAGTTCGATGCCGCTTACCTCAACGGGCTGATCTACGAAAGCCTCTACTACCAGCTGGGCCGGGTTCCCGGTGTGGCCAGCGTCAACCTGCTGGGGGCTCCAACCCCGCCTTCTGGCTGTTCATCGATGCCAAGAAGGTGACCGCCAACGGCCTTACCGCCAACGACGTGGTCAATGCGGTCAAGAACCAGAACACCGTGGCCATCGGTGGCCTGGTGGGCGGCCCGCCCGCGGGGGCAACCAGGCCTACGCCTACCCGTTGCTGATCAAGAACAACGGCAACCTGGTGTCGGTCGAAGATCTCAACGACCTGATTGTGGGACGCACCTCGGCCGGCAACCTGCTGCGTCTCAAGGACGTCGGCAGCGCCACCTACGGCTTCAACACCTTCGGCCAGGTGGCGGTGGATAAAAAAGGGTTTCCCTCGATCACCGTGGCCGTCTTCCAGACCCCGGAAAGCAATGCCCTCGATGTGTCCGAGGGGGTGGTGGAGGTGATGAATCAGTTCGCCGCCGGTGTGCCGTCGGGCGTCGTCGTGCAGCAGATCTACAACATCGGTCAGTTCATTGAATCGGCCGTCGAAGGGGTGGTGGACGCCCTCGGCCTGGCGATCATCCTGGTGCTGCTGATCCTGTTCCTGTTCCTTCAGGACTGGCGCGCCACGGTGGTGCCCAGCCTGGCGATCCCGATCTCCCTGGTGGGTACCTTCGCCTTCGTGAAGGTGTTTGGTTTTTCGATCAACCAGCTCACCCTGCTGGGGTTGGTGCTGGCCACGGGCCTGGTGGTGGATGACGCGATCGTGGTCATCGAGGCGGTGTCCAAGAACATCGAGCGTGGCATGAAGGCCCGCGAGGCGGCGATCGAATGCATGGGTGAGCTGATCGGAGCCCTGGTCGCCACAGCCCTGGTGCTGATGGCGGTGTTCGTGCCGGTCGCCTTCTACCCCGGCGGCATCGGCATCATCTACAAGCAATTTGCGCTCACGATCGCCTTCTCGATTGCGATCTCGGCCTTCAATGCGCTCACCTTTTCGCCGATGCTCTCGGGGCTGATCCTCGGGGGCAAACCCCAGCCTCCCAAGGGTCCGATCTGGATCGTGCTGGGCGTGGTGGTGGGTCTGGCCTTCGGCCGTTTCAACGGCGTCGGTGGCTGGACCTACATCCTCGGCGTGGTGCTGGGCGTGCTGGGTGGGGCCAACCTGCCCTGGATCTTCGAGCGCTTCAACGTCTTCTTCGCCAAGGTCGAGAGTGGCTACAGCTCCTTGGTGGCCGCCTTGATTCGGCGCCGTCGCTTGATCCTGGTGGGCCTGGGGGCCGGCATCGTGCTCACGGTGTTCGCCTTCACCAGCCTGCCCTCGGCCTTCATCCCCGATGAGGACCAGGGCTACGGGGTGGGCTTCTTCCAGCTCCAGAACGGCGCCTCCCTCAGCCAGACCCAGGCCACAGCCCAGGAAGTGGCCCGCGTGCTGGGCAAGGAGGAGGAGATCGTGGCCGGCACGGTGGTGAGCGGCTATGGCTTCAACGGCGCCAGCCCCGATCAGGGGGTGTTCTTCTTTGGCCTCAAGCCCCTGGAGGAGCGCTCCGCCGCCTCGGCCTCGGCCGCAGCGGTGGTGAAGCGGCTCAACGACAGCCTGCAGACGATCAGCAGCGGCTTCGTGCGCGCCGGCCTGCCGCCGGCGATCCCGGGCTTCTCCTCCCAGGGGGGCTTCTACTTCCAGTTCAACGACCTCAGCAACGGCGGTTACAGCTTCACCGAGCTCGCCCAGCAGGCCACCAAGCTGACCTCAACCGCCCAGGCCACAGGTTTTTTCAGCTCGGTCTACACCCAGTTCATCCCCAGTGCGCCGGCTTTTGAGCTGAGCATTGATCGCGACATCCTCGGGGCGTTGAACATCGATTTCACCCAGGCGATGAGCACGATCGGCATCCTCGCTGGCGGCAACTTCGCCAACCTCACCTACGAGAACGGCCAGGTGCGCAACATCTATGTGCAATCCCAGGCGGCCAACCGCAGCACGATTCAGGATGTGGAGGGCTACTACGTGCGCTCCAACGACAACAAGCTCGTGCCGGTGTCGGAGTTCGCCAAGGTGACCCTCACCAGCGCCCCACCGGTGATCAGCCACTACAACCTTTACCGCACGATTCTGGTGCAGGGGGCCGAGGCCGCGAGCAAAAGCTCCGGCCAGGCGCTGGCCAAGATCCAGGAGGTGTTTGGCAGCCTCGATTTCAACAACATCGGCTATGCCTTCACCGGCCTGGCGGCCCTGCAACTCTCGGCCGGTAGCGCCAGCGTGCTGGTGTTCGGGCTCGGGATCCTGGTGGTGTATCTGGTGCTCTCGGCCCAGTACGAGAGCTACGTCACCCCGGTGATCATCCTGATGACCGTGCCCCTGGCGATGCTCGGGGCGCTGGCGTTTCTGGCGATCCGCTCGATCGACCTCAACATCTACGCCCAGGTGGGGTTGGTGACCCTGATCGGCCTGGCCGCCAAGAACGGCATCTTGATCGTCGAGGTGGCCGAGCAGCACATGAAGGCCGGGATGAGCGCCGTGGAGGCCGCGATCGCCTCAGCCGAATCACGGTTGCGCCCGATCCTGATGACGGCGATCGCCGCCCTGGCGGGCTTCATGCCCCTGGTGGTGGCCCATTCCGCCGGCGCCCAGAGCCAGCAATCCCTGGGCACGGTGATCTTCGGCGGCCTCCTGGTGGCCACGGTGCTCTCGCTGGGGGTGGTGCCGCCCTTCTACGTGGTGATCAAGGGACTGGAGGCCCGCTGGTTTGCGGAGGGTCAGCAGGCCTGAGGCATGGCGATCAGGTGATCACCGTGGGTCGCTCCATGCCCGTGCGCCCTTTGATTTCCGCCAGCTGATCGATCGCCGTGATCAGGTCGGCTAAGGCCACTTGGGGATCCTGATCCAGGTCGCCATCGGCGGGTTCGTAGCGCTCCAGGTACACCCGCAGCGTGGCCCCTGAGGTGCCCGTGCCCGAGAGCCGCAGCACCACCCGGCTGCCGTCATCGAGCAGTAGGCGCAGGCCCTGGCCGCTGGTGATCGAGCCGTCCACCGGATCGGTGTAGCTGAAGTCGTCGGCGGTGGCGATGAATCGGCCGGCAAAGGACTGGCCCACCAGGGTGGGCAGCAGCCCCTTGATCCGGTCGTAGAGCCCGTGGGCGCGCTCGCTTTCGATCGCTTCGTAGTCGTGGCGCGAGTAGTAATGGCGCCCGAAACGGCTCCAATGTTCCGCCATCAGCTCCGCCACCGAGCAGCGGCGCACCGCCAGGATCTGCAGCCAGAACAGCACCGCCCAGAGGCCGTCTTTTTCGCGGATGTGGTCGCTGCCAGTGCCGAAGCTCTCCTCGCCGCAGAGGGTGATCCGGCCGGCATCGAGCAGGTTGCCGAAGAACTTCCAGCCCGTGGGCGTTTCGAAGCAGGGCAGGCCCAGCTCCTTGGCCACCACATCCACCGCGGCGCTGGTGGGCATCGAGCGCGCCACCCCGGCGAGCCCGCCCACGTAGCCAGGAGCCAGGCCTGCGTTGGCGGTGAGCACCGCCAGGCTGTCGCTGGGGTTCACGAAGCAGCGCTGGCCCACGATCATGTTGCGATCGCCATCGCCGTCGCAGGCGGCCCCGAAGCGGTAGTCGTCGCCATCGAGCAGCAGCTCCGCCAACTCGTGGGCATAGGTGAGGTTGGGGTCGGGATGACCGCCGCCGAAATCCTCCAGGGGTGTGCCGTTGAGCACCGTGCCGGCTGGGGCCCCCAGTAATCCCTCCAGGAGCCGATGGGCGTAGGGCCCGGTGACCGCATGCATGGCATCGAAGGCGATCGGGTAGTCGTGGCGCAGCAGATCGCCGATCTGCTCGAAGTTGAACAGGCGCTGCATCAGCGCCACGTAGTCATCGACCCCATCGATCACCTCCACCTGCAGGCCCTCGATCTGGGCGTGGCCCGGTGTGTCGAGATCGAGGGGCGGGGCATCACAGATGCGGTAGCTCTCCAGAGCGGTGGTGACCGCGTAGATCGCGTCGGTGATTGATTCGGGGGTGGGCCCACCGTTGGCGCCGTTCACCTTGACGCCGAAATCGCCTTCGGGGCCGCCGGGGTTGTGGCTGGCCGAGAGGATGATGCCGCCGATCGCCCCGTGGCGGCGGATCAGGTGGGAGGCGGCGGGGGTGGAGAGGATGCCGCCGGTGGTCGTGATCAAGCGAGCGACGCCGTGGGCGGCGGCCATGCGGGCGATCACGTCGATGGCGGCCCGGTTGCCGTAGCGGCCATCGCCCCCCAGCACCAGGGTGCCTCCCTGCACCCCTGGCAACACCTGCAGGCTCGCTTCAATGAAGCTCTCCAGGTAGTGGGGCTGCTGGAAGTGGCGACTGCTCTTGCGCAACCCGGAGGTGCCCGGTTTCTGGTCGCTGAAGGGTTGGGCCAGGCTGACGCTGTGCGCCATCGGGAGGGTTTCCGGGGGCACCAAATTAGACCGCTCGCCCGCTTGGCCCTGGCTAAGTTGAGGCCTAGCGATCGAAGCGGAACCTTGTCGAAGCGTTGGTCGGGTCTGCGCCCTGGTGGTGGGCCTCTTCTGGGCCCTTGCCCAAGCTCGGCTCCATCCACAGCGGCTTGGCCCTGCTGGGCCCTGCTGGCGCTGGCGTTGCTGGCGCTCGGCCCCTTCGCCCCGCGGCGGCAGTCGTGGGCGGTCCCAAGGCCTACCCCTATGAGCAGGCGGTGGGCACCAGCCTCAAGGCGGCCGAGGCGGTGCTTGGCCGCACCGGTACGGAGACCTGCCTGCGCGGCAAACTCACCAACGCCATGCTCGGTCTATCCGCCAGCTGTGAGGCCAGTGGTCAGCGAAGCGCCCTCTGCCAGCTGGCTGATCAAGCGGCGGTGATCACGGGCCTCTGGAGCCTCGACGCGATGGACGACACCGCCCGCCAGGTGATCAAGCTGGCTGCCCCGGTGGCGGGCCGCTGAGCGAGTGCATCGGCGGCGCTCACTTGGCGCCGAAGCCGAAGATGCCTTTTGGTTTGTCCGGGCCCGCTGGCTTCGGTGCGACCAGGGGCTTGAGGGTGGGTTTGCAGATGTTCAGCAGACTTTCGGCCACCTTGTTGAGCGCCTCGCGGCGGGTGTAGCTGTTGCTGGCGGCGATCACCGATTGGCGGCGGATGTCCCAGAGGTCGTCCTTGCAGGTGGCCGAGAGCCAGGGGTTGTCCATCAGGCCATCGGCGAGCTGGCGCGAGGGCTCGCAGGTGTCGGCTGTGTTTTCGCGGGCGCAGTTGATGGCGGCCAGCTGGACCTTGCGCAGGGTTTCCGTGCTGGGGAACTCCGGCTCAGGCCCTTTCGGGGCGGCCTGGGCCACCGGCGGGGAGCCAAGCGGTAGCAGCACCGCGGCGATCAGGCCGAGGGTTGGGACGCAGGCGGTGGGCCGAGCCATGGAGGCAGCACAGATGACATCCATCATCGCCCCGGCGCCATCCTCGGCCTGCCGCGGCCACAGGCCTTGAGCCTCTGGGCCCGCTTGCGCTCCAACCGCGGGGAGATCCCCAGTTCGGCTCCCCGCCACATTCGCTCGAACTCGTGCTCGAAATGGGTTGCCAGCGGCGGCGAGTGGATCAGCAACAGGGTTTCGTCGTTGCCATGGGCTGCCGCCGGACTCCAGTTGAAGCTGCCGGTGATCACCGTGCGCCGATCGATCACGGCGAATTTGTGGTGCAGTTTGTCGCCCCCCGCCAACCGCGGCACCCCTACCGTTTCCACCGCCGAGGTCCAGGCCTGGTTGTCCGCCTCGATGGCGCAGCGGCGATCCGGCAGGCTGACCCCGAGCAGATCGAGCACTTCTGAAAAGGAGCGGTGGGCGAAGCCCGGATCGGCCAGCAGCCTCAGTCGCACGCCACGGGCCCGCAGCTTGGCGAGGGTGTCCGCGAGGTTCTGGGCAGAAAAGACGAACAGAGCCAGATCGATCTGCGCGTTGGCCTGATCCAGCACCTGCGCCAGAACCTGCAGGCCGTTGCGGGGATCCTCACGGCGGTGGGGGGCAAAGAGCACATCCACAGCGGTGCCCTGCACGTTGACCCGCTGGATCGCCCCCTCCTGTTTCCCCAGGCCGAAATGGCTGTCGGGTTGTCCCAGGGGACCATCGCCCCACATCCGCCGGAACTCGCCGGTGAACACCCTGGCCAGGGGAGCGCTTTCGATGCGCAGCAGGTGGTTCACGTTGCCTCGGGTGCTGGGGGCATCGGGGTCGCCGTGGATGCAGGAGGGGGTGAAGTTGGCCGAGCCGGTCACCAGCACGTGCCCGTCGGCGATCAGGAACTTGTGGTGCATCAGACCGCTGCCGGCGCTGCCGTCGGCGGTGTCATCGATCAGGGGCACGCCCCCCGCCGCAGAATCAGCACCGCATCGCCCGCCTCCCGTTCCTGGGCGCTGAGCAGCCCGTCGTGGTTGCTGTCGGCCAGGGCGCTGAGCTGCTGCTGGCGCAGGCGCTGATGGGGGTTGAGATCGATGGCGTGTTCCTCGCTCCAGGGGGTGCTGTAGGTGTTTTCGAGCACGACCTTCACGTGCACACCCTCCCGCTGCTTGGCCACCAGTGCCCGGGCCACCTCCGGCAGTGAGAGCTCCTGCACGGCGATCAGCAGATCACGGCGGGCGCTGCGGATCGTCTCCAGCAGCAGCGCCTCCAGGTCATCCCCGGGTCGGTCCTGGCCGCTGATGGGACTGCGGTAGCTGGTTTCGGCCCTCTGGTTGAAGGCCAGCTCGAACCCCTTGGGCAGCGGCGGTACGGCCGGAGGCGATCCGATCAGCCGGGCGCTGGCGCTGCAGCCACCCAGCAGCAGGGTCCCAGCCAAAGCGAGCAGCGCTGGCCATGGTCCGGTTGGATGGGGCCGTACTGAAGGGATGGCGTTGGCGTCCAAGGCCGCTGGCCCCGATGGTCTTGCTCAGAGTTCCCAGGCTCTGCCACCGGTGCTTCCAGTTCCCAGGCCCGTAGAGATTCCTGGCCCGCTGGCAGGCGAAGGAGTTGATCTGCCGTGGCAGCTGAACGACCGATGGGGACTACGGCCCCTCGGGGCTCAGAACCATTCGGCCACGGCCTGGCTGCTGGGGTTGCTGTTGTCTTCAGGGGTGTCACGCTCGAAGCGCAGGGTGATGTTGCGCTTCTGCTCACCATCGACGGCGATCGCCTGGATCGGATAGAGCTGGATGCCATCGCGGAAGGGCACCTGCACTCGGAAGGTGCCGTCGCTGGAGAGGGGGACCTCCTCCTCGCCGATCATCAGCCGAGCCGAGGGATCCGTGGCGCCATAGACGATCAGCTCGGCGTCGGCCACGAGCCAGAACGCCCGCTGGCGTGGGGTCACCCCGCCCAGGCCGGATTCGTTGCGGCCACTGGCCCAGAGGCCGATGCCGGAGGGGTTCAGCCCCACACCGGAGAGGCGGGAGCTTTCGTTGTCATCGATTTCGTGGAAGGCCTCCGAGCCGCGGCCGAAGCGCTTCCAGCGCACCGTGGCGCTCTGGTACAACCGCTCGTGCAGGTCGTTGTTGGCGGCTTCCACTGGGCTGGGCAGCGTGGCCATGGTGGTACCGGGGGCCGTCTCCAAGGTGAAGGGGACGAATTGATCAAGGATCTGCTCGCTGGGGTGCAGGGCCGGCACCCGGGCCACGGCGGAGGTGGCCAGGGAGATCCAGCCGCCGGCCGACTGCCGATATCCGAGCTCAACGCGGTAGTCCCGGTCGCTCAGGGGCACCGGTAAGTACCACTCGGTGGAATGGGCATCCACCGGCACCTCCTGCAGGGTGTGGGGGTGGGTGGCCCCGTTGGCCAGGCCGGTCACATCCGCCAGGCGCAGGGCCAGTTGGGTGGCACCGCTGGTCAGGGCCCCCTGTCGATCCGCCTCCGAGATCTCCCAGAACACATAGGCCCACTGGGGGTCCCGGGGAAGGAACACCACCTTGGTGGCGGCGGCGGGACGGGGGCTGGCGGCAGATCAGCCTCGATGGTGAACAAGCTCACCGCCGAGCTGTCCGAAGCCTGCTCGGGCTTACGGGTGTCGATTTCCTCCAACAGTTCCTCCTTGGATTTGCGGCTGTAGAGACTCACACCCAGGTCACTGGCCACTTGGCGCAGTTGGCGGAGGGTCATGCGTGCCAAAGAAGAAAGGGCCTGACTCACAGCGTCTCCTGATTTCATTTGGGATCAGTTTGCATGGCAATTCCCGCTTCGAAGGCCCACGGCCTGCCCCCGTCAGTGGACGCTGACGGCCCCTGGAGCGACCGGCCATGAAAAAACGGCGGGGATCTCCCGCCGTTTCGTTGGCCAAGGGGCGTGAGAGCGAGCCCTGGGCTCAGCGACCGATGCTGCGGTAGGGCACCTTGGAGAGGTAATCAATGTTGGCGCTGCTCACCACGTTGCCGCTATAGCGCATGCCGGGCATGCTGCGCACCCAGGGGAGGTAGTCCTCGGGGTAACCGCCGCGGCGCTGGGTGGCACGTTTGGGAAGCGATTTGGCTGTGCCGGTGAAGACGATCTGGGGGAACCCGAAGATGCCGCGGTAGTAGGCGTCGTAGCGGGGGTGGTGATGTTGAAGGGGTTTCCCCAGAGACCGGGCGCCCACGACGCGATGGCGCTGGAAAGGGACGGTGTTGAAGCCGAAGTTTTCGAGGTATTCGTCGCTATCAAGGATGTCGTCGACGGCGCCCTTGACGCCCTTGGTCATGATCACGGCCGCCCAAGCGATCTCCTCGGCCTGGCTGTGTACCGGTCGGCCGAGGAGTTTTTCCACCAAATGGCGGGTCACTCGGTAATTGTTGTTGAGGTTGTAGAAGCTGCGTGTGAAGGTGTCTGACAGGGTCAGGGAGCGGATGAAGTCACGCACGGTGATCTGACCGTCGCGCAACTGCGATTCCAGGTTGCTGTCCCGGTCGACCTTGAAGGCGTGGAAAAAGATCTGCCGGTAGGCCGACTCGATCACGGACCTCAGATCATCGCGGCTGACAGACGTATCCAAGCCCCCCCTTGGGATCCTCGTCGTTGCCCACCCGAAACGGCTCGACCCGGGAGTTCTGGGTCGTGGGCGCGTATTGCAGGAGGGGGAGGGCCACGCGTTCTTCGGCTTCCAACGACTGCGATCGTAGAAGTGGGCCTTGGGGCCACTACGTCTGGCATGGGCAGGGCTCACGATCCGTAACGTTTGCTGCCGCCACGGGTTCGCCCGCCGCCGCCCAAGGGCGCTCACCAGCCCAGCACCGAGAGGGGGCCTGCAGCGCTGGCGCCGTCCACGGTCCCTTCCGCCCCTGCTGCGCCTTCGGGCTCCTGCCAGCGGGTCTCGATGCAGAAGGAGGCGGTGTTCGAGAGCCCCTCCACGGTGCTCGTGCGCAGCCGCACATCGGGCCCAGCGAAGCTGAAGCGTTCCAGGGAGTTCATCGTTTCGTAGCTCGTGCTCAACAGCAGCTCGTCCCGTTCATCCATGAAGAAGTGGCCGGCCACCGGGGCCGTCTCGGCGTAGCCCCGATCGCGCAGCAGCAGGCCGGCTCGGCCCCGTTCATCGCAGGGGATCAGCGCGAAGACCGATTCGCCCTCGTGGGCCTCCCCCGCCTTGTCCCAGGCCATCGAGCCGCTCCAGCGCACCTGGCAGCCGCCCACCAGGTGGGTGGGGTCTTGCTGGTGCAGTGCGGCGATCGCCACCAGCCGCGGATCGTTGGCCGCCACCTCCACCACTTCGATCAGCGAACCGCCCGCTTCGGCGCTCCGATACAGCAGGTGATGACTGCTGCGCTGGGAGCGCCAGCGGCCGCAGCTGAGCTGGAAGAAGCTGAGGGCATCGGCGATCGACGGGTTCACGGTTGGACATCGGCTACAGCGATGATCGCAACAGACGGCCTTGACGGCGCCCCCGTTGACCCTCGGAGCCCTGGCTGCCCTGGCCGCCGCCCTCTGCTGGACCCTCTCCACCAGTCTCTGGCGCAGGCTTCCCACCTCCCTGGGCGCCGCCCAGTTGAACCTGCTCAAGAATCTGTTGGCCCTGGCGCTGCTGGGGCCGGCGTTGCTGCTGTTCCCCGGGGTCGTGCCGGCTCCGCTGCTGCTGCCCCTGGCCCTGAGCGGGGTGGTGGGGATCGGCCTGGGGGACAGCCTGTTCTTCGCGGCCCTGCGGCGCCTCGGCACCCGCCGCACCCTCACCCTCGAAGCCGGCGGGCCGGCGTTCACCGCCCTGGTGGGAGCCCTGGTGCTGGCGGAGGTGCCGCGGCCCCTCCAGTGGCTGGGGATCGGCCTGATCAGCCTGGCGGTGCTGTTGGTGGCCAGGGGCGCGCCGCCGCAACGCCCGGATCAGGCTCTGGGGCTTGGGCCCGATCGCTGGGGAGTGTCTTTGGCCTTAGGCGCCCTCGCCTGCGGCAGTGCCGGGGCCCTGCTGGCCCGCTCCGCTCTGGTGGCGGGCACGGTGGATCCCCTGCAGTCCGCCGCGGTGCGCCTGGCGGCAGCCTCCCTGGTGCTGCTGCCCCTGCTGCGGACCTGGCCCCGTCCGGGCCAGCGCCCCTGGCCGGCCCCGGCCCGCTGGCCCCTGGTGCTGCTGGCGACGCTGCTGGGGACGAGCGCCGGCATCGTGCTCCAGCAGACGGCCCTGCAGCTGCTGCCGGGGGCTGGCGGTGGCCCTGATGGCCACGGCACCGGTGATGGCCTTGCCCCTGGCGTCCCTGGAAGGGGACCGGCCGGGGAGGCGGGGGCTGGCGGCGGCCCTGCTGGCGCTGGCGGGCGTCAGTTTGGTGGTGGGCCTATGGGGCTAGAGGGGGATGGGCGCTGGCAGCTGCCTCAGCCGCGTCTGGGCTTGCCCCTGCGCCCAGGCCACCAGTTGGCTCAACTCCAGGGCCAGGGGATCACAACCCAGCTCGGCGGCCAGCCGCTCCAGCTGGGCGGCGCCGCTCAGCAGTTGCTCCAGGAACACCGGGGCGAAGTCGGGATCGCTCTGGAACCGCGGCTCGCCGGCCATCCAGGCTTCGATCGCCTCGCTGGCCGGCACGGGGCCTTGGTGGGCCGCACCGATCTGCTGCAGACAGCGCAGGCAGTGGGCCAGCAGGCGCAGGTGGTGGCGTTCCAGTGCCGGCAGCAGGCTTCCCTCCAGCAGCGTCAGGTCATCTGAGCTGAGCGGCCCTTCGGCGCTCAAGGCTGGGGCAGGACGCCGTTGTCGGGTTGGAGGTGGAAGCCACAGGAGTGGCCGCCCTCCAGGCGCCAGTGCACCCGTTCCACCCGGCAATCGGGGAAGGTGTGGCGAATGAGCGCCAGCTCCTGCTCACAGATCACGGGGAACTGTTCAGCGATGCGGGAGACGGAGCAGTGGAATTCGCTCATCAGCCAGCCGGAACCTTCGGGGTCGGGCCGGCACTCGGCCACGTAGCCCTCCCGGCGCCGCAGCTCCACCAGGCGCTCCACCCGTGTGGTCAGGCTGCCGCTGCCGATCTGGTGGAGGTAGTGCTGGGCCTTGTCCTGGGCCTGACGCTCCAGCAGCTCCTGCACGGTGCCGGGGGAGGCTGGCGGCGATCGAGCCAAGCAGACCGAGGGCGAAGTGCTCGCTGCCGTCGGTGAAGTGGTCGTGGCCCTGGGGGGTCAGGCGCCAGTGGTTGCTGGGGCGACCGGGGCCTTCGGAGGCGGGACTGGCTTCCACCAGACCGTCTTCTTCGAGGCTGCGCAGGTGCCGGCGCATCACCTGAACCGACAGCTCCAGGCTCTCGGCCAGTTGGGCTGCCGTGGCTTCCGCCCGCCCGCAGGAGCAGGCTGAGGGCCGCCTCACGGGTGGGGGCCTGGGTTGAGGAACTCATCGGATTGCGCGCGGTCCCGCCGGCGAACGGTCCGTTGCCCAACCTTGCCACGCGTGGCAAGGATTTGTGGATCCGGTTTCGGTGGGCGTCAGGCACGGGTCACAATGGCGCCAAGCCGCGCGACGGCCGATCCGGTGCCCTAGGCTCCAAGAAACGAAACTCCAAGGTTTCGTAATTGGATGTCGGCCTTGTTCGGCCTGGATCCTTCAAGTTGCGATCCCTTCATCCGTGGTGCCGCTCACCGACCCGCCGAACCATGTCTGACGCTCCCCCCAGCAGCACGGCTTCCAGCAGCACAGCGGCTCCCACCAGTGAGAGCCTTGAGGTGATTCGCAAGTTTGCCGAGACCTACGCCAAGCGCACGGGCACCTATTTCTGCAGCGATCCGGGCGTGACCGCCGTGGTGCTCGAGGGCCTGGCCCGCCACAAGGATCAGCTGGGTGGTGCGCTCTGCCCCTGCCGTCACTACGAGGACAAGCAGGCCGAGGTCTCCCAGGCTTTCTGGAATTGCCCCTGCGTGCCGATGCGCGAGCGCAAGGAGTGCCACTGCATGCTCTTCCTCACCGAGGACAACCCCTTCCGCGGCGAGAGCCAGACCATCAGCACCGAAGAAATTCTTTCCCACACCTCCGACTGAGGAGCCTCAACGCCATGGCCACCGCTCCATCCGTCGGCGATCTGATGAGCCAGCCGTACAAGTACGGCTTCGTCACAGACATCGAGACCGACAAGATTGCCAAGGGCCTCAGTGAGGACGTGGTGCGCTGGATCTCAGCTAAAAAGAGGAGCCGGCGTTCCTGCTGGAATTCCGCCTGCGCGCCTTCCGGCAGTGGCTGCGCATGGAGGAGCCCGACTGGGCGACCCTGGGCCATCCCCCGATCAACTACCAGGACATCATTTATTATGCGGCCCCCCGGCAGCAGGACAAGAAGGCCAGCCTCGATGAGGTGGACCCAAAACTTCTTGAAACGTTCGACAAGCTTGGGATTCCGCTGAGCGAGCAGAAGCGCCTCTCCAATGTGGCCGTGGATGCGGTCTTCGACAGCGTTTCGATCGCCACCACCTACAAAGCGAAGCTGGCGGAGCACGGGGTGATCTTCGGCTCGATCAGCGAGGCGGTGAAGGAGCATCCGGAGCTGATCGAGCGCTACCTGGGCACGGTGGTGCCCGGCAACGACAACTACTTCGCCGCCCTCAACTCAGCGGTGTTCAGTGACGGATCCTTCGTGTTCATCCCCAAGGGGGTGGAATGCCCGATGGAACTCTCCACCTACTTCCGCATCAACTCCGGCGACACAGGCCAGTTCGAGCGCACCTTGATCGTGGCTGAAGAAGGCGCCTCGGTGAGCTACCTCGAGGGCTGCACCGCACCGATGTTCGACACCAATCAGCTGCATGCGGCGGTGGTGGAGTTGGTGGCCCTCGATGACGCCTCGATCAAGTATTCCACCGTGCAGAACTGGTACGCCGGTGATGAGAACGGTGTGGGCGGCATCTACAACTTCGTCACCAAGCGCGGCCACTGCCGCGGCGACCGCAGCCACATCAGCTGGACCCAGGTGGAGACCGGCTCGGCGATCACCTGGAAGTACCCCAGCTGCGTGTTGCAGGGTGCCGATTCGGTGGGAGAGTTCTACTCGGTGGCCCTCACCAACCACCGCCAACAGGCGGACACCGGCACCAAGATGATCCACGTGGGTCCGCGCACACGCTCCACGATCGTGAGCAAGGGCATCAGTGCCGGTCATTCCTCCAACAGCTACCGGGGTCTGGTGCAGATGGGGCCCAAGGCGGTTGGGGGTCGCAATTTCAGTCAGTGCGATTCGATGCTGATCGGCGACCAGGCCGCCGCCAACACCTACCCCTACATCCGCTCCCAGCAGCCCGACGCCGCGATCGAGCACGAGGCCAGCACCTGCCGGATCTCCGAAGACCAGCTCTTCTATCTGCAGAGCCGGGGCATTGGCTTCGAGGAGGCGGTGTCGATGATGGTCAGCGGCTTCTGCCGCGATGTGTTCAACCAGCTGCCGATGGAGTTCGCCGCCGAAGCCGACAAGCTCCTGGCCCTCAAACTCGAGGGTTCGGTGGGCTGACCCCCACCAGCTCTGCCTTCTTCCTTTCTTTCCGCCCTGCCCCAACCCCAGGCCCTGTGATCCGTCCCGACGCCGAACTTCTGCTCCAGATCAAGGACCTCCACGCCCGCGTGGAGGATCAGCCGATCCTCAAGGGCGTGAACCTTGAGATCCGCGCCGGCGAAATCCATGCGGTGATGGGGCGCAACGGCAGCGGCAAGAGCACCCTCTCCAAGGTGCTGGCGGGCCATCCCTCCTACCAAGTGACCAGTGGTTCGGTGCTCTACCGCGGAGAGGATCTGCTGGCGCTCAGTCCCGAACAGCGGGCCCGTATCGGCGTCTTCCTGGGGTTCCAGTACCCGGTGGAGATCCCCGGGGTGAGCAACCTGGAGTTCCTGCGGGTGGCGACCAACGCCCGCCGCATGGAGCAGGGCCAGGAGGAACTCGACACCTTTGCCTTCGAGGATCTGGTGCAGGAGCGCCTCAAGGTGGTGCAGATGGATCCTGCCTTCCTGGAGCGCTCGGTGAACGAAGGTTTCTCCGGCGGCGAGAAGAAACGCAACGAGATCCTGCAGATGGCGCTGCTGGAGCCGCTGGTGGCGATTCTCGATGAAACCGATTCCGGCCTCGACATCGATGCCCTGCGCATCGTGGCTGGCGGCGTCAACCACCTGGCCAGTGCCGACAACGCCACCCTGCTGATCACCCACTACCAGCGTCTGCTGGATGTGATCACCCCCGATTATGTGCACGTCATGGCGGCGGGCCGCATCCTGCGCACGGGCGGCAAGGAGCTGGCCCTGGAACTCGAGGAGCGCGGCTACGACTGGGTCGATGAAGAGCTGGCGGCCCTGGAGCTTTCCGAGAACGTCCGCACACCCTTGGAGGTGGCCTGACCATGGCGCTGGCGACCGAGACCTGGAGTGGGCGCCTGCTTCAGGAACTGCCGCCCGCAGCCGGTGCGTTGGCGGAGGTGCAGCGGCGGGGTCGCGCGGCCCTGGCGGCCCTGCCCCTGCCCCGCCGGCAGCAGGAGGATTGGCGCTTCACCGATCTGGGGGCGCTGACGGCCCTGGCTCCCCGTTGGGATGCCGGCGCCACGCCGGTTCCCGTCGACCTGCCCCCGGTGGCCCCTGGGGTCACGCGCCTCTGGCTCGATGGCCGCGGCGATCCCCTCGCTGGGGTTGAACTGCCGCCCGGCCTGCGCCCCCTGGCGCCGTTGGAGCTGAGCCAGGCTCTGGGCCACACCCTGGCGGCCGTCGGCGCCGAGCACCACTGGCCCGTGGCCTTCAACCACGCCAGCGCCGGCGATTGCCTGGCCCTGCGCGTGAGCGGGCGTGAGCCCGTTCAACTGGAACTCGTCAGTGCTGCTTGCAACGAACAGGCGGTGCTCCCCCTGCGCGTGCTGCTGCTGGTGGAGGAGAAGGCCCAGCTGGAGCTCACCCAGGTGCTGCTGGGCTCGGCCGCCAGCCTCACCAGCCTGATTCTTGAGTTGCATCTGGGCCGTAAGGCCGCGGTCAACCACGGTCTGCTGGCCTTCGGGGAGGCCCCGGCCAGCCTGCTGGCCCATCTGGCCGTGGAGCAGGAACCCCAGAGCCGCTATCAGTTCACCAGTGCCTCCCGCGGCTGGGCGCTCTCGCGCCTGGAGCCCCGCATCAGCCAGGTGAGCGGCGCGGCCCACACCCAGCTGGCGGGCCTGCAGCTGGCGGAGCAGCATCAGGTGGCGGACACCCACGCCTGGGTGCGCTTCGAGGGGCCCGATGGCAGCCTCGAGCAGCTGCACAAGGCGATCGCCGATGACCACGGCCGCAGCATTTTCAATGGTGCCGTGCGCGTGCCCCGGGCGGCCCAGCGCACCAACGCCGCCCAGCTGAGCCGCAACCTGCTGCTCTCCAACCTGGCCCGGATCGACACCAAGCCCGAGCTGGAGATCGTCGCCGACGACGTGCGCTGCGCCCATGGCGCCACCGTGAGCCGGCTGCAGCTCGATGAGCTCTTTATTTGCAGAGCCGAGGCATCGACGCCGAGCTCGCCGCCAGCCTGCTCAAGCGCGGCTTCTGCGCCGAAGTGCTCAAGGGTCTTCCCGCGGCCGCCGCCGTCTGGGAGCCCCTGGCGAGGGTGCTGCAGCCGGGCTCTGCTTTGAGCGCTCCGGAGCGGCGGCCATGACCAGCCTGGCCCTCCCACCGCTGATCCCCGCGATCGAGCCGGCCGAGAACCTGGCCTTGCTGACGCGTCCGGATTTCCCGCTGCTCGATCAGGTGGCCTGCCTGGGGGAGCCGCTGATCTATCTCGATTACGCCGCCACCAGCCAGAAGCCCCGTCAGGTGCTCCAGGCCCTGCAGCACTACTACGGCCATGACAACGCCAACGTGCACCGCGGCGCCCACCAACTGAGTGGCCGTGCCACCGAAGCCTTCGAGGCGGCACGCACCAAGACGGCGGCCTTCATCGGTGCCGCCAGCCCCCACGAGATCGTCTTCACCCGCAACGCCACCGAGGCGATCAACCTGGTGGCCCGCAGCTGGGGCGACGTCAACATCCGCCCCGGCGATGAGATTCTGCTGTCGGTGATGGAGCACCACAGCAACCTGGTGCCCTGGCAGCTGCTGGCGGCCCGCACGGGCGCCGTGCTGCGCCATGTGGGGCTCACCCCCACCGGGGAGCTGGATCTCGACGACTTCAAGGCCCAACTGGGGGAGCGCACGAGGCTGGTGAGCCTGGTGCAGGTGAGCAACACCCTCGGCTGCCTCAACCCGATCGCCGAGATCACCCGCCTGGCCCACGCCGCCGGTGCGTTGGTGCTGGTGGATGCCTGCCAGAGCCTCCCCCACCTGCCGCTGAACGTGGCCGATCTCGGCGCCGATTTCCTGGTGGGCTCCTCCCACAAGCTGTGCGGGCCCACGGGCATGGGCTTTTTGTGGGGACGCGAGGCACTGCTGGAGGCGATGCCCCCTTTCCTGGGGGGCGGCGAGATGATCGAGGAGGTGCAGCTGGGCTCCAGCACCTGGGCGTCGCTGCCGCACAAGTTCGAGGCGGGCACACCGGCCATCGGTGAGGCGATCGGCATGGGTGTGGCCCTCGACTATCTACGCGGCCTGGGGCTCGAGCGCATCCACGCCTGGGAGCAACAGCTCACCCGTCAGCTGTTTGCAAGGTTGCAGGCGATCGAGGGGGTGCGGATCCTCGGCCCCACGCCCGAGCAACAACCGGATCGCGCCGCCCTGGCGGCGTTCACGGTGGAGGGCCTGCACGCCAACGACATCGCCGCCCTGCTGGATTCCGCGGGCATCTGCATTCGCAGCGGCCACCACTGCACCCAGCCCCTGCACCGCCACTACGGCCTGGCCGGATCGGCCCGGGCCAGCCTGGGATTCACCACCAAGCCTGAGGAAATCGACCGCTTCGCCGAGGAACTCCAGGGCACCATCGGCTTTCTGCGGGAGCACAGCTGAAGCTGGAACGGCTCCGAGTCAGGCCAGCCCTCAGGCGAGTGAGTGCAGGCCGATGGGGTTGCCTTCCGTGTCGAGCACCACCGAGATGAAGCCGAACTCGCCGATGGCCATTTTCGCTCGGCACACTTGGCCGCCCGCTGGCACCACGCGACTTTCCTCCACCGCGCAATCCCCACAGCTGAAATACACCATCGTGCCGCCCTTGCCGGGCTCACAGCCCTCCATCTGCATCAGCGCGCCGCCAGCCCCTGCCTTTGTGTCGTCCATCGGGAAGCACCAATAGGCCATGCCCGGATTCGAGAGGTCCTCGAACTCCACCTGGAACACGGCCCCATAGAACGCTTTGGCCCGCTCCATGTCAGACACGTTGATCTCGAACCAGGTGATGGGATTGGTGGCCATGACGGGAAGGTTGGCGCGTTTGGCAGAAGATAGGTCTGCTGAAGTGAGCCCTCCAGCGGCTTGGGATGATCGTCACGCTCCCCTTCTTCCACCATGAACATCGACGGCAAGGCCTGGCGCACGATCTGGCTGGAGCAGGGCGGTTGCTCGGTGGGGGTGATCGATCAGACCCAGCTGCCCCACCGCTTCGAAACCCGTTCGCTCGCCACGCTCGATCAGGCCGCCGAGGCTATTGCCACCATGGTGGTGCGCGGTGCACCGCTGATCGGGGTCACCGGCGCCTATGGCCTGATGCTGGCCCTGCAGGCGGATCCAGGCGATGCCTCGCTCGCCGCTGCCTTCGAGCAGCTCAACGCCACCCGTCCAACGGCCATCAACCTCCTCTGGGCCCTGGAGCGGGTGCGTGATCGGGTGGCGCCGCTCCCGCCTACCCAGCGGGCCGCCGCCGCTGCGCTGGAGGCCGCCACCATCGCTGATGAAGACGTCGCCATGTGCGAGGCGATCGGCGACCACGGGCTCGCGATCTTCCAGGCGATCGCCGCCGCCCGCCCGGCCGAACGCCAGGGGGAACCCCTGAACGTGCTCACCCACTGCAATGCCGGCTGGCTGGCCACGGTGGATTGGGGCACCGCCCTGGCGCCGATCTACAAGGCCCACCGGGCCGGGATCCCGATTCATGTGTGGGTGGATGAAACGCGTCCGCGCAACCAGGGCGCCAGCCTCACCGCCTTTGAGCTGGGCCGCGAGGGTGTGCCCCACACCGTGATCGTCGACAACGCCGGCGGCCACCTGATGCAGCACGGCCTGGTGGATGCGGTGATCGTCGGCACCGACCGCACCACCCGCACGGGGGATGTCTGCAACAAGATCGGCACCTACCTCAAGGCCCTGGCAGCCTTCGATAACGGCGTGCCCTTCTACGTGGCCCTGCCCGCCTCCACCATCGACTGGACGATCGACGACGGCGTGGCCGAGATCCCGATCGAGGCCCGCTCCGCCCGCGAGGTGACCCACATCGGCACTCTTTCGCTCACGCCCGAGGGCAGCGGCGCCTTCAACCCCGCCTTCGATGTCACCCCGGCGCGGCTGGTGACGGCCCTGATCACCGAGCGCGGTGTGGCGCCGGCCAGTGAAGAGGGGTTGCGATCGTTGTACGGCAGGGCCTAAGTTCCGCGCGCCTGAGGCCTTTCAAGGTTAAGGGAAGGTGAACAACCAAGCGGTGATCTGTCGTGCTCGATTGTGCCGCCCTGTTCATCTCCGACCTGCATCTGGGATCGAATCAGTGCGAGGCCAAGGAGCTGAGTCGCTTTCTGGCCTTGATTCGCCCCCAGGTGCTCTATCTGGTGGGCGATGTCATCGACCTGGAGGCGATTCGCATCAATGCCAACGTCAGTGAATCCTTCCTGGCGGCCAGCGTCGATCGGGCTTTTCAAGCCGGCTCTGTTGATCCGCTCGAGAAGGGCGTCTTCGGCAGCCGCAAACTGCTGCGCCACACCCACCTGCAGGTGCTTCGCGATCTCCGTGATCTCAGCCGCTCAGGCGTGAAGGTGGTTTATGTGCCCGGCAACCACGACGCTTATCTGCGCAAGTACACCGGTCTGGAAACTGAGTTCTTCGCCATTCGCCGCGAGGATCTCTACACCACCCCGGATGGCCGGCGCCTGCTGGTGCGCCATGGCGACGAATACGACGGAGTGATCCATTTCCACCAGAGCCTGGCCTCTCAGCTCACACGCCTCACGGAGCACTACAGCCAGTTGATCGGCCTGTTCCGCTCCGCCGCTGAGGCCCTACGGCCCAGTGCGCCTTTGGCCAGCTGGAATCCGGAGGCGATTCTTGAGAGTGCTGTGGAGCTGCTGGCTCAGCCCTGGGACTGGCCGGTACCGGCGGCAAGGGGGCTGGAGTCGTCGGAGTTTTCGCTGGCCTTCGCCCTCGAGCGGGCGATCAAGACCCGCACCGGCCATGACCGCGTGCACAAGCGGCTGATGACCCAGCACCTGTTCCGGGAGAACCGCGCCGGCCAGCAGCTCCATGGGCTGATCAACGGCCACACCCACATCCCCGAGGTCACCGGCTTCGAATCGCCCCCGCTTCACCGGGTGATCCGGCAGCGCCCTGCCACATCACCACCTACAACGACGGCAGCTGGGCGCGTAGCCAGCGGCAGCTGGGCCGCACCGCCCTGGTGGTGGCCCACGACGGCACGATCGGCATGATTCGCTTCGATCGCGAGCGCGGCATCGTGCCCTTTCTGCCGCCGCGTTTTCCCTTCAACAGTTATCCAATGCGCCCCTGTTCCGTGTGTGGCACACCGGTGGCTGATCTCAACAAAACCGATCAGGGCGGCGATGGCATTCAGCTCTCCATGGAGGAGCCATCACCTGTTGCCGAAAGCGTCGGGGTTTGATCCACGAGCGGACGATCCAGTGGGCCATCGATCAAGCGCCGGAGCATGGCCTTCGGCCCCTGAAACGGCGAGGGTCAGAGCGCATCCCCGATCAACTTGATGGGGGCGCCGGGACCGTCGGGCTGCACTTCCAAGGTGGAGTAGGTCCACTCCCCTCGGGCTTTGCGCGCCTGCACCACCAGCGTGCCCGAGCCCTTCGGGCCGCTGATCGGGATCGCCAGGTTGGCGCTGCCGCCGGCGCCGTTCGTGCTCACCTGGCCGGAGAGGAACAGGCCGCCTTGGAGGGGTGACCCCAGGCGGCTGCGCACCAGCGGATCGGCCTGGGCCCGCCCCAGGGCTTCCTTGTAGGGAGCGGAAGACTTCATCAGGCCGAACACGCCGAAGACCAGCAGGGCGATGAAGCCCAGCACCGACCCCAGGCTGCCGGCGCAGCCCAGGGGCACCACCCAGGGCCAGTTGCGCTGCCACCAGTTCCGGCTCGGGCTGTCACCGGTCATGGCCGTTCCGCTGGGTCGGGCCCAGGCTAAAGACCCCGTCCAGGAGACCTGGAGCCCATCTAAGGCGTGGTCAGCGCCACGGCGGTGCCGCTCACCACGATGCCGCCCGTCGCCGGAATGGTCACCTCCAGACGGCTGGGGCGCCCCATCGCTTCCCCTGCAGCACCGTGATCCGCCCGCCGGGGGCACCTGAGCCAGGGCGCGCAGGTAGCCGCCGAGGGCGGCGGCGGCCGATCCGGTGGCGGGGTCCTCGCGTAGGCCGCAGCTGGGGGCGGGGTTGCGGGCCTGGAACAGGGCCGGCTGGGCGCGCCAGATCAGCTGCAGGGTGAGCAGCCCCTCGGCCAGCATCAGCTCCCGCAGCACCTCAAAGGGGTAGTCGAGCCGCGCCAGTCGCCCGGCATGGCGGGCCGCCAGCACCAGGTGCCAGGAGCCGGCGAACGCCTTCAGGGGCGGCAGCTCGGGGTCGAGCTCGCCGGCGCCCCAGCCCAGGCAGGCCAGCACCGCCGCCACCAGCTCGGTGCTGGCGGGCTCCTGGCGGGGCTCGACGGAGGTGAGGGCGGCCACGGGGCGGCCGTTCTCCAGGCGCACGCTCACGGGCACCAGCCCCACGGGGGTCTGCAGCCGGTAGGTGCCCATGCCGCTCGACGTTCCCAGCACGACGCCACTGGCGATGGTGGCGTGGCCGCAGAAGGGCACTTCGCAGCTGGGGCTGAAGTAGCGGATCGTGCGCTCGTCTCCAACCAGCGGCGCCAGGAAAGCGGTTTCCGAGTAGCCCAACTCGGCGGCGAGCTGTTGCATCGCCTCCACGGGCGGCAGGGCCGGCCCGTTCCAGACCCCGGCGGGGTTGCCACCGGCCGGGTCGTCGCTGAAGGCCGTGAGCCGGTGCAGCGTGCCGGCGTCGATGGCTGGGTGGGCGTCGGGCTTCACCGCTCAGGCCCCCTGGCCGGGGGCCGCCGAGCCCCAGCGCCGCTGGGCCCACTGCAGCGGCAGGCTCAGGGCGATCAGTGCCAGGGCCAGCAGGCTGTTGGTGGTGTCGCTCAAGGAGGCGGCCACCAGGAAGGCCATCGAGCCCAGGGCCACGATGGCGGCGGCCCAGATCCCGCCCGGGGCCTTGAAGGGCCGCGGCAGTTCAGGCTCCTTCCAGCGCAGCACCAGCATCGAGACCATGCCGGCCAGATACAGGAGCACGTAGAGCAGCGCCGCCACCCCCAGCAGGCGCTCGAAATCAGCGAACAGCACCAGCAGGCCCGTCAGCAGGGTGGTGGCGATCAGGGCGTTGACGGGGGTGCCGCTGGGGCGCACCTGGGCGAAGGCGCCGAGGAACAGCCCGTCGCGGCTGAGGCCGAACAGGATGCGGGGCGCACACATGATTGAGGTGTTCACCAGGCCCAGGGAGGAGATCAGCGCCAGCACCAGGATCACCCGGCCGCTGAGCGGCCCGAACAGGGTTCTGGCGGCATCGGCCAGGGGCAGATCGGAGCCGGCCAGCTCCGCGATCGGCAACACCTTCAGCAGGGCCAGGTTCACCAGCAGGACCAGAGCGATCACCACCAGCAGCCCGCCGATCACCGAGCGGGGCAGGTCCTGGGCGGGTTCGTTGAATTCTTCAGCGAAGTAAATCGGACTCTGCCAGCCGTCGTAGGTGGTGATCACGGCCTGCAGGGCGAACACCGCCGCCACCACCAGGGCTGTTGCGCCCGCCGGTGGCGACGGCCCACCGGCCCCGGCCAGCTCGGGGCCATGGCCCGGGCTGAGCAGCAGGCAGGCGCTGATCAGGGCCAGGAAGGCGAGGGCCTTCACAAGGCTGAGCAGCTCCTGGCTGAGCCGGCCGGCCTCCAGGCCGATCAGCTGGATCAGGGCAAAGAGCAACAGCACCACCAGGGCGATGCCGGTGCCATGGAGGGGGATGGAGGGGATCAGGGCGGTGGTGTAGGCACCGATGGTGACCACCACCCAGGCCAGGCCAGCGCAATGGCCGATCCAGTCGATCCAGCCAACGGCGAAGCCGGCCTGATCCCCCAGGGCGCGGCGGGCGTAGATCGTCCAGCCACCGGCCCGGGGCATCGCTGCCCCCAGCTCCGCCACGGCCAGGGCCCCGAGCAGCACATAGAGCCCCCGAGCGCCCAGGCAGCGAGGATCAATGGTCCGTTGCCCAGCTGGGCGGCCACCAGACCGGGGGTGCGCAGGATGCCGGCGCCGATCGAGCCCCCCACCGCCCCGGCGATGCCGAAGCCCACCCCGAGGATCGAGAGCAGTTGGCCCGACGGTGCGGCGTTCGCCGCTGGGCTCGGTTTCATGGCGGGCCTCCCATGGCCGGAGACTAGGGCTCAGGTTTGCCGCAGGTAGGCCGGTGCCTTGGGGTGGTGCCCATCAAGGCAGGTCGGCCTCCAGCCAGGGTTGAGCGGCCCGGATCAGGGCGTCATGGATGGCCTGCCGCTCAGGGTCCGGGTCGTGGATGGCGGCAACGGCCTCAATCCCTTGGATGTAGGCGGGTGGCAGCCTGTGTTCGCGGGCGCCGGCGAGCACGAGCGCTCGATACCAGCTGAATGGTTGGATCGAAGGGTCGATGTGGGTGGGGGTGGCGACATACACCTGGGCCTGGAGGATGTGGCCGTTGCATGTCACCTCGATCACCTGGTCGTCGTAGCCGACGCCAAGCCCCTCGGCGTGATCCAGCCGTGGCTTCTCGGTGGCGGCCAGTTCAAAGAGCACACCATGGACCTGCGCCTCCGCCCGGTCCGTGGCCCACACATCGCACTTCCCGGAGCCGTCCTTGCCGCGCTTGTGCCAGCGCAACTCGTAGCCCCGGAGCACGGCCCGCCCCAGGGGCATCGCCGAGGGGACGCGCTCCCGCAGACGTCGAACGAGCATGTTGGAGCCGTAGGCGAAATTCAACACGGCGGGCTGGGGAATCAGGCAGACCTGATGGCTGAACTGGATCAGGACGCCGGAGAGGCAATGGCTCGGTTCAGCGTCAGCGGGGATCCACTCGGAACAGGGCCTGCATCCCCGCCACCATGTGATCGTTCACATGGCAGTGCATCATCCACACCCCGGGCACATCAGGGACCATGTCCAGGGTTCGGCTCGTGGCGGGGAAGATGTCGGTGGTGTCGATGCGCCGGCCATTCTCCAGCAGTGTTGAGCCATGCCAGTGGGGCGTGTGGAGGTCCGTTTCCGTTCCCATCGCCAGCAGATACCAGCGAACATGCTCGCCCTGCCGCATGGTGAGTCCAGGAAGATCCGCATAGACGAAGCCATTGATGCCATGCATGAGGTTGCTTTCGATGAACTCCTCATCGCTGCGGTCGATGGATTCGTTGTTGATGAACTCAGCAATATTGGAATCTAGGAACAGGCTCTGGTTTTCATCGGTGATGGCGTAAAGCCCCACGAATTCATGATCCACTCCCTTGGGAAGCCTGCGATTCTCATCCAGCTGGCCTTTCCTGTGAATGATGATCGGTCCCACCAATCCGGCGCTGGTGTCGGCCACTTCGTTGACGTGGGAGTGGTAGGGCCACACGATGGAATCTGGATCAGCGGGCCCAGGGCCGGCGCGCTCTGGAACCTGCCATTGGTAGGTGTGGGAAGCACCTGGTGGCACGTCATCATCCGTACGATCTTTTGGCGAAGACCCATCGGCATAGGGCGAACCTTCGCTGGCCTTGTCGTAGAGAACACCGTGGGGATGAAGGCTCACCGGGAAGCGGGTTTGATTCCGCAGATGAACAACGAGGGTGTCCCCAACCTCCGCGCGCAGGATCGGGCCAAGGTTCCCCAGGTGCTCCTCACGGGATCCTGGCCTGCGCAGAGGCGATGCATCAGCACCAGGTTCGGCTTCTTGCACTCCCCTGGGGCCGTCAAGAATTGCGCCGTAGCCAGCGCTGTAGGAGCGGAAGACCGCCTTGCGGTAGACCCGGCCGATCCGCCCGGCTCGTCGCTCAACGAAGGTGTTCTCCTCAGCTCTGAAGGGCATCCCCATCATCCTGTTGATGGGATAGGAGGGGGCGTAGTCCCAGAGGATCTCCTCCGCTTGAATCCAGTACTCGCGCTGGTGTGAACGCCCGTTGACCGCAAGGGCAAGCCCGAGGATCAAGGCAAGCCCCAGAAGCAGCGACAGCAAAGCCAACCATCGACGCGCCATTCTCTGCTGGTTGATCTGCTGATCCGATCGGCACCTTTCCAGCGAAAGCTAGGCGCAGCCATGCCAGACACCGCAGACGAATGACACGGTCCGTTGTGATCGATGTCACACGAGCGGGGCGCTTGCAACGATGGCCTCTGTGGTCCTATGGCGCTTTTGACGGCAAAGTGAGCTTGCATGAGATCAGCCTTTCAGGCATTAATAGGCGGCGATCACTGGTAGTAGGAACAATCCTGGGTGACGGATTGTGATGTGGGGTTGCTGACCGCCTAACGCTCAAGATCAGAAGCGGGCAGTCGCTTTGGCAAAGGAGACAGCCTCCGGTCACGTCTTCTGAATCTTGATGTTAGGCACCCTTCGCATCGACAGTGGCGTGAGCTTCGACATATTCCTTAAGCACAGCATCCATACGGGCTTGCCAGCCAGCTCCAGAAGCTCTGAAATAGTCAATAACTTCAGGACTATATCGGATTGAAACCAGCTGCTTTTTATATGCCAACTTTGGACGGCCGCGCAGCACTCGCATGGGGACCATCGCGCTCATCTGTTCGTCTGTAAGCGGAAGGGCATCAGGATCTGATTCCGCTGCCTCTGTAATCAACTGATCCTCCTCAAGTGTCGGCATCTTCAGGTTGACCTTCCTTAATGGCTCTGACATAGTGATTGACCTCACGGCAATTGGCTCTGCGTAGGCTAATAATTCTCCTTGCTGGCTCGCGTTCTACAAAGGCTACAAATAAGAGTATGTCTCCAATTGGAGCCAAGGCAATCATCGTTACTTCTCCATAGTCAGCCCGGTCATCAATCCAGACGAGTGCTGCATCCCAGCTGAGCTAAGCTGCGGCCGCCAAGGAGAGGCCGTGCTTGCTCAGGTTGGTCGCGTCCTTGCCAGGGTCGAAATCGAACTGCACGCTTTATCGTAGCTACGGAAAGTCCGGCCGTCAACTTCGACTAAACAAGCAGTCTTCAGGTGGGCCTAACGCTTTTTCTGAAGGTGTCGCTTCTCAACAGGCAACCATTGCGGACCTTTGCATCGCCAGCAGAGCTCAAGTCAGCTCCTCTTCGCTTCTCACACTCGCGCTCAACTTCAGACCCAGAGCCGTGACCACCTTCAGGATGGTGTCAAAGCTAGGGCTGCGCTCTCCAGACAAAGCCTTGTAGAGGCTCTCCCGGGAAAGTCCTGAGTCTCTGGCCACCTGGGTCATCCCCTGGGCCCGTGCAATATCGCCCAGGGCCTTGGCAATGAAGGCAGCATCTCCATCCGCCTCCTCGATGCAGGCTTCCAGGTAGGCCGCCATCTCCTCAGGTGTTCGGAGTTGCTCGGCAACGTCGTACGGGATGGTCGTGGTTTTCATCAGGTCTCCTCTGTCAGGTTGTCTGCCAACAGAAGAGCCTCATCAATGTCCTTGGCTTGTGAGCTCTTGTCTCCGCCAGCCAAAAGGATGATCAACTCGGTTCCCTTCTGCAGGTAGTAGACCCTGTATCCAGGGCCGTAGTTGATCCGCAATTCCGACACGCCAGCCCCAACGGGCTTGACGTCACCAGGATTGCCGCCGATGAGGCGCTCGATCCTGGCCTGAACCTTCGCCCGGGCTCTCAGATCACGGAGACCCGCAAGCCATCGGACGAACCGCTCTGTCTGGCGGACCTCAACCATCCACCAACTGTAGCCTGTTGGCTACGGCGACGCAACGCTGCCTTGCTGGGGCCCTTCAAGGTCGCCACATCCTTCGAACGTTCGCGATCACCTGGCCGCAAGGAGTAAATGCTGAAACAGGACTTCTGATGGAGGCGACTTAGGTGGATCGCAGTATTAGGAATCCATGATGAGCTTGTATGAAACCTTTTCATCCGTCAGTGTAACGAATCCAGCCTTGACCATCTGGTCAATCACGGCTTGTACGTCTGGCTCCCCAACCTGCTTGAAGAGGATAGCGTCTATTGAAGAGCTTAGAGAAGCCAGCGTCCGAGGTCTTGAGTTTCCGGATTTTAATCGATCAACAACCAGCCCCATGCGTTCCTTCGGGGTCTTTGCCGTTGATGCTCGAATAATGGGAATTTCGCCAATCGTCTCGCTCCGGACCGCAAACACCTTTCGCTCCCTTAAGTGCTCAATTAGCGGATCAAAACCCTTATCCTTAGATATGATATGAAAGAAAGCATCTGCATCGGTTGCGCCAATTTGTCCTATGTAAAATGCAATATGAAAGTCAAGGGCGTTGGGCCCCGCACCGGAGATCTTTATGTACTTTGCGCGCTCACCAAGGTCTTGAATAGCAGACACGGTCTCAAATGAGAGTCTTGTCTGCACCTTTCCCACAAAGACATAGGCGACAAAGCCATCTCTATTTAACAGCTCAAGCTGGCTGGGTTGAACACTCTCGTAATCTATGAGGACATAATTGGTTCTCTTCATTATGGATGGCAAGGGAATTGATCAGCCTTGGACAACATGATCGTACGAACTGCGCTATTGCTCTTGCATTATCGCGATGCTTTGGGGCTTTGCAACCTCACGTGTCGAGCGGGCTTACTGAGGTTTAGAGGAATGCCCAACAATAATTGGGCGGGTCCTTGGTCCCTTCTACATGCTCCCTATTCAACCGCATAAAACCATAGTGCCCTGCCCTGTAGGAGCTTAGATCCCTTTCAGGCCTACCGATCACAGGGGCCTTCGCGGCTTGTTCTGACCTTTAGCCGGGTCTGAGAACCAACTGTTCGTCAGGTTACAGAAGATCAGCCGGGCTTCGAACGCCGAGTGTGCCGTGGTTCAGTACATGGGTGTAGATCATGGTGGTCCTCACGTCGCTGTGACCGAGTAATTCCTGGATCGTGCGGATGTCCTGCCCGCGTTCGAGAAGGTGGGTCGCGAATGAATGGCGGAGGGTGTGGCATGTAGCTGGTTTGCTGATGCCCGCCGCCATTACATCCCGCCGGACTGCTTTCTGGATCAACGAAGGATCCAGGTGATGTCGACCTTCCTGGCCTGTGGCTGGATCGCGCCAGCGCTTGTGCTGCGGGAACACCCAATGCCAGCCCCATTCCACTGGTGCGTTGGGATACTTTCTGGCCAGAGCATGGGGCAGAAGAACTCGGCCCCAGCCTGAGGCAAGATCGGCCTGGTGAATCTGGCGCAAGCCATTCAGGTGCTGCCAAAGGGCAGCAGTCTGGCTTGATGGCAGGAGCGCTCTGCGATCCTTGTCACCCTTGCCGGAGCGCACCATCAGTTCATGGCGCCCAAAATCCAGATCATGAACGCGAAGGCGCAGCGCCTCCTGCAGCCTCAGTCCGCTGCCATACAGGAGTCCCGCTACCAGTGCCTCAGCGCCGCTGAGCCGTCTCAGCACGGCGCGTACTTCTTCCACGGTGAGCACCACCGGTAGACGTTGTTTCGTTCGCGCCCGTGCCACGCCATCAAGTTCCACATCTCTCTCCAGCAGCACGCGGTACAGGAACAACAGTGCTGCCAATGCCTGGTTCTGCGTCGACGCGCTCACCTGCAGATCGACCGCCAGATGGGTGAGGAAGGCTTTCACCTCGGCGCTGCCCATCTCGCGCGGATGGCGCATCTGGTGAAAATGCAGGAAGCGTCTCAGCCATTGCTCGTAGGTCTTCACCGTGCGCCTGGCGTAGTGACGCACCACAAGTTCCTGTCTGTACCGCTCCATCAGCCGGGGCGGCCGGTTTGTCGTCATCCCAAGGGCGTCGTCGTCGCTTCAGTGTTCCCACGGCACGGCTGCGTCTGATTCCCGGCTCTTCATTGCCCCCGCCCCCCGTAGCCTCCAGGCGCCACCACCGCACCCCTGCGCCCATGCCCGCCCGTAACCGCTGGTCGGACGCCGGCGCCGCTGCGGCCGTTGAGCGCTATGGCGCCTCCGGAATTTCCGAGGCCCTGGCGCTGCGCACCTTCACGGCGCGGCTGCTGGGGTCCGATCCGGAGCTGGTGCTGCACGGCGGCGGCAACACCTCGGTGAAAACGAGCGTCTCGGGGCTGCTGGGGGAATCGATTCCGGTGCTGTGCGTCAAAGGCTCCGGCTGGGACCTCGCCACGATCGAGCCCCCGGCCATCCCGCCGTGCGCCTGGAGCCGTTGCTCGCCCTGCGCGCCTTGGCGGCTTTGAGCGATGAGGACATGGTGGCGGCCCAGCGCCAGAACCTGATCGACCCGGCTGCCCCCAACCCCTCGGTGGAGGCGCTGCTGCACGCCTTCCTGCCCCATCCTTTCGTGGACCACACCCACTCGATCGCCCTGCTGGCGCTGGCGGATCAGCCCGACGCCGAAGCGGTCTGCCGCCGGATCTACGGCGATCGGGTGGCGATCGTGCCCTATGTGATGCCCGGTTTTGCCCTGGCCAAGGCGGCCGCGGAGGCCTATGAGGCGGCCGCGGCCCGGGCTGCTGAGCAGGGCCTGGAGCTGGAGGGGATGGTGCTGCTGCAGCACGGCCTCTTCTCCTTTGGATCCACGGCCAAGCAGAGCTACGAGCGGATGATTGCGCTGGTGGGGGAGGCCGAACGCGCCCTGGGCCAGGTGGAGCGCTCGTTCCAGCCGCTTCCCCTGCTGAGCCCCGCCGCTCCTGCGGCGGCGTTGCTGCCGTTGTTGCGCGGGGCCCTGGGCCGGGCCGCCGGCGCCGCAGGCCTCCGCTCCCACTGGCTGTTGGATCTGCGCGCCGATGGGCCCGCCCTCGCTGTGGTCAACGACCAGCGCCTGGCTGACTGGGCCACCCGGGGCGTTGCCACCCCCGACCACGTGATCCGCACCAAGGCCCGCCCCCTGGTGCTGCCGCCCGCACCGCCCGCCGGCGACGCCGAGGCCTTAACTGCCTGGGCCGCCGCCGCAGAGCGGGCCCTGGCGGCTTACATCCCCGACTACCAGGCCTACTTCGCGCGCCAGAACGCCCGCGTCGGCGGGATCAAAAAGCCCCTTGATCCCCTGCCCCGGGTGCTGGCCCTGCCGGGGCTGGGCCTGATTGGGGTGGGGGCCAGCGCCGCCGCCGCTTCTGTCACCGCCGACATCGCCGGCGCCTGGGCCGCCACCCTGCTGGCCGCCGAAGCCCTTGGCTCCTTTCGGCCCGTGGGCGAAGACGACACCTTCGACATGGAGTACTGGAGCCTGGAGCAGGCCAAGCTAGGCAAGGGCTCCGAAAAACCCTTGGCCCGTCAGGTGGTGCTGGTCACCGGCGGGGCCGGCGGCATCGGCGCCGCCACCGCCCGGGCCTTCGCGGCCCACGGGGCCGATCTGGTGGTGCTCGACCTCGATGGCGAAGGGGCAGGGGCCACGGCGGCCGCCTGCGGGCCGCTGGCCCTGGGCCTGGGGTGTGATGTCACCAATCCGTTGGCGGTGCGCGCCGCCTTCGCCGCCGCCTGCGCCCACTTCGGTGGCCTCGACATCGTCGTTTCCAACGCCGGGGCCGCCTGGAGTGGCCCGATCGCCCAGCTCCCTGACAGCGACCTGCGCGCCAGCTTCGAGCTCAACTTTTTCGCCCACCAGCACGTGGCCCAGGCGGCGGTGGCGGTGTTCGAAGACCAGGGCTTCGGCGGCCAGCTCTTGTTCAATGTCTCCAAGCAGGCCCTCAACCCCGGCCCCGCGTTCGGCGCCTACGGCATCGCCAAGGCGGCCCTGCTGGCCCTCATGCGCCAATACGCCCTCGAGGGTGGCCCCAAGGGGATCCGCGCCAACGGCCTCAACGCCGATCGCATCCGCTCCGGCCTGCTCGACGACACCATGATCCAGGAGCGCGCCGCCGCCAGGGGTCTCACGGAGGCGGACTACATGGGCGGCAATCTGCTCGGCCAGGAGGTGCGCGCCAGCGATGTGGCTGAGGCCTTCGTGGCTTTGGCGCGGATGGAACGCACCACCGGCGCCCTGCTCACGGTCGACGGCGGCAACGTGGCGGCCATGGTGCGTTAGCGCTAGCGGCGGGCCAGCCACAGCCCCAGGCTGATCCAAGTCACCACCAGCACCAGGCAGAGCGCCGTCCAGGCTGGCAGCCCGATGCTCATCACCGCCAGCGGTGCGCCCACCGTGATCACACCGCCGGCGATCAGGGGCTGCAGGATCAGCTGCTTGATCGAGAACGCTGGCAGAGCGTCGGAGTCATCGGCGGGGTCGGCCATGCGCAGCAACAGCAATCCGCTGGCGGCCACCCCCGTGCCCTGGCCGAACTCCACAATCCCGCGCTCAAACCAGGGGGCCGGCAGGATCCTTGGCGCCAGCAGCAGCAGCACCCCCAGATTCCAGGCCAGCCCCACCGTCGCCAGCACGGTCAGAGGTAGCCAGTCGTGCCGCAAGAGTGAAAGATCCAGGCAGGCGGTGGCCGCTGTGATCAGCAGATCCGCCGCCAGGGTGCTCACCAGGCTCTGAATCGGCGCCGAGGTCCAGTGCCCCTTGCCGGTCTTCTCCAGCACCAACCGCACCAGCAGCGAACCCGCCAGGGCCAGCGGGAACACCGGCAGGGCATCGATCACCAGCTTGAACCCACCCCCCAGCTGATCCGCCACCAAGCCCAGGGAGGTCCAGAGCAGGTAGCCCATCACCACCGCCACCCCGGTCAGGGCCAGGTTCACCGCCCAGCGCTCGGCGCTGCCGGGGCTGGACACAGCCTGAGCTGATGGCTTGGCGATCGCAGCAGCCTCTGCCGGTAGGTCGTTCGAGACCGGAACGACCACAGGCTCCTGCCGGTCTGCCAGCAGCCAGCCTCGGGCGCGCCCCAAGACAACCACCAGCCCGCCTACCAACGTGGCCGCCAGGAGCCCCACCGTGGAGAGCGCCAGCCCCAGGGCCTCGCCCCCGGGAAGCCCAGATCGGCGTAGATCGGCCCCATCGCCGCGGCTGAGCCGTGGCCGCCCTCGTAGGCCACCTCAATGAGGCAGGCCATCAGCGGACTCACCCCCAGCCAGGGTTGCAGCAGCAGCAGAACCACCAGCCCGGCTACCAGGTACTGGCCGAAGGCGAGGGTGAGCGCCATCAGCACCTGCGCCGATAGCGGCCGCCACAACCCCGCCGGGTTCGGCAGCGGCTTGCCCAGCAGCAGGCAGGCGAACACCAGCGTCAGCAGCGCCGTGGGCAGCTCCGACCACAGGGCGATCACCGGTTCGGGCACCAGCGGCACCAGGCCCGTGGGTGCCACCGCCAGTCCGATCGCCCCGGCCAGCAGAGCTTCGGGGATGCCCAGCAGGTGCAGCCCCAGGGCGTTGCCGAGCAGTCGCCCCAGAGCCAGCAGCACGGCCAGGCCCGCCACCGCCACCAGCACGGTGGCTCCCCAGGTCTGCCAGGCCGCCAGGAGCATGGGGGCGAGATCGTTCATGGGAGAGCGGGGAGGCCGAACTGGCGGCGGAAGAAGGCTTCGCTGGCCTCCAGCACCTGGCGTTGCACCGCTCCGCTGCGGAAGCCGTGGCCCTCCCCGGGGAACAGGTGCACCTCCGCCTCGATGCCGTTGGCCCGCAAAGCGGTGGCCATGCGCTCGGTCTGCTCGGGTGGCACCACCTGGTCGTCGAGGCCCTGGAAGAAGATCACCGGGCAGCGGATCCGGCCGGCGTGCTCCAGGGGTGAACGTTGCGCATAGAGCTCCCTGGCCGCGGGCCAGGGTCCCACAAGCCCATCCAGGTAGCGCGCCTCGAAGCGGTGGGTGTCTTCGGCCATCGCCGCCAGATCGGCCACGGCGTAGCGGCAGGCGCCGGCGCGGAACACGTCGGTGAAGCAGAGGGCCGCCAGCACCGTGAAGCCCGCGGCGCTGCCCCCTCGATCGCGATCCGCTCCGGGTCCGCCTTGCCGGCTGCCACCAGGGCCAAGGCGGCGGCGGCGCAGTCGACCACATCCACCACGCCCCATTGGCCATCGAGCCGCTCGCGGTAGGCGCGCCCGAAGCCCGTGGAGCCGCCGTAGTTTACATCCACCACTCCCCACCCCCGCGACGTCCAGTAGGGGATCACGGGGTTCAGGCCCGTGCGCGCCATGGCCGTGGGGCCGCTGTGCCCCTTCACCAGCAGGGGCGAGCCTGAATGCGCGCCCCCGAGGGGCGGGTGGTACCAGGCGTGGGTGGGCGCGTTGCCGTAGCCCGCGAACCAGAGGGGCTCGGGTGGGCTGATCAGTTCCGCCGGCAGGGGCTTCGCACCGGCAGGCCGATGGCTCCAGCGGCCCGTGGCCAGCTCCAGCGCCAGCAGTCCCTGGCCCGCCGTGGGACCACTGGCGATGCAGGCCAGCCGACCGCCTTCGGCGACCACATGGGCCAGATCGTCGAAGGGCAGCTCCAGGGGCTGCCAGCGGCCGCTGGCTCCAGGGGCTTCAGGAAGGACGATCCGTCCCAGCTCCCAGCGGCCCTGCCTGCAGGCGGCCGCCACCAGCTGCTCCCCGTCCCAGGCGGTGGTGGCCATGCCGTAGACCCACTGGGGCATGGCGAATTCGGCCTCCACCTCCAGCAGCGGCTGCCAGATGGTGGGGACCGTCTCCAGCCGGTCGGCGGCCTTCAGCCCATCAGCCCCCGCCAGGCGCTCCAGGTTCCACCAGCCGCTGCGGTCGTTGGCCACCACCAGATCCCCGTTCGGCAGCCACAGGGGTTGGAACACGGAGATCCCATGGCGGTCTGCTTCCCCCGATCCGGCGATCACCCGGGCCTCCACCAGGGCGCCGCTGGCCTCCAGTCGGCCCAACCACAGCTGGCTGCGCTCCCAGGGCATGAACGGCTGCTGCCACTCCACCCACACCAGGTGCCGGCCGGAGGGGCTGAGGGCGGCGTAGCCGCAGAAATCGGCAGGGGTGTGCAGCCGCACCGGTTCCCCCGCCAGGTCCACCGCCACCAGCTGGTCGCGGCCGCCTTCTTCCATCACCCCGATCCAGCGCCGGCGGGCGCCATCGATCAGGCCATCGGCGAAGGCGCGCGCACCCGGTTGGGTGAGTCGCTGGGGTTCCGGTGGCGCATGGCCCTCGGCCTTGCCTGGGCCGCCGGCGAGGGTTGGGCCCAGGTCAAGACGCCAGAGGCAGCGGTCGCCGTCGTGGACGAACACCGCCAGGGGCTCCGCCAGACGTTCCGGTTCCTTGCTGGCCCCGTGCCACTCACCGAGGGCATAGACCCCGCCGCCGTAGTCATGCACGCGGCTGCGCAGGTTCCAGGGTCCCGGTGTCAGCTCCACCGCCTCGGCATCGGGGCGCTGGCGCACAAGCAGGGTGGTGCGGCCCTGCTCCTGGGGTCGCTGCTCCAGCCAGAACAGCCGGCCCTGGAGCCAGTGGGGTTCCTTCAGCGCCGGGGTCAGGCCCACCGCCAGCTCGATGGGCAGCGGCCGGATCCCGGCGCTGGGGGCCGCCCGTGGCTTGCGCCCGTCGCTCAACTGGCCCTCCGGCACGGCTCCTACAATCGATCCATCGTTTCAGGTGGTGTCGTGGCCAGCCTCTTCGCCCAGATGGCCCGCACCGCGGAGCAGACCAACCGGGGCGTGCAGGTGTCCAAGGAACCCCTCGACAGCCCGCCCCTGCGCATTCACACCCTGGGGGAGCAGTCCCTGCGCGCGCCCGCCAAGCGCATCAGCAAGGTGGATGAGTCGGTGCGGGAGCTGGCCCGGAACATGCTGCTGAGCATGTACGCCGCCCGCGGCATCGGCCTGGCCGCCCCCCAGGTGGGGGTCAACAGGCAGCTGCTGGTGATCGATCTGGATCTGGAGAACGCCGCCACCCCGCCCCTGGTGCTGATCAACCCGGAGATCACGACCACCAGTGGTTCGCTCGAAACCTATGAGGAAGGCTGCCTGAGCATCCCCGGGGTCTACCTCAATGTGGTGCGGCCCAGCGCCGTGGAGCTGAGCTTCCGCGATGAACAGGGCCGCCCCCGCCGCCTCAAGGCCGACGGTCTGCTGGCCCGCTGTGTTCTCCACGAGATGGACCACCTCACCGGTGTGCTGTTCGTGGACCGGGTCACCGATGAACTCAGCCTCAATGAGGAGCTGCAGGAGAGGGGCTTCGACCGCACCCACGTCCGCTCCATCCGCTGAACCGATGCCGATGAAACCCTTGGCCGGCCTGTTCCTGGCCCTGGCCTGCGTACTCGGCATCGCCGCCACCGGATCGGTGTTCGAGCTGGCCTACGGCGACCCTGATCTGGGGGTCACCCTCACCGGGCTGATCCTCGGGCTCAGCCTGCCCGGCACTGCCATAAGCCTGCTGGTCGCAATTCGTCTCAACAACCCGGTCTGAGCCCCCTGGCGCTGGGCGGGAGCACTTCTACGATCTCCCCATCGCCGTCCCTGTTGTCGTGAAACGCACCGTTCCTCCCGTGTTGCTCCCCCTGGCCATGGCCGTTGTGGCGACGGGATTCGTGGGCGCGGAGGCCCCGCGGGCCCTGGCCCAGGCCGTCAAGACGCCGGTTCCTGCCGTTGCGGTGACTCCCCTGGCGGACGCTGGACCGGCGAAGGCTGTTCCCCCAAAGGCTGTTCCCTTAAAGGCTGTTTCCACTGAACCTGTTCCCGTTACAGCTGCTCCTACAAAAGCTCTCCCGCTAACAGCTGTTCCTCTGAAGGCTGCCCCGTCGAGCGCCAATCCGGCAGCCGTGGCACCAGGTGCCGCTGGCCTCCCCTCCCCGCGGTGGCGAAGACCATGCCGGTGGTGGTCTCCCAGGGGGCCTTGTTCGACGCCCGCGACGTGCTCCAGGAGCGTTTCGTGCTGGTGGCGGCCCCGATCGGCTCGGGCGAGCGGGCCCAGCTCAACATCTATGAGCAGGTCAGCAATCGGCGCCCCTGCTTCTGCCACCGCCGGCGCCGCCCCCGCCCAGGTGGATCCGTTGCTGGGGAGCTTCGATTTCACCGGCATCTGCAATCGCTTCATCGATGGCAACGGCTACTCCCTGCGGGTGGGCGGCAGTGATCTGGGCACCGTCTACCGCCTGAGCGTGGTGCGCCAGGCGAATGACACCTTCCTGCTGGCCTCGCCGACCAAATCCAATCCAGGACCCGAGATGGTCGTGGCCCGCACCGGCGGCCCCGGTTCCGGCTTCCTGCAGCTGGTGCCCGAGCCGGGTTGGAAGCTGATGCGCCGGCACTTCGGTGCCCGCGCCCTGGGCCACGTCTACGTCTACCGCGATTCCTGGCCCACCGAGGCCCTCACCCAGCAGCCCCCGGTGCCCCCCACGCCGCCCACCCGTCCCGCCAGTTGAAGTCCCAGGAAGGGCGCTTGCTACCATCGTCCATCTCGGCCTTATCCCTGCTTCATGACCCAGGTCACCGTCGGCGAAAACGAAGGAATTGAATCCGCTCTCCGGCGCTTCAAGCGCCAGGTGTCGAAGGCGGGCATCTTCGCTGACCTCAAGCGCCTGCGTCACCACGAAACCCCGGTCGAGAAGTACAAGCGCAAGGCCCAGCAGCGCCGCCGCCGCCGCTGAACGGGTGTTTTCACCCATCCCCGGCTGAGGCTGGAATGATCAGCATGGAGATGTTCCCCGGAGCATGGCCATGGGCCACCTGATCCGTGATTTCACCCACTGGTTCGCCAGCGCGCTTGGCTACACCTTCGGCCATCCCCACCCGGGCGAAGCACCGCCTCCGCCGTTGGTGGGGGTGCAGCCCTACCGCGACCATCCCCGTCGACGCTGAGTTGGCTTAGGGGCGATCGAAGGAGCGAAAGGTGAGGGCCTCGGCCACCGCTTCGGCGCCGATGGAGCCTTCGCCGTTCAGGTCGGCGATCGTGCGCGCCACCCGCAGAAGCCGCTCGGCGGAGCGGGCGCTCAGGCGCCGCTGACGGATCGCCCCCTCCCAGAGCGCCAGGGCCTTGGGGATCAGATGGCTGTGGCGGCGCAGGTCGGCGCCGCCCAGCAGGCTGTTGGCGCAGCCCCCGGGGTTGCGCTGCGACATCCTTGCGCGGGCCTGCCGCACCCGCTGGGCCACCAGTCGGCTGCTTTCGCTCTGGTGGCCGGGGCTCGCTCGGGGCTCGAAGTCCGCCACCAGCTGCTCCGCCTCCAGCCGGCGCACGATCACCTGCAGATCGATGCGGTCCAGCAGCGGCCCCGACAACCGCGACCAATAGCGTTCGCGTCGCTGCTCGCCGCAGCTGCAGACCCGCTCCGGATCCCCGAACCAGCCGCAGGGGCAGGGGTTGGTGGCGGCCACCAGGGCCACCTGGGCCGGGAAGCGGCTGCGCTGCCGCGTGCGGCTGATCCACACCTCCCCTCCTCCAGGGGCTGCCGCAGCTGGTCGAGCACGTCCCGGCGGAATTCCGCCAGTTCATCGAGGAACAGCACCCCGCAGTGGGCCAGCGACAGTTCCCCGGGGCGGGGGATGGCGCCGCCGCCGATCAGGGCCGCCCCGGAACAGCCGTGGTGGGGGGCGCGGAAGGGCCGTTGGCTCAGCAGGCTGCCATGGCCGCCCAGCAGCCCCGCCACCGAATAAAGCTGGGTGAGCTCCAGCATTTCGGGTTGCTCCAACGGCGGCAGCAGCCCCGGCAGGCGCCGGGCCAGCATCGTCTTGCCGCTGCCAGGGGGACCCACCAGCAGCAGGTGATGGCCGCCCGCGGCGGCGATCTCCAGGGCACGGCGGCCGTGGGGTTGGCCCTTCACATCGGCGAGATCCAGGGTCGGCGGCACCCCTGGGCAGGCAAGGGCCTGCAGGGGCTGGCCTGGGCGGGATCCGCCAGCAGCGCCACCACCTGGGCCAGGCTCCCGGCGCACCACACCGTGAGCCCCTTCACCAGGGCGGCCTCGGCCCCGTTGGCGGCCGGAAGCACCAGGGCCCGCGCGCCACAGCGCCGGGCGGCCAGGGCCAGGGCCAGGGCTCCGCGCACGGGCCGCAGGCGGCCATCGAGGCCCAGTTCACCGGCGCACCAGATGCCCGCCAGTTGCTCTGCCGGCAGCTGGGCGCTGGCCACCAGCAGCCCCAGGGCGATCGGGAGGTCGAAGGCGGGGCCCTCCTTGCGCAGGTCCGCCGGTGCCAGGCTCACCACCACCCGGGTGAGGGGCACCCGGAAACCGCCGTTGCGCAGGGCGGCCCGCACCCGCTCCCGCGATTCCTGCACGGCCGCATCCGCCAGTCCCACGATCGACAGCCCCGGCAGCCCCGGGGCGATGTCCACCTCCACGCTCACCTCGACCCCGTCGAGGCCCTGGAGGGCGGCTCCGCTGCACCGTGCCAGCATCGAATCAAGGTCTCACTGCCCTTTCCAGTGCCACCTTCTGTCCCACCGACCGCCTCGCCGGCGCCATGGCCGACCCCAGCCCCACCGCATCGAACGCCCCCAGCGACACGATCTTCGGCCGCATCCTGCGGGGAGATCCCCTGCGATCCGGTGCACAGCGATGAGCTCTGCCTGGCCTTCCGCGATGTGAATCCCCAGGCGCCGGTGCACGTGCTGGTGATTCCGCGCCAGCCCCTGGTGAACCTGGCCGATGCCAGCGATGACGACGCACCCCTGCTGGGCCACCTGCTGCGGGTGGCGGCGAAGGTGGCCGCCGCCGAGGGGCTGAGTGGCTGGCGCACGGTGATCAACAACGGCGCCGGGGCGGGCCAGACCGTGTTTCATCTGCATGTGCACGTGATCGGCGGGCGCCCCCTGGCCTGGCCCCCGGCTAGCCGCCTGGGTAGCCCGTTGGGCCGCAGCCCGCACCTCCAGCGGCGACAATGGCGCCACATGCAGCGGTCCATGGGTCCCCTGAAAGCCTTCCGCGACCAGCTCGGCAAGCTGCAGCGCCTGGCCCAGCCCTATTTCCTCCCCGTTGAGGACACCAGCCCCTGGCAATTCCTGCTGCTGGTGGTCGCCCTGCTGGCGGTGGTGGTGGGCCTCACCCTGCTGCTGCTCACCGGCACCGTGGCCGCCACCGGCGCCCTGATCCCGGAGCTCCGCGGCCGTTTTCTGCCCGGTGTGCCCGAGCAGGTGAGTGCCCTCTGGCGTGGCCCCATCGGTCCAGGGGTCCTGGCGGCCTTCGTGGCCGGTCTTCTGGTGTTCGGCAGTCAGCGCTCCAAGCTGCGTCAGGGCCGCTGGCTGCCCTGGGTGCTGCTGGGGGTCATCGCCCTGCTGATCCTGGTGATCAACGGCATCAACGTCGGCATCAGCTTCATCGCCCGAAACGTCGACAACACCCTGGTCGCCTACGACAGGGATGGGTTCTGGAAGACCGTCGCGATCTATGCCTTCTGCCTGGTGCTCGCCCTGCCGATCCGGGCGATCCAGAGCTATCTGATTCCCAAGCTGGGGCTGCTGTGGCGGGAATGGCTGAGTGGACGCCTGATCACCCGTTACCTCTCGAACCGGGCCTACTACGTTCTCGATCCGAACGATGAATCGTTTTCGGAGATCGACAACCCCGACCAGCGGATCTCCCAGGACACGGCCAGTTTCACCAGCACCAGCTTGAGCGTCACCGTTGAGATCCTCGCGGCGCTGCTCACCTTTTTCAGCTTCATCATCGTGCTCTGGAGCATCAACTCCAAGCTCGCCCTGCTGCTGCTGGCCTATTCCGTGGGCGGCACGGCGCTGATCGTGTTCGCCAGCCGCAAGTTGGTGAAGCTCAACTTCCAGCAGCTCAAGTTGGAGGCCGACTTTCGCTACGGCCTGGTTCACATCCGCGACAACGCCGAGTCGATCGCCTTCTACCGCGGTGAGAAGCAGGAGGCCCAGGAGGCGGAGCGGCGGCTGGGGGGGCGATCCGCAACTACAACGGCCTGATCATCTGGGAGGCGCTGATCCAGGTGATTCAGCGCTCCTACGACTACTTCTCCCGCTTCCTGCCCTGGCTGGTGATCGCGCCGATCTACTTCGCCAAGGAGGTGGATTTCGGCGTCTTCGGTCAGGCCAGCATCGCCTTCTCCCAGGTGCTGTTTTCGGTCAGCTACATCGTCAACAACATCGATCGACTGGCGGCCTTTTCAGCCAGCATCAGCCGTCTGGAGAGCTTCCAGGGCCGGGTGGAGGAGATCGCCAGCCAGGCCAGCAGCGACGCCGCCATCGCCCTGGAAGCCGCCGGCGACGGCCCCGCTGTCGATGCGATCGTCGTCCAGCACATCGACCTGGTGCCCCCCGGCAGCGGCCGGGTGCTGATCCACGACCTGAGCGTCGAGGTGACCCCCAGGAGCGGCTGCTGGTGGTGGGGCCGAGCGGCTGCGGCAAGACCTCTTTCCTGCGGCTGGTGAGTGGCCTGTGGGCGCCGGCGGCGGGCAGCATCCAACGGCCGGCCCTGGCCGATCTGCTGTTCATTCCCCAGAAGCCCTACATGATCCTGGGCAGCCTGCGGGAGCAGCTCTGCTACCCGCTGCAGCCCGATCGCTTCAGCGACGACCACCTGCGCAACGTGCTCGAGGAGGTGCGTCTGGGCGAGTTGGTGAACCGCTATCCCAACCTCGACATCAAGCTCGATTGGCCTCGGCTGCTGTCGCTTGGGGAGCAGCAACGGCTGGCCTTCGCCCGCCTGTTGCTCAATTCGCCCCGCTTCGTGGTGCTCGATGAGGCCACCAGCGCCCTCGATGTGAGCACCGAGCGCCACCTCTATGCCCTGCTGCGGGATCGGGAGATGGCCTTCGTGAGCGTGGGCCACCGCCCCACCCTGGCCGATTTCCACACCCGCGTGCTGGCCCTCGATGGCAACGGCAGCTGGCGGCTGGTGCCCGCTGCCGAGCATGACTTCACCCAGAACTGAACCCACCATGAGTCCCTCCCCCAGCGACGATCCCTCCGCGCCAACAAAGGAGACCCCGGCCACCAGCGCCACCACCGGCGATGTGCCGGCCTTCGGCTGGAGCGCCTACGCCGAGCGTGTCAACGGCCGTTTCGCCATGGTCGGTTTCGCCGCCGTGCTCCTGATCGAAGCGCTCAGCCACCAGAGTTTCCTGAGCTGGGCGGGTCTTGTGCCGTCCTGACAGGCGTTGTTGGGCCACTTCAGGGCAGCCCGTTCAGGGCAACTCGATCAGGTCCACCTGCCAGAGGCCGCCCCGGCTCACCTGCACCGCCAGCAGGCGCCCATTGGCGCTGAGTTGCACCTGGCGCGGCACGCCCGGAGGCTCCATCGGCAAGGGCTGCAGGGTCTGCAAACTGCGGCGGTAGAGCACCAGTTCGGTGCGTCCATCCAGTTGGCGCACCAAGGCCAGCCGTTCGCCGCGCCCATCGACGCTCACGCTCAGGGGCTGGGCGTCCGGTCGATTGAGACCCGGCAGGGGCACCGGGGCGCCACGGCTCAGTTCCACCAGCTGCACCTGCTCGCGGCCCGCACGGCCACTGATCCAGGCCAGCCAGCCAAGGCCCAGCGAGGGAGCGCGGCCGTTGCCGGCGCGCTGCAGTTGCTCGTTGAGGCCACCCATGGGCTGGAGCGGCGTGCCGCCGCAGCCCGCGAGCAGCAGCAGCAGCGCCGCGCTCGTCAGGGCCTGTTTCACGGTGTCACCCCTCATGGGGGCGAGCCGCTCAGGCCCTGCCCCGGGGCCAGGTCCGGCTCCAGCAGCGCCCCCAGATCGAACACCTCCACCCGCGAGCGGCCCTGGTCAAGGAGCTCGAGGGCGATGCGGCGACCATCCGGGGCCAGGCTCAAGCGCTCGGGTTCCAGATCACCCGGCAGATAGAGCGGATGGCGTGCCCCGGTGGCCCGGTCTTCGATCAGGGCCAGCCGCTTGGCGCCCTGCTGGACCACCACCGCCAGATAGCGCCCGTTCCAGCTCAACGACGGGGAGCTGTGGGGCTGCTGGCCCCCGAGGTGGCGCAGGGGCAGGATTCGGCCGCTCTGGCGTTCCTGCAGCAGCACCGTGCGGCGGCTACCGCGTTCCACCACGCTGGCCAGGTAGCGGCCATCGCCGCTGAGGGCGGGGTCTTCGCGGCCTTCGATCCCCAGACCCAGCGGCGCCGCCGCCTGGCGTCGCACTCCAGTGAGCAGAGCGCAACTGGAGAGCGTAAGGCCGAGGGCCAGCAGGAGCAGACCGGAGGCGGCCCTATGAGGCCGCGGCGCTGGCACGGTCAGTCGTCGAAGCGGGAGCTGTTGTCACGCAGGCCACCGGCGGGCGGCTCACTGGGGCGGGAGGCGGCTCCACCTGGGCGGGGGCCCTGGGCTTCCGGCCGTGGGGCACCGGGGCGGGAGCTGGGGCGCACCGGGGTGAAATCGGCGTCGCTGATCGGTGAACCCTGGGGCACACCGGAGGCCCCCAGGCCCGTGCCGCGACCGGGGCTGGGCTCGCCGCCAGGGCCCCCTCGGCGGCTGGAGCGGGGCAGGTTGTCGGCACTGGCCACCGGGCGGCTGCCGCGGCGAGGTTCGTCGCGCTCCCGGCGGCGGGTGCCGAAGGCGGATGGGCCCGAGGTTGCCTCAGCGGAGGCTCCCGCGCTGTAGCGGCTGGCGCGGGGTTCGTAGGTGGGCTCGGGGCGAGCGGGGGCCGGCTGCCGGGGGTGTCCCAGTCATCGGCGGGGCGGGGGCCACGGCTGGCGGCCCGCTCGGGGATGGCGGTGCGGGCCGGCCGCCTGGGCCGGTAGAGGTCGTCATCGGGGAGCTCCTCACCGCGGGAGCGGATGCGGCGGCGCAGGGGCTCCGGCTCATCGAAGCGGTCGTTGTCGGTGCCCCACTGGTCGCGGCCGCCGCCCATGCGCGGCCCGGGACCGGGCTCGTCGTCGTCGAGGAAGGAGGAGCGGCGGGCCTGTTCGGTGGTCACCCCGCGCAGGCGCACGCTCTCATAGGCGAAGAACACCGTGGTGCCCGCCAGCAGGAACTGGCCGAACTGGAGGATCGGATCCAGGCGCCAGCCCTGGAAGAAGAGGATGCCGCCGCAGAGCAGGCCGATGGCGGCGAAGAAGACGTCGTAGTCGCGGGCGAGGGCGGGCTTGAAGCTGCGCATGAAGTACAGCAGCGCTCCCCCACCGCCAGCACAATGCCGACGATGCTGGCCCAATTCAGGCTGGCATTGACCACGGCTGAAGCTCCTCAGGCAGAACGCTTGATCACGTTCTCCGCAAGGAGAACCCGTTAGGACACTTTAGGGACCCTGGCGGCCGAAGCCAGCGGCTTCAGAGCTTCCGGTCAACCTGATCTTTCTGGCTGATGAACACCAGGGCGACAGCGATGGGCACGACCACGATCACGGCGCCCCAGGCGAGGCTGTTCAGGAAACTGGCGAGGGAAGGGGTCATGGCGCACTCAGCTGTGCTGAAATCCTAGGTAGGCAGGGCCACTTCCTACGATGAAGCCCCCTGCGCTTAGGGCTTTGTGACGGGTGATCGTTCGTTGCCTCTCGAGCGGCTGCTGGCCGTGCTCCCGGCCCTGCAGCTGGTTCTCGGCCTGCTGCTGGCGGCCTGGACGCTGCTGTTCCTGTTTCGGATCGTGCTCACCTGGTACCCCCAGGTGGATCTCAGCCGCGGGCTGATGGCGGTGGTGGGCTGGCCCACCGAACCGCTGCTGGCGCTCACCCGCCGGCTGGTGCCGCCGATCGGCGGCGTCGATGTCACTCCGGTGATCTGGGTGGGGCTGATCAGCCTGCTGCGGGAACTGCTGGTGGGCCAGCAGGGACTGCTCACCCTGGTGCTGATCCGCAGCCAGGACCTGGCCGCTGTCGGCTAGGAACGGGTCAGCGGTCGTTCAGCGGCCGATTAACGGCCAGGAGGGGGCGGCAGCATCTCCTGTTCCACGAACTTGGTGTGCACGTCGCCGCGCTGGAACTCGGGCCGATCCAGCAGAGCCAGGTGGAACTCGATCGTGGTCGGGATGCCGGTGACGGCGCATTCCGAGAGGGCCCGGCGCAGGCGCCGCAGGGCATGGTCCCGATCAGTCCCCCAGACAATGACTTTGCCGATCAAGGAGTCATAGAAGGGCGGAATCTCGTAGCCCGTGTAGACGTGGCTGTCCACGCGCACCCCGGACCACCGGGGGGAGCCAGCCGGTGATCCTGCCGGGGGCCGGGCGGAAGTTCTGGCTGGGATCCTCGGCGTTGATGCGGCACTCGATCGCGTGGCCGCAGAGCTTCACATCCTCCTGGCGGAAGCTCAGGGGCTCGCCGGCGGCGATACGGAGTTGTTCGGCGATCAGGTCGATGCCCGTGACCATCTCGGTGACCGGGTGCTCCACCTGGATGCGGGTGTTCATCTCCATGAAATAGAAGTCACCGCCGCGGTCCACCAGGAACTCCACGGTGCCGGCGCCTTCGTAGGTGATGCTGCGGGCGGCGGCCACGGCCGCCTCGCCCATGCGCCGGCGCAACTCAGGGTCGAGGGCGGGGCTGGGGGCCTCCTCCAGGAGCTTCTGGTGGCGGCGCTGGATCGAGCAGTCGCGCTCCCCCAGGTGCACCACGCTGCCGTGGCGGTCCGCCAGGATCTGCACCTCGACGTGGCGGGGCCGGTCGATGAATTTCTCCATGTAGAGGCCCGGATTGCCGAAGGCCGCCTCGGCCTCCCCCTGGGCCGCCTTGAACAGACTTTCGAGCTGCTCGGCTTCGTTCACCAGGCGCATGCCCCGGCCGCCCCCACCGGCGGTGGCCTTGATCATCACCGGGTAGCCCATGGCCCCCGCCAGCCTGGCCGCCTCCTGGGGGCTCTTCAGCAGGCCTTCGCTGCCGGGGATGGTGGGCACGCCCACGCCCTGCATGGTGGCCTTGGCGGTGGATTTGTCGCCCATCGCCCGGATCGCCTCGGGGGAGGGTCCCACGAAGATGAGCCCGTGGGCGGCGCAGATTTCGGCGAAGCGATCGTTCTCCGCCAGGAAGCCATAGCCCGGGTGGATCGCATCGGCGCCGCGGGAGGTGGCGGCGGCAATGATGTTGGGGATGTTCAGGTAGCTCTTGGAGCTGGGGGCTTCGCCCACGCAGACGGCCTCATCGGCCAGTTGCACGTGCAGGGCGTTGCGGTCGACCGTGCTGTAGACGGCAACGGTGGGGATGCCGAGCTCGCGGCAGCTGCGCAGGATCCGGAGAGCGATCTCGCCGCGGTTGGCGATCAGCAATTTGCCGATGGGCATCCGGAGCGGCAGAGCAAGGGCAGGCCGCTGCGGACTGTATCAGCGCTCACTGAGGAAGCTGATGCGTATATTGCTCAGCCGGAGGGCTTCTCGAAGCCAGCCGCCCACGCGGATGTGGTGGAATTGGTAGACACGCACGTTTGAGGGGCGTGTGGCTTCGGCCTTACGAGTTCAAGTCTCGTCATCCGCATTTTTCTTTCTCCACAACCCGGCCCCCCTCCGTGACTGCTGCACAGCCGGGTTCGGGTTCCCGTGAGCCCATGCTCCCTGGCACCGCGCCTGCCGGCGCCGCTCCGGCTGAAGCCGTGATCGTGCTCGTCTGCAACGGTCCCGGCGAGCTGGCCACCTGGGTGCGCCCCCTCGCCCGTCGGCTGCACCGGGACGTGCCCCTGCGCCCGCTGGCCCCAGCGGCAGCGATCGATCTGCAGCTGGTGCTGGTGCCCTGCCCCAACGCCACCGGCTCGGAAGCGCAGGTGGCCCGGCGCATGGGGCTGTTCAGCCGGGTGCTGCCCGCCGAGCGCTTCTGGTGGCTGCTGCTGCGGCCCCGCCGCCATGGCCCCTGGCCGGATCATGGGGTGGTGGTGTTCCTCGGCGGCGATCAGTTCTGGACCGTGCTGCTCTCCTGGCGCCTCGGCTACCGCCACCTCACCTACGCCGAGTGGGTGGTCCGCTGGCCCCGTTGGAACGACCGCATCGCCGCCATGGGCCCCCAGGCCGCCGGCCGGCTGGCCCGGCGCTGGCGGCCCCGCTGCGAGGTGGTGGGGGATCTGATGGCGGATCTCTCGGAGTCGGCGCGCAGCGACGCGCCCCTGCCCCCGGGGAGTGGGTGGCGCTGATGCCCGGCTCCAAGCGGGCCAAGCTCCAGGTGGGGGTGCCCTTTCTGCTGGACACCGCCGATCGCCTGCGGGCGCAGCGCCCCGGCTGCCGCTTCCTGTTGCCGGTGGCCCCCACCACCAGCGTCGAGGAGCTGCTGCGCTACGGGGGGCCGTCCAACCCGCTGCAGTCGTCCTACAGCCAGGGGGCTCCGGAGCTGCGGGAGGCGGCGGGGGCGCGCTGGCTGGAGACCCCGCCGGCACCTTGATTCGCCTGGTGGAGGAGCAGCCCGCCCACGGCGCCCTCAGCCAGTGCGTCCTGGCCCTGACCACCGTGGGGGCTAACACCGCCGAGCTGGGGGCCCTGGCGGTGCCGATGCTGGTGCTGGTGCCCACCCAGCATCTGCACGTGATGCAGGCCTGGGACGGCTGGCTGGGGCTGTTGGCCCGCCTGCCGCTGTTGAGCTGGCTGCTGGGGGTGGCGCTCACCGCCTGGCGCATGCGGAACCGGGGCTATCTGGCCTGGCCCAACATCTCTGCCGGACGGCTGGTGGTGCCCGAGCGGGTGGGGGCGATCACGCCGGCTGAGATCGCCGCGGAGGCGTTGGACTGGCTGGAGCACCCCCAGCGCCTTGAGGGCGTGCGCGAGGACCTGCGCAGCCTGCGGGGCCAGCCCGGGGCCGTGGCGGCCCTGTCGCGGCTGGTGCGAGAGCTGCTGCCGGCGCCCCGAACCGCTCCCTAGCCTGGAGACACGCTCTTCTCAGCCCCGATGTCGGTTTCCGGCCCTGACCCGCTCAACACTGCCCCCTCCGGCTGTGCCCTGCCCTCGGGCTTGGCGCGCGATGAGCGCTCCGAGGAGGCCTGGCGCGAGCGGCTGACGCCGGAACAGTTCCAGGTGGCCCGCCGGGGCGGCACCGAACGGGCCTTCAGCGGCCGTTACTGGAACCACAAGGGCGAAGGGATGTACCGCTGCGTCTGTTGCGGGGCGGAGCTGTTCGCTTCGGCGACCAAGTTCGAGTCGGGCACCGGCTGGCCCAGCTTCTGGGACGGGGCGGCCCCCGGCGCCATCACCCGCATCGTGGACCGCAGCCACGGCATGAGTCGCACGGAGATCCGCTGCGCCCGCTGCGAGGCCCATCTGGGGCACGTGTTCCCCGATGGACCCCGGCCCACGGGTGAGCGCTACTGCGTCAATTCAGCCTCGCTGACGTTCGAGGATCGGCCGGCGGCAGGCGGCTGAGGGCGGCATGGGCCTGCCCCTCGCTCGCTCACCAGGGGTCGTCGATCGGGGCGCTCCGGCCTTCGCCGCGGGGGGCGGCGAGCACATCCTCGTCATCGAAGGGCTCAGGCTCGACGTCCAGGGGTTCCTGCAGGGGCGAGCGACGGCTGGGGGGACGCGGTTGGATCGGCAGCTCCCGCGGGGCGGCTTCGGCTAACAAGGGATCCAGACGCTCATCAAGGCTGCGACTAGGTTCCGGGCGGCTGCCCTGGGAACGATTGGAGGCTGTTCGGTTTGAATTGGACCAACTGTCATCTGAGCCGCTGGAATCGGTGCGATTGAAGCGCGTGCGAGAGGGTTCGTCGTAGCGCTCGCTGGGAGCCAGCCGTTCGCGGTCGTAGCGGTCATCACGACCTGCTTCGTTGTCGTTGCCAAAGCGTTCGCTTCGGAAGCGCTCGTCGCGGTAGGGCTCCTGGTCGCGGCCAGTGGCGCGGGGGCGGCCATCACGGTCGCGCTCATCACGGTTGCTGGCGCTGTAGTTGCTGTCGCCGTAGCGCTCCTCGTCGTCGAGGTAGCGGCGCTGGCGCAGGGGTTCCTGCTGGCGCCCCTCCAGCTCCACGTATTCGAGCTCCTCCTCGGGCTCGAAGGCGCGGGTGGTGGCGGGCTGGATGCGGCGCTGGGCCTGTTCGCTGGCCTGACCAGCCGCCAGCTGATTCTCCACCGGCACCATGTTCAGCCGGTAGCGGTCGCGCTCCTCCTGCTCCCAGCCCGGGCCGCCGATGCCCAGCTTCTCCAGCAGGCCGGTGCCCAGTTGCTTGAGCTTCTCCTCGGCGCCCTCGTAAACAATGATCCGATCGGGGCCGCTGCTGACGATTTCCTCCACCTGCAGCTCCCAGGTGCTCAGCACGCCTTCGCCCAGCAGCGGTAAGCCGAGGGCTCCGAGCACCAGGGTGGCGAGATCGCCTGTTTCGATGTCGAAGCTGAAACCCAGCACCCGCCCCAGCTGCTCCCCGGATTCGGTGATCACCTGGCAATTGATCACCTTGCTGTAGCGCTCCGGGTTGAAACCTTCGGTGAGCGAATCAGCGGAATCCACCAGAATCACATCGCCCACCTGGCGGATGCGATCCAGGGGCATCCAGCGGGGCAGGCCGGGCAGGAAGCGGGTGAGGGGGTTGTCGCGCAGCCCCAGGGCCACCACCTCGCGGCGGTCGATGTCGACGACCACCTCGCCCACCACGCCCAGACGCCGCCCGGTGTCGCGGGTGATCACCTGGGTGCCCATCAGCTCGGAGCGCAGCCAGAGGCGGTCGCTGGGGGCGGCGCCTGCGGTGTCGGCGGAGGGGGAAGGCTTGCCATCCGATTCATTGTGGCCCACCAGTGCTGGTCACGCCGCCGGGGGTAACCCGACCACCTGGGTGTGGGCGCCTCGGGCCTGGGTGACACCGATCGTGCGGGTGGCGGCGGCGATCATCGGCCGCCGGTGGCTCACCACCATGAACTGGGCCTGGTCCGCCTGTTGGGCGATCAACGCCGCCAGTCGCTCCACGTTCACCCCATCGAGAAAACTGTCCACCTCATCGAGGGCATAGAAGGGTGAGGGGCGGAAGCGCTGCAGGGCGAACAGGAAGCTGAGGGCTGTCAGCGATTTTTCTCCCCCGACATCGAGGCCAACCGCCGCACCGCTTTGCCCTTGGGATGGGCCACCAGGGTGAGTCCTCCATCCAATGGCGCCTCGGGGTTCTCCAGTTGCAGGTGGCCTTCGCCCTCGGAGAGGCCGGCGAAGATCTCGCGGAAATGGCGGTCCACCGCCGTGAACGCCTCCATGAAGGCCTCCTGGCGCAGGGTGCCCACGGTTTCGATCCGCAGCAGCAGCTCTTCGCGCTCCTTGCAGAGCACCTCCAGCCGCGCCTCCAGCTCCGCCAGCCGCTGCTCCAGCTGCTCCAGTTCCTCCAGGGCCAGCATGTTCACCGGCTCCAGCGCCTCCATGCGCACCTGCAGCTGGCGCAGCTCCTGTTGCAGGGCCTCGAGCCCGGCTGCGCGCAACTCCTCGCTCAGCTCCGGCAGGGGATCGGGCAGGTCCCGCTCCAGTTGCTCCAGCCGCAGGGCCCCGGAGCGCTCCTGTTCGGCCAGGGCCAGCAGTTCTTCGCCCAGGCGCTGCAGTTCCCACTGGCGCTGCTGCAGGGCCTGGCGCTGGGCCGCCACCTGGGCCTCGGCCCCGTCCCGGGCCCGGCGGCGCTCCCCGAAGCGTTGCTGCAGCTCCTGCTGCTGGGCCTCCAGAGCCGTGCGGCGCTCCTGCTCCTGCTTGAGCTGCTCCCGCCAGCGGCCGTGCTCCTGGGCCAGGGCCTGCACCTCCTGGCTGAGCCGCTGTTCATCGGCCACGAGGCTTTCGAGCTGGTTGCCCAGCCGCTCGAGCGCCAGACCGCGCTCCCGGCGGGCCGCCAGCCTTTCGTCGCGGGCCGCTCGGGCTAGGGCCAGGGCGCTGTCGGCGGCGCTGAGCTCCTGCTCCAGCCCCTGCCAGCGGCCGCTGTCGCCGGAACCCTGGGCGGCCGCCTCGGCCGCTTCCAGGGCCGCCAGGCGCTCCAGCAGCGGCGCCAGCTCCGCTTCCAGCGCGGCCAGTCGCTGGCTGTGCTCCGCCTGGGCCGCACCGGCCTGCTGCCGGCGGTCGCTGAGGTTCTGCTGCCGTTGGAGCAGCGGTCCATGGGCCCTGCGGGCCGCCTGGCGCTCGGCCTCCAGGGCGGCCTGGCGCTGCTGTTTGCGCTGCAACTCGGGGCGCAGGGTCTCGAGTCGCTGGCCCAGCTGGCTCTCCTGGCGGCGGCTGGCCACCAGCGTTTCACCGACCTCCAGCAGGCGCCGACGCAGGGGTTCGGCCTCATCGTGGTCGCTGGCGCTGCCGAAGCTGAGCCGGTCGGCGCGCAGCTGCAGGCTGCCGCCGGTCATGGCGCCGCTCTTTTCGAGCAGCTCGCCTTCGAGGGTCACGGCCCGGCAGCGGCCCAGCTCAGCGCGGGCGCTGGCCAGGTCGCTGAACACCAGGGTGTCACCGAAGACGTAGCGGAACACTTCGGCGTAGACCGGCTCGTAGCGCACCAGCTCCACGGCCCGGCCCACCAGGCCGCCGGTGTTCCCCGAGGCGCCTGAGGGGCCGCGGCCGCGCTCGAAGGCGGCCCCACCAGCACTGCCACTGCCGCCGCCTGTGCCGCGGATCTTGTTCAGGGGCAGAAAGGTGAGCCGGCCCGCCTTGCGGCTCTTGAGCAGCTGGATCGCCCTGGCGGCGATGCGGTCGTCATCCACCACCACCTGGCCGAGCCGGGCGCCGGCGGCCACTTCCAGGGCCAGCCGGTGGCGCTCATCCACCTCCGCCAGCTGGGCCACGGGTCCGTGCAGCCCCTCCAGCCCCGACTCCAGCAGCAGCCGCAGGGCGCCGGTCCCGCGGCTCTCCTGCAGGGCCTCGCGGCGGCTCTCCAGCCGGGCGATCTCCCGCTCCAGCTGGGTCTGCTCCTGCTCCAGCCGGGCGCGGGTGCGCTGCTGCAGGGCCAGGGCCTCGGCGAGCTCCTGGGCTTGGCTCTGGTCAGTTTTGAGCGCCTCCAGCAGTTGCTGCCACTCCGTTTCGAGCTCCGCCAGACCCTGCTGCACGCTGTCGCTGCTGCCGGCCTCCTGCTGCAGTTCGCTCTCCAGTTCCCCCAGGCGCTCCTGCTCCTGGCGCAGCCGCTCGACCAGCTGCTGCTGCTCGGCCTGGAGGGGGCCGCTGCGGGCCTGGAGCTCCTGGCGCTCGCGGCTGCGCTGCTGCTGCTCCTGCAGCCAGGTGCCCGAGCGCCCCGCCACTTCCCCGAGACGGCGGCGGGAGAGTTCCACGGCCGCCTCGCCGGCGCGGCAGGCCTCCTCCGCCTGCTCAAGGGCACTCAGGTCGTCGCTTTCGCTGAGGCTGCGCTGTTGGTTGCGCAGCTCCACCTGCTGCTCGGCCAGCTGGCGACGCTGGCGCTGGAAGCCCTCGGCGCTCTGCTGGTGCTTCTCCCCCTGGCGGGCCAGCTCGCGGCCGCTGGCCTCCAGGCCCGCCAGCTCCGCCTGCACCGCCAGCAGGGCGTCTTCGCCGAGGGCCTTCACCTCCGCTTGCAGCGCCTCCAGCTTCGCGGAGGCCCCCTGCAGCTCCAGCTCGGCCACCGCCAGGGCCTCGCGCTCGCTCCCTTGCTGCTGAGTCAGGGCGCTCTGGCGGCTTTGCAGCTCCTGCAGCTGGCTGCGGGCCGCCTCCACCACCAGCACCTGTTCCTGCAGGCGGCCCAGGTGCTGGCGCTGGCGCAGGTCTTGATACAGGCGTGCCTTGGCGCAGTCGCGCTCCAGCTTCTGGCGGTTGGCGAGCAGCTCCTGTTCAACGATGCGGCAGCGTTCCTCGCGCTCCTGCACCTCCTCGAGTTTGGCGCGGCTCTGCTCGATGCGGCTGTCGAACAGGGCCACGCCAGCGAGCTCATCGATCAGGCCGCGGCGGTCCCGGGCGCCCATCGAAACGATGCGGGTCACGTCCCCCTGCATCACCACGTTGCTGCCCTCCGGGTCCACCCGCAGGCGCCGCAGTTGGGTCTGCAGTTGCTGCAGGTTGCAGGGGACGCCATCGGCGGCGTAGCTGCTGCTGTAGGTGCCTCCGGGGGCCACCCGTAGCCGCCGGGTCACCGTCCATTCCGTCTGCCCGGGTTGGATCCAGGGACCTTCGCCGCTGCGCTCCAGCCCCGCTTCGGCCTCGTCGGGCTGCCAGTCGCTCAGATCGAAGCGCACGCTCACCACCGTCTCGGCGGCCTTGCCCTCGCGCAGCATGGCGCTGTTGATCAGGTCGGGGAGCCGCTCGGCGCGCATGCCGCGGCTGTTGGCCAGGCCCAGGCAGAACAGGACCCCATCAAGGATGTTGCTCTTGCCCGAGCCGTTGGGGCCCGTGACCACCGTGAATCCCTCGTCCAACGGGATCGTCAGGGATCCGCCGAAGGACTTGAAGTGGGTAAGCCCGACCTGATTGATGTGAACCAACAGGCCCGTGCGCCGAGCGAGGCAAATGTAGCGGCTGTCCTCACAATCTCAAGGGTGCTGCCTACGTTGAGAGCACATGGCGCCAAAGCGCTCCCCATCCCATGACCTCCGATTCCCCATCGGGCAGCCACGACCGCTTCCGCGAGCGCTTCGAAACCCTGCTGCCCACGATTCAGAAGGAATGGCCCCAGGTGGCCCGCGACACCCTTGAGGCCACCCGGGGCAGCTTCGATGAGGTGGTCTCGGTGATCACCGAAAAGACCGGCCGCACCGCCCACGGGGTGCAGGAGCAGCTGCTGGAGCTGCTGCACAGGGCCGGCGATCAGACCCGTCAGCTGGCCGACAGCCTCGAGCCCCTGGAGCGGCAGCTGGAGAACCTGCTCGATGAGCTCAACACCAGCCTGCGGCCCAAGATCGAGAAGCCCGTGCGGGAGAAGCCCCTGCTGGCCCTGGGCATCGCCGCCGGCGTCGGCCTGCTCACCGGTCTGCTGCTGGCCTCGGGCCGCCGCTCCCGATGAGCACCACCAACCGGGTCACGGCGATCGTCGCCTCGGTGATGGATCTGCACGTGCGCATCGCCCTGCAGGAAGTCGACCGGGAGAAGCGGCGATTGATCGCGGGCGCTCTGCTGCTCAGCGGCGGTCTGGTGCTGGTGCTGCTGTCGCTGATCGCCGCCGAAACCGCCCTGTTGCTCTGGTTCCACAGCGCCAAGGGCCTGGATTGGACCACGGCGGCCCTGGTGGTGGGGGCGATCAATCTGGTGGCTGCGGGCCTGTTCCTGCGCATCGGCGGCCAGCTCACCAAAGGGCCCTACCTGCCCGATACGATCGCCGGCCTCAGCAAGACCACCCGGGCTGTGCTGGGGCGGGATTAAGGGGCCTGGAAACGGATCCCCAGCGCTTCGGCCACCGCGGCCAGACGCCGGTCCTGGGTCCAGAGGCTGGCCCGGCTCAGCATGGTTGAGCTGATCAGGTGGGCCTCGATGTAGCCGATGCCCCGCCCCATCAGCTGGTGCGTATCGATCACCTGCATCACTTCCAGGTCACTGGCCACGGCCGCGGCCGGGAGGGCTTGCAGCAGGCGCAGGATCGAGGCCCGATGGCGCAGGTTTCCGCAGGCCAGCTCGCCAAGCACGAAGGGGTGGATCAGCACCTGTTGATCGCTGAGCGCCACGGAGAGCGGCCCATGGGCGCCGCGCAGGTGATCCACCCAGAGCGAGGTGTCCGCAAGGATCACGGCAGGGTCACGGCCGGGCCGGGCGGCGCCTCGGGATCGGCTTCAGCTCGGGCTCCGTGCCGCCGAGCAAGGCCAGACGCCGGGCACTCTCCCGCTCGATCAGGGCCTGGAGGGCCTGCTTGAGCAGCTGGGTGCGTTCGGGAATTCCCGAGAGTTCACTGGCCTGGGCCAGCAACTGATCGTCCAGGGTGACGGTGGTGCGCATGGTCTGCTTGGACTGGTGGCGCCGAGGTGTTGACTGGCATCAGATTAGGCATCAATTGATGCGCTGATCGAGTTGGATCAGCGACCCTCCAGCAAGCGCAGCACCGCCTGGGTGCGGTTGTCGAGCGCGGCGCTCAGCGGATCTCGTAGTGCAGCCAGCGGCAATCGAGGCCGCCGTTGCTCACGGGAATCTTGCGGCGCGCCTTCATGCGCAGGGCGCCCGTGAGGGTGGGGTTGCCGCTCAGCAGCCACAAATTCCAGCCGGAGCAGCGTTCCTTGAGCACCTGGCCCAGGTCGGCGTAGAGGGCTTCAAGATCCTCATCGGCGCCAAGGCGCTCGCCGTAGGGCGGGTTGCAGACCAGCACGCCGGGTCGCTCCGGTGGCACGAAATCGCGGGCATCCCCCTGGCTCAGCTGCAGCCAGGGGGCCACCCCGGCGGCCTGGGCGTTGGTGCGGGCCTGCTCCAGCACGGCGGGGTCCCGCTCCCAGCCCACGATCGGCGCCAGCGCCGAGCCATCTGAGAGGGTGTCGCGGCGCAGGGCGATTGCGGCGGCCAGTTCATCGCGCCAGCTGACGGGATCGAATTCCGGCCAGCGCTCGAAGGCAAATGTGCGGGCCCGCGGAACTCCGCCCGCCTGCTCCAGCAGCCCGGGCGCGCGCCCCAGCGCCCAGCAGGCCGCCTCGATCAGCAAGGTGCCGGAGCCGCAGAGGGGGTCGGCCAGGGGCACCGTGCCATCCCAGCCGCTGAGGGCGATCAGACCGGCGGCCAGGTTCTCCTTGAGCGGCGCCAGGCCCAGGGCGGCGCGGTAGCCGCGGCGGTGCAGGCTGGAGCTGGAGCCCTCCACGCTCAGGGCGGCCCGGCCGCCGCCCAGGTGCAGATGCAGGGCGAGGTCGGGGTTGTCCAGGTCGATGCTGGAGCGCTCGCCCCAGCGCTGGCGTTGCAGGTCCACCAGGGCATTTTTCACTTGCAGAGCGCTGTAGTGGCTGTGGCTCAGGCCCGGCGCCGAGCCGCTCACCTCCACACGGAAGCTGGCCGAGGGGGCAGCCACAGGTCCCAGTCGGCGGCGGCCTGCACGCCCGCGTAGAGCTCCCGGGGGCTGGTGCAGGGGAAGGAGGCCAGCTGGCGCAGCAGCCGAAAGGGCAGGCGGGCGCGCAGGTGCAGGCGCATGAAGCCCGCGGCATCGCTGCGAAAGCTGGCGGCCCGCCGCAAGGGCCGCACGTCCGCTCCCCCCAGGGCAACGAGTTCGGCGGCCCCCTCGGCCTCCAGCCCCTGGGGCAGCACCGCCACAGCCTCGAACGGTTCGGTCATGCCCACCCGTGTTGCCCCACCCTGGATCCCTGTTCAGCTGCCACAATGACAAGGTCCGTCCTTGGGCGGACTAGGTGGCTCACACCAATGCTTCGGACAGCGGTTCGATTCCGCTCAGCTCCATTTCTCCCGCTCCCGTGGCGGGACCTTCCCGGGGCTGCAATGGTTTCGACGGGGTATCAGGAGGGTGACTGAAGCCTGCTCGGTAAGAGCACACACGTAACAGCGAACAACATCGTTGCTTTCTCCCGTCAGACCGCCCCTGTGGCCGCCTGACTCCTTAGGGAGATGGGGTAGATCAGCCTTATCACCCAAATGATCCGTGGGGGCTGGAAGGCCCCTTTTTAGTAGTTATACCAAGACTTCTCAGGGTTTCAGCTTTCGTCCGCAAGGCAAGCGCGGAAAAAGCGCGGAAGAATATGAGTCTGGGTAGCCACCAGTAGTGCCTTGGACGCTGTGAGCACTAGGGGGTAGCTGTGCCCACCAAGTGTTCCCACTGGTGGCCGAGGGCTCAGGTAAGTGGCCAGGGCGGTGCTGCTGCGGCTTTCGCTTGGGCAGGGTCACTTGCGAAGTTGGTCCGCCCCGAACGGCGGCGGCGATGGGGTGGCTTGCGAATCGCTGCGCTGAAAAACCAATGGGTCGCTGGTGCCCGCTGACAATGGCCCCGGACAAGATCCGGGCAGAGTTGATCGAACGCTCACCTGAAAGTGACCCCTGGCCGCGACCTGCCGGAGCGGATCACGCACCAAGGCAGACGGCGCCTGTTCGGGGTGCGCTGAAAGGGCAGAAGCTGGACTACTCGGACATCATGACCTCTGCGGTTACTGATTGAGTGGCACTGTCTACAACACAGGAAGCGACGCTTACATTCATGCCGCCAAATCCATTGCGTGCGCGGAACTTCCATGTCCACGTGGCCTTCCCTCCACCAGAGGCGAGGCCATCGCCCCCGTTCGCCCATTCACCGGTGGGCTCATAGGAGGCTGGGTCGCGTAATTTCTGCTTCAGGTTCGCTTCACAGTCCGCCCGGGCGCTGCCATCGTTGAGAATGTCGCTAGGTCGCGATAGAAAGACGATCGCACTGAACAGCACGAAAGATGCAGCGATACCCGCTCCTGCCATTGCTGTGGCCTTGCCAATCGCTTTGATGAAGCCTCCCTTGGCTCCGCCCTTCACCCAGTCAGACAAAAGAAGTCCCATGATGGGAGGGAATACAATTCCAATAAGGCCCGCGATCACTTTTGTTGAAGCTCCTTCTGGAAAGAATCCTGCAGCAAAGAATCCGACTGGTAAGGCGAGAAGGAAGCCGGTTAACTTGATGGCGCAGGGTGCTGTTTTGCCGAAGGGTGCTGTAGATGCAGCAAGTGCTCCGCTCTCCCTCCTAGCCCTCTGGCGTGCAATCCTTTCATCTGCTGTTTCATTCCTCCTGACAGCTAGCTCCTGGGGAAGGTTTGTCAACCTGGCAGCCTCTTTTCTGACCAAAGCCAATGGAATCCGGTCGATCACCCGTCCATCAGCGGCAGCCAATACGAACGACTGGCCGGTTGGTCGAGATCGCTCCGAATCAACGTCACCCTCAGCCTTCATCTTACCCTTCCTGAGGGAATAGCTGACAGCCGCCTTGAATAGATTATCCTCAGCCAGTTCAGCCTCTGTCATGCCTCTAGCCATCTGACATCTCGCCTGAACAATAAGGGAATCTGCGAAGTTTTGACGACATCCAGCCGACCTTCCAGCTCTTCCGCGCCATGCGGAAGCGGGGATAACTTCAGCCTGTCACAGCAGGACGGAGCCTTCCGATCAGGTGGAGGCGGTAGTCGGGAACGCTCAAGGCCAGCAGCAGCAGGCTCTCCAGGGTGGGGGCAGGCATCAAAGGGGCAGCGGTGCCCGCTCACTGTTCCCACACCCGTTCAAGCGCAGTAAAACCAGAGAGGATGGGCTAATTCGACGCGAACTAATGCGCCTCTCTCTCATAGCGCCTGCTGCCCTGGCCTGCCTTGCCTTTGTTCCGCTGTCAGCTGGTGCCAAGGTGCTTGCCGAGGGCAAGCCCAGTCCAGGCGGCTTCTACTGGCAGAAGGTTGAGATGAGTAACAAGAGCTGAATGGGCGGCTGAGACTGCTCGGCTGGGAGTGTGGTCAGTTCCCGGTTGCATCACAAGACCATGGGACTGGCGGCACAGCGGGAGTCAGGGGAACTTCTCCAGCGGCAGATAAACTGGTCGAGCCCGAGGGGTGCACTACAACCGAGCCCCGCACAGTCGGGAGGTCGTTACCGCTGCAAGGAAATCGGCAGCTTCGCCAAGGCCCAGGAGTTGCTGAAGCAGGGGCACAGCTACCTCGATAAGAACGGCGATGGGGTGGCTTGCGAATCGCTGCGCAGATAAATGCACGTCTCGGCTCGGGTCACGGAGATCAGCCAAAACGAGAAGCACAGCCGCTTAGTGAAGACCAAGTCATTGGCTCGACAAATGAATGAAGATCTCTTAAAGTTCGGAGCCTACTCTTTATGTGACTATATGGAAGGGACAAGCGAAGGCGATGCATCACTTTTTAGGGCTGCAGTAGCAATAGCAAATCGTGACCGGAAGATCAAGGATGATATGACGCCATCGGCGGAAAGATCTCGTAGATCGGAGAAGACATATGTATTGGCCGCCGAGGATGGCCGGATCATTGGACGATTGCCCATAGATCAAGTTCTTGAAGAAGTCTTCAATCATGCAACTTCTGTTAAGAGAAGAGAGAAAGGAATAAGACAAGACGAAAGCCTGGAATCTTTTGCATCAAGGGCAGAAAATTCTCCTTTAGTGCCGCTGCCTCCTGCCGTGTTGGAGTTGCGCGGTCTTGGCAAGCACTTTTCTTTAACAGCAGCCTTCGGCTTTCTCGCTGGGACCATTATGCTTTTTAATGGGATTTCCATGAAGACTGAGAGCTCAATTCATCAGATATATCAGATCCTCAATATAGGAGGTGGCGTCATTGCCATCTGTTTGGGAGGAATTTGTTCGCACACAAAGCGCCAGTCGTAGCAGTAGCCACAGAGGTTTTTGGCTTCTTGAGTATGTTGTCCATGGTTGCGCTGTTATGCACTCAGAGGATTGGCTCCTAACTAATTGCGAGGGTTGCAGGGATTTCTTGTAGGCTGTCGTATCGCCCAGTCGGTTGGTGTTAGCCCGTTGGCGATGGCCGCCAGGTCACCCATGCCAGCTGAGCACCTGTCCGCTTGAACACCTGTTGGCCAGACAGGTGCTCAGCGGAGGCTGTGCCAGTCGGGCTTTATCTGGCCCGGGATTCTCAACAAGCAACATGCCAATCCGACCGGTCGGCGTGTGATGCGCTGTCCATTGACGGGGTTCGGCTGTGTCCAATCGACTCGAAGCCTGGCGGGTGTGCCGACTGGCACTATTACGAATGAAAAACGCCACGAAACCCCACCGCTCCCTTGCGGGCGGCCTGCTTCGCCGTCTCTAGTTGACTCCTGCGCTTCCAATCCTCATCCGGCAGAGGCGAGAACGGCTCACGCGTGGGGGTGCCATTGCCACGGCCATAAATGGCGGTGCTCACCCGCATGGGTCCGGTGCCTGCGATGTAGTTGAGCGCCTGGGTCATGGCGTCCACCTGATCGTCATGTGCGCCGCTGGGGAAGCTCAGCAGCTCATCCACGAAACCCTGTAACCATGGCGCCGACCGTGGGAACCACACCTGGCCCTGTTCGAGCTGCACAGCCGCAGCGTTCGCCCGTGCCACCTTCCCGCCCAACGGCCTGACCGCCCTCACAGAAAAGCCCTGCGCCTGGCGAATTAGCGTGTCGATCACCGCAGGCCCGTTGGCCGCGTCTTCGATCAGCAGTTCGCCCCAATGCCACCGCTGGTGGCTGGCGGTGATGGCCGAAAGAGTTCCGGTGGAAGCCCAGTCGGCGGGTGTCGTTATCCAGCAGCCAGATGCCGGTGCTGTGCTGACCCCAGACCTGCAAGGAGACAAAATCAGAGCCATCGGTGCCCTTGAACGTGCAGTCGATCGAAGCCACTAGGCGGACAAAGTTTCTTGGCACCTCTGGCGGTTCGTAGAACTTGAACCACTCCCGAACGAACACCGACCCGGCAGCAATGCTGGGCCGTTGTTGATAGAGCGCCTCCCACCATCGGGCCGACATTCCTGCCCGGATCTTGGCCAATGCATCGGAGTCGAACCTTTCAGGACACAGCGGCTCACCAGGCTCCCGAAAGTCCGGTTCCTGCGACCAGGCAGTGGGCTCGTTCTGCTGTTCAGCAATGGCAGGCAGGTTCACAACATGCCAACCCTCCGGTGCCTCCGCTTCCTTCGCCAATAGGTGCCCAGCAAGGTCGGAGATGTGCCATCGGGTTTGTACAACCACTAGGGCCGCTCCAGGCTCTGCACGGGTTGCGAACGTTGATTCCCACCAGCTCACCATCCTTTCCCGGTAGGTGGGGCTGTCGGCCTGCTGCGCGTCTTTGGTCGGGTCGTCAACGATCCCCAGCGAGAATCCCCTGCCGGTCGTCGCACCACCGACACCCGTCGCCCAGCACCCGCCACCAGCACCCGTCACCCATTGGCCCACAGACTTGCTCGAACGGTCCAGGGTTCCCCCATCAGCGGTGTAGAACCCTCGCGCCTCGCGGCTGAAGCCCTCGGCAAGGTCGGCGCCATAGCTGCTCATCCCAACCCACAGGCCAGGGTGACGGCGAAGGTAGTAAGCAGACAGCAACCGCGAGGACAAGAGGCTTTTCCCAGACCGTGGTGGCAGCAGAATCAGCACCCGGCGGTGCCCACCATCAGCAACCCGCTGGAGCACGTCGGCCAACAGCTCGACATGGCGGTAGAAGGCGACTTGAGGGGCCACGCGGGAAACGAACTCCTTGAACGTGCCCGCGGGCCTTTCAGCCAGTTGCGCCTCAAGCTCCGCCAGGTCCATCCGGGCCAGGGCCTGTCGGATCGGATCACTCCGCATTGTCTGGCGCGGCGATTATGCCAGCAGCAGCAAGACGCAGCAGTAGATCCTGGCGCTGGTCGGCCCTGAGCCCTGCGGATTCGATCGCACTTACCACCTGCCCCATGGCGCGGTTCACTTCACGGGTGACGGCGCTGTTATCGCTCCAGCCAGTGCGCCATGCGTTGCTGTGGCTCAGTAGCCACCGGGCGTCGGCGGTGTCCTGACTAGCCAACAGCTTTGCCACAAGGGCCTTCTCACCCGCCTGGCGGCCTTCATGGAGCGCAGCAAGTAGGTCGGCTTCAAGCTCGGTACAGACCCCCTCACGGGCGTTCTTAAGCCAAGCCTTGAGGCCGCCATAGGAAATGCTCACGGCTGCTGCGATGGATTCCAGGCGAAGGCCGAGGGCGGCCAGCTCGCGCACCTTGGCTACCATCTCGGGGTCGAGCTTACGGTGGGGCAGGCGGTTGGACATGCCCTCATCTTTCCTGCGTGGCCCCGGAAGCACCAGAGAATTGCACATCGGGGCTGATGTCAGTTGGGCCTCGCCGCCCGGGTGGATCAAGCCTTAACGGGTCAATGCTGTCGGGTCGTCGGCGCGCTCCTCATCCCGCAGGGCTTCGATTGCCGCCGTCACCGCCAGGCGCCCATATCCCGCGCCCAGGTGCCCCAGCACTTGGCGGGTAACGCTGGGGTGGGTCGCGGCCAGCTTCAACGCCCGCAGCGCCTCGGCCACGGCCTCCCGCGTAGTCAGCAGCCCGCCGGGGGTGGGCCGTCCTCTGGCGCAACCGTCGGAGGCCCCCCGGGGTGGTGCGGCATCCCAGATCGGCTGTTTCACAGCCGGTTTGGGGCGTTGGCGCAACCGGCGCAGCCTTTTCCCCCTCCTTGTTACTAGGAAGGGTATGCACCCCCTCTAGGGGTGACCCCTTATGTCTTTCTTCCTCGAAGTAATCCAAAAAGGTTGCGTAGGTTGCGTCAAGGGGGGCAGGTCGCTTGCGCTGCTATGGGTTTCGGCTGGTGCAACCTCCTCGAAAAAGTTGCGCCAAGGTTGCGCCGGTTGCGCCAAGGACGGCCCTCCCGGCTGGCTGTGACGGTCCATGTCACCCCCGCCCGGCAGCCAGACCCGCGCCTTCGGTTTGCCGGGCCGGTGGACTTCGTGCTTCCTTCGCACGAAACCCGCTCGCTTGAGCGCGTCGGAGGCTCGCATTTCATCGGCCCTGGTGATCGACTCAAGCAGCCGCAGGTTCGCGCCAACGATTGCCTCTCGGGTGTCGAATCCACCGGGCGTCCGTGAGGTCTGAGCCCAACTCGCCAGGGCCGGCTCCCATTCGTCAACCGCCTCCCAATTGCTGTTGCGGACGTTGCTGGCAGCCTGCTCCGCTGGCGTCAGCCGCCACGGTGCCCCGTCCCGGTATGCCTCCACCGCCGCCTTCCAGATCGCGTCCCTGTCGCGTTTCGCGCCGGGGCCATCAATGAAGGCCCCGCTGTCCTTGCGATGCGGGCAGTCGATCACCAAGAACCGCCGATTGCCTTCCTTGTCGGTTAGGAATCCGTCGCCATTGACGGCTGCCACCATCACGAACTGCCGGGGGAAGGTTTCTTCCCGCCGGGCATAGGGCGGGCGGAACGTGTCGCAGTTGGTTGAAACTGTGGAGCGCACCGATGCCGCCTGTTTGGCGGTCGTCATTTTGTCCAGCTCGTCGAAGTCGTAGAACCAGGCGCGGTGCATCGACATCGCCTGATCCTTGCCGTTGTCGGTGTCGCGGCTGGTGACATAGAACGCTCCGGCCAGGGCTTGCCAGAACTCGGTCTTGCCGATGCCTTGTGCCCCCCGCAGCACAACTACCCCCACCGATGGGCAGCCGGGCTCATAGATGCGAGCAACTGCTTCGATCAGCTTGCAGCGGATCATTGCGGCGCTCAGCGAATCATCAACGCTCAGGTAACGGGCGGCGATGGCATCCAGGTCGATCGTGGGCAGCGTTGGATCGGCAGCCACCCGCTCCAGGTACTCCCGCACCGGATGAAAGCTATGGGCGCGGGCCACTTGGCGGGTGCCGTCGAAGCAATCAACCTTGTTGACCTTCCAGGTCGCCTGCTGAGCGCAGACGTACAACAGTTCCTCGGTGTCGGCCCGCAGGTCGCGGCCATCGAACTCGATGCGGGAACTCAGCAGGTTCATGCGCAGACGATCGCCAACGCCAGCCCCTAGGGCATTGGCCCACGAGCCTGCGTTGGCGCTCCACTCCGGCACCGCCCCGGCGCAGGTAACAAGCTGCGCCTCTGGTGGGGCATCAGCCGGTAGCGGCTTCGGCGGCGGGGCTTGCTTGTGCTGCTCGACGGTGACAATCCGCCTGGCGGAGTCCACAGGGAACCCGATGCCCTTTGCTGCGCCAGCCACCAACTGGCGCACCGCATCGCGGTTAAACCCCGCCAGCACGGCCAGCCGCGCCAGGTGACGCATGGCCAGCGGCTGCCAATCCACCCGTAGGTTGCGGTCCCATTGCTGTGACAGCAGGCGGATCAGCTCACGGGCCTTGAACCGCTCGATGGATTCGAACGCCCCATAGGTCGCGGCCTTGAAGAACTCACAAGCGCCCCCTTCGGCCCGGCCAGGTCAACGGGGAAGAACGCCAATCGCAGCCTGCTGCGATTCAGTCCTGCAGCGATCAACTGGGACCAGACTGCCGGGTTATCGCGGGCGTCGGCGTCATAGATCAACAGCTCCACCGATGGCGCCAGGAGTTTGTGGGCCGTGACCCCAGCGATGCCCTGCACCGCCTGACAGGTGGCCAGGTGCAGTCGCAGGGCATCCTTCCAGCCTTCGGTGGCGATCTTCGGGTCACCGCTGCCGAAGGTGACGGCGCTCTGCGGCTTCCCGACCCGGTTGAGGTACTTGAGGCGTTCGCCGTTGGGTGCGACAGGTGGATCGTCGCAACGCAGTTGCCCGAAGTCACCACCGAAGGGCAGCAGGAGGCCCCCGGTCACGTGGCCCTGGTAGCGGTAGCCCAGGGCCGCGGCCTCAGTTGGGGTGACGCTGCGGGCGCCGTAGTCGATGGCCACCTGCACGGCGTCATCGCTGCCCAGTTCATCCAGCAGTTGTTGGCGATGGGCGGGAGATAGCGCAGCGGCAGGGCTGACCCCGGTGGGGCAGGTGGGGGCGACCGTGGCACCGTAAAAATGGGCGGAGGTTTCTGGTTTTAATTCCCCCGGTTGCTCTGGCGAGAGCAGTTGGGCGATTTTCATTCGCCATCCCCCGCGACGATGACAGCGGGCAGCCGATCGCCTGGGCAGACTTCAGCCAGGGCCTGCATCCCCGGGTTGTGGATCGGCTGGCGGCACAAGGACAAAGTGACGAGGGACATGGCTCAAGACCTCGAACCTGAGAAGGTTTCGACCGCTGCCGGGTCGATCCGCCGGAAGCTGGTGAAGGCCGACTCAGTGGCTTCCGGGTGCCACTGGAGCGGAGCTGCCGTGGTCAGGCCCCCACGGCGATAGTGCATCCCCTCACTGAATGGTGCGAACGATTGGCGACGAAGCCGAAGGAGGGTTTTTGGATGAATCCCTAGACGGACGGCCATCTCAGGGGTTGGGATCCACTGGGCGGATACGGAGGAAGTCATGGAAGTTACCGGGTGCCTCACTCCCAGCTTTCCAACTTTCAATTCCCCCTTTTTCAGGCCGTCCAGCCTCAGGCCCGCTTGCTCTGCCAGAGCTGCGCATCGCTTGGGGTGGTCAGATGCACCTGCTTGGCTGGGTGGAGCGCCTCCTGATCGTTGAGGCTCCTAGCTGTGCAGTGCCATCAGGTCGTTCGGGCTGATAAAGGGCGTGAGATCGACAGAGTCAGGGATGGCTGACCACAGATTCAGGGGGCTGATCCTGAATCAACATCCATCGCGGTTCCCCGGGGCTTGTCCATGCCCTCAGGCAGGGAAGGCCGCTTCAAACGCCGCAGCAGTGGTTGCCTCTGATGCCCACCTGTAGCTGCTGGCATGGACCGCCAGGCTGTGGCCCATGGCGGAGGCGATCGCTCCCACTTCCACCCCTCGCTGGTGGCACCGCAGGCTGTAACTGTCCCGGAAGGTGTAAGGCCGCAACCATTCCCCCTGGCGGTGTAGATCGCCTTCAGTTCCTTCCATTCCGGTTGGATTCGAAGGAACTGCTCCACGTAGTGGCCATTCAGCACCCTGAATCCACCATCACGCCCCTCTGGGATTTCCAGCAAGCCCGCCACCATCGCCCCGGTGATGTTCCAATCCTGACGCTCTCCAGAGGCCATGTGCAGCGGCGCAGGCAGCAGCCAGCGGGGCGCCGTGAGCTGGCCGCCGCAGTTCTTCCGGTAGCTGCACCACATCCTCAACACCCCTTGGTCGTCAGGTTTTGGGACCAGATGCTGCAACTCGATGGGCCGCAGCCCGAACAGGGCCAGGGCACGGAGCACGTTCGCCCAACCAGGATTCCGGCGATCCACTCCCTCAATGAGGTAGAGCATTTCCGAATCAGAAAGGGTGGCCTTGGTCCGCTTCTCTGATGTCTTCCCTCGAAGGTTCTTCACGATCGGCGCCGTGATGGTCCAACAGGCCGCCGCGTGATGCCTGGCCATAGCGTGATCGGTCAGGTTGCGGATGGCGATGCAGCAGGCCGCACGGCTGGCCGCTTTGCCCTTCCACCGCTCAAGAGTGCGCTGGAGGAGCCCATGCCCATCGTGAGGTGGGTTCGGGCCATCCAAGATCCGCAGGGCTTCCTCCATGTACTGCTGGTAGTTGGACTTCCACGTCGCCGGGAGGATTTCATTCCGCCCATTCATCAGTTCCGCCCGCAGGCCATCCACGGCGGAGCTCCAGTTGGTGCCCGTCTTCATGGTGTCGCTGCCATCCACGACCGTTTGCAGGGCACCCTTCACCGTCTGCTGGCCGGTTGCCACGATCTGGTAGATCCTGCCGATCAGTTGCATGGCCGCAGCCTGGCTGGCTGGTGACCATTCCAGAGGCAGCGATGCCGACTCGACCTTGCCGTTGGCTGATCGCACCCTGAGCTGGATTCGGCCACGGTTGTTCGAAACGGTCCATCCGGCCCTGCCGGTGCGGATGGCGGAACGGAATCCGGCCTCCCATACGTTGGCTGCTTTGGTGGTCGCCATTGGTCATTTCCTCTGAGGCCAGTTTTCCGCAAGCGCGGAAAAACGCGGAAATTTCCGCACCTTCAGCTTACTTCGTGCTCCCGGCTGTTCCTTGCAATTCCTTGCCGTCACAGAGAAGCGTAGTTGTCGCAATGGCCCGTAGGGGTCTATCACCCAAATGATCCGTGGGGGCTGGAAGGCCCCTTTAAAGTATTCAGAAACATTGGGGTTTTTGCGAGCCGCTTTGCACCCGTGCGTATGTCCCGTGACGATAGGTTGACAACATTAGGCATCAGCGAAATCCCGCGACAACGCTTCAGTTAGCTCATCTAGGTCAGGCTTTAATCATCTGAGTCCCTAGGCTTCCTCCGCTTGCAGGCGTGGCCGATATCGCTCAGTTAACGAGTTAGAAGCGAACACGCAAGCCACCGCCGTATCCATACTGGGAAGCGTTGGTGAATGTCTCGTAAGAGGCATTAACGTAGAGAGATGTTGAATCGTTAAATTGCAAGTCAACACCAGCGGTTATATTTAAGCCATTGGTCCCCAGGTTCTGGCCCTCTGTCTTACATGATTCGCAGGCGCTGGAGGCTTCAGAGAACGTCGACATCATTGACTTGTTAGAGCTATTGTTCGCAAGTGCGTCCACCTGATAGGCCACCAATAGTGAGGGCCGAATGCTCATTGTTTTTGATGTGTTCAGAGGGATTGGGCTGGTGCTGAACTCAACGCCTGCAGTCGTTACAAGGCTATTAGATGTATTGCCATTTACGGAGAGTGCGAGAGCATTGCCTGATTCGGAGAATCCTGATTGTGCATAACTGCCCCAGGCAAGTCCTAGAAGCGGCTTGATTACTGCCTGGGTGGGCGAGGACGGTTTGGTGAGTGGGAATGCGTAGTCAGTTTCGATGGCAGCAGTAAACCCATTGCCGTTTGTGTTGGAGGTGAGGGAGGAGTCATTGCCGATAAAAGCGATGGATCTGCTTGCATCGATATTAAAGCTGCTGTAGCCCAGCAGTCCGCGCACATGCCATTGCTCTGAAGGCCTGTACTGGGAAAAAAGGTTGAGGCTATTCACGCCTGCGTTGATTGAGGCGGATGATGTTGAGAAATTGTTGGCATATGAGGTACCGTAGCCGTAACTCACACCCACACTCCATTGGTTGGAGGGGTAGTACTCCAGGCCAATACCACTTGAAAATACCCCAGCATTGTAAGAGGCCAAGTCGGCGTTGCCGCGAACGGAACTGCTGTTGTTCTGGGCCAAGGCAAAGGCACAGAGTGGATTCTTCGCCTTCTTGCCGTTGATGATCCAGCCGTTGTTCAGGCATTGCCCAGCCTGGGCAAGCACCGTTTCGCGCTGCTGCTTAAGGGTTTCAAGTCCCACAGATTGGAAGGCCGCATAGGGCTGGGCGGAAAGCGAGTTCACGGCCGACACCAGTTGGTTGCTGGATGGCAGCAACACCAAGTTGTTGAGGGCTTCCACAAAGCCAGAGCTCATTCCCGCTGCTTTGGCCTGGCCTGAGGTGAAGCCAGTGGCACCGATGGCATTACCACTGTTGTTCTTGTTGTTGGTGGCGACGTCCGTAAGGGCGTTAAAGGCTCTGTCCAGAGATCCTGCCAGGCAGAGGGCATTATTGCTGCCGTTGCCCAGTGCCTGCATCGCGGCAGTGGTGGCTCCGGTAGTGCTATTGGGTTTCCACTGCACTGCGAAGGTTTGAGGATTATTTAGGGGGTTCTGACGCAGGGTTGTGCCGAACCGCAGCAAAGCACTGCTCACAGACGACTGATCCAGATTCAGGCTTGAGGATGAGGCGAAGTTGGTACTGTTGGACGCGTCAACGACAGTGTAGACAAAGCCCGGAAAAGGTGAACCACCCCCGAAGGGGATCAGCGCAGCTGTGCCGGTGAAGTCGGTCACATTGCCAGTTACATTGATGCGGTCGTTCTGCGGCCCCCGGATTTCTGCTGCAATCGTGCCGCCGTTCAGGGTGAGATTCGCAGCGGTTAGGGTGCCGATCGAATTGCCAGGAGCAATTATTGCACCAGGATTCAACGCCGTGCTAGGCAGAAGACCGTTGCCTCCGACTAATCCGCCAGACTGAACTGTCAGTGAAGCGGACGGTGCAATCGAGCCGTTGATGAAGACTCTGGCACCAGTGCGTATGGTGGTAAGCCCTGTGTAGGTGCTGTCGCCGCTGAGCGTCATTGATCCATTGAAGGTCTGACCAGTATTCTCTAATGTCAAATCTCCTTCTCCGCTGAAAACCCCAGTGAAGTTTGAGTTGCCAGAATAGCCAGCAAGATCGATGCGGTTCGTGCCGGCGCCTGATACCTTTTCTAGTAGCCAGTTATCATTAGACGAGTTGGTGTTAATTATCAGCCTGCCTCCACAGAAGGTGGTGGCATAGGGATTTGCATCGTTGGCGGGATTGCCAGGGTCTATGCAATCACCTGTTGGAATGGGTGTATCTCCGTTGTAATGCAGAAAGACCCCGGGGCGGCTCCCTGATGTTCGGTAGACGATGGTTCGGTTTTCGCTAAGGCCAAAGATGCGACTGAAAGCCCCACTCACCGAGCTGTCACTGCCTGCGGTTATCAATGGGATCCAATAGGAGGCTGTAGTGCCAGTAACTGAGCCGATCGAGAGAGTGCTGTTTTGAGGGGAAATCGTGAGAATGCCGGCAGCACTTATCAAGTCGCTGCTGGCAGGATTTACGGAGAGATTGTGAAGAATGGCACCGCCGCCATAGCCAATGTTTAGATCACCTGTGAAGGCCAGTCGGCCGATCGGTGAATCCATATCGCCAGGAACCAACATACCTTGAATGGAGCTCTTTCCCGTGCCCGGCAGGGTACCTGAACCTTCGATCACCGTAGATAGGGCAGAGCCGATGCCGGCATAATTGGAAATGTTGCTGTTGTTTTTAAGAGAAAGAGTACCGCCGGCGATGGAGATCCGGCCGGTGCTCTCAGTGCCTTTGCTGAGCCCATCCAGGGAGAGCAGCCCACTTCCAGCTTTCCGCCAGCCCTGGGCAGAGGTTAAGCCGCCGGTGAGGGTGAGGCTGGAGTCTTCCGTCACGTTGAGGCTCAGGCGCGAGCTGCCGGTCAGAGTCAGCGGCGCCGAAATAGTCTGAGTAGTGCCGCTCTCGTTGCTGATGGCGAACCCATTGCGGCCGGTGAGTGTGATGGGGGCTCCATCGATTGTGTAAGATCCAGTCCCAACCCCATATTCAATTCCCTGGGCCTTGAAGTTGGTGATGTTATTGGTAGCCGTTCCACCAGTAATGGCATAAGGAGCCTGGAAACTGATCAGGCTAAAGGGAGTGCCTGGGTTAGGAAGTTGAGAGGATGTCCAGTTTGTGTTTAGGCTGAATGGGCCTGAGGCTGCGTTCCAGCACACCACGTCATCAACCGCGCTGCAGGGGTCTGGCGGTGGAGTGCTGCCCCACTCCTGCAAGGTGATCGTCACGGGATTGCCGGCTTGAAGGGTTCCGTCCCACTTGGATGGAACCTGTAAGGTCGGAAGCGACGAACTACCAGGAAAGCCGGTGTACGGATTCTCATCTACGGAGAATCCGTAGGCAGCGGCAAAAGATTTGTAAGGATCTTGGTTAGTGTCAAATGCTGTAGCAACATCCTGCGTGTGCCAGAACGCCGAATAGATGTTGTAAGCAGGATTCCCGTTTTCATCGGTATTGGTGTACCAATTAGCAGGGTTCGCCCAAACGGTATTGATCAAAGTGTCGCCAGTAGGCAGCGTGGAGGCCAGCGAACCCCAGTTGATTGCTTGATTGAGCTGGGTTTTGATTTGCCCGACCCATTTTGAAACGGGACAGTCCATTGTGGAGTTGCAATATACCTGGTTGTCTAGAGTCTGGTTGGAATCCAGCGGCCACTTGTTTGCAAGCCAGACAGCAGCCGGTGAGTTGGCCTGCGAACGATCGTTGATATTGGAAAAAAGTACGACAGCGTTGTTTTCATTTTTGGGTGCTGTGGTCTGTAGATTGCCCCCTGGCGAGTACAGCGTAAGGGTTACGCTGTTGTTGCTGCCGCTGTTGGGCGTGATGGCCATGATCATCACATCAGACGTAGTGCCACCTGAGAGATTGGTGAAGTAATTATTGCTGCTAACCAGGAACATCCCAGGCTGCAACTTGGCAGCATCACTGGCAGACACCTCCATCGTTGCTGCGTTTTGGGTGTTCGGGATGATAATATTGTGGTTTTTTTGTTTGGTTTTCCAGAGAAGTTGAGCCGAAATATCGCTTGGTGTTGGGATATAGGCTGTTGTTGTTGTGCTCGGGCCGGTTGGAACGCCTGTGAATTGAAGGCCCGTGAATCTAGCGGATCCGTTGTAGTAAATTTTTGAAGGGTCTAGTGTTGTGGTGGCGGCGTAGTTGTTCGCGACTGCTAAGTTGCCAAAGATGCTTGCTGCAGGGATATTATTGATGGTAGAGCCCGTCACGGTTGCTGCTGGTAAATCCGATTTGTACGGTGGGGAATATAGTTTTAAAGCTGCTCTTCGCTTGAACGCGTCTCAGAAAATCTCCCCATATGTTATCAAAAGAGGATGTATTTATGTCCGCTGCCACTGCATTGGAAATGAGGTTGATGGCTCCCGGGATCACAGCCTGACCGGGATTTAGGATGAACTGGTAAGCCTGAGGATTGCTGGTCGGAGCGGTGCCAGGTGGGAGGCTGAATGGGCTTCTGACGTTATTAGAGAAAGCTGAGGTTAAGAACTGATTGCTAATGACTAGGTCTCCGTAGCCCAGCTCCTTTGCAAAGGTGGTGTATTTGCTGTAAATTGCGCTCCGCGTTAGGGTCGGTTTAATTCCAATCGAGTTCAGCCCTGGCGCTGCAACGGTTGAGGGAAAGCTAAAATTATTTACCCAGCTAATGTCAAGTGTGTAAGGGTTGGTTGCTGTTGCAAATTCATACAACTGACTGTAGCCTGGGCCAATTAAAACGGTGCCAGGTGATTGGCCGGTTTTGATGCCGGTCGGGTCTGCCAAAATGATCTGCAAGGTTCCGCCTTTTCCCCCGTTGGCAATGGGAAGGAAGTAGAGCCAGTGAAGGGTAGGGAATTCCAATTGATATTGCCGCCTTGATTGAATCCGTAGAACCATCCCAGGTTGCCACTAGTAGAGGATGTGAGGCCAGATTTATTATCAACGGTGATTGTTGTTTGCGCATAGGCATTCAGTTGCGAGCCGCAGGCCAAAAGACAGACTGAGCCCAGGGCGCCAATGGCTGCTGCCCTTGACCCTTTCAATAGGGGCTTGAGTGCGTTTTTGATTGGGCTGCTCATTTTTCTAAGCAATTTTTGCAGGGCGCGTAAATATGGACGCCGTTGCGAGGGTGTTTATGTCCGTCGAGTCAAGCTGAGGAATACCTCAAGTCAACCCCTTTGCTCCTTTGGCTTGAGGCGTGCTCGATTCATGGTCGTGCGGTTGCTTTTGTGGGCTTTGTTGGTATGGGACCCAGGGTGGGCTCCCATTGGCTACCAGGCCATTTCAGGCGCTCGCCTTCTCAGACGCGTGCGCAGGTCGCGCTAGGAGCCTGTTGCGCGTAGATCAGCGGCCGAGCTCTCCACAGACGCCCATAAATCTGCCCAGATCCCAGTGACAGCAATGGGTCTGGCCACCAGAATGGGGCATGCAGAAGCCCAAGTCCTTCCGCCCCTGGCAGCCGGAGCAGACCACCCTGCTGCCGCCATCACCGAGTGATTGGCTCTCGGATGATCACCAGGTGTATTTCCTGCTTGATCTGGTGGATGAGCTGGATCTATCACAGGTCCTGATCCCCGCTCAGAGCAAAGATCCACGTGGGGAGAAAGGGTTTGACCCCAGGATGATGACGATGTTGCTGCTTTACGCGTACTGCGTGGGCATCGTCTCCTCCCGCAAGATCGAGCGGGCCTGCTACGAGGACCTGGCCTTCCGGGTGCTGACGGGCAACCAGCAGCCAGACCACAGCCGCGTCAGCGAATTCCGGCGCCGCAACCTCGATGCCCTGAGGGGTCTATTTGTTCAGATCCTGCGCCTGTGCCAGAAGGCCGGCATGGTGAGCCTCGGCCATGTGGCCCTTGATGGCACCAAGATTCAGGCCAATGCCTCCAAGCACAAAGCCATGAGCCACGAGCGCATGCTCAGGGCGGAGAAGCAGCTGCAGCAGGAGATCAATGCCTTGATGCGCAAGGCCGAGATCCTTGATGCCCAGGAGGATCGTCGCTACGGCAAGAGCAACCGCGGCAGCGACCTGCCCGACGAACTGCGGCGGCGGCAGGATCGGCTGGCCAGGATCCGTCAGGCCCGCAAGGAGATGGAAGCGGAGACCGCTGCTGCTGCAGCGCGTCAGCGGCACGAGGAGGCAGAAGCGGCCAGGGCCCAAGCCACTGCCGCGCAGGACGCGGAGGCATCGCCAGCAGAGCAGGCCGAGCTGAACAAGAAAGCCGAGGCGGCAGCAGCAAAGGCCAAGGCTGCCCGGGAGGCTGCGATCAAGGCCGCCGAGGTCGCTGGCGTGGAGCCGCCGGATCTGGAGCCACTTGCTGCTGACGCGATGCCACACCGTGGTCTGGCCCGGAAAGCCGACGGCACCCCAACCACCAAGGCCCAGCGCAACTTCACCGATCCCCAGAGTCATCTGATGCAGTCAGGTGGGTCCTATCTGCAGGGCTACAACTGCCAGTTGGCGGTGGACAGCGACCACCAGGTGATCGTGGCGCTCGGGGTGAGCAGCCAACCGCCGGACGTCGAGCACCTGGAACCCATGCTGGAGCGCATCGCCGCCAGCGCCGGTGCACTGCCCACGGTGATGACGATGGATGCGGGCTACTGGAGCGAGGCAAACGCCAACGCCTGCACCGATCAGGGCATTGATGGATACATCGCCACCGGCCGCCTGCCACACGGCCAGCCGCCACCGCCCAAGCGAGGACCTTTAGCCAGAGACGCCGATGCAAAAACCCGCATGGCCCGCAAGCTCAGAAGCAAGAAGGGCGCCAAGATCTACGCCCAGCGCAAGGCGATCGTGGAGCCGGTAAATGGGCAGATCAAAGAAGCCCGGGGCCTACGCCGATTCCTGCTGCGGGGTCTGGAGAAGGTGAACAACGAGTGGCATCTGATCGCTGCCACCCACAACCTGCTCAAGTTGTTCAGGTTCAGGCGATCACAGCAACAGGCGCTGGTGGCAGCATCGGGATGAGTGGCAGCAGAAGCGTTGGCCGGTGTAGCAGCGGCTGACTGAGGCCCATCGATGGGGCCCGGACAGCAGAAGGACGGAGTCTCAGCTATTCAGCTCAGGGGTCGATCCGCTGTGGCCAGGGGTTCGCTGCTCAATTGGCAACAAACTCCTAGTTGTTGGGCAGTTGATCCTCAGTTTTTGCAGTGGTTACCGCGATTTGGAACGCTTGTTCCTGGTCGCCGAGGTTGCGATATGATGCGCGGTCAATGAAGTCTGAGGATCAAGTCTTAGACCGTGCATGAACCTGCTGGATCGACCGGCTGTAATGGCTGTGCCGCTAAAGAGCACTAGCAACGTCAGTGTGATCGGTTGACATTCCTGCTGGAGGTGTTAGTCGTTTGGGCGGCGTTCTCCAGGTAGTCATCCTCAGCTCCGAGCGGGCAGTTGCGTCCCCGTCTACGTAGGTGATCAAATGAGGGCTGGAGTCATGGTGTGTTCACCACCCTCCACTTCCTGTTCGCTTTTCTTGTGCCCTGTCATCAGCTTGAACCTGTTGGAAGCCTGGAAGGGAAGGCCAGGCAACTCTGAACCCGGGGTGCCAGAAGACAAGATCAGCGTCAACCCGCTCCTGGGTGATCAAGCTGAGGAAGCTGCCGTTGCTCCCGATGCTCCTTTCCGATGATCTCTGTGTGCCCTGCCGTGATGGTGGCCCCACCCTCGCTGAGGACGAACTGGCCGCTCTGCTTCCTGAGCTGCCGGGATGGCAGGTGGTGGATCACCATCACTTCTTGAAGTCACACACGTTCGAGGACTTTGCCTCGGCCCTGGCCTGGGTGAACCGCGCCGGCGCGGTCTGTGAGGCCAATGGCCACCACGCCGACTTCAAGCTCGGCTGGGGCTATGTGGAGGTGACGATCTACACCCACAAGGCGGATGGGCTCACCAGGGCCGATGCCGTGCTGGCGGCCAAGCTGGATGCGATCGAGACAGCTGCTCCCGCGGCCCAGTAGCAGCCGCAGGGTGCCACTGACGAACGGCTCAAGCGTCGTCGCGGCCGGCCTGCTGAACGGAAGGACCCTTGAGTTCGAGCGAATTTCCTTCGGGATCCTTGAGGTAGAACGCGGAGCCATACCCTTCGGCGCCGAAATTCTGGTGAACCGCTCCAAGATCGATGCCGTGATTGAGAAAGTGAACTCTCAAGGCCTCCACGTCAAATGGTTCGATACGAAGGCAGATGTGATCGACATTGTGGCCCTCCTTGCCAGGGGGCGCCACCGGCCAGGCCCAGCGCGCCATCGGCATCGACCAGGTCGATCTGGGACTTGCCGGCCCGTAGGTGAATCATCCCCAGGCGCTCATTTCGCTTGGTAAAGCTGCAGCCGAGCACATCGGTGTAAAACCTGAGCATGACGCCCAGATCCCTGCAGCGCAGAACGACATGATCGATACCGAGGATCTGCACGTTCCCCTGCCCCGCCTCGCTCCATTGTGAGGGAGTCGCAGCCTTGAGGGGCCTTCCGTTACGTCTTGGCGAAGGCGCGATCAGCGCAAGCGGAAGCCGCTGCTGGTACCGAGGCGCAGTACCATGAATGAATGAAGCGGAAGCACCAGCGCACCCTTGAGCTGATCTTCTCCCGTCCCGTAAACGGCAGCTTGCCGTGCAGGGACATTGAAGCCCTGTTTCAGGGGCTTGGTGGGGAGGTCACTGAGAGGGCGGGCAGCCGAGTCGCGGTCGTTCTGTTTGGCGAAGTCAGGGTCTTTCACAGACCCCACCCATCGCCTAATACAGACAAGGGTGCTGTTGCTTCAATCCGCCAATGGTTTGAAGAACACGGAGTGACACCATGAATCTCATGACTGTGGATGGCTACCACGCCAAAATTGAATTCGACGAGGAAATGGATCAGTTTCGCGGGGAAATTCTTGGGCTTTCTGGAGGAGCCGACTTCTATGGATTTAGTCCGGATGAACTTCGCCGAGAATTTAAAAAGTCACTGGGCGTCTTTCTTGAGGTCTGCAAGGAGCAAGGAATTGAGCCGCGGAAACACTTTTCGGGCAAATTTAATCTTCGGATTTCACCTGAACTCCATGAGAAGTTGGCGATGACTGCGGAAGTGCAGGGAAAGAGTCTTAACACGCTCGCACAGGAAGCACTCCAGAAAAGTGTCAGCGCCTAGATGGGCGAATAACAAGCCCCTTGAGTCAACAGGTCTCCACCGATTTCATTCTTGAGCTCTAGGGCACCTGCCTGCCACTCAGGGGCGGCGTTGGCAAGATCAAATCTTATTTTAGGCAGCGTTAATACCAAGTCTCAGTGTAATTCCTTGACGGTTCAGATCAAGGGTATTTCTACTCATCAGGGGACCGATCTGACCTCTCTAGGCTTCAAGCAAAGAGGCGGTCATGGCCATGGAAATCAGCAGCACATCGCTCCCCTCGGGCCACGCCTCCAGCGATGCGGAACAGGCACTGCATCGGATCAAAGAGCTCACACAACGGGATCCTGCCTTTGCTGCGGCACTTCGCCAGAGCCATTCCACCGAGGAGGCCGCCAAGCTCGCCCATTCCCACGGCATCACGATCAAGCCCGAAGTGCTCTGGCGGCATCGAGGCACCTTGTTGAGTGGAGGTCTGCCGACGTGGCCTGGATAACGCCATCCACCGCTGAAGAACCACGATCCAGTCCAGGCTGGTGGCTGGCCCCTGCTGCCGGAGACGGCTGATCGCCCATGTGCTTCTCCAGCAGCGCCAGCTTCGTGGTGGCGGCCGGGCTGTTGCCCCTGGGTGTGGGAGCTGTGCGGTATGCCCAGGATCAGCAACGCAATGATCTGCTGCCCCTAGCCCTCACGCCGTTTTTTTCGCGCTCCAGCAGGCCCTTGAGGGGCTGGTCTGGCTTGGCCTCGACCCCGATGGCCCCGACTGGCTGGTCCACCCCGCAGCGCTGAGTTACCTGTTCTTCGCCTATGCCTTCTGGCTGGCCTGGCTGCCCTGGTCCGTGCTGCAGTTGAACGTCCAGGCACCACCTCTCCGGCGGCGTTGGATGCTCCAGGGGCTGCTGGTTCTGGGCTTGCTCGCGGGCGCTGGGCTCTGGCTGCCGCTTGCCCTGGATGGTTCCCTGTTTCAGCCCACCGTGGTGCAGGGATCCCTCAACTACAACACCACCCTGTTGGCGGATCGCTGGATCAACCTTGGTGCCGGCAGCACGGTTTATGGGGTCATCATCACGGTCCCGTTCATGATCAGCGGCTCAGTGCGGCTGCGCTGGTTCGGAGGATCGCTCCTCGTCGCGTTCCTGATCACACACCTGGCCTACGGCTACGCCTTCACCTCGGTGTGGTGTTTTTCAGCGCCCTTCTCTCCGCGTCCCTGTTCTGGATCATCAGGGATCCCCAGCCCCAGGCCCTGCCGGCCCACTGAGAGTCAACGCACCAGTGGTTCCTAGCTGTGGGCTCTCACCCCAGGGCCCGTCGCGACGGATGTTGACCCCGCTCGGACCTCTGGATCAGCAGCTTGTGGAGGCTGTCGGCGAGCAGCACCGCCACCGGTGCCAGGGCGATCGCGCCGAGGTAGGTGAGCGGGAAGCGGGCCATGCCGAAGACGGCGGCCATGGGGGCCACCAGCACCAGGCTGCCGGCCACGATCGGTTGGCTCAGCAACCCGAGCCAGAACAGCCGATTGGGGACATGCATCACCTGCCAGAACGGTCGCCGGTTGCTGCGGCAGGCCAGCAGGGCGCCCATCTGTCCCGCCACGATCAGGGAGAAGGCCACCGTGGAGGCCTCCCGTTGCAACGCCAGCTCAGCCGTTGATGCGATGCCGTGGAGGAGCCGCGGCGCCAGCGACCTGAGCTCTGAGAGGTCGACGCCATGGCTGTGCCAGACCAGCAGATAGCCGGCCAGAGCGATCAGGGCCTCCGTCCCCCCAGCACCAGATAGGAGCGGCGCATCACCGCCCCGTCGAGCAGCGGTCTGTTGCGCGGGCGAGGGGGTTGCGCATCACGCCGGGTTCGGGCGGTTCGGCGCCAAGGCCCAGGGCCGGCAGCACATCGGTGCCCAGGTCGACGGCGAGGATCTGCAGCACACTCAGGGCCGCCGGGATCCTCAGCGCCACCATCGCCAGGAAGGGGGCCGCTTCCGACACATTGGCGACAAGGATGTAGGTGATGAACCTGCGGATGTTGCTGACCACACCACGGCCGTAGTGGATGGCCTCGACGATGGTGGCGAAGTTGTCGTCGAGCAGCACGATGTCGGCGGCCTCCCGCGCCACTTCGGTGCCGCTGATCCCCATCGCCAAACCCACATCCGCCGCCTTCAACGACGGCGCGTCGTTCACTCCATCCCCGGTGACGGCCACCACCTCCCCGAGGGCCTTGTAGGCCTGCACCAGCCGCAACTTCTGCTCCGGTGCCATCCGTGCGAACACCAGCCGGTGGCGGTACTTGATCAGTTGGCGCAGCTGCCCATCGCTGATCCGCGCCAGGGTGGCCCCCTCGATCACGCGCACCGGATCCACCGTGCCGTGATGATCGGAACTTCCGCTGGGAGCCTCCAGGAGACCGATCTGACGGGCGATCGCCTGGGCCGTGAGACCGTAGTCGCCGGTGACCATCGTCACCTTGATGCCGGCCTCGCGGCAGCGCCGGATCGCGTCCGGCACCTCGGGCCGTGGCGGGTCGTAGAGGCCGATCAGCCCCAGCAGGATCAGACCCGCCTCCAGATCCTCGGGAGGGTTGGTGGCGTCAGCTGAACCCGCAGCACGCAAGGCAACAGCCAGCACGCGGAAGCCTCGGCCAGTGAGTGTGTCGTTGGCGACGACGGCCTGGCTGTGATGTTCGTCGTTGAGGGGAACGGGGCCCGAGGCGGTGAGCCAGGCGCTGCAGCGGGAGATCACTTCCAGGGGAGCCCCCTTGGTGATCACCAGCGCAGAGGCCTGTGGGAGCGGCAGATCGATCGGGCCGCGTTCCACCACAACCGTCATGCTTCTGCGGTGGGAGTCGAAGGGCACTTCCCGCTGGCGGGGGTGCTCCTGGCGGAGCGCTTCGGGCACCAGCCCCAGGGCCAGGACCTCCTGGAGCATGGCCGTTTCCGTCGGGTCGCCCACCCCGACGCCGTTGCCATCAAGCCGGGCATTGGAGCAGAGCACGGCTCCGATCAGCAGCAGTCGCCGCATCCCCTCGTCCGCCTCGGGCAGCCAGGTGTCTTCCACGGCCATGTGGTTTCCGGTGAGCGTGCCGGTCTTGTCGCTGCAGATCACACTCACCGAACCGAGTGTTTCCACAGCCGACAATCTCCTCACCAGCGCCTGGCGACGCGCCATCCGCTGCACATTCAGCGCCAGGGTGAGCGTGACCTGGGGGAGCAGCCCTTCGGGAACAAAGGCGACGATGATGCCGATGGCAAACACCAGGCTCTCCATCGGCGCCATGCCGATGAACAGCAGGCTCAAGGCAAAGGTGAGCGCCCCGGTCGACAGCGCGATGATCGTGATCGTCCGCACGATGCGACCCACCTGCTGCTCCAGGGTGCTGGGGCTGCGGCGGGTGCCGGCGGTGAGGTGAGCCACCTGGCCGAATTCGGTTTCGGCGCCGGTGGCATAGACGACCGCCTCACCCCTCCCGGCCGCGATCGTGGAGCCGGCCAGCAGCAGATTGGTCCGTTCGTTGATGGGCACCAGGGTGGGCTCCACTCCGATGGGGAGGGGGCCTGCATGGCGTGAGACCGGCAGGGATTCGCCCGTGAGCACCGAGAGGTCAACGCTCATCTCGTAGGCCGCCCCGATGCGGCAGTCGGCCGGCACCCGGTCACCCTCCTCCAGCTGCAGCCGATCCCCCGCCACCAGCTGCTCGGCAGGGAGCACGCGCAGGAGGCCATCGCGCCAGACCTGCACCTGCCGCGGCAGGGCGCGGGTCAGGGCGGCCAGGGTCTGCTCGGCCTGGAATTCCTGCCAGAACGAGAAGATGCCGTTGATCAGCACCACCGACCAGATCGCCCAGCCCAGCTGGGGGTGCCCGCGGCAAAGGCCATGCCCCCGGCGCACCAAAGCAGCAGCGCCATGAAGTGCACCATCTGGTCGAGGAAGCGCAGCACCAGGGGGCGCCGTTTCAGGCTGGGTAGACGATTGGCGCCGAACTCCTCGAGGCGACGATCGGCCTCCTGCTGCGTGAGACCCTCGGGCCTGGTCTGCAGGGCGGGATAGACCTGCTCCAGCGGCAGGGACCAGATCGGCTGGGAGGCAGCAAGCAGCACCGGGCCCACAGGCTGAATTGCCTTCAGGATGCTCCCTCCAGCGCCCGTGGGCGGCGCTCAGCCAAGGAATCCTTGGGGGCTGGAAGGCCCCTTACCAATGCAGCTCCGGCAGATCGCGGAACACGCCACGAACTCCCGTGCCCCAGGCGTTGCTCAGGTCCTTGAAGTAGCTGTCTCCCTCGCAGAAGCGCCGGCGGTGGGTGATCGCCAGGCTGTCCCGTTCGTAGACGATCAGGTCGATCGGCATCCCCACCGACAGGGTGCTGCGCATGGTCGAATCGAACGACACCAGCACGCACTTGGCCGCTTCCCCCCAGCGTGGTGCTGGGATAGATCACCCGGTCGATGATCGGCTTGCCGTACTTCGCTTCCCCCGTCTGCAGGAACGGGGTGTCTTCGCTGGCTTCGATGAAATTACCTTCCGCATACATCCGAAACAGCCGGGGCACTTCACCCTTGATCTGACCACCGACCAGGAAGGAAGCATTGAACCCACCGGCCGAACCTTCCAGGTAGGGGCCATCCCGTTGTTGGATCGCCCGCACGGCATCGGACACCAGGCCCAACACATCGAACATCGTCCGTGCCGTCCACAGGTTGGCGTCTCCATTGCCGGCGTCGGCCCGCTGACGCAGCAGGCTGATCACCGCCTGGGTGCCGGCCAGGCTGCCGGAGCTGAGCAGCACCAGCACCCGATCGCCAGTGCGCTCGAACACCGTCATCTTGCAGAAGCTGGCGAAATCATCCACACCCGCATGGGTGCGTGAATCCGAGGCGAACACCATCCCGCTCTCCAGGAGCACGGCCACGCAATAGGTCATCGGGCCCACACCTGAAACGACTCCAGCACCGAGGGACCGAAGCTGGTGGTGAGGGCCACATCCGCCGCATCCCGGCCCCGGGCAATCAGGATCCGCCCGATCCGGGGTGTGTTGTTGCGCGGGTCGAACACATGCCAGCCATCGCCGAGGTAAGCCTCGAACCAGGCATGGAAGTCCATGGCGGTATGGGGCGGCGGCACCGCGATGTCGCTCAGATAGCCCGTGCAATAGCGCGCCGGGATGTTCATGCAGCGGCAGAGGGCAATCGCCAGATGGGTGAAGTCGCGACAGACTCCCTCTCGACTTTCAAGAGTTTGGAGGGCCGATTTGGTCGGGCTCGATCGGTTGTAGTCAAAGCGCACGTGCTGATGCACGAAATCGCAGATCGCCTGCACACGCCCCCAGCCGCTGGGGGCCCCCTCGAACCGTGACCATGCGAGATCCGTGAGCAGATCGCTCTCGCAGAAACGGCTGGCCAGCAGGAACAGCAACACGTCGTCCGGTAGATCCTCCACGGGACGTTGCTCCAGCTCTGGCAGGACTGGATCGGTCCATCCAGGGTCGGCCACCAGCCCACTGCCTTGCAGACGCAGCAGCCCAGCCGGAGCGACCAACCTGTGGCAGCGGTTGCCGTAGGAATCGACGTAGGAACGCAGCGGCACCGCTGGCGTCACCTGCAGCGGGTCGGCCTCCAGCAGATCCCCGGCCCTGCTGGCATGGACCCCCAGGGTGACGATCATCGGCGTGGGCCGTGGGCAGCGGAGCTCCAGATCGAAGCCCACGCGGATCTTGAGCGGAGGCTGCGATGGGGCGTTATCTAGCCTTTCCATGAGTCACCGTACTGACGCTGGAGCGCCTGGGAGCGGCGGGAAACCCTCCGCCAGGGAGGCCTCCAACACGCTGGCCAACCGCTCGGCCCACTCCCGCTGGCCGGCGCCCGTGGCCAGCAGGTCCTGGCGGATCTCCAGCTCCACGTGGGGAATCCGGCGGCGCTCCCCATGCACCACCAGGGTGTAGTCGCTTTCATCGCTCACGGCGTAGGGCTCGTTGTCCCCCACCCGGAGACCCTTCTCCCGCCCCAGCCCCTGGAGCATCCGACGGGCGAGGCGCCCGTCACGGCCGTGCAGCACCCCCACATGCCAGGGGCGCGCCACGCCCGAGTGCACCGGCGTGAAGCTGTGGAGCGTCACCAGCACGGTGGCTTGGGCCCGCTCGGTACGCCCATCGAGCTCGGCGGCGATGCGCTGGTGGTAAGGCTGGAACAGCTCCAGGGCCCGTTGCTGCCGCTCGGCGGCGGAGAGGTTGCCGTTGGCGGCGATGGCGGTGTGCTCGCTGCGGCTGACGATCGAGTCGGGAGCTTCCAGCGGCCGGTTGGCATCGATCACCAGCCGTGAGTAGTTGTGCAGGATCAATGAGGCGTCGAGCCGCTCCGACAGGCAGCGGCCCAGCCCATCGACGCCCAGATCCCAGGCCACATGGGTCTTGAGCACCCGAGCGCTCAGGTTCAGGCCAGCCAGGCGGCGGGGAATGGCGCGGCCGGCGTGGTCGGCCGTGAGCAGCACGGCCGAGCGGCCAGCGGGACGAACGATCTGGAACACGGCCGGATCACCGGCCCCCAGCAGGGGTTCGGGAGGCACCGTTGGGCTGCGAATGGGTCGACCCTAGGAAGGCTTGGATCACCAAGGCTTTGGCGCCTCTGCCCCAATTCCTGGCGCTCTCCAATCGAGAAATGGCCGTGCGGATGGTGATGGGCTCTGATCAGCTGGCCGACCGTGCGGCAGCGGGCTTCGGATTCAGCCCTGGCTTGGGCGTAACCAGGGCGTTTCATTCCTGCACTCCGGCGCTTTGCGTAGAGCCTTGCGCGCTGGCCGCCTTCCTCCTGGTGCGATGAGATTTCGCTGCCGATCGGCCTACGATTGGATCATGGAAATGTCCGTTGAACTGGACCTGGTCATCGAGCAGCGGCTTGACCGGCTTGTGCGCGATGCCGGCCGCTCGAAGGAGTTCTTTCTGCAGCAGATGATTCTCCAGGGCCTCGAGGACGTCGAGGATGCCTACCTCGGGGCGGCCGTGGCTGAGCGCATCAGGCGCGGTGAAGAGGCCACGCGCCCGCTTGAAGTCGTTGTAGCAGAACTTGGCCTGGACGATTGAGCTCTCCAAGCAGGCTGAGCGTGAGCTGGCACGACTCGATCGCCCAGCCGGTCGGCGTGTGGTCCCCTTCGTGGGCTTTGGCGCTACCGCGTGGGTGACTACCGCTTGATCTGTCAACTCCTGAATGATCAGCTTGTGGTTCTGGTGCTGAGGATTGGCCATCGAAGTGAGATCTACGACCGCTGAACGGCCACAGGTCAAAGGACGAAGAGTGCCTGCTGAACCAGCACCAACATCTCCTCAGAACTTCCGCAACTCCCGCCGCGGATCCCGCTGGGTGCCCTTCTGGCTGTGGAACACCTGCACCGCCAGGCCCATCCCCAGTAGCAGCAACGCCAGCAGCGCCCACGGATTGCGGCCGAACCAATTGCGGCCCTTCAACGTGCGGCGGCGGCGTGGGGCCATCGAGCCAGGGGCGGGACACCATGCTGCCGGAGCGCGGCCCGCCTCCCCTCAGCCCTCATGATCGCGGGGGTGGGTGATCCGGGGCAGCGTGCGCTCCAGGGGCGCCAGGCTGATGTTCTCGCAGGAGGAGAACTCGCCATGGCCGAAGGGATTGTCCAGATCCCAGATCATCAGCAGGATGAACACCATCAGGAAGGCGATCGAGCCGAGATAGAAGAAGATCTCCACCCAGTCCTCCATGTGGGTCAGCACCAGGCCGGCGCACAACAGGGTGGTGCTGGTGGCTGACAACCAATACACCGTGGGAACGAAGGGAATCGAGCGGATCGTTTCCATGCGCAGCAGCAGGCCCCGCAGCGCGGCCAGCTCCTGGAGCAACCGCGCCATGCAGGGGGATTCACAGCTGTGGCGCAGCTGAGCCAGCTCGGCATTGAGCCGGTCGATCCGATCCAGGAGCTCGTCGGCGCGGGTGGTGCCCTGGAACCAGCCCAGGAACCCTTGCCCCAGCTGGGCGACCGTGGCCAGGGCCGCCGCCGGTTCGGCCTCGGGCCGGGCCCAGCCCAGCGCCTGCAACTCCGCCACCAGGCTCAACAGGATCTCGGCGAGCTGGGCGGGACACTTCTCGCTTTCCTTGTAGTCAACGAGCACGCCGTTGAACAAAAAGCCGATCAGAAAGACGTTGGAGGTGATCAGTCCGGCGAACAGGGGTGTCGGCTCGAGCACCTCCCAGCCCCGGGCCATGGCCAGCGCCTTGAGCGCCGCCACCGGCAGCAGAACCAGGGCGAGCTTCAGCAGCATCCCCAGGCGGCGCATCACCATCGCGCTTGGCCCCCTTGATCCTTCACGGTGTCGCGCACCGGTCTACTCAATGGACCGCCGGCCCGCCCCCATGGCGCGATCGGCGTGCCCGTTGGAGGATCAGTCGATCACCCCTGTCCGCGCCCCATGCTGGTCAACCTCAAACAACGGCTCCAGTCGCTGCGGATGGTGGCGAGCCTGGCCGCCTTCCTCAAGAACCCCACCGAACTCACCAGCGTTTTCGCTGTGGCCCGCAGCCTCCAGGGCAGCCCCCTGGCCACCCAGATGCAGCGCCATCTGCTGGCCAATCCTGCGATGGCCGAGCTGGTGGTCACGCTCTGGAGGCCCGACCCGATCGATCTGGCCCAGCTTTCGGCTCTGCCGGTGGGCAGCCTGGGCCGCACCTACGCCGAGCAGCTCGTCAGCCAGGGGCTGACGCCCGAGAGCCTGATTGACCCCAGTCCGATCAGCTCACCGGCGCAGTACATCACCCACCGCCTGCGGGAAACCCACGACATCGTGCACGTGCTCACGGGTTTTGGCACCGATGGGGTCGGGGAACTGGGGCTGCAGGCCTTCAACCTGGCCCAGGTGCGCTCGCCCCTGGCGCTGCTGCTGATCTTTGGTGGTCTGCTCAGCGCCCTGCAGAACGACGAGCCACTCGAGGCGCTGCTGCACGCCCTCGCCCGCGGCTTCGAGTTGGGTCTGGCGGCCCGCTGCCTGATCAGTTTCAAGCTGGAAGAGGGCTGGGGGCGCCCCCTGGCCGACTGGCGCCTGGAGCTGGGGCTGCCGGAAACGCCGTTGGCCTGAAACTGATGCTCCGGGCCGGCTGTGAGCGCGGCCTTGGCGTCAGGACTGACTGGCGGCTTTCACTTGGTCGCGCCCTTGAAGCCGCTCCAGGCGCTCAGTTCCGCCAAACTCTGCACCCCTTCACGCCGTTCGCTGCCCAGCACCCAGGTGGGGAAGGCCTTGACCTTGGCGGCGACACACTTCTGGCGGCCCTGGTCGTCCTTGTCGCATTCCAGGTAGGGGAGCTTGCGCGCCGCCTCGGTGCCGAACAGGTTCTTCTGGTGGAAACAGTGGGAACACCACCAGGCGCCGTAAAAATCGCCCCCTTGGCGCGCAGGTGATCCGCCAGGGCGATCTGGGAGAGGGTGGAGGGGCTGACCGCCTCGATCCCCTGGGAACCTGCGGGCGCCGCCGCGGACGTCTTGACGGCCGGCTTGCTCCCGGCGCTCGCCGCGCCCATCAGTCCCAAGCTGGCCAAAACCAGCAGGGCCAGCTTCAGGCGTTGAGCCCTGGGGCCAGAGCTGGGGAGGTGGTGGGCCATGGGCGCGCGGGCGGGCTGGAGAAAACCTAGGGGGATTTCCGCCCTCCGGCGCCCCTGGCCAATGCCCGATCAACTGGGAGACTGGTTGGATTCACGTTTGACCGTTCCCCGCTGCGATGAGCGCCAACGGCTACCGCGACTACTTCAAGGTGCTCCAGGTCGAGCGCGGTGCCGACGCCGAAACGATCAAGCGTTCGTTCCGCAAACTGGCCCGCCAGTACCACCCGGATGTCAACCCGGGGGACAACGGGGCCGAGGCCAAGTTCAAGGAGATCAGCGAGGCCTATGAGGTGCTCTCCGATCCCGACAAGCGGCGGCGCTACGAGCAGTTCGGCCAGTACTGGGGCTCCGCCGGAGGTGGTGGCGGCAGCGCTGGCGCCGGTGTGGACGTGGACTTCGGCCGCTACGGCAATTTCGACGACTTCATCAACGACCTCCTCGGCCGTTTCGGTGGTCCCGGCGGCGGTGGGGGAAGCGCTGCCGGGTTCGGTGGTGCCCCGGGCGGGTTTGGATTCGGCTCCGGTTTCCCGGGGGGCTTCCCTGGCCCCGGTGGTTTCGCTGGCCCCGCGGGCGATCGCTCCCAGCCGCTCAATCTGGATGCGGAGGCCACCATCAATCTCTCCCTGGCCGATGCCTTTCGCGGTTGCGAGCGCACCTTGGCGGTCAACGAGGAGCGGGTGCAGGTGCGCATTCCCCCCGGGGTGAAGGGGGCAGCCGGCTGCGGCTCAAGGGCAAGGGCAACCTGCAGCCCGGCACCGGCCGCCGCGGCGACCTTTACCTCACCCTCCAGCTCCAGGACCATCCGATCTGGACCCTCGAAGGGGATCAGTTGCGGGCCGATCTGCCCCTCAGCCTCGATGAACTCAGCCTCGGGGCGGAGGTGCGCGTGGCCACCCCCGATGGCGAGGCCACCGTTCAGGTGCCGCCGGGTATGGGTGTGGGCCGCACCCTGCGGCTCAAGGGCAAGGGCTGGCCCCTCAAGGAAGGCCGCGGCGATCTGCTGCTCACCCTCAGCCTGCACCTGCCCCGGGAGTTCAGCGAGAGCGAGCTGGAGTTGCTGGGCCAGTTGCGCGATGTGCGCAGCAGCGACCCCCGGCGCGAGTGGATGGCGGCGGCCAGGCTCTAGGCCGAACCCCTCGATCCGTAGGATCCGCCCAGCGGTCGTCCCAGCATGGAACTCACCTACCGTCCCCGCCGCCTGCGGCGCACGCCGGCCCTGAGGGCCCTGGTGCGGGAATACCAGCTCAGCTCCGCCGACTTCATCTATCCCCTGTTCGTCCACGAGGGGGTCACCAACGAGCCGATCGGCGCGATGCCCGGCGCCCAGCGCTGGAGCCTGGAGGGCCTCGTGGGCGAGGTCGGCCGCGCCTGGGACCTGGGCATCCGCTGCGTGGTGCTGTTCCCCAAGGTGGCCGATGGCCTCAAGAGCGAAGACGGCGCCGAGTGCTTCAACGAAGGCGGCCTGATCCCGCGGGCGATCCGTCGGCTCAAGCAGGAGCATCCCGGCATGGCGATCATGACCGACGTCGCCCTCGACCCCTACTCCTGCGATGGCCACGACGGCATCGTCAGCGAGGAGGGGGTGGTGCTCAACGACGAAACCGTGGGCCAGCTCTGCCGCCAGGCGGTGGCCCAGGCCCGGGCGGGCGCTGATCTGATCGGTCCCAGCGACATGATGGACGGCCGCGTCGGCGCCATCCGGGAAGCCCTCGATGAGGAGGGCTTCGAGCACGTGGGGATCATCAGCTACACCGCCAAGTACGCCTCCGCCTACTACGGCCCCTTCCGCGAGGCGCTCGATTCCGCCCCCGCTCCGGTGCCACCAAGCCGATCCCCACCGACAAGAGCACCTATCAGATGGATCCGGCCAACGGCCGCGAGGCGCTCACCGAAGCCCTGCTCGATGAGCAGGAGGGGGCCGACATCCTGATGGTCAAGCCGGGGCTCGCCTACCTCGACATCATCCACCGCCTGCGCGGCGAAACCGAGCTGCCGATCGCCGCCTACAACGTCAGTGGCGAGTATTCGATGGTGAAGGCGGCGGCCGAGCGCGGCTGGATCGACGAACGTTCGATCGTGCTCGAAACCCTGCTCTGCTTCAAGCGGGCAGGCGCCGATCTGATCCTCACCTACCACGCCTGCGACGCGGCGCAGTGGCTCAGGCAGGGATGAGCGCGCAGCTGCCCCCGCGGGCCTGAGCCCCAGCGCCGAGAATGGATCGATCCGACATTCACGCCGTGCCCCCGTCCCCCCGCTGCGCCTGGGCCATGTGGCGGTGCGCGTCCAGGACATGGAGCGCGCCAAGGATTTTTACAGGGCCCTGGGCCTCGAGCTCACCTGGGATGCCAGCGACTGGGCCTACCTGCAGCTGCCCGAAGGCGGCGAGGGGGTGGCCCTGCTGGGGCCCGAGTATCGGGCTGCGGGGCCTCATTTCGCCTTCCACGTGGGCGATCGGGTGGGCCTCGCCGCCGTGCACGCCGCTCTCCAGGATCAGGGCGTGACGGTGGGTGCCATCCACGACCACCGCGACCAGACGGCCTCCTTTTACCTGCAGGATCCCGAGGGCAACTGGCTGGAGGTGCTGTTTGAGCCCGAAGGCGGGATCGCCTCCAATGTCGCCTGACACCAGGCCCGCTGGGCCCGAGTCACCGGTTCTAGTCGATTCGCTCCCAGTCGATCCGCCGCCGATTGATCAGGAAACCCGTTCGTTGCTGGAATGGGACCAGCTGGCGGCTGACCTGGCCGTCCATGGCTCCACTGCGGCCGGGCGGGCCCGCTGCGCGGAGCTCCCCTGGCCGATTCGCTGGCCCAGAGCCAGGCGCGGCTGGCGGAAACCACCGAACTGATCGGCCTCGATGGCCTGATCGAGGGCGGCCTGAGCTTCCAGGGGGTGGCTGACCTGGGCGCCACCCTGCGCCATTGCTGCAAAGGCGGGGTGGCGGGCGGCGAGGCGCTGCTGGCGGTGGCCACCACCCTGGCGGCGGCCCGGCGGCTGCGGCGCCAGATCGCTGACCACGAGCTCCGTCCGTTGACCTCATCGCTGGTGGCGGAACTGCGCACCCTGCCGGAGCTGGAGCAGCGGCTCCATTTCTGCCTGGAGGAGGGGGCCGGGTGGCGGATCGCGCCAGTGCGCCCCTGGCCGAGTTGCGCCGGCAGCTGCTGGCGGTTCGCAGCGAGCGGCGCGAGCGCCTGCAGGACCTGCTGCGCCGCTTCGCCCCCTGCTCCAGGACACGGTGATCGCCGAGCGCAACGGCCGGCCCGTGCTGGCGGTGAAGGCGGGCGCCGCCTCCCAGGTGAGCGGTCTGGTCCACGACAGCTCGGCCTCCGGCAGCACCGTGTTCATCGAGCCCCAGGCGGTGATCGCCCTGGGCAACCGGCTCAGGGAGCTGGAGGGCCGGGAGCGGGAGGCCGAGCGGGAGGTGCTCGCCGCGCTCAGCGCCCTGGTGGCGGCGGAAGCCGGCAGCCTCGAGACCCTGCAGAGAGTGCTGGTGGCCCTGGATTTCGGCCTCGCCCGGGCCCGCTATGCCCTGGCCCTCGGGGCGGTGCGGCCGGAACTTTCGGGCGATCCGTCGGCCCCCTTCCTGCTCGAAAACCTTCGCCATCCCCTGTTGCGCCCCAGCCCGCAGCGGCCGCAGGTGGTGCCAGTGACGGTGAAGGTGGGGAGCGAATTGCGGGTGGTGGCGATCACCGGCCCCAACACCGGCGGCAAGACGGTGACCCTCAAGAGCGTGGGGCTAGCGGCGCTGATGGCGCGGGCCGGCCTGTTCCTGCCCTGCGGCGGCACGCCGCGGCTGCCCTGGTGCGATCAGGTGCTCGCCGACATCGGCGATGAGCAGTCGCTGCAGCAGAACCTCTCCACCTTCAGCGGCCACGTGCGCCGCATCGCCCGCATCCTGACGGCCCTGCCCGAGCACCCATCCGAGGCGGCGGGGGCGTCCCTGGTGCTGCTTGATGAAGTGGGCGCCGGCACCGATCCCACCGAGGGGCGGCCCTGGCGATCGCCTTGCTCCAGCACCTGGCCGAGCGGGCTCGGCTCACGATCGCCACCACCCACTTCGGCGAACTCAAGGCGCTCAAGTACGACGATGCGCGCTTCGAGAACGCCTCGGTCGCCTTCGACGAGGAGACCCTCTCGCCCACCTATCACCTGCAATGGGGCATCCCCGGCCGCAGCAACGCCCTGGCGATTGCCTCCCGCCTGGGGCTGGCGCCCGGCGTGCTCGAGCGGGCCCAGGAACTGCTCGCCCCCCGTGGGGAGGGCGAACTCAACCAGGTGATCCAGGGGTTGGAGGCCCAGCGCCGGCGTCAGCAGGAGGCCGCCGAGGATGCGGTGGCCCTGTTAGCCAGCACCGAACTGCTGCATGAGGAGCTGCTGCAGCGCTGGGAGCAGCAGAAGGAGCAGTCGGCGGAGCTGCAGGAGCAGCGCCGCCGCCAGTTGGAAACATCGATCCGCGAGGGGCAGCAGGAGGTGCGCCGGATCATCCGCCGCCTGCGCCAGGGCCAGGCCGATGGCGAAACAACGCGGCTCGCCGGCGAGCGGCTCAAACGCCTGGAGCGGGACCACCGGCCCGTGCCCGAGCGGCGGCAGCACCGGGGCTGGATGCCGGTGGTGGGGGAACGCATCCGGGTGCTGTCCCTCGGGAAGTCGGCCGAGGTGCTGGAGCTCGCCGCCGGTGGCCGGGAGCTCACGGTGCGCTGCGGCCCGATGCGGCTGACGCTGCCCCTGGAGGCTGTTGAATCGCTCAGTGGCCAGAAGCCCCAGCCGCCGGAGCCCCCGCCCCGAAGGTGCAGGTGCGCATCCCCGCCGGGCTTGGAGCGGGCCCCTCGGTGCGCACCGAGCGCAACACCGTGGATGTGCGTGGTTTGCGTGTTCACGAAGCGGAGGCCGCCGTGGAGGAGCAGCTCCGGGTGGCCAACGGGCCGGTGTGGGTGATTCACGGCATCGGCACCGGCCGCCTCAAGCGGGGCCTGCGCGAGTGGCTGGCGGGGGTGGCCTACGTGGAGCGTGTGGCCGACGCCGAGAAAGGAGACGGCGGGCCGGGTTGCAGCGTGGTGTGGGTGAAGTAGAGGCGGCGACGCGCTCCCCTCCGCTCACCCCAGCTCCGGCAGCACCGGCAGCACCGGCAGCGCCGGGGCCTGGCCTGACGGCAGCTTGAGGGCTTCCCCTGGCGATCGAACAGGCGCCAGCCGCTGCCCACCACCTCCAGATGAACACTCTGGCCGGGCACCACGCGCTGGTCGGGGTCGGCGCGCAGCTGCACCAGATGGCCACTTTCCTGCAGGCGGGCGCTGACCAGCAGCTCATTGCCGAGGGCTTCGAGGTGGGTCACCTCCGCCGCCAGGTTGCGGTTCGTGGCGGGGGCGAGCACCAGATGCTCCGGCCGCAGGCCCGCTGTGAGCTCTTCGCCGGCGCGCTCGGCCAGGGCGCATGCCAGCGGCTCCTCCACCAGAAAGCGCTTGCTGCCCAGCTGCACCTGGGCGCCGCCCATGGCCCGCACGGGGAGCAGGTTCATCGGCGGGCTGCCGATGAACTGGGCCACGAACAGGTTCGAGGGCCACTGGTAGAGCTCCAGCGGCGTGCCCAGCTGCTGCAGGTGGCCCTGGTTGAGCACGGCGATGCGGTGGCCCATGGTCATCGCCTCCACCTGGTCGTGGGTGACGTAAAGGGTGGTGGTGCCCAGGCGGCGCTGCAATTCCACGATCTGGCCCCGGGTGCCCGTGCGCAGCTTGGCGTCGAGGTTGCTGAGCGGCTCATCCATCAGAAACACCGCCGGCTCGCGGGCGATCGCCCGGCCCAGGGCCACCCGCTGCTTCTGGCCGCCGGAGAGTTCCTTGGGCCGCCGCTCCAGCAGCGGTGTGAGCTCAAGGGTTTCGGCCACCTCGGCGATGCGGCGTTCGATGCGATCCTCTCGCTGCGAGGGCACCCGCAGGGCGGCGGGCAGCCCGCGGCCGGCCTGGTGCAGGCCGTCCTGGAGCTGTTGAACCAGGCTGCGGGGACGGCTGCGGCGCAGGCCGAAACCGATGTTGTCGGCCACGCTCAGATGGGGGTAGAGCGCGTAGCTCTGAAACACCATCGCCACATCCCGCTGGGCCGGTCGCAGCCTCGTGACGCAGCGCTCGCCCACGAACAGCTCACCGGCGCTGGGGTTCTCCAGCCCCGCCAGCAAGCGCAGCAGGGTGCTCTTGCCGCAGCCCGAGGGGCCGACCAGCACCAGAAACTCACCATCGGCGATGGTCAGGTCCAGCTGGTTGAGCACCGGAACCGGCCCTGACCCGCGCCGAGGCGGAAACACCTTGCTCACCTGCTGGAAGCGAACCTCAGCCAAGACCGGCCCTCAGACCGGCCGATCCTAGGGTTGGCCCCACGACCCAGTCCCCAGGCCCAAGCCCTTTGCAGTTCATTGATCAGGCACGCATCGCCGTGCAGGCCGGCCGCGGAGGAGATGGCATCGTCACCTTTCGCCGTGAGAAGTACGTGCCCGCCGGCGGCCCATCAGGGGGCGACGGAGGCCGGGGGGGCATCGTGCTGCAGGCCGATAGCAACCTCCAGACCCTGCTCGACTTCAAATACAAGCGTCAGTTCGTGGCTCCCGAGGGCCGCCGCGGCGGTCCCAACCGTGCCACCGGCGCCAGCGGCCAGACCCTGATCATCCAGGTGCCCTGTGGCACGGAGGTGCGTGATCTGGCCACCAACATCCTGCTGGGCGACCTCACCGAGCACGGCCAGCAGCTGCTGGTGGCGGCCGGTGGCCGTGGTGGCCTCGGCAACGCTCACTACCTCAGCAACCGCAACCGGGCGCCGGAGAAGTTCACCGAGGGCAGGGAGGGGAGGGCTGGAACCTGCAGCTTGAGCTGAAGTTGCTGGCGGAGGTGGGCATCATCGGACTCCCCAACGCCGGCAAGAGCACCTTGATCAGCGTGCTCTCGGCCGCCCGCCCCAAGATCGCCGATTACCCCTTCACCACCTTGGTGCCCAACCTGGGGGTGGTGCGTCGTCCGAGCGGTGATGGCACCGTGTTCGCCGACATCCCCGGATTGATCGCCGGGGCGGCCCAGGGGGCGGGCCTGGGCCACGACTTCCTGCGCCACATCGAGCGCACGCGCCTGCTGATCCATCTGGTGGATGCCAGCGCTGAGGACGTGGTGCGTGATCTGACGATCGTGGAGGCCGAATTGAGCGCCTATGGCCACGGTCTGGACATGCGCCCGAGGATCGTGGCGCTCAACAAGATCGAGCTGCTGCTGGAGGATCAAGTTGCGGAGCTGCAACAACAGGTGGCCAGCCACTGCGGGCAAGAGGTGCTGCTGGTGTCAGCGGCGACGGCCCAGGGCCTCGACCCCCTGCTGGGGAGAGTGTGGAGGGAGCTGGACCGACGCAAGCTGGTGGAGGCTGAGGCTGCGGCTCAGTCGTCGTAGACCCGGCACTCGAGGGCGTCGGGGTTCAGGTCGCAGTAAACCTCCAGGGGGCTGGGGTCGTGGCTGTCGTCGGGATGGTGGGCCTTGTACTCCTCAAGCTGCTTGAGCTCATCTTCCAGATGGCCGAGCTTCGCGGCATCTCCTGAGGCCTTGGCGGCTTCGAGCTCGCTCAGGTCCTTGAGGATGTGCTCGTCGATGGTGTTCATAGGTGCTCCGGCGCTCATCCACCGGTCGACGTCGAACCCACCATACGGGTCGTGGCCAGGAGCCGGTGCCGATTGTGGGCTCTCCCTGATTCGGCCTTCCGCACCCCTCAGGCGGGCAGCTCACTGAGTTCCATCCAGCGTTCCTCACCCTGGTGGATCTGCTCCACCAGTGCTGAAAGCTCCTGGGTGAGTCGTTCCAGGTCGGTGTAGTCGCCAGCGCCGCCGCCGGAGAGCTGGGCCTCCAGGGCGAGCCGCTGCTGCTCCCAGGCCGGCAGGTGGGCGTCGAGTTGCTCGAGCTCGCGAGTTTCTTTGTAACTGCGGCGTCGGGGGCGTTTGTCTGTCTCATCACCCCGGGGCGCACCGCCTGGGGTGGCACCGCCCGGGGTCGCCACCTCCTGGGCCGCTGGCGCCACGGGCACCGCCGCCCCTTTGGCCTCGCTGGCACGGCGCTCCAGATAGGCGCTGTAATTGCCCTCGAAGCGCTGCAGCCGGCCGTCTTCGAAGGCAAACAGGCGGTCGACGGTGCGATCGAGGAAATAGCGGTCGTGGGAGACCACCACCACACAGCCGCGGAAATCCTCCAGGAAGTCTTCGAGCACCGTGAGCGTGTGCACGTCCAGGTCGTTGGTGGGCTCATCCAGCAGCAGCACGTTGGGCGCTTCGATCAGCAACCGGCAGAGGTAGAGGCGCCGGCGCTCGCCGCCGGAGAGCTTGGCGATCGGGCTGTGCTGCTGGGCCGGCGGAAACAGAAAGCGCTCCAGCAGCTGGGAGGCGCTCACCTTCTCCCCCCAGATCGATCGAGCTGGCGGCCTCCTGCACGAAGTCGATCACCTTGCGCGCCACGCCCTTGCCCGCCAGGAAGGCCTCGGCCTGCTGATCGAAGTAGGCCAGTTTCACGGTGGCCCCCAGTTCCACCGTGCCGGCATCGGGGGCGCGCCGGCCGGCGATCGCATCGAGCAGCGTCGATTTGCCGCTGCCGTTGGGGCCGATGATCCCGACCCGGTCTTCCGGGGAGAAGTCGTAGCTGAAGCCCTCCAGCAGCACGCGTTCGCCCACCTTCAGACCCAGGTCGTCGGCGTCGATGGCGCGCTTGCCGATCCGGCGGCTGGCGGTGGCCAGGCTGACCGCGGCGCGGGCCTGGCGGGCCGGGGCCTCGCGCATCGCCTCGATGCGCTGGATGCGGGCCTTCTGCTTGGTGCTGCGGGCCTTGGGGCCCTGGCGCAGCCAGGCCAGCTCGCGCCGCAGGGCGCCTTTGAACTTGGCGTCGCTGGCGGCTTCGGAGGCATCCTCCTCGGCCTTGAGCTTGAGGTACGTGGCGTAGTTGCCGGCGTAGCTGCGGGCCTCGCCCCGCTCCACCTCAACGATCCGCCGCGTGACCCGATCAAGGAAGTAACGGTCGTGGGTGATCAGCACCAGGGCGCCGCCGAAGCGCTCCAGTCGCCCCTGCAGCCACTCAATGCAGTCGGCATCGAGGTGGTTGGTGGGTTCATCCAGCAGCAGCACGTCGGGTTCGGCCACCAGGGCCGAGGCCAGGGCCAGCCGTTTGCGGTAGCCGCCGGAGAGTTCTCCCACCCGGCGCTGGGTGTCGGTGATGCCGAGGTGATCGAGCACCTCGTGGCACTGGTGCTCCAGACCCCAGGCCCCGGACTGGTCCATGCGGCCGCTGAGTTCGCCCAGCTCCGCTAGTAACCCCCGTCGTCGGGCCGCTCCGCCAGGCCCTCGCCCACCGCCATGAAACGCAGCAGCAACTCCCGCTTCTCGCCGCAGCCGGCCACCACCTGCTCCAGCACCGTGCGCTCGGGGTCCAGTTCCGGGTCCTGGTCCACCAGAACCACCTTCCACTGCGCAGAGCAGCGCCGCTCCCCTTGATCAGGGGCTCCTGCCCCGCCAGCATCCGCATCAGGGTGCTCTTGCCGGCCCCGTTCGGGCCGATCAGCCCCAGACGTTCTCGCTCCGCGATGTGCAGGGTGAGGTCGGAGAAGAGGGTGCGCAGGCCAAAATCCTTGCTGACACCCACCAGGCTGATCAGGCTCACGCGATCGAAGCGGGTCGTTGTTGCTCCAGGTAAGCAAAGACGCTCTTGTCTCCCACATCCGCCGCCGCCGCCATCGGGAACTTGCGCGCGGTGAGCACCAGCAGCAGCGCCGCCTGCACGGCCAGCAGCGAGAAGGTGGCCTGATCCCCCAGCAGTCCCGTCAGGCGGCCCAGCAGGGCCAGGGGCAGCAGCAGGGTCACGCCGATCGCCTCGGGACGGCGGAAGCAGAAGAACTCCTTGAAGCCCACCCCCGCCAGGGCGGCGAAGAAGGGGCCCACCGCCCAGATCCAGCGCCCGTCGGCGGCCAGCGTGGGCACCACCCCATCGGCGCCGACGCGAACGGCCAGGGCCAGGCCCCCGAGGCTGCCCAGCAGCCAGAACAGCTGCAGGGTGCGGTGCAGGGGTTTGACATAGATATGAATCCAGCGCAGGGCCAGTCCGAGGCCCGTCGCCATCACGAGCAGCCAGGGCCACAGGCCCCGTGCGCCCCAGATCTGCCACTGCACAAGCAGCGACACTTCGGCCACGGCCACCAGCAGCAGGGCGAGGCGGTAGCTGAGCACCTCGCGGCGGTCCTGGTCCGTGATCGTGTAGGTGCCATAGGCCCCCTCGAAGACGGGATCGGTCATGGCTGGGGGGCGACGGGTGGTCCGTTCACCAGTGTGGCCAACTCCGGGCCCGCCGGAACGATGCCCGACGGGTGCAGGGGGAACAGGGCGCCGAAGTAGTCCCGGCGCCAGGCGGGCGCATCGCAGCTGGCGGCCACGCCGGCTGTGGCGAACAGCCGCGCCCGCCAGGCCGACAGGGCTGGGAATTGCCAGAGCGGCCGGCGGCTGCGGCCGAACAGGGGCGCGTAGACCAGCTCCATGCGGATCAGGGTTGGAAACAGCACTACATCGGCCAGGGTGAGTTGCTCGCCGCAGAGCCAGGGGCCCCGGGCGGTCAGCTCTGCCTCCGCTTCCTCCAGGGCCGCGAACAGCGCCGCCTCGGCCCGGTCGTAGGCCCCTTGGTTGCGGGCGAAGCCGCAGCGGTAGACGCCGTCGTTGACGGCGCTTTGGAACAGCTCGCGCCAGCGCTGGATCGGGTCGCTCAGCCCAGCGGGGGCCAGGTTGGGGGCGTCCTCGGGGCCGGGCCAGTGGTTGAGCAGATCGACCAGCACGGCGCTTTCGTTGGCCACGATCCGCCCCAGGCGGCGGTCGTAGAGGGCGGGCACCGTGGCGCGGGCGCCGGCGGGGCTGCCGGAGCGGCGGTAGAGATCGATCAGGGCGCTGGCGCCCTCGAACGGTTCCACGAAGCGCCAGCGGCCCCGTTCGGGGTCGGGCTCCACCACCAGCTGCTCGATGCTGGTATCAAGCCTGCGCAGGCTCCAGACCAGCCAGGTGCGGTGGGCCCAGGGGCAGCTGCGTCCCACGATCAGCACGTGGCGTCCGGGTTCAGCGGCCCCTGCGGGCAGCTCCGGAACGGCGGCGAAGGCGCCCGCGGGGCGGCGGTAGTTGCCATCGGCGTCGGCGGGGCCCAGGCCGCCCATCAGCTGCCGCCACTGGCAGTGCCAGAGACGGCGCACGCTGGAAACCACCAGGGGCGGGATGGGCATGGCAGGGGCCGAGGGGTTTGACGCCCATTCAGGTTGGCTCCAACGTGGCGATTCAGGTGCGGCGATCGGATGGCGGCAGGCACGGGGCGGGGTTCGGCCAGGGTGCTGGTGGTCGCCGGCACCCACGGCAACGAAGGCAATGCCCCCTGGCTGCTGCGCCACTGGCAGGCCCACCCCGAGGCGCTCGAGCGGCGGGGCCTGGAGGTGGAGCTGGTGCTGGGCAACCCCGAGGCGTTCGCGGCCCGCCGCCGTTACCTGGACCGGGACCTGAACCGCTGCTTTGCCGCGGAGCTGCTCGCCAACCCTGGGTGCCAGGAGCGGGAGGTGCGGCGGGCCCGGGAGCTGCTGGCGCTCCATGGCCCGGTTGGGGAGCTCCCCTGTGCCGTGGCCCTGGACCTGCACAGCACCACGGCCGCCATGGGCAATGCCCTGGTGCTTTACGGACGCCGGCCCACGGACCTGGCCCTGGCGGCGGCGATCCAGGCCGATCTGGGCTTGCCGATCTACCTGCACGAGGCCGATGCCGCCCAGACGGGATTTCTGATCGAACGCTGGCCCTGTGGCCTGGTGATCGAAGTGGGGCCCGTGCCCCAGGGGGTGATCACCGCCCAGATCTGCCGCCAGAGCCAACTGGCCCTGGAGTCGGCCCTGGCCGCCCTGGCGCGGGCCCGCGCCGGGGAGTTGCGCCTGCCGGCGGGCCTCACGGTACATCGGCACCTGGGCAGCCTTGATCTGCCCCGGGGCGTCGACGGTGCCCCCTGGCCTGCCTGCACCCCGAGCGTCAGCACCGCGACTGGGTGCCGATCCGTTCAGGGGATCCGATGTTCAGCTCGGCGGATGGCACCGCGGTGGCCTACCAGCCGTCGCCTGGAGCGGTGGATGAGCCCGTATGGCCCGTGTTCATCAACGAGGCGGCCTACGGCGAGAAGGGTATCGCCCTGAGCCTCACGCGCCGGGAGCGCTGGCCGATCGAACCCGCCTGGGCGGCGGCGCTGATCGCGCTGATGGCTGGCTGAATCAGCGCGGTTTGCCGTTGTAGATCACGCTGAGCACCTCACGGCCATCCGGGGAGATGCGCATCTCCGTTTCCGTCGTGGGGAGGAGGTTGAGCTGCCTCCAGCCCGGGGGGCCGCCCAGGAATCGGAACAGGATGCCCTGATCATTGGCTTCAATCAGGCAGTTACCGACCTTGCGGTCGAACATGCAGGCGTCAGCTCGGTAAACCCCAAGCCCCCCATTGATCTTCTCGGCCCGCATCCGGGCGAGGTTGGTGGCGCGCTGCAGATTGAAGGGGAAATCGACTTGGGCCCCTACCGGCGCAGCCACCAACAGGCTGAGGCTGGCGCTGAGGGCAAGTAGGTGGCGCATGCGGGGTTGGGAGCGTTGTTGGTGTTAAGCCCAGGCCACGGCTGGCTCAACCACAGGCCCAGGTGCCCTGCTCCTTGGTGCAGGGCAGATCGGTGCGGCTGCCATCGGCCCAGTAGATGCGCAGGCGGTCGTCGGCGCTGCCGATGCGGAAGGTCAGCGACTTGACCACACCGGCCGGGGGCTTGCCTTTGCTATCGGCCGGATCGGCTTTCTCCGGGGTGGCCTGGCGTTGCTCCAGTTGCTGCACCCGTTGCTCCAGCTGCTGAAGGCGCTGGGCCTCACGGCTTGGTTGGCAGGAGGCCAACGCCAGGCTGAGGCCAACCAGGGCCAGAGTCGAGCGAACCGGCGACAGGGTTGTGCGCAGACGCATCACCAAGGTGCAGGGGATGCGGGCACTCCTAGCAGTGGCTTTCGTCGGCTGGCTACAGACGCTCACTCCAGTACACGATGCCACCCATCAGTTCGACTTCGAGCCGGCGATGACGGGCCTGATGGACCGGCACCGTCTCCTGACGCCGCTCGCCCTGGTGTTCCCAGCAGATCAAGACCAAAACCAGACCTTTAAATCTGAACTCAACCTAAGGGGGCCTTTGTCGCAGCGGCTACCGATGGTGCGGAGATACACACCGCTGCATGGACCAGGGGCTCCGAGCGCCCCAACCCAACCCCAACCCCAGCCAGCCTCAAGCTTTCCTCACATCGCGCAATGTTCTGTTACACTTCCCCAGGCAGCGCCCGCCCGGGTGCCGTCCTACCTAACCGTCCCCTTACGGGGGCAACCCTCTCGCTCTTATGACCACCACCATCCAGCAGCGCTCCGGCGCTACTCCTTGGAACCAGTTCTGTGAGTGGGTCACCTCCACCGACAACCGCCTCTACGTGGGTTGGTTCGGTGTGCTGATGATCCCCACCCTGCTGGCCGCCACCACCTGCTTCATCGTTGCCTTCATCGCCGCTCCCCCGTCGACATCGACGGCATCCGTGAGCCCGTTGCCGGCAGCCTGCTTTACGGCAACAACATCATCTCCGGCGCTGTCGTTCCTTCCAGCAACGCCATCGGCCTGCACTTCTATCCCATCTGGGAAGCCGCCAGCCTCGACGAGTGGCTCTACAACGGTGGTCCCTACCAGCTGGTGGTCTTCCACTTCCTGATCGGCATCTTTGCCTACATGGGTCGTGAGTGGGAACTCTCCTACCGCCTCGGCATGCGCCCCTGGATCTGCGTCGCCTACTCCGCCCCCGTGGCAGCTGCCAGCGCCGTGTTCCTGATCTACCCCTTCGGTCAAGGTTCCTTCTCCGACGGCATGCCCCTCGGCATCTCCGGCACCTTCAACTACATGCTGGTGTTCCAGGCGGAGCACAACATCCTGATGCACCCGTTCCACATGCTCGGCGTGGCCGGTGTGTTCGGCGGCAGCCTGTTCTCGGCCATGCACGGCTCGCTGGTGACCAGCTCGCTGGTGCGTGAGACGACCGAAAGCGAGTCCCAGAACTACGGCTACAAGTTCGGCCAGGAAGAGGAGACCTATAACATCGTGGCCGCCCACGGCTACTTCGGTCGCCTGATCTTCCAGTACGCCTCGTTCAACAACAGCCGCAGCCTGCACTTCTTCCTGGCTGCCTGGCCCGTGATCGGCATCTGGTTCACCGCCCTTGGCGTGAGCACGATGGCCTTCAACCTGAACGGTTTCAACTTCAACCAGTCGATCCTCGACGGCCAAGGCCGCGTGATCAACACCTGGGCTGATGTGGTGAACCGCGCTGGTCTGGGCATGGAAGTGATGCACGAGCGCAACGCTCACAACTTCCCGCTTGACCTGGCGGCCGCCACCGCCACCCCCGTGGCGCTGACCGCCCCGGCGATCGGTTGAGTCGCCTAGCGACCTCCATCGGTTGATTTCATCGCCCCCTCGAGAGAGGGGCTTTTTCATGGGCCGCAGGGGAGCTGAACGGCCGCTCTCCCTGACAACCCCTCAGACTTGAAACAAACCCTGGGTTAACGGCTGGAAGAGGTCGTGATGCTGTTCTGCAGAAATGATGGCCTGGATGAATTCCTTCCCAGCGAAGGTAGGGCTGTTGTGTTGATGCGGAAGGCTCCAAAAAGCCGGTGATCGGACTTGAACCGACGACCTACTGATTACGAATCAGTTGCTCTACCACTGAGCTACACCGGCAGCGCCTTGAAACTAGCATTCGGAGATCGCTGCCCCCAGGCCCCAGCCATGGCACCAGGACCCCGGGCACCCTTGGATCCCGAGCTGCGTCAGCGGCTGCTGCAGGAGGCACGCACCCCCTGGCGCGGCCTGCGGCGTGCCCTCTGGCTGGCCTTCAGCGCTTCAGCCGCCGTGGGCCTGGCCACCATGGCGCTGAGGGCGAGCGCGGGCGGAGAGGTGGCCCTCAGCGATCTGGGCATCCAGGTGGGCGCCCTCGGCCTGTTCGGCCTGCTCCTCTGGCGCGATCGAGCTCATGACAAGGGGAAGGAACGTCCCTGAGCGCTTGGCTCGCCCCGGCCCGTGGGCGATGGCTTTAGCCCAGGGGGTTTGCTTCCCCGGCTCGTTGGCCGGCCCCTCGGTTTCTTGATCTGTCCCTGGGCTTGCTTCGGCCCCATCGGTGATCTGAGCTGAGAGCTCATCGGCTTGGGCGATCTGGATTTCAGCGTCCTCGCCTGCATTGGCCTCGACTCCAGCAGAATCCTGGGCCTCCAGGACACTTGCTTCGAGCGCGCTTGGCCCCTGGGTTTCGCTCGCCAGTGGGTCGTCGGCTGATTCGGATCCAGATTCCAGTGCCGGTGCGTCCGGCTGAACGTTGTGGTGTTCACGGGAACCCTCAGCAGCGGCTGGTTCTTTGTCGCGCAGGGGATCAAACAGCAACAAGGGCAGCCCCAGGCTCAGGCGGCTCTGCTCCAGCTGGGCCAGGCTCAGCGGTGTGGCCCCGTCGACCAGGGCCTGATCGAGGCTGAGCAGGCGCAGGGCCTGCACCAGCTGCTGCCATTGCCACAGCATCAGCGCCAGCAGCGGCACGCTGAGCAGCAACACCACCAGCCGGCCACTGGCAGCGAAGGGCGAAAGGCCGGTGGCGAGGCCAGCCTGCTGATCGGCCCACCAGGTGAGGGGCAGCAGCAGGGCGGCTCCCGCGGCCCTGGAGAGCTGGAGCCCCAGCCCCGCTTGCAGGGCGCTCAGCCGCTGCTGCAGGGGCCGGCGTCCCCGCAGCGGCACCTGCACCAGCACCAGCGACCACAGATCCGGAGGCCGTTTCCAGAGCAGCACCGCCGGCAGCAGGGCGCCCAGCCCCCAGACCAGCAAACGCTCGAGCGCGGGAACCGGCCCAGGATCGGCCCCGGCCAGCAGGACCAGCAGCAGCAGCACCTCCAGGGGCAGGGCCGCCAGGCCCAGCAACTGGATCCAGAGCAGCGCTTCGCTCCGGGGGTCACGTCAGCTGCTGAGCGTGCGGCGCTGGGTGACGAGCTTGTAGGCCTCCACCCGGTCGCCCTCCTGCCAGTTGGCGAAGCGATCGCAGCCGATGCCGCATTCGAAGCCCGTGGCCACCTCCTTGACGTCGTCCTTGTTGCGGCGCAGGGAGTCGAGGTCGCCCTGGTAGACGATCTCCTTGCCGCGGTGAACCCGCACCTTGGCGTTGCGTTGCAGCTTGCCGGTGGTGACGTAGCAGCCGGCCACGGCGCTCTTGCCGATGTTGAACACGACCCGCACCTCGGCTTCGCCCAGGGACTCCTCCACCAACTCGGGCTCCAGCAGACCCTCCATGGCCAGCTGGATGTCCTCGAGCAGTTTGTAGATGACGTCGTAGTCGCGCACGTCGACGCCCGTGGCGTCGGCGGCCCGCTTGGCACCAGGCGCCATCGAGGTGTTGAAGCCCACGATCACGGCGCCGGAGGCGGCCGCCAGATCGACGTCGGTTTCGGTGATCTCGCCCGGGGCGGAGAGCAGCACCCGCACCTGCACCTCGTCCTTGGGCAGTTGCTCGAGCGAACCAAGGATCGCCTCGACGCTGCCCTGCACATCGGCCTTGAGGATCAAGTTGAGCTCCTTGAGGTCCCCTTCTTTGACCTGACCGGACATGGAGGTGAGCGACACCCGGCGGGAGGCCATCTGCTGGGCGAGGCGTGTGGCCCGGGCGTCCGTGGCCCGTTCGCCCACCACCGAGCGGGCGGTCTTCTCGTCGGGGTAGACCTCGAACTCGTCGCCGGCGGTGGGCACTTCGCTGAAGCCCAGGGCTTCCACGGCGAAGGAGGGGCCGGCCTCCTTCAAGCGTTTGCCGGTGTCGTCGACCATGGCCCGCACCTTGCCGAGCACCGGACCGGCCGCCAGGACGTCACCCGCCCGCAGGGTGCCGTTCTGGATCAGCAGCGTGGCCACCGGGCCCTTGGCCTTGTCGAGGTGGGCTTCGATCACGGTGCCCTTGGCCATCCGGTCGGGGTTGGCCTGGAGGTCTTCGACCTCGGTGACCAACAGGATCATCTCCAGCAGCTTGTCGATGTTCTGCCCTTTGAGGGCGCTCACAGGCACCATCACGGTGTTGCCACCCCAGTCTTCGGCCACCAGCTCGAGGCCGGAGAGCTCCTGCATCACCCGCTCGGGCGAGGCGCCCTCCTTGTCGATCTTGTTGATCGCCACCACGATCGGCACCTCGGCGGCGCGGGCGTGGCTGATCGCTTCCAGGGTCTGGGGGCGAACGCCGTCGTCGGCGGCCACCACCAGCACAGCCACGTCGGTGACCTTGGTGCCCCGGGCGCGCATGGCGGTGAACGCCTCGTGGCCAGGGGTGTCGAGGAAGGTGATCTTGCGCTGTTCGCCGCCGTGGGGCACCACCACCTGGTAGGCACCGATGTGCTGGGTGATCCCACCGGCTTCCCCGCAGCCACGCGGGTCTTGCGGATGGCATCGAGCAGGCTGGTCTTGCCGTGGTCGACGTGACCCATCACCGTGACCACCGGCGGCCGGCGGATCAGGTGCGCGAGGTCGCTGTCCTCGATCATTTCCACCGTCTTCTTGGCGGCTTCCTGGACGTCGTCTTCGAGCACCGGCACGCCGAATTCCTCAGCCACGGTCTCGATCGTGGAGAGATCGAGGGTCTGGGTGACGGTGGCGCTGATGCCCTTGAAGAACAGCGATTTGATGATCTCGGAGCTCTCGACGCCGAGGCGGTCGGCCAGCTCCTGCACCGTGAGGTTGCCCTCCGGCACGATCAGCATGTCGGGCCGCACCGCCTTGGCCTCGCGGGCCGCCCGCAGTTCCATGGCCCGGCGGCGCTGGCGCTGGCGTGTGGTTTCCTTCTTGCGTTTGCGCACCGCCACCGTGGGCTTGGCGGCGGCGGCGGCCTTGCTGCGGGGTTTGGCCGGTCGGGCCAGGCTGGCCTGGAGCACGAGCGCTTCCTGCTCACCGGCGAAGCCACCGGTTTCGGCGGTGAGCGCATCGTCGTTCTCGCCGATGATGTGCACCTTGGTGCGCAGTTTCTGGGGCGACTTGCTGCGCAGGGCCTCGAGCTTGGCGCTGTCGTCCCAATCGGGACGTCGGGCCTTGCCAGGGGCCTGGGGCGTGCGGAAGCCGGGGCGCTTGGGCGGCGCCGCCGGAGCCACACCGGCGGGCCGCGGCGGAGCGGCTTCACCGGGGTAGCCAGGTTCGCCACTGCCTGGGCGACGGGGCGGGGCGGCCACAGGACGGCTGCCGGGCTTCTGCAGCTGCATCAGCTCGCCAGGGGCCACCGGTTTGCGCATGCCCTGGGGCATGCCTGCCCTGATCGGGGCGTCCGCTCTGCTGCCACCGGCGGGGCCGGCCGCGTCGCGGCGGATCGGTTTGCCCACCAGCTCCAGGGGGCTGGGCTGGGGCCGACCGGGGGCACCGGGGCGACCCGGTGCGGGGCGGGGGCGCCGCTGGAGGCCACGGGGCGCAGGGGCGCTGCGCTGGGGCGCTGGCCCAGGGGCTGGCGGCCGGCGGGGGGTGCGGGGCGCTGGCTGATGCCACTGCCTTGGCTGCCGCCAACGCTCGCACCGTCCGTTGGACCAGGCTGGCTGCGGCCGACCACCTGCGGTTTGCCGGCACCCACGGGGGTGGGGCGGGCCGGGGCGCCAGGGCGCTGGGGCGCTGGCGGGCGGGAGGACGGCGGGCTTGGCCGCGGGGAGGTGGGGGCCGGCCGGGGCATCGGTGCGCTGGCGGCGGGAGGAGCGGGCTTGGGGCTGGTGGCGGGTCGCACCACCGGCGGTTCGCTCTTGCGGATCTCGGGCTTGCGCACCTCCTGAGCCCGTGGCTCCTGAGTCCTTGGCTCCTGGGTCCGCAGCTCGGGCTTGCGGATCTCCGGTTTGCGGCTGACGGGGGCTGCCGGTGTCGCTGCGCTCTGGGCGGGAGCCGCTGATGGGGCCGGTGCCGCCGGGCGGGCCGGTTGGTTTGGGGCCGAAGGGGGCGCCATCACCAGTGGCGGCTTGGGCTTCGCCACCGGTGCCACGGGCGCGGTGGGGGCCGCCATGGCGCTGGGGCCGCTGGCCGCCTGGGCCGGGGCAGCCTTTTGCACGGAGAGGATCGCCTTGGGAGGACCGCCGGCGCCGACGGATCCAGCCCGCGGGGCGGACTTCGCTCCCCCTGGATCAGGTCGCGGATGCGCACCGCCTCGTCATCGCTGATGGAGCTGCTGTGGCTCCGGGCGCCGATCGAAAGCTTTTCGGCGGCATCGAGCACGTCCCTGTTCTCCAGGCCCAGGTCCCGGGACAGCTCGTAAATCCTGACTTTGCCGCTGCTGGTCATTAAGTGCTCCAATTGGTCGGGGCAACAGGTGCCGCCGGGCCCCACGCGCAGGAGGGCCACTGATCATCTTGCCTCAGAGACCGCGACAGGGTCGGTGTCGAGTCGCTGGCCGAGGCTGGCGTAGATGGAATCCGCAACCTGGCAGCGCAGGGCCCGTTGCAACCGTTTCCGCCGCCTGGCTTCCTCCAGGCACGCCGCATTCGGACAGAGATAGGCCGATCGGCCCATGCCCGCATCCAGCGCCAGTCCCCCCGCGGCGAGTCGGATGACCCGCCAGAGCTGCCGGCGATCCAGCACCTCCCGGCAGGCCACACAGCGCCGCAGGGTGGGGACGGCGCTCACCGGGCCTCGTCCCCGCTGCTGGGCTCCGTGACGGTTTCGGTGACGGCTTCGGTGCCTGCCTCGGCAGGGGCCTGCTCGACCTCCTCGTCGGCGTAGGCCTCGTAACCCTCCTCCTCGTCTTCTGGCAGGGGGTAGAGCTCCCGCAGCCTTGCGTCTTCTTCGGTGCGGATCGCCTGCTCGACCGCCAGCCGCGCTTCCGCCTCCGCCTGCAGGGCCTCCTCCTCTTCGCGCATGGCAATCAGCTCGGCCACCCGTTCGTCTTCGGTTCCCTGGTCGTATTCAGCGGCGTTCTTGATGTCGATCTTCCAACCCGTGAGCCGGGCCGCCAGGCGCACGTTCTGACCTTCGCGGCCGATGGCCAGGCTGAGCTGGTCGGGGGGAACGAGCACGTGGGCGTGGTGTCCGGCTGGATCCACCAGACGCACCATCTCCACCCGGGCTGGGCTGAGGGAGTTGGCCAGGTACTGGGCAGGGTCGGCGGACCAGCGGATCACGTCGATCTTTTCGCCGCGCAGCTCGTTGACCACCTGTTGAATGCGCGAGCCACGGGCGCCGATGCAGGCCCCGACCGGATCCACCTCCCGCTCGACGCTGTCGACGGCCACCTTGGTGCGGGGGCCCACGGAGCGGGAGGGGGATTGGCCTCGCGGGCCACCGCCACGATCCGCACCGAACCCTCCTGGATCTCGGGCACCTCGTTCTCGAACAGATACACCACCAGGCCAGCGTTGGCGCGGCTGATGAACAGCTGGGGGCCACGGCGGGCCACCTCGCTCACCTCCTTGAGGAACACCTTGAAGGTGGCGTTGGCGCGGTAGTTGTCGTTGGGAAGCTGGTCGCGGCGGGGAAGCTCCGCTTCCACTTCCGGCCGGCCCAGGCCCGAACTTACGGCCATGATGATGGATTGGCGCTCGAATCGGATCACCCGGGCGGTGAGCACCGGGTCTTCGAGATCGGCGAACTCCTCCTGGATCATGCGGCGCTGCTGGTCCCGCAGCTTCTGGGCCAGCACCTGCTTGGTGGTGGAGGCGGCCATGCGGCCGAAGTCGTCTTTTTCCGGGGTGACATCGAGTACCACGGTGTCTCCGATCTGGGCGTCCTCGGCCACCTGCTGCACTTCGGCCAGGGCGATCTGGTGGTCTTCGCTCTCCACCTCCTCGACGATGATCTTGCTCGCCAGCACGCGGTAGCCCTCCTCGTCGAGGTCAAGGGCGACGTCGAAGTTGCTGAAGTAGTCCTCCTCGAAGGGGTCCTCGCTGATGCCCAGGTAGAGGGTGCGCCGGTAACGCTCGTAGCCCTTGAGCAGGGCCTCACGCAGGGCGGCCTCCACCACATCGCTGGACAGCTTCTTCTCTTCGCTGATGTCCTCGATCAGGTTCTGCAGACCGGGGAGAAGAACGAGCGCCATCGGGTCGGGGGGGAAAGGGGTGTCGAACGGTTGGGGCGAGGGCGTCAGCCTTCGCTTGGGGAGCTGAGGTGGACCGCGATCACATCGGAGCGGGCGATACGGCTGCGGCGACCGCGGACGTTGAGGTGCACTGCCTGCTCATCGCGCTCCAGCAGCAGACCTTCACGGGCGTGTTCGCTGCCCTCACCATCGCGGACGGTGACGACGACGGGGAAGCCGCGGAAGCTGCGGAAATCCCGGTCATCGCGCAGCTCCTCAGGGACCCCGGGGCTGCTGACCTCAAGAACGTAGGGCTCATCGAGCAGGTCCGCTGTTTCCAGCGCCTCGCCCAACAGGCCGCTGAAGCGGGCGCAGTCGTCGAGGCTGACGTCGCCGCCACCGGCTGGCCGCAGTTGCACCAGCACGGTCATGGGCACCCGATGGGTCTGTAGCTGCAGGCCGCACAAGTCGAACCCGACCTCGGCCGCCAATGGGCGGACCAGGGCTTCGACATCGTCGTGGAGCGGATGGGGCAAGGGTGGAGACTGGGCGGGTCGGGCGGCCCGACCGGCTTCTGCAGTGACCTGCCCCTGGCGCGGACCAGGGTCCACGAAAAAGGGTGATGCCCGCCGGGCACCACGACAACCTACGTGATCAAGGGGTGCCCAGGTCGAGGGCAGGGGGCTCGGCGTAGTAGTCGCTGTCGGCCACCTCCCCCGCAGGGCGGGATTCTGGTTGAGGCACTGGCCACATTGCTCGGGAGACTTCAGGAATTGGCAGACCCGAGCCCAGAGCTTGGCCCGAGTGGCCGGCGGCCCCAGGCTGAACAGCACCCGGTCGTTCCGGCCCACCATGCCCAGAATCTCCACTTGGCAGAGGCTGCAGCGCATGCGTTCGCCGGGGGGAATCACGGCCATGGGGATGTGGTCGGGTTGCGGCAACTTAGAGCCATCCACCGGCGCTGGCGGCCGAAGGTGACCTTTGCCTAGCGTCCTGTCATGCGCAACGAACTTTCACTGGCCTGTGGCCGGACCCTGCTGTTGAGCCTGTTGCTGATTCAGCTGCTGGTTGGCCCCCTGGTGCGTCCAGCCGCCGCCAGCGAACTGAACGCCGCTGCGGTCAGCGCGATTCCCGACCCTCTCCCCAGTGGCCACAGCTTCGTGGCCGCGGCCGTGCGCCAGGTGGGTCCGGCGGTGGTCCGTATCGACACCGAACGCAAGGTGCCCCAGGCCAGCTTCGATCCGGGCTTCAGCGACCCGCTGCTGCGGGATTTCTTCGGTGATCCCTCCGGCGGTGCCCGGGAGCTGGGCCAGGGCTCCGGCGTCGTGATCGACGCCCATGGACTGGTGCTCACCAATGCCCACGTGGTGGACCGGGCCGAGGCCGTGCAGGTGACCCTTGCCGACGGGCGTCAGCTCGATGGCACGGTGTTGGGCGCTGATGCCGTCACCGATCTGGCGGTGGTGCGCATCCCCGAATTGGAGGGCCTGCAGGCGGCGCCCCTCGGTGATTCCGAAGCCCTCGACGTGGGCGATTGGGCCATCGCCCTGGGCAACCCCTACGGATTGGAGCGCACGGTCACCCTGGGCATCGTCAGCAGCCTGCACCGCAACATCAACAGCCTGGGCTTTTCCGACAAGCGGCTCGAACTGATCCAGACCGACGCCGCCATCAATCCGGGCAATTCCGGTGGTCCGTTGATCAATGCCTCCGGCGAGGTGATCGGCATCAACACCCTGGTGCGGGCCGGTCCAGGCGCTGGCCTGGGTTTCGCGATCCCGATCAACCTGGCCAAGGGGGTGGCCCAGCAGCTCAGCACCGGTAGCGCCGTGGTGCATCCCTACCTGGGGCTGCAGCTGGTGCCGCTCACGGTCCGCCGGGCCCGCTCCAACAACGACGACCCCAATGCGCTGCTGCGGTTGCCGGAGCGGGATGGGGCGCTGGTGCAGAGGGTGCTGCAGGACAGCCCGGCCGAGGCGGCGGGGCTGCGCCGCGGGGATCTGGTGGTGGCGGTGGCCGATCGGCCGATCGGCGATCCAGCCGCCCTGCTGCTGGCGGTGGAGGCGTCGAAGGTGGGGGTGGGACTGCCCCTGACGGTGATCCGAGGCGAAACCGAACTGAAGCTTTCGATCCGGCCGGCGGCGCTGCCCCAGGCCGGCTGAGGCTTCTTCCTGGCCCCCTTGCTACGGTCACGGCCCTCCGGAAACGCCGTGATGTCTGATCTCCAGGACCGCATGAAGGCGGCGGTGGCCCGCGCGGCCGTGGAGCAGATCCAGGACGGCATGGTGCTGGGGCTGGGTTCCGGCTCCACCGCCGCGCTGATGATCAAGGAGCTGGGGGCAGAAGCTGCAGCGGGGTGAGCTGAGCGACATCACCGGCGTGACCACCTCGTTTCAGGGGAGGTGCTGGCGGCCGAGCTGGGCATCCCGCTCAAGAGCCTCAACGCGATCGAGCGCATCGACCTGGCCATCGACGGGGCCGACGAAGTGGACCCGGCCTTCCAGCTGATCAAGGGGGCGGCGCCTGCCATGTGCAGGAGAAGTTGGTGGCCCGCCGGGCCGAGCGCTTCGTGGTGGTGGTCGATGCCTCCAAGCTGGTGGAGCGCCTCAACCTGGCGTTCCTGCTGCCGGTGGAGGTGCTGCCCGGCGCCTGGCGTCAGGTGCAGGCTGAGCTAGCTGAGCTGGGGGGCAACGCCGAACTGCGCATGGCCGTGCGCAAGGCGGGTCCTGTGGTCACCGACCAGGGCAACCTGGTGCTCGACGTGCGCTTCGCCGGCGGCATCGCTGATCCCCTGGCCCTGGAGGCCACGATCAACAACCTGCCCGGTGTGCTGGAGAACGGCCTGTTCGTGAACCTCACCGACCAGGTGCTGGTGGGCGATCTGGTCGACGGCGTGCCCGGGGTACGGGATCTGGTCCGCCGCTGAGGCCCCGCCCGCAAGGGCCTTCAGTCGAGCCGACGGCGCACGGAGTCGGCGTGGCTGTGGAGCCCCTCGCTTTCAGCCAGGGCGATCACGGCACCGCCGGTGGCCTCCAGGGCCTGACGATTGAACTGGATCAGACTGGTGTGGCGCAGGAAGGTTTCCACACTCAGGGCCCCGGCGAAGCGGGCCGTCCCTGAGGTGGGCAACGTGTGGTTGGGGCCGGCCAGATAGTCACCCACAGCTTCCGGGCTCCAGGCCCCCAGGAAGATGGCGCCGGCGTGCTGGATGCGTCCCGCCAGGGGTTCGGGGCGCTCCACCAGCAGTTCGAGATGTTCCGGGGCGAAGCGGTCGCTGAGCTGGGCCGCCGCCTCCAGCGAGGGGCAGAGCACAATCAGCCCCCAGTCGTTGAGGGCGGCCCGGCAGAGCTCGGCGCGGGGATGGCCCTCCAGCTGCTCAGCGAGCGCCCGAGGCACGGCCTCGGCCAGATCTCTGCTGGTGGTGAGCAGGATGGCCGCCGCCAGGGGATCGTGCTCCGCCTGGGCCAGCAGATCGGCGGCCACCTGGTCGGCGCGGGCGCTCTGGTCGGCGATCACCAGCACCTCGCTGGGGCCGGCCAGGGAATCGATCCCCACCGTGCCGTAGACGGCCTTTTTGGCCAGGGTGACGTAGAGGTTGCCGGGGCCGCTGATCACATCAACCCTGGGCACCGATTCGGTGCCGTAGGCCAGGGCGGCGATCGCCTGGGCCCCCACCCGGTAGATCTCCTCGACGCCGGCCAGGTGGGCTGCCGCCAGCACGGTGCCGTTGACCCGGCCTTCAGGCCCGGGTGGGGTCACCATCACCAGCCGCTTGACCCCAGCCACCCTGGCGGGAACGGCATTCATCAGCACGGTGCTGGGGTACGAGGCACGCCCCCGGGCACGTAGATCCCCGCCCGCTCCACCGGTCGCCAGCGGCGCCCCAGCCGCTCCCCGTGCACGCCCTTCACATCCAGGTCCTGGGGTTTCTGGCGCTGGTGGAAATCGAGGATGCGCCGGTGGGCCAGGCCCAGGGCGGATTGGAGATCCTCCGGGCAGGCCTCCCAGGCCCGCTGGATCGTCTCGGCAGGAATGCGCAGGGGGTCGGGCCGGATCCCATCGAAACGCTCGCTGAGCTCCTGCAGAGCGGCGTCGCCGCCCGCCCGCACCTGCTCGAGAATCGCGTCGACCCGGCGCGCCGCCTCCTGGCTCTGGCTGCCGCTGGTGCGCTGGGCGATCGCCACGAGCCGCGTCGCGGCGGCCTCCTGATCGTCGAGGCGAGCGATGGCCAGGGGGCCGGCTGAGGCGGCGGAAGGGATCAGGGAGCTGGCGGCCACGGTCCCCTCAGCGAATGGGCAGGTTCAAGGCTAGATCCACATGGGAAGGGGGAGGGGGCGGTAAGGTGTCTAATTGCATCGTCAGCGCCAAACCGCCTGTGGCCAATAACACCTCCTCGAAGAAGCGCATCCTGATCGCCGAGCGCAACCGGCTTCAGAACCGCACCTACAAATCCGCCGTGCGCACGCTGATCAAGCGCACGATCACCGCCGCGGGCGCTTACACCCAGGAGCCAGGCGGCGCCGCCAAGGAGGCCGTGCAGACCAGCCTCAATGCCGCCTTCAGCAAGATCGACAAGGCGGTCAAGATCGGCGTGCTCCACCGCAACACCGGGGCTAACCACAAATCCCGCCTGAGCGCGGTGGTCAAGCGGGCCATTGAGCCTGCCGGTGCCCAGGCCTGAGCCCATGGTGGCCCAGTTGGGCGAACATCCCCAGGCTCAGCTGGCCCCACCGGTGCTCGTCGACAGCCATTGCCACATTGTCTTTCGTCAATTCGACGATGACCTCGAGGCGGTGGCCCAGCGCTGGCGGGAGGCTGGGGTAACGGCCTTGCTGCATGCCTGTGTCGAGCCGGCGGAAATCCCAGCGATCCGGGCCCTGGCGGATCGCTTTGCGGAACTCCGTTATTCCGTGGGGGTTCACCCCTCGACACCCAGCACTGGCAGGCCGACACCGCGCAGGTGCTGCGCCAGGCCGCCCTCGATGACCCACGGGTGGTCGCCATCGGTGAGCTGGGGCTGGATCTTTATCGCGAGACCAACCTCGAGCAGCAGCTGGCGGTGCTTGTCCCCCAGTTGGATCTGGCCGTGGAGCTCGATCTGCCGGTGATCATCCACTGCCGCGACGCGGCCGAGGCCATGCTTGAGCTGTTGCGCCGCAGGCGCACGGACGGCCGCTGCCCTCGGGGTGTGATGCATTGCTGGGGCGGCACTCCCGAAGAGATGGAGGGCTTCCTGGAGCTGGGCCTGTCCATCAGCTTCAGCGGCACGGTCACCTTCCCCCGGGCGGAGGTCACCCACGCCTGCGCCCGCCTGGTGCCCGCGGAGCGCTATCTGATCGAGACCGATTGCCCTTTCCTGGCTCCGGTGCCGCGGCGGGGCAAACGCAACGAGCCGGCCTTTGTGGCTTCCGTGGCGGCGCGGATGGCTGAATTGCGCGGCGAAAGCCTCGATCTGGTGGCCCGCACCAGCACGGCAAACGCACAGAAGCTCTTCAGCCTGCCTGGGGCCAGTGTATGATGATTTATTGGCCTGGCAGCAAAATCGATATCCGATCGTGCTCCTGCCTCCCGAATGCGTCCACCACCATCACCGGTGCCTTGTCGTCGTCGGCAGTCTTGATCCGAGCTCTCTAGGCATCGCCGCGCAGCAGCCGTCCCTGACCGGGGGCGGCTGTTCGCGTGGGAGCTCCAGGCCAAAACCCCTTTGAACCCGTTCCTGCAGGACCCCGCATGAGTAGCGCGATCCAGGTCGCCAAGACCGCTACGTACCTCCCCGATCTGGTCGAGGTGCAGCGGGCAAGCTTCAAATGGTTCCTGGAGAAGGGGCTGATCGAGGAGCTTGAGAGCTTCTCGCCCATCACCGATTACACCGGCAAGCTCGAGCTGCACTTCATCGGCAGCGAGTACCGCCTCAAGCGTCCTCGCCACGATGTGGAAGATGCCAAGCGGCGTGATGCCACCTTTGCTTCCCAGATGTATGTCACCTGCCGCCTTGTCAACAAGGAAACCGGTGAGATCAAAGAGCAGGAGGTGTTCATCGGCGAACTGCCCCTGATGACCGAGCGCGGCACCTTCATCATCAACGGTGCCGAGCGCGTGATCGTGAACCAGATCGTGCGCAGCCCTGGGGTCTATTTCAAGGACGACCAAGATAAGAACGGCCGCAAGACCTTCAACGCCAGCCTGATCCCCAACCGGGGCGCCTGGCTCAAGTTCGAGACCGACAAGAACGACCTGCTGCACGTGCGGGTCGACAAAACACGAAAGATCAACGCCCATGTGCTGATGCGGGCCATCGGCCTGTCGGACAACGACGTGCTCGACAAGCTGCGGCACCCCGAGTACTACCGCAAGTCGATTGAGGCCGCCAACGACGAGGGCATCTCTTCTGAGGAACAGGCCCTGCTGGAGCTCTACAAGAAGCTGCGTCCGGGCGAACCGCCCTCGGTGAGTGGCGGCCAGCAGCTGCTGCACAGCCGCTTCTTCGATCCCAAGCGCTACGACCTCGGTCGGGTGGGCCGCTACAAGATCAACAAGAAGCTCCGTCTCACCATCCCCGACGCGGTGCGCACCCTCACCGCCGAGGACGTGCTCTCGACGATCGACTATCTGATCAACCTGGAACTCGATGTCGGCGGCGCCAGCCTCGATGACATCGACCACCTGGGCAACCGCCGCGTGCGCTCGGTGGGCGAACTGCTTCAGAACCAGGTGCGGGTGGGCCTCAACCGCCTGGAGCGGATCATCAAGGAGCGGATGACCGTCGGTGAGACCGAATCGCTCACCCCGGCCCAACTGGTCAACCCCAAACCCCTGGTGGCGGCGATCAAGGAGTTCTTCGGCTCCAGCCAGCTCAGCCAGTTCATGGACCAGACCAATCCCCTGGCCGAGCTGACCCACAAGCGCCGCATCAGCGCCCTCGGCCCAGGGGGCTCACCCGGGAGCGGGCTGGTTTCGCCGTGCGCGACATCCATCCCTCCCACTACGGCCGCATCTGCCCGATCGAAACGCCTGAGGGCCCCAACGCCGGTCTGATCGGTTCGCTCGCCACCCATGCCCGGGTGAACGAGTACGGCTTCATCGAAACCCCCTTCTGGCGCGTCGAAGACGGCATCGTCATCAAGCAGGGCGATCCCATCTACCTTTCCGCCGACCTCGAGGACGAGTGCCGCGTCGCACCGGGTGATGTCCCCACCGACTCCACCAGCCGGATCACGGCCGAGCTGGTGCCCGTGCGCTACCGCCAGGACTTCGAGAAAGTGCCCCCCGAGCAGGTGGACTACGTCCAGCTCTCGCCGGTGCAGGTGATCTCGGTGGCCACCTCTTTGATCCCCTTCCTTGAGCACGACGACGCCAACCGCGCCCTGATGGGGTCGAACATGCAGCGCCAGGCGGTGCCGCTGCTGCGCCCCGAGCGGCCCCTGGTGGGCACGGGCCTGGAAACCCAGGTCGCCCGTGACTCAGGCATGGTGCCGATCACGACGGTCAACGGCACGGTCACGTTCGTGGATGCCACCGCCATCGTGATCCGCGATGAGCAGGGGTTGGACCACATCCACCACCTGCAAAAATACCAGCGCTCCAACCAGGACACCTGTTTGAACCAGCGCCCGATCGTCCGGCAGGGCGATCCGGTGATCGCCGGTCAGGTGCTGGCCGATGGATCCGCCTGTGAGGGCGGTGAAATCGCCCTTGGCCAGAACGTCCTCATCGCCTACATGCCCTGGGAGGGTTACAACTACGAGGACGCGATCCTGGTGAGCGAGCGGCTCGTCCAGGACGACCTCTACACCTCGGTGCACATCGAGAAGTACGAGATCGAGGCCCGTCAGACCAAGCTTGGCCCCGAGGAGATCACCCGGGAAATTCCCAACGTGGCCGAGGAGAGCCTGGGTCACCTCGATGAGATGGGCATCATCCGCATCGGCGCCTTCGTGGAGTCGGGAGACATCCTCGTGGGCAAGGTGACCCCCAAGGGCGAATCCGACCAGCCCCCGAGGAGAAGCTGCTCCGCGCCATCTTCGGTGAGAAGGCTCGCGACGTGCGTGACAACTCCCTGCGGGTGCCGAGCACCGAGCGCGGCCGGGTCGTCGATGTACGCATCTACACCCGCGAGCAGGGCGATGAACTACCGCCCGGCGCCAACATGGTGGTGCGGGTCTACGTGGCCCAGCGGCGCAAGATCCAGGTGGGCGACAAGATGGCCGGTCGCCACGGCAACAAGGGCATCATCAGCCGCATTCTTCCCCGCGAAGACATGCCCTACCTGCCCGATGGCACTCCGATCGACATCGTGCTCAATCCACTGGGCGTTCCCAGCCGGATGAACGTGGGACAGGTGTTCGAGTGCCTGATGGGCTGGGCCGCCTCTCACCTCAATGCCCGGGTGAAGGTGGTGCCCTTCGATGAGATGCACGGCGCCGAAAAATCCAAGGAAACCGTGCAGGCGTTCCTTGAAGCGGCCCGCGATCAGCCTGGAAAAGACTGGGTCTACAACCCCGACAATCCTGGCAAGATCCAGCTGGTCGATGGACGCACCGGCGAACCCTTCGATCAGCCGGTCACCGTGGGCTACGCCCACATCCTCAAGCTGGTGCACCTGGTCGACGACAAGATCCACGCCCGCTCCACCGGCCCCTACTCCCTGGTCACCCAGCAGCCCCTGGGCGGCAAGGCCCAGCAGGGCGGCCAGAGGCTCGGAGAGATGGAGGTCTGGGCCCTGGAGGCCTACGGCGCCGCCTACACCCTGCAGGAACTGCTCACCGTCAAATCCGACGACATGCAGGGCCGCAACGAAGCGCTCAACGCGATCGTCAAGGGCAAGCCCATCCCCCGCCCCGGCACCCCGGAGTCGTTCAAGGTGCTGATGCGCGAGCTGCAGTCGCTCGGCCTCGACATCGCCGTCTACACCGATGCTGGGGAGGAAGTCGATCTGATGCAGGACGTCAATCCTCGCCGCAGCACGCCCAACCGCCCCACCTACGAATCGCTCGGTGTCGCCGATTTCGATGACGACTGATCCCTGATCGATCGGGGAGGGTGCCCGGCGCCCTTCCCCTGGATCCCACTGAGTAAGTCCTACCTCCGCGCGCTCTCCGGCCATGACGAACAGTAATTCACGCATCGAGAACCACTTCGACTACGTCAAGATCACGCTCGCTTCGCCCGAGCGGATCATGCAGTGGGGGCAGCGCACCCTGCCGAACGGTCAGGTGGTGGGCGAGGTGACGAAGCCGGAAACGATCAACTACCGCACCCTCAAGCCCGAGATGGACGGGCTCTTCTGCGAGAAGATCTTCGGCCCCTCCAAGGACTGGGAATGCCACTGCGGCAAGTACAAGCGGGTGCGCCACCGGGGCATCGTCTGTGAGCGCTGCGGCGTTGAGGTCACCGAAAGCCGGGTGCGCCGGCACCGCATGGGCTTCATCAAGCTCGCGGCTCCGGTCTCCCATGTGTGGTATCTCAAGGGGATCCCCAGCTACGTGGCGATCCTGCTCGACATGCCCCTGCGGGATGTGGAGCAGATCGTCTACTTCAACTGCTACGTGGTGCTCGAGAAGGGGGATCACAAAGACCTCACCTACAAGCAGCTGCTTACCGAAGACGAGTGGCTGGAAATCGAGGACCAGATCTACGCCGAGGATTCCGAGATCGAGAATGAGCCCGAGGTGGGCATCGGCGCCGAGGCGCTCAAGCGGTTGCTCAACGATCTCAACCTGCCCGAAATCGCCGAACAGCTGCGCGGTGAGATCAACGGCAGCAAGGGCCAGAAGCGGGCCAAACTGATCAAGCGCCTGCGCGTGATCGACAACTTCATCGCCACCGGGGCCAAGCCCGAATGGATGGTGCTGGATGTGATCCCGGTGATCCCCCCGACCTGCGCCCGATGGTGCAGCTCGATGGCGGCCGCTTCGCCACCAGCGACCTGAATGATCTCTACCGGCGGGTGATCAACCGCAACAACCGCCTGGCGCGGCTGCAGGAAATCCTCGCTCCCGAAATCATCGTCCGCAACGAGAAGCGGATGCTCCAGGAGGCTGTCGATGCCCTGATCGACAACGGCCGCCGCGGCCGCACCGTGGTGGGTGCCAACAACCGTCCGCTCAAATCGCTCAGCGACATCATCGAGGGCAAGCAGGGTCGATTCCGTCAGAACCTCCTGGGCAAGCGGGTCGACTACTCCGGTCGTTCCGTGATCGTGGTGGGTCCCAAGCTCAAGATGCACCAGTGCGGTCTGCCCAAGGAGATGGCGATCGAGCTGTTCCAGCCGTTCGTGATCCATCGCCTGATCCGCCAGAACATCGTCAACAACATCAAGGCGGCCAAGAAGCTGATCCAGCGCGCCGACGATGAGGTGATGCAGGTGCTCCAGGAGGTGATCGAGGGTCACCCGATTCTTTTGAACCGGGCACCTACCCTTCACCGCCTCGGCATTCAGGCCTTCGAGCCGAAGCTCGTGGACGGCCGCGCCATCCAGCTGCATCCGCTGGTGTGCCCCGCCTTCAACGCCGACTTCGACGGTGACCAGATGGCCGTGCACGTGCCCCTCGCGATCGAGGCCCAGACCGAGGCCCGCATGCTGATGCTGGCCAGCAACAACATCCTCTCGCCCGCCACCGGCGAGCCGATCATCACGCCCTCCCAGGACATGGTGCTTGGTTCCTATTACCTCACGGCTGTGGAGCCCGGCGCCAGCAAGCCCGCCTTCGGTGACCGCCGCCTCACCTTCGCCGGCCTCAGCGATGTGATCAGCGCCTTCGATGAAAAGCACCTCGTTCTGCACGATTGGGTGTGGGTGCGCTTCAGCGGTGGGGTCGACGACGACGACGAAGGCGATGCACCGATCAAGGAGGAAACCCTCAGCGATGGCACCCGCATCGAACAGTGGCGCTACCGCCGCGACCGCTTCGACGAAGACGGCGCCCTGATCAGCCGCTATCTGCTCACCACCGTGGGACGAGTCGTGATGAACAACACGATCATTTCCGCCGTGGCCGCCACCTGATCTCCGGGCCGAACCGAATCCTCAACGCCTGCTCCATCCGCTTCCCCCTCCGCGCCCAGCCATGACCACCACCCCCGCCAAGAAAACCTCCAAGAAGGCCGCCAAGGCCATCGAGCCGGTCGTTGAAGCCCCGGTGCTTGGTGCCTGCGCTCCGCTCAGCAAGGCGGCTCCCCCGTTCCGCAACCGGGTGATCGACAAGAAGGCCCTGCGCAACCTGGTGGCCTGGGCGTACAAGAACCACGGCACGGCGGCCACCGCCTCGATGGCCGATGAGCTCAAGGATCTGGGCTTCCACTACGCCACCCAGGCGGCGGTGTCGATTTCCGTTGACGACCTGCGCATCCCCAGCGACAAGCCGGCGCTGCTTCGCGAAGCAGAGGAGCAGATCACCGCCACCGAGGAGCGCTACCGGCTGGGGGAGATCACCGAAGTTGAGCGCCACACCAAGGTGATCGACACCTGGACCGAAACCAACGAACGGCTGGTGGAGGCCGTGCGGCGGAACTTCAACGAGAACGATCCACTCAATTCGGTGTGGATGATGGCCAACTCCGGCGCCCGGGGGAACATGTCCCAGGTGCGTCAGCTGGTGGGCATGCGTGGCCTGATGGCCAACCCCCAGGGGGAGATCATCGACCTGCCGATCCGTACCAATTTCCGTGAGGGCCTCACGGTCACCGAGTACGTGATCTCCTCGTATGGAGCTCGCAAGGGACTGGTCGACACCGCCCTGCGCACGGCGGATTCCGGTTACCTCACCCGCCGTCTGGTGGACGTCGCCCAGGACGTGATCGTGCGCGAGGACGACTGCGGCACCACCCGCTGCATCCCCATCGATGCCGATGACAAGGGCAAGTACGCCGCCAAGTTGGTGGGGCGCCTGGCGGCCGAGCCGGTGCTGGATGCCAATGGCGAGGTCCTGGTCCCCCGCGACGGCGAGATCGACCCGCCCCTCTCCCGCCGCATCGAGGCCGCCGGTGTGCGCAGCGTGAAAGTGCGCTCGCCGCTCACCTGCGAGGCCGCCCGTTCGGTCTGCCGCAAGTGCTACGGCTGGGCCCTGGCCCACAACGAACTCGTCGATCTCGGCGAAGCCGTCGGCATCGTCGCCGCCCAGTCCATCGGCGAGCCGGGCACCCAGCTGACCATGCGCACCTTCCACACCGGTGGTGTGTCCACGGCCGAAAGTGGCGTGGTGCGTTCCGTGGTGGAGGGCACGATCGAATTCGGCAGCAAGGCCCGGGTGCGTCCCTTCCGCACCCCCATGGTGTGGAGGCCCAGATCGCCGAGCTTGATTTCACCCTGCAGGTGAAGCCCAGCGGCAAGGGCAAGGTGCAGAAGCTGGACATCACCAGCGGTTCGATCCTGTTCGTCGACGACGGTCAGACCCTGCCCTCTGACACGATCCTGGCCCAGATCTCCGCCGGTGCCACCACCAAGAAGAGTGTCGAGAAGGCCAGCAAGGATGTGATCTGTGACCTGGCCGGCCAGGTGCGCTACGAGGAGGTGATCCAGCCCAAGGAGGTCACCGACCGCCAGGGCAACATCACCCTCAAGGCCCAGCGGCTCGGGCGTCTCTGGGTGCTCAGCGGCGATGTCTACAACCTTCCCCCAACGCCCAGCCGGTGGTGCCCGGCACCCAACCGGTCAAGACCGGCGATGTGCTCGCCGAGAGCCGTCTGGTGAGCGAGTACGGCGGCGCCGTGCGCCTGCGGGAGTCCACCGGTGATTCAAGGGAGGTGCAGATCGTCACCGCCAGCCTCACCCTTAAAGATTGCAAGTTGCTGGGTGAATCCACCCACTCCGGTGAGACCTGGCACCTCGAGGGCAAGGACAGCATCCGCTACCTGCTCAAGACACGGCCGGGCAGCAAGATCAGCGGTGGCGAGGTGATCGCCGAGCTCGCCGACGATCGCTTCCGCACCAGCACCGGCGGCATGGTCAAGTTCGCCCCCGGGCTCACGATCAAAAAGGCCCGTTCGGCCAAGAACGGCTATGAGGTCAACAAGGGCGGCACCCTGCTGTGGATCCCCCAGGAAACCCATGAGATCAACAAGGACATCTCCCTGTTGATGATCGAGGACGGCCAGTGGATCGAGGCCGGCACCGAAGTGGTCAAGGACATCTTCAGCCAGACCGCCGGCATCGTCACGGTCACCCAGAAGAACGACATCCTGCGGGAGATCATCGTCCGCTCCGGCAAGCTGCATCTGATCAGCGACAGCAAAGTGCTCTCCCGCTATGGCGGTGACGGCAAGATGGTCAATCCCGGCGAGGAAATCGCCCCGGGTCTCAAGGCCGAGGCGATGCAGTTCGTCGAGGCCGTCGAAACCACCGAAGGCGGCGCGCTGCTGTTGCGGCCGGTGGAGGAATACGCCATTCCCGATGAGGCTCACCTGCCCGAGCTCGCCACGATCAAGCAGAACGGCGGCCCAACACTGGGTCTCAAGGCCGTGCAGCGCCTCACCTACAAGGACGGGGAGCTGATCAAGTCGGTGGACAGCATCGAGTTGTTGCGCACCCAGCTGATCCTGGAAACCCACGACACCACTCCCCAGATGACGGTGGACGTGGAATCGGTGCCCGACAAGCGCGCCAAAACGATCGAGCGCCTGCAGCTGGTGATTCTGGAATCCCTGCTCGTGCGCCGCGACACCCTCTCCGACGCCAGCCACGGCTCCACCCACACGGAGCTGCAGGTGGAGGACGGCATTGCCGTCAAGAGCGGTGATGTGGTCGCCACCACCCAGATTCTCTGCAAGGAGGATGGGGTTGTGCAGCTGCCCGATCTTGTCGAGGGTGAACCGATTCGCCGGTTGATCGTGGAGCGCGCCGGCGACACCAAGCCCATCGCACTGGGCTCCGCCAAGGCCAGTGTCAGCCTTGGCCAGCGGGTCGTCGACGGCGATGAACTCGCCCCCGGTGTCCTGGCCGGCCATTGCGGCGAGGTGGAGGCCATCGATGGCCACTCGGTCACCCTGCGCCTCGGCCGTCCCTACATGGTCTCGCCCGACTCGGTGCTGCATGTGCGCGACGGGGAGCTGGTGCAGCGCGGTGACGCCCTCGCCCTGCTGGTGTTCGAGCGTCAGAAGACCGGTGACATCGTCCAGGGTCTGCCCCGGATCGAGGAGCTGCTGGAGGCCCGCCGTCCGCGGGAATCGGCGATCCTCTGCCGCAAGGCCGGAACGGTGCAGATCAAGCTCGGCGACGATGGCGATTCGGTCACCGTTTCGGTGATCGAGCAGGACGACATGATCACCGACTACCCGATCCTGCTGGGGCGCAACGTGATGGTCAGCGATGGCCAGCAGGTCACCGCCGGTGAGTTCCTCACCGACGGCCCGGTCAACCCCCACGAGTTGCTCGATTGCTACTTCGAGGATCTGCGCTCCCGCAACCCGGCCCTCGACGCGGCCCAGGTGGCGATCTCCCATCTGCAATTCCGCCTGGTGCAGGAGGTGCAGAACGTCTACAAATCCCAGGGCGTCACCATCGATGACAAGCACATCGAGGTGATCGTGCGTCAGATGACCAGCAAGGTGCGCATCGAGGATGCGGGTGACACCACCCTGCTGCCCGGCGAGCTGATCGAGTTGCGTCAGGTGGAGCAGGTCAACGGCGCCATGGCGATCACCGGAGGGGCTCCTGCGGAGTTCACCCCTGTGCTGCTGGGCATCACCAAGGCCTCGCTCAACACCGACAGCTTCATCTCGGCGGCGTCCTTCCAGGAGACCACCCGGGTGCTGACCGAGGCGGCGATCGAGGGCAAGAGTGACTGGCTGCGGGGTCTCAAGGAGAACGTGATCATCGGTCGCCTGATCCCCGCCGGCACCGGTTTCAGCGGCTTCGAAGAGGAGCTGCGGGCCGAGGCCGGTCCCCACCCCGACATCCTCGATGAGGAGTCCTCGGGCTACCGCCGCGTCCAGAACCTGCGCCCGGATTACACCGTCGAGATGCCAGCGGCCCCCTCGGTGGCCTCCCAGGTGGTGCTCGACGACCCCTCCGATGAGGATCTGGAGGCCACCCGCAGCCGCCATGGCATCGAAGCCACGGCCAGCAGCTTCGCCGCCTTTGCCCGCCCTGCGGTGGATGAGGGTCTCGAAGAGGTGCTGATTGCCGATCCCGAGGCGATCGAAGGGCTCCAGGAGGAAGGCCTGCTCAGCGAGGAGTGAGCGCAAGCCCCCTCAGCGCTCACCCCTGGCCGTTCGCTTCAATGGAGCGAGCGGCCTTCCCTTTGTTCGACCCCTGCACCGCCGATGACCCTGCCTGCCCCGACGCGCGTTCCCCAGCGCCGCCTGCCCCGTTTCGGCTTTCACACCCACACCGAGAAGCTCAACGGCCGCCTCGCGATGCTCGGCTTTGTGGCTTTGCTGGCTGTGGAGTACTGGCTCGGCCACGGGCTGTTGGCATGGCCCTGAGCGGGCCCCCTGCTCTGGCCCCAGGGGCGCTGCCGCATCTGCTTGGTCTGGGGCCCGAAGCGCTGGAAGCGTGGGCGGTGGCCGAGGGCCAGCCCGCCTTCCGCGGCCGGCAGCTGCACGATTGGATCTACGCCAAGGGTGCCCGAAGCCTGGAGGCGATCACCGTGCTGCCGAAGGCCTGGCGTGAGCGCCTTGCCGAGCGCGAACGTGACCCGGAGCGCGGACCCGATCGCCTGCAGGGTGGTTCCGGCCTGATCGGCCGTTCCAGCGAACTGCAGCGCAGCGTCGCCCGCGATGGCACCATCAAGTTGCTGCTGGCCACGGGCGACGGCCTCAGCCTGGAGACCGTGGGCATTCCCGCCGGCGATCGGCTCACGGTCTGCGTCAGCAGCCAGGTGGGCTGCCCCATGGCCTGCCGCTTCTGCGCCACCGGCCAACAGGGACTGCAGCGCTCCCTGGCGGTGCACGAAATCGTCGATCAGGTGCTGAGCGTCCGCGAGGTGATGGATCAACGCCCCAGCCATGTGGTGTTCATGGGCATGGGCGAGCCGCTGCTCAACGTCGAGGCCGTGCTCGCTGCCGTTCATTCGCTCTGCCGTGATCTGGGCATGGCCCAGCGCCAGATCACGATCAGCACCGTGGGCGTGCCAGGAGCCCTGCCTCAGCTGGCGGAGCGGGCCCTGGCGGTGCTGGGGCGGGCCCAGTTCACCCTGGCGGTGAGCCTCCACGCCCCTGACCAGGCCCTGCGGGAGGAACTGATTCCCACCGCTCGGGCCTATCCGATCGAGACCTTGCTGGAGGATTGCCGCCGCTATGTGGCGATCACCGGACGGCGGGTGAGCTTCGAGTACATCCTGCTGGGAGGCGTCAACGACCTGCCCCGCCACGCCGATGCCCTGGCCCAGCGGCTGCGGGGCTTCCAGAGCCATGTGAATCTGATCGCCTACAACCCGATCGAGGAGGAAGAATTCCAGCGGCCTTCGCCGCAGCGGGTGCAGGCGTTCAAGGCCGTGCTTGAGCGCCGGCACGTGGCCGTGAGCGTGCGCGCCAGTCGCGGGCTCGATGCCGATGCGGCCTGCGGGCAGTTGCGGCGCCGGGCCTCAGCTGGGATCGCGCTCGGGATCGAAGGCGCCGCGGGCCTGGCTCTCGCCCCAGGGCGTGACCACAGCCATCAGTAAAAAAGCTGGAATTGCCGCTGCCGCAGAAAGCAGGAAAAATGCTCCCAGCTGGTGAGCTTCACCAGCAGGCCGGAAGGGGCCGCCAGCACCTTGCTGCTGACGGCATAAACACCAGAAAAAACGGCGTACTGGGTGGCCGAGAAGCGTGGGTTGCAAAGGCTCATCAGCAAAGCAACAAATGCGGTTGCCACAAGGCCACTCGATAGGTTTTCCAGCAGCACGGCTCCAGCAACGGCTTTGAGCGACGGCGTGCCCCGGGCCACCAGCCAGTAGCCAAGGTTGCCGGCCGCGCCTGCGATGCCAAAGAGCCAAAGACTGCGGTTCATGCCTAGCCGGCCGAACAAAAAACCACCAATGACAACGCCAGCCATGGTGGCCAGCACGCCCAGTGCTGATTTGATGAGTCCGATTTCGCTTGCTGTCAGGCCCTCGGCCACCAGGAAGGGGCCGCTCATCGGGGCGAGCAGGCCATCCGGCAGGCGATACAGCAGCACAAGGGCCAGGAGCTGCACGGCCCGCCGTTTCCCCGTGCGGGCGATGAATTCGCGCACGGGGCCAATGACGGCCTGACGAAGGGTCAGCACAGGCTGCTCCAGCGGCTTCAGCTCCGGTGCCGCCAGGGTGCAGGGGATCAGGAGCAGCATCAAGGCTCCCGCTGCGACAAAGGCCAGCGGATAACCAGCCACACCGGTGACAAGGAGGGCGCCGGATCCCAGGATCAGGGTGCCGCCGCGAAACCCAAGCGAGTTGGCTGCCGCGCCGGCTCCCCGCTCTTGCTGGGGCAGTAAATCGGTGCGATAGGCATCAATCACGATGTCCTGGGTGGCGCTGAGCACCGCCACGATCAAGGCCATCAAGCCAACGGCGAAAAGGGCCCGCGGATTGGTGCTTGGTTGCAGCAGGGCCAGGCTGGCGATGGCGATCGCCAGCAGCAGCTGGAGCAGGGCGATCCAGCCCCGGCGACGGTCGGGCCAGGGAATCGGCCAGCGATCCAGCAGCGGGGCCCAGAGAAACTTGATCGCGTAGGGCAGTCCCGCCAGGGGCAGCAAGCCGATCAGCTCCACTGCTACACCGTTGGTCGCTAGCCAGATCGGCAAAACTTCCCCCAGGCCACTATTCGGGGCGCCGCTGGCGAAGCCCAAGAGCCCCACCGCCACGAGGCGCCTGCTGGCGCCGGGGCCCCTGGGTTGGTCCGAGGCGGTGGGAGGGGTTGCGTTGGCTGTGGTGTCAGAGGGCGCGGGGTCCAAGGCGATCGGACGGCTGGGCGAACCCTACGGGCGCCGCCATGGCCAGAATGGGGTGATCGCCAGGTCGCCCGTGCAATTTCTCCGCTCCACCCTGCTGCCCGCCGTGATCATGCTGCTGTTCGGCCTGGCCCTGCTCGCCGTCAGTGCCCGCATCTGGCTGCCCAGTGACATGGCCGCTCCGGCACCGATCGGCTAACACCCGGGCTTTTACGATCAGGGCCATGACGGATTCCACGCTGCCCTTCCCGCCGTCGCCCACTGAGGGTCCCCCGTTGTGGCTCAGTCCGCCCGAGCTGGCACTGGACCCCGAGATGCTGGCCACTGAGCTGGCGAAAGAGTTGCTCGGCGATCCGCTCGATGAGCTCGACGCCCTCGATGAGGGCCAGATCGATGTGGCCGCTGAGTGCGACCTGGGCCTGCAGCTGCTCAAGGGCGACCACGCCGAACGGGTCCAGGGCCTGCGCATCTTCTGCGAACACCGCGACCCGCGCGCGATCCAGGTGCTGCTGCCCCTGCTGGAGGCCAGCTGCCCGATCGAGCGCATGAGCGCCGTCTATGCCCTCGGACGCAACCCCGATCCGCTGGCGCTGGCGCCCCTGCTGGCCCTGCTCCAGAACGACAGCAACGGCTATGTGCGCAAGGCCGTGGCCTGGAGCCTGGGCAACTATCCCGACGCACCGGTGCTGGGGCCGCTGATCCGTGCCCTGCAGACCGATGTGGCGGCGGTGCGACTCTGGGCCGCCGGCTCCCTGGCGGATGTGGGGGCCACGGGGCTGGCCAAGGCCGATCAGGCGGCCGGCCAGTTGCTGCTCAGCTTGCGCATTGACAGCGAACCGGTGGTGCGCAGCAACAGTGCCTGGTCGCTGGGGCGGCTCTACGGCGATCTGGTGGAACCCAGGCAGAAGGAGCTGGTGGAGGCGATGGTGGCCACCCTGCTGGGCGATGGCGACAACACCGTGCGCGATGAGGCGCGGGTGGCCCTTGAGCAGCTGGAGGAGCCCCTGGTGCTGGAACGGTTGCAGACCCTGATTGAGGACGGGCTGTTCAGTTGAGCCCGGGAGCGTTCTGATCCGGCTAGATTTCAGGCCACCTTCCGGCAATCGGGATGGCCCAGTCCACCATTCGCTTTCGCATCCGGCCCGATGGTCGTGTGGAGGAGTTGGTGCAGGGCGTGCGTGGTGATGGCTGTGAGCAGCTCACCGAGCGCATTGAGGCTCGGCTCGGCACGGTGCAACAGCGCCGCAGCACCTCCGACGCCTTCCTCACCCAGATCCAGCCGGTCGAGGCCGTCCAGGCCGCCTCCGCCACCACCCCTTGATCCTGTCGTCTGATGTCGCATTTCAGCACCGTCAAGACCGAGCTCCGTGATCGCCAGGCGCTGGTGGAGGCCCTCCGGGACCTCGGCCACGACCCCAGCGAAGGCCAGCGGCCCGTGCGCGGCTACCGCGGCCAGACGGTGCTCGCCGATCTGACCCTTCCCCAGGGCGAGGGCGGTGACATCGGCTTCCGTTGGAACGACGTCAGCGGCAGTTTTGAGCTGGTCACCGATCTCGATCTCTGGAAGCAGCAGGTGCCCGTGGAGCGCTTCCTGGCCCAGCTCACCCAGCGCTATGCCCTGCGCTCAATCCTGGCCGCCTCCACCCAGGAGGGCTTTCAGGTGAGTGAGCAGACCCAGCACACCGACGGCAGCATCGAGTTGGTGGTCACCCGCTGGGACGGCTGAGCCAAGTGTCCGATCCCGCCCTGGCCTTCTCGGCGGCGGCCGCACCAACCGTTGAACCCACCGGGCGTGAACCCCTGCTCGGAGGCGCCCTGCGTCAGAAGGCGGTCTGGGTGGATGAGGCGGTCTGCATCGGCTGCCGCTACTGCGCTCACGTGGCCTGCAACACCTTCATGGTTGAGCCCGACTGGGGCCGCTCCCGGGCCCTGCGCCAGGATGGGGACAGCACCGAGACGATCCAGGAAGCGATTGAAACCTGCCCGGTGGACTGCATCCATTGGGTGGCCTATGAGGAACTCGATGGCCTCAACGAGGGCCTGCGCTGCCAGGAACTCCAGCCCTTGGGACTCCCCGCTCCCGCCCGTTTCAAGCGCGCCCTGCCCCGTTCCCACGCGGCGCGGCCATGAGCCTCGTGCCAGGGATGCCCACCCGGCGCTTCGGCCGCACGGAACTGGCGATGCCCGTGCTCTCGCTCGGGGGCATGCGCTTCCAGCAAAGCTGGAGCGATCTCCCCGGCGAGGCGATCAGCGCCGAGAGCCAGGCGAACCTGCGGGCCACCCTCGAGAAGGCCGTGGCCAGTGGTTTCCACCACATCGAAACCGCGCGCGGCTACGGCAGTTCCGAGCGCCAGCTCGGCACGCTGCTGCCCGAGCTTCCCGATCCGCGCCGCATCCTGCAGAGCAAGGTGTCACCCCAGGCGGATGCGGCCGCCTTCGAGGCGGAATTGACGCTCAGCTTCGAGCGGCTGGGGGTGGAGCGGCTTGATCTGCTCACCCTCCATGGCCTCAACCTGCCGGAACACCTGGAGCAGAGCCTGCGCCCGGGCGGCTGCCTGGAGGTGGTGCGCCGCTGGCAGGAGCGGGGCCGCATCGGCCATGTGGGCTTCTCCACCCACGCCCCCTTGGCCCTGATCCTGGAGGCGATCGCCACCGACGCCTTCGATTACATCAATCTCCATTGGTACTTCATCCGCCAGGACAACCGCCCGGCGATCGAAGCCGCCGGCGCCCACGACATGGGTGTGTTCGTGATCAGCCCCACCGACAAGGGCGGCCACCTGCACACCCCTTCCGAGCGATTGCTGGAGCTTTGCTCCCCCTGCATCCGATCGTCTTCAACGACCTGTTCTGCCTGGCCGCCGAAGGCATCGACACGATCAGCGTCGGGGCCGCAGGTCCGGAGGATCTCGATCGCCATCTGGAGGCGGTGGCCCTGTTGCCTCGCGCGGCCGAGCTGCTGCCGCCGATCCTTGAGCGGCTCGAGCGGGCCCGTCAGCAGGCCCTGGGAACTGACTGGCTGGCCAGCTGGGAGCAGGGATTGCCCGCCTGGAACCACACCCCGGGCGACATCAACCTGCCGGCGCTGCTCTGGATGCACAACCTCCTGGAGGCCTGGGATCTGGAGGGTTTCGTGCGTGCCCGCTACGGCCTGCTGGGCCACGGCGGCCACTGGTTCCCCGGCGCCAATGCCGATGCCCTCGATGGCGAGGTGAGCGAAGCCCAGTTGCTGGCGGTGCTGGGCGGCAGCCCCTGGGCCGAGCGGATCCCACCCCTGCTCAGGCGCCTGCGTGCGCGGGTGGGTGGGCAGGCGGTGCAGCGCCTGATGGCCAGCGACTGATCGCCTCAGGCGATCGATCCCAGCGGTTGCTTGGCGGGCACCCCCACCGGGCGGGGGTAGAGGCGCGGGCAGGGACCCGTGGCCACCAGGGTGAGGGCATGGCGCACGCCGCGCTCCCCCGGCAGATCCCGCCGCTCCAGCCGCTCCAGCCGGCCACTCAGCGGCACCAGGGCCCGATCCAGCGCCTCGGCGTCGCCGTCGCTCCACTGGCCCCGGTAGAGCAGCGCCTGTCCCTGGGGCCGCAGCAGGGGGAGCAGGTATTCGGCCACCACCGGGGCGGTGGCCACCGCCCGGGCCATGGCCAGGTCGAAGTGGCCCCGGCAGGCCCGTTCCTGGCCCGTGCGCTCCACCCGCTCGCAGCGCAGGGTCACCCGCTCCGCCAGCCCCAGGGCGGCGGCCATGGCCCGCACCGCCTCGGTCTTGCGCCCGACCGAATCCACCAGGGTGAGGCGGGCCCTGGGCAGGGCGATCGCCACCGCCAGGCCGGGGAAGCCGCCGCCGGTGCCCACGTCGATGCAATCGGGTGCCGCCTTGGGGTTACCCAGCAGCTCCTGGAGCGGCCAGAGGCTATCGAACACCTGGGAAATCCAGTAATCGTCGCCCTCCACCAGGCGGGTGAGGTTGAGGCGGCCATTCCAGTCGCGCAGCTGCTGTTGCAGGCGCTCCAACAGGTCCAGTTGCTGCGCATCCGGGGTCCAGCCCAGGGCCTGCCAGAGCCCAGCGGCGGGCTCGCTGGCGCCAGGGAAGGCGGTACCGGATTCGGCGGGCATCCGCTCGGACGGGGACGGTCGTTCTCTCTAGGATCCCGCACACCCGGTCGTTCGCTGGTGGCTGGCGGAGAACCCACGCGACAGACCCACTACGAGCTGCTGCAGCTGCCGCCGAGCGCCACGGTGGAGGAGCTGCGGCGGGCCTTCCGCAGCCTGAGCAAGCGCTACCACCCCGACACCACCAGCCTGCCCGCCGCCGAGGCCAATGAGCGCTTCCGTCTGTTGCAGGAGGCCTACACCACCCTCAGCGATCCGGCCCGGCGTGAGGCCTACGACGGCCTCCTGCGTCCCCCTGCCCCGCCAAGGCCCGTGCCGGTGCCGCGCCGCGGTGAACCGAGGCTTCGGCCCGTCCGCAGGGATTTCTCCAGTGGCGAGTGGTTTGCCCTGCTGCTGCTCGGCTTGGCCCTCTCGGCCAGCCTGGTGCTGGGGGTGGGGATGGCCTGGGTGCAGGGTACGGAACTGGTGCGTCAACCCAGCTGGTGGGGGAAGCGGCGGCGGCGAATCTGAGGCTGATTCCGGCGCCGCCAGGGGCCGCTGCGGTGCAGGATGGATCCCAGCCAGGCGTGAGCGCCGGGAATGCCGACACTCCCCACCCCCAGACGCCTCTCTACAAGCACCCGCTGCCGGCGCTTGAGAGCTGGCTGCGTGGGTTGGGGGCAGCCAGCAGCGCCAGAACCCCTGCCTCTGGGATCTGCACCAGCCCCAGTGGAGCGCCCTGATCGAGCTGGAGGTGGAGGCGTTCACCGTGCGCTGGCAGCACCAGGGTCAGATCAGCGAGCGCCGGTTTCCCTACGGGCTCTCGCGGGCCGATGCCGAAGCGGCGATCCTGGCCGGGCCCTAGCGCTCGCTAGAGAGCCTCCAGGGCCCGGCTGATGGCGCCATAGCACTGCTCCAGCTGGGTGTCATCGAGGCAGAGGGGCGGCAGCAGGTAGATCACCTGGCCCAGGGGCCTGAGAAACACCCCCTCGGCCAGGGCCCGGCGCTGCACGATCCGACCGGCGGGATTGAAGTAGCCGGGCTTCTCCAACACCAGATCGATGGCGGCGATCGTGCCGATCAGGCGCGGAAAACGCAGCTTGGGATGCTGCGCCAGGACCTCCAGGTGGGGCCGGTGACGGGCCTCGAAGCGCTCGTAGCGCCCAGGGTTCGCCTCCAGCAGCGTCAGGCTGGCCAGGGCGGCGGCACAGCCAAGGGGATTGGCGGTGGAAGCTGTGGCCGTGCAGGAAGGTGCGCTCGCTGGCGCCGATGAAGCCCGCATGCAGGGCCTCGCGGGCCAGGGTCACCCCCATGGGCAGGAAGCCTCCGGTCAGCCCCTTGGAGAGGGCGATCAGGTCGGGGGTCAGGCCGGCCCGCTGGCAGGCGAACAGGGCGCCGGTGCGCCCGAAGCCCGTGAGCACCTCATCGGCGATCAGCAGGGCGCCGGCGGCGCGCACCCGCCGCTCCACCTCGCGCAGGAAGCCCTCGCGCACCATGGCCATGCCGGCGGCCCCCTGCACCAGGGGCTCCAGGATCACCGCCGCGGTGGGGGTCTCCAGCAACTGCTCCAGCCTCTCGAGGGCCAGACGCTCGCGGGGCTCCACCCCTTCATCCCCCCACCAGGTGGCGGGCCAGGGGGCGCGGGCCACCTCGAACAGCAGCTCATCGAAGGGGGCCGTGAACGGGGATCGGGCCCCCAGGGCCATCGCCCCCATGGTGTCGCCGTGATAAGCCCCCTCGAAGGCAATCAGTTGGCGCCTGGGCTCCCCCGGTTGCGCCACCACTGCCAGGCGATCTTGAGGGCGACCTCCACGGCGGTGGAGCCGTTGTCGGAGAAGAACAGGCGCTCCAGGCCGCTGCGGGCGCTGAGGGCGTCCGCCAGCTGCTCGGCGGGGGGTGGCTGAAGTTGGCGAAGATCACCTGCTCCAGCTCCGTGGCCTGGGCCGCCACGGCCGCGGCGATTGACGGTTCGGCGTGGCCGTGCAGGGTCACCCACCAGCTGCTGATGGCGTCGATCAGCTGGCGGCCGTCGTCGAGCTCCAGCAGGGCGCCCCGGCCGCGCACCGCCCGCAGGGGTGGATCGGCGCTGGCCACCTGGGTGGTGGGGTGCCAGAGGTGGGGATGCCAGCGCTGGGGGGCAAGGCTGGGCTGGGTTCTACTCGCACACCTTCGAGCGCTGTTCGTTGGCGGCGGCCAGGGGGCCGCAGCTGAACCAGCGGTAGACCCCGACCTCGATGTCGGTGAACAGCACCAGGATGCCGGCGCACAGAGCGAACAGGGCCCCCGTCACCAGCAGGTGGGTCTTGCTCATGGGCGCAGGTTAGGGCCCAGCTGCAGGTGCTGGCCCAGTCCGCTGAGCTGCCATTGCGCCTCCAGGGTCTCCCGATCGAGACGCTCAAGGGTGGGCAGCTGGGCCAGCACCGGCACCCCCGCCAGGGCGTTCAAGGTGGATGCGTTGTTGGGGTGGGGCGGCCCGTTGAGCACGATCCCGAGCAGGGAAAGGCCCCTCTGGCGCAGGGCCTCCACCGACAGCAGGGTGTGGTTCAAGGTGCCCAGGCCGCTGCGGGCCACCAGCAGCACCGGCAGGTTCCAGAGGCGCAGCTGATCGATCTGCAGCCAGTCGAGCCGCAGGGGCACCAGCAGCCCTCCGGCCGTCTCCACCACCAGCGGGCCGCTCACCGCCGGCAGCGCCAGCCGGGTCTCCTCAATGCGCAGCACCTCCTGCTGCGCCGCCCAGTGGGGCGACACCGGGGCCGCCAGCCGGTAGGCCTCCGGCAGCACCCGATCAGAAGGCAGCTCCAGCAGCTCCCGCACCCGGTCGCTGTCGCCGCCGCCCTCCAGGCCGCATTGCACGGGTTTCCAGTAGGTGGCCCCCAGCCCCTGCACCAGCAGGGCACTGACCACGGTCTTGCCCACGTCGGTGTCGGTGCCGCAGACCACCAGCCGCAGGGCTTCTGTCATGGCCGCCGCCTGGGCTTTTGACCCACCAGGATCTGCAGCTCCCAGCTCAGGACCTTCACGGCTCCCTGGGCGGGCCAGTGGGCCTCCAGGGCCCGCAACTCCCCTGCCGACAGGGGCCTCACGCGGCTGGCGCTGGCCCCGAGCCCCTTGAGCTCGCGCAGCAAGGCCAAGGCGCTGGGGGCTGTGCGGCTGAACGGCAGCCTCCGCTCCACCCGCAGCTCCAGCCAGGTGCTGCAGGTCGCTTGCAACGCTTGGGCCTCGGGCAGGGGCAGGGCGCTGCAGGGCACATGTGCCGCCTGGGCCGCCTGCTGCCATTGGCGAAAACTGCCCTGGGTGGGCACCGCCAGCACCAGCCAGCCTCCGGGCTGGAGCGCCCGGCACCACTGCTCCAGTTGGGCCAGGGGCTGCTCCAGCCAGTGAAGGGCGAAGCTGGAGGCCAGCAGGGCCGCGCCCTCCAGCTCATCCGGCAGCCCCCCGTTGAGATCCCAGAGCAGGGAGGGAGCTGGTGGGGAGCCGTCGGCTCCAGGACAAGCGGAGCGCTCCCCTGGCGCAGCAGCTCGGCGCAGTGGTCGAGGCGCAGCATGGTGAGTTCAGGCCGCTGGGCCTCCAGGGCCCGCGCCAGCAGGCCACTGCCCGCCCCCAGATCAGCTGCGGGCCCTTGCGGCAGGGGCAGGTCGCGGCTGAGGTGGCCCAGGCGCCAGGCCACGGCCCGCTGCAGGTGCGCCAGCTGCTCGTAGCGGCCGGCGCTGCGGGCGAAGCGCCGGCGCACCTCCAGTGGGAACGGTTCCGTTGGCTGTGGGGGGCTGCCGCCGGGCTTTGTGAGCAGATCAACCATGGCCGCTGACTTCCGCGGAAAGCGCCGCTTCCAGCCAGTTCAGCACTGGAGTGAGCAGATCGGCCCGCAGCAGGCTGTGGCCGGCACCCGCCAGGGTCCAGTGGCTGGCCCTGGGGAGGGCTTCCACCAGCAGGCGACGGCTCTCAGGGGCCACGATCCGGTCGTCGCCCGCCTCCACCACCAGCACCGCTGCGCTGGCTGGAAACGCTTCCGGCAGCGCGGTGAGGCGGCCGAGCAGGTCGAGGTCAGCGAGCAGGCGACCCTGGCCGGCGGGGGCACCCCTCCTCCCGGGGCCCTGCTGGCAGCAATTCCTCGGGGTCGGGGGCGGCGGCCTGGGCCAGGAAGTCTTTGAGTAAGCCATCGCTGTCGCCGTTGCTCAGGCGATTGGCCATGGCCTCCAGGGCCAGTTGTCCGCGGCGCCCGGGGGCTCCTGGGGGCACGAAGCGCCCAAAGCTGGCCAGCAGCACCACCGCCTCGGCCGCGGCCAGCACGGCACCGGGAACCAGGTGAATCCCCATGGAATGGACCAGCAGGGCGCGGCGTCCCGTGCCCGACCACTGCGGCTCCAGCTGCACTTGATGGCCGTAGCCCCGCTCCCCCCAACCCAGGCTCCAACCACGCCGGGCGGCGGCCGCCCCAGGGGGCCCAGGCCCGGTGGTCGCCCCCCAGCCGTGCATCGCCAGCAGCTGCACACCCCCAGCCGCCGGATCGCTCAGCGCCATCGGGCCAGGGCCTCCAGCAGCCGCTCCAGGGTGCCGGGCGGCAGGTCGCTGCGCAGCACCAGCCGCAACCTCGCCGTTCCCGCCGGCACCGTGGGTGGGCGGATCGCCACGCTCAGCAGGCCTGCGGCCTCCAGGTGCCGCTGCAGCTCCAGGGCCCGATCGTCTTCGCCCACCAGCAACGGCAGGATCGGCCCCTGGCCTGCCACCAGCGGCCAATCGGCCGCCGTCAGGGAAGTTCGCCAGCGCTCGGCACGCTCCAACAACTTCGACCCCAGGTCGGGGGTCTCCTCCAGCAGATCAAGGGCGGCCAGGGCTGCCGCCGCCAGGGGCGGGGCCAGGGCGGTGGAATAGCGGAAGGCGCCGGAGCGCTGCAGCAGCCAGTCGCCGAGCAGATCGCCCGTGGCCAGGAAGGCGCCACCACTGCCGAAGGCCTTGCCGAAGGTGCCGCTCACCAGGTGCACCCCCGCCAGCCCGTGGGCCAGCCCGCGTCCGCCGGGGCCCAGCACCCCCAGGGCATGGGCCTCATCGATCAGCAGCAGGGCCGAATGCCGTTGGCAGAGGGCCGACAGCGCCGGCAGATCGGGGCTGCTGCCCTCCATGCTGAACAGGCTCTCACTGAGCACCACCAGGCGCCGCACGGCAGAGCTGGCCCGTGCCTCGCCCAGCAGCCGATCCAGAGCGGCCAGGTCGTTGTGGGCGAAGCGGCGCAGCTGGGCGCCGGAGGCCTGTACCCCCACCAGCAGGGAGTGGTGGATCAGCCGGTCGGCGAGCACCAGGCTGTGGCGATCGGCCAGGGCCGCCACCGCAGCGATGTTGGCCTGGAAGCCACTGGGAAAGAGCAGCACCCGCTCCCGCCCCAGCCAGGCGGCCAGCCGCGCCTCCAGCTCCCCATGCACCGGCCGGCTGCCGCTCACCAGCCGCGAGGCCCCCGCCCCCACCCCACCCGAGGCGATCGCGGCGCAGGCGGCCGCCTGCAGGCGAGGGTGCTGGCTCAGGCCCAGGTAGTCATTGCTGGCCAGATCCAGCAGCGGGATGGCACCGGCCCCCTCTGGCCGCAGGCCCCCAGCCGCCGTGGGCTGGAAGGCACGCAGCAGGCGCCGGCGGGCGATCGGCAGGCGCTCCAGGGAGCGGCGCAGGGGATCAAGGGGGTCGGCGGCCAAGGGAAGCGGCAGGGCCCGGGGTGGCCGCAGTCTGGCCAATAGGATTCCCTGATGCTGATCGCCAGCTCCGACGTTCCGCCCCTGGAGGAGCTGTTCCCGTTTCCGCTGGATCCATTCCAGCTGGAGGCGATCGATGCGCTCAACCAGGGCCATTCGGTGGTAGTGAGCGCCCCCACCGGCTCGGGCAAGACCCTGGTGGGCGAGTACGCGATCTACCGGGCCCTGGCCCACGGCCAGAAGGTGTTCTACACCACACCCCTCAAGGCGCTCTCGAACCAGAAGCTGCGCGATTTCCGCGAGCAGTTCGGGGTCGAGAACGTCGGTCTGATGACCGGTGATCTGAGCGTGAACCGGGAGGCGAAGGTGGTGGTGATGACCACCGAGATCTTCCGCAACATGCTCTACGCGGAGGTGGATCGCGGCGACGATCCCCTCGCCGATGTGGAGGCGGTGGTGCTCGATGAGTGCCACTACATGAACGACTCCCAGCGGGGCACGGTCTGGGAGGAATCGATCATCCATTGCCCACCTGCGGTGCAGCTGGTGGCGCTCTCGGCCACGGTGGCCAACGCCGGTCAGCTCACCGACTGGATCGACAAGGTGCACGGGCCCACCCGGCTGGTGCTGAGCGATTTCCGGCCGGTGCCCCTGGCCTTCAGTTTCTGCAGCGCCAAGGGGCTGCACCCCCTGCTCAATGATGCGGGCACCGGGCTGCACCCCAACTGCAAGGTCTGGCGGGCGCCGAAAACCACCCACCGCCGCGGCCCCAAGACCCCCAGGCCGCCCCAGCCCGAGGCGGCGCCGCTGCCCTTCGTAGTGGCCCAGATGGCCGAGCGCGACATGCTGCCGGCGATCTACTTCATCTTCAGCCGCCGCGGCTGCGACAAGGCCGTGCGCGACCTGGGCCGGCTCAACCTGCTCACCAACGAGGAGCAGTCCCGGGTGCGCGCGCGCCTGCAGGCCTTTGTGGCCTCCACCCCCGAGGCGGTGCGCGAAGGGGGCCACGATGACGCCCTGCTGCGCGGCATCGCCGCCCACCACGCCGGGGTGCTGCCCGCCTGGAAGGAACTGATCGAGGAGCTGTTCCAGCAGGGGCTGGTGAAGGTGGTGTTCGCCACCGAAACCCTCGCCGCCGGGATCAACATGCCCGCCCGCAGCACGGTGATCTCGGCCCTTTCCAAGCGCACCGACCGCGGCCACCGGCCGCTGATGGGCAGTGAGTTCCTGCAGATGGCGGGCCGGGCCGGCCGCCGCGGCCTCGACACCCAGGGCTATGTGGTGACGGTGCAGAGTCGCTTCGAGGGGGTGCGCGAAGCGGGGAGCTGGCCACCAGCCCCGCCGATCCGCTCGTGAGCCAGTTCACCCCCAGCTACGGCATGGTGCTCAACCTGCTGCAGCGCTATGAGCTGCCCAAGGCCAAGGAACTGGTGGAGCGCAGCTTCGGCCGCTACCTGGCCACCCTCGATCTGGTCGACGACGAGCGCCGCATCACCGAACTGCGCCAACAGCTGGAGGGTCTTTCGGGCAGTGTCACCGATGTGCCCTGGGACGCCTTCGAACTCTATGAAAAGGAGCGGGCCAGGCTGCGGGAGGAGCGGCGCATCCTGCGGATCCTGCAGCAGCAGGCGGAGGAAACCCTGGCCCATGAGCTCACCCTCGCCCTGCGATTCGCCAGTGAGGGCACTTTGGTGAGCCTCAAGGCACCCCAGCTCAAGGGTCGGGTCACACCGGCGGTGATCGTGGCCAAGGTGGAGGGCAGCGGTCAGTTCCCGCTGCTGCTCTGCCTCACCGATGAGAACGTCTGGATCCTGGTGCCCTGCCATGCGGTGGTGAGCCTCCATGCGGAGCTCAGCTGCCTGCAGGTGCGCGAGGTGGACGCCCCAGAGCTGCACCACCCCGGTGAGCTGCGCCACGGCGACCAGGCCAGTGGCGGTCTGGCCCTTGCGGTGGGCTCCATGGCCCGGCGCCACGACATGGCCACCCCCCAGTACGACCTGGCCGGGGAAGTGAAGGCCCAGGCGCTGCTGGTGCACCAACTGGAGCTGGCCCTCGAACTCCATCCCGCCCACAGCACCGGCGATCGCAAGCAGATCAAGAAGCAGCACCGGCGCATGGAGGAACTCGAGGAGGAGATCGGCGAACGCCAGCGGCTGCTGCACCACCGCTCCAACCGCCACTGGGACACCTTCCTGGCCCTGATCGAAATCCTGCGCTTCTTCGGCTGCCTGGAGGATCTCGAGCCCACCGACATCGGCCGCACCGTGGCGTCCCTCCGGGGCGACAACGAACTCTGGCTGGGGCTGGCGCTGATGAGCGGCCACCTCGATGAGCTCGAACCCGCCGAGCTGGCGGCGGTGCTGGAGGCCATCTCCACGGAGGTGAATCGCCCCGATCTCTGGAGCGCCTTCAACACCCCGCCCGCCGCCGAGGAGGCCCTGCACGATCTGGGCGGCATCCGCCGGGAGCTGCTGCGCCAGCAGGAGCGGGCCGCCGTGGTGATGCCCCTCTGGTACGAGCCGGAGCTGATGGGGCTGGTGCATTCCTGGGCCAAGGGCACCAGCTGGAACGACCTGATCGCGGGCACCTCCCTCGATGAGGGCGATGTGGTGCGGATCATGCGCCGCACGGTGGATCTGCTGGCCCAGATCCCCTACGGCGAGGCCCTCAGCGAGCAGCTGCGCGGCAAGGCCCGACTGGCCCTCAAGGCGATCAACCGCTTCCCGGTCTGCGAGCCGATCGATCTGCTGAGCCCCGTGGGGGCGGGCCTCAATCCGGCCACGGCCAAGGCCGTGCCGCCACCACCCACTCCTGGCACGACATCGGCCAATTCCCCAGCTGCAGAGCCCCAGATCACGGGTGATGATCTCAACGGCAGCAGTGGCCCCGAAGCCAGCTCAAGCGAAGGGAGCCTCACGGAACAGGCGGCCTGAGGAATCAGATCGCCAACCGCTCCCAGATCACGCTCAGGTTCGCCTGGTGCAGATCGGTGGCGAAGCATTCCGCCAGCTGCCCGGGGCCCAGCCGCGCCGTGACGGCCGGATCAGCTTCGAGGTTGGCGCGGAAGTTGCCGCCTTCTGTGTTCCAGGCGCTGTGGGCGTGCTCCTGGACGATCCGGTAGGCCTCCTCGCGGCTGAGGCCGCTCTCCACCAGGGCCAGCAGCACCCGCTGGCTGAACACCACACCGCCATACACATTCAGGTTGCGCGCCATGTTCGCGGGGTAGACCCCCAGGCCCCTGATCACCGCGGTCATCTCCCGCAGCATGAAGTGCAGGGTCACTGAGCAATCCGGCAGCATCATGCGCTCCACGGAGCTGTGGCTGATGTCGCGCTCGTGCCAGAGGGCCACGTTCTCCAGGGCCGCCACCGTGTAGCTGCGCAGCACCCGCGCCAGGCCGGAGATGCGCTCGCTGCGGATCGGATTGCGCTTGTGGGGCATCGCCGAGCTGCCCTTCTGGCCCTTGGCGAAGTTCTCCTCCACCTCCAGCACATCGGTGCGCTGCAGGTTGCGGATTTCGGTGGAGATCCGCTCCAGGGTCGCCCCCACCAGCGCCAGGGTCTGCACGTACTCGGCGTGGCGGTCGCGGGAGATCACCTGGGTGCTGGCGGTGTCAGGCACCAGGCCCAGTGCCGCGCAGGTGAGCGCCTCCACCTGGGGATCGGTGTTGGCGTAGGTGCCCATGGCGCCGCTGATCTGGCCCACGGCCACCACGGTTTCCAGGCGCTCCAGTCGCTCGCGGTTGCGCTCGCTCTCCGCCAGCCAGCCCGCCACCTTGAAGCCGAAGGTGATCGGTTCGCCATGGATGGCATGGGATCGCCCGATCATCACCGTGCCCTTGTGGGCCCGGGCCAGCTCCCTGAGCGCTGCGGCCAGGGCATCGAGTTCGGTGCGCAGCACCGCCACCGAGGCCTTCAGCTGCAGGGCCAGGCCGGTGTCGAGCACATCTGAGCTGGTCATGCCCACGTGGATGTGGCGGCCCGCCTCGCCCACGTGCTCGTTCACATTGGTGAGGAAGGCGATCACGTCGTGGCGCACCTCCGCCTCGATCGCCTCGATCCGCTCCACCTCAAAGCTCGCCTTGGCCCTGATCTCCGCCAGGGCTTCGGCCGGCACCCGCCCCAGCTGGCTCTGGGCGGCCGTGGCGGCGATCTCCACATCCAGCCAGCTCTGGAACTTGGCCTGCTCGCTCCAGATGCGCCCCATCTCGGGGAGGGTGTAACGCTCGATCAAGGGCCAGCGCCTGGCGACGTCGCACCCAATGTATGGGGCAGGCCACCCGGCGCAGCCTGCGGCTTTGGTTCTGTTTCGGCTGTGGTTGGATGACGCCATGGCCCGAAAACGCCGGCTGGATCTGCATTTACTGGCCCTGGGTCTGGTGGAGAGCCGCCAGCAGGCCCAGCAGCTGATCCGTGCCGGCCGGGTGCGCGCCGGCGATCGGGTGCTGGACAAGCCCGGCATGGAGGTGGCGCTGGAACTGGAGCCCCAGGTGAGCCAGCCCCCACGCTTCGTCTCCCGTGGCGGCGAGAAGCTGGTGCGGGCCCTCGAGACGTTCCCGATCCAGGTGGAGGGTCGGATCTGCCTCGATGGGGGCATCTCCACCGGTGGCTTCAGTGACTGCCTCCTGCAGCACGGCGCCCAGCGGATCTACGGCATCGATGTGGGCTACGGCCAGACCGCCTGGAGCCTGCGCACCGATCCCCGGCTGGTGCTCAAGGAGCGCACCAACCTGCGCCACCTGCGGCCCGAGCAGCTCTACGGGCCCCACGATCCCAGGCCGGATCTGGCGGTGGCCGATGTGTCGTTCATCTCCCTGGCCCTGGTGTTGCCCGCCCTGAAGGGGTTGATGGCACCAGAGGGTCAGGAGGCGGTGCTTCTGGTCAAACCCCAGTTCGAGGTGGGGCGAGCCCGGGTGGGCAAAGGCGGTGTGGTGCGGGATCCCGAGGCCCACGTCGATGCGATCGAAGCGGTGATCGCAGCGGCGGATCGGCTGGGTTGGCGCGCAGCCGGGCTGGTGGCCTCACCGATCACCGGGCCGGCCGGCAACCACGAGTACCTGCTCTGGATGCGGGACGAATGTTTTGACCGCGTTGGATCCAACGGGGAGGGATCGAACACGCCGCTGACCACGCCGACGCTGGATCGAAGCGCCATCAAACATCTGGTGGCCAGCACCCTGAGCCATAAAGAAGCCGACCAACCCTCGGGTTGATCGGCACAGGAGCAGACCCTTGATTCAGGGGCGCTCAGATCGCGCTGCTGTCCTTGTCGCCGGTGCGGATCCGGATCACCGACTCGATGTTGGTGATGAAGATCTTGCCGTCGCCGATTTCACCGGTGCGGGCCGCATCTTGAATGCAGGTAATCACCGTGTCGACACGGTCGTCGTCAACAACAACCTCGAGCTTGAGTTTCTGTAGAAATTCGACCGTGAATTCTGATCCGCGGTAACGCTCGACCTGGCCCTTTTGACGCCCGAAGCCACGCACTTCACTCACGGTCATGCCGACGATGCCGGCATTCACCAAGGCGAGTTTGACGTCCTCAAGCTTGAACGGACGGATGATGGCCTCAACTTTTTCATGGATCCGGGGATTCATTTCAGGGGTGTCTCCCAGGACGGTGCCTGAGAGGAAGGGTGAGAGGCGTCCTAGCAGAGGAGTTCGGCGGATGCCCAGCCATTGCAACAATGGACTTCTGCCATTAGGCCGCAGGTGCTGGACGTCCGGTGTATCCATTGCTACTGGCTGCGCCGTTGAGCGGCGACCAGCCTGGGGCCCGGCGTCGGGTCCATGGACGCGAGGCGCAGGCAGGGATTCTCTGCGGGCCTTCTCCATCTAAAGCGGTTGGGATGTCCACGGCGGACATTCGGCTGATTTCTTTTGGGATCGTTGTAAAGAATCGGCCGTTTCGTAGCATCGTGAACCTGATGCACTCCCGCCCGATCGATGGCTGCCCCAGCTCCCAGCGCCCTCACCACCACGCCTCTGTACGGCCAGCGGGAGATCGAGCAGGCCCAGCTGATCTGCTTCGACAACCCCTCCACGGGCCGTCCCTACGAAGTGTCGATCACCCTGCCGGAGTTCACCTGCCTTTGCCCGTTCTCGGGCTACCCGGATTTCGCGGTGCTGCGCCTGATCTACGAGCCCGGCCCCCGGGTCCTTGAGCTCAAGGCGCTCAAGCTCTATGTGAACAGCTGGCGCGACCGCTCGATCTCCCACGAGGAGGTGGTCAACCGCATCCTGGATGATCTGGTGGCGGCGGCCCAACCCGACTGGATCCAGCTCGAGGCTGATTTCAACCCCCGCGGCAACGTGCACACGGTGGTTCGGGTCAGCCATGGCACCCGTCATCTCGGCTGAGGCTGCTGCAGGGAGCCCAGCAGCTGCGGCAGTTCGCTGGCGAAGGCGGTGAGGTTGCGGTTGCAGAGCCCACCCACATGCAGGCGCTGGCGCCCGTCCTCCGCGATCGCCCACAACTGGCGGGTGGCCACCAGGCTGAGGCCGCAACCCACCAGGGCAATGGCGAAGCCGGCGTAGACCAGTGGCACCCCCGGATCGCGCTTGAGCAGCAGGCCACTGGCGGGCAGGATCGAGGCCACCCGAAGGGGCAGGCCGTTCACTTCCAGGGCCTCGCCGCCGGGAATGAGCCGGCCCAGCAGGCTGGCGTCGCTGGCATAGATCTCCACCGGTCCGGCCTCGTTGGTCACGCTCAGCAGCACGGGATCGGTGCCATCGGGGCGGGTGGGCAGCACCAATCCCCAGATCTGATTCCCGAGTTGGGGAAAGCTCTGCAGCGGCAGCTCCAGCAGCGGGCTTTTGCCCAATTGCAGCGTGATCGCCGCCAAAGCCCAGTCCGCCTGGTAGATGGTCATGCCCTGGTGGCGCAGGGGGTGGTTGACGCTGATCTCGGCGCGTTGCTCCAGGGCTGGGGCATCAGCCTGGGGGGTTCTTGAGCAGCAAGCGCGAGCGGAACTGCTCAGGACGCCCGGCGGGGTCGCGGTCGATGCCGAACTGCTCAAGCACCAAGGTCAGCTGGCCCTCGCCGCGGCGATCGAGCAACTCGAGCTCGTGGCCCGGGGCCAGAAAGCGCTCCACCCGCTGGCCCCCCAGCGCTCCCCAGGCCGATCCCACCAACAGCACCACAAGCCCCGCATGCACCAGCAGGGGCCCCACCCGACCGGCCACGCCCTTGCGGGCCGCCAGTCGACCCGCCTGGCTTTGAACTCGCCAGCCCCGGGCCGTGAGCAGGGCCCCCAGGCGTTCGAGATCGGCCTGGGGTTCTGGGGAGGCCACGGTCTCCGCCACGCTCAGCTTGCTGAGCTGGCGCGGGAGCTGTAGTCGACCCAGCGCAGGGCGGCGCGCAGGGCCGGCCACTGGCGGCGCCAGCTGCACAGCACCAGGGACAGCCCCAGCCAGCCCAGCAGCGCCAGGAACCAGTCACTGGAATAGAGGTGATCCAGCTGGAGGGCCAGGATCCCGTCCCCGCGCACCAACCCCAGCCAGGGGGTTTCGTCGTAGAGGCGGTGATAAAACTCGCTGCTTTCCTGCTGGGGGATCGCGGTGCCCAGCCCGCTGGCGATGGCCACGACCAACAGCAGCACGATCGCCAGCCGCAGATCTGAAATCCACGCGGCCACTCGGCCCAGGGCATTCAGCAACGGTGCGACCAAGGTGGGCGAGGCAGAGGTCATGGCAGCTGGGCCAGAAGTGTGAGGCCGCCGGTGAGCACCAGCACGACGCCACTGATCGCCGGAACCCAGCGTCCGACGGACCGCAGGGCCAGCAGGCTCGGCAGGCTGGCCGCCAGGGTTCCCGCCAGCAGCAGGGGCAGCACCTGGCCCAGGCCGAAGCAGGCCAGCAGCACCATGCCCACCACCGGTTTGCCGTTCTGGGCCATCCAGGCCAGCAGCACTGCCAGCACCGGCGTGGTGCAGGGGGAGGCCGCCAGTCCGAAGGCCAGGCCCGCCGCCAGGGGCGCCAGGGGGCCGGCACCCGTTGGCGCCAGCGATCCGGGTCGGGGCCGGTGGGCAGGCGGAACGTCAGCAGGCCCAGCAGGTTGAGGCCCATCACCAGGGCCAGGGCCGCCACCAGCCCTGAAATCAGACCCGGAACGCGCCCATAGAACAGACCCAAAAGGCCGCTGGCCAGCCCCAGCAGCACCAGCGACGCGACAATGCCGAGCCCAAAACTGACGCTGCGCACCCAGGGCCGCCGCTGCCGGTCGCTGAAGCCGGCCAGATAGGCCAGGGTCACGGGCAGCAGCCCGAGCGAGCAGGGGCCGAGGCTGGTGAGCAGACCTCCGGCAAAGACGATCGCCAGGGTGATCGGACCAGGTGCCGCCAGGGAGGCGCGCAGCAGCTGTTCAGTCCAGCGGGCCAGATCCGCCAGCTGGTCGGCGAGGAGAGACCGAGGTCGGTCATGGGGGCCCGGTGCAAGTGTCACCCTATCGGGGCGACCCCCTGCCTCCGTCGGCGGGGACGGCCCGGATCCACCCCTGCCGATTCCAGTGAGCAACGGATCAGCAGGCCGGCGGTGAGCAGGCTGGAGAGCAGTGAATTGCCGCCGTAGCTGATCAGAGGCAAGGGCAAGCCGGTGGTGGGCATCGCACCGCTGGCGACGGCGATGTTCAGAATCGACTGGCCCACCAGCAGGGTGGTGCAGCCGATGGCGATCAGCCGCAGCTGGTTGCTGCGGCAGCTCAGAGCCACCCGCAGCCCCACGAAGCCGAACAACAGCAGGAACAGCAGCAGCATCACCGAGCCGATGTAGCCGAACTCCTCGGCGAACACCGCGAAGATGAAATCCGTTGACTGGATGGGCAGGTATTGAAGTTTCTGGGTGGAGAGGCCGAAACCCTCACCCAGGGGCCCGCCGGAGCCGATGGCCAGAAGGCTCTGCACCAGCTGGTAACCGTCCCCCTGGGCATCTTTCCAGGGGTTCAGGAACGACGTCACCCTCACCCGCTGGTAGGTGTTGATCAAGATGCTGCTCACCCCGACAAGCCCCCCGCCAAGGCCGTGGCCAGCAGGGCGCCCAGGTTGAGGCCGGAGGCCAGGGCCATCAACCACAGCAGCAGGCCCGTCAGGGCGGCTGTGCTCAGGTTGGGTTGCTTGAGGATCAGCAGGATCAGAGCGCCGAACACCGTCAGCCAGAGCAGCTTCTGGTCGATGGCGATGCGCTTCCAGTGGGCAAACAGGGCAGCCCCCTGCAGGACCACGAAGGGCTTGACCAGCTCAGATGGTTGGATCTGGATCGGACCGACCACCAGCCAACGGCTGGCGCCGTTCACGGTGCTGCCGGCCACCAGGGTGGCGGCCACCAGGAGGCCCCCAGCAACAGGGCGGGGCCGGCCAGCTTGGACCAACGGCGAATGTTCACCCGCAGGGCCAGCAGCAGCAGCCCCCAGCTGGCCGCCAGCCAGAGCAGCTGACGTTTGAGGTAGTAAGCGGCGTCGCCCATTTCCCGCTCGGCCACCCACCAGCTGGCTGATGTGAGGATCAGGATGCCCAGCAGGCTCCAGAGCGCCACCAGACCCAGCAAGAGCCTCGCTTCAGCGGGCCAGAGGGCAAGGGAAGCGGTAGGAAACCTTTGGCGGAGGCCTCTGGGCTCGGGATCGAGCTGGGGGGACGGTTCGCAATGCCGGGCAAGGCCATGGGCTCAGGAAAGCTTCATCGTCAGCTGGACATGGGCCGCTCACGCCCGAGTGTACGGACAAAAAAAGCCCGGCCAGTGCCGAGCTTGGATGAAAGTTGGTGAGGTGAGCGAAAGACTCAGTTGCCGACGTTGATCTGACGCCGACCCGCCACGAGTTCGACCTTCAGAATCTTTCCGCCCTGCTTCATGATGCGCTGTTGTTCAGCGAACCAGCTTTGGTACGGCACCCACTTGGTGAAGTAGGTGTTTTGCAGCTCGCGCTGGGTCCGAGCCTTTTCAGGACAGGGAATGCAGGCCGTGATCTTGAACAGACGCATGGGGGTGATCCTCGCGGGGTAGACCGTTGTGGGATCAGTTGCCCAGACCGGAGCTGATGTAGTCGAGGTAGACGCCCAGTTCACGCCCGGCTTCGGGACCGACCAGCGAGGCAGCCGATTCCTTGATCGCCTGAATCGACTGCACCGTGGCGCCGATGGGCACACCCAGGGAGTTGTAGGTCTCCTTGAGGCCATTGAGCACGCGCTCATCGAGGATCGAAGAGTCGCCCGCGAGCATCGCGTAGGTGGCGTAGCGCAGGTAGTAGTCGAGGTCGCGGATGCAGGCCGCATAGCGACGGGTGGTGTACATGTTGCCGCCCGGACGGGTGATGTCCGTGTAGAGCAGCGTTTTGGCCACGGCATCTTTGATGATGGCCGAGGCGTTGGCGGAAACGGTGGCGGCAGCGCGCACGCGCAGTTCACCACTGGCGAAGTACTGCTCGAGGCGACCGATGGAGGAGTCGTCGAGGTAGAGACCCTGAACGTCAGAGAGATTGATGACGTTGGTGATCGCGTCTTGCATAGGTCCGGGGAAGCGGCGGTGGGGAAGGAGAGGGCAGCCTCAGGAAAGGGCGCCGATGACGTAATCGAAGAAGAAGCCAGCTTCTTCAGCGTCAGCTCCGGTGAGCAGAGTGCTTGAGGCGAATTTCAGTTCGCGCACGGCTTCTGCCATGGCTTCGAGTGGGGTGCCGAGAGCGCGGTACATCTCGCGGGCCCCGATGATGCCGATCTCCTCAATGGGAGTGACATCGCCGGCCACGATCCCGTAGGTCACAAGGCGCAGGTAGTAGTCCATGTCGCGGAGGCAGGAGGCCGTCATCTCTTCGCCGTAGGCATTGCCCCCCGGGGAGATCACGTCTGGACGCTTCTGGAAGAGGGCGCCGCCGGCCTGCTTGACGAGGCGTTCCCGGCTCTCGCTCAGGACTCGAGCCACCCGAAGCCGGCGTTGACCGCCGGCGACGAAGGACTTGATCTGGTCGAGTTCGCCGGGGCTGAGGTAGCGGGCTTCAGCATCCGCGTTGATGATCGAGTTGGAGACGATGCTCATGCAGTTCTGCCTCGAAACAAGCGGTCGCCGTTTAAGGAGACCGATAGCCGGTGGGTAAGGGTGGATGCCTGTGCTCCCTGACTGGGGCTTCCGAAAGGAGGCCTGGCATGAAGGAGCGGCTTCTGCGTGGCTCAACGGCGCTGCCTTGGGAGGCGTTGCCATTGGGCTGCGGGTCGGCCAGGCGGCAAATCAGATCAACTGATTGCCGAATTATTCTGCGGCAGGCCGCTGCTCTGACTCGGCCTCCGGTAACAGTTCTTCACGGCGGATTGTTTTTTGAAAACGCTTTGCGCGCAATGGCTTTCGCGGGAGTTGTTGATACATGGACTCTGCTGCAAATGTTAATCATTTGATCGCGCAAGTCGAACTCTTCCGTCGCGCGGTCCAAGCCAGATTCAGCCCCCAACGGCCGTGTTGGAAGGCAAAAGCGCCCTGCTTAGGACCAGGCGCCTGCTGAGCCTGGCCCCCTCAGCGGGCCAGGGAGCTCAGATCGCGCCCTTGGTGGGTGGATTGAGAGCAGCGTTGCCGCCGTAGAGGCTGGCGGTGCGGTTCAGCGTGGTGAGTGGCAGGCCGTCCGGGGTGTCGAGGCCGCGGAGGTAGGGCACCGTGTCGCGGCCGAAGTTGGTGGCGTACTCGTCGCTGTTGATCAGGGTTTCGAGGGCCCGTTGTTGACCGTGGTTGGCCTGGCTGGCCAGGAACGCGCTCACTTCGCTGGCCTGGGCGGCCCTCCCTAGCAGAGCGAGGTAGGCCGCCGTTGCGGCCCGCAGCGGGGCCAGCCGGTTCAAGCGCTGCCCAAACAGCTCGCTGGAGGCCAGGAGCGCCACGAATTCCGACACCGAGATGTGGCCATCACGGAGCTGGGATTCGGCATCACCGAGGCGTTCTGAGGCCAGCACATCACGATTGAGGAGTTGGCGATAAACGTTGCGGAGCACGCTCTGCAACTCGCCTTCGCCGGGGAACCTTGACAGCCGCAAGCGCTCCGGGAGGCTGCGGCGGCGGGTCAGCCCCTGGGGCTTGCCGGGACGCAGGGCCTTGGCCATCGCCGAAACCGGCGGTTCGCTAGCGACGAAGCCGCGGCTGCTGCCCATCAGCGGCTTTCAAGTTGGCGGCACCCAGGTACTGCAGGGCTAGGTCTCTGGGGTGGGTGGAGAGATGGGTCCGCCCGCTCAGGAGAGCTAGACCTGCGTGGCCACCTGCTTGGGCTGCCAGCGAGCGGCGCTCCAGCGGCGGGTGGGAGGGGGTTCTCGGGCCAGCTCTGGGGAGCGATGGTGGCGAAGCTCCCCGTGGCGGTGTCGCTGCCGCTGGTGTCGAAACCTTGAGCGTCGTCGTCGTTGGCGCTGATCTTGGCTTTCCAGCCGCCCAATACCACCCGCTTGCGGGCGGTCAGGTTGCGCGGGGTGACCTCCGAGCTGTTGACGATGCCCTCCTGAGTTCTCACATCGGGCCGCCTTAACTGCTGGGGCTGGATGTCCGCATAGGCGCCGGCGTTGAAGGGCCGTTTGAGGGCGGGCACCCGTCGCGCGTTGAGATCGTTCGCGGTGATGAAGCGCTCGTACGGGACGGTGTCCTCACCGAAGCTTTCGCTGTATTCGGAGCTAGCGAGGATGGCATCCACCACCCCGTAAAAACCCTTTCGGGCCGCGGTGTCGAAGTAGCCGTCAATTTCCCAGCGACCGAAGGTGGGGCGACCCAGCAGCCGGCGGTGGATGATCTCGATCGCCTTGGTGATGTACAGACCGTTCCAGTAGCGGCGACGGAAAGCGGTTGAGCGAGCCACCTCACGGATGAAGTCCCGCAGGCAGATGTCGCCATTCTCGAGCTTGATCTCCTCCACCTTCAGGCGCTCACCGGCATAGCCGGCCGTGCCCAGCACCTGCACGTAGACGGCGTCGATCACCGCGCTGGTGCTTGATTCGGTTCGGCGAATGCTGGGTTGTCCACCACGGCGCGGAACCGAGGAGCCGCCGGTGGAGATCTGCTGCAGGCGCACCAGTTTCGGCCCCACCCGGCGGGGCTTGGCCTTGCGGAACTGGGGGCTGTCCATCTGCCCCGGCTGGGCGATGCCGTTGCCGATCAGGATCCGTCGGTTGTCGTAACCGACAGGAGCTGGACGGGTGGCCACGGACGCCGTGCCCGAGGGGAAGATGGCGCCGTAGTTGAGGGCGAGCGGGTCGTTGCCGCCGCCGTAGGCGTGTTGATCGGCGAAGGGCTGGCGGTAGGAGGCGTAGAGCGTGACGTACTGCGGTGCCCCCTCGAAGGGCGCGCTGAAATTGAACAGCTTGCGGTTGGACCCCCAGCCGGCGCTCTCCTGGGCTTCCTCCCCGAGATCGCGCAGGAAGGGAACGGTTTCCTCCCCGAACACCCGGGCGTATTCCTGGGTGTTGATCAGAGCGTCGACCAAGCCCTTGAGGCCCTGGGCACTGACGATGTCGAAGTAGCGGGTGAACTCCTCTCGGGAGCTGATGCCTCGGCCAAGGAAGTGGCGGAAGGCCAGCTCGACGGCGCGGCTGTTGGAGAAGCGCCCGTAGAACTGCTGGCGGTACTCCTTGCTCTGGCCAAGGGAGCGGATGAACTCGCGCATCGAGATCTGTCCCTGACGCACCTGGGTGGCCTCAACAGGGCTCACCACCTGGCTGTAGCCCTTGACGATGTCGCGCTCGAACACCTGCCTGTAGGCCGCCCGGATCACCTCGGCCTTCTGGGCGCCGGTCTGGCCGGGCTTGATGTTGTAGCGGGGGCCTTGCCCTGGGCTGCCAGCGCGTAGTTGGCAGGTAGCTGCAGACCCTGGTTTTCGGGGCTGCCGAGACGCTGGCGGGGGAGGGGGTGGGAACGTCGAGTTCCTTGATCAGGACGTTGAAGGCCTCGATCACCAGGCTCCGGGCTTCAGGCTCGCCGTTGAACAGCTCCGCGGCGGCGGCGCGCATTTCCTGCAGGGCCACGTTGGTGGCTGTCAGGGAGCATCCCTTCTCGAGCACATCCCGCAGGCCGCGGGTGTTCACAGAAAGGATGCTGGGGTCGCCGGCCATCACTGAGTAGCCCACGTAACGCAGGAACCAGGCCAGGTCGCGCACGGATTTGCGCATGCGCTCCGTGCCGTACAGGGCGACGCTGATCGGGCTGAAGCCGGTGGGGAGCACGACGCGCACATCCGCATCGGCCTGGAGGCCCCCAAGAACCCTGCCCAGGAAGCCCTTGGTGGCACTGCCCTGGGCAAACGTGGCGACCGAGGCCGCAAAGGCGATCTGATCGGCCGCCAGGGGCGTGGCCTCAGCGCTGCGTTGGGACTCCGGGGTCAGCGGGGCATCGAGGTAGGAGAGCGGGGTACCGCCGGAGAAGATGCGGTTCGCCGCGCGACCAACGATGCCATCGGCGTTGGCCGACAGACGCCTGGCGACCTCCACACGTACGAGACCGGTCTGGAAGAAGGTGCTGAGGTTGTCGAGCTCGCCGAGATCGGGGAAGCGGTCCTGTTGCTCCGCCTGACGGACGCTGGAGAGCGGCAGGGTGTCAAACAGCTGGGGTGAAACCCTGGGGCTGCCGCTGCTGGCGGTCACGGTCATGAACGAGAGCGAGCCTGGCCAAGGAACGTTACGGCTGGCCCTGGTGCCGATCGGGGGGCCATGAACAAATGTTTGCAGCCCCCAGGCCGTGTGGTTCCCAGGTCCGTCGGCCCCATGAAAAGCTCCCCTGGTCAGCGTCCAGCGTTCCGCCGCCCTCCCCATCCATGCCCGAGGGATCCACCGATGCCGCCACTCCCGTGGTGAGCGCCTTCTACGACCGCTTTCCCTACCCCGGTGACCCCCTCCAGGACGGCCCTCCCCCGGGTACAACTGGCGTTGGTGTGTGCCCTGCGCCTACGGCGTCTGCACCGGTGCCGTGCCGGAATGGCCCGAACCGCTGCGGATCCTGGACGCGGGTTGTGGCACCGGTGTCAGCACCGACTACCTGGCCCACCTCAACCCGGGCGCCGAGATCCTGGCGGTGGACATCAGCCCCGGCACCCTTGAGGTGGCCCGCGAACGGTTGCGCCGCTCGGGTGCCGCCGGGCGCGCCTCGGTGCGGATCGAGCAGCGCAGCCTGCTGGACCTGGCGGGCGAAGGACCGTTCGATTACATCAACTCCGTTGGCGTCCTCCATCACCTCAAGCAGCCCCAGGCGGGGCTCAGGGCCCTGGCCGAGCTGCTGCGGCAGGGGGGCTGCTGCACCTCTTCCTCTACGCCGATGGGGGACGCTGGGAGATCCACCGCACCCAACGGGCCCTGACGCTGGTGGGTGCAGGAGCCGACGGGGAGGGGCTGCGCCTGGGCCGCGAACTGCTCGCGAGCCTGCCGGAGCGGAACCGCCTGCGCCGTCACCATGAACAGCGCTGGGCCCTGGACACGGCCGCGGATGCCAACTTCGCCGACATGTATCTGCATCCCCAGGAGAGCAGCTACGACCTCGATCGCCTGTTCGCCTTCGTGGCCGCCGCTGACCTGCAGTTCGCCGGCTTCTCCAATCCCCAGGTCTGGGATCCCGCCCGCCTGCTCGAGGGGAGCTTCTGGAACGGGCCCGGGCCCTGCCGAAGCGGGAACAGTGGCAACTGGTCGAGGCGCTCGATCCCGACATCAGCCATTTCGAGTTCTTCCTCAGCCAGGGGGAACTGGCGGCGGCCGACTGGAGCCGTGATCAGGTGGTGCTTGCGGCCCGCGGTCAGCGCAACCCCTGTCTCTGGGGCTGGCCGGGGTCCAGCCTGCTGGGTCCTGATCTGGAGCCCCTCAACCTGGAGCCTGAAGCGGTCGCCTTGCTGCAGGCGATCGACGCGGCCGGGGCGGACACGCCCCTGGGCGAGCTGGATCTGGATTGGGCCCCGGAGCCTCTGGCCGCCGTGGCACGGGGACTTGTGAGCCGGCAGCTGTTGCTGCTCAGGCCCTGAGCGGAAGGGGCTGCGTGATAAATTCCGCACGCCTTTTCAGAGCCTCGGCGCCCTTGTTGGCCAGCCCTGATCAACATCTCGAGTTGCTCTCCACCCAGGGGTCGGAACTCGCGCTGGAAGCAGGATCTGACCCAGGGTTGAAGCCTGAACCGGTGATGACCTCCTCCCCTGCGGAGGTGGCCATGGCCGAAACGCTCCCCCTTGGTGGGGCTCGTTTACAGACCAGCGGCGACATGGCTGATTACGCGCGGCTCAAGCGGCGCCTGATCCAGGCCACCCTGATCGCTTCCGCTACGGCGGTGCCGATCGCTGCCTTGGCCTTTGACCTCTCCACGGCAGGAAGTCTTCTGGTCGGTGCCCTCGCCGGGCTCCTCTACCTGTGGCTTCTTTCCCGCAGCGTGGACAAGCTCGGCAACGGCGCCAAGTCAGTGGGAAAGGTCCAGCTTCTGGTGCCTGTGGTGCTCGTCATCGCCTCCACCAGGATCCCCCAGATGGATCTCCTTCCAGCCCTGATCGGTTTCCTGCTCTACAAACCCGCCCTTCTGATCCAAGGGCTGCTCGATGCCAGAGTTGGTTCAACCCAGCGCTGATCAGCACGAGTCTCCAGCCCCGCCTCCTCCACCCCATCCGTCGCTTGAGCGACACCGAACGTTCAGCCCGATGGTTCCCTTGCCACTCAATCTTCCCTTCGCCGCCCTGGAGGTTGGACAACACCTCTACTGGCACCTGGGCAACTACAACATCCATGGCCAGATCTTCCTGAGCTCCTGGGTGGTGATTGGAGCCCTGCTGACCGTTGTGGTGATCGGATCCCGCAAGTTGGAGCGCGATCCCCGCGGTCTCCAGAACCTGCTGGAATATCTCTGGGCCTACATTCGTGATATCGCGCGTGATTATATCGGAGAAAAGGCCTATAGAGATTGGCTGCCTTTCATCGGCACCCTTTTCTTGTTCATCTTCGTCAGCAACTGGGGCGGTGCCCTGATCCCCTGGAAACTCATCCACCTTCCCAGTGGGGAATTGGGTGCCCCCACCGCAGACATCAACACCACCATCGCCCTGGCCCTGCTGGTTTCTCTGGCCTACTTCTATGCCGGCCTGAGTCGTAAGGGCTTCCGATACTTCGAGTACTACGTGGAGCCCACGCCGATCATGTTGCCTTTCAAGATCGTCGAGGATTTCACCAAGCCGCTCTCGCTTTCTTTCCGTTTGTTCGGCAACATCCTTGCCGATGAACTTGTTGTGGCGGTGCTGGCTTTTCTCGTTCCCCTCATCGTTCCCTTGCCCGTGATGTTCCTGGGTCTGTTCACAAGCGCGATCCAGGCATTGATCTTCGCCACCCTCGCCGCCTACTACATCGGCGAGGCCGTCCATGAATCCCACGCCTGAATCCAGACCTGATTCCAAGCCGGCCGGTCCCACGGTCTGCTAGATCTCCTGCGCGCAGGTCCGGCTCGATCCGGGCCCATTCCCAAGGTCTTTCCCTGGGAATGTCCAAGCGCCGCGTTCCGTCCTCGGTTCACTCCGCGCTGCATCGGCGCCCCACATCTCTTCCCCAACATGGATTCGATTACTTCCGCTGCGTCTGTTGTGGCAGCCGGTCTGGCCGTCGGCCTGGGCTCCATCGGCCCCGGCATTGGTCAAGGCACCGCTGCCGGCGGCGCCGTTGAAGGCATTGCCCGCCAGCCTGAAGCCGAAGGCAAGATCCGCGGCACCCTGCTGCTGTCTCTGGCCTTCATGGAGTCGCTCACCATCTATGGCCTGGTGGTCGCCCTGGTTCTGCTGTTTGCGAACCCCTTCGCCAACTGATCACGCCCAGAGGGAAAGGCCTTCCGGAGCGTTCCATCCCCCGCTCCGGAGCGTCACTCCCCACCGTCCACCGTCCTGATCACTCCAGCGCTCCTGCCCCATGACCAGCTGGCTCCTGCTTGCCGCAGCCGGTACACCGGAGGGGGTCTCTTCGACCTCGATGCCACCCTGCCGCTCATGGCGGTGCAGGTGGTGCTCCTCACCTTCATTCTCAACGCCCTGTTCTTCCGTCCCATCGGCCGGACGGTCGAGGAGCGCGAGGGCTACATCGCCACCAGCCGCGCTGATTCCAAGCAGAAGCTTGCCCAGGCTCAACGGCTCGAGGCTGACCTCAAGACCCAGCTCAAGGAGGCCCGTCAGGAAGCCCAGAAGCTGATCGTTGCGGCCGAGGAAGAAACCGACCGCCTCTACCGCGACGCCCTGGCGGCCGCGATGGCCGATTCCAATGCCAGTCGGGAAAAGGCTCGCCGGGAGATCGACACCCAGCGGGAAACCGCGATGGGGCAGATCCTTCTTGACGCCGATCAGCTCGGAGACCTCATTGTCCAACGTCTGCTGGCTGCCCAATGATCACCTTCGTTGCCCCTCTGCTGGCCAGCCACGGAAGCTTCGGTTTCAACCTGGATCCGTTTGAGACCAACATCATCAACCTGGCGATCGTGATCGCCGGTCTGTGGAAGTTTCTGCCCGGTTTTCTGGGCGCGATCCTGGAACGGCGCCGTAGCGCGATCCTCACTGAGCTGAACGATGCCGAGAACCGTCTGGCTGAAGCCGCCACTTCGTTAGCGGAAGCTCAGCAGGCCCTTGCTGCGGCTCAGCAAAAAGCGGCCAAGATCCTCACCGACGGACAAGCCCGGGCGCAGTCGATTCGCCTCGAGAGCGAATTGCGCACCGTTGAAGAGATGGCGCGCATGAAGCAGGGCGCCGCCACTGATCTGAGTTCAGAAGCGGCCCGGGTGACCACCCTGCTGCGCCGGGAAGCGGCCCGGCTGGCGATCGAGAAAGCCCTGACCTCGCTGCCTTCCCAACTCGATCAAGCGGCCCAGGCTCGGCTGATCGATCAGTCCATCGCCAACCTGGGGGCCTCCTGATGCCACTGCTCAATTCCATCACCACTCCCTACGCCGAAGCCTTTCTGCAGGTCGCTGACCAGCGTGGGGAAACCGATGAGGTGATTGCCCAGGCGAAGGAGCTTCTGGTCCTCTGGCACGAAACCCCCAGCCTCGGGGAGGCCCTGGCCTCGCCCGTGATCGAAGTGGAGGCCAAGAAGGACGTGCTGGTCAAGCTGTTTGCCGATCAGCTCACCCCCTCGTTCCTCAACCTGCTCAAGCTGCTCACCGACCGCTCACGCATCGGTGTGTTGGACGCTGTCCTCGAGCGTCTGTTGGAGCTCTACCGGGAACAGCGCCAGATCGCTCTGGCCACCGTCACCTCAGCCACCCCCTCTCGGATGAGCAGCAGGCTCAGCTGAGCGCGAAGGTGCAGGCGGTTGCCGGCACCGACAAGGTTGAGATCAAGCTCCTGGTGGATCCCGCCCTGATCGGCGGCTTCATCATCAGCCTCGGCTCCCAGGTGATCGACGCCAGCCTCTCGGGCCAGGTGCGTCGACTCGGTCTGGAGCTGGCCCGGGTGAGCTAGCCACCACCCCCTGAGCCAACCTTTCCTCCACCCCTCCTTTCCCCCACCGCCTTCCCCCCAGGGGACTTCCCACCATGGTTTCCATCCGACCCGACGAGATCAGCGCCATCCTCAAGCAGCAGATCGCTGACTACGACAAGTCAGTTTCGGTCAGCAACGTCGGAACGGTGTTGCAGATCGGCGATGGCATCGCCCGGGTCTACGGCCTCGAGAAGGTGATGTCCGGTGAACTGGTGGAGTTCGAAGACGGCACCGAGGGCATCGCCCTCAACCTCGAGGACGACAACGTCGGCGTGGTGCTGATGGGCGAAGGCCGTGGCATCCAGGAGGGCAGCACCGTCAAGGCTTCGGGCCGGATTGCTTCGGTGCCCGTGGGCGATGCCCTGCTCGGTCGCGTGGTGAACCCCCTGGGCTTGCCGATCGACGGTAAGGGCGAGATCGCCTCCACCGAAAGCCGCCTGATCGAGTCGATGGCGCCGGGCATCATCCAGCGGAAGTCGGTGCATGAACCGATGCAGACCGGCATCACGGCGATCGACGCCATGATTCCCATCGGCCGCGGCCAGCGGGAACTGATCATCGGCGACCGCCAGACCGGCAAGACCGCCATCGCCATCGACACGATCCTCAACCAGAAGGGTGAGGACGTCGTCTGCGTCTATGTGGCCATTGGCCAGAAGTCGGCCTCGGTGGCCAACGTGGTCGAGGTGCTCCGGGAGCGCGGCGCCCTCGACTACACCGTGGTGGTGTTCGCCAGCGCTTCGGAAGCGGCGGCCCTTCAATACCTGGCCCCCTACACCGGCGCCGCCATCGCTGAGTACTTCATGTACAAGGGCAAGGCCACGCTGATCGTCTACGACGACCTCACCAAGCAGGCCCAGGCGTACCGCCAGATGTCGCTGCTGCTGCGCCGTCCCCCGGCCGTGAGGCCTACCCCGGTGACGTGTTCTATTGCCACAGCCGCCTGCTGGAGCGGGCCGCCAAGCTCTCCGACGCCATGGGCAAGGGCAGCATGACCGCCCTGCCGATCATTGAAACCCAGGCGGGTGACGTCTCGGCCTACATCCCCACCAACGTGATCTCGATCACCGATGGTCAGATTTTCCTCAGCTCCGACCTGTTCAACTCCGGTCTGCGTCCCGCCATCAACGTGGGCATCTCGGTGAGCCGCGTGGGCGGCGCCGCCCAGACCAAGGCGATCAAGAAGATCGCCGGCACCCTCAAGCTCGAACTGGCCCAGTTCGATGAACTGGCGGCCTTCTCCCAGTTCGCCTCCGACCTCGATGCCGCCACCCAGAAGCAGTTGGGCCGTGGCAAGCGTCTTCGGGAGCTGCTCAAGCAGCCCCAGTTCAGCCCCCTGTTGCTGGCCGAACAGGTGGCCGTGGTCTACGCCGGAGTCAAGGGCCTGATCGACGAGGTGCCTGTGGAGCAGTGCGCTCTGTTTGTGCGTGAATTGCGCGAATACCTCAAGACCAATTGCGCCAACTACATCGAGACCGTTCAGCGCGACAAGCAACTGAGCGAGGAGTCTGAGGCCCTGCTCAAGAGCGCCATCAACGAAGTCAAGGCCAGCCTTCTGGCCGTCGCCTGAGCACCCCCATCCAATGGCGAACCTCAAGGAAATCCGTGACCGGATCAGTTCGGTCAAGAACACCCGCAAGATCACCGAGGCCATGCGCCTGGTGGCCGCAGCCAAGGTGCGTCGGGCCCAGGATCAGGTGCTGCGCAGCCGACCCTTCGCCGACCGGCTCGCTCGGGTCCTGGAAAACCTCCAGGCGAACCTGAGCGGAGAAGGGGCCGATGTGCCCTTGTTGCAGAGCCGAGCGGTCTCCAGGATCACCTTGCTGGTGGTCACAGCCGATCGCGGCCTCTGTGGTGGCTACAACGCCAACATCATCAAGCGCACCGAGCTGCGCTTCGCCGAGCTCAAGGACCAGGGCTTCACCGTAGATCTGGTCCTGATTGGCCGCAAGGCGATCACCTACTTCCAGAACCGCTCCTATCCGATCCGGGCTACCTTCACGGGCCTCGAGCAGGTGCCCAACGCCGATGAGGCCCGGGGCATCGCGGATGAAGTGTTGGCGGAGTTTCTTTCCGAGAGCACCGATCGGGTGGAGATCATCTACACCAAGTTCATCAACCTGGTGAGTTCCAACCCCGTTTCCCAGACCCTGCTGCCCCTCGACCCCCAGGGAATCGCCAGCCCTGACGACGAGATCTTCCGCCTCACCACCCGCGAAGGTCGACTCCAGGTCGAAGTGGGCTCGGCTCCGGAGAACACTCAGCCGGTCCTGCCCTCGTCCTTCGTCTTTGAGCAGAGCCCGGCGCAACTGCTCAATGCGTTGCTGCCGCTGTATCTGCAGAACCAGCTGCTGCGCTCGCTTCAGGAGGCGGCCGCCAGTGAGCTGGCCAGCCGGATGACGGCCATGAACAACGCCAGCGACAACGCCAAGGCCTTGGCCAAGACCCTCACCCTCGATTACAACAAGGCCCGCCAGGCGGCGATCACCCAGGAAATCCTCGAGGTGGTGGGTGGCTCCGCGGGAATGGGCTGATCTGAGCAACCTCCAAAGCGGTCCTGCTCCTTCTTTTCAGCCGGCTTTCGGGCCGGCTGTTTCGTAGGGTTCACTGGATGGATGGCTCCCCACTTCGGCCCCTCTCGCTGCCGGAGCACCAGGGATTGGTGGTTTCACCCCTGTTCCCGCTGGCCCTGGGCAGCGCCCAGCTGCGGCTCGATCCGCTCGATCTGGCGGTGATGCTCCAGGACGTTCTGGCGCTGCGGGGTGAGGCAAGCGGCAACCCCGATCCCGATTGCGCCTGGACGGGGGATCTGCATGGGGTCGCTCAGCTGCACGAGCACCCCAGCTTTTCGAGCCTCTGCCGTCAGGTGGAGCAGCTGAGCCTGGCCTACCTGGAGCGGCTGGGCTTTGCCCTGGATCGTGTGGGCCTGCATCTGCAGCGCTGCTGGCCGGTGGTCAGCGAGCCCGGCCAGGGGTGGGACGCCATCACCACCCCAACGCCCACCTGAGCGCGGTGGTTTACCTCAATGGCGATGGCAGCGGTGAGAGTGGTTGCCTGCGGCTGTATCCGCCCTGTCAGGTCAATGAGCTGGTGCCGGGGCTGGCGGTGGGCCACGGCGGGCCGATCCAGGTCGGTGGTGATCTCAACGCCCCCTGGGCGGAGGTGGCCCCCGGGCTGGGCTGGTGGTGCTGTTCCCGGCGGCCACCGACCACGCTGTGGCGGGCAACGACGGCGAGGACCGGCGCTTCTCGATCAGTTTCGATTTCGTGCTCACCGCCCCCGCCGGCTCCCAAGCAGGTGGGCCCTCAGCGGAGTACCTGGCGCCCCATCCCAGCCAGTGGCGTCCCGTCGTCCAGGAAGATGGGCAGGTTGTGGACTGATCAGGCGCCCCAGGCAACCCCATGAGTGACACCTTCACCGTGATCGCCCTGCTGCATGGCGCGGAGCACAGCTTCCCGTGCCGCAGTGACCAGACCGTGCTGGCGGCCGCCGAAGCCGCCGGGGTCCCCCTGCCCAGCTCCTGCTGCTCAGGGGTGTGCACCACCTGTGCGGCCTTGCTGCAGGAGGGTCAGGTGCACCAGCCCGACGCCATGGGTGTCAGCCAGGAGCTGCAGGCGAAGGGTTACGCCCTGCTCTGCGTCTCCACGCCGCTGAGCGATCTCAAGCTGCTGGCGGCCCAGGAGGATGCGCTCTATGAAGCCCAGTTCGGTCAATTCCAGAAGTGACGCTGGAGAGCCTGGAGCTCTGGTTCGAGCTGGCTCCTGGGCTCCTGAGGCCCCAGGTGCTGGCGGCCCTGGCGCCCCACGGCGAACCCCTGCGCTGGGCGCTCACGGCTGTGGAGGTTGAGGTGGACGGGGCACGGCGGGCGCGGCTGGAGGCGGTGGTGCTGCGGTGAGCAGCTTTCCCCCGCTGCCGACGGTGATGGTGATTCCCACCGGCATCGGTTGCCAGATCGGGGGCTATGCCGGCGATGGCTTGCCCAGTGCCCGGCTGCTGGCGGCGGCCAGCGGCTGCCTGATCACCCATCCCAATGTGATGAATGGTGCGGCGCTCTACTGGAGTGATCCGCGGATCCACTACGTGGAGGGCTGGGCCCTCGACCGTTTCGTGGCCGCTGAGCTGGCCCTGGTGCCGGTTCGCAGCCAACGGGTGGGGGTGTTGCTGGATGCGGCCATCGAGGACGACCTGCGGCTGCGGCACCGGCAGGTGATCGAGGCCTGCCGCAGCACGCTCGGACTGACCATCGGCCCGGTGATCACCACCGATGAGCCCCTGGAGGTCAGCCTCAGCGTGGGCCCCAGCGGCAGCAGCTGGGGCAGCCTGGGGCGGCCTGGGGCCTTGCTGGCGGCCGCTGAGCGCCTCAAGGCGGCGGGAGCCACGGCGATCGCCGTGGTGACGCGCTTCCCCGAGGCCCCCTCCTGCGAGGCCCTGGCCGCCTACCGAGGAGGTAGCGGGGTCGACGCCCTGGCCGGCGCCGAGGCCGTGATCAGCCACCTGCTCGGGCGCCAGCTGGCGCTGCCCTGCGCCCATGCTCCGGCCCTGGAGCCCCTTCCCCTGGATCCCAGCCTGGATCCGCGGGCGGCGGCCGAGGAAATCGGCACCACCTTCCTGCCCTGTGTGCTGGTGGGCCTGTCGAGGGCCCCGAACCTCTGGCCGATGGCCCCTGGGTGCCCCGCCCCACCTGCCGGAGCGCTCCTCGGCGAGCAGGTCGGTGCCGTGGTGGCCCCTGCCGGAGCCCTGGGGGGCGAGGCGGTGCTGGCGGCCCTGGACCGGGGCGTTCCGGTGATCGCCGTGGCCGGCAACCCATCGCTGCTGGCGGTCAGCGCCGAAGCCCTGGGGGTGACCGTGCTGCCGGCGGCCAGCTACGCCGAGGCGGCCGGCTGGGTGCTGGCCCTGAGGGAGGGCCTCGCTCCGGAGGCCCTGGGGCGACCGCTGCGGCCCCTGGGCTGATGCACCAGGCTCAGCGCAGGCAGGCCATCGGATGGCGGGTGGGCAAGCCAAGCGCCTTGGCCACCCCGGGATGGCAGACATCTCCACTGATCGTGTTCAACCCCGACATCAGCTCGGGACGCTCGGTGATCGCCTCGACCAGGCCCCGGCCCGCGATGGCGAGGATGTAGGGCAGGGTGACGCTGACCAGGGCTTCGGTGGAGGTGTGGGGCACAGCGCCGGGCATGTTGCCGACGGCGTAGTGCTGCACCCCGTGGATGGTCAGCACCGGATCGGTGTGGGTGGTCTCGCGGCTGGTGGCGATGCAGCCCCCTGGTCGATGGCCACGTCCACGATCACCGACCCCGGCCGCATCTGGCGCACCAACTCCTCGTCGACGAGGCTCGGGGCACGGCCGCCCGGAGTCAGCACCGCGCCGATGAGCAGATCGGCCGACGGCACCAGCCGCTCCACCAGCCCCCGGCTGCTCACCAGGCTCACCAGGCGGCCGCGGCGGTCGGATTCCAGGTTGCGCAACCGCTGGGGGGAGTGATCGAGCAGCAGAACTTCGGCATCCATGGCCGCCGCCACCCGGGCCGCATGCCAGCCCACGGTGCCGGCCCCCAGCACCACCACCCGGGCCGGCCTGACGCCGGTGCAGCCACCCATCAGCACACCTCGGCCGCCATGGGGTTTCTCCAGCAGGTGGGCCCCGACCTGGGCCGCCAGCCGTCCGGCGATCTCGCTCATCGGGGCCAGCAGCGGCAGACTGCCGTTCTCCAGTTGCACCGTTTCGTAGGCCACACCCGTGGTGCCCGCCTCCAGCAGGGCCCGGCCCACCTCCGGATAGGCGGCCAGGTGGAGGTAGGTGAACAGAACGAGGTCACTGCGCAGGAAAGGAAACTCCTCCACCTGGGGTTCCTTCACCTTGACCACCAGGTGGGCGGCCCAGGCCTCCTGGCGGTCCACCAGGCGGGCGCCGACGGCGGCGAAGGCCTCGTCGCTGATGCCGGCGCCGGCGCCGGCCCCGTGCTGGATGCGCACCTCCAGCCCATGGGCCACCAGTTCCCTGACGCCATCGGGTGTCAGGGCCACCCGCTGTTCGTCCCGTTTGATTTCGGAGGGAACTCCGATGCTGGCGATCGGAGCCGCCGGGCCGGAGGCTGACATGGGGTTGGGAAGCTCCTACCAGGTTGGCGACTCAGCCGGCTGATCGCCAACGAAGAACGGCATTCTCGCCTCAGTCGGCGGCGGCGATCGGCATCCGCCAACCGGTTCCGAAGGCCCGGCGGCTCACCTTCAGCAGCGGCGGGGCCTGGCGGCGTTTGAATTCCGCTCGTCTCAGCAGTCGCTGCACCCTGTGGGCCAAGGCCGGGTCGATCCCCGCTTCAATCAGATCCTCCGGGCTGCGCAGCTCATCGATGTAGGCCGCGAGGACCGGATCAAGCACGGAGTAGTCGGGCAGGGAATCGCTGTCCTTCTGGTTTGGGCTGAGCTCGGCGCTCGGAGGTTTCTGGCGGATCGCCTCGCCGATCAAGGGGCCTTCGGCCGCCAGGCCGACCCGTTGTCGGGAAGGACCGGATTCAGGGGCGTCAAGCCAGGCGCAGAGGGCGAAGACGGTGCTCTTGTAGAGGTCGCCGATCACGGCCAGGCCGCCGTTCATGTCGCCGTAAAGGGTGCAGTACCCCACGGCCAGCTCCGACTTGTTGCCCGTGGAGAGCAACAGCTGGCCCTGCTGGTTGGCCAGGGCCATCAGCAGGGTGCCCCTGATCCTGGACTGCAGGTTCTCGGCCGCCAGGCCCGTGGGCGGCCCAGCGAGGGGGCCATCCAGGGTTGAGGCGAACTGCTCCATCAGCGGCGCGATCGCCACGGTGTGGTGGGCGATCCCGAGGGTGCCGGCCAGGGCCAGGGCGTCGCTGATCGATCCGGCGGAGCTGTAGGGGAGGGCATCAGCAGGGCCTGCACGCGCTCCGGACCGAGGGCGGCCACGGCCAGGGCGGCCACCAGGGCCGAATCGATGCCGCCGCTCAAGCCCAGCAGCGCCCGCTGGAAGCCGCATTTGCGCGCGTAGTCCCGCAGCCCCAGCACCAACACCTTGAACAGCTGCTCCATCGCCGGCGGCAGGGCCGGAGTGGCGGTGGCCTGGAGCTCTCGCGGAGCCTCATCAACGTCGTAGGTCCAGAGGCCCAGGTCCTCCTCGGCGCAGGCCAGCTGCAGCCGCACGCTGCCGCCTGGATCGATCACGAAGCTGGAGCCGTCGAACACCAGCTCGTCGTTGCCGCCCACCTGGTTGACGTAGACCACCGGGCAGCCCAGCCGCGCCGCCGCCGCCTGGGCCAGCTGGTGGCGCAGGGCCGCCTTGCCCTGGCCGAAGGGTGAGGCCGAGAGGTTGATCAGGAGCTCGGGGTGAAGCGGAATCAGTTCAGCGATCGGGTCGGGACCGGCCAGCCGCGGGATCGGCAGGGTTTCCTCCACCCAGAGGTCTTCGCAGATGGTGAGGCCCAATCGCCAGCGGCGACCTCCCACGGGTAACTCCAGCAGAGCGGGCTGGTCGGAGCTGCGGAAGTAGCGCCGCTCGTCGAAGACGTCGTAGCTGGGCAGCAGGCGCTTGCGGGCCACGATCCGCCACTGGCCCGCCTGCACCAGGGCGGCGGCGTTGAACAGGCCAGGCTGCTGGCCCCCGGCAGGGGCTCGCTCACCCCCAGCACCAGGTTCAGTTCGGACGGCAGTTGGCGCGCCAGTTCCCCCAGCAACTTGTCGTGCTCTCGCTGCAGGGCCGGGCGCAGCAGCAGGTCCCGCGGCGGGTAACCCCAGAGGGCCAGCTCGGGGGCCACCACCAGATCGGCGCCGGCAGCGGCCGCCTCAATGCAGCGCTGGGCCAGCCGCTCGGTGTTGCCACGCAAATCGCCCACCAGCGGATTGATCTGGGCCAGGGCGAGCCGCATCAGCGCAGGGGGCGGGCGGCTGCAGGGCCGCCGGTGGCCGTGCCTGCCAGGCCATAGAGATTGTGTTTCCGCAGCACCGGCAGGAGCTCATCTGGGATCAAGGCTGGATCAGGCTGTTCGCGGATCTGGGAGCTGGCGGCGGCGGGGATCTCCAGGGGCAACACCTCAAGGTTGGCCCCCAGCTGGAGCAGGCGCTCCAGCTGTTCGGCTCGCAGGGGCCAGCCCTGGCGGGGCACAACCGCCAGTCGGCAGGCGGCCAGGATCCCAGCGGCGTCGTACCAGCGCGGCAGCTGATCCACCAGGTCGCTGCCAAGGACGAACACCAGTTGGGCCCCAGGCCAGCGCCGCTGGGCTGAGCGAAGGCTTTCGATCGCCCGCGGGCTGCTGAGCGCCTGGTCGAGGATCAGGCGTGGGTTGGCCAGACCGCTCACCAGGGCCTGGAGCAACGCCGAGCGAACCGCCAGTGGCGCCCCGTGGTGCTTGAGAGGATTGTCGCTGGCGTAGGTGGCCACCAGCGGAAAATGGCGGGTGAGCCCCTCGAGCAGGGCCCGGTGGCCCAGGCTGGGGGATCGGCACTGGTGCCGAACAGGGCCACGACCGCAGGGTCCGAGGAGCCGTTGGGTTCGCTCATGGCAACAAGGCCTGGAGCGGTGGAGCGGTGTCCAGCGTCTGCCACTGCACCAGCCAGCGTTGCACTTCAGGATCCTGGCGGGCCAGGCGGCGCAGCAGGGCGCCGGGGCGCGCGGCCCCCACCTGGGCGCCGCGCAGCAGTTCGCGGGCGGCCAGGCGCCCGGTGCGCCGGGTGGCCACCACCGCCAGGGCCACCTGGGCCAGGGCCACCGGCGCCGCCGGCGCCAGGCTCAACCCGCCGCTGAGCGGGGCCGCGAGCACCAGCATCTGGCGCAAGGCGCCCAGCAGCAGCTGGATCCCCAGCTGGGCGCCCCCCAGCAAGGCGCTCTGGGCCGAGATCCGCCCGAGCATCAGCCGGGCCTGGGGGCCATCGAGCTGCAATCCATAGAGACGGCAGAGCTGAACCACCAAGGTGGTGTCCAGGGCCAGGGCACCGGCCACATCCAGGAGCACCAGAGGGTTGGCCGCGACGCTGGTGGCCTTGAGGGCGGCGAAGCGGCCGATCAGGCCCCGGGCGGCCTCGCGGCCGTGGCCCAGCCGCCAGTGGTGCAGACGCTGGCTGAAGCGGTCCGCGGCCCGCAGGCTGTTGAGGGCCAACAGCAACAGGCCACTGCGCCGGAGCAGGGCGGTGAGCTGTTCTTGCAGCGGTTCGATCCGGGCCGGCTCCCGCTCGCTGCGCACCCGTCCATCGGCCAGCAGGGTGGCGCGGCGGGGGCGGCGGCCACCGTCACCAGCTCCAGAGCGGCCGCCGCCGCCGGCAGCCGGCGGCGGATGCTGGCCTCCAGGTCGCCCAACTCATCGCTGGGCCAGCAGTCGCTGCGGTTGAGCACCAGCATCAGGGGGTGCCGCCCCGGAGCAGGGCCTCGAGGGCCTCCAACTCGGGGGCCGTCAGGTCGCCATCGAGCACGAACAGCACCAGATCGGCCCCCAGGGCCACCCGGGCCGCCAACCGCTGGCGAGCGCTGGCGGCGATCTCATCGATCCCGGGGGTGTCCACGAGCTCCACCCGTTCCAGCCCAGTGATCGCTTGCTTCCAGGGGGCGTGCTCCTGACGGCGGGTGCAGCCGTGGGCCACGTCGGTGGCGAAACGCCCCTCCCCCAGCAGGGCATTGAGCAAGCTGGATTTGCCCACCCCCACCCGGCCGAACACCGCCACCCGCAGGCGCCGTTGGCGCAGGCGCTCCAACTGGGCATCCAGGGCGGCCAGCTCAGGCCCCAACACGGAGCGTTCCCGGGGCGAGAGCCTCAGCTCCGGGCGCCAGCGCTCCAGCAGGGCGGTGCAGCGTTCGGGGCTGGGGGTGGCGGTCATGGGGTTTCCGGCTTGGCCGCTGAGCGCGGCCGCCACCAGCCTGCGAGCACCGCCAGCACCGCATCGGCGCCGATCAGACCGACGAAGGCTCCGAACTCATCAACGACCACCCGCACCGAATGGTTGCTGCGCCGGAAGGCGGTGAGCAGCCGGTCGGCGCGGATCATCTCCGGCACGAATTCCACCTGTTCGGTGTGGCTGGCGACGCTGGAGCCTCCCTGACCCATGAGCAGGGCAGCCAGCAGATGCTCGCGGCTGGCGACCCCGAGAACTTCGTCCACTTCCTCCCCCAGCACCACCCACCAGGCGGCCGTGTTGCCGAGCAGGTTGTCCCGCAGCGCGGCCAGCTCGGCATGGCCCGCCAGGGTGGGGGCCGCCACCCTGGGCACCATCAGATCCCTGGCGGTCAGGTCGTTGAGCTGGAACACCTTGCCGATCATGGCGGCCTCATCGGCCTCGATCTGGCCCTTTTGGGAACCCAGCCGCGCCAGCAGGCGGATCTCTTCCTCGTCGGTGGCCAGTTCGTTCTCGGCCGTGATCGCCGGCATCAGCCACTCCAGCAGCACCACCAGGGGCAACATCAGCCGCAGCAGCAGCGCCACCGAGGCCGCGCTGGCCAGGGACAGGGGCAGGGCCAAGCTGCTGCCGAGGGATTTGGGCAGGATCTCACCCAGCAGGATCACCAGCACCGTGAGGCCCACCGAAAAGAGCGGCAGGGCGACTCCGCCAATGCCCTGCTTTTGGAACACCCAGCCGGCATAGCTGCCGAGCATCAAGCTGCCGAAGATGTTGAAGGCGTTGTTGGCGATCACCAGCACCGCCAGGGCGCGGCCGAGCCGGTTCTTGAGCAGCTGCAGGGAACGGGCCCCCGGGGTGGGTTGGGCCGCCCGGCCAGCTCGTGCACCCGCAGGGGTTCACGGTGAGGATCGCCGCCTCCACGCCGGAGCAGATGGCCGAACCGACCAGAATCACCACCACCAGACCCACCAGGCCGATGAGTTCGTTCATGGCCGTTGGGTCATGCGGGCCTGAATCGGAGGCTGGGGGCCACAGCTGAGCTGGCGATCTGACACTCTCATTTAATCGGCTATGCCATCTTCCCGCTGTACCTCCCTGCCCCCATGGTGACCGACTCAGCCGAGTTCCAGCAGCGCCGCTCCCGTTTTCTTGAGCAGTTGGGCGAGGTGGCGGCCGTGATCCCGGCTTCGCCGCTGGTCACCCACCACGCCGATGTGGAGCATGCCTTCCGCCAGAACAGTGATTTCTGGTACCTCACCGGCTTCGATGAACCCGGGGCGGTGGCCCTGTTCCTGCCCCATCGCGCCGAGAACCCGTTCGTGCTGTTCGTGCAGCCCAAGGAGCCGACGGCGGAGGTCTGGAACGGATTCCGCTGGGGCTGCGAGGGGGCGGTGGAGCGCTTCGGCGCCGACCTCGCCCATCCCCTGGCTGAGTTGCCGGATCGTCTCGGCCCCTACCTGATGGGGGCCGGCGGCATCGCCTTTCGGGTGGGCCGGCATCCGGAGCTGGAGCCGCTGGTGCTCAAGGCCTGGGGCCAGCAGCTCGATCGAGCCCCCGCAGCGGCCAGGCGGCCCTGGGCCTGGTGGCCCCCTGCCCGATCCTGCACGGGCTGCGGCTGCGCAAGAGCCCGGCGGAGCTGGAGCGGTTGCGGGAGGCGGCGCGGATTTCCGCTGAGGCCCATGAGTTGGCGCGCCTGGTCACCCGCCCTGGGCTGGGCGAGCGCCAGGTGCAGGCGGTGATCGAGCAGCATTTTCTTGAGCAGGGGGCGCGGGGGCCCGCCTACGGCTCGATCGTGGCCGGGGGCGACAACGCCTGCGTGCTCCACTACACCAGCAACAGTTCCACCCTGGCGGCCGGCGACCTGCTGCTGATCGATGCCGGCTGCAGTCTGAACGACTATTACAACGGCGACATCACCCGCAGCTTCCCGATCGACGGTCGTTTCAGCCCCGAGCAGCGGAACCTCTACGAGCTGGTGCTGGCGGCCCAGCTGGCCGCGATCGAGCGCGTGGCGCCGGGGGCGGATGCCGAGCAGGTGCATGACACCGCCGTGCGGGTGCTGGTGGAGGGACTGCTGGAGCTGGGGCTTCTGAGCGGCTCGGTGGACGGGGTGATCGAGCAGGGGGCGTACCGGCACCTCTACATGCACCGCACCGGCCACTGGCTCGGGCTCGATGTGCACGACGTGGGCGCCTATCGGCTCGGGGAGCATCCCGTGCCGCTCGAGCAGGGCATGGTGCTGACGGTGGAGCCGGGGATCTACATCAGCGATCGGCTGCCGGTGCCCGAGGGACAACCGGCGATCGCTGAACGCTGGAAGGGCATCGGCATCCGCATCGAAGATGACGTGGCGGTCACGGCCCAGGGCCACGAGGTGCTCACAGCGGCGGCCCTCAAGGCCGTGGCGGCGATGGAGCGCTGACGGGTTGGACGAGTGTGGAGGCGGAAGCTTCAGGGCTCCAGCCAGGCGAGCAGCTGATCAGAGCTCAGATCTGAGGTGCGGCCGAGCAACCGGTCGGCACCAGCGGCACGCAGGGCCTCCTCGTAGCGGTGTCGGGCGGGGGCATCGCCATGGAGGTGCGGGGGCGCCACCGCCAGACTGAGCAGGGCCTGACCCGGTTGGCTCAGGCGGGCCTGTTCCACCGTGAGCACATCGGCGACGGTGTCGCCCAGGTAGGCGATCGGGGGGATCCAGGGCCCAGGGGCCGGCCCGCCAGCCGCTCCGCCAGCCGCAGCAGCCCTGTGGGATCGGGCTTGTCGGGGGCATCGCCCATCGCGATCAGGGGCGGATCGCTGAGCCCCAGACGAGCTTCGAGCACATAGCGGGCCGAGGGTGGCTCAGCGCCGCTCACGAATCCCCAGGCGACCTCGGCGTCAGTGAGTGCCGCGAAGAAGCCTGGCTCCACCAGCAGTGGCTCGCTGCGGATGAACCCCCGCCAGAGGGAGGGATCGCCCTCCGGGTCGCCGCCGAAGTAGAAGCCGCTGAACACCTCCACCAGGGCCTCGAAGGCCGGCAGGTCCGCCAGCTCCCCCGGCGCAGGAGTTCCAGGCTGGCCTCCCAGTCGTTGTTCCAGCGACCTTCGCCCTTGAGGGCATCGATGTTGCTGGCGCTCGGCCGCCAGCCGCCGAAGTGGTACACCGTTTCCACCAGGGCCCGGCGGTAGCTGCCGCTCACGTCCCGGATGACGCCATCGATGTCGAACAGCAGGATGGCTCGGGGGCTCAGAAATGCTGCTCCTGCGGCTGGTAGGTTAGTTGTTTGATCCCAAGTCTTGAGCGCAGAAACCATGACGGGCCCTGAGAGCGTCGCAGTGAGCGCGGCCATTCCCGAGGCTGGCCTCCCCGACGACGACACCACCCAGGGCCGTCCGGTGCTGCGGGGTGCGAGCGCCGCCCTGGCCACGGCCACTCTCGATGAAAACGGCGTCCCCTCCGGGCGCACCCCCAAGCCCGATGAGGGCCGCTTCCTGCTCAAGATTCTCTGGCTCCCCGACAACGTCGCCCTGGCGGTGGATCAGATCGTCGGCGGCGGCCCCAGCCCCCTGACGGCCTACTTCTTCTGGCCCCGGGAAGATGCCTGGGAAACCCTCAAGGGCGAGGTTGAGGGTAAAAGCTGGATCACCGACAACGAGCGGGTGGAAATCCTCAACAAGGCCACCGAAGTGATCAACTACTGGCAGGAGGAAGGCAAGGGCAAGTCTCTCGATGAGGCCAAGCTCAAGTTCCCCGATGTGACCTTCTGCGGGACCGCCTGAGTCCGGCATCGTTGCCTCCCCAGGCTTCGGGTGGCGCCTCTTCTGGGGCGCTTTTTCATGGGTGGATCCCTTAGTTCTGGCAGGTGAGACGGGTTTGTTCACGCCGCACGGTTCATTCAGCGCCGTTGATCGTGTGTGATCCAACGAGGCAGGGAGATTGGATGCGCGCGCATCCCCTCCGTTCGTCAGCGTCAGCCACCCACCTTTACCCGATGGCGCGCTTTGCGGCACACAGAGGATGATGCTCAACTATCGGACCTGACTTCGCAGCCATTCCCCTGGACCATCAGGTCATGGGGAGAGAGGGTCTGAGGGGCTTTCCGCCAGGGGCGAACTGGCTCGAATCAGAGGATCGAGGCGCGGGTGGCTTGCAACCGGGCCCGGGCGCGGGACAGCTCCTGTAGTGCCTTCAACTTCTTGGTGCTGGAGGGTTGACCCTCAAAGCCGCTGGCGGCCTGCTCCGCCTTTTCGAGTTCCTGTTGGGCGGCGGCGGGGTCGATGGCGGCACCGAGTTCGGCGCCGTTGACGAGCACCGTGACCTGGTCGGACTCCACTTCGGCGAAGCCGCCGAGCAGGGCGATCGCCTTCCAGCCGCCAGATTCCCGCAGCCGCAACACACCCACATCCAGGGCGGTGAGCAGAGAGATGTGCCCAGGGAGGATCCCCAGTTGGCCTGTCGTGCTGGGCAGGATCACCTCATCGGCGCTGCCGTCGAAGAGGCTTTTGTCCGGGGCCAGGACGCGAAGAGTCAGTGCCATGGATCAGGCCTTCGCTTCAGCGAGGATCTTGGCCGCCTTGGCACGCACCTGGTCGATGTTGCCCACCAGATAGAAGGCCGCTTCGGGGAGATCGTCGAGTTCGCCAGCGAGGATCAAGTTGAAGCCCTTGATGGTGTCTTCGAGCTTCACGTATTCACCGGACTGGCCGGTGAAGATCTCCGCCACGAAGAAGGGCTGGGAGAGAAACTTCTCGATCTTACGGGCCCGATCCACCGTGCGGCGGTCATCTTCGGAGAGCTCGTCCAGACCCAGGATCGCGATGATGTCCTGCAGTTCCTTGTAGCGCTGCAGGGTGGACTGCACGGTGCGGGCGGTGCGGTAGTGCTCATCGCCCACGATCGCCGGCTGGAGCATGGTGCTGGTGGAGTCCAGGGGATCCACCGCCGGGTAGATGCCTTTGGAGGCCAGGCCGCGGCTGAGCACGGTGGTGGCGTCTAGGTGGGCGAAGGTGGTGGCGGGCGCCGGGTCGGTGAGGTCGTCGGCGGGAACGTAGACCGCCTGGATGGAAGTGATCGAGCCTTCGAGGGTGGAGGTGATCCGCTCCTGGAGCATGCCGACGTCGGTGCCAAGGGTGGGCTGGTAGCCCACGGCGGACGGCATGCGCCCCAGCAGGGCGGACACTTCGGAGCCGGCCTGCACGAAGCGGAAGATGTTGTCGACGAAGAGCAGCACGTCCTGCTTGTTCACATCACGGAAGTGCTCGGCCATGGTGAGCGCCGAGAGACCCACGCGCATGCGGGCACCGGGGGCTCGTTCATCTGCCCGTAGCAGAGAGCCACCTTTGATTTGGAGAGGTCATCGGGGTTGATCACTCCGGATTCCTTGAATTCCTCGTAGAGGTCGTTGCCCTCACGGGTGCGCTCGCCCACGCCGGCGAAGACGGAGACACCGCCGTGCTCCTTGGCGATGTTGTTGATCAGCTCCTGGATCAGCACGGTCTTGCCCACACCGGCGCCACCGAACAGGCCGACCTTGCCGCCCTGGCGGTAGGGGGCGAGCAGGTCGATCACCTTGATGCCCGTTTCGAACACCTGGGGCTTGGTTTCCAGTTCGGTGAGCTTGGGCGCGTCGCGGTGGATTGAGGCCGTGAGGGTGGTGGCCACCGGACCGCGCTCATCGACGGGTTCGCCAAGCACGTTGAAGATGCGGCCCAGGGTGGCCTCACCCACGGGCACGGAGATCGGAGCACCGGTGTCGAGGGCTTCCATGCCTCGCACCAGGCCATCGGTGGTGCTCATCGCCACGGCGCGCACCCGATGGTCACCGAGGAGCTGCTGGACTTCAGCGGTGAGAGCGACCTGCTGACCGGCGGAATTCTTGGCCTCGATCCGCAGGGCGTTGAAAATTCTGGGCAGCTTGCCGGCGGGGAATTCCACATCAAGAACCGGGCCGATCACCTGACGGACGATTCCTTTGGATCCGGTGGTGGCGCCTTTCTTGGCGGGGGCAGCAGCAGCCATGGGTGATGGAAGTTTTCTGAGGAGGCGCGCAGCGGGGAGCACACCCAACTGGAGCGGCGTCACCTTACCACTTGGGCCTCCCCCAACCGGCTGATCCTTCTGGGCGCCTGCTTCTCCATGGTTCGGTCACCCGCACGCCGGCGTCCTTGCTGAGATCGAGGCCAGTAACCTAGGTTGGCACTCGAGCTGGCCGAGTGCTAACTCGGTCGCCCCGTGGCGCACTTCGCGCCACATCTGTTGCTCTCGAACCTATCTATGGCTGCTGTTTCTCTCAGCGTCTCCACGGTCAAACCGCTCGGAGATCGCATTTTCATCAAGGTGTCCGAGTCGGAGGAAAAGACCGCCGGCGGTATCCTTCTGCCTGACACCGCCAAGGAAAAGCCCCAAGTGGGTGGAAGTGGTCCAGGTGGGCCCCGGCAAGCGCAACGAAGACGGCAGTCGCCAGGCTCCTGAAGTGAGCATCGGCGACAAGGTGCTGTACAGCAAGTACGCCGGCACCGACATCAAGCTCGGTACCGACGAGTTCGTGCTCCTGTCCGAGAAGGACATCCTCGCGATCGTCAACTGATCAGTTCACTGATCCTCCGAACGCTCGGCTGAACCTTTGGCTGCGGCCCATCGCCGCCCCCAGGCCAGCCTGAGCCGATCACTCAATCAACCTGTTCACCGAAAGGACATCGCCTTCCATGGCCAAACGCATTATCTATAACGAGCAAGCCCGCCGGGCCCTCGAACGCGGCATCGACATCCTGGCCGAAGCCGTCGCCGTCACCCTCGGTCCCAAGGGCCGCAACGTGGTGCTCGAGAAGAAATTCGGCGCCCCCCAGATCATCAATGACGGCGTCACGATCGCCAAGGAGATCGAACTCGAAGATCACATCGAGAACACCGGCGTGGCCCTGATCCGTCAGGCCGCCTCCAAGACCAACGACGCCGCCGGTGATGGCACCACCACCGCCACCGTCCTGGCCCATGCCATGGTCAAGGCCGGTCTGCGCAACGTGGCCGCCGGCGCCAACGCCATCACCCTCAAGAAGGGCATCGACAAGGCCGCCGATTTCCTCGTCAAGAAGATCGAGGAGCACGCCAAGCCGATCTCCGATTCCAACGCCATTGCCCAGGTGGGCACCATCTCCGCCGGTAACGACGAAGAAGTGGGCCGGATGATTGCCGACGCCATGGACAAAGTCGGCAAGGAAGGCGTGATCTCCCTGGAGGAAGGGAAGTCGATGACCACCGAGCTGGAGGTCACCGAAGGCATGCGCTTCGACAAGGGCTACATCTCGCCCTATTTCGCCACCGACACCGAGCGCATGGAAGCGGTGCTCGATGAGCCCTACATCCTGCTCACCGACAAGAAGATCGGCCTGGTGCAGGATCTGGTGCCCGTGCTCGAGCAGATCGCCCGCACCGGCAAGCCCCTGCTGATCATCGCCGAGGACATCGAGAAGGAAGCCCTCGCCACCCTGGTGGTGAACCGTCTGCGTGGCGTGCTCAACGTGGCCGCCGTCAAGGCTCCTGGCTTCGGTGACCGCCGCAAGGCCATGCTCGAGGACATCGCCGTTCTCACCAACGGTCAGCTGATCACCGAGGACGCCGGCCTCAAGCTCGAGAACACCAAGCTGGAGATGCTGGGCACCGCCCGCCGCATCACCATCAACAAGGACACCACCACGATCGTCGCCGAAGGCAACGAGGCGGCGGTGAAGGCCCGCTGCGAGCAGATCCGCAAGCAGATGGACGAAACCGACTCCTCCTACGACAAGGAGAAGCTGCAGGAGCGTCTGGCCAAGCTGAGCGGCGGTGTGGCCGTGGTCAAGGTGGGCGCCGCCACCGAAACCGAGATGAAGGACAAGAAGCTGCGTCTGGAAGATGCCATCAACGCCACCAAGGCGGCCGTTGAAGAAGGCATCGTTCCTGGCGGTGGCACCACCCTGGCCCACCTGGCCCCGGCTCTGGAAGAGTGGGCGGCTGCCAACCTCACCGGCGAGGAGCTGATCGGCGCCACCATCGTGGCTTCCGCTCTCACCGCTCCGCTGATGCGGATCGCCCAGAACGCCGGCGTCAACGGCGCCGTCGTGGCTGAGCATGTGAAGGGCATGCCCTTCAACGAGGGCTACAACGCCGCCACCGGCGAGTACGTCGACATGCTGGCTGCCGGCATCGTGGACCCCGCCAAGGTGACCCGCTCCGGTCTGCAGAATGCCGCCTCGATCGCCGGCATGGTGCTCACCACCGAGTGCATCGTGGCTGACATGCCCGAGAAGAAGGAAGCGGCTCCCGCCGGCGGCGGCGGCATGGGCGGCGACTTCGACTACTGATCGTCCTCTGGGGCGGGGGCTCGCTCCCGCTGCCTTCACCAGGGGCGGAGGGGAAACCTTCCGCCCTTTTTTCATGGTTGCCAGAGCTGCCCACGGGCCTGTCCCGTGGCTGAGTTGGCGGTCCAGGGTCCTGCGACGCAGCCTTAATCGGCTTTGAACGTGAGGGCCACCCCGTTGTTGCAGTAGCGCTTGCCGGTGGGCCGTGGGCCGTCCGCGAAGACGTGGCCCTGATGGCCGCCACAGCGCCGGCAGTGGTATTCGGTGCGGGGGAAGAGGAGTTTGAAGTCGGTGCGCGTGGCGATGGCGGTGGGCAGCGGTTGCCAGAAGCTGGGCCAGCCGGTGCCGCTGTCGAATTTGGCCTTTGAGCTGAACAGGGGCAGCTGGCAGCCGGCGCAGCTGAACGTGCCTGCGCGCTTCTCCTGGTTCAGGGGGCTGCTGAAGGGCCGTTCGGTGCCCTCACGGCGCAGCACCTCGAAGGCGGCTGGGCTGAGCCGGCGCCGCCACTCGGCCTCGCTCAGTTGCCAGGCGGCTTCCCCGCTGTCGTTGCCGCATCAGCTTTGCGAGCCCCCAGGAGAGGAGAGAGCAAGGCGGCGAAGCTGGCCAGCAGGTGGCGCCTTGGCATCCGAACGCCGCCCTTCAACGGAACCAGCCGGCGCTGATCGCGACCGCCAGACCAAGGAAGGTGGCCAGCAGCGACCAGGTGATGCGGTTGAGGGTGGTTTCAGCGCTGCGGGCGCTGCTGAACATGGAGCCACCACTGCTGGCCAGACCACCCATGCCATCGCCCTTGGGGCTGTGCAGCAACACGCTGATGATCAGCAGCACACCACTGGCGGACCAGATCCAGGTGATGACGGTTTTAAGCATCGAATCAGCCTAGGGGTCAGACCGGCAGGGTCTGGGCGAGGAGCTCGCTCCGATGGATGGCCCCCAGCGGTTCGATCAGGGAATGACCGGTCATGTTGGCGGGCTGGGGCAGGCCCAGGATCTCCAGCAGGGTGGGGGCGATGTCCGCCAGCCCAGCTCCCTCGCGCAGGCGAAGATCGTTGCCGTGGCCGGGCAGCTTGCGCTTTTCGCCCTCCACCAGGATCACCGGCACCGGGTTGGTGGTGTGGGCTGTCCAGGGGCGGCCATCGGGGGTCTCCATCACTTCGGCATTGCCGTGGTCAGCGGTGATCAGCAGGGTGCCGCCGGCCCGGTTGGTGGCCTCCATCAACCGCCCCACGCAGTGATCAACCGTGGCGATCGCCTCGAGGGTGGGGGCCATCAGGCCGGTATGGCCCACCATGTCGGGGTTGGCGTAGTTGATCACCACCAGGGCATAGATCCCCTTGTTGATGGCCTTGATGCAGTCGTCGGTGAGTTGCTCGGCCGCCATGGCGGGGGCCAGGTCGTAGGTGGCGACCCGTGGGGAGGGCACCAGATGGCGATCTTCTCCGGGGAATGGTTTTTCGATGCCGCCGTTGAGGAAGTAGGTGACGTGGGGGTATTTCTCGGTCTCCGCCGTGCGCAACTGCCGCAGGCCGTGTTCGGAGACCACCTGACCCAGCAGCCCATCGAGGGATTCGGGGGGAAAGGCCACGGCCACCGGCAGATCGAGGGCGTATTGGGTGAAGGTGACCACATCGAGCGTTGGGTGCCGCTCACGGACGAAGTGGTTGAAGTCGCTGAACACCAGCGCTCGCATCAACTGACGCACCCGGTCGGGGCGGAAGTTGAAACACACCACACCATCGCCATCGGCGAAGGCCCCTGGGGCGAGCCGCACCGGCTCGAGGAATTCATCGGTGATGCCGGCGGCATAGGACGCTTCGATGGCCGCCTGGGCCCCAAGACCCATGAGCTCACCGGGTTCGGTGTAGAGGCGGTAGGCCTTTTCGGTGCGCTCCCAGCGGTTGTCCCGGTCCATGGCCCAGTAGCGGCCGCAGAGGGTGGTGATGGCGCCCACGCCACTGGCTTCGATCTGCTCTTCGATGCGCTGGATGAACTGGGGGGCGCTCAAGGTGGCGGTGTCGCGGCCGTCGGTGATCACGTGGATGCACACCTTGTGCAGATCGGCCCCAGCCGCCCAGCGCAGCAGGCCGCCCAGGTGGTCGATATGGCTGTGGACGCCGCCGTCGGAGCAGAGACCCAACAGGTGCAGGGTGCGGCCGCTGGCGCGCAGGCGCTCGGCCAGGGCGTTGAGGGCGTGGTTGTGGTCGATGCTGCCGGAACTCACCTCCTGGCTGATCCGCACCAACTCCTGGCGGATGATGCGGCCGGAGCCGATGGTCAGGTGGCCCACTTCCGAGTTGCCCATCTGATCGTCAGGGAGGCCCACATCGGCGCCGCTGGCCTGGATCAGGGTGTGGGGGTAGGCATGCCAGAGGGCATCCATGACCGGAGTTTCCGCCGATCGGATGGCGTTGTGGGCGCTCTCGTGGCTGTAGCCCCAGCCATCCAGGATCGCCAGCACCACAGGGGCCATAGGGGCGGAGGTCGCCGAACCCGCGATCACTGGGGAGAGCGGCTCCAGGGGCTTTGGACTGGGATTGGAGGAAGAAATCGGTAGCACCCCTGCTTTGTGACGTTTTCAGTCGTGATGCCGTTTCAGCTCCAATTTACAGCCTGCTCCAGGGCCGATTGGCCCTAGGAGCCCCAGCGTTAGCTTTTCGGGATGCGGCAGGCCCACCAGGTTCCATACGATGGGGTTTCGCCGAGAAGGCCCATGGCACGGTCCTCCTCCAGCCCCGCCACCAGCCCCGCCTCTGGCACCCCGTTTCAGCGCTTGGAGCTGCTTTCGGCCGCCGATCTGCGGCGCACGCTCAAACGGCTGGCCTCCCAGGTGTTGGAGGGCGTGGCCGACAGCCGGCAGCTGCTGTTGCTGGGCATCCCCACCCGAGGCGTGGCCCTGGCCCAGGAGCTGGCGGCGGAGCTTGAGCTGATCTGTGGCCACCCGATCGACCAGGGCAGTCTCGATCCCACCTTCCATCGCGACGATCTCGGGCGCATCGGAACCCGACTGGTGGAGGCCACCTCCCTGCCGGGTGGTCTCGATGGGCGCCAGGTGGTGCTGGTCGATGACGTGATCTTCACAGGGCGCACGGTGAGGGCGGCCCTGGAGGCCCTGCAGGAATGGGGCCGACCCCAGCGGGTGTTTCTGCTGGTGATGGTGGACCGGGGTCACCGCGAATTGCCGATCCAGCCCGACTTCTGCGGTCGTGTGGTGCCCACCAGCCGCCAGGAAAGCATTGCCCTGTGCCTGGAGGCCATCGACGGCGAAGAGGGCGTGTTCCTGCTCAAGCCCTGAACGTTCAGGCCAGGGGGTGAGTTCGTCGTCCCGGAAGTGGGCGCGGAACTTGCCGAAGGCCACGATCACGGGCAGCGTCGGGCTGATCGGCCGCCCTTTCCAGTCGCTCAGCACCTGGTGCACCTGCCCCACCTGGCCCTGGAGATCGAATGGTTCGCCGCGGTGTTCGGGGTGGGTGTACACCACCACCTCGGTGCTGACCTTGACCTGATCTCCCGGTTGCATCGGCTGATCGCGCTCGGGCGCCATCCTGTCATGGGCCGCCCTGAAGTGACGAGCGCTCCCTTCAGCGCTGGCAGGCGCTTTCGGGACCCGATTCCACCACTTTGCCCCCGAGTTCACGGCAGGCCAGCTTGAAGGCCTTGAAATCGTCCATGCCCTGGGCGATGTGGCGGCGCACGGCAGAATCCAGCTGCTCCATGGGCACGGTGGTGGGCAGACCGCTTTCGTGGCTGTGGTGGTCATCTTCCTTGGCTTTGAGGCTCAGCAGGCCCTTGCTCACCTGCTGACGCAGTTCAAGCGAGCGTTGCTTCCACCAGGGGTGGTCGATGCGGTTGAGGGCATCGAGGGCTTCCCACCAGCGCTTGGCGCCCACCAACTTGCGGCTGCGCTCCAGCTGCAGCCGGTTGCGGGCCCATTCCTCCTTGAGGTTGTCCCCCAGGGCGCTGCCGTCGGGGCGGTGGTCTTCGTTCATCGGGGCCAGCAGGGCCAGGGCGCCGCTCAGGTCCCCCTGCCGGTAGCGATCGAGGGCCCTTCGTTGCAGATGCTTTTGCCAGGCCAGCAGCTGGCGCTGGTCTTCGGGGCTGCCCGCATCGGAATTCACGAGCTGCAACTGCAGCCTCATGGCCTCGCGCCAACGCTCGGCCTTCCAGAGGCTTTCGGCCTTGAGGCGCCGGCACTGCCCCTGCTCCTGGGGGCGCGATCCCCCAGCCAGCGCAGGGCGGCCAGCTGCTCGCTGTAGCGCAGGCAATCGTCGAGCTTGCCTGTGCGGGCCGCCCGCTCGAGGCGATCGGGCAACTGGGTTTCCCACCAGTGGGCCGCCAGCACCGCTCCGCTCACCAGCCCGAGGGTGAGCGCGAGCCAGAAACGTGGAAGCCTGTGCCGGCGGATGGCCAAGGCGAAGCAGGTGCGGAGCGACGCTCAGTTCTAGGGATCCGCCGGCCCCGCCAGCAGGGCGAAGGGGCAGAGCGGCCGTCGTCCCATGGTCGGGGCGTGCTGAGGGGTGTGCTGATGGGACGGACCCGTCTGAGTCAGCGCACCGCGCCGAGGGCCATGGCCGATGAGCGCTCACCGGTGATCAGGTCTTCGCTTTCGAGCACCAACCGGCCCGCCGCGTCGATGCTGAAGCGCAGCCGCAAGCGGTCGACCCCCTGCCGGCCCGGCGGATCCAGCGCCAGCTGCAGGCTGGGGCCGGCCCAGGGCTCCACGGCGGGGGCCCCGCTGGCCGGCTGCGCAACTGGGGCAGACCGTCGATGAACACCACCTCAGCGCGTTGATCGTTGCGGGGCTCCCCCAGGGCGAGCTCCAGTTCCGCCTGCCCATCGCGGCTGCAGGCCAGAACCATCTCCAGCGGCCGGCCCGTGGGCCAGCTCTGGCCGGCCAGGAAGAGGGGATGCCAGCGGTGCTCGAAGCTGCGCCGATCCCAGCAGCGCAGGGAGACCCCCGGGCCAGCACGTCTTTGACCTGGACGCCGGGGGTCAGGGCGAGGGCCCCCAGGGCCACGGCCTCGATCGGGCGCTCGTCCCGCAGGGGCACGGCCGGGCAACGCTCGCTGAGCCACTGCCGGATCAGGGGGATGCGGCTGCTGCCGCCCACGGGCAGCACCGCGTCGATCTGATCGAGATCCAGGCCCTCCGCCCGTCCAGCCGCCAGCACGGCGTCCAGCAGCTGATCGAGGGCGCTCAGCAGGCCCCGCTCCCGCAGCAGGGCTTCGAGGTCACGGCGCTCCAGCCTCAGGGCCCTGGGCGCCGCCGCCGCCCCCGGCAGCCAGGTCACCACGGCCTCGGGGGCGCTCGAGAGGGCGCATTTGAGTTGTTCGGCCGCCTCCAACAGGCTGCCGCTGGGGGAGGCCTCCGGCACCAGCGCGGCAGCGATCCAGCGGTCGATGTCCCGCCCCCCAAGGCCAGGCCGGCCTTGCCCACGACCCGGGCGCAGCGCAGGGCTTGGCGGCTGTCATCGAGGCGCAGGCCTCCGAAGCGCAACAGCTGCGCGATCGGTGCCGCCTTGCCCTCCCCCTCCAGGGCCACCAGCGACAGATCGATCGTGCCCCCCCCAGGTCAACCACCAGCACGCGGCTGCCGGGGGCAGCCCGGCGCCGATGGCCGCCGCCGTGGGTTCGTCCACCAATGCGATCTCCTCCACCGGCAGGTCGGCGGTGGCCTGCTGCAACCACTGGCGGTAGCGGCGGTAGCTGTCGATCGGGGCGGTGAGCACCAGGCGCCGGGGCTGCAGTTCCCCAGGGAGCCGCTTCCAGATTCGCTCCAGCAGCAGCCCCCGACCCGCTCCGCTGACAGGGGCCCTGGCGCTCCAGGCCGGTCCTCGCTGGCGGCACCGATGCGCCGCTTGAAATCCCTCCACAGCAGGGGGCTGTCCTGGGCGCTGGGGCCGGCTTCAAGCACCTGGCGGCCGATCAGGGGGCGGAGGTCCCCGGGCCCGCTGAACCAGAGCAGGCTGGGGATCACCGCCGGATCACTGCAGCTGTAGGGGGATCTCCAGCAGCCGGCCCGGGGTTCCGTCCCCGGCCTGGAAGGCCACCACGGTGGTGGTGCTGCCCATGTCGATCGCCAGGGTGCCGTCCTGGGCCATGGCAGGGGCGGGGCGCGGGGGCTTCCGTTCTATCGGTGGCAGGGCGCCTCTGGGTCCGCAGGGCCCTCCCCTAGAGTTATTGGATTGGCTGGATTCTTCATGTTCATCGGCAGCGATGTAAGCCCCAAGGAGCTGGCCCAGCGGGCCGAGAGCCTGATCCGTCAGTCGAGCAACCGTTACCTCACCACCGTGAAGATCGCCTTCCGAGCCAAGCAGCGCCGGTTCGATGATTTCGACGGTCTGTTGGAAGATTCGATGATCAAGCCCGTCCAGCGGGCCATCGTCGAACTCAGCGATGAGCAGGACCAGCCGGACCTGCTGCCGGGCTGAGGGCTTGGACCCCCAGCAATGGGAAGGAGAGGGCTGGCGCCTGGGATGTGATCCCGGGCGCCAGCCCTTTTCCGTGCTGATCGGAGGCGAGGGCTGGGCCGTGGAGCTCACGGGCGCCGAGGCGGCGGGGCTGCGCCAGGCCCTGGGGTGCCTGGTGGCCCAGCACAGCGACCTGACAGGACAGCTGATGGCGGAGGAGACGATCGAACTGGAGCTGGAGAGCGGCCCCTGGTGGCTGGTGCTGGCGGGGGATCGCCACAGTTGGCGGCTGCGGATCGTGCTCACGCCCGAATCAGGCCAGCGGGCCCTGGAGGTCAGCTGGGGCCTGGGGGCCAGCGCCGCCTTCGCCCGCGCCCTCGAGCAGTTGCCCCAGGCCCTCGATCGGCAGCCGGAGCTGGGGCTGGGCGCAGCGCCCTGATGGTGCCCATGGGCACTGTTCTGTGAGATCAACCGACCAAATCGGCTGCCGATCAGCACTGCTGATCGGAGCGACAGGCCCGGAGTTCTCCCACAAGTGAGCTGGGTTTTGCACCGATTTTCCACAGGTGACGGGACCCGGACCGCCTGCCCCCACAGCAACCTGGGGAGAACGGCCGCGATCTTGGTCGTCCCCTTGACAGCCGTGGCGGGCCGCTCCAGGCCCGGGGCCGACTTACGGGGCGTTGCCGAAAGTGCCTGCCAGTGCAGGGATCTCAGCCTTGGACGCCAGGGATGGTCGCCGCCTGTGGCGATTTGACGCGGCTGCGGCGGTGTGGGGAACTGGTGCCCGTACGCCGAGGCTGAATGAACCCGATGTCCCCCAACCAGTTGAACGCAGCCGTGGCCACGGGGCCTTGGGCCGGTGGGTTGGAGGTCCCTTCGCTGGGGGAGGACGGGTCCTCAGAGGTGGTGGCGGCAGATGTGATGGCGTCCATGGTCAGCCTGCGGGCCGAGGTGCCCGAAGCGTTGCTGATGTCGATGCGCGGGTTCATCGACGCCCACCCCAACTGGGACCAGTACCGGCTGTTTCAGGCCGCCCTGGCGGGGTTTCTGGTGCAGAACGGGGTGCAGAGCCGGGAGGTGACCCGTTGCTACCTGGCCAACATGTTCCGCCGCTGAGCCAGGGGGCTGACCAAGCGCCTCAGGCGGGCTCCCCCAACAGCGCGAAGATCCGCTCCGCCGCGGCCTGGGGCACCGGCAGGATCGAAAGCCGGTTGCCCCGACGCACCACAGCCAGCTCCTCGACACTGAAGTTTTCCCTCAGCTCATCGAGGCTCACAAGCCGTTTGAAGCTGCGCTCGTAGCGCAGGCGCACGCAGTCCCAGCGAGGGGCCTCGGGTTTGGAAGCCGGATCGAAGTACTTCGAGCCCGCATCGAACTGGCTGGGGTCCACCAGCTGGGTCTCGATCACCTCCATCAAGCCGACGATCCCTGGCGGTTGGGTGTTGGAGTGGTAAAAAAACGCCCGATCGCCCACTGCCATGGTGCGCATGAAGTTTCGGGCCTGGTAGTTGCGGATTCCATCCCAGAGGGTGGTGCCTTCCTGCTCCAGATGGGCGAGGCCGTAGACATCCGGTTCGCTCTTCATCAGCCAGAAGGCCATCGCTTGCTGGGGCATCGCTTGGGTCGCGAGTGAGTCTATGGAGAGCGCCTGTCAGGAGCGCAATGTGTCGGCGTTGTTGGCTGGAGCGGCGAAGGCGACTAAACAGGGCCCATTGGTTCTTCTTCCATGACCAGCACCCCTGACCAAGAACCACCTGCGGACCCCAAAGCTTCACTTGGACCCACGCTGCAATCAGCCTGGAACCTCTACAAGGCCAACTGGCAGGCCTACGTGCTCACCCAGCTGGTCATCCTTGGCCTGGCGCTGGTGTTCGGTGTGATCACGGCACTGACCACCGTTCTCGCCCAGGTGCTCACCGGTGGCTTCCTCCAGGACAGTGGAAGTGGATCAAGCTGGGCCGAAGGGCTGCAGGCTCTGCTGAATTTCCCCTTCCAGATCGTCTATCAGGTGCTGGTGAGCCTGTTGGGGGTGCTGATCGTGGCCTTCCCCGCGCTCTACTACGCCACCGGCCAGCACCCTGATTTCAACAGCGGTCTGGCGCTGCTGCGCAAGAACTTCTGGCGCTATGTGCTGGCGGGACTGCTGGTGTCGGCGGCCACGGGGATCGGCTTGCTGGCCTGCCTGGTGCCCGGGATGATCGTGGCCTTCATCACCCCGATCTACATCCGCCGGGTGTTCACCAGCGAGGAGCCGATCTGGCCGGCCTTCCTGGCCTGCTTCCGTGATCTGTTCAACAGCGGCTTCGGCTGGGGCCTGGTGGGCTACGAGCTTCTCGCCGGATTGCTGGTGCTGATCTCGGCCCTGTTCTGCCTGGTACCCGTGATCGTGACCGGCCCCCTGGCGGCGATCTTCATCCAGCAGTACCTGGTGAGTCGACGCCTAGGGGAGCCCTCAGAGGCCTGAGACCAGGTGGCGGAAATGCTCGCCGCGGGCCTCAAAATCGCTGTACTGATCGAAGCTGGCGCAGGCCGGTGAGAGCAGCACCGCCGAGGCGCCCAGGCGTTCGGCCAGGGCCTGAGCCCCTGGCACCGCCTCGCCAAGGCCCTCGAGCCTCAGCACCTCGCCCCCATAGCCGTGGCCGGCCAGCAACGTCTCAAAAGGCTGGGCGGCTGCGCCGTAGAGCACCACGGCGGGGGCATGGCGCTTGAGCTGCTCGATCCAGCCGCTGGCATCACCCTGCTTCGGCTCCCCGCCGGCAAGAACCACCACGGGCTTGGCCAGGGCTTTGACGGCCACCTCGGCGGCATCGAAGTTGGTGGCCTTGCTGTCGTTGAAGTAGCTGATGCCATCGAGCTCCCGGAGGAACTCCAGGCGGTGCGGCACCCCGGGGAAGGAGCGGAAGGCCTGCTCCATCTGCTCGGGCGAGAGGCCCAGCTCCAGTCCGACGGCGGTCGCCATCAGCATGTTCTGACGGTTGTGGGCTCCCGGCATCGTCAGGGCTTCGGCGGGAAAGAGGGCCCGCAGGCGGCCGTGACCTGGTCGTCCTCGATCCAGAGCAGCGGATCGAGACCTGCCGGCAGACCCCCGCGCGGTCCCGCCGTGATCCAGCGAACGTTGGGGGTGTCGTCCCAGCTGGCAGCCCGCTCGGCCAGGTCGGGGTCATCGCCGTTGAGCAGGCGCAGGGCGGAGCGCTCCAGCAGGGAGCGCTTGATGGCGCGGTAGGCCTCCAGGCTGCCGTGGCGCTCCAGGTGGTCGGGGGTAAGGGTGGTCCAGAGACCGATGCGCGGGCGGAGGCAGGCCGCCGCCTCGATCTGGTAACTGCTCAGTTCCACCACCAGCCAATCAGGCTGGGGTAGCCCCTCGGAGCGGCGCTGCAGGGCCAACTCGGCGGCCGAGCGGCCGACGTTGCCGCACATCGGCGCATCCAGCCCGGCGGTCCCCAGCAGATGGCTCACCAGATGGGTGACGGTGGTCTTGCCGTTGGTGCCGGTGATGCCGATCCAGGGCACCGTGGAGAGGGCAGCCCCCAGGCCACCGCCATCTCGCCAATCACCTCCACCCCCGACTGGCGCAGCTCCACCAGGGTGGGGTGGTCCCAGCGGATGCCCGGGCTGACGACCACCTTGACCGCCCGTCCCCCCGGCCAGTGGAACGCCTCGATCGCCAGGGGGTGTTCAGGCACACCTGAATTCCTTCGGCCTCCAGTTCGGCGGCCAGGCGCTGCTGCTCGTCAGCGCCTTTCGATTCGATCAGCCGCACCCTTTCGCCGGTTGCGGAGAGCAGGCGGGCGGCGCCAATGCCAGAGCGTGCCAGGCCAATCACGACGGTGAAAGGTAGATCCGCCGTGATCATTTCCAGGCTTTGTTGATAAGAACAAATGGGCGATACTGGAATCGAACCAGTGACTCCTACCGTGTCAAGGTAGTGCTCTACCTCTGAGCTAATCGCCCCTCTGGGCCTCAGCCCAAGCTCCGAAAACCTAGCAGCCGCCCGCGCGGGTCTCCCCGCGCCCCAACGCCAGCGCCCCTTCGGCTTGATCGCCCGATCAGCGGCGCAGCATCACCAGCCGCCAGCGCTCCCGTTTGGTGGGCTCCACCGCCTCGATCGTCAGCTCGCCCCGGTTGTCCAGCTGGATGCGATCTCCCGCCACCAGCTCCCGGCTGGGGCTGCTCACCGCCGCCCAGTTGAGGCGCACCGCCCCGGCGCGGATCAGCGCGACCATGCGGCTGCGCGAAAGCCCGAACCCGGCCGAGGCCACCGCATCGAGCCGGCAGGAGGCCTCCACGCTGCTGAGCCGCCGGGGTGCCCGTCGGCTGGGGAATTGCAACTGCTCCAGGCTCAGACGTTCGATCTGCACTGGCACCGTTCGCACCAGCAGCGGGCCCTGGTTCTGTTGCTCCAGCAGGCGCTCGGCCAGCTCCGGGGTGGCCAGCAGCTGGGCGCCCCGGTCGCCGCGCACCCAGAGGTCCCCTAGGTCGCCTGGCTCAGCGCCCGCGGCCAGCAGGGCGTTGCGGAAATCGCTGGCATCGGCGGGATCGAACAGAAAATTGCCGGCCAGTTCCAGGGCGGTGATCGGGGCCGGTGCCTCGGCTTCGCCCGCGGGCGGCCCGGCCTCCTCCCCTCGCCCGTGCGGCGGCTGAAGCAGAGGCGACTCCGTTCGGCCTGGGGCCAGCCGCCACGGGCCGTCACGGTCAGTTCAGTGAGCTGCCCCAGGCGCTCTTCGGCCTCCTCGGCCACGGCCGCCGCCACGAACGGGCTCCAGCGGGGCTGCCAGGTGCGCAGGGCCTCCTCGGCCTGGTCGATCAAGGCGCCCAGGTCAGTGGGCGCACGGCTCCCGTCCAGCAGGCTCTGGCGGGGCAGCATCAGCTTTCCGCCAGGGTCACCACCGCCTGGACCCCGGCCTTCTGCAGCAGGCCCATCGGCAGCTCGACGCCGCGGGGGTCTCCACCAGCAGCAGCCAGTTGCCTTCGTTGAGCCGGTTGCGCAGGCTGCGGATGCGGTCGTCGTCCTCGGGAACGATGCTGGCGGCGGCGGCGAAGCTGCCCATCCAGCCGGAGGCCATCCCCAGCAGGCCGCCCATCAGCGGTTCGCCCCAGGTGCCGAGGAAGGCAAAGGTCTGCAGGTCGGTGATCTGGGTGAAGGTGAGGCCGGCGAAGAAACCGAAGGGCATCAGCCAGCGGGCCATGCTGCGCTGCCGCAGGCGGCGGCCGATGGCGGGATTGAGCCGTGCCACCGTGAGCACGTCGGTTTCCTGGTCGCCGATCGGCACCAGCGCGCTGGGGGCGGGTTCAGCTCGGCGAGCTGATCCCTGAGCCGGTGCAACTGGCGGCGATCCGCCAACACCGCCACCACACAGTTCCCCACGTCAACCTTGCGTACCCGCTGATTCTCCCTGGCCGCAGGGCGCGCCCGGACCGCTCACTACACTTCACGACCGGCGGCGCCCAGCTGGTTCATGACGAAGGTTCTCGTTTCCGACCCGATCGATCAGACGGGGATCAACATCCTCGCTCAGGTGGCCGAGGTGGACGTACGCACCTCTCTTTCCCCGGACCAACTCAAGGCGATCATCGGTGACTACGACGCCCTGATGATCCGCTCGGGCACCCAGGTGACCGCCGAGATCATCGAAGCCGCCAGCAAGCTGCGCATCATCGGCCGGGCCGGCGTTGGCGTCGACAACGTCGATGTGCCGGCCGCCACCCGCCGCGGTGTGATCGTCGTCAACTCCCCCGAGGGGAACACGATCGCGGCCGCCGAGCAGGCCCTGGCGCTGATGCTGGCGCTCTCCCGCCACGTGCCCCAGGCCCACGCCAGCACGATCGCCGGTGGCTGGGATCGCAAGACCTACGTGGGCAACGAGCTTTACAAGAAAAAGCTGGGCGTGGTGGGCCTGGGCAAGATCGGCTCCCACGTGGCCCGGGTGGCCAAGGCCATGGGCATGGAGGTGCTGGCCTACGACCCATTCATCACCGCCGAACGCGCCCAGCAGATTCAGGTGCGGCTGCTGCCGCTGCCGGAGCTGTTCGCCGAAGCCGACTACATCACCCTGCACCTGCCCCGCACCCCTGACACCGAGAACCTGGTGAACGCTGCGCTGCTGCGCACGATGAAACCCACCGCCCGGCTGGTGAACTGTGCCCGCGGCGGCATCGTCGACGAAGCGGCCCTGGCCGAGGCGGTGAAGACCGGCGTGATCGCCGGCGCAGCCTTAGATGTCTATGCCAAGGAGCCCCTGGAGGCCGATTCGCCCCTGCGCAGCGTCGGCGAGCGCCTGATCCTCACCCCGCACCTGGGTGCCTCCACCGAAGAGGCCCAGGAAAACGTGGCGATCGACGTGGCTGAGCAGATCCGCGACGTGCTGCTGGGGCAGCCCGCCCGCAGTGCCGTCAATATCCCCGGACTCAATGCCGAGGTGATGGAGCGGCTCAAGCCCCACCTGCAGCTCGCCGAGACCCTCGGTCAGCTGATCAGCCAACTCGCCGGCGGCCAGATCAGCGAACTGGAAGTGCGCCTGCAGGGCGCCTTCGCCAGCCATCCGGCCCAGCCCCTGGTGATCGCCGCCCTCAAGGGCCTGCTCTCCACCGCCCTGGGCGAAAGCATCAACTACGTGAACGCCGCCCTCGAGGCCAAGGAGCGCGGCATCCATGTGCTGGAGGTGAAGGATGAGGCCAGCCGTGATTTCGCCGGGGGCTCCCTGCAGCTGAGCGCCCGGGGCGCCAATGGCCAGCACACTGTCACCGGGGCTGTGTTCGCCGACGGCGACCTGCGCATCACCACCATCGACGAGTTCCCGGTGAACGTGGCCCCCAGCGACCACATGCTCTTCACCCGCCACCGGGACGTGCCCGGCATCATCGGCAAGCTGGGTTCGGTGCTCGGTGAGCACAACGTCAACATCGCCTCGATGCAGGTGGGACGTCGGGTCGTGCGCGGTGATGCCCTGATGGTGCTGTGCCTCGATGACCCCATCCCCCCAGCCTGCTGGCCACCGTCGTGGCCATCGAGGGCATCCAGGACGCCCACCCGGTCACCCTCTGAGCGCCCAGGCGATGGCAGCCCAGGGCTGGTGGCGACTGGAGATGGCGGCACCGGCTGAACTGGAGGAGTCGCTGCTGTGGAAACTGCCGCAGCTGGGGATCGTGCGGGTGGCGATTCGATCGCTCCCTGCCGATCCCCGTGCCCACCAGCTGGTGGCCTGGTTGCCTGAGGTCGACTGGCCCGAAGCCGAACGAGGGCGCCTGGAGGGCGCCCTCGCACCCCTGGCCGAAACCTTTGGCCTGGCCCTGCCGCCTCTGCAGTGGTTTCAGCAGAGCGATGAAGACTGGAGTCTCAGCTGGAAGCAGCACTGGCAGCCGGATCCGGTGGGCGAGCGTTTCCTGATCCTGCCGGCCTGGCTGGAGCTGCCGGAGGAACACCGGGAGCGGCTGGTGATCCACCTCGATCCAGGCAGCGCCTTCGGCACCGGCAGCCACCCCACCACCCGCCTCTGCCTGGAGGCGCTCGAAACCTTGGCGCGCTCGCGGGGCGGGACGCTCGCGGGGCTGCGGGTGGCGGATCTGGGCTGCGGCAGCGGCATCCTCGGCCTCGGGGCCCTGCGCCTGGGGGCGGCCTCCCTGGCCGCCAGCGATACCGATGCCCTGGCGGTGCGTGCCACGGGGGAGAACGCCGCCCTCAATGGCCTTGATCAGGGCAGCGCACCGGATGGTGCTGGGGAGCGACTCCAGGTGGCCCAGGGTTCGGTGGAGGTGCTGGCGGAGTTGCTCGCCGGGCGTCCCGCCGATCTGCTGCTCTGCAACATCCTGGCGCCGGTGATCGAGGCCCTCGCTCCCCAGTTCGTCGCGGTGCTCTCAGCCGCTGGGGTGGGCTACCTCAGTGGCCTGCTGCTGGAGCAGGTGGAGGGGCTGCGCGGGGCGCTTGCGGCCTGGGGATGGCGGGCGGAACTGGTGGGCTCCCAGGGCCCGTGGGGGCTGCTGGAGCTGCGCTCCGCCGTTGCCGAGTCCACCAAAGTTACATAAGGCACACTGATCTGTGCCCTCGCTTTGATTGGGCTTCTCTGGCCAGAGCGGCTGAATTGGCGGGATCGGCCCCTTCTGGATGTAGGAAGGTGCGGTCCTACAGGCCCGGAACCCACCAGGCGCCTGTGAGCCCTAATCCCTTCCATGGCTTCCTACAAGGTCACCCTCGTCAACGAGAGCGAGGGTCTCAACAAGACGATTGAGGTCCCCGACGACCAGTACATCCTCGACGCTGCTGAAGAGCAGGGCATCGACCTCCCCTACTCCTGCCGCGCCGGCGCCTGCTCCACCTGCGCGGGCAAGCTCACCGCCGGCACCGTGGACCAGTCGGATCAGAGCTTCCTCGACGACGACCAGATCGAAGCCGGTTTTGTGCTGACCTGCGTGGCCTACCCCACCTCCGACGTCACCATCAAGACCCACACCGAAGAAGAGCTCTATTGAGCCCTCCGGGAGGGGACCAATCGGGCCCCTCCCGCCCTTGAACCCTGCGTTCAGCGTCGCCACCCTGCTGGGTGGCTTTTTTGTCGCTCACTATCCCCGGTGCCGCCTTGGCTGAGGTTTCCTCAGGGTCCCGACCCGCACTGGTGCAGGAGCTGCTGGAACCCGGCAGCATCCATACCAGCCCGGGGGCCAATACAGCTACAGGGTGCTCGGCCCCTGCTGCCGACTGTTTGATCGAGAGGAGCTGCCCTGGCCCTGCTGTCGTCTGGCCTGGCGCAGCAAGGAGCCCAGCTGGCGCCGCATTGGCAGGCGCTTCGTGGCCGACCTGGCGGCCCGCCGCTGCCCTTCCTACGCCGTGGAGCTGCTGCAGCCTGGCTCACGTCCGACGCGCACGATCCTGACCCTGTTCGCCCAGCGGCTGGATCGCGAGTTGCAGGAGTGGTGGTACAGCAAGCGCCATGAAAAAGCCGCGGACACGGCCGCGGCTTTGGCAGAGGAGGTTTGAGCGCCGGCTGACGTCCGGGGGCTCAATCAGAAGTAGATCTTGCCGCCGCCCCACTGGATGCCTTGCACCTTCGGGGCCACAAGGATGTAACCGGCGATCAGGCGAAGGTCGTTGTCGTCGAGGTCGCGCATCTTCACGAAGATCTCGCTGCTGCGCATGCTGGGGTGGATTTCGGAAATGCTGTACTCCCCGTCGTAGGAGGTGGGGTCCTTGATGTAATCGACCAAGGCGTCGACCGAATCGCGTGGAGGGGTGGCCAGGGCCAGGGTTTCGGGGTCAAGGCCCACGTTCTGGTTGGTCTTGGTGATGCCACCGGCGTGGCAGCTGCCGCAGCTTTCGTTGAAGAGCTTGCGGCCGGCCTTGATCTCCTGCTCGCTGAAGCTGACCAGGCTGCCGTCGGGGCCGCCGGGCACCGTCAAGGTGGCGGCATCCCAGTTGGCCGCGGCCACTGGAGCCCCGAAACAGACCAGAAGCGCCAGCGGCAGAACCAACAGGATTCTGGCCGCGGCCCGGAGCGCAGAGGAGAGGAAAGAAGCCATGAAGGGAGCTGGCAAAATGGCGGTGGCACCACACCAGAGCCCTTGTATCACGGGCGGAGTGCCTGCCGGGGCGGAATCACGAAGTGTTGCAGCCACAGCTGCTTTGCGGCCCTGGCTCACTCCCCGGAGGGGGTCACCTCAAGGCTCATGAAATCCCTGGCGAGCACGGTGTTGGGGAAGATCGCCCGGGCCTCCGCAAGCAGGTCGTCGGGGGTGAGGGCATTCCCGGGGGCGTAGCGGGGACTCAGGTGGGTGAGCACCAACTGGCCCACCCCCGCTTCGGCCGCCGTCTGGGCGGCCATGGTGCTGGTGGAGTGCTGGCGCTGATAGGCCATCTCCGCTTCCCGGTGGGCGAAGGTGGATTCGTGGATGAGCAGGTCGGCGCCGCGGGCCAGCGCCACCGCCGCCTCCGAGAACACCGTGTCGGTGCAGTACACAACACTGCGGCCAGGCCGCGGCGCTCCGCAGAGGCTGCGGCCATCGATCAGGCGCCCATCCTCCAGCTGCAGACTGCGTCCCTGCTTCAGTTCGGCATAGATCGGTCCGGGGGGAATGCCCAGTTCCCGGGCCCGCTCGATGTCGAAGCGGCCTGCCAGGGGTTTTTGATCGATGCGGTAGGCGAAGGCGGGCACCCGGTGGTTCAACGGTGTGCAGCGCACCACCAGATCGTCGTCTTCGAGCAGGGGGTCGCCGCTGCGGGCCGCCGCCTCCACCCGGTGCACCCGCAGGGGATAGCCGATGCGGGTGGAGGAGGTGCGCAGCACCCCATCGAGGTAGTCGCGCAGGGGCTCGGGGCCATAGAGATCCACCCCGGGGCAGCTGCCGGCCATCCCCAGGCTGGCCAGCAGGCCCGGCAGACCGAACACATGGTCGCCATGCATGTGGGTGACGAAGATCCGGCGCAGCTGCGACACCCGCAGGTCGCTGCGCAGGAACTGGTGCTGCGTGCCTTCACCGCAATCGAACAGCCAGAGCTCGGGGCGCTGGGGCAGGCGCAGGGCAACGGCCGAAACGTTGCGGGCACGGGTCGGTACGCCCGAACTCGTGCCTAGGAAGGTGATCTGCACGCCCAGGGTGATGCCAGCTGCATGCTGTCACGCCTTGTAGGCCATCGGTCCTGCCGGCGTCGTGGCGGGCACTGGCGGCAGGCGTAGCCGGCGGCCACAATGGCGCCGCCCTTCGACTCCTCCTGCGCGCTTCGATGCCACGCACCCTTGCCCTGCCCCTAGCCCTCAGGCGCCGCCTGCCCCTGGTCACCGCGGCGGCGCTGGGTCTGTCACTGCTGCTGCCCAGGGAGGGCCGGGCCCAGCAGGGAGAACCGCAAGTGCGCGTGCTGCTGCTGGAGAGCGCCGCCGCCACCGTGAGCGGTCTGGCCGGTGGTCTGCGTCTGCGGGACGGCCGCGGCACGGTGCTGGCGGAGACCGCCGCGGGTCAACCCTCAGCCTGCGGCTGAGTGCCGCCCAGGTGGAGGCCCAGGGGCTGATGCGCCCTGTGGTCGCGTATGAACTCTGGATCGAGCCCCTGAGCCAGGCGGGAGGCGATGGCGCCCTGGCGGTGGAGAACCGCCGCTACCGCGGCCGGCTCCAGGTGCTGCCAGGAGCCTCCCAGCTTCAGCTGATCAACCACCTGGGGGTCGAGAGCTATCTGCCCAGCGTGGTGGGCAGCGAAATGCCCGCCAGCTGGCCCCTGGAGGCCTTGCGGGCCCAGGCCGTGGCGGCCCGCACCTACGCCCTGCAGCAGCGCAAGCCCGAGGCTCCCTTCGACCTGCGGGCCACCGTGGCCAGCCAGGCCTACAAGGGGGTCGAGGCGGAAACTCCCTCCACCTGGGAGGCGGTGCGGGGCACCCGCACCCTGGTGATCACCTACCGCCAGGCCCTGATCAACGCCGTCTTCCACAGCAGCAGCGGTGGCAGCACGGAGAACAGCGGCGAACTGTGGGCCCGCCAGCTCCCCTACCTGGTGAGCGTGAGCGATTTCGACGAGCAAAGCCCCGTGCGCGTCTGGCGACAGCCGCTGCCGCCGGAGCAACTGCAGCGGGCTTTTGCCGAGATCGGCGGGGCCAGTCGGATCGAGGTGCTCTCCAGTTCCAGCACCGGCCGGGTGCGCCAGGCACGGGTGCTGGGTCCCCGCGGCCAGCTGCTGCTGAGCGGGGCCGACCTGCGCCGCCGCCTTGGTCTCAGGAGCACCACGGTGCGCTTCGAGCCCCTAGGCACCGAGGCCCTCGGGCTCCCATCCCTGGGGGCGGATCCCCAGGGCCAGGCGGCGTGGGGCGGGGCGGCCCGCACTCGCTGGCCCCTGGCGGTGGATTCCGCCAGCGGCGCGCCGCTGCCTGGCCCGCCGCCGTTGCCGGACGTGTTCGCTCCTGCCGCTGCCCCGATCACCGGCCTGGTGGCGATCGGCCGCGGCTTCGGCCACGGGGTGGGCATGAGCCAGTGGGGTGCCTTCGGCCTGGCCCGCCGCGGGGAGGGCTTTGAGGCGATCCTGCGCCACTTTTACCAGGGCGTGGAGGTGGGACCGTTTCGCGAGAGCGTGGCCCAGCTGAGCTCCCTGCCGTCCAGCGCCGGCAGCCCAGCCGCCAGCCCTACGGCCACCACGTTCCGCATCCCGACGGTGATCGCCAACCGCCAACCCTGAGGGCAGACGCTGGGTTCTACGCCCACCCAGGTTGCCCGCTTGCGCACGCCCCTTGGCTCGATCCGCTTCAGGGTTTTCAAACGTCGTTCGTCGCCCACGGCCCAGCCCCATGCCGCTTTCCCAGGATCGTTTGCTGGTGGAAGCCGATGCCGAGGCGGTGGCCGAGCGGGTGGTCGATCGGCTGATCGAGGCCCTCAGCGCCGCTGGGCGGCGCCCCCTGGGACTCGCCACCGGCCGCACCATGGAGCCGGTCTATGCGGCCCTGCGCCGGCGCCTGGAGGCCTTCGAACCGGTTGTGCGGGGACGGCTGCTGGCGGGCTGGAGCAGCTTCAACCTGGATGACTACATCGGCCTTGCGGCGGACCATCCGGCCTCCTTTCACGCCGCCATGGACCGGAATCTGGGGGAACCCCTGGGCCTTTCCCCCGCCCAGCTGCGCCTGCCCGATGGCGGCGCCCCCGATCCCGAGGCCGAGGCCCGCCGCTACGCGCGCGCCCTGGCCGCCGCCGGTGGCCTGGGGCTGCAGTTGCTCGGGCTGGGGGAGAACGGCCACGTGGGCTTCAACGAGCCCCCTGCGGCCCAGGTGTCATCACCCGCTGCCTGCGCCTGAGCGCGGCCACCCGGCGTCAGAACGCCGCTGCCTTTGGTGGTGATCCGCAGCGGGTGCCGGAGCGGGCGATCACGGTGGGCCTCTCGGAGATCCTGGCGGCCAGGAGCCTGGTGCTGGTGGTCACCGGGGCCTCGAAGGCGCCGATCCTGCGGCGGGTGCTTGAGGGGCCTCCCCAGGAGGCGCTGCCCGCCAGCTGGCTGCTGGGGCACCCCGATCTGTCGGTGATCGCCGACCGGGCGGCCCTGGGACTCGAGGGCTGAGGCATCAGGCCATCGCGGCTTCCAGCAGGGCGTCTGTGGCCTCCAGGTTCGAGCTGACGCTGCGGACGTCGTCCAGTGATTCGAGCGCTTCAAGCAGCCGCAGGCTGGCCTGCAGGCTGTCCAGGTCGTCGAGGCGGCAGGGGGTTTCAGCTTGCCAGCGCAGCTCACAGCCCTCCACCCTCCAGCCGGCCGCCACCAGCGCCGCCTGCAGCCCCTCCAGCTGGGCCGGTTCGCAGAGCACCTCGGCGCCATCGTCTTCGAGGCTGTAGCTGATCACCTCTTGCTCCAGCAGGCTCTCGAGCAGGGCCTCCTCGTCTAAAGCGCTGCCGCTGAGCCGCACGACGCCGCGCAGGTCGAACAGGTAGCCCACGCAGCCGTTCTCCCCCAGGTTGCCGCCGTGTTTGCTGAAGGCCAGGCGCAGGTCCGCCGCCGTGCGGTGGCGGTTGTCGCTGAAGACGTCCACCAGCACGGCCACCCCGCCGGGGCCGTAGCCCTCGTAGCGGATCGCCTCCAGGTCGTTGCCGGCATCACCCCGGCCGGACCCCTTGGCGATCGCTCGATCGATGTTGGCGTTGGGCATTCCGGCGGCGCGGGCCTTTTCGATCGCCGTGCGCAGTTGGAAGTTGCCGGCTGGATCCCCACCGCTGCGGGCCGCCACGGTGATCTCCCGTCCGAGGCGGGTGAACACGGCGCCGCGCTTGGCGTCGACCACCGCCTTGGTGCGCTTGATCTGGGACCACTTGCTGTGTCCGGCCATCTCAACCCCGTGCGCCCAGCACCAGCTTCGGTTGGAGCAGGCCGTCGCCGTCGGCGCGGGCGATGCCCGCCCACTGGCCCTCGGGGTTCACCACCACCACCGTCTGATCATTCGCCAGGGTCATGGCGCTGGCAATGGCACGGCCGCAACACCAGCTGAGCTGGTCGGCGGCCCCCAGGCGCTGAAGGGGCAGGTGCGCCAGGGCGCTGAGCGGATCGATCAGGGGCGGACGGGGTGTGCGATCGAGAGCCTCCAGGGGGACACTGACGATCAGGTCGAAGCCAAGGGCTTCGGTGCGCCGCAACTGGGCCAGGGCGGCGCCGCAACCCAGACTCTCCCCCAGATCCCTGGCCAGGGATCGGATGTAGGTGCCGGCCGAGCAGCGCAGCTCCAGCTCCAGCTGGCCCGATTCCGCTTGCCAGCCCAGCAGCCGCAGGTGTTCGATCGTCACCGGCCTTGGCTCCAGCTCCATGGTTTCGCCCCGCCGGGCGCGCACATGGGCCCGCTCTCCTCCCACGTGCACGGCCGAAACCTGGGGCGGACGCTGCAGGATCGCCCCTTGGAAGGGGGCCAGGGCGGCCTCCAGGTTCGCCGCGCTCAGGAGTGGCACCGGCCGCCGCGCGATCAGCTCACCGCTCAGATCGTCGCTGCTGGTCGACAGCCCCAGCTGGATCACCCCCGGTAGGCCTTGGCCCCCTCGAGGTAGGGCAGCAGCCGTGTGGCGGGCCCCAGGGCGATCGGAAGCACTCCAGTGACGGCCGGATCGAGGGTGCCGCCATGGCCCACACGTTTGAGGCCATAGGCGCGGCGCACCCGGGCCACGCAGTCGTGGGAGGTGAGCCCGGCGGGCTTGTCCAACACCAGGAAGCCGCAGTGATTCTCGGGGCTGGGGGCGCCACGGCGGGCCAGGTCGGTGACGGCTCGCCACCCTATGGGGAGCCGTGCCCAGCAGCTGGAATCCATGAAGCTCGCCAACCGCCGTGACCTGGCCTTCCTGGTGCTGGCCGGAATCTTCCTGGGCACCATGGGGATGCTCAATATCCTCGGCCTGACGCGTTTCCTCAGCCTCGGTTCGATCGGCGGATGGCCGGTGGTGGTGGCCGTGGGGGCCTTGCCCTACCCGGTGACGTTTCTGTGCACCGACCTGATCAGCGAGATCTGGGGGAGCAGAAGGCGGGCCAGCTGGTCTGGGTGGGGTTGCTGCTGAACGGCTGGATCGTGTTGATTCTCTGGTTGGGCGGGGTGCTTCCGGGGTTTCCCGGCAGCGACGGCAGCACCTTCTTCGAGGTGCGCAGGCTGGCCTTCGGGGCCGTGGGGGCCTCGATGGTGGCTTACCTGGCGGCCCAGTTCACCGACGTGCGCCTGTTCCATTTCTGGAAGCGCCTCAGCGGCGGCAAGGCCCTGTGGTTGCGCAACAACGGCTCCACCCTGGTGAGCCAGCTGGTGGACACCAGCGCCGTGGTGCTGATCAGCCATTACGCCGCCCACGTGTTGCCGGTGGACGAGGGCCAGCCGGTGCTGCCCCAGTTGGGCTCGTTCATCGCCAGCGGTTACCTGTTCAAGCTGGTGGCCGCCCTGCTGGACACCCTGCCCTTCTATCTGCTGGTGGCCTGGTTGCGGCGCTGGCTGGAGGTTCCCGGCGCCGGGGCTGAACTGGGAGCGGAACTCGGGGCTGAACTGGGGGCGGGGTTGGGGGGCGAACTACGGTGAGCACTCGGGAGCAGATCTTGGCGGTGGCGGCAGCAGTTCTGGATCTGGAGCGCTTCGTCGCCGATGGCTTTGCGCTCAAGCGTCAGTTGGCGTCCCACCTGGAGCTGAGCCCCCAGGATCTGGAGCGGCGCCTGCCCAGCAGCACCGCTGATCTGGCGGCCCTGCACCCCGGGGCCTTCGATCCAGCCCAGGCCACGGCCTTCTATGAGCAGGAGGTGGGCACCGCTCACCTGCTCGAACTGGCGGCCTGGCACTTGGGCAGCGCCCCCTACATCGCCGACACCCTGCGCCTGCAGGAGCGGTTCGCCCGTGGTCAGGTGCTCGATTTCGGTGGCGGCATCGGCACCCATGCCCTGGCTGCAGCGGCGCTGCCCCAGGTGGAGAGGGTGTGGTTCGTCGATCTCAACCCCCACAACCGTGCGTTCGTGGCCGAGCGGGCCCAGGCCTTTGGCCTCGAAGACAAGCTGCGCTGCTTCCGCGACCTGGAGGATCCCGCCCTGCCGGGGCTGTTCGACACCGTGGTCTGCCTGGATGTGCTGGAGCACCTGGCGGATCCCGCGGGTCAGCTGGAGATTTTCGAGGGCCGCATGGAACCCGCCGCCATCGCCCTGCTCAATTGGTACTTCTTCAAGGGCTTCTCAGGGGAGTTTCCTTTCCACATCGATGATCCCGCCCTGGTGGAGCGATTCTTCCGCACGCTGCAGGGCCGTTTCCTTGAGGTGTTTCACCCCTTCTTGATCACCACCCGCGCCTACCGGCTGGCCAGCCCCAGCGGCGACCTGCTCAGCCCACGTTGACGCGCTTGCGGTTGCGCAGATTGCGCTTGATTGAGTCGAAGCTGACGATGCCGTCCACCAGGGCGAAGAGGGTGTCATCGGTGCCGCGACCGACGTTGAGGCCGGGGAGCACGGAGGTGCCGCGCTGGCGAATGATGATCGAGCCGGCGGTCACGGTTTCACCGCCGTAGCGCTTGACGCCCAGGCGCTTGCTGTTGGAGTCGCGGCCGTTGCGGGTGGAGCCTGTGCCTTTCTTGTGGGCCATGGTTTGGAAGTGAGGTGGTTGGGGGAAAGCCGGGGGATCAGGCGAGGGCCTTGCCGGCCACGGTGATCGATTGCACCAGAACCCTGGTCAGTTCCTGGCGGTGACCGTTCTTGCGGCGCGTCTTCTTCTTGGGGCGCATCTTGTAGACGATGATCTTCTGCCCGCGGCGGTGCTCCAGCACCTTGAGCTCGACGCTGGCGCCATCCACGTAGGGGCGGCCGAGGGTGGCGCCGGCGGCACCCTTGACCAGGAGCACGTTCTCCAGGGTCACCGTGTCATCGACCTCGGCATGGATCCGATCGAGGTCGTAGTAACGGTTGGGCTGCAGCCAGAACTGGGTGCCGGAGGTTTCGACGATGGCGTAGGTGCCGTTCGGCTCGTTGGCGGCAGCGGTGTCGGGGGAGGAACTCATGGGCAGGGGGGCATGGACAGGCTGACGGGGTTGGTTTGGTTCAAGTACCGAGTGGTTCAAGAACCGCCGTCATTGGGCCTGGCGCACGGCGCAGCGAAGTCAAACAAAGATCTTCCCCCGCCGCTCACCCCAACGTCAACACAAGGCCCTGATGCAGGCCGGCCTCAGACCAGGGCCATGCCGCCCGTGGGCTGGCTGCGCCGTTCGGCGTCCAGGCGCAGCTCGTCGCCATCGGCCTGCTCCAGGGGCAGATCGAACCAGAAGGTGGTGCCCACCCCCAGCTCGCTGGCGATCTGAATGCGGCTGCCGTGCTTCTCAAGAATGCCGCACACGATCGAGAGCCCCAGGCCGGTGCCTGCTTCGGTGTGGACGGCGTTCTCCACCCGGTAGAAGCGCTCAAAGACGCGCTCTTGATCTTCCATGGAGATGCCGCTGCCGCTGTCGGCCACCTCCACCCGCAGCCGCGGCAGGGGTGAGGTGAGCGCGCAGGACGGACGTTGATCGTCGTGGGCCGCGGTGGAGGCATCGGGATCCAGGCTGCAGGTGTCGGGCCAGGGGTAGGCCCGCAGCGCCACCCGACCTCCGGGGGCGGTGAACTTGAGCGCGTTGCCCAGCAGGTTGTCGAACACCTGCAGGAGCAGATCCCAGTTGCCGCGCACCAGCGGGAGCTGGGCATCCACCTCCAGATCCAGGCGAACCCCCTTCTCGTCGGCGTTGAGCTTGTAGGTGCGCAGGGTCTGCTCGATCGCTGGCCGCAGCTCCATGGGCTCAAACGTCCAGACCCGCTCCGATTCCAGGCGTGAGAGGTCGAGCACGTCGTTGACCAGGCGCGTGAGCCGGTCGGTCTCATCGTTGGCGATCGCCAGGAATTCCTTCTTTTCCTGCTCGGTGAGCTGATCTCCGAGGTCGTGGAGGGTTTCCACGTAGCTCTTGATGTTGAACAGCGGCGTGCGCAGCTCATGGGACACGTTGCTGATGAAGCGGCTCTGGGCCGCGTTCAGCTCCACCTCGCGGGTCAGGTCCTGGATCGTCACGGCGATGCCCTTGAGGCTCTCGCCGCTGGCGTCGCGCACCGACTGGAGCACGATGCGCAGGGTGCGGGCTGGATCCCCGAAGCTGCAGCGCACGTCGTTGATCTCCCTGGCGCCGCTGAGCAGGGTCTCCAGGGGGACCTGCAATTCGATCGCCAGCCTTTCCGGCAGTTCAGCGGTGAGTTCCCGCCCCTCCAGGTTGCGGCCCTCCCAGCGGAACAGACGCCGGGCGGTGGGGTTCACCAGCACGATCTGGCCCTCGGCATCGAGCAGCACGGCCCCATCGGCCATGGTGGCGATCAGGGATTGCTGCTTGACCTGGGCCGCCGTCAATTCCTCGATGTTGGCCTCGTCGTACGACTGCAGCCGTGAGGCCATCAGGTTGAAGCCATCCAGCAGCTCCCCGAGCTCCCCGCCCATCGGCAGGCCGATGCGGGCGGCGAAATCGCCGCCCTCGATGGCGCGCACCCCCATCAGCAGCTCCTTGACCGGACGGGTGATCGTCAGGGCGTTGAACACCGCCCCGAGAATCACCAGCACCCAGATCGAGATGAACACCGCCACGGTCACCTCACGGGTGAGGGCGGCGCTGGCCAGGGTGGTTTCGTTGGGGTTGATTCCCAGGGCGAGTACCCCCAGATCGCGCCCCTCGTTCACCAGCGAGACGAACACATCGGTGACCGCACCATCGGGGGTGAGGTGCTGGCGCACCAGGGGGTTCTGGGGGCGGCGCTTGAGTTCGGCGGGCAACTCCAGCCGGCGGCTGAGCAGCAACTCGCTGCTGTTGCTGGTGCCGCTGATCGGGATCCCCAGGTAGATCACGCCCTCTGGGTCGGCGAAGAAGATGTAGCGGAGGCTGCGGGTGGTGCGCCAGAAGCGCTCGGCCACCGCCGCCAGTTCCCTGTCGTTGCCTTCCGCCACCAGGGGGTGACGTTGGCGGAGAGCAGCAGCCCCAGGTCGCGGGCGAAGCGGGTGTCGCTCAAGCGCGCATCCGTCTGGATGCTGTTGAGGGCAATGAACGTGATGCCGGTCATCATCAGGCTCACCACCAGGGTGGCCACCGCCAGCAGCTTGGTCTGGAGGCTGAATTCGGCCCACCAGCGGCCCAGTCGTTGGCGCCAGTTCAGACCAGTTTCTTGCGCAGCCGGCGGCGGCCTCCAGCTCAGGCCGTTCGCTCCGCCGGAGAGGGACGATCCGGCCTGGGGATCGCCGTCCTGGCCAGCCCCGGCAAGCTCAGCACCGACAAGCTCAGCATTGACCGGGTCTTTGTCGGCCAGGTCTTCATCGGCCAGGTCATCAGCCACCAGGCCAGTGCCCTCGGTTGGGTGCGAGGCACCGGGAGGAGTGTCACTGGGGTCAGTGGTTCCGGGATCCGTGGCGTGGGGGTCGGCGATCAAGCGGCCGGAGCCTGGGGTAGCCCACCACCCTAGGGGCGACGCACCTGATGGCCGATGTCCCGCCGGAAGGTGATGCCCTCGAAGTGCACCTGGGACAAACCCTCGTAAGCGGCGGCGAAGGCCGCGTCGAAGTCTTCGGCCTGGGCCACCACCGCCAGCACCCGGCCGCCAGCCGTGCGGCAGACCCCGTCCGTCCCCCGACGGCTGCCGGCATGGAACAGTTGCAGCTGCTCGGAGGCCCCCAGCGTGCCGGTGATCGCATCGCCCTGGCGCACCTCCCCGGGTAGCCCGCGGCGGCGGCGATCACGCAGGCGCTGCAACCGGGGGCGATGGTCAGCTCCGGGGCCTGGCCCAGATCCCCCGGGCGCAGGCGAGCAGCACCGCCGCCAGTTCAGGCCCCAGCAGGGGCATCACCGTCTCGCATTCCGGATCGCCGAAGCGGCAGTTGAACTCGATCACCTTCGGGCCAGCCGCGGTGAGCATCAGACCGGCGTAGATCACGCCTCGGTAGTCGATGCCGCGCGCTCTCAGGGCCGCCAGGGTGGGCTCCAGCACCGTGCGTCGCACCTGCTCCAGCCCTGCCGCATCCAGCAGGGGCGCCGGCGCATAGGCCCCCATGCCGCCGGTGTTGGGGCCCGTGTCCCCTTCGCCGATGCGCTTGTGGTCCTGGGCCGGGGGCAACAGCACCATGCCGCGGCCATCGGTGAGGGCGAACACCGACACCTCAGGCCCACTCAGTCGTTCCTCCAGCACCAGGGCGGCGCCGGCGGCCCCGAAGCGGCCGGCGAACACCTCCTCGATCGCGGCGCGCGTTTCCGCCAGGGTTTCGGCCACGGTCACCCCCTTGCCGGCGGCCAGGCCATCGGCCTTCACCACCAGCGGCTGGGGGTGCTGCTCCAGCACCGCCAGGGCCTGCCCACGGCTGGCGGCCGCCCAGTGGAGCGCCGTGGGCACCCCCGCCTCCAGCATCAGCGCCTTGGCCCACTGTTTGCTGGCCTCCAGGCGCGCCCCATCGGCGCCGGGTCCGAACACCGCCAGACCGCCGGCGCGCAACGTGTCGGCCAGGCCGGCCGCCAGGGGACCCTCCGGACCCACCACCACCAGCTCGATGCGGCGCTCAAGGGCCGCCGCCAGCAGGCCGTCGCCATCGGTTTCGGCCAGGGCCAGGGCCTCGCAGCCCTGCAGCTCGGCGGTGCCGCCGTTGCCGGGCGCCACCCAGACCCGCTCCACCCCATGGCAACGGGCCAGGGCCCAGGCCAGGGCGTTTTCGCGCCCCCCGAGCCGATCAGCAGCACCCGGCTCGGGCTGGGGGCGGTCTCTGGGAAGCTCTCTGGGGCGGTCTCTGGGGTGGTCATGGGGCCGGGCGGGGCGGGGGCCAAGGAGGGGTGGCGCGGCTCCCTTAGGTTGTGGCCCGGTGGCCAGCCGCTGTGCCTTCCCTCTCTACATGCCGATGCGCAAGCTCCCCCTGCGGCTCCGGCCAGGAGCCCGAAGCCGAGGGGCGGTGATCGCGGCACTGGCGGCCTTGCTCGCCACTTCCGGGGCCACGGCCGTCCCCCTGTCCCCCGCTCCCCTACCGGTGGCGGCGATGGCCGAGCCGGCCTTTCGGGCGGTGCTCAAGGACGGTGGGCTGGCTGATCTTGAGCAGGCCTGCCAGGACGCGGCCCGCTTCGATCAAGCCGAGAGGCTGCGTCTGCTGCGGGACCGCCTGCTGCTGGTGCGGCCGGTCCCCCAGCCCTTCGCCGTGGTGCTGGCCAATGCCAATGCCCTGCTGAGCTGCAAGGCACCGGCAACCTCCCTGCTGGTGCTCGACCGCTACGGGCCGGGGGCCGGCGCCGAGCGAGACCAGTGGCTGATTCAGGTCTGGCGCGGGGCCAGCGCCGCCCTGCAGCATCGCCGCGCCGCCGAGGCCCTGACCCGGCTGGCGGCCGGCAACCTTGCCAGCCTTGAAACCATTGCGCTGCCGTTGCTGCTGCGGGAGGACGGCACCCTGGCCACCCGCCCTGCCCTCGATGCCCTGGCGGACCATCTGCAAATTCTTGGCGAGAACGAGCAGGCGGCTCGTGTGCTGCTGGCGGGTCGGCTGCCCGGCAAGATCGCCGCCGAGCGTCTGGCCCGGGCGGCCCAGCTCATGGCCTCGCTGCCCCTGGAGGAGCGCGACCGCTTGATCGAAGCGGCCCTCGACCAGGCCGCCGCCGCCGCTGCCTGGGGGCTGGCCTCGGAGTTGCTCGAGCAGCAGCGGCTCCAGGCCCAGAGTGGCGGCGGTGATCCGTCCAGGGCGCTGGCCCGGCACCTGCGCCTGAGCCAGCGCATCGACGATGCCTACGGCGAATGGCTGCTGCGGCGCCAGGATCCCACCCAGGCCGACCGCAGTCGCGCCCTCGAGCGCAGGCTCCGCTCTCCCCGTGACTCCGGCGGCCACGCCGCCCCGCCCCCATGACGACGATCGAACTCGGCCCGCTGCTCTATGAGGGCAAGGCCAAACGCGTCTACCGCAGCGCCGATCCCGAGCGACTTGCGGTGGAGTTCAAGGACGACGCCACCGCCTTCAATGCCCTCAAGAAGGCTCAATTGGAGGGCAAGGGAACGCTGAATTGCCGCATTTCCGCCCTGCTGTTCGAGCGCCTCGAGGCCGCCGGGGTCCCCACCCACTACCTGGGACTGCTCAACCCCAGCTGGATGGTGGTGCGGCCGGTGCGGATCGTGCCGATCGAAGTGGTGATCCGCAACCTGGCCGCCGGATCGCTCTGCAAGCAGCTGCCGATCACCACCGGCACCCGCCTCGATCCGCCCCTGCTGGATCTCTATTACAAGGACGACGCCCTGGGCGATCCCCTGCTCACCGAGGCCCGCCTGGCCTGGCTGGGCCTGGTGAGCGCCGATCAGCGCGCCGCGATCGAGGCTCTGGCCCGCCGGGTGAATGGGGAGCTGCAGCCGTTCTTCGCCGCCCTTGGCCTGCAGCTGGTGGATTTCAAGATCGAACTGGGCTTCACCAACGCGGGCGAGTTGGTGGTGGCCGATGAGATCAGCCCCGACACCTGTCGGTTCTGGGACCTGGATGTGGAGGACAGCCAGGACCGCATCCTGGACAAGGATCGATTCCGGCAGGATCTGGGCGGTGTGATCGAGGCCTACGGGGAGGTCCTCAAACGGGTCCAAGGGGCCTGTCCGCAGGCCCGCATCTACCAGTAAGGTCAGCCCACTTTGCGGCTTCGGCCGCCTTGCGTCGAAACCCCATGGCCGTCTCCCGCGTCAGCATGAACCGCACCCTTCGGTTCCGCGGGTCCAGGGGTTTTGGCGCCGCCCTGCCGCTGACGGCCGCTTCCCTGGCTCTGGTGGGTCTGCTGGCCCCGGGCCGGGCCCAGGCGCAGCAGCCGTCCAGCTCCAAGCCATCAGCCACCCCCACGGCGCAACCCGCCGCCCCTCAGTCGTCACCGACCACAGGGCAGCCCAGCACTCCCCAGCCCGCACCCTCCCAGCCTGCACCGTCTCAGTCGGTACCGTCTCAGTCAGCACCGCCCCAGTCCCAGCAGACGGATCAGGGCCCGGGTCCCGGTCCCGGTCCCAGCCCGGCGGGGCCACCCACGGGTGAGACCTTCACCCCCAGCGCCTCGGAGCCGCGCGTGCTGATCAGCGAGGTGGCGGTCGCGGGGCTCGATGGCCATCCCGAGCGAGAGCGATTGGAGCGGGCCGTCTACGACGCCATGGCCAGCCGCCCCGGCACCCGCGTCAGCCGCAGTGAACTGCAGAACGATCTCTCGGCGGTCTATGCCACCGGCTGGTTCTCGGATGTGCGCATCCAGCCCACCGACAGCGCCCTGGGCGTGAAGCTGGTGGTCACCGTGGCCCCGAACCCGGTGCTGCAGAAGGTCGAGATCGATCCGGTCAAGGCCAAGCTGCCCGCCAGCGTGATCAAGGACACCTTCGCCGCTGACTACGGCAAGACCCTCAACCTCAACGCGCTCCAGAGCCGCATGCAGGAGCTGCAGCGCTGGTACTCCGACAAGGGCTACTCACTCGCCCGCGTCACCGGCCCGAACCGGGTGAGCCCCGAGGGGGTGGTGGAGCTGCAGGTGCGGGAGGGCACGGTCAGTGGCGTGGAAGTGCAGTTCCTCAACAAGGAGGGATCGACCACCAACGAGAAGGGCCAGCCGATCAAGGGCAAGACCAAGCCCTGGGTGGTGAGTCGGGAGATCTCGATCAAGCCCGGCGAGGTGTTCAACCGCCGTCAGCTCGAGGAGGACATCAAGCGGCTCTACGGCACGGGCCTGTTCGGTGACGTCAAGGTCACCCTCAAGCCCGTGCCGGCCACTCCCGGCGAGGTGGTGATCGTTCTGGGCATCGTCGAGCAATCCACCGGCTCCCTCTCCGGCGGCCTGGGCTACAGCCAGAGCCAGGGGGTGTTCGGCCAGATCCAGCTCCAGGACAGCAACCTGGCCGGCCGGGCCTGGGACACCTCGTTCAATTTCACCTACGGCCAGTACGGCGGCCTGGCGGACATTTCCTTCACGGACCCCTGGATCAAGGGGGACCGCTTCCGCACCGCCTTCCGGGCACGGGTGTTCCTCAGCCGCGATGTTCCCCAGATCTTCCAGAGCCAGGACAACGGCAACTTCAACACCGTTTCTGATGTCTCCTCGGATTTCTTCAAGGCGCCATCCACGGCCATCGCCAACAACATCTTCAACAGCAATAACCTGGCCGGCCGAACCTATGCCAACGTTCAGGAGGCCCAACAGGCGAACGGGGCCCTGGGGACCAACAACAACTGGTTCGCTCTCGATAACAACTCCATTGCCATCCAGCGGGTCGGCGGCAGCCTCCAGCTGATCCGGCCCCTCAATGGTGGCAATCCCTTCAAGAAGGCCCCCTGGACGGTTGTTGTCGGCCTCAATGCCCAGGAGGTTCGCCCGATCAACTTCGCGGGCGACACCATGCCCTACGGGGTGACGTCGACGTTCAACGGCGGCACCACCAACGTCAGCAACGTCATCTGCATCGCCTACAACTGCGCCACCTCGAACCAGCTGGTGGGCCTGCGCCTGGCGGCCACGCGCAACACCCTCAACGACGCCCGCAACCCCACCTCCGGCAACTTCCTGAGCCTGGGCACCGAACAGTTTCTGAGCGTTGGCCCTAACTCACCCACCTTCAACCGCCTGCGCGGCAGCTACACCCACTACATCCCGGTCAACTGGTTCAAGTTCTACAAGGGCTGCCGGCCCAAGCGGGGTGAGACTGCTGATTGCAAACAGGCCCTGGCGTTCCAGGTCACCGCTGGCGCCAACATCGGTCAGCTGCCTCCCTACGAGGCCTTCTGCCTGGGTGGCTCCAACTCCGTGCGCGGCTTCTATGACTGCAACCTCGGGGTCGGGCGCAACTTCGGTGAAGCCACGATCGAATACCGCTTCCCCCTGTTCAGCATCGTCAGCGGCGAACTGTTCATTGATGGCGGCACCGCCTTCGGCAGCCAGAAGGATGTGCCCGGCAATCCCGGTGAGCTGCTGGGCAAACCCGGTCAGGGCTTCTCGGTGGGCACCGGCCTGATCGTGACCACACCGGTGGGCCCCCTGCGCCTGGAGGTGGCCAGCCAGGACTTCACCAGCAACTGGCGTTTCAACCTGGGTGTGGGCTGGAAGTTCTAGTGAGCCTCTGGCCTGAGACCTACCAGCAGGCCTGGACGCTGCGGGGACCTGTGGAGCGATGTGGGGTGGGGTTGCACAGCGGTGCCAGCACCCGGGTGCGGCTGGAGCCCTGCGAACGGCCCGGCTTCTGGCTGGGGGCCCTGGGGAACGGCTCCGGAGGCCTGACCCGGCTGCACCCCAGCCAGGTGAAGGACACGCGGCTCTGCACGGCCCTCCAGCTGGATCAGCAGCGCCTGGCCACGGTGGAGCATCTGCTGGCGGCCCTGGTGGGTACGGGCCTGACCCATGTGGAACTGCGGGTGGAGGGCGAGGAGGTGCCCCTGCTGGATGGTTCCGCCCAGGGCTGGGTGGAAGCGATCGCCGAGGCGGGGCTGCACCCGTTGGGGGAACGGGAACCACTGCAGGTCTTGGCGTCGCCGATCTGCGTGCACCAGGGTCTGGGTTTCCTCACCGCCATCCCCTGCGATCGGGTGCGCCTGGCGGCCGCCGTGGAGTACCCCCAGGCCGCGATCGGCCGCCAGCTGTTCAGCCTCGAGCTCACCCCCCAAAGCTTCGTGGCCGAGCTGGCGCCGGCCCGCACCTTCGGCTTCCGCGAGCAGATCGAACAGTTGCGCGCCGCGGGTCTGATCCAGGGCGGGGCCCTGGAGAATGCCTTGGTTTGCGATGGGGATCACTGGATCAATCCGCCCCTTCGCTTCGCTGATGAACCGGTGCGCCATAAGCTGCTGGACCTGCTGGGGGACCTGGCACTGGTGGGCCTCCCCCAGGCCCAGGTGTTCGCCTACCGCGGGTCCCATGGGCTTCATACGTCCATGGCCGCGGCCCTTGCCGCCCAGTTCCGCCCCTCCTGAGCCCCTTGTCCGTGTCCCCCGCCGGCGCCGCCATCCTTACCAGTGAGCAGATCCTCTCCCTGCTGCCCCACCGTTTCCCCTTCGCCCTGGTGGACCGGGTGATCGAGCATGAACCCGGCAAACGGGCGGTGGCGATCAAGAACGTGACGCTCAACGAGCCCCAGTTCCAGGGCCATTTCCCTGGCAGGCCCCTGATGCCAGGGGTGCTGATCGTGGAGGCCATGGCCCAGGTGGGGGGACTGATCGTGGTTCAGATGCCTGAATTCGAGAAAGGGCTGTTCGTGTTCGCCGGCATCGATGGGGTGCGTTTCCGCCGGCCGGTGGTGCCGGGGGATCAGTTGCGGATCAGTTGTGAGTTGCTCAGCCTCAAGCGCAGGCGCTTCGGCAAGGTGCGCGCCGAGGCCACCGTCGATGGTGAGCTGGTCTGCGCCGGGGAATTGATGTTTTCTCTGATGCAATAAGACGATGACGTCCTCGGCAGTTCAGGTGAGCATTCATCCCACCGCGGTGGTCGACCCCCGCGCCGAGCTCGAGGCCGGCGTGGTGGTGGGTCCGTACACGGTGATCGGTCCCGATGTGGTGATCGGCGCCGGCAGCACCCTGGGACCCCACGTGGTGATCGATGGTCACGTGCGCATGGGCAAGGGCAACAGGATCTTCCCTGGGGCCTGCATCGGCCTGGAACCCCAGGATCTCAAGTACAACGGCGCCCCGACCGAGGTGGTGATCGGGGATGACAACGCCATCCGCGAGTGCGTCACGATCAACCGCGCCACCGCCGAAGGGGAGCAGACCCGGATCGGCAGCGGAAATCTGCTGATGGCCTACAGCCATCTGGGTCACAACTGCCAGCTGGGTGACCGCATCGTGGTGGCCAACAACGTCGCCATCGCCGGCCATGTGCTGATCGGTGATCGGGCGGTGATCGGCGGGGTGCTCGGCATCCACCAGTTCGTGCAGATCGGCACGTTGGCGATGGTGGGCGGCATGAGCCGCATCGATCGGGACATCCCTCCGTTTGCGATCGTCGAGGGCCACCCTGGCCGGTTGCGGGGGCTCAACCGCGTGGGCCTGAAGCGCAGCGGCCTTGATCGTCAGGACGGTGGCGAACAGCTGCGCCAGCTGCAGGAGGTCTGGAACATGATCTACCGGAGCGATTGGGTGCTGGCCGAAGCCCTGCGCCAGGTGCGCGCGCTTGAACTGTTGCCCGCCTCCGAGGAATTGTGTGCCTTCCTGGAGGCGTCGATCCAGCCCGGCCGCCGGGGTCCCTTGCCTGCCCAGCGTTCATGAGCCGACTGCTGATCAGCACCGGTGAGGTGTCCGGGGACCTCCAGGGCGGCCTGCTGATCGAAGCGCTCCACAAGGAGGCCCGGCGGCGGGGCCAGCCCCTGGACATCGTCGCCCTCGGGGGGAGCGCATGGAGCGGGCCGGTGCCCTGCTCCTGGCCAACACCGCGTCGATGGGCTCGATCGGCCTCTGGGAAGTGCTGCCGCTCGTGCTCCCCACCCTGCGGCTGCAGCGGCGGGTGGGCCGCTGGTTGAGGGATCACCCCCCGATGGCCTGGTGCTGATCGACTACGTCGGCGCCAACGTCAACCTGGGCCGCCGGCTCAAACGCCTCAGCCCCAGCCTGCCGATCATCTACTACATCGCCCCCCAGGAATGGGCCTGGCGTTATGGCGAGGGCAGCACCACCCACCTGATCGCCTTCACCGACCGGATCCTGGCGATCTTTCCCGAGGAGGCACGCTTCTACGCCGCCCAGGGCGCCCGGGTGAGCTGGGTGGGCCACCCCCTGCTCGACACCCTGGAGGAGCAACCCAGCCGTGGGGACGCCCGGCGCCAGCTGGGACTGAGCGGCGACGAGCAGCTGCTGCTGGTCTCGCCCGCGTCCCGAGCCCAGGAGCTGCGTTACCTGCTGCCCCCGTTGGTGGCGGCGGCGGCCCGGCTGCAGCGCCGCTTCCCGCAGCTGCGCGTGATCGTGCCGGCGGGTCTGGCGGGCTTTGAGGAGCCCCTGAAACAGGCCGTGGCGGCGGTGGGCCTCGACGCCACGGTGGTGCCGGCCGCGGAAGCCAACCGTCTGCGTCCGGTGCACTGCGCGGCGGCCGACCTGGCCCTGACCAAATCGGGCACGGTGAATCTGGAGCTGGCCCTGCGCGGCGTTCCGCAGGTGGTGGGCTACCGGGTCAGCCGGCCCACGGCCTTCGTGGCTCGCCATCTGCTTCGCTTCGCGGTGCCCCACATTTCCCCGGTCAACCTGGTGCTTGATGAGCGGCTGGTGCCGGAGCTGCTGCAGGAAGGCCTCACGGCTGAAGCCATCGAAGCGGCGGCGGCGCCGCTGCTGGAGGATGGTCCGGCGCGTCAGCGCATCCTCGAAGGCTATGGGCGTCTGCGCTGCGCCCTTGGGGAGCCGGGGGTCACCCAGCGGGCGGCGGCGGCGATCCTGGACCAGTTGCCTGCCTCTGCCCTCCCCTCCATCTCGGCCGCCTGAATGGAACCAGCCTCCCGATCGATCCTGCGCCCGATCGCCCTGGCTCTGGTGCTGCTGCTGACTTTCGTGGCGCCGGCCCAGGCGGCGATGGAGGAGGCGGTGTTCGCCGGTGGCTGCTTCTGGTGCCTGGAGCACGACCTGGAGGGCTTACCTGGGGTGCTCGAGGCGGTCAGTGGCTACAGCGGTGGCCCGGGGAGCAAGCCCACCTACGCCCAGGTGTCGGCGGGGGGCACCGGCCACCAGGAAAGCGTCAAGGTGCGGTTCGATTCGGCCCGGCTCAGCTATCCCACCCTGCTGCGCAGTTACTGGCGCAACGTGGACGCCCTCGATGGGGGAGGTCAGTTCTGCGACCGGGGTGATTCCTACCGCCCGGTGATTTTCACCAGCGGCGCCAGCCAGGCGGAGCAGGCCCGCGCCAGCCTGCTCGCCGCGGCGCGCGAATTGAAACGCCCTCCCGCGGCGTTGAAGGTGCAGATTCGCCCGGCTGCAGCGTTCTGGCCCGCCGAGGAGTATCACCAGAACTTCGCTGAACGCAACAGCCTCAAATACAACTACTACCGCTGGTCCTGCCGCCGTGACAGGCGTCTTGACCAGCTCTGGGGCTCAAAGGCCCGCACCGCCACTCCCTGGAGTGCCCCGGCGAAGTGACCATTGTCGACGCCGATGGGCCCATCCACTGGAGCGTGATCCGTACATTTGCCCAGGCCCATGGGCCCTGACGCCCTTAGCGTGATGGCAGCGCAACGCCCGTTGGCGATGTATCTGCTGACGATCAAGGAAGGCCTGCATACCCGCCATGTGGGTCCCTACGCAAGCCCCAAGGAAGCGGCCGAAGATCTCGATCGTCTGTTGGCCTCCTGCAGCGATCGCGCCCACTGGCAGATCCACGCCCTGGAATCGCCAGCCGGGCTGCAGAAGCAGGAGGGCCACCCCGGGGGGCGAGGGGCCTCAGCTGGGGTTGCGGGGATAGCCGCGTAGCAGGCCGCTTTCGATCATCAGGCCCACGCCGGCGGTCACGCAGATCAGGCTGAGGGTGCCGTACCAGAACCAGGGGCCGTGGGGCTGGCCGAGGGCCTGCTGGGTCTTGCGCACCACCGCTTCTCCGAACAGGCAAAGCCCCAGGGGCAGCAGCAGCACCCCTGATTGGGCGCGAAGGTACCAACGCAGTTTCTGAACGGCCATGGCTCGGGTCAGACGTCAGCGCAGCCCAACCTAGGCCGGGCCTCCACTCCTCACCCAGTTCACCAGGGTGCGCACGCCGAAGCCCGTGGCCCCGGCTGGATCGAGCCCCCGGCCCTTGTCGCTCCAGACGGTGCCGGCGATGTCCAGGTGGGCCCAGGCCAGATCCGGCCGCACGAACTCCTGCAGGAACAGGGCGGCGGTGATCGACCCCCGGGCCGCGGGCCGGTGTTCTTGAGGTCGGCCACGGGGCTCTTGAGCCCTTCGATGTAGGAGGCCTGCAGGGGCAGGCGCCAGAAGCTCTCGCCCCCATCGCGGCCGGCCGTCACCAGGGCCTCGGCCAGGCTGTCGCTGGGGCTCCAGAGCCCGGCGATTTCCTCCCCCAGGGCGATCACGACGGCTCCGGTGAGGGTGGCCAGGTCGACCACGGCATCCAGTTCCAGCTTGCAGGCATAGACCAGGGCGTCGGCCAGGGTGAGGCGGCCCTCGGCGTCGGTGTTGTTGACCTCGATCGTCTTGCCGTTGGAGGCAGTGACGATGTCGCCGGGGTGGAGGGCGTCGCCGCTGATCATGTTTTCGCAGGCGGCCACGATCATGTGCACCTCGATGCCCTCGGGCTTGAGTTCGGCGATCGCCCGCGCTGCCCCGAGCACGGCGGCGCTGCCGCCCATGTCGTACTTCATCATCTCGATCTGGGAGCCCGCCGTTTTGAGGTTGTAGCCACCGGAATCGAAGGTGAGCCCCTTGCCCACCAGGGCGACCCGGCGGCGCACCTCCCCGGCTGGGTGGTACGTGAGGTGGATGAACTTGGGCGGCAGGCTTGAGGCCTGGCTCACCGCCAGGTAGGCGCCCATGCCCAGGGCCTCGCAGTCGGCGCGCTCCAGCACCTTGAGCTCCAGGCCGAAGTCCCGGGCGATGGCGGCGGCGGTGTCCGCCAGGGCCTGGGGGTGACCACGTTGGGGGGGCCGCCACTAGCTCCCGGGCCAGTTCCACCCCGGCGCAGGTGGCCCCCACGGCCGCCAGAACGCCATCGTGGGCGGCCTCGAAGCCCAGCAGGCTCACACGCTCGGGCAGGGGGCGGGTCTCCGCCTCACTCTTGAAGCGCTGGTCGGCATAGAGGCTCAGGCGCACGGCGCCGGCGATGGCGCTGACCGCCTCCGCTGGCTCCACTCCCGCCAGCGGCAGTGCCAGGCCCAGGTCGGTGCCTCCCGCCGCCAACGACGCCTTGGCGGCGGCGGCGGCGGCCCGCCTCAGGCCGGCCAGATCGAAGGCTTCGGCCTCACCCAGCCCCACCAGCAGCAGGGTGCCGGGGCGGCGTCCCAGCCAGTCGAAACTCAGCACTTCGCCGGGTTTGGCCTTGAAGCGGCGTTGCTCCAGCCGCTCCTTCAGCCCAGGGCCGAAGTGGGCCTCCAGGGCCTCCAGAGTGGTGCCGTCCTCACCGCTGAACAGACCCACCGCCAGGGTGTCACCATTCCCACTGCTGGCCCAGCTGCTGGCATCGGCGGGGGTGCAGCGAAACTCCATCGTTGGGCCAGATCAGACGCCGCGATCGTAGCCAGTGCGCCCCTAGGCATCGCTGCGCCCAGGGTGCTTCGCTCAGGCCGGTTCGGCGTGGAAGGGGTCGCCCAGCGCCGGCGGGTTTCCTTGTTGAAGGGCGGCTGCCAGCGCTGGATCAGGGCCTGCTCCAGCGCCCGCCGGGGCCGAACGGCGGTGGGCACATCGAACCAGAAGCGGATGCTCAGGCGACCCGTGAGCCCCACGCTGGCGGTCGCCTCGCCATAGGCGGCCAGGTAGTCCTTGCAGTCGTGCTCCCCTTCCAGCGCTGCTCGGCGCGGCCCGTTTCGCCGATGTACAGCAGCAGGGGGAGGCCAGATGGGGCGGCTGATCAATCACCACGTAGAGGGCGGCCCCCGCTGGGGGGCGCTGGGCCAGCGCCAGAACTGCAGGTGCTGGGGGGTGAGGGCCAGGGGCGCGAAGGCGGCGGCCAGCTCGGTGGCGCTCACCGCGGCGTGGGCGAACAGAGTGGCCTGGGCCGGTCGCGGTGGGTCTGAAGTGCTGGCCGCCTCGAACAGCGGGCGCTGGAAGGCGATCAGCCGCTGCTGCCACTGCTCCAGTTGGTGGCGCAACAGCGGTAGCTCCGGGGCGGCCGGGGTGGCCCCCAGGGGCAGCGGGGCCTGTGGGTCGAACAGATCCCCCTGGCGAGCCATCTCAGCGGCCCCCCGCTTCGGGTTTCGGCAGCATGGGCCCCACGGGCCCGGTGCCGAAGCGGACCTTGCCGATCAGCGCCTCGACCACATCGGCGGGCAGCTGCAAGCGCTGCTGCAGATCGGCCAGATCCAGGAAGGCCCCCGCTGGCGCTCCCGCAGCAGCCGTTGGTTGCGTTCGCCGGAGAGGCCCAGGCGCCGCTCCAGTTGTTCGCCGCTGGCCTGGTTGAGGTCGAGCGGCGGCGGGCCTGCCTTGGGCGGATCGGTGTACCAGCTGAAGCGCAGCAGAGGCTGCCAGCCCCGCAGCACCGGCTCCGGCAGCTCCAGCAGCCGTTGGAGATCCTCGGGCCCGCTCAGTTGCACCCCGCCCCCTTGGAGCCGCAGCAGCAGGTCCACCTGGCGGGGGTGCAGCCCGGCAGCCGCAACCAGTCGGTGGCGGTGGCCCGGTTCACATCCAGATGCCAGCCCAGGGCGGCGGCGTGGGCGACCTCCTCAAAGCTGCGCAGGCGCAGGGCGGGGTTCTGGCGCAGTTTCAGGGCCAGCAACTCGCGCTCGATCCGCTCGGCCTCCGCCTCTGGAGCACCCCCTGCGGGGGCGGGTTCCGCTCCGGCGCCATGGGTTCGGCCGCGTTCAGCCGGCAGCTGGCCCGTGGCCTCCAGCAGACGGCGGGCGATGGGATCCAACCAGTGGCCCTTGGCCATGGGGCGTGGGATCGCGCTGAACTGGCTGGAAGTTAGCGGCAGCGCCACGGCTGTCATGCCACTGCTTTCGTGCCACTGCTTTCATGCCGCTGCCAGCGCTGGCAACCTTCAGTGATTCGGCCAGTTCACCAGGTCGCGGCAGAGCCCAATCGCCACGGCGTGGGCGCGGTTGCGGGCCTGGAGCTTGAGCAGCAGATTGCTGATGTGGGTTTTGACGGTTTGCTCTGAGACCACCAACGTCTTGGCGATTTCGGGGTTGGTGTAGCCCTTCACCATCAGCTCCAGCACCTCCAGCTCGCGGGCGGTGGGCAGGTCCAGCAGCTCCGGGCCCGCTCCGCGTTGGCTCTCGCGCAGCAGGTCCCGCAGCTCCCGGTCGATGTAGAGGCCACCGCCCACCAGGGACTGGATCGCGTCGACCATCGTGCCCAGGCCCATGCGCTTCTCCAGGCACATGCCGTCGCAGCCGGCCTCCACGGCCCGGCGCAGCAGGGACCGGCGGCGGATATCGGCCAGCAGCAGCAGCACCAGGGAGTCCGGGTATCGCTCTTTGGCGCCGATGGCCAGCTCGATGCCGCAACCCTGCTCGAGGCGGTCACTGGTGATCAGGAGCGTGGGCCGGTGGCGGTCCATCAGGGCGAGGCCCTCCGATTCCGTGGTGGCGCCCCCCACCAGCTCCGGCCGATTGGGATCGGCCAGCAGGATGCTGAGCGTGCTGCGTTTGCCGAAGCAGGCCAGCACCGTGCGGCCCGCGAGCACGGCGTTCAGCTGGGCGTGCGTTTCACGCAACGCCTGTAGTCGGGGCGTGAAATCCATGGGCCATTCTGCTCAGGGGCTTCGGATACGTCTATCCGTACTCCCCAGGGGCGATCACGCCGTTCACAATCGAAACTGCTGCTGGGGCCTGCCTGTTCGATGGCATTTTTCGATTCGGAGATCGTCCAGGAGGAGGCCAAGCGGCTGTTCAGCGATTACCAGCAGCTGATGGAGCTCGGTGGTGAGTACGGCAAGTTCGACCGGGAGGGTAAAAAGCTGTTCATCGAGCGGATGGAGGAGCTGATGGAGCGCTACCAGGTGTTCATGAAGCGCTTCGAGCTCTCGGAGGATTTCCAGGCCAAGCTCACGGTGGAGCAGTTGCGCACCCAGCTGGGCCAGTTCGGGCTCACCCCCGACGGGATGTTCGCCCAGATGAACCTCACCCTGGAGCGGATGCGCAGGGAGCTGGAGGCGAGCCTCTAACGCTTGAGCCGCCATCGGCGGACGGAGCGTGGCTGCCTACGATCCGCCCATCGCAGGGCAGGCATGGCTGTTGGTGGCGCTGGACCTGTTGGGGGCGCTGGACAATCTGCGGACCGTGGGGAGGCGTTGCCGAGCTGGCTGGAGCGTGGCGTGGTCGATCTGTTTCCCTCCGGCGAGCTGGACCACCCCGACCAGCGCCTGGGCGCCCGGCTGGCGGAGGCGCAACGGGAGGGGCGGCCCCTGCGGGTCAAGCTGGGCATCGACCCGACCGGCTCTGATATTCACCTGGGCCACTCAATCCTGTTCCGCAAGCTGCGGGCCTTCCAGGACGCGGGCCACACGGCGGTGCTGATCATCGGAGATTTCACCGCCCGCATCGGCGACCCCACCGGCAAGAGCGTCACCCGGGTGCAGCTCTCGGCCGAGGAGGTGGAGGCCAACGCCACCACCTACCTGGTCCAGCTGGGCCAGGGCCAGCCCAGGGACCGTTCGCTGCTGGATTTCGAGACGCCGGGTCGACTGGAGGTGCGGCGCAACAGCGAGTGGCTGGCGGGTCTGGATCTGCCGGCGGTGATCGACCTGCTGGGCACGAGCACCGTGGGACAGATGCTGGCCAAGGAGGATTTTTCCAAGCGCTACGGCAGCGGCACCCCGATCGCCTTGCACGAGTTCCTCTATCCCCTGTTGCAGGGTTACGACTCCGTGGCGGTCCGCTCCGATCTGGAGTTGGGGGGCACCGATCAGAAGTTCAACGTGGCGATGGGCCGCGACCTCCAGCGCCACCACGGCCAGCGGCCCCAGTTCGCCCTGCTGCTGCCGATCCTGCCCGGCACCGATGGGGTGCAGAAGATGAGCAAGAGCCTCGGCAACACCGTGGGGCTCCAGGAGGATCCGCTCTCCACCTACTCCAAGCTGGAGAAGGTTCCCGATGCGGCGGTGGAGGCCTACCTGAACCTGCTCACCGATCTGGATCTGGCGGAGCTGCCGGCCAACCCGCGGGAGCGTCAGAAGGCCCTGGCCCTGGCGATCACTGCCGGCCTGCATGGGGAGGCGGCGGCCCTTGCGGCCCAGGCCGATGCCGGGCGGCTGGTGGCGGGGGCCGGCGGCGGTGGTGTGGCCGATGCCGAGGTGCAGGAGGTTTCGCTGGCCGCCGTGAACTTCCCGGCCAAGGCGTTTTATCTGCTGGCCGCCCTTGGGCTCTGCGCCAGCAGCAGTGAGGCCCGGCGCGCGATCCAGGGCGGCGGCGTGAAGCTCGACGGCGAAAAGCTGGCCGATCCCAACCAGGAATTCGGCGCTGCTTCCGAACTGGCGGGCAAGGTGTTGCAGCTGGGCAAAAAGACCTTCCGGCGCCTGGTGGCCCGATGATCAGCGCCCCTGATCTCGCCGAGCGGATCATCCTGGCCCTGGATCGCCCGGATGCCGAAACCGCCCTGGCCCTGGCCAGGGCCATCCCCGAGCTGCGCTGGGTGAAGGTGGGTCTGGAGCTGTTCTGCGCCGCCGGTCCCGATGTGGTGCTTCAGCTGCGGGAGCGCGGCCTGCGGGTGTTCCTCGATCTCAAATTCCACGACATCCCCGCCACCATGGCCGGGGCCTGCCGCAGCGCCGCCCGGCTGGGGGCGGAGTTGATCACCGTGCACGCCTGCGCAGGCTCGCAGGCCCTCTCGGCCGCCCAGGCGGGGGCCTTGGAGGGGGCGGGCGCCGCGGGGCTGGCGGCCCCAACGCTGCTGGCGGTCACCGTGCTCACCAGCTGGGATCCCGCCCGCTTCGCCGCCGAGTTGCAGGTGGCTGAACCCCTGGCGGCCCACCCGCAACCCTTCACCCTGGTCACACCTGGCATTCGCCCCGCCGGCAGCGCCACGGCTGATCAAGCCCGGGTGATGACCCCCAGCGGGCGATCGCCGCCGGCGCCAGCTACTTGGTGATCGGGCGGCCGATCAGCGCGGCCTCCGATCCGGCGGCCGCCTTTGCCGCCTGTTGCCAGGAGCTTCAGTCGCCAGACTGACGCGATTGCGCTGATCCGTTGACGCTGGGACTGATCACGATCGAACTGGGCTGCGATCTGGAGGTCCAGTGCGCCCAGGACACACCGATGCTGCTGCTGATGCACGTGCACAGCAGCCGGCTGCTGGATCTGATCGGCTTTGAGCAGATCAGTTCAGAACCCCCAGCGCGGGCACCTTTGTGCTGGACGAGGAGGGCAACCGCTTCTGGCGCCTGGTGGCGCCCGCCGGCACGAGCACGATCCAGCTGCGGGCGCACGTCCGCGACTGTGGGCTGCCTGAGCCCGTGGCGCCAGGGGCCCCCCAGGCCCCCGTCGAGGAGCTGCCGGTGCAGTGCTACCCCTACCTGCGGGCCAGCCGCTACTGCGAAAGCGATCTGCTGGCCCCGATGGCCTGGTCGCTGTTCGGGGCCACCCCGCCTGGCTGGGAGCGGGTGCAGGCCATCTGTGACTGGGTCCATCGCCGTCTGCTCTTCGATCCTTCGGCGGCGCGCTCCAGCAAAACCGCCCTGGAGGCCGAGCGGGAGGGCCGGGGCGTGTGCCGTGATTTCGCCCATCTGGCGGTGGCCTTCTGCCGCGCCCTCAACATCCCGGCGCGCTACTGCACCGGCTACATGGGCTACACCGGTGTGGAGGAGAGCCCGGAACCGATCGATTACTCGGGCTGGTTCGAGGCCTACCTGGGGGGATGCTGGTTCACCTTCGACGCGCGCACCAACCAGCCCCGCATCGGCCGGGTGCTGGTGGGGCGAGGTCGCGATGCCGCCGATGTGCCGATTCTCCAGTCGTTCGGCAGCCATGACCTCAACAGCTTCCGTGTGATCACGATCGCGCGCGAACTGGAGCCGGATCAGGCGGACACGACCTCCCTGGGCACCAGCTCGCCGTAGAGCTGCTCGAGGGCGTCGATGTTGCGCTTCAAGGTGTAGCGCTCCAGCACCCGCTCCCGCCCGCGCCGGCCCAGTTCGGCCGTGAGCACGGGCTGGTCCCGCAGCACCGGCAGCAGGGTGCGCAGCTGGGTGGTGACCCCCTGGGTGCTGATCACGATGCCGGCGCCCCCTCCAGCACCTCCCCATCGGCGCCGGCATCGGTGGCCACGCAGGCGGTGCCGCTGGCCATCGCCTCCAGCAGCGCGAGCGAGAGTCCCTCCACCAGCGACGGCAGCAGGAACACCTCGGCCTGCTGCAGCAGGGCAATGCGGCGATCCAGATCCGGTTCGTAGCCCCACCAGAGCAGGTCGTCCCCATCACTGCCGGCCTGGAGTCCGTTGCGCAGGGGGCCGTCGCCCACGATCACCAGCCGGCAGCCCTCGGGTCGCACCAGCCGCCAGGCGCGGATCAGGGCCTCCACGTTCTTCTCTGTGGAGATGCGCCCCATGTAAAGGAACAGGCGCCGATCCCCCAGCCGTTGGTGCAGCTCCGCCAGCGCTGGACTGGGCCCGAGCGCCGAAGGGCGCCAGGCGTCGACGTCGACGCCGTTGGGAATCACCGCCAGCCGATCGTCTTTCACCCCCAGCCGGGAGAGCACCTCGGCCTGCAGATCGGAGAACACGATCACCCGGTCGCAGCGGGCCAGGGTGGGCGCATAGAGCTGGTAGGTGAGCTGCTGGGTGCCGGCGGTGAGGTTGCGCAGGCCGGCGTCGAAGGCGGGGTGGAAGGTGGCCACCAGGGGCAGTCCGAGCTGCTGGCAGAGGTCCGGCAGGAGGAAGTCCAGGGGCGAGAGTGTGAGGCTGGCATGCACCACATCGGGCCGCAGGCGCTCGAGCGATTCGCGGAACTCCCGCTGGGCCCCCGGAGACGGGATCGTGTACACCTGGGATTTGACCAGGTAAGGCAGGGCCACCTCGGGGGATTCACCGGGTTCCAGGGCGTTCGGGGCCCAGTGGAACAGCTGATCACCCAGATGCCCGAATTGGCCGAGCCCCTTGAGCTGCTGGGCGGCCGAGGTGTCGAAATGAATGAAGCTGATCTGGTGGCCCCGCTGGCGCAGGGCGTGGGTGGTGCTGAGGCCGTAGGTGACGTTGCCGCAGAAGGGAGATTTCTTGCCTAGCCAGGCAATGTGAGCCACCGGGGCCGCGCTTCATTCCAGCGAAAACGTTAGCAGCGCTCCCAGGGGCGCTCCAGCAGGGCGGCCAGCACGGCCAGGGCCGCCAGGGCCCAGAGCACCGGCAGCAGGCCGTAGCGGCTCACCACCGCCCCCGCCAGCACCAGCGGCAGGCTCAGGGCGATGTTGATCATGTTGTTCTGCAGGCCGAACACCTTGCCCCGCAGGCTTTCCGGGGTGTCCTCCTGGATCGTGGTCTGGGCCGGAATCGCCAGCATCGCCGCCCCCACCCCGAGCAGCCCGCAGAGCACCAGGGTGATCACCAGATTGCCGCGCACCTGCCCCAGCAGCACCAGGGAGAAGGCGATCGTGCCCAGACCGGCAGCAGCCAGGCGACGGCGGCTGAAACCGTGGCCCACCTGCGCCACCGCCAGGGCCCCCAGGGCCAGCCCGACGCCGCTCATCGCCAGCAACACCCCGAACTGGGTGGGGCCGAGGCTCTCGATCGTGGAGGCCAGGCTGATCGCCAGCACGTAGAGGGCCGCCAAAAGGCTGTAGAGCAGCACCAGCTGGAGAATGGCGTTGCGCACGCTGGCCCGGTCGCGCAGCACCTCGAAACCCTCGCCGATCTCGCTCCACACCGTCGTCGTGCTGGCCGGTCGTGGTCTCTCCTCCAGCTTGATCGTGCCGAGCACCAGGGCGGCCAGGCCGTAGCAAAGGGGCAGCAGCAGGAATTCGCCGTTCTGCAGACCCACGTGGGACAGCAGGTTGCGCAGCAGGCGCAGCAGGGGATCGCCGAGGGCAAAGCCGACGATCGTGGCCCCCATGCTGGAGGCCTGGTAAAGCGAATTGGCCGCCAGCAGCTGGGGCTGGGGCACCAGCAACGGGATGGCCGCCTGCTCGGCTGGGGCGAAGAACTGGGTCAGCACCGACTGCAGGAAGGTGATCGCCACCAGGCCCCAGTAGCCCCAGCTCAGGCCCAGCCAGTGGGGACCATCAATCAGGCAGAAGGGCACCAGCAGGGTGAGGCCGGCCCGCAGGCCGTTGGAGGCGACCATCACGCTGCGCTTGGGCCAGCGGTCGGCCCAGACCCCGGCCACCAGGCCGAAGACCATCGCCGGCACCGTGTTGGCGACGTAGATCCCCGTGGCCAGCAGGGTGATCATCTGGGCCCGGGTTTCCAGATCCATGCGCAGCACCGTGGCCGCCTCGGCCAGGGCGCCGCTGCTCAAGGGTGTGTCCGTCACCCAGTACTGGGCGATCAGGAACACCATCAAAACGATGTAGAACTTGTCCGCCAACTGGGAGAGCACCTGGCCGCACCACAGCCGCCGGAACTCCGGGAGGGCGAGCACCGCCTGCAGGCCGGCTGTTCGTTGGCCCTCCACCGGTTCAGGAGAGGGAGAGGCACCGGTTGGAGGGAGAGCGCTCAAGGCTTGGTTGATCGTGCGTTCATGATCGCCCAGCGCCCGGTGGCAGCGGGTGGTCCGGAGCGAAGCAGATCCGCAGCAGGCCCAGGGAGCGGCTGCGCCGGTCCAGGTGTTCGCCGCACCACAACTCAATCACTTGCAGCAACCGCAGCCAGACCAGCTCGGGACCCATCAGCTCGCCGGCACGCGTGCGGGGCAGGGCCGGCCGGGTGAGGCGCTGCAGCAGGGCCAGTTCGGAAGCGTTGAGCATCAGCAGGGCGCCGGGCACCGCCCCGATCACCAGGCCCTCAGCGGGCAGCAGGCTGCAGCGCCAGCTCCAGTCGCCCAGGGGGGCTCCAGGGCAGAGCCGCTGCGGGAGCAGCGCTGCAGGGGCAGGGCATAACCCCCTAGGGCCAGCAGGTGCACGTGCGCCTGGACACTGATCGCCAGGGCTTCGAGGCTGCCTTGGCGTTCGCTCACGACGGTCTCGAGCCGGCCCAGGTGCATCAGCAGGTCGTCGAGGGCGCCGGGCACTCCCTCGCCACTGGGCACCAGCTGCAGGGCCAGCTCCGCCAGGGACTGGGCCGCGGCCAGGGCCTCCAGGCGCCCCGCCAGGTTGGCGTAGCTGCGCGCCACCGTCAGCTGCCGCACCCGGGCCAGGCCGCGGCCGCCGCCCACCTGAAGCCGCAGCAGCACCAGGGGCACGGCCGCCGCCAGGCTGCTTTTCGGCCGCCGGGCCCCGGGCACCGCCAGGCGCACCAATCCCTCCTCGGCGCTGAGCAGGGTCAGGAGCCGGTCGTTCTCCCCCAGGGCCCCGCACTTGAGCGACAGCCCCTCCAGGATCCGCTCGGGGCTCATGGCGAGGCGTCCATCGCGTCAGCCGTCCGGCTGGATGGGGCCCCGGCGCAGGGCCTGCATCAGGGCCACCCCGCGGCTGGTGCCCAGCCGGCTCGCCCCCGCCTCCACCAGGGCGATCGCCTGCTCCACATCGGCGATGCCGCCGGAGGCCTTCACGGCCGCCCGGCCCCGGGCCAGCTGGCGCAGCTGCTGCACCTGCTCCACGCTGGCCGGCGGCCCGAAGCCGCTGCCGGTCTTGAGGAAGGCTGCGCCGGCGTCGATCGCCACCTCCACCAGCAGGGCCAGGGTTTCAGCGTCGTGGCGACCCGCCTCCAGAATCACCTTCACCGGCAGCCCGAGCGCCACGATTCCAGCCAGCTCCTCGCAGACAGCCGAGGCGTTGCCGTCGGCCAGGGCCCCGAAATCGGGCACCACATCGAGTTCATCGGCCCCCTGGGCGGCCGCCCATTCCGCCTCCTGCTGTTTGATCTCCGCGGGGATGGCGCCGAAGGGAAAGCCCACCACCGACACCAGCTTCACCGGGGTGGCGGCCCCCAGGCGTTCCCGGGCCACGGGCAGCCAGCGGGAGGCCACGCAGACCCCGGCAAAACCGAAATGACGGGCCTCATCGCAGATGCGCTCGATCGCCTCGTGGCCCTGGTGAGGGTCCAGCAGGGAGTGGTCGATCAGGGGGGCGAGGTCGGGTCGGTCGCGGGCCACGGCGGGGGTGCGCCCGGACCGGGCGCTTCGGGATCAGGATTCTCGCGGTTGGATCACTCCGTAGCCGCCGTGGTTGCGCCTGTAGACCACCTGAATCGTGCCGCTGGCCGCATCACGGAAGAGGTAGAAATCGTGATCGATCAACTCCAGTTGGTGCAGGGCGTCTTCGATCGACATCGCCGGCATGGCGAAATACTTGCGCCGCACGGCCGGCACCGGAAGCTCGGCCACACGGCCCTTGGTGAGATCGCCTTCGATCGGCAACTCCTCCAGGAGCTCCTCGGTGCTGGGGGCGTGGTGGTGACCATGCAGGCGCTCCTTGTAGCGGCGCAGCTGGCGGCTGAGCTTGTTCGCCACCATGTCGATGCTGGCGTAGAGGTTCTCGCTGCGTTCCTGGGCGCGGATCACCACGCCGTTGGCGAACACCGTGACCTCGGCGGTCTGCTGGGGTACCCGTGGGTTGCGGGCCACCGAGAGGTGCACGTCGGCTTCCTTGACCAGCCCGTTGAAATGGCCGATCGCCCGGCCGAGCTTGTCTTCGGTGTAGTCGCGGATCGCGGAGGTGACCTCCATGTTGCGACCGTGGATCAGAAGCTTCATGCCAACACTCCCTCTGAGGTGGGGCTCCCCAACGCTAAGAGCGATCCCCGATGGACCCCAGGCTCGACGCAATCTGTTTTGAACCGCCGGATCCGGTGCCGTTTGAGCGCGCCTGGGCCTGGCAGCAGCAGCTGCAGCAACGGCTGCTGGAGGATCCACAGGCAGCTGAGGCCCTGCTGCTGCTCCAGCACACCCCCTGCTACACCCTGGGCCGCGGCGCCAGTGAGGCGTTTCTGGGCTTCGATCCGCTCGATCCGCCCCTGCCCCTGCACCGCATCGACCGCGGTGGGGAGGTGACCCACCACCTGCCGGGCCAGCTGGTGCTCTACCCCGTGCTCGACCTGCGGCGCCATGGCGCCGATCTGCACCTCTACCTGCGTGACCTCGAGGGGCTGGTGATCGAGGTGCTCTCGGAACTGGGCCTGAAGGGCGAGCGGACCACTGGGCTCACGGGGGTCTGGCTGGAGGGCCGCAAACTGGCGGCGATCGGCGTGGGGGCGAAGCGTTGGATCAGCCAGCACGGCCTGGCCCTGAACGTGGACTGTGGCTTGGAAGGCTTCGAGCGGATCGCGCCCTGCGGCCTCACCGATCGGCCCGTGGGGCGCCTGAGCGATTGGCGGCCAGGGCTGACGGTGGCCGCGCTGCAGCCGCTGGTGAAGGCGGCGGCGGCCCGGCGCTTTCGCCTGAGCTTGCGCCCACCATCCGCCACCGAACTCCTGGAGGGGTTGTAAAAGGAGGACAACCCTCGCAGGACGGCCGGTGAACGCCGAGATCCACTGGCAGGCCGATGCCGCTGACCACCGCGCCCTCGCCGGCCGCACCGACTGGAGCGGGCTCACGGGAATCGAGCAGCTCTGGGGCGCGCTGGAGCGGCTCTACGGCGATGCCCCCGCCCTTGAGGCCCCCATGGCCGCCATCCCGAGCAGCTCACCTACCGGGAGCTGCACCAGCGGATCGAGCAGACCGCCGCGGCCTTTGCAGGCCTGGGCCTGATGCCGGGAGAGCGGGTCGCCCTGTTCGCCGAGAACGGCCCCCGTTGGCTGGTGGCGGACCAGGGGCTGATGCGCGCGGGCGCCGCCGATGCCGTGCGCGGCAGCGCTGCACCGATCGACGAGCTGCTTTACATCCTCGAGGATTCCGGCTCCGTCGCCCTGGTGGTGGAGTCGGCGGCCCTGCTGGCCAAGCTCGGCCCCGGGCAGCCCGCCCTGGCCGGCCTGCGCTTCGTGGTGGTGCTGGAGGGGGAGGCCCCGGCGGCCGCCCCCTGGCCCTGCCTGGATTGGGCGGCGCTGCTGGAGCGGGGTGCGGCCGCCCCGCTGCCGCCGCCGCCACCGGCCGATCCGGAGCGTCTGGCCACGCTGCTCTACACATCGGGCACCACCGGCGCCCCCAAGGGGGTGCCCCTCAGCCACGCCAACCTGCTGCACCAGATCCGCACCCTCGGGGTGGCGGTGAACCCCTCGCCGGGGGATCGGGTGGTGAGCGTGCTGCCGATCTGGCACGCCTACGAACGCACGGCCGAATACCTGCTGCTGGCCTGCGGCTGCCATCAGACCTACACCACCCTCAAGCAGCTGCGCCCCGACCTGCAGCGGGTGCGCCCCAGCTACCTGATCAGCGTGCCGAGGCTGTGGGAGGCGCTGCTCTCGGGTTTCGAGGATGCCCTCGCCGCGATGCCCTCCAGTCGCCAGAAGCTGCTCAAGGGGGCCCTGGCGGTGGGCCGGCTCCATTGCACCGCCCGTCGCCGGGCGCTCGATCTCACCCTCACCCCGGAACCGCCCCTGGCCCGGCTCCAGGGGGCGGCCCTGGCGCTGCTCACCTGGCCGGTGCAGCGGCTGGCGGCGGCGCTGTTCTGGCCGAAGGTGCGCCAGCAGCTCGCCGGTGGCGCCCTGCGCACCGCCATCAGCGGCGGCGGTGCCCTGGCCCCCACGTGGATGGCTTCTTCGAGGTGATCGGGATCGAGTTGCTGGTGGGCTACGGCCTGACCGAAACCAGCCCGGTGCTCACTTGCCGGCGTCCCTGGGCCAACCGCCGCGGCAGCTCCGGCCGCCCCCTGCCCGGCACCTCCATCCGCATCGTCGATCCGGAGAGCCGTGCGCCCCTGGGCTGGGGCGAGCGGGGCCTGGTGCTGGCCAGGGGCCCCCAGGTGATGGCCGGTTACTTCCACAAACCCGAGGCCACGGCCGCCGCCATCGACGCCGAGGGCTGGTTCGACACCGGTGACCTGGGCCTGCTGATTTCCGATGGCTCCCTGGTGCTCACCGGCCGGGCCAAGGACACGATCGTGCTCAGCAGCGGCGAGAACATCGAACCCGGCCCCCTGGAGGAGGCCCTGGCCGCCAGTCCCCTGGTGGAGCAGGTGCTGGTGGTGGGCCAGGACGAGCGCCTGCTGGGGGCCCTGGTGGTGCCCCGCGCCGAACCCCTGAAGGCGTTCCAGGGCCAGCTGGCTGAGGCGTCCGATCAGGCGTTGTTGCGGGCGCTGAAGGGTGAGTTCAACCGGCTGCTGGCGGCCCGGCCCGGCTCCAGGCCCGATGAGCGCCTCGGCGGTGTGGCCCTGGTGGAGCCCTTCACCCTCGAGAACGGCCTGCTCACCCAGACCCTCAAGCAGCGCCGTGACCGCATCGGTGTGCGCGACCGGGCCGCGATCGAGGCCCTTTACGGGCGCTGAGGCCATTGGGCGGTTCACCGCCCCTGGAGGCGATTGACCCCTGGGCCGGTCGGCTGACAGCCTGTGTGCTTGTTGCTCAGCAACCAATGTCGGACGGCTCATCGCTCACGATCAAGCGCACGGTCACCGTGCGGGCGGTGGTGACCCCGCGCTGGAAGGAGGATGCCGAGCGCGAACTCAGCGCCGCAGTCGCCAACAGCGATGCCCAGCTCTCCCAGCTGGAGCAGGAGGGTCAGCAGCTGATCGAGGAGATCCGTCGCCAGAGCGCCAACCCCCTCGACCCCCGGGTGGGCGAGCAGGTCAATTCGGTGCACCAGCAGGTGGCCGCCAAGCGGGCCGAGCTGGAGGAACAGAAGCGCACGCTGCTGGAGCAGCAGCGTCAGGTGCAGGAGCTGGAGTTCGAGCAGATCGTCGAGCAGGGCCAGCTGGAGAGCAGCACCAAGGTGAAGGTGGGCGACAACCTGGTGGAGAAGCTGCAGGTGGCGCTGGTGGTGCGCGACGGCATCGTCGAGGCAATCGAAGGTCAGCTCTGAGCTGATCGCGCCAGGGCGCACCCGTAAAATCACGCACACCACCCGTGCGGGATCAAGCGTTGGCGACCCACGAAGATGCCTAAATCCTGTCTCCGCAGGGCTCATGCATCTGGAACAAGGGTTGGAACACAGGCTTAGGTGCGATAAAGTCGGGTTGCCACTAGCCATGGGGGAATGCGGTTGGAACAGAACTTGGACTGTTCCAACCGCGTTTGAACTTGCCAATGCCAAAGATTGAAACAAAAGAACCAACCCTTAATGGGCAGGCATATGTAATTAAATATGCCGAGAGAAGCTGTTTTTATTTACGGGTTAACAGAGGTAATAAAAGGTATACAAATATTTCTCTGAACACTTCTGATATAAGGCAAGCACATAAGAATGCGCTTTCAGCCTATGTCAAAGTAGAGAGTGACCCGCCAAAGTCAAAGACCAGAAAGCTAAGCATTGATAAGGTTTGTGAAGAATATCTTAAAGAAAAAGAAAACGATGTTCGCAGGGGTCAATTGGCTGCTGGCTCACACGATTCATATTCTCAGAGGATATATCAGAGAATCATTCCCTATTGCAGAAGTGTGGGCATAATTTCTATTAGTGATATCTCTAAAAATGCATTCGCTGAATATGCAGGGTTCTATTTAGATATCAAGACAAAGGGTAAGTGGAAGTCGGAAACTTCTGGTCTTTCAACAGGCACTATCAACAGCGATCTCACGACTCTAAAGGCAATAATAAATTGGATGGTTAAAAAGGAGTTGCTGGACCCGAAGAAAAAGCCAGAAATAGATAAGCTGAAAGATCGCACTAACTATAGGGATGAAGCAAACCCTGCCTTTCTCCCAGACGACTGGACAAAGTTTTGCTCCGAGCTATATGGTTTCGAAAAAAATATCAAGGATCAGGAAGTATTATGGAAAAGACGATGGTTTATTCATTGGGTTCGCTTCCAGTTCCAGAGTGGCTGTAGACCTCATGAAACCGCACAAATCCTCTGCGGAATCGACGAGAAACTTAGGCGCAAAGATCAAAAGCTAACCGGCATCGTGACCGTTAGCAATACATCAAAAACAGGAGGCAGAGAAGTTGTGATGAACTGGCATACTATTCAAAGTATTAAAAGTCATCTCACTAAAGGCATAAAAATACGCAATGAACAAATTGAAGTATACAATAAAAAGGTCCTTGCAGGAGAAGTTAAGGATAAAAAGGGCAAAGTGATCTCCGAGACCCTCCCACAAATTCCTCAAAGAGGTAGAGACGACTTATTAATGATGAATCCATTTTTTGAAAATCGGACAACATATCACATGGAACATATTAGACAGTGGTTTAATCGAGTTTTGTCTAAGTGTGAATTTGATCGAAGATATACTCTGTATTCGCTCCGTGCTACGCATATATCATTCGCACTTTTGGATGGTCAAAGAGTTGACCTCGTAGCGAAGAACTGCGGGACATCAATGACAATGATCCAGAAAACATATGATGGGCTTTCTAGTAGGTTCCACTTTGAATCTCTTGGGCTTTTTCAGGAATCCGTATCTAGCCCCGCCAAGGCAGGTAAATTATTGCTTGACTAATTACTTGCCTAGGACTGCCTGATAGGGCGTTATACGGTCAGTTGCACTAGTGCCACTTCGCACAAGTATCTCTCCTTGAGATGTCACTGAGACTAATACTTGAGTTGGATTACTGTATCTATTCAGTGCAATATGTCCTAATCAGGTGGATCTTCAAACAGGGTGAAGGCGCTATTTATAACATCATAATCGTCATCATCTAGATCCTCTAGTTCAGCTAGTTCCATTGCGTCATCGTAAGTTAATGGATAAAACGGATTAGGAGGAGGTCCATCAAGGGAAAACTCTTCATGCTGGAAATTGTGGTTATTCATAGTCCCAAAAGATTTATTTCTTGAGTTTGTCGTATTGGTCTTTGACGTAATCCTTTATATACTCATCTGGTTTTCTTCTATTCCTTTTTGCAATTTCTTCTAACATCAAGTATTCAACCTGATTTAATTGTATTGTTTTCATTGAGTTATCCCTTCAGGCAATGGAACATTGCAAGTATTTAAATGATTACCTTCTTTTCTTATTAGGAACTTAATCAGGTCAGATTTATTAAGCCTGTAGTGTGAGCATAGATTGTCCCGTATAGAACGTATGTAGCTCTCGTGTTGCTTATAGGACAACTGTTCCCTAATTGGTTTTGCTGAATTCATATTGCATTCTTGTGTAGGCTATGACTATTTAGGCTTCATGAAAAGTATAGTATTCATTGCTTAGGCGTCTTAGACCACTAGATCACGAGGAACTAAAGAATGCATAAGTATGTTTTAAAGCATATTATAATTATCCCCTACGGGGATGCCTTCGGCAGGTCTATTGTAGCAAGTAATATGTAACTTAAGGTTGCTTGGAGGAAGAGATCCATCATTGCACTGCGTAGCTATTTAGACATCTGCAATCTTTAAGATAAAGGATGCCTGAACAAGCTGCGTAGTTATTATACACACAATGCTTATATCTGTCAACTTGACGGATGATTTGAATGGCATTAGTCTAGATGTGTTGTAATAAATACATATAAAATATGGAATCTCCTATTGATCAAAGATACCGATTACTGCTGTTGTATCATTATCTGGATGATGCTGCAGAAAAGATTGTTAGACATAAGTGGATTTTTAGGTGTCCTCACTGTGCTCCCATAGCACCTACAGAAGGTAAGAGAACACATCGCAAAGGAGCACTATTTTGGAATTCAGCTAGCAACTCCTGGATCTTCTCCTGTGCGAGGAAGGGCAGTCCATTCTGTCGGGACAACATGGGCTTTCCTCGTTTTATCAGTTCCTTGAATCGAGACCTTGGAGACGCGTATGTTAGAGAGCGTTGGACTTCACGAACTACCGGTAAAGGACATAATTGTCCAAACCCTAAAAGGTATCCCCTAAATAGTAATAGGATACCTGGTTCATCGAATGAAAACAAAGAAGCAAAGGATTACCTTTAAGGATTTCTTGCAGAGAGTAAAATCCTTTATTGATGTTAGCGATAAGCGTCTAGGAGAATCAACCTTCTACATCTTTCGCACAGACACTCATGCTGTGCTTGCTCGAAACATCGAGGGCTATGAGACTGCGAAGGCAAAGGCAAACGCTTTAAGAAAGTCTCACCGGTTAAAGTGGTCCCAGGTAAGCTTCAAGTCTGAAGGAAAAGGGAGTAACACTACTAGTCGAAATAGGATTGATGTTGCCCCTAACTACAATCATTCCAAGAGAACTCACTTTAAGGGTGGGTATGATAAAAGTGGGAATTATTATGATATTGACTAATATAGTTAAAAGCTAATAAATTTTGGTTGTGCTAATCTGGAAACTTGAATCTTATTCCTTTTTCGTTTTCGCTGATAATTACATTTGTCCCAAAGCTGCCATCGACTTTTCTGTAGTCAATGAACAAATATTTAAAAAATTCGCATGATATCTGACGATCAGTCAGAACTATAGGTTTTGTTAGTACACCCTTAGTAGACGTGAAGGTCGAGTTGATTGCCACTGGCAGATCTTCGTATGTGTTTCTAGTGATTTTACCTGTCGACGAAATTGCGACATAAGTCAAGTTGGAGTTATAGTGAGTTATGTAAGTTGTTATCTTTTTGCCATTTTGTGATTTGACTAATACAAGATCCCTTATAAACTCACCGTTGTTTTCGCTGGCTTTGCTAAAAGAGGCTTTCATCCCTTTCGTGGCGAGCTCATCACAGTCTTTGCTTACAGATTCTGGCAGAAAGGAACAGCTCGAAATTAATGACAGTGTTATTATTGACGCCATCACACGGATTTCTGTATGTACTTTACTCATTTAGGCTGCTAGATGCAGGGTACCTGCTAGTTTATCACATTCATAATTGTTCTCTGATACCTATTTATTGCCAGCGGGAACTTATTTTTTATTGTCTCTGCATTGCCTACCCCCAAAGATCCAACCCAAGTCCCGCCAATGCAGCTGCCCTTCTCAGGCATGAGGATGCGGCAACCTCAGCAGCAGGTGCCTGGGACTTCGACTCCAGCGGTTCCGATGCAACTGCTGAGTAGTGAAGCAGGTCTCCATCAGCAGTAGGGATTGTCAAACGACCCGTCACGACAACCGCACCACCAACCTCTTGCACCGATTGCACTTCCCAGCACCAACCAGGAGCACGGTGATGAAGGTGACGAGCAATGGTGTTCCAGGGGCAGTAGGTGAGAGTGACCGTTCCCTGCTTCCTGCTCTTCAGGTGCCGGGGGTCAATGGGTCGTGAGAGATCGGCAAGGGTTTCGGCAGTGGGTCGAAGAGCAAACTTAGGAGTCGTTGCCTGAGTGCCGTTGCTGGCAGTTTGAAGCATGGTGCTGAATCTCTGTGGATTACTTACGTGATTCTAGTGCATGATGCTAGAGAATGTCAATCAGGCGCTCTCTTGTGTGAGGCAGAGATAGGTGCTCACCATCGGTTTTGCCTGCCCTTGTCTTTGTGCCTGCTGCTGAAGACCCTTGATGGCATCACGAATCTCAGCGGCATAGTCCCAACTCGTTCGGGAGCGTGATTTGAGCATCCATCCACCAGGGGCACGAACACCAAAGCGGAGTTCAGCATCTGAGAAGATCTCCAGCAACTCGGCATCAATGAATTGCTTCTCCTGCTCCAGGTGTTTCAGGGTTTCTGAAATCTCCACTCTCCTGCCAACCATTTGATCCACGCTGAGATCCGCAAGATGCGGGAATGGATCTGCTCCTACGGGGGGCAGGGTCTTCAGTAGGTGCTCCAAGGCACCAGGAGGTAAAGGAGGGGTCATTTTTTGCCGTAGATAGCGCCCTCTTCCACCAATCTGGCGTAGTGGCACTCAATGGCACTCTCCACGATGGATGCAAGGGTTGTGGGTTGATTGGTGCGTTGACGGAATTCCTGTATCGCTGATACCAGTTCCATCGTCTCTTCGCTCAGTCGAATGCCGAACTGCTTGGGGGCGTCTGGATGCTCGTTTGCCATTTCTGCTGGTTTTGGGTTGTAGGAGTTTGACAGCTGACACCGCCAACACCAGCAGGAATCCAAGAATTCATCGTGATGGCACCAGGGCGTGTTCTTCAGCGGCGTTGAATGACTGCTCCATGGTCTGATGACTGGAGAGGGTTCTGGTTTCCCAGCACATCTCCTCGACCTGAGTGCGACGGCAAAGGTCAAAGGTGCCGGTGAAGCGGGAGAACCGGATGGAGAGACCCTCCCGATCGGGGCAGGTGAAATGCCAGGAGAAGGGTGTGATTTGCTGGAGCACTGGGAACCTCTATGGGTTTCGTTGAAATGGGTTGAGAGGGGCGGGTTTCTGTGAACCTCTTGCCCGTCGACGCAATAACTATAGCATAAAAAGCTGGTTTCCTGTTGCCTTGTGCTCTTTTGGGTCAGAATGGTGCTGGTTGAGCGGACGCCACCTCCACGGCAAGAGCATCCAGAATCTGCTCCTCCACTGACCGGCATGGATTGCTTAACTCACTGAAGCGAACATCGAGCACCTGAACGAACAGGGAGGCGAATTCACTGCTGACGGTGCTGGCGAGTAGGTCAGCGGCAAATGCCCAGTGCTCCAACATCAGCGCCTTGCTGAGTTGTCCATCGGCAGCGGCATCAGTGGATTCTTGTTCCCACAGGCAGCAGTGGTTTTGGATGGCGGCGACAATCACGCCCTGGGCGGCATTCAGGGTCGCCAGGTCAATCGTGGAAAGGTCGGAAGGCATGGTCTGAACCTCTATGGGTTTCTTTGACACAATAACTATAGCATGTGATGCTGGTTCCTGGTGACTACTTGCTCGTTTGCTGTCGCTTGGTGCTTGAGGTATGGTGTCTTCATGGCAAAGCAAGTTCGTCTGACCCTCGCCAAGGCAATCGCCAAGGCAAATCTGCATCGTGCAGAGTCAGGGGAGAAACCCTGGACGATGAACTCCCTGGCGGTTGCTGCTGGTGTTGCGGCAACCACCATTACCCGCTTGGCGCGGTCCGATGACAAGGCAGCATCAGCACTCTCTCTGGATCTGGCGGGTAAGGTGGTGACGGTGCTGGATTGTGGGATTGAAGATTTGTTGGAGGTTGTTGAGTCGTAGTGTTCAGTCAGAACTACTTTTCCAAGGCATCAGCGTCCACTGTTTCAATCTTCTTGCCGAGGTCTTCCCTTGACCACTCTTCGGAAATCATTTCGGTCTGCTGTAGAACCAGGTCAATCGCTGATGCCTCTTGATCGGGTGGATACTTATATCGCTTGAGAAGTGCCTTGATCATCGTTCGCAGTCGTGCCCGAACGTTCTCCTTGTATTGCCAATCAATGCTGAGATTACCCCTAAGTTTTTCTGCCAGTTCCCGTGCCATCTTCATCAGCACCTCATCACCCATCAGGTCGTGTGCTGATTGGTTGTTCCCCAGGGCGTCATAGAAAGCAATCTCAGCAGTCGATAGACCCATTGCCGCAACTCTTTCTGCCTCATCACGGAACTGCTTTGCCATCGCAATCAGTTCTTCGATCACCTGTGCTGCTTCGATTGAGCGGTTGGTGTATTTGTTCAGTGATGCCTGGAGCAGTTCGCTAAATCGCTTCTGCTTGACCACATTGGTCTTGAAGCGTGTAGAGACCTCTTCTCTTAGCAACCGCTGAAGCAGTTCTACTGCCAAGTTCTTCTGGGGGATCTTGCTGACTTCTGCCAGGAATGAATCCGACAGGATGCTGATGTCTGGTTTTTCAAGACCTGCCACCTTGAAAACATCGGTGATTCCATCTGCGACAAGTGCCTGTGACATCAGTTGCCGCAACTCAAAATCAACATTCTTGGGGGCACCATTGCCGCCAAGAATGTCTTCTCCCTTGATCAGCGGTGCTCTTATCGCCTGAAGAAATGCGACCTCCTGATCAAGTGCCAATGCTTCATCAGTAGTGCCGCAAAGAGCAAATGCTTTGGTCATCGATAGCACCGTGTCGCAATATCGCTTCTTGCCATCAGATATTGCGAGGATGTGATCCAAACTGATGGGCAGGAGTTCCATCGCCGTCTTTGGATCCCTGAATCCACTCCAGTCGATTGGGTGGAGCAGATCTTTGGCAACCTGAAGTTTTTCCTTGAGGATTCGCAGCACCTCACTGGTGTCGATTGTTGGAGCACCCTTGCCCTTGGCAGCGGTGTAGGTCGCCAGTGCTTCCTTGAGTTGCGGTGCGATGCCGATGTAATCGACCACCAGACCGCCTGGTTTGTCTTTGAAAACCCTGTTGACCCTGGCAATCGCCTGCGCCAGGTTTGCCCCCTTCATCGGTTTATCCACATACATCGTCGCCAGGCACGGAGCATCGAACCCCGTCAACCACATATCCCGCACCAGCACGATCCTCAATGGGTCAGCAGGATCCTTGAACCGTTTCTCCAGATCTTTTTTTGCTGCTTGCTGGTGTGATGCGGTTGAAGGTGAGGTTCATCAGATGCCGATGCCGTCATCACCACCTTGATCGCTCCTTTCTTGGGATCGTCGTCGTGCCATTCGGGGCGTAGGGCAACGATGGCGGCATAGAGGCGAGCACAGATGTCTCGACTCATCAGCACACCAAGCGCCTTCCCTGGTTGGGTTTTGGATCGCTGCTCAAAGTGGGTGATCAAATCTGCTGCCACCTGCTTCAGGCGAGGTTCAGCACCCACCAGTGCCTCCAGTGCTGCCCACCTGCTTTTTGCCCGTTCAGCAGCAGGAATGTCGTCTTCATCTGAGAAGAGGTCATCCACCTGCTCATCCACCTGGGGCAGCAGTGGATCCTTGAGCGCCAGTTTTGCCAGGCGTGATTCGTAGTAGATCGGCACCGTGGCACCGTCTTCCACTGCCTGCTGAATGTCGTAGATGGAGACGTAGTGCCCAAAGACCGCTTGGGTGTCTCGATCTTCCTGGGAGATGGGAGTGCCCGTAAAGGCAAGGAAGGTCGCCTGGGGCAAGGCATCTCTGAGTGCCTTTGCCATTCCGTATTTGATTTCCCCTGTCTTGGCATCGAACCGTGCCTTGAACCCGTATTGGGTGCGGTGTGCCTCATCGCAGATCACCACGATGTTGCGGCGCTCGCTCAGGGTGGGAAAACGGTCTTCCCCAGATTCAGCAGCGAACTTCTGAATGGTGGTGAAGATGATGCCACCACTGGGTCGGTTGGCGAGCAGATCCCTCAGTTCCTGGCGACTGTCTGCCTGCTGAGGGTTCTCGCCCAGTAGATCACCAGCACCTGAGAAGACCCCAAACAACTGACCATCCAGATCCTGGCGGTCGGTGACCATCACCAGGGTGGGGTTCTCAAGGCGAGGGTCAGTGAGCAACTTGCCTGCCAGACACGCCATCTCGATGCTTTTGCCAGCGCCCTGGGTGTGCCAGACGACGCCTCCCTTCTTGTCGCCATCAGGTCTGCTTGCCTTCACCACCTGCTCGACTGCCGCCCTGACAGCGTGGAACTGGTGGTAGGCAGCAACCTTTTTGATGATCTGCCCGTCTTCTTCGAACAGGCAGAAGGAGCGAATGAAATCCAGGAACCGCCCCCGCTCAAACATCCCCCGCACCAAGGTCTCCAGATCACGGTGAGCACCTAATGGATCGAGGTCGTTCTCCCCTGAAATGGTGCGCCATCGCTGGAACCGTTCCCGATCAGCACTCAATGAACCTGCTCTTGCCTGAATGCCATCGCTGATCACCAGCAGCACATTGGGCGTGAACAGGTCGGGGATGTCGGTTTTGTAGGTCTGGAGTTGGTTGAACGCTGCCCAGATGTCTGCCTTCTCATCGGCAGGGTTCTTCAGTTCGATCACCGCCAGAGGGAGACCGTTGAGGTAGACCACCACATCAGGGCGGCGGTTGTGCTTCGTGCCTTGGATCGCCAACTGATTCACCGCCAACCAGTCATTGGCAGCAGGGTCATCAAACCCGATCACCTTGAGGCGGATCCCCACCTGCTGGTTCCCATCCATATAGGTGATGGGTAATCCCTGGGTCATCCAGCGGTGGAAGTTGCGGTTTGATGCCAGTAGACCAGGCACGTTGGGGTTCGCCAGTTGAAGCACCGCGACTTCGATGGTTCCCGCAGGAACATCAGGGTTCAGGCGCTTCAGTGCTGAACGCAGTCGCCCCTGGAGGACGACCTGGCGAAAGTCGGATCGTTCTGGGGTTCTGCCGTCGCTGTCGAGTTGGGGGGCAAAGACGTGTTTGTATCCCAGATCCTTGAACCACTCAAGGCACTGCTGCTCCAGATGGTCTTCTGTGATCAGTGCCATCAGATGCTCATCTCCTCAAGCATTCGCTCAGCATCAGGGATTCGGATTTCACCTGAGATGAGTTTGGGGAGGAGGGCATCACGCAAATCACTGAGATGCTGGGTTTCTTTCTGGCAGATCTTGATGGATGAGAATAGGGAGGTAGTGGTATCGCAGAATGCTCTTACAATGTCACCGCTTGGGGTAAGAAGCGGCATATCTCTGAGTATTTGCGAGTTTACCGCTGTAGCGATAGAGGATGTGCTGCCAAGAGAGTGGTAATCATATTGAGACAGCAAGCAGTATGTGTATTCAAACCCCGCCTCAGATCTCAGGGGAGAGAAATGAGCAATCGCTTCATTCGTGAGCATCTCACAAGCAGTGATTGCAACCCTTCCTACGGTGAGTTTGAAACTAACGATAACCGTATTCGCTGGAACGACCTTGACATTGAATCTTTCTACCGCTTCTCTGGTCAGGCATTCCGATGCTCTGTAAGCAAATACGCCTGCCTCGCCAAGATCTCGGATTGACAACCACGGAACATCAAGGTGACCACACGAAAACCAATGCGCCTCTTTCCTTGGAGGAGTTTTGCCAATAGATATCTGGTATTGATTACCTGCTGACTGAATCTTCCACCCACTCGGAATTTCACCCAGTTCCGAATCCTCAAATGAATCTGCGAATAGGTCGCTGATCTCATCAGGTAATCCAGTCGGGCGACCTTCTGCCTTTGCTCTTACTGGATCGAAATCCACAAACCACGACTTGAAGAGCGCCTTTGCCATCGCCTCCAAGGTTTCGTTGGTCTTGCGGTTGAGTTCGATCTTATCGTCGAGGGTGCCGAGGATATGAGCGATTGCTTGCTGAATCCATAGTTCTGGAAGGTGTATGGATGTTTCTTCGATGCCGCCTGCGCTTATATTCGGTTGAGCAGACCCATACGCTTTCTGCTCGATCTCGCTTCGCACCTCTTTGCTCTTGAGGTGAAAGAAAAGGAAGGAGGGGTCTATTAGTGCTTTGTTGTAAGAATGAAACCTCCCCACTCTCTGGTTCAAGGCACAAGGCGTATCCGCTTCTCGCACTCTCGCTACATCTCCAACATATCCTGTCATTGATATCAATATGTCTCCCTGCTCAAGCAGGAAGTCTCTTGCTTGATGTGCGACAACTTCTGAGACATATGAGCATCCATCCATCTCAAGGCGCCCTTCTTTCACGTTCGCTATCTTCACCACTGGAATCCCAGTGCTCTGCCAGTCACTGCTTTTGAAGGCAAAACCTGACCTGACTCTGGCGACACTACTTATTGATACTTGAGGATAGTCAGAACTCATATCCCAACCTCCTGAGGTTCTCAGCAATCTGCTGATCCAACCTTGCCCCTTCTTCCTGTTGCTGCTTCAGCAGACGAGTGAGGCGCTTCATCTTCTCCTCAAATGCCTCGCCATCGACTTCAACATCTGCTGCTCCCACATAACGCCCAGGCGTGAGCACAAAACCATTCTTTTCAATCTCTCCTAACTTGGCGCTGTAGCAGAACCCAGCAACATCCTCATAAGTATCAGTCACCTCGCCATTGCCACGCCAGGCGTGAACGGCAGCAGCAATCTTGTCAATATCCTCATCCGTCAGCACACGGTTGACCCGTGTTTCCATTGTTCCCATCTTGCGAGCATCAATAAACAAGGTCTCGCCCCTTCGATCACGACCACGCTGGGTCTTGTCGTTCGACAGGAACCAGATGCAGGCAGGAATCTGAGTATTGAAAAACAACTGACTGGGCATTGCCACCATTGCTTCCACCACATCGCCCCGCACCATCGCTTCTCTTATCTGCCCCTCTCCACTCTGATTGGAACTCATTGATCCATTGGCAAGAATGACCCCTGCTTGTCCCCCTGGTCGCAGTTTCCAGAGGATGTGTTGTAACCATCCATAGTTGGCATTACCGGCTGGTGGGCGTCCAAACTTCCAGCGGGGATCAATTTCGTATTTTTCGCCTCCCCAATCGGAGATATTGAAAGGCGGGTTTGCCATTATATAATCAAATTTGAGATCAGGGTATTGATCTCTTGAGAACGTGTCTGCAGGTTCTTGCCCCAAGTCGGCGGCGAAACCACGAATCGCCAGATTCATTGCCGCCAATCGCCAGGTTGTTGGATTGCTCTCCTGTCCGTAAATCGAAATATCATCTCGTCTGCCACCGTGCGATTCAACAAACTCTTCGCTGTAGACAAACATTCCGCCTGTTCCACAGCAGGGGTCATACACTCTGCCCCGATGTGGTGCCAAGACGGCAACAAGAAGTTTGACCCCAGATGGAGGAGTTAAAAACTCACCACCTTTTTTGCCTTCTGCGAGTGCAAACAGACCAAGAAAGTAAGAGTAGACCTCTCCCAGTATGTCTCCTGATTTCTTGCTATCTCCAAAACCGATGGTGGAGATCAGATCCACCAGTTCGCCCATGCGTCCTGGTTCTAGTTGAGCGGCACCAAATCGCTTATCTAACTTGCCCCGCAGTGTTGGGTTCTCGTTCTCGATGGCGACCAGTGCCTTGTCGATCAGTTGCCCGATCTCAGGTTGCTTTGCCTTTGCTCGTAGTGATTCCCAGCGAGCATCAGCAGGCACCCAGAACACGTTTTCTTGGGTGTAGTAGTCGCGATCCTCCAGTGATGCTTGCTGCTCTGCTGGGTCGTCTCCTACGTAGTTGTCCGATTCTGGGTCGCTCACCATCACCAGCACCTTTTGCTGCTGCTCGACAAAGGTGTCTGAGATGTATTTGAGGAAGATCAGCCCCAGAACCAAATGCTTGTATTCCGCCGCATCCATCTGTGCCCGCAGTTTGTCGGCACTCGCCCAGAGCACTGCTTTGAAATCCTTGGCGGGTGTTTCCTTCTTCGCTTTGCCTCGACCGTTGCCACTGGGAGCAGCGGATGCCTCATAACGACCACCGCCCTCAATGCCTTCTGCAAGGCGAATGGTTCCTCCTCTCCCTTGTCCTTTGAGGATCAGACCCAGACCCACCAAGCGGTCTTTGACTGTTGTGTATTCCTCTTCATCTATCTGGCGCTCCGCTGCCCGACCCAGTGCTTCTCTTGCTGAAAGGTTCCCAATCGTGCTGCCGTCCCCTGGAAGCACCTCCAGCAGCAGATCCCCCAGGTCGTCTTCTAGGTCGTCCTCTTCGCTCAGATCAGTCGCAAAGCTTGCTGAGTCGCTCAAGGGTCACTGACGGTATCTACCCATTTTGCCGTTTCCGACTGGTTTTTGCCCGATCAGACCCCTGTTTCCTGCCTCCTGTCCGCCCGTGGGAATACTTAGGGGGTAGTGCTCTTCCCGAACCCATGGCACCTCTCACCACATCGGCGATCACACTGGAACTGCTGCATGACACCCTGCTTACCCTCGACGCCATAGGCACAGGCGTAACTGCACTTGCCCTGGAGGCATCGGCGCATCCAGAGAAATCCCCACGGGTGAGGGTTTTGCTGGAAGGCTTCCAGGCGTTGCTACAAGACTGCGAAGACGATCTGGGGATTTACGCCGCTCTGGATTCCTGAGACCTCAGACATCGCTTGGTCTGCTGGCGTTGTTGGAACCCCCACGGGTTTCCCTTGATCACCTTCCCGCAGTGCTCACAGATAGTTGTCGGTATCCCCTTGACCCAGTTGGAGGGTCTCTCTTCTACAAACTCTCGCCTTAAGGGATCGTTGCCTCGCCCCTTTTGGTAGCGGGTAAGTGCAGGGGCGGTGGTGATTAAACCAGTCTCAAGGCAGCGGAAAAGTAGGTTTTGACCTCTCAGGTTCATGTGTCGCTTCATCTGTGGCATCTCTGACCCCCATCCGCTAATCGTATGAGGTGCGTTGGAATTCGGTCTGTCAGATCAGGAACGCTCTTGATGGTCTGAGTAGGTGGCACCCTTCAATCGGCTTTTGGGGCTTCACGGGCACCTGGTCCCGTCATAAAATCAATCAATCTTCTGCTGTGAACCACCTTTTGCCGTTGGTGAAAGGTTGGAACAACGGTTGGAACGTCCCTTCAAACACCAGTAAGGACAAAGACTTTGGCGACCCACGAAATCTTCATGCCCGCCCTCAGCTCCACGATGACGGAGGGCAAGATCGTGGAGTGGCTGAAGAAGCCCGGCGACCCGGTGGCCCGGGGTGAATCGGTGCTGGTGGTCGAATCCGACAAGGCCGACATGGATGTCGAGTCGTTTGAGGAGGGCTTTCTGGCCACTGTGCTGCTGCCCGCCGGCGGCACCGCGCCCGTGGGCGAGACCATCGGCTTGATCGTCGAAACCGAGGCCGAGATCGCGGCGGTGGCGGCCTCGGCGCCCGCCGCCCCCATGGCGGCCGCTCCCGCAGCGCCGACTGCTCCCGCCGCTGCCGTGCCCGCTCCTTTGGCCGCAGCGCCAGCCCCGGCCTCCGTTGCAGCGCCTGTGGCCGTGGCAGCCCCTGCCCCTGTGGTCACCCCTGCCGTGCCGGCGCCCGCCAATGGTGACGGCCGTCTGGTGGCCACCCCCGGGCCCGGAAGCTCGCCTCCCAGCTGGGGGTGGCCCTGGCGGGTCTGCGCGGCAGCGGCCCCGGCGGCCGTGTTCAGGCTGAAGACGTTGAGCTGGCTGCTGGGCGGGCCGTGAGCGTGCCCCGGGTGGCGGAAGGCACCGCCCCCGCCGCGCTGGCGCCCCCGGGCGCTCCCGGCTCCAACGGCGCCGCAACAGCCCCGGCCCCGGCCGGCCAGAGCTTCGGCGCCCCCGGCGAGACGGTGGCCTTCAACACCCTGCAGCAGGCGGTCAACCGCTCGATGCTGGCCAGCCTCGAGGCCCCCACCTTCCGGGTGGGCTACACGATCACCACCGACAAGCTCGACGCTTTTTATAAGCAGGTGAAACCCAAGGGCGTCACGATGACCGCCCTGCTGGCCAAGGCGGTGGCGCTCACCCTCGCCCGCCACCCCCAGCTCAATGCCGCCAACAGCCCCACGGGCATGGCCTATCCGGCGGCCATCAACGTGGCCGTGGCTGTGGCCATGGACGACGGCGGCCTGGTGACACCGGTGCTGGCGGCCGCCGATCGCACCGATCTCTATGCCCTCTCGCGCAACTGGGCCGACCTGGTGGCCCGGGCGCGCACCAAGCAGCTCAAGCCCGACGAATACAGCACCGGTAGCTTCACGCTCTCCAACCTCGGCATGTTCGGGGTCGATCGCTTCGATGCGATCCTCCCCCGGCACCGGCGCGATCCTGGCGGTGGCCGCCTCGCGGCCCGTGGTGGTGGCGCTCAAGGACGGCTCGATTGCCGTGCGCCGGCAGATGCAGGTGAACCTCACCGCCGACCACCGGGTGATCTACGGCACCCACGCCGCCGCCTTCCTCCAGGATCTGGCCCGCCTGATCGAGACCAACCCTGAAAGCCTGGCCCTCTGAGCGCCATGGGCCCGGGTGACTCGCTCGCGGCGGACCTGAGCCTGTCGAGTTATGGGTTCGAGCTGCCGGAGAGCGCCATCGCCCAGCGGCCGGTGGAACCCCGCCATGCCGCCCGCCTGCTGGCGGTGGAGCCGATCGGCTCCAGCGGGCCCCTGGCCCGGGGGCTCACGGTCTGGGACCTGCAGCACGAGCTGGAGCCCGGCGATCTGCTGGTGGTCAACGACACGCGGGTGCTCCAGGCCCGCCTCAGCGCCCGGCGTGCCAGCGGCGGGGTGGTGGAGCTGCTGGTGCTGCAGCCCTGGCACCAGCGGAGCATCGGCGAGGGGGAGGATAGCTGCTGGCTCTGCCTGGCCCGCCCCGCCAAGCGCCTGCGCCCCGGGGAGGTGTTGCAGCTGGAGGCCGCCGGCCAGCCCCCTGGAGCTGCCGGTGGTGGCGGTGGACGAGGCCAGTGGCGGCCGGGTGGTCCGCTTTCCGCCGGAGTGCACCAGCGCCGAGCGGATCGAAGGGCTGCTGGAGCGCTACGGCACCATGCCGCTGCCCCCTACATCCACGAGCACGACGCCGCAGACCAGACCCGCTACCAGACCCGTTACGCCGCGCGGCCCGGGGCGGTGGCGGCCCCACCGCCGGCCTGCACCTCAGCGATGAGCTGCTGGCGGCCCTGGCGGCGAAGGGGGTGACGATCGCGCGGCTCACCCTGCATGTGGGGCTGGGCACGTTTCGGCCCGTGGAGCAGGAGGACCTCACCGATTTGGAGTTGCACAGCGAGTGGGTGGAGCTGCGCCCCGAGCTGGTGGACGCTGTGGAGCGCTGCCGCGCCCAAGGCGGGCGGCTGATCGCGATCGGCACCACCAGCGTGCGCGCCCTGGAGGGGGTGGCCGCCCTGCACGGGGGCACCCTGGTGCCGTTCATGGGCCCGGTGAACCTGGTGATTCAGCCGGGGTTCCGCTTCCAGGTGGTGCAGGGCTTGCTCACCAACTTCCACCTGCCGCGCTCGTCGCTGTTGCTTCTGGTCAGTGCGCTGCTGGGCCGCGAGCGGCTGCTGGCGCTCTACGGCGAGGCGATCGCCCAGGGCTACCGCTTCTTCTCCTACGGCGATGCGATGTGGATTCCGCCGCAGGCGGTGCTGCCGGTGGCCAGGCCGTGAGGCCATGAAAAAGCCCCCGGGGTCTCCGGGGGCCGAGGGGTAGCGATCAGGGATGGATCAGGCGGCGGCCAGGTTGGCGGCCACGAAATCCCAGTTCACCAGCTTGTCGAGGAAGGTGGCCATGTAGTCGGGACGGCGGTTCTGGTAGTCGAGGTAGTAGGCGTGCTCCCAGACATCCATGGTCAGCAGGGCCTTCTGGCCGTGGGCCAGGGGCAGGTCGGCGTTGGCGGTCTTGGTGACCTTGAGGGTGCCGCCATCGAGCACCAACCAGGCCCAGCCGCTGCCGAACTGGGTGGCACCCGCGGCCTTGAAGGCCTCCACGAAGGCCTCGAAGCTGCCGAAATCAGCGTTGATCTTTTCGGCCAGGGCGCCTGTGGGCGCACCGCCGCCGCCGGGCTTGATGCTTTGCCAGTAGAAGCTGTGGTTCCAGACCTGGGCAGCATTGTTGAAGACGCCCGCCTTGGCGGCATCCCCGGCCACGGCAAGGATCACCTCCTCCAGGCTCTTGGCCTCCAAATCGGTGCCGACCACGAGGTTGTTGAGGTTGTTGACGTAGGTGGCGTGGTGCTTGCCGTGGTGAAACTCCAGCGTCTGGCGGGAGATGTGGGGCTCGAGCGCGTCGAGGTCGTAGGGCAGCGCGGGCAGCGTGTGAGCCATGAAATCGGAGCTGTTCCAGATTGAGAGGCCACTGTAACGACGGCGTTGGCCGCTCCCGGGTGACCCCGGAGGGGATCAGCCGCCGACGCGCACCAGCTCCACTTCGAAGATCAAGGTGGCGTTGGGGGGATCACGCCGCCGGCGCCGCGCTCGCCGTAGGCCAGATCGGGGGGATCACGAGTTTGCGCTTGCCGCCCACCTTCATGCCGGCCACACCCTCGTCCCAGCCCTGGATCACCCGGCCACCGCCGAGGGGAAAGCTGAACGGTTGGTTGCGGCTGTAGCTGCTGTCGAACTCCCTGCCATCGGGCAGGGTGCCCCGGTAGTTCACCAGCACGGTCTGGCCGGAGACCGCTTCGGCGCCGCTGCCCACGACCAGATCGGTGATCCGCAGGCCGCTGGGGGTGACGCGCTCCTTGGCGGCGGTGAGGTCGCCGCCGAGGGCACCGGCCTGGGCGAGCTCGGCTGCGTTCTCGGGGCTGGAGCTGGGTTCAGTGGCCATGGTGAACAGGGTGGGGTTGGGGTCGTTGGGGTCGAGCTCGAAGCTCCCCAGGGCCGGTTGTGCTGGGCTGGCCGGGGCGCCGCCGCTGGCCTGGGCCGTGGAGCTGCGGACGACGGCCTGCTGGAGATCACCACTCCCGAGGGCACCAGGGTTGATGGCGCTGGCGTTGACCGTCGTGGGGGCCACCAGCTGGCTCACCAAGGCGAGCAGCAGGCAGACCATGCAGACGCCGGAACTGATCAGGATGTCGCGCATGGCCAGGGCCCGTTGCAGGAGGGCCCGATTCTGCCAGTCAGCTCAGGGCAGCCGATCAATCGGGGATCTCGCGCAGCTCCGGGCGGCTGCGCAGGAGTTGCTCCAGGCGGTCGATGCGGCCCCGCAGCTCATCGACTTCCTTCTGGCGAGCCAGACCGACGTCCTGAAGGAAGTGATCGAGGTTGCGCTCCAGGTCGCGCTCCACCTGCTTCTGCACCTCCGGGTCCTCCCCCGCAGCCCCGTGAGCACCGCGTCCACCAGGGTGGCGGCCTGGGAGGGGTCCAGCCGTCCGCTGCTGACCCAGTCCTGGGTGACCTGCCGCAGGCGATCCGCCACCAGGGAGGTGGTTCCCAGGCCCCGCAGCAGCAGTTGCTGGAGAACGTTGTCGCGATCCATGGCCGTTGGGTGGGTGGTTGAAGGGGACAGATGCCCTTTCGACCCTGACGCTTCCTACCCTCCCTGGCGATGGGCAATGACCGGCACGTGTGGTGGCTCACCGCCCTGGGGGCAGGGTTGCTGGCCGGTGTGGCCCTGCCGCCGGTGGGGTTTCCGCCGCTGCTCTGGCTGGCGCTGGTGCGCCTGTGGGTCGCACCCCAGGGCCATCGCCCGCGGCCTTTCCTGCTGGGGTTCCTCTGGGGCCTGGGGGCGGTGCTGGCCTCCCACCGCTGGCTGCTGTGGTTGCACCCGCTCGACTGGGTGGGGGTGCCGGGGCCCCTGAGCCTGCCACTCGTGACGGGATTGTGGATCGCCCTTGGCCTGCTGGGGGGCTGCTGGTGGGCCTCTGGAGGCTGTTGGTGGGGCGGCTGGGGATCGAGCGCCTCAGCACGGCCCTGATCGGCGCGCTGCTCTGGGGGCTGGCCGAGACACTGTTGGCGAAAGGGCCCCTGTTCTGGATGGGCCTGGGGGGAGCGGCGCTGCCGGGGGATCCGGCCCTGGCGGGGCTGGCGGCCCTGGGGGGAGTGCCCTGGTGGCGAGCGCCCAGCTGCTGATCGGTTGGGCCCTGGCGCGGGCCCTGGTGCGGCAGGGCCCAGCCCGGCGGCGTTGGGCGCTGCTGGGGGCCCTGGTGCTGGCGCTCCACCTGGCCGGGGCGCTGGCGCTTGCCCGTGCCGGGGGGCGGGCACGGCTCAGGCGGCGGGTGAGGCCCTGCCGCCGCTGCGGCTTCTGGTGCTGCAGCCGGCGATCCCCACTCGCGAAAAATTTCGGGTCACTCAGCAGCAGCGACTGCTCGATCTGCTGGCCATGGCCCAGCGGGAGGCCGGCCAGCGCCGCGCCGATGCGTTGCTGTTGCCGGAGGGGGCCCTGCCCCCGGAGAAACCCTGCCGCTCCCGGCCGGTTCGGTGGTGCTGGGCGGGGGCTTCCGCTACGCCGGCGAGCAGCTGCGCAGCAGCCTGCTGCGCTTTCCCCGGGCGAGTCGCTGCCCGAGCACTGGGTCGACAAGCACCGCCTGGTGCCCCTGGGGGAGTGGGTGCCGTTCGCTGAGTGGTGGCGTTGGGCGGGGCTTTCGGCCGTGGGCGGCGTGACGCCGGGGTCCCCTCGCGGCTGCTGGCGGCTCAGGGCAATGGCCCCGTGGGGGCGGTTGGGGTGGCCATCTGCTACGAGCTCAGCGATGGGGCCGCCCTGGCCGGCGCCGTGCGCGGCGGAGCCGGCTGGCTCCTGGCCAGCGCCAACCTCGATCCCTACCCCGCCCAGCTGCAGGAGCAGTTCGTGGCCCTCGCCCGCCTGCGGGCGATCGAAACCGGCCGCTGGCTGGTGAGCTCGGCCAACACCGGCCCCTCGCTGGTGGTGGATGCCCAGGGCCGGGTGCGCTCGCGCCTGGCCCCCGGCCGTGCCCGCACCGGCGTGATGGAGCTGCAGCCCCTGGGCGGCCTCACCCCCTACGACCGCTGGGGTGACGCTCCGCTGCTGCTGCTGCTGGCGGGGGCACTGCTGGTGCGGGCGCTGTTGGTGCGGGCCCATGCCCACGGCGAGCGCGCCCACCCGGTCGCAGACGGGGTTGGGATCGTCGATGAAACCGGTCGGTGATGGGACGTTGATCGCTCCGCTGCCGCCCTGTTCAGCGCCCAGGTGCCCTGATGGGCCACCCCAAAGGGGGCCAGGGCCGGCTGTTGCCACGATCGTCACCGAGGGCCCCGTTGACTCGCCACCATGGCCCTGAGATCTGATCGCAGGCGGTGATGGTGGTCCTTGTGCTGGGTGAGTCGGAGCGCCGCAAGCTGGACGGCTCCGACGATGCCGACTTCTATGCCGAGCCCCGCTTCGTCCATCACCTTGACGGTGCCTTCCGCCAGCGGCTCACGGCCCTCTACCGGGAGAGGATTCCACCAGGTGCCGTGGTGCTCGATCTGATGAGCAGCTGGGTGAGCCACCTGCCGGAGGACATCAGCTACCAGGAGGTGATTGGCCATGGGCTCAACCCAGCCGAACTGGCGGCCAACCCACGTCTGGATCGCCATTGGGTGCAAAACCTCAACCTCAGCCAACGGCTGCCCCTGGAGGATTCCAGCGTGGACGCTGTGTTGATCGTGGCCGGCTGGCAGTACCTGCAGCAGCCCGAACATCTGGCCGCCGAGCTGCTGCGGATCGTGGGCCCCGGCGGACAGGCGATCGTGGCCTTCTCCAACCGGATGTTCGCCCAGAAGGCCCCGCGAGTGTGGACCGATGGCAGCGATCGGGATCACCTGGCCTACGTGAGCCGGGTGCTCCAGGCGCAGGGCTGGCCTTCCCCCAGCTGATCGCCGAAGCCACCCGGGCCGAGGGCCCGTTGGGCTGGCTTGGGGGGCACGGGGATCCGTTCTTCGCCGTGGTTGCTGAAAAGCCAGCGCCTTAACCCAGGGCCCAGGGCCGCCCGGGGTCACGGTTCACAATCCGTTACATTAGGCTGATCAAAAGACCGTTCCCCATGCTCGACGCCCTGTTTCCCATCGTTTACATGTTCAGTTTTGCGGTGATCGCTGGGGGCGCCTTCGCCTTGATGACCCAGAACCTTCGCGCTGCCTCCAGCCCCCCCAGCCCCCGTCAACGCCACCCCGAAGCCCCCGCTCCCGGGGAGGAAGTGCTCTATGTCGACCTCGGCCGCGAGCGGCTTGAGCAGCTTTACGAGCTTCCCTCCTGAGTCAAGGCTTGCCTTCTGGGCACACGGTGAAGCTCGATCGTTCCCGATAGCTTTCCTCGCCCATGTCATCCACGCTGAAGGAGGTCCAGGTGACGGATCGTTCAGGCTCGGCCAACGCGATCGGCCATTCAATCCGGCGTCGCTGGTATGTGAGTCCCACGCAGGTGAGCTCCTGATCATTGGCCATGAGTGACCAGAGCAAGCGCATGTCTCCCCGGTCGTAGACGATCGGTTGTTGCCCCTGATGGGCCTCGACCGGATAGCCGGGCTTGAGTTCAAGTTTTCGCTGGTTCTCCCAGCAGAGATAGTCGCCGTTCTCGGTGGGATAGAACCAGCAGGTTTCGTGGGCGATTTCCCCTAAGGAAACCTGATCGAGGCAGGAGATCTCCTCGATCTCGATTCGAGGCGATTGTTCAGGGCTCGGATCAGTCCAGGCCGATCCCCGGAGTTCGTAGGCCCCAAGCCACAGAGCTGTGGTGTCGAGGTGCGGAATCAAGGCATCGCAGATCAGGCGACGCTGCTCTGAAACCCCTGGTTCTGGCGCCGGAACCAATGGGAGGAAGGGATCGTCTCCACTGGCGTTGGCATGGCCCGAACCCACCAGGGCCTCGAGGCTGTGATCGACATCCGCAGGAACCCGGAACATCCGCAGGGCCGAACCACTGCCGACGCCCTGGAGTTGAGCCGCCAGGAGGTCGTCCCAGGTGACCTCGTCACCCGGCAGGGAGTCCTGGGGTGCCAGGACGAAAACGAGTGCATGCTCCATGGTCCTGAGGCGTTACCGCTGCAGCATCGGCCAGGTTGGATCAGCCGAGACCGATCTGGGCCAGGATGCTCTGGCCGGTGAGGAGCTCGGTGCCGAGCCCGATCACGAAGCCCAGCATGGCCAGACGGCCATTCCAGGTTTCGGCGAAGGCAACGAAACCGAAGCGGGGAGCAGGGGAATCGGGGGCCATGGGGGAAAAGAAGTTGCGAAACTTGAAGTAATTGTAAAGGCTCTTGAAGCCGTTGGATCGTTTTCTGCGCCTGCCCACGTGATCGCGCCGGCCCTGGGAGGTCAGGGCGATGTCTTGGAAGGTCGCCATGGCTTGGCTGATGCCTACTGATGGCTGGCGGGCGGTTGATACGGTGATTGATGGCCTGAGCGGAGGGGGCGTGGCGCGGGATCTGGTGCTGGCCGTTGGACTACCGGTGGCCCTGTTGTTGATCGCCACCTTGCTGCTTCAGCGTTGGCAGGGGCGCCTGCCACCCTGGCTGCGGCGACTGTCCGAGCGGCCCTCGCTGATCTGGAACGCCGGCATCGGCCTGATCCTTGCCCTGTCGCTGCTGCGCTGGTGGCTGCAGCGCTGAGGGGCTCCCTCAGCCAGCGCCCACCAATGCTCCACCACCGCCGGGGTGCCATACCAGCTCTCAGCGAAGGCCGATCCCGCCAGACGCCGCTGCACCATCTCTCGGAGCACACCGTGGCCTTGAGCGCCATATGAGGGCTGCCCAGCATCACCCGCGTGCCCGACGGGATCTGCCTCTGGAAGACTGTGATCCGGCGTTGATCACAGGGCCCTGAGGTGAATCCAGAGCCCGATTCCTCCGCCCCAGGCCCCCAGGCCCTGGAGTTGCCCGCGGGCCGCACGTTTCTGTGCAGCTGCGGCCGCAGCCGCCGGGGCTGGATCTGCGACGGCGCCCACCTCGGCACCGGCCTGATCGCCCGTGAGGTTCTGCTGGCGGAGCCGGGCACCGTGCAGGTGTGCGGTTGCGGCCGCTCCCGCCGCTTTCCCCTGTGCGACGGCAGCCATAACAAGCCGACCCGAAGGCCCTGGTGGAAGTGGTGGAGATGAAGGAACGCAGGCATCACGCCGACGTCCTGAAGACCCGTTTCTTCTTTTGATGAGCCGTCTCTGCGGCTTGGCCGGGGCGAGCGGCTGTGCTGTGCAGCGCACGCTTGGAGGGCCCTGGGTGCCACGTAGGGTGAAGTGAGGATTGCATCAGATCAAAAGGGAGAACGAACCATGCAGACGATCGAAGCCACGGTGAAGGCGTCGATGATTCATGCGCTTAATCACATCCTGGAGCTTGAACTGGCTGGGGTGGTGAAATACACCCATTACGCCCTGATGGTGTACGGCTACAACCGCATTCCGATTGTGTCCTGGCTCAAGGGCAACGCGGAGGAGGGACTGGTTCATGCCCACAAGGCCGGTGAGATGGTGACGCTGCTGGGAGGGCATCCATCCCTTCAGATCGGTTCACTGCTGGAGACCCAGAAGCACGACATCGGCGACATCCTGAGAGAGAGCATGGAGCACGAAAAAGAGGCACTCAAGGCCTATTACGAGCTACTCTCCCTTGCCGAAGAACATTCCGTGCTGATGGAGGAGTATGCAAGGGAGATGATCGTGCTGGAGGAACTTCACCTCGACGAGGTGGACAAGATGTTGCGCCGACCGGGCGATCTTGAGCCCTACCACGGTTGATCGCAGACCTCTTGCCTCAACGAATTCAGGTGAGGCCGCCCGCGAGCTGATTCATTCCTCAAGCTGTTAGACCATGGTGTCACGACGGCAAATCGATCTGCCTGTCAGCACCATCCCCACTGGGGTGAACAGGAGTTTCAGCCCCCTCGGCGCCTGCTGGGTCAAAGCTTGTCGGCCTCGCCCGGCTCACCGCTAGGCGATTGATGAGCAGTAGCTGACGGCCGTCACTCTGCCAACATTCCCTGGGGCTCAGGGAAACAGGAAGGGATGGTTGGCTCTTCCATCTCTGAGCCCTACTTCGATCAACCGGCAGTACGCCTCCTCAGCGCTCACGGACCTCACCGCCACGTCGAACAAGGAAAGAAGTGTTGCCTCTTCGGTGGCCCCGCAGCCAACTGGTTCACTCCACCACCCCTGCCGAGCGATGAACGACCTCCTCACCTGGGATCAGCTCCTCCACCACTACGTGGACCGGGCCGGCCGGGTGGATTACCAGGCCTGGAGCACCCACGACCCCCAGACCCTCGCCCGCTGGCTGGCCCAGCAATCCGCCGAGACCCACGGCCGTGAGGATCACCTCGCCCACTGGATCAACCTCTACAACGCCTTCACCATCGAGGCGGTGCTGTCGGCCTATCCGATCCGCTCGATCCGCCCGACCCTGATGGGCCTGCCGAACTGGATCGCTTTCCTGCGCTTCTTCCAGCGGCGCGTGTATCGCCTCGGCCGTGATCGTTTCAGCCTGGCGCAGATCGAGAACAGGATGCTGCGCCAGCTCAGCGGTGATCCCCGGCTTCACTTCGCGATCGTCTGCGCCTCCGTGGGTTGTCCGCTGCTGCGCTCCGAGGCCTACACACCGGAGCGGGTGGAGGAGCAACTGGAGGAGGACATGATCCGCTTCATCAACAACCCCGCCAAGGTGCGATTCGATCCTGAGGGGGGCGTTCTGTATTGCAGCAAGATTTTCAAGTGGTACGAGGCTGATTTCCTGGCGGTGGCCCCGTCGCTGCCCGCCTACATCCTTCCCCACCTGCGCGGCCTATCGCCACCGGTTCATGAACCCCGAATCGCCTTTATGACCTACGACTGGAGCCTGAATCAGCGGATGTCCTCGTAGAAGCGCTTCAGGCGCGCCGGTGGCATCCCCAGACCCCAGAGCACGCCGATCGAGAGATAGATCGCAGCGGCCTTGGCCGCTCCCCAGCGCTGCACCCGCCGGTCGGAACTGATCACCACCCGGTTGATCAGCCGGAGGCGGCCCCGCTGCACCAGCCGCAGACAGAGATCACCGTCCTCCAGGAGCGGCAGGGTTTCGTTGAAGCCACCGACCTCCCAGAAGGTCTGGCGGCGGCAGATCATCACCTGATCGCCGAACAGCAGGCGCAGCCCGCGCAGATACAGGTGGGGGCGAAACAGCAGGGGCGCCAGATGGGTCTTGAGCAGGTTCAGGGCCGAAATCCCCCAGCGGGTGGTGGCGTCGCCACGCATCAGCGACACGAAGCCCGCCCCGGCCGTTGTCCGGTCCGCCAGCACCCGCTCCGCCATCGCCACCAGATCACAGGGCACGAGGGTGTCGGCATGCAGAAAGCAGAGCAGGTCGCCGCGCGCCTGGCGGGCGCCTTCATTCATCTGGATCGCCCGGCCCGCCGTTGCCCAGGGGCAGACCGACACGCCCGCCGCGCTGGCGATCGCCAGGGTGGCGTCGTCGCTGCCGCCATCCACCACCAGCACCTCGAGCGCCGGTGGATCGAGGGCACGCACAGTTGCCAGGGTGCGGCCCAGGCTCGCGGCCTCGTTCAAGGTGGGAATGATGATCGACAGCGGCGCCATGCCAGGACCCCTCAGGCTTGGGCCGCCCGATTGAGAGCTGATGAGGGCTCTGAGGGGCTGCCGTTCATCGGCGTGGCTTCAGGAGCAGACCCCAGAAGCGATGGAACGGATGCACCTCAGTGGTGGGTCGGCCCCCCTGCACCAGTTGATGCCCGTGGTTGACCCATTCAAACAGCCCTCCCTCGAGATTCACGGCCCTGCGAAAGCCCCGCTGCTGAAGCTCGTTCACCACGGCGGCGCTGCGCAACCCCACCGAACAGCAGACCACGATCGGCTGCTCCAGGCTTGCTTCCTTCGAGGGGGCGAGGCCCAGGAGCTCTCCCCCATCCGCGAGGAGTACCGCGCCTGGGAGGTGGCTGACATTGAATTCAGCAGCCGTGCGGGCGTCGAGAATCACCCAGTCGCCAGGCCGCTGAATCGCCAGTGCTCGTTGTAGCTCGTCAGAGCGAATCGAAGGAGCCGAGGGATAACGCAATCGGATCCACTGCTTGAGACAAAACCACACAAAACCGTTCATCACCCAACGGTTTGGGCCTCAGGCCAACGATGTTGGCTATGAACCGGAGCTGAACAGAAATTGCAGCACCGCGAATCCCAGCAGACAGGTGGCGGCGAGCAAGGGGATGGTGTGCAGCAAGATTGGAACCTCCCGACTCTTCGATTGACCGACAATGCTTGCTCAACGGTGCCGTTGGCAGGCCGGATGTGGAGAACAACAAACACACTTGGTGATGAAGTTGTGTTGCAGGTGATGGGAGGAACCGCTCCTGCCGCCTTCATCAAGCCACGAACCGCCGGTACAGCCAGCGCACGAAGCCACCCACCACCGGCACCGGTTCAAAGGTGGGACCAACGAAATCGAAATAGTCGCGATGCTCGACGATCTTGCCGCCCTCACCGATGCGGAGGCGGGTGGTGCCGGGATAGATGAACTCGATCCCCTTGATCTTCAGGCCCATCGTCCACTCCACGAAGGCCGTTTCGCCGCTGAGCGCCACGGCACCGGGGGCCAGGAAGACGTCATCGCAGCGGCGCATCAGTCCCTCCTGGGCAGCGATGTAGGCCTCGATGCCGCGCTTCTCCTGGGTTGGGTCCTGGAAATGGACCGACTCGTCGTAGATGGCCCGCCATTGCTCCGCGCTGGGCCCCGGAGCCCCATAGGGCTTGGTGAACAGGGCCTTGAGCGTCGCCTCGGTGAGCGGCGGCGTGATAACAGCATTCATGGCGGCAATCCCGCCAGGCCCAGAGCCCGTTGGACCCGGCCTGGAAATCGGATCAGCCAAGTCCCAGGATGCTGCGGGTGAAGGCCTCGCCGCCTCGGGCGTATTCGGTGATCAGCAGGGCGATGAAGCCGAGCATGGCGAGGCGGCCGTTGAGCTTCTCGGCGCGTTCGTGAAAACCCCAGCCACGATCTGCACTCACCACTTCCATGCGCGGTTCGGTGGCGAAGGCATTGAGGCGACCGCCGTCCTCGGTGGTGACGGTGGCGCCCCGGATGGTGGCGCGATCAAGGGCCGTGGGGGTTTTGGTGTCTTCTTGGTCCATGGATTGATCGGTGCGAGCGATGAAGAAACCGTACCAGCCACGCCTGGGTTCGATCGAAGGTCGTTGGAACGATTCTTCATTCACACCTGTAGAGGCTGCTGGCCCGCCAGGGTTTTGCTTTCACCGTTGAATCAGCTCCGATCACCGCTCCAAGCTGACCAAGTCGCCAAAACCACGGGTGCCCACTGGTAAAAATCCTCACTTCGAGAGCTCACGGCAAGCAACTTGGCTGGAAGTGGTTGCCTAGGGCAGGAAGGGGAAGGGCTGCAAATCCTGATCAATCATCGATCAGATAATCAACGAGTTGAGCCTGCCCGCTGCTGTCAAAGTGAAGGATCTAGATATCCAGCCGAAAGATAAAGAGCCCCACCGACAGCTCAGTGATCTCTTGGGTGGCCGCTGACAGCCAGCCCCATCTCAGCGTTCAGGGGCGCTGGATTCCGAGCGCCTGCGCTCCGTACATCTCGCTGAACATGGCCTGAAGCTGCCAGGCCCTCAGCAGTGATTTGGCCACTTCGCGGAGGTCTTCGAGTTCGTTGCAGCTGTCGATCGCCCGTGAGTGAGCTTCAACCGCAAAGGCTCTGGTAAGGGAAAGGGAATCTTCCATGGCGTTGGGCCGTGATTGGTTGATTGGTTGGTTTTGAACGTTGAGGAGAGGATTCAGCCGAGGCCCAGCAGACCGCGGGTGAAGGCTTCGCCGCCCATGGCCAATTCAGTCGCCAGCAGGGCAATGAAGCCGAGCATGGCCATGCGGCCGTTGAGCTTCTCGGCGCGCTCGTGGAAGCCCCAGCCGCTCTCGGCACTCACCACTTCCATGCGGGGCTCGGTGGCGAAGGCGTTCAGGCGGCCGCCGTCTTCGGTGGTCACGGTGGCGCCGCGGATGGAGGCGCGATCAAGGGCGGTGGGGGCAGTCGAGGTGGGGGCAGTGGCGGTGGCTTGGGTCATGGGGGCCTTAGCTGAGATGAGTGAATTGTAACAGATCATTGCGGAATGCAAACGCATGTGACGTCCAGGCCGCAGCCGGGCGGATCGGGCTGGCCTCGGGGCAGCCGAAGGATTCAGTCGATGGCCTGCTGCTGAGCGAAGCCCTGCTCGGGTGCCAGGGCCAGCTGCTGGGCGCTGAGATCCCAGAGCTGACGGGCCAGTTGGTCTGAGCAGGCTTCGGCGCTGGGTTCACTGGCCTCGAAGCGCCGCCGGCCTGGGCCCAGCACCCGGTTGCTCCAGTACTGGAAGCCAATGGGTGCCGGCTCTGAGGCGGTGGCCAGACCGGCCAGCAGGGCGCCAGCCCTCTGGGGCGTTTCGGTGAGCCGCAACAGGTCGCGGGCGACCAGGGCGAACAGAGCCTGAGCCACGGGGTTCTGGCGGCGGCTGTAGCGGAAGAAGCCGCCATCACTGCGCGGGATCACCAGCCCCGGGCTCCAGGCGAGCACCGGCACGGGCGTGCCTTGCTCCCGCAGCCGCCGCTCCAGCTCCCGCGCCATCAGCAGGTTGCAAAGCTTGCTGTCTTTGTAGGCCTTCTCGGCATGGAAGCGGGCGCTGCCATCCAGCATCGGCGCCCCAGGCCCCTGGCGCAGCCCAGCCAGATCGCCCAGGCCGGCCGCTGGGCCCACCTTCCCCCGGCGCTGCTGGGGTCATGCACTTCCGAGGCCGTGACCACCAGCCGCGGTGCCGTGCCCCGCAGCAGCAGGGGCAGCAGCCGCTGCAGCAGGGCCTGGTGGGCCAGGTGGTTCACCGCGATGGTGAGTTCAAACCCCTGGGCTGACCAGCGGGGCTCGGCCCCGCCGCTGTATTGCAGGCCGGCGTTGAGCACCAACGTGTCGATCGGTTCGCCTGCCGCCAGCAGGGATTCAGCGCAGCGCTCGAGGCTGCTCAGATCGGCCAGATCACAGACGGGGGTCTGGAGCTGGCCGCCCAGGCGCTGGCGCAGGCCCGTGGCGGCGGCGGCATTCCGGCAGGGCAGGGTGAGGCGGTGACCGGCCTGGAGCAGCAGGACCGCTGCCTCCAGGCCGATGCCGGAGCTGCCCCCGGTGAGCAGGATGTGCCGGGTGGCGCCGGCGTCGCTCACGTCGCCCCCACGCGATCGGCAGCGCTGGCACGGCGCCGCGGGCGCACCAGAAGGCCCTGCTTCGGCGAAGGGCTGGGGATGAGGCTGAGCGTCAGGTCCTGATCCGGCTCCAGCGCCAAGCTCAGCTGTTTGAGCAGCCCCACCGCCAGCAGGCGGATCTCCAGCTCGGCCAGCGCCTTGCCCAGGCAGACCCGTTCACCACCTCCGTAGGGCAGCAGGGTGACGGTGCGCTCGCCGGCCAGGTGACGCTGGGGCCGGAACACCTCCAGATCCTCGCTGCCGCTTCCATCCCGGTGGCTGGCGGTGATGCTCACCTGCACCACCCGATCAGCCGGCACCAGCACACCCGCCAGGGCGATCGGATCCCGGGTGCGGCGGAAGAAGCCCCCACCGGCGGGGTGAGCCGCATCACTTCTTTCACCACCGCATCGAGACGCGGGGCTCGGATCGCGTCGAAGGCGGTCACGGCCTCCCCTGGCGCTGGAGGCCAGGGCAAGCCGTCGAGTTCCTGCTGCAGCCAGGTCAGCTCGGCTGGATGTTGCAGCAGGCTTAGCAGCAGGCAGCTCAGGGAAGAGGCGGTGGTTTCGTAACCGGCGAACAGCAGCAGCAACAGCTGCTCGGCCACGTCGTCATCGCCCAGGGGAAGACCGGCTTCATCGAGGCCACCGGCCAGCAGATCGAGCCCGCCGGCGGCCAGGGGCGCTCCGGCGGCAGCGGCGCTCTGGGCCTTCTTAAGCACGGCGCCCAGGCGTCGCAGCAGCCGTTGGCGGGCCTGAAGCGCCCTGGCGTAAGGACTGCCGGGCAGGGCGTAGGGGAGGGAAAAGAGGCCCTGGCACCAGGTTTCGAAATCCACGAACAGGGCCTCGCGATCGACGGGATCGAGCCCCAGCACCGTGCTGGCGATCACGCTGAAGGCGAAGCGTCTCAGTTTGGGCACCAGGGCCACGGGCGATGCGCCGCCGAGCAGCTCCCCGCTGAGCGCATCGACCAGCGCCACGATCGCCGGGCTGTAGCGCTTGAGTGCAGAGGAAGCGAACAGCTGGCCCACCACCCGACGACGGGCCTTGTGATCGACGCCGTTGCGGTTGGCCAGCGACAGGGGCCCCAGCAGCTTGCGCACACTGTCCGGCCACCAGCCCTCGACGGCATCGCCCTGGGCGAATAGGTCGTTGATCGCCTTCTCCCCCCGGATGAACACGGTGCGCTGCCCCAGAAGGGTGGTGCCGTACACATCGCCGTAGCGCTCGAAGCGGGAGCGGGCGAAATCCGGATCACGAAGGAAGGAGAGGGTTTCGAGCACGCCGCTCACAGCTGGCGTGATCGGCAAGGGCTGAATGGTGGCGGGATCGGGGGGCAACCAGGGTTCTCCAGGGTGATCTCCAGGCTGTCGGATCGCCGCCGCCACCGCGCCAGCATGGACGCACCATGACCGCCGCGATCCCCGTGTCCACCCCAGAGTCCAATACGGAGTCCACCGGCGAGTCCACCACAGGTCCTGCTGGCGCCGGGGCAAGGCCGATGGCAGCCGCTGCGCTGCTTGAGCGGCTGGCGGAGGTGGAGGGGATGGGAAAGGGCCGCCGCCGGCTGGTGGTGCTGCTGAGCCAGCTGGGGGATTTCGACAGCCTCGAATACGCCCAGGCCCTTGCGCCTGTGCTGCCGCAGCTGGAGGCTGCCGGCATCAACGTGCTGGCGATCGGCATCGGCGACGAGCAAGGCCGTCAGCGCTTCTGCGCGTTCACCGGCTTTCCGCTCGAACGACTCCTGGTGGATCCCGACCCCCACCTGCATCGGGCCCTGGGGCTCTACGGGGGATTGCAGCAAATCGGCGGGCCTTGGCCGAATCTGTTGTTGATGTGCGCCGGCATCGGCTCCCCCGGCACCCTGGCCGAGGTGCTGCGCGGTTACACCGGCGATCGCAGCGCGCCCCAGCGCATCGGCGACGACGAGACGATCCAGGCGGGCCCCCTGCCGCCGATCAAGGGCTCCTTTTTTGCGAAGGCCGGCGGTACGGGGTTCCAGCGCCCGTTTGAGCTGGCCACGGTGCGGCTGCGCAACATGGCCGAAGTGCTGGGCCACTGGCGCACCTATGTGCCCCGCGACGACTTCCTCACCCAACGGGGCGGCACCTTCCTGCTGGAGGCCGACGACACCGTGCTCTTCTGCCACCTCGACCGTGGCATCCTCGGCTTCTCACCAACCATGGCCAGGCCGCTGAGCTTCCTGGATCCGTTCCTTGGCTGATTGCTGTGCCAGGCACGCCCCGGGCAGACCAGCTGCGGCAGGACAGCGGCTGGAGAATGTCTCTCTTTCGCTGATGGCCCATCACGCCGATCGCCCCACCAAGGTCTGCCCGGTCTGCGGGAGACCCTTCCAGTGGCGCAAGAAGTGGAAGGACGTCTGGGACCAGGTGCGCTACTGCTCAGATCGCTGCCGCAACAACCGCAATCGATCAACGCAGCCGGACGTGCCCAACGATCAACAATCCTGAGCAGCAGGCATGCATGACGCGCCGCCGGGTGTTCAAATGGTATTAATTAATCCAGTCAGAGGTTGAATGAGCGGAGTAATTGGTTGATTTATCAGTAGTTATCGCCGTATTTGATGTCTGTGGTGGCATTCATGAGTTCAACCGTGGTTTGATAGCCCTGCGCCACCGTAAGTTCGTGCTGAGCTGCGATATCCTGAAGCGCTTCAAAGTCAAATTTGGGGGCTGTAATCCAGCTGAAACCCTTGCCGAAGGTGTTGTCTGGATTCACCACATACCAGTGGCAGGCCGTGTCGGGCACGGAGACGGAGCACTTGGTCCAGTCGTTGTCCCATTGGGGAACCTGCACGAAGGTCAGCGCCGCAAAGAGAAAGCCGAACAGGGCTCTGAACATGGTTGCTTTAAATATGTTTACAATCCTAGCATCCATCTTGATTTCGGCCCACTTCGTCAGCGCACTTCATCAGGGCAGACGCGGCGGACCCTGGGCCGTTCCCCCGTTCCCGCTTCTCTACCGTCAGTCAGAGGGCGGCGGCTCTTTTGACCAGATGCGCTCCAGCGACTTGAGGAACTCCCCATTACTCATGGGTCGGGCCAGGTCCCGTTTCCGCAGAATGCTGCCGATCCACCAGATCTGAAGACCCCCAAAGGCCAGGGCTACCAGAGCCAGTTGCCCATAGCCCCAGTTCAGCGGCTCCATCACGCCGCCGGGCGCCCCTTCGCCCAGTTCCGATCCAGGGTCGCTCTGAACCGCTCAACACGCAGGGCTGCGTCGTCAGAACGCCTCTGCAATGTCCAATAGACCCGCCAGACCTTCATGCCCACGGCCCCAGCGAAGACGGCCCAGGGCACAAGAATCAGCAGGGGATGCTCCATCCCACCATTCTCACCCGGGGCCAGCCGGCCCTGAGGCCGCTGGCAGGTGGCCGGTCTTCACCCAGATCGTGCAGCCCGCCTCACTCCAGGGCCGGTGCTGGCTGCCGTGGGGATTGCGCAGCCAGCTGCCCGCTCCGTAGCTGCCGTGCTCGTCAGAGAAAACACCCTCCAGCACCAGGATCTCCTCGCCGCCGGGATGGCCGTGGGGATGAAACACCGTGCCAGGCGCCCAGCGCACCAGGGCCACGTGCTCAGTGCCAAAGGCCGACAGCGGCATCACCTCAAGGCCCGCCACCAGCCCCGGCACCCAGGGGGCCATGCGCGTATCGATCTCGAAGCCTTGCTGATCGGCTGGGTGCATCTGCTGCAGCTTCACCAGGATCGTGCAGCCCTGCTCGCTGAACGGAGCATGGCCTGAGCCGACTGGGTGGCGCAGGTAGGTGCCGGCCGGGTAATCGCCCGCCTCGTCGGAGAAGATGCCCTCCAGCACCAGGATCTCCTCACCGCCGCCATGGCTGTGGCGCTCAAAACGGCTGCCGGGTGCATAGCGCACGATCGAGGTGGCCCGGGCCAGCTCGCCGCCGATGCGATCGAGCATCCGCCGCTCCACCCCCGCCATCGGCGAGGGCGTCCAGGGCAGAGCCGTGGTGTCGAGCACCACCCGCTGGGCGAAATCGGCGTGGACATCCATGGTCTTGATTCTGCTGGTCTGCCCGGAGCCTCTGAGCCTGCTGGCTGGGGTCACGCCGGGGAGCCTTCGGCCCGGCTGGGCTGATGACCCCCGTGGAGCGGCTCGATGGGAGGGGTCCGAGCCCACAAAAACCGGACCCCTGCGACCAGGGACCCGGTTGAATGGGATCGAAATCAATGGAGCCAAGCGGATTCGAACCGCTGACCCCCTGCATGCCATGCAGGTGCTCTACCAGCTGAGCTATGGCCCCAGATGGCGCCGCGCAGGTGCCTTGGGCCCCGGCGTTTTGCCAGATGTGAGCTTACCCGATGGGGTGCTCAGACCTGGCGCCACACAGCCACCAGCTTCCCTTGGATGCTCACCTGGTCGGCGGGCAGCACGATCGGCTCGTAGGCGGGGTTGGCCGCCTCCAGCCGCACCGTGGCTCCCTCGCGGTGGAAGTGCTTGAGGGTGGTGCCGCTGCCCGGCACCAGGGCGCTCACGATCGTGCCCGCCTTGATGCGGCTGGGCTCGCTCACCGGTTCCATCAGCACCACATCGCCATGGTCGATGTGGGCGTCGACCATGCTGTCGCCGTTCACGGTGAGCGCGAACAGTCCCCGGGTTTCCAGCACCGGCGTCAGATCCAGCCGCTCCTGGAGGTCGTCGTAGGGCTCCACCAGGCCGCCGGCGGCCACGGTTCCCAGCACAGGGATCCCCGGGGCCATGGCACCCAGCAGCTGCATGGTGCGTGCCTGGCCCTCCTGCCAGGTGATCCAGCCCTTCTGCTGCAGGTGCCTCAGGCGGCTCTGGATCGGCGCCGGTGAGCGCAGCCCCATGGCCTCCATCATCTGGCGGATCGAGGGGCTGTGGCGGTGCTGGCCGATGAACTCCGCCAGCCAGTCGTAAAGCTCCCGCTGGGCGCTGGTGAGCTCCTGGCCCCTCTGGCGGCCAAGGTCAGTTCTGCTGGCTGACCTGAGGTCAGGTCTGCTGGCTGACCTGAGGTCAGGCGCGAGATGGTGGGCGTGCTGGGTGGGCACCGGCAATACAGATGAACCAGTCGCCCCTTTCTCGCACCGCTTCGGGCCTTTGTCCAGTCATGGCCGGATCTGCCCTGTCCACCTGCAGCCGGCCGGCCTGCCAGAGGTTCTTCAGCGGCCCTTCAGAGGCCACCCAGCAGCACTGCCAGTAGCGCCTGCTGCACATGCAGCCGGTTCTCGGCCTGATCGAACACCCGGCTGGCGCTGCCCTCGATCACCCCGGCGCTGATCTCCTCCCCCGGTGCGCCGGCAGGCAGTGGAGCACGATCGCCCGGGCATCGGCCTCCGCCAGCAGCGCCTCATCCAGGCAGAAGCCCTGGAAGGCCGCCTCCCGCTGGGCCTGCTCCCCTTCCTGCCCCATCGACGCCCACACATCGGTGTAGAGCGCCTGGGCGCCCCGCACGGCCGCCACGGGATCGTGGGTCACCACGATGGCGCTGCGCTCCCCCGCCAGGGCCCTGGCCCGCTCCACCAGCGCTGGATCGGGCTCGAAACCAGACGGGCAACCGATGCGCACATTCACCCCCAGCAGGGCGCCTGTGAGCAGAAGCGAATGGGCGACATTGTTGCCGTCGCCCACGTAGGCCAGGGTGAGCCCCCTTGGCCATCACTGACGCCGAAGGCCTCCTGCACGGTGAGCAGATCGGCCAGGGCCTGGCAGGGGTGCTCCAGGTCGGTGAGGGCGTTGATCACCGGGATCGTGGCCCAGTGGGCGTACTCAGCCAGCTCGTCTTGGGCGAAGGTGCGGATGGCCAGGGCATCCATGTAGCGGCTGAGCACGCGGGCCGTGTCGGCCACCGGTTCACCCCGTCCCACCTGGGTGACGCTCGGGTTGAGGTCCACCGTCTGGCCGCCCAGGCGGGCCATGGCCACGGTGGAAGCTGACCCGGGTGCGGGTGGAGGCCTTGGTGAAGATCAGTCCGAGCGTCTTACCGCGCAGATCAATGCACCGCTCACCGCTCTTGAGTTCGGCGGCGAGCTGGAGCAACGCAAAGGTCTGCTCCCGGCTGAGATCGGCCGACGAGAGGAGATCGTGGCCGCGCAGGGCGGCGAGGCTGGGCAGAACGCTGGCGAGCTGAGGGCTCATATCCCCATCTCAAAGAACCCTTATCCGGGATCGGGGGCCCCTTCGTCAAGGCCCCTTGATCGTGTTCCCTCAGGCGCCGACGGCCACAGGCTCAGCAAGAACGGCCGCCTCGGGCAGGGTGCTGGAGGCCAGCAACCCCTTGAGCTCATCGCCCTCGATCACCTCTTTTTCGAGGATCCTGCCGGCAATGGTCTCGAGCAGCTCCCGGTTGCCGTGGAGAATCGCTAGGGCCCTGTCGTGGGCGCGGTCCACCAGGGCGCGCACCTCGCGATCGATCGCCTGGGCGGTCGCGTCACTGACACTGCGGCGGGGGTTGTTGCCGCCCCCGAGGAAGCGGTTGCCGCCCTGCTTGTCGTAGGCCAGCGGACCGAGCGTGTCGCTCATGCCGTAAGTGCCGACCATCTGCTCGGCGATATCGGTGGCCCGTTGAAGGTCATTGGAGGCACCGGTGGTGACCTCACCGAAGACGACCTCTTCGGCGCTGCGGCCCCCAGCAGGGTGGCGATCTGGCCTTCGAGGTCTTCCTTGGAATTCAAGAAGCGCTCCTCGGTGGGCAACTGCAGGGTGTAGCCCAGGGCGCTCATGCCCCGGGGCACGATCGAAATCTTGGCCACCTTGCTGCCGCCTGGCATCAGGTGCCCGACGATCGCGTGGCCAACTTCGTGATAAGCCACCACTTTCTTCTCATCGGGCTGGAGCACGCGGCTCTTCTTCTCCAGACCCGCCACCACGCGCTCGATCGCCTCGTTGAGGTCGGCCTGCTCCACTTCGGTGCGGTAGGCCCGGGCCGCCAGCAGGGCCGCCTCATTCACCAGGTTGGCCAGGTCGGCGCCGGCGAAACCACTGGTGGCCTGGGCGATCTTGTCGATGTCGATGCTGGCGGCCAGCTTCACTTTCTTGGCGTAGATGTCGAGGATCTTCCTGCGGCCGGAGAGGTCGGGGCGATCCACCAGCACCTGGCGGTCGAAGCGGCCGGGCCGCAGCAGGGCGGCATCGAGGGTTTCGGGCTGGTTGGTGGCCGCCAGCACGATCACCGGCTTGTCCTGGCCGGTGAAGCCGTCCATCTCGGTGAGCAGCTGGTTGAGGGTCTGCTCCCGTTCGTCATTGCCCCCCACCACGCCCATCGAGCCCGAGCGGCTCTTGCCGATCGCATCGAGTTCGTCGATGAAAATGATGCAGGGAGCTTTTTCTTGGCCTCTTCGAACAGATCACGGACGCGGGCGGCGCCGGCTCCCACGAAAAGTTCAACGAACTCAGAGCCGGAGATGATGAAGAAGGGCACTTCCGCCTCACCGGCCACGGCCTTGGCCAGCAGGGTCTTGCCCGTGCCCGGAGGCCCCACCAGCAACACACCCTTGGGGATGCGGGCGCCGATGGCGGCGTAGCGCTCGGGGGTCTTGAGGAAATCGACGATCTCGTTGAGCTCGGTCTTGGCCTCGTCCACACCAGCCACATCGGCGAAGGTGACCCGGGATTCCTCATCGGGCACATAGACCTTGGCCTTGGATTTGGTGAAGCTCAGGGCTCCCTGGGCGCCACCCGCACCGCCCATGGCCCGGCGGGCGAAGAACTGCAACACCACGATGAAGATCAGGGGCGGCACCACCCAGCTCAGCAAGGTGGTGAAGAAGCTGGGGCGCTTGGGTGGCGCGGCGGCGAATTCCACCCCCTTGGCCTCCAGCCGCTGGGGCAGCTCCATGTCGAAGATCGGTGTGGTGGCCAGCACCGGCGCTTCCCCTTCGCCGGGATTGGCCAGCTCGTAGCGGATCTGGTCCTGGGTGATGTAGGCGCGCTTGACCGCTCCGTCATCCACCTGATTGATGAACAGGGAGTAGGGCACCCGAGGCACCTGGGCCTGCTGGTTGGGCAAGAAGCTGCTGAACAGCAACAGCACCCCAAAGCCGATCAGCACCAGGTTGATGATGCTGAGCCGCCGGTTCGGCTTGTTGTCGTCCTGGCGGATGGCCATCGGGGCTGTGTGCGCGTCCTGACCAAGCTAGGTCGGTGTTCCTTCGCTTCGGACCTGGGCCGGGGTGAGAGAACCGAACGTTCACAGCTGCGGTTGAATCGAGATGTGCGGCCGTTTCTGCCTGACCACGCCCCTGGCGACGTTGGCGCCGAGGCTGGGGGCTCCGTTGCCGCCGGGGCTGGCCCACCACTACGCCCCCAGGATTCAGGTGCGCCCCGGTGAACCCCTGCTGGCCCTGCGCCAGGAGCACGGCCGCGATGAGGTGGCTCTGATGCTCTGGGGTCTGCTGCCCGACTGGGTCAAGGATCCCGCCGGCGCCAACAGGTCGATCAATGCCCGTGCCGAGACCGTGGACCAGAAGCCCAGCTTCCGCGGCGCCTGGCGCCACCGCCGCTGCCTGCTGCCGGCGGATGGTTTCTACGAATGGAGTGGCGCGGGAGCGGGCCGGCGGCCCTGGCTGATCCGCCGCCAAGGTGGCGCGCCCTTCTGGCTGGGGGGCTCTGGGAGCGCTGGATCGGCGCTGATGGCAGCGAGCTGGAGAGCTGCTGCGTGCTCACCACCGCCCCGAACGCCCTGCTGGCGCCCATTCACCAGCGGATGCCGGTGATCATTCCGGACGGTCTTGAGCAGGCCTGGATGGCGCCCTGCGATGGCCCCGAGCTGCGGGCGTTGGCGCCGTTGATGGAGCCCTGGGATCCCGCGGGCTGGGAAGCACGTCCCCAGGGAGGGCCGTTGGAACTGACGGTCTGAGGCTCCACAATTCACGGGTACCGCATCGAGCCTTGGACCCTCTCCGCAGCAGAGTTCTCAATGCCCGGGCGCGGCTGGGCCGGCGGCACCGCTTCTTCCTGCAGCTTTTTCTGGTCTGCGTGCTGTTGATGGTGAGCTACACGCTGCCGCAGCCGCTGCGCCACCTGAGCACCGTCGGCCAGGTCCTGATGGTGGTTCTGCTGATCAAGCACCTGGGTGAACCGATCACGTTCCCTGCCACCAGCCGGGTGAGCGACTGCCTCTACCGCGCCCTGGGGGTGCTCGCCCTGATGGCCCAGGCGACCTGGTTTCTGACGCCGCTCTCGTTCGCGAAAACCGGCATGCCCTTGCTGGTTCTGTGGTCGTTGTTCGTGACCTGGAGCACCCTGCGGCTGGTGCACCTGCTGGGCCAGGAGACGGTGGTGAATGGCCAGGTGCTAATGGGGGCGGCCGCCGGCTATCTGATGCTGGGCCTGACGGCGGGGTTGCTGCTGAGCGTGCTGGAGACGGTGCACCCCGGCAGCTTCACCAGCGTCCACAACGAGGGCGGGCAGTTGCTGGTGCCGCGCCTGCGGGGGGCTGGCGCCGGTGCAGGTCTGGGAGCTCGACTTCGTGCGGCTCAACTACTTCGCCTTCGTCAGCCTCACCACCGTGGGCTACGGCGACATCCTGCCGGTGACGCCGGTGGCCCAGATCGCCAGCGTCAGCTTCAGCGTGATCGGCCCTTTTTATCTGGCGGTGGTGATGGGGCTGCTGATCAGCCGCTTCACGATCCAGGAAGCCAACCAGGGGAAGGACAATCGATCCGGGGATGGAGAGCATTAGCGCTCAGAGCTCGAGATTCCAGAGCAGATCAGGCCCCAGCCGGGTGAGCGCCAACTCCTTGAGCTCGGGGCCGTCATCGATGCGCTCCAGGCCCAGGTCGCCGAGGGGGTGCGGGCGGGCGGCCCCCCCAGCAGCTTCGGGGCCACCACGGCGGCCAGCTGCTGCACGCAGCCCTGGCCCAGGGCGGCGGCGGCCAGCTCCGCTCCGCACTCCCAGAGCACCCGGTTGCAGCCCCGCGCCGCCAAGGCCTCCAGCAGGGCGTCGGGCTCGCAGGCGGCCAGTTCCAGCCGCTCCACCCCGAGGCGCTCCAGACGGGAGCGGCCCTGCGCCGGCGCCTCCGGTCCATGGGCCACCAGGGTGGGGGCCAGCGCCGTGTTCCAGAGCTGGGCCTGATCGGGCAGATCCAGGCCGCGGCTGAGCACCACCCGCAGGGGCTCGCCCTGGCGCTGCCCCCGGGAAGTGAGCAGGGGGTCGTCGGCGCGCACGGTGCCGCCCCCCACGATCACCGCATCACAGCGGGCCCGCAGCCGGTGCACCCAGGAGCGGGCCTCGGGGCCGCTGATCCACTGGCTCACGCCGTTGGGCAGGGCTGTGCGGCCATCGAGGCTCATCGCCCACTTGAGGATCCCCCAGGGGCGGCCCGTGGCCAGGCGATGGAGGAAGGGCCTGTTGAGGGAGCGGGCCTGCGCCTCGCGCACCGCTTCGATCACCTCGATGCCGGCGGCCCGCAGCTGGGCCAGGCCGCGGCCGGCCACGCGCGGGTCGGGATCAGCCATCGCCACCACCACCCGCGCCACACCGGCGGCGATCACCGCCTCACTGCAGGGGGTGCGGCCGTGGTGGCAGCAGGGCTCCAGGGTCACCACCAGGGTGCCGCCCTTCGCCCGCTCCCCCGCCTGGGCCAGGGCTCCCACTTCCGCATGGGGCTGCCCGGCGGCGGCATGGAAGCCTTCGCCCACCAGTTGGCCGCCTGCATCGAGCACCAGCGCCCCCACCAGGGGGTTCGGGCTGGTGCGCCCTTCGGCCAGGGCCGCCAGCTCCAGGGCGCGGTCCATCCAGAGAGGCCAGGCGGCGGCGCCGCTCAACGGCCGCTGGTCGCCAACGCGCGCCACTGCTTGACCAGGTAGGGCGGCACCGCCAGCTCATCGATCGCACCGGGGAGCTTCAGGCGCAGGGGCCGGTTTTGCTGGAGATCGGCCAGCAGCGGCTCCAGATCGAATTCGGCGACGGCCGAACGGCCATCGCTCGAGAGCTGGGGGTTCTTCGCGGTGAGGTCGTCCAGGCTCCAGCGGAACGGCCCCGAGCGCACCTGCAGTGCCGTGGGGTGCTCCAGCCGTAGCTTGCCGGGGAAGCCCACCAGCCGCAGGCGCATGGGCCCATCGCCTGAGCCCTGGTGATAGGCCACCAGCTGCCAGCTCTGGTCGTCGAGGTCGCGCAGGCTTTCGAGGCTGCGCTCGATCGGATGGGCCCAGGCGGGCGCAGGGACCGCCGTCAGCCCCAGCAGCCCTGCGGCCCCAAGGGCGAGCGACAGAATCACCGCCATCACGTGCTTGATCCGCAAACTCCCCATCGGTTCAGGGCCGCCTGGCCGCACCGGGGATCGGCTCCCAGCCGGTGTGGGTGGCCCAGAGGGCCCAGATCGCCATCGCCCGCAGGTAGTGGCAGGCCCGGAAGGTGCCGACAGCCGTGATCGCCTCCGGGGTGCGGAACTGCAGTCCGCCCGCATACACCTGCTCGACCACGGCGCCGGTGATCGAAAGGGCGGTGCCCGTCTCGTCCAGCAGCCGGTAATAGGCGGCCAGGCCGAAGTTGATGCCGGTCCAGACCTCAAGCGGATGGGTGCCGTTGGGATCGAGCGGGGTGCCGTCACGGCGCAGGCCGTTGGCCACCCCGAGCCGGCCCCCTCGAAGCGCTCGAAGCAGGCCTCCTTGATGGCGCCCAGGGCGGAGCGCGCCCGCTCCTCGGCCACCACCGGCGGCAGCCCCAGCAGGCGGGCATAGAAATCACCGCAGAGCTGGTCGGCCATCACCACCGGTGTGCCGCTGCCGGCATCGATGCGGTAGAACTCGCCGTTCCAGAGCAGCGCGTCAAAGTTCGCCCTGCTCTGCTCCAGCCAGCCTCCGAACTCCCGCTGCTCGGCGCTGGTGTCGAGCCCCAGCTCCAGCTGCAGCCGCTGGCCCATGGCCAGGGCCGCCTCCAGGGCCGCGATCCAGAGGGCACCGCAGTAGGCACTCACCCCCTCCAGGGGCCAGTCGTCGAAGGTCTGATCCGGGGCGCCGCCGTTGTCGGGCAGGCCGTCGTTGTTGGCATCAAAGGTTTTCAGGTAGCGCAGGGCCTGCACAGCCGCCGGCCAGCAGTCGGCCAGAAACCGCAGGTCTTCGCCCGTGGGGGCAAGGGTGAAGGCACGCCAGACCTGGAGCACGAAGTCGGAGGCGAGGTCCTTCCAGAGGTTGCAGTCCTGGTAGGCGGTGTAGTTGGTGGCGTCGAAGGGGCGTTCGTTGGGGGCCCCCAGGTCGTGGGGGTGGCGCCGGCCACTTTGCGGGCCGCTTCCACCCGGCCGCGGCCCTGGGTGAAGTACCAGCCGATCGGCCGCGGCGTGGGGTCGGCGGCGGGGATGGCGCGGGCGAAATCCCGCAGCACCGCCTTGTCGAGTTCCGGCCAGAGCTGCAGCAGGGCGAAGGAGCCGTAGAGGCGCACGTCGAGGCTCTCGTACCAGGCGTAGTCGAGGCATTCGAGTACCCCGAAGCGGCCGACGGGATCGCTGGGGCTGGCGGCGGTCCAGAGGCTGCCGCCGCTGGCCAGGTCGTAGAGCTCGTTGAGCAGGGCCATGCGTAGCGGCTCGGGCAGATCGGCCCGCTCCAGCACCGGTGCCTGCCAGGCCTCGATCTGCTCGCGCCAATCCCGCCAGTCGAGCAACGCTTCAGCGGCGATCGCCGCAGCCTGGCGCCCGCCGGCGCCGAAAAAGTCGGTGTAGCGGCGCAGGGCGCGGGTGCCGGTGGCAAACGCCGTGACGGGGAGATCCCAGCTGATCACCACCGGCAGCTCGATCGAGGCCCCGGGCGCCAGGGTGAAGCGCAGGGCGATCGCGGCACTGGCGGGTTCGTTCGCGGCGCTGGTGCGTTCGTCGTCGCGGTCGGGGATCGAGCCATCACGCTCAAAGCTCTCCCAGAGCTCGGCGCCATCGCCCGAGGGGTCCCAGCGGCTGCAGCGCAGCACCTCCACCCCCTCCAGGTCGTCGGGCACCGCCAGGCACCACTGGCCCTGGCCTTCGGCGATGGGTTCGCTGCGCGCTCCCTCCAGCAGCACCCCCTTGAGGCCGGGGGCGTCCACCCAGCGGTTGTGCTGGCCGCCGGTGGCGCCGATGGCCGGCACGTAGTTGTGCTCCGGGCTGCCGTCATCGCGGAAGGTGACGGCGGCGCTGGGGTCGGTGTTGGTGAACCAGCCGCTGGTGTTGCGCCAGCTGAGCAGCAGCGAGAGCTCCAGAGGCTGATCGCTGGGGTTGCTCAGACTCCAGCGGAAGACCGCCACCGGGTAGCTGCTGCGTTGGTAGTCGCCGGGAAGAATCGGGCTGAAGGCCTCACAACCCACCGCCGCCTGAAACACGCCGTCGTAGCGGAACCAGCTGAGCGGGTAGCGGGCGGCGTAGGTGCCGGTGCTGCGCAGGTTGCCGTCGCTGCCGGTGGTGCTGGCGGGGTACCAGCTCCAGGCGCCCAAGGGAGCGCCGCTGGCCCCGGGGCGGGAGTCGTCCCGTTCGGGGGCGGTGGCCAGGGCGTGGGCGCGGCAGCCGCTGCCGCTTTTTTCAAACAGGGCGAACTGGCAGTCGGGCAGGGAGCCGAACCAGTGCTCACCGCCATCCAGGTGCCAGAGGTTGAAGGCGCCGTCGGGGCCGCGGCCGAAGCAGCCCGCCCCGAAGCCCCCCAGGGGCGCTCCGTGGTTGGGGCCGTCGTCGAGGTTGCTGGCGTAGCGGACGGTGTAGGGCTTCTCCCAGCCCAGCCCAAAGGGCCGTTGCCAGCTGGCGGCGGGGGCCTGCCAACCGGAGCTGCCCGCTCCAGAGCCCTTGCCCCGCAACAGCTCGTGGAGGGCAGAGAGGCCGAGGCGCGCCATGGCAGAGCCGGAGGTGGGCCCAGCTTGTCAGAGGCGGGCGCCGCTTGTCAGAGGCGGGTGCCGCCGGGGGCTCGGGGGTTCTCCGCGTCGCTGCTCACCTCCTGGTCGATCAGGGCATCGAGGGTGACGGCCGAGCGCACCAGGGCCTGGTAGTGCTGCACCACCCGCCGGTTGCGCTCCAGCCAGGCGCCAGGATCGCCGCCGTCGGCCGCCAGCAGCTCCCGCTCCCCCTGCTGGGCCAGCAGGGCGATCACCAGTTCATGGATCCGTTGGCGGCGCTCGCCCATGGGCGTTGGGGTGGGGAGTTGAGCATCATGATCCGATCGGTGGGAGCAAGCGGCGGTGGAATCCCAGCGGCAGCCAGGCAGCCGGATCAATGACCCGCCAGGAGAGCGCATCGACGTGCTCGGCACCGATGCCGGCGGCGTGGACGCGCTGGCGGCCCCGGCCCTGGCGCTGTTGCGCCAGGCGGATCTGGTGGTGGCGCCGGAGCGGCTGCTGGCGGGAGCCCAGGCCTGGTGGCAGCGGGAAACAGCAGCGGGTCGGCTGGATCGCCCCCTGCCCCGGCTGCTCGCCAGCGACCGGCCCGATGAACTGATGGCCCCCTGGGGGCGGCCCTGGCGGCTGGTATGCCCGCCGTGGTGCTGGCCAGCGGCGATCCGCTCTGGTTCGGCATCGGCCGGCTGCTGGTGCAGCACCTGGGCGCCGGCGCCCTGCGCTTTCATCCCGCCCCCAGCTCCCTGCAGCTGGCTTTTGCCCGCCTGGGCCGCCCCTGGCAGGACGCCAGCTGGATCAGCCTCCACGGCCGCGACCCCGAACCCCTGGCCCAGCGGCTGCAGCAGCGCCCGCCCGCCCTGGCGGTGCTCACCGATCCCGGCCGCGGCGGCGCCGGTGCGGTGCGCCGGATCCTTGTCGCCTCAGGCCTGGAGGCGTCCTACGGCTTCTGGCTGTGCGAACGCCTGGGCCACCCGGCCGAACGCGTGCAGCGGCTGGCGCCTGGGCAGCCCCTGCCGGTGGATCTCGACCCCCTGCATCTGGTGCTGCTGATTGCCGAGCCGCCCGCCGATCCCGATCCGGCTTCCCTGCCCCTGTTCGGCCTCGACGATGGCCTCTGGCTGCAGCAGGGCGACCGGCCCGGACTGATGACCAAACGGGAGGTGCGCATCCAGCTGCTGGCGGATCTGGAGCTGCCCGCCACCGGGGTGCTCTGGGATCTGGGCGCCGGTGTGGGCAGTGTTGGCCTGGAGGCCCTGAGGCTGCGGCCGGAGTTGAAGCTCTGGGCCCTGGAGCGCCGGGGCGGCTCGGCGGCCTTGATCGCCGCCAACGCCCGACGCTTTGGGGTGACTCCCGCGGGGATCCTGGAGGGTGCTGCCCCCGAGGCCCTGGCCCAGCTGCCTGATCCCGACCGGGTGCTGATCGGCGGCGGCGGCCGCGATCGCGCCGCGATTCTTGCGGCCGTCCTGGAGCGCCTGCGGCCCGGCGGGCTGGTGGTGTTGCCCCTGGCCACCCTCGAAGCGCTCGCGGAACTGCGGCCGCTGCTGGAGCGCTCCGGCCTGGCGGTGGCGGTGGGCCAGCTTCAGGCCTGGCGCGGGGCCCCGTTGGCCGAGGGCACCCGCCTGGCGCCCCTCAACCCGGTGCTGGTGCTCAGGGGGCGCCGATCCGCTGGTGCAAGGGCGCCGGCTTGAGGCCGGTCAGCCAGCGGATCGGCGCCGGGCTGCCGGGGGTCAGCCCCAGGGCGGCCGCCTGGCCTGCCGCCAGTTCCACAACCCCGTCCACCTTCTGCTCCGGGCCGTAGCTCCGGCAGGGCAGCCGCGGGCAGGGGGTCGCCGCCGCTTCGATCGCCACCACCCGCTCCCCAGCCACGAACAGCATGTCGAGCGGCTCGGGGGTGCGGTGCATCCAGAAGCTCACGGGCTGGGCGGGCTGGAAGCGGAACCACATGCCGCGCAGGGGCGCCAGGGGTGGCCGCTGCATCAGCCCCCAGGCGTACTGACGGGGGGCACGGGGCACCTCGAGCTGAAGGCAGCGGGGGGCGCCAGGACGCCCGTGGCGCTGGCGAGCGGCGGCAGGCACCATTCGGCCTCGATGGGCAGGTACTGGGGCGGGCCCAGCGGTTCAACCGCTTTGGACTGGGCGGCTTTCGGGGCCGAGGGGGTGGCGGCGATCAGGGCCGCGAGGACGAGGCTGAGGCTCATGCTTCGGGGGGCTCCTGGTGGGGGATCCCCTGGTCGGGGAGCCCGTCACTGAGGCTGTACCCGCGCCCCCGCAACGTGTGCAGCAAACGCCGCTCGCCTCCTTCTTCGAGCTTCTGGCGCAGGTAACGCACGTAGACCTCCACCACATTGCTGGCCACTCCCTGTTGCCCCTTCCACGCCGCCGCCAGGATCTGCTCGCGGCTCAGAATCTGACCGGAGTGCTCCAGCAGGTGCACCAGCAGGCCGTACTCCCGGGCGGTGAGGGCCACCAGGCGCTGCCCGCGCCGCACCGTGCGGTTGCCGGGGTCGAGGCTCAGGTCCGCCAGCTGCAGCAGCGGTGAGCGGCCGCTGCTGCGGTCCATCACCCGAGCATGCAGCCGCAGCCGCAGCAGCAGATCGCTGGGGGGGAACCCGAGAGCCAGAAATCATCGGCCCCGGCGCTGAGGCAGCTGGAGCGGGCGTCGACGCCGTCGCTGCCGATGTCCAGCAGCAGCGGCACCCCGGGCAGGTCCTGGCGCAGCAGGGCGATGGCCGACTGGGTCTCCGCCGCCAGCACCACCACGGCCGGGGGCGGATCCACCAGCAGGGCGCGTTGCTGGGGCAGGGCCAGGTCCTCCAGGCTCAGGCAGAGGGGCTCATAGCCCGAGGCGCTCAGGCGCGAGGCCAGGGGATGGGAGGTGCGTCCCAGCAGGAGCACCCGGGTCATGGGGCCTGCTGGTGGGCGCCCGGTTTGGCCACGTGGGGCAGCCCCCAGCCCAGCTTGTTGCGCAGCACCTGGAAGAACTCATGGTCCTGCAGGCGGATGAAACGGGCGGAATGGTCGCTGCGGCGGATCAGCACGCGATCCTCCGGCCAGACGTAGCAACCGGCGCTGCCGTCCACCACCATCATCAGCCGCTCGGGAGTGGCCGGAAACACCGTCACCGGCTCCCGATCGCTGAACACCAGGGCGCGGGAGGCCAGGGAGTGGGGGGCGATCGGTGTGAGCTGCAGCACGGGGCAGTCGGGGGTGATCACCGGTCCGCCGGCGCTGAGGGCGTAGGCGGTGGAGCCGGTGGGGGTGGAGAGGATCACCCCGTCGGCGGCGATGTCCACCGGAGCGTGGCGGCCGATGGCGATCTCGAAGTGGCACATGCTCGTGAGCGGCTCGCGGTGCAGGGCCATCTCGTTGAGGCAGAGCACTTCCCAGCGACGCTGCTCGCCCCGCATCACGCTCACCACCAGCATGCTGCGCTCCTCAACCGTCCAGCGGCCGGCGATCAGCTGCTCGAGCACCGTGTCGAGTTCGTTGAGGTAGGCCTCCGCCAGAAAGCCCAGGTGGCCCGTGTTGATGGTCAGGATCGGCAGGCCGATCGGGGCGGTCTGGCGGGCGGCCGAGAGCACGGTGCCGTCCCCCCAGCACCACCGCCAGGGCCATCTCGGCGTGGAAATCGCTGGGCACGCAGGCGCTGTAGCCCAGGTTGCGCAGGTGCTGGTCGGGGTTGGCGAAGCCCACCATGCCGCCGGAGCTGCTGGCCCGCAGCACCCCATAGCCGGCCCCCACCAGCCGGCGCTCGATCGCATCGGCGGTGTTGACGGCCAGATCCTTGCCGTCGTTCACGATCAGTCCGACGCAGGGCACCGATCGGGAGCGTGGGTGAGCTGAGTTTATGGAATCACCTGGGCAGGAGACCTTCAGAACTGTTCGAGGAAGCGCAGGTCGCTGCTGAACAACCGGCGGATGTCGTCGATGCCGTGGCGCACCATGGCGAACCGCTCCACCCCCAGGCCGGCGGCGAAGCCGCTCCAGCGCTCCGGATCGAGCCCCAGGCCTTCGAGCACCGCCGGATCGACCATGCCGCAGCCCATCACCTCCAGCCAGCGGCCCCGCCACTGCACATCCACCTCGGCCGACGGCTCGGTGAAGGGGAAATAGCTGGCCCGGAAGCGCACCGGCAGGTCGCCGAAGAAGGCCTGCAGGAAGGCGGTCACCGTGCCGCGCAGGTGGCTGAAATCCAGCCCCTCGTCGATTGCCAGCAGCTCCACCTGGTGGAACACCGGCGAATGGGTGGCATCGACCGCATCACGGCGGTAGACGCGCCCGGGCGCCACGATCCGCACCGGGGGTGGGTTCTTCTCCAGGTGGCGGATCTGCACCGGCGAGGTGTGGGTGCGCAGCAGTTCGTGCTCCGAGAGGTAAAAGGTGTCCTGCATGTCCCGCGCCGGGTGGTGGGGCGGGATGTTGAGGGCGGTGAAGTTGTAGTGGTCGGTTTCGATCTCCGGGCCCTCCTCCACCCGGTAGCCCAGGCCGCAAAAGATGTCGACGATCTCCTCGGTGGTGGTGATCAGGGGGTGGCGGTGGCCCACCGGGGTGTAGGTGCTCGGGGCGGTCACATCCAGCCGCTCGCGCTCCAGCTTCTCGGCCAGGGCCGTTGCCTTCATCCCCGCCAGGCGCTCCCCCAGCTGCGCCTGCACCAGTTCCTTGAGCACGTTGGCCCGTTGGCCCACCAGCGGGCGCTCGTCGGCGGGCAGCCGCCCCATGGCGCCAAGCACCCCGGAGAGGCGGCCTTTCTTGCCCAGCAGGGACACCCGTAGGGCTTCAAGCGCGGCCGGACTGTCCGCGGCGGCGATCTCAGCGCTGGCCTGGGCTTCAAGCTGCTCCAACTGGTCGGTGAGCGCCTGCAGGCTCAATGGGGCGCTCACGGCGTGGCAACGGGGGCCATTAACTGTAGGTAGCGACGTCTGGCGCACCCGGACGCGCCCAAGGGGCGACCTAGTTTGCGCTTCTCACGGACGCGCCCATGGGCCCCCTGCGGATCCTGATCAGCAACGACGACGGGGTCTTCGCCGATGGCCTCCGTGTCCTGGCGGCCGAGGCGGCGTCCCGGGGGCATCAGGTCACGGTGGTCTGCCCCGACCAGGAACGCTCCGCCACCGGCCATGGGCTCACCCTGCAGACGCCCTTGCGGGCGGAGCGGGCCGATGAGCTGTTCGCCGCTGGGGTGCGGGCCTGGGCCTGCAGCGGCACTCCTCCGACTGCGTCAAGCTCGCCCTCTCCAGCCTGCTGGAGGAACCCCCGGAGCTGGTGCTCTCGGGCATCAACCACGGCCCCAACCTGGGCACCGACGTGTTTTATTCCGGCACGGTCTCGGCGGCCATGGAGGGCACCCTCGACGGGCTGCCCGCCCTGGCGGTGAGCAGCGCCTGTTTCCAGTGGCGCCAGTTCGAGCCCGCCGCACGCCTGGCCCTCGACGTGGCCGAGCAGGTGTTGGCGGCGGGCTGGCCCGAGGGTTTGCTGCTCAACCTCAACGTTCCCGCCCTGCCCGACGGCTCGATCGCGCCGCTGCGCTGGTGCCGGCCGGGGGTGCGCCGTTACGTCGACCAGTTCGACCGCCGCAGTGACCCGCGGGGCCGCACCTATTACTGGCTGGCGGGGGAGGTGGTGAATGATCTGGAGTCGGCCGGCGCCGGCCCCAGGACTGGCCCACGGATGTGGCCCAGGTCCATGCCGGTGGTGCCGCCCTCACGCCCCTGCAGCCGGAACTGTTCTGGAGAGGAGGCCTGGAGGCCCTGGGCGGACTGCTCCGGGTCGATCTTCAGCGCGGTCGGTAGATCCGCTGCAGCAGCCACAGGCTGATGATCAGCCCGAGCAGGTGGGCGAACAGCACCTGGGTGTTGCTGAGCACCGCGAGCATTTCGATCGAGGTGATCGGCAGCCCCACCACGCGGCCGCCGGCGCCAGGCACCCCCTGCATCTGGGCGCCGAAGAAGCCCGGCACCTGCTGGGAGGCCTGCACGAACAGGCTGCCGGCCAGGGCCTGGTAGCCCACCGCCGCCAGGGTGAGGCCGACCAGATCCGCCAGCAGCCCGCGCTTGACCAACCGCGCCGTTTCGCCTTTCGAGGGGTGGGCGGGGCTGGCCAGGGCGCGGCCGCAGAGCACCACCAGCCAGCCCTGCCAGAGGCTCCAGAGCAGCACGAAGAACGAGAGCGTGGTGAGCGAGAGGCCCGGGCCCAGCCCCAGGGCCCGGGAGGAATTGGCCGCCATCTGGCCGCCGATGTTGTTGAAGATCAGCACCCCCACCACCACGATCCCCAGGGCCAGCTGAAACCAGAAGCGCACCCAGCCCACGCGCCGCAGGGCGGCGGAGATCTGAAGCAGATCGAGGCGATCGGCCATGGGGAAGGGGCGGGGGCGGAAGGGAGTGTGCGCCTCAAACTTGCCATGGGAGGATCGATCGGGCGAGGCACACTCCCCTGATTTGATTCCGCTGCGATCGCCCCAGGAGGCCCGTCGGCCCACGGCGGTGGCCCTCGGCAGCTTCGACGGACTGCACCGGGGCCACCGGCGGGTGATCGAGGCGGTCACGGGTTGGCGGCCGGCCGCGCTTGGCACCGCTCCTGGGCCAGCTCCCGTGCCAACGGTGTTGAGCTTTTGGCCCCACCCCCGGGAAGTGCTCTTTGGCGACACCCGCCTGCGGCTGGACCTGCCGGTGGAGAAGCTCAGCCTGTTGGAACCGCTGGGCATCGAGCAGCTGGTGCTGGTGCCGTTTGATCGCGCCCTGGCGGCCCTGAGTCCGGCCGCCTTCGTGGAGCAGGTGCTGGTGGGCCAGCTGCAGGCCCGGGTGGTGGCCGTGGGGGAGAACTTCCGCTTCGGTGTCGGCCGCTGCGGCGATACCGCTGAGCTGGTGGCCCTCGGTGCCCGCCATGGGATTGACGTGCAGGTGCTGCCGATGCTCCAGGACAACGGTGAACGTTTCAGCAGCAGCCGCATCCGCAAGGCCCTGGCCATGGGTGATCTGGAGGAGGCCGCGCGGCTGCTGGAGCGGCCCTACCGCTTCAGTGGCCGGGTGGTGCGGGGCCGCGGCCTGGGTCGGGAGATCGGTTGGCCCACGGCCAACCTGCAGGTGGACGGCCGCAAGTTTCTGCCCCTGGAAGGGGTCTATGCCGCCTTCGCGCAGCTTGATGGCGGGCCGCCGCTGGCGGCGGTGATGAACCTCGGTCCCCAGCCCACGGTGGACCCCATGGCCCCCTCGGCGGTGGAGGTGCACCTGCTGGACCGGCAGCTGGAGCTGGAGGGCCGTGAGCTGGTGGTTGAACCGGTGGCGTTGCTGCGCCGTCAGCAGCGCTTTTCCGACCTGGAGGAGCTCAGTGCCCAGATCGCCCGTGACGCCCAGCAGGCCCGTGAGCTCACCGGCGCCCGTGGCGCCCCAGCGGCCATGGCTGGCCTGGGCTCAGGCGGCGGGGTAGGCGTTGGTGAGGCCCCAGACGATGAAGGCACCGATGCCCCCCAGCAGCAGAATCCCTGAAATCAGCACCAGCATCGGGTTTTCCGCTTCTCCCTGCGCCATGGCTGCTGGACCGCTCACACTCCCGCCACCCTAGGCAGCCCCTTTCGCCCGCTTCGCCATCTCCAACACCAAGTCGATGGAGTCTTCGCCCCAGGATCCCCCCAACACCGGCCAGCCGGTCGATCGGCCAGCGGAGGCGGGCCGAGAGGCAATCGCCCGGCTGCTGGATGCCAATTTGGACCGGGCCCGCGAGGGCCTGCGGGTGATCGAAGACTGGTGCCGCTTCGGCCTGGACCGCGATGATCTGGTGGCCCGCACCAAGGACCTGCGCCAGCGGCTTGGGTTGCTGCACGAGGACCGCTTCAAGCAGGCGCGCCACACCGCCTCCGACCCGGCCGCCGGCCTGGGCCATCCCGCCCAGGAGTCGCGGCGGACCCCTTCCCAGGTGGTGGCGGCCAACTGTGCCCGGGTGCAGGAGGCCCTGCGGGTGCTGGAGGAATTCGCCCGCAGCGAGGCTCCGGAGCTGGCCCGCCAGGCCGCCGCCGGGCGCTATGCCCTCTACGACCTGGAGCTGGCCGTGCTCAGGGCCCGCCAGGGCGGCCATGAACGCCGCGCCCAACTGGCCCAGTGCCGGCTCTACCTGATCACCAGCCCCTCGCCCCAGCTGGAGGCCGCCGTGGCCGCCGCCTTGGAGGCGGGGGTGCGCCTGGTGCAGTACCGCAGCAAGGACGCGGCCGATGGCGAGCGTTGGCGGGAGGCGCGCGCCCTGCGCCAGCTCTGCGCCCGCCACGGGGCCCTGTTCATCGTCAATGACCGCCTTGATCTGGCCCTGGCGCTCGACGCCGATGGGGTGCATCTGGGCCAGGGGGACCTCCCCCGCCGTGGCCCGCCGCCTGCTCGGGCCGGAGCGCCTGATCGGCCGCAGCACCGGCGAGCTGGCTCAGCTGCACCAGGCGGTGGCCGACGGCTGCGACTACGTGGGGGTGGGGCCCGTGAACGCCACCCCCACCAAGCCGGGCCGGGCGCCCATCGGGCTCGCCTACGTGCGCCAGGCGGCGAGCGAATCGCCGATTCCCTTCTTCGCCATCGGTGGCATCGAGCTCGCCACCCTGGCGGCGGTGCGGGCGGCGGGGGCCAGCGGGTGGCGGTGGTGCGGGCGATCACCGGGGCCGCTGACCCCGGCCAGGCCAGCCGAGACCTGCTGGCGGCCCTGGCATGAGCGCAGCGGAGATGATCGCGGTGCTGCTCAATGGTGAACAGCGTTCCTGCCCCGCGGGCCTGGATCTGGAGGCGGCCCTGCGCCACTTCGGCTACGAGCCGCGCCTGGTGGTGGTCGAGTTCAACGGAGCGATCCTCCCGCGCGCCCACTGGCCGGATCAGCTGGTACGGGAAGCCGATGGGCTCGAGGTGGTCACCATCGTGGGAGGGGGTTTCTAGAGTCATAAGCATCTATCAGGTGACAGCGTTGTCCCCTTCACGGCGTTTCCTGATCCTCCGTCGACTCTGCGGCACCCTCCTCGTGCCGGTGTTTCTGGTCGGCCTGCTGTTGGCGGCACCGGCGCCCTCCCAGGCGGCCAGCGGTGGCCGCATCGGCGGCGGCAGCTTCCGCTCGGCCCCCTCGATGCCCCGCAGCTACGGCGGTGGCGGCGGTGGTTACCGCGGTGGCTACGGCGGCGGTTACGGCGGGGGTATGGGGGTGGCATCGGCTTTCCCTTCCTGATCCCGATCTTCGGCTTCGGCGGTGGCGGCCTGTTCGGATTTCTGATCCTGATGGCGATCGTGGGTGTGATCGCCAACGCCCTGCGCGGTGGCTCCGGCGCCCTGATGGGAGGCGAGGGCGGTGCGATCGAAGCCCCGCGCCGCGATGGTCCGGTGGCGATCGCCCAGCTGCAGGTAGGCCTGCTGGCCTCGGCCCGGGAGCTTCAGGAGGATCTGCGCCGCCTCGCGGGCAGCTCCGACACCAGCTCCAACACTGGTCTCCAGAGGGTGCTTCAGGACACCACCCTGGCCATGCTGCGCCAGCCCGATCTCTGGGTCTACGCCAATGGCGAACTGGGCCAGGTGGCCTTCGCCGCGGCCGAGTCCACCTTCAACCGCCTCTCGATGACCGAGCGCAGCAAGCTGCGCAGCGAGGTCACCTCTAACGTGGCCGGCCAGCGGCAGAACTCACCCACCACGGCCGTCGGCAATGCCGATGCCACCAGTGATTTCATCGCCATCACGCTGCTGGTGGCCAGCCGCGGGCGCATTCCGCTCAAGGCGGTGACCACGGCCGATGAGCTGCGCGAGGCCCTGCGGGTGCTCGGTTCGGTGCCCTCTGCCGAATTGCTGGCACTGGAAGTGATCTGGCAGCCGGAGGGCGCCGGTGAGGTGCTCAGCACCGAGGAACTGCTCACCGCCTACCCCCAGCTCCAGCACCTCTGAGCCCCTTGCGGAAGGGTGCGGCGGGCTGCACACTGCGATCCAGTTCCAGCCCCCACGGATGGCACCAAGGCCGGTTGAATGGGTGAACACACCGGTGCTGGTTGAGGCTCTGCAGCGCTACGAACTGGGCCTGCTGCCCCTGTCGATGCGCCGCTGGGTGGAGACGCTGCTGGAGCTTCCCCCAGCCGATCGGTCTCCTCAGAGCGCCTGCTCTGAAGCCCCCTGAGGCGACCCCCTGAGCATGCGCAGGGCCGCCATGGCGGCCCCATAGCCGTTGTCGATGTTCACCACCAGGAGCCCCGGGGCGCAGCTGGCCAGCATCCCCTGCAGGGCCGCGTGGCCCCCTTCACTCACCCCATAGCCCACCGACACCGGCACGGCGATCACCGGCTGGGGCACCAGCCCCGCCAGCACCGTGGGCAAGGCTCCCTCCATGCCGGCGCAGGCGATCAGCACCCGGGAGTGCCGCAACTGCTCCAAGCGGCCCAGCAGCCGGTGCAACCCGGCCACGCCCACATCCACCAGCAGCGTGCTGGCCACCCCGGAGCAGCTCAGGGCCAGGGCGGCCTCCTGGGCCACCACCAGGTCGCTGGTGCCGCCGGTCAGGATCGTGACGGCAGCAGGCCCCGCCGGTTCTTCCAGGGGCCCCTGGGTGAGGCAGCGGCTCTGGGGGTGGTGGCGGCTGGCGGGGGCCAGCTCCAGCACCGCGGCCGCCTTGGCCGGATCCACCCGGGTCACCAGGGCCGGCTGACCCAGCTGGGCCAGGCGCTCGAGGATGGCGGCGATCTGTTCGGCGCTCTTGTGGGCGCCCCAGATCGCCTCGGCCATGCCCAGCCGCTGACGGCGCTCCAGATCCAGGTGCACCAGGCCCTCGATCATGCCGTCGAGGCCCTCAGGGGCCCTGGGTCCTTCTTGGCGCTGTCCTTTATGGCCGTGCCCTGGGGCGAGCGTCATGGCAACTCGCTGGTGGCTGGCTCCGGGGGGCGCTCGGGCACCAACTCAGCGGTCTCAACGATCGGGAAGGGGTTCACCGGCCGCTCACCGCTGGCGGCCTTACCGGTGCCGGGATCGTTTGCGGCCAGGCAACGGCGAGCGGCGGCTTCGAAGCGCTCCTGCACCTGGTCGAGTGTGGCGGCGGGGATCGATTTCCAGTCGCTGCGGCTGGCCCAGCCGATCAGGATCAGCCCCTCCTGCCGCGCCGCATCCCAGAGCAGCTGGCGGCCGCGGTAGCCACGCTGCTGGTCCAGCCAGGGTCCCCAGCTGGAGGCTTCCGCCTGGAGCCAGCAGGCCCGCGCCGAGGCGGGCACGCTCAGGCGCAGCAGTTCCACCACCTCGGCCTGATCGGCCAGCGGCGTCGGAGCTGCGCCGCTGGCGGCCGCTGATTGGGGTTGAAGAAGCGCCAAGAGAGCGATCACAAGCCAACCAAGAACCATAGACAGCCACTGCCCCCGGCGGGATGGCGATGACGGTCGGGGCCGGGCGCTCGCCATGGGGATCAGGGTTTGTGCAAGAGCGCCACGGCGTGGCAGGCGATGCCCTCTTCGCGGCCCGTGGGACCGAGCCCTTCGTTGGTGGTGGCTTTGACCCCCACCTGCTCGGGCTCCAGCCCAAGGCGGGCGGCGATGGCGCTGCGCATGGCCGTGATGTGGGGCTTGAGCTTGGGGCGCTCCGCCACGACCACCGTATCGAGATTCAGCACCTGCCAGCCGCGCTCCCGCACCAGGGCCATCACCTGCTCCAGCAGCACCAGGCTGTCGGCCCCCTTCCAGCGCGGGTCGTCGGGGGAAGTGCAGGCCGATGTCCCCCAGGCTGAGGGCCCCCAGCAGGGCATCGATCAGGGCGTGCACCAGCACATCGGCGTCGCTGTGGCCATCGAGCCCGAGGCCATCGGGGTGCTCCAGCCGCACCCCCAGGATCAGCGGCCGACCCGGCACCAACCGGTGGATGTCGTAGCCGTTGCCGATGCGCAGTTGCATGGGGCTGCTCGCGGTTCGCTCCAGCTCAGTCTTTCAGCCCCTGTTGCTCCAGCCAGCGGGCATGGAGATCGGGCCGCCGCTCGGCGGTGCGTTGCTGTTGCTGCTCGAAGCGCCAGCGGGCGATGGCGCCGTGGTCGCCGCTGCGCAGCACTTCGGGCACCTCCTGGCCCCGGAAGTTGGCGGGGCGCGTGTAGTGGGGGTGCTCCAGGAGCAGGGTGCTGTGGCTTTCCGACTCGAGGGACTCTGCCGTGCCCACGGTGCCCGGCAGCAGCCGCACCACCCCGTTGATCACCACCATCGCCGGCAGCTCGCCGCCGGTGAGCACGAAATCCCCGATCGAGACCTCCTCATCGGCCAGGGAGCGGATGCGCTCATCGAAGCCCTCGTAGTGGCCACAGAGCAGCACCAGCTGGTCGTGGCCCGTGGCCCAGCGTTGTAGGTCGGCCTGCCGCAGGGGCCGGCCCTGGGGGCTCATCAGCAGGATGCGCCGCCGGGCTAGCTGCGGAATCGACTCCACCGCCGCGAACACGGGTTCGGGCTTGAGCACCATGCCGGCGCCGCCGCCATAGGGTTCATCGTCCACCTTGCGGTAGCGGTCGTTCGCGAAATCACGGGGGTTGTGGGTGTGCAGCTCGGCGATGCCGGCGGCAAAGGCCCGGCCGATCACACCGAGGCCCCGCAGGGGGGCGAAGGCCTCGGGGGCCAGGCTGACCACATCGAGCCTGAGGCCGCTCATGCCTCCTGGGCGGGGGGACGAGCGACACGGCGGATTTCGGAGCTGAAGCTGGCGTCGCTCGGGCGGCCATCGGCGAACCGCTCCACGGTGCTGCGCAGGCGCAGGTTGGGCTTGGTGAACCAGATGCGCTCGCGCCGCTCCCGTTCGCCCTGCTGCACCACCAGCTCAAGGCTGCCGTCGGGCCACAATTCCCAGGTGCCGCGCAATGGGGCGTTGTCGTCGGCGCTGCTCCCGGCCTGGAAGCCACCGTCGACCCCGAAGCGCAGATGGCGCGACGGCTGGCCCTTGGGGGTGAACGTCAGAGCGCCGAGATCGCCTTCGCCGCCAGTGGCCTGCCATTCCACCCGCAGCTCGCCGCGCTCGCTGGCATGCCAGCTGTCATCGCCGCCGCTGGTCAGGGCGAAGCGGCTGCGCAGGCTCATCCATTCGCCGGCGCAGAACGCCAGAAAGCCCGCCAGATCCTTGGGCGGAAACGGAGCGCTGCTGTCGGTCAAGGGGAAAGGACGGGGCGGTGCGGTGGTTCCATCCTCTCAGCCGCTGGCCGGGCTGGCCTGGAGCGCTTAACCGTCTCCCCGATAGCCAAGTTCCGCCAGCTTGGAGGGATTGCGGCGCCAGTTCGGCACCACCTTCACGAACAGCTCCAGATAGACCGGCCCGTCAAACACCTTCTGCATCTGCAGCCGGGCGCCGCTGCCGATGGTCTTGAGCATGGTGCCGCCCTTGCCGATCAGGATCCCCTTCTGGCTGGAGCGCTCCACCAGCACCGTGGCCAGCACGGCGGTCCGAGGGCCGTCGTCGACGATGCGATCGATGCTCACCGCCACCGAGTGGGGCACCTCCTCGCGGGTGTGGTGCAGCACCTGCTCGCGGATCAGCTCCGAGAGCAGCAACTGCTCCGGCTGATCGCTGACCGCGCCGGCGGGGTAGAGGTGGGGGCCCAGGGGCAGCCGGGCGGCGAGGGCCTCCACGAGCTCCCCGGTGCCGGCGCCGGTGGTGGCGCTGCAGGCCAGCAGGGGCCAGTCCAGGGGCGCAGGCCGCTCGCCCCAGGGGGACGTGTCCGGGTCAATGCCCAGCAGGGCGCGGTAGCTGGCGGCGAGCTCCTCGGCGCGGGCGGGATCGACCAGGTCGCTCTTGTTGAGGGCCACCAGCACCGGGGCGCGGCTGTGGCGCAGCAGCTCGACGATGAAGCCGTCGCCCCGGCCCGCCGGCTCGCTGCCATCCACCAGCAGCAGCACCACATCCACTTCGCCAATGGCGCCCCGGGCGCTCTGCACCAGGCGCTCGCCCAGCAGGTGGTGGGGTTTGTGGATTCCCGGGGTGTCCAGCAGCACCAGCTGGGCGCTGGGGGTGGTGAGGATGGCCCGGAGGCGGTTGCGGGTGGTCTGAGCCACGGGGAGGTGATCGCCACCTTCTCGCCCACCAGCTGGTTGAGCAGGGTGGATTTGCCCACGTTCGGTCGGCCGATCAGGGCCACGAAGCCGGAGCGGAAGCCCTCTGGGCTGCTGGGGAAGGCTTCCGCCGCGAGCTCAGCGGGCGGTGGATCATGGATCTCCATAGCCTTCACACTGCCAGCCCACCGGCCCGATGCCCGATACCAACGCCGCCGATACTCAAGCCGCCGACACAACAGCCCCCGCCTCCGGCTCCCCCGCCACGCCCAGCTTTCCCCAGGCGATGGAGATCGCCGGCCAGTGGTTGGCGCTCTGGGAGGCGGGGAGCTCAGCGATGAGGTGCTCGCCGATCGGGTGGGGGAGCTGGTGGCCAGCCTCGATGGGGCCCGGGGCTTCTTCGTGGTCGCCCTGGCCGGGGACAGTCCGCTGATGGACCGGCTGCCGGAAACCCTGGTGCTGAGCCTGCGAGGCGCCGGAGACCTGGTGGTGGACCTCACCGCCCGCAACCTGGCGATGAGCACGGCGATGGCGGTGCACCACGGGCGCACGGATGACGGGGACCAGCAGGCGGGATCGAAGCGGGTGCAGATTCGCTGCACGGAGCTGCTGCGGCTGCTGGAGCCTGGGGCGGTGAAGGAGCGACTGGAGCGCCTGCTGGCGGCCACCGCGGGCAGCGGCGACGATGTGGCGTTCCTGGAGCGCTGGGGCTACGACGGCGATCAGAAGGCCGCCATCGCGGCGGCGATCGAAGCGGTGGCCGAGTGATTCCGCGCAGCTTCCAGCCGCCCCCGGCGCCAGCCCATGAAAAAGCGCCCCTGGGGGGCGCCTGGCTTGAGAGCATCTGTGCCTCAGTCGCGGCGGCCGCCGCCGTTGAGGGCGATGATCAGCCGCAGGATGAAGATGAACAGGTTGATGTAGGTCAGGTACATGCCCAGGGCGCCGGCCAGGTACTGGTCGTCGCTGTAGGTGCGGGGCATCGTGTAGAAGTCGACGAAGGCCGCTCCCACAAACAGCACCGTGCCGAAGCCGGCGATCAGCAGCTCCATGCCGCCGCCGCCGAAGCCGGGCACGAAGATGCCGCCCACCACCTGCACCACCATGGCGATCAGCAGGCCGAGAATCCCCAGACCCACCACGGCGCTGAGCGATTGCCCGACGCTGTCGCTCATGCGCCGCCCCAGGAAGGAGGCGATCACGAAGGTGATGCCGGTGGCCAGGGCCGCCACGCCGATGGCGCCGATGCCGGCTGTGCCGATGGCCAGGGCGACGATGCCGCTGAGGGTGAAGCCCGTCAGCAGGCTGTAGAGGGTGAGCAGGGGCAGGGCGGTGGCGCTGTTCCCCTTCATCGCCACGTTCTGGGCCACGAAGAAGAGGATGAAGTTGCCGATCAACGCCACCCAGAACAGGGGCTGAAACAGGGCTGGGCTGGTGGCCAGCAGGGTCAGGCCGCCGGCCACACCGCCGGCGGTGAGCACCATGCCGCCACCCACGTAGGGCAGGGCCTTGTTGACCACATTGGGTCCCACGAGCGCGCTGCTCTGGGCTTCGCGGATCGCTTGCTGAAAATTGCTGCTGGCCGGCATGGCTCACCAGAGGGTTCGAACCTGTCCATCCTGCCAGCGCAGGCCAGGGGGTGGGGTGTGGTTCTCCCTATAGAGCCCGGCTGTGGCGACGGTCCCGTTCGGCGTAGGCCTGCACCAGGCGTTGAACGAGGGGATGGCGCACCACGTCGGCGGCGCTGAGTCGGCAGATCGCCACCCCCTCCACCCCCTTGAGCACCTCGGCCGCCTCGATCAGACCGCAGGGCTGCTGGGGCGGCAGGTCGCTCTGGGTGGGATCGCCGGTGACCACCATGCGCGAGTTCTCCCCCAGGCGGGTGAGCACCATGCGCATCTGGGCCGGCGTGGTGTTCTGGGCCTCATCGAGGATCACGAAGGCATCGGCCAGGGTGCGGCCGCGCATGTAGGCCAGGGGCGCCACCTCGATCACCCCTTTCTCCAGCAGGGCGGCCGTGCGCTCAGTGCCCAGCAGGGTATGGAGGGCGTCATAGAGGGGCCTCAGGTAGGGATCCACTTTCTGCTGCAGATCGCCGGGCAGAAAACCGAGCCGCTCGCCCGCCTCCACCGCCGGCCGGGTGAGCACCAGACGCTCCACCTTGCGCTCCGTGAGCAGCCGCACCGCCTGAACGGTGGCCAGGAAGGTCTTGCCGGTGCCGGCGGGTCCGATCGCCAAGGTGAGGTCGTGGCGTTCCATCGCCTCGACGTAGGCCTTCTGGTTGAGGGTGCGGGGGCGCAGCAGCCGGCCGCTCTGGCTGCGGGCCAGGACCTGTTGGCCCAGCTGTTGGTGCTCCTCGCCGCGGCCGGTGTCCAGGGCGGCGAGGGCGGTCTGCAGGTCGACGGCGCTGACCGCCTGGCCTTCCTGCCAGAGGGGTCGCAGCAACTCCACCAGGGCCGCGGCCCGCTCCAGCTGGGAGGGACGCCCCTGGATCACCAGGTTGAGCCCCCTCAGCACCAGGGTGGCGCCAGTGAGTTCGGCGATGCGGTGCAGGGTGGCGTCCGCCTCACCGGCCAGGGCCAGGGCCGTGCCCCCATCGGGCAGCTCAAGGCAGAAGGAGGAGAGGCCGTCGACCCCAGCCATGGGGGGCTGATCAGGCTTCCGTGGCGGCCGGTTCGGCTTCGCTTGCGGCGGCGGCAGCGGCTTCAGCGGCTTCAGCGGCTTTGGCTTCGGCAGCTTTGGCTTCAGCCGCAGCAACGGCTTCAGCGGCTTTGGCTGCCGCGGCTTCCTTGACGGCGGCCTTGGCGGCGGCGTCGCGGGCTTCAGCCTGCTTCAGCTTTCCGACCGTTTCGCCATGACGGATGGTTTTCTCCACCAGCCCGGCCTTCTCCAGCAGGGTGCGCACGGTGTCGGTGGGTTGGGCGCCCTGGCCCAGACGCACACGGATCGCCTCGGTATCCAGCCGGGTCTCGTCGGTGCGGGGGTTGTAGTAGCCCAGCTCCTCGAGGGGGCGGCCGTCGCGGCGGGAGGTGCTGTTGGTGGCCACCAGGCGGAAGCTCGCTTCCCGCTTCTTGCCAAACCGCTTCAGGCGGAGCTTGATCATCGTGGCCTTGCCTTGTTTGCTGGAGGAGGAAACGGCGGTGAAATCACGCGCCAATCGTCAACGATACCCTGCGGCCTGACCACCTCAGAGCTGCCCGAAACCCTTGCGTTTCTTGGTCGGTTTGGGGGCCGCGGCGCGGCGCCGCCCCGGGCCGCGGCCCCCGGCTGGCCTGGGAATCCCCCATTCCGGGCAGGCCGCCCCCCATGCCGGGGAACCCTCCTGCCATCCCCGGGAAGCCACCGCCCATCCCCGGCAGGCCCCCACCGAGACCGCCACGGCTCATCTGCTGCATGAAGCCGCGCATTTTCTGAAAATCGGCCAGTACCTTGTCCACATCGGCGGGGGTGTGGCCGCTGCCGGCGGCGATGCGGCGCCGCCTGGAGGGCTGGGCCGCCAGCAACTCCGGCTGCTGACGTTCGGCGGCGGTCATCGAGCCGATCATCGCCTCAATCTTCTTGAGCTGGGCCTCCCCCTGCTTGAGCATGCCGTCGTCGATCTTGTTCATGCCGGGGATCATCTTCATCAGGCCCCCGAGTGAGCCCATGCGCTTGATCAGGCGCATCTGTTGAACGAAATCGGAGAAGTCGAAGGTGGCCTCCTGCAGCTTCTGCTGCATCCGCGCCACATCCGCCAGCTCCACCTCCTTGGTGGCCTTCTCCACCAGGGTGAGCACATCGCCCATGCCGAGGATGCGACTGGCCATCCGCTCGGGGTGGAACGGCTGCAGCGCTTCCACCTTCTCGCCGGTGCCGATGAATTTGATCGGCGCGCCGCTCACCTTGCGGATCGAGAGGGCGGCGCCGCCGCGGGAGTCGCCGTCGAGCTTGGTGAGCACCGCCCCGGTGAGCCCCACCTGCTCGTGGAAGGCGCGGGTGAGCTCAGCCGCCTCCTGGCCGATCATCGAATCCACCACCAGCAGCACCTCGTCGGGGGCCACGGCGGTGCGGATCCGCACCATCTCCTCCATCATCGCGGTGTCGATCTGGAGCCGACCGGCGGTGTCCACGATCACCGTGTCGAAGCCCTCCTCGCGGCCCTTGGCCACACCGGCGGCGGCAATCTCCTCGGGCTTGGCGCCCGCGCCGAGGCTGAACACCTCCACGCCGATCTGGCGGCCGAGGCTCTGCAGTTGATCGATGGCGGCGGGCCGGTAGACGTCGGCGGCCACCAGCAGGGCGCGGCGACCCTGTTCCTTGAGGTGAAGGCCCAGTTTGGCGGTGGCGGTGGTCTTGCCAGCCCCCTGGAGGCCCGCCATCAGCACCACCGTGGGGGCCGTCTCAACCTGGGCCAGGGGGCGTTGGCGCCGCCCATCACCTCCACCAGGGCCCCATGGACGAGCTGGATGAATTTCTGGTCGGGGTTGATGCCGCGCACCACTTCGGCCCCCAGGGCCCGGGCGCGCACGTCGGCGATGAAGTCCTTGACCACCGCGAGGCTGACGTCGGCCTCCAGCAGCGCCCGGCGCACCTCCTTGAGGGCCCCATCCACGTTCGATTCGGTGATCGTGGCCTGGCCCCTGAGGCCTTTGACCGCATCCTCGAAACGTTGGGAGAGCTCATCAAACATGGTCGAAGCGTGGCTACGGGCAGGGGGGATGGGAGTCGGATCAGGCCAGGGGGCGGAAGAAGACCAGCTTCCAGGTCTTGCCGTCGCGGCCGAACACATACCTATTCGATCGGCTGCCCTCGGGGGTCCGCTCCAGCACCTTGCCCTGGCTGTTGCGCAGCTCATCGCTGTAGCGCAGTTCCACCTCCGCTTCGATGCGGTTGGCGGAGCGGCTGGTGATCGTGAAGCGACGCACGCTGGAGTCGATCGCCTGGCTGAGACCGGCCGCTTCATCCTCGCGGCGCTGGCGGTTGAGCCGATCCACCTGGGGAGCGCGCGCGAGCTCATCGAGGGGCAGCTCGGCGCGGCCCCCGGCGAGCACGGCGGCCTTGGCCTTCAGCCAGGCCTCCAGCAGTGCTTGCAATTCCTCAGGGGTGGGCTCCTCGCTCACCAGGGGCAGGGCGGCGGGCAAGGGGGGCGGGTTTCGCGCTCGGGGGTGTGGCCAGGGGGGCGGGCTGGCTCAGCGGCGCTGGGCTTGAGCTGGAGGGACTCCTGGTCTCGGGCGTTCCGGCTGCCAGCCGGTGGCGCACCAGGGCCAGGCCACCGGCGGCCACGCCGAGGGCCAGCAGGATCTGGGCGGCGGGGCGGCCCCAGGGGGAAGCTCTGGCCGGCTGAAGGTCGGCCGCTTGAAGGCGGGCCGGGTGAGGGCCGGCCGCTTCAACGCCGGCAGGCGCAGATCTGGCGGGAACCAGGCGCTGATCGCCTGGAGCGGCCTGCCCCACTGGGGCCACTGCCACTGGGGTAGCTGCCACTGGGGCCATGACGGCCAGTCCAGTTCGTCTTCGACCTCGTCCTCCTCGGCCCCTTGCTCCAGACCATGGGGCACCACGGGAACACCGGTGCCGCTGCCGAGCCCTGAGATGGCGGGCGACCAATCCGCCAGGAGGTTGGGGGCCTCAGCGAAGCTGCCTGCGGCTCCGGCCTCTCCGCTGCGTAGGTGTTTGCGGTCCTCACGCTCGACATAGAGCTGCACGTCTCGATCCGCGAACCAGGCCTCCAGATCCACGTCCACTTCGATGTCGCGGTAGCCCGGCAACACCTCGCGATCGAGCCAGTCGATGCAGTAGGCGCAGAGGCCAGCCAGGGGTTCCTCCCCTGTTCGGCCGCCCAGCGGCGCAGCTCCTCGTTGGCCCCCTGGGCAAACAGGGTCTGAGCGGTCTCCACCTGGCCCAGCAGCAGCGACAGGCAAGCCAGATAGGGCTCCATGCCGCTCTGGCCACCGGCGGCCAGGCGCTCGCGGGCGGAGGCGATCCGCTCCGGTTTGCGCTGGCTGAAACCGGAGGCGGTGAGGGCGTAGCTGGCCAGGAAACCGGCGGTGGGAGAGGACGGCACCGCCCAGTGGCTGAACAGATCGACCTGCTCCTGCACCGTCAGGAACTGGCGAATCTGCTTGAAGAAAGCCTGGAACTCCCCGGCGTTGAAGTCGGGGTCCCCCTGGCCGTCCAGTCCACCCCGTTGCTGCACCAGCTGTTCCAGGAGTTGCAGGCCTTCCTGGCGCTCGGCCACGGCGGCCAGATCGCGGCTGAGCAGATCGAGGATCCGGTAGGGCAGCAGGGCTGCCAGGCTGCGTTCGATCGCCTGGCGGGAGGCCGGCAACTGGCCCATGCGCTGCAGCAGCTGCAGCCCCAGCTGCAGGGTCTGGGCGGCGGCCTCGTAGCGGCGCTCCTTGCGGTAATCCTCGGCGCTGGCCTGGCAGGCAAGGGCCGCCAGCAGGGTCAGGTCAGCTTCCCGGCTGCTGCCCAGGGCCGGAGCCTGGGGTGGGTTGAGACCGCGGCGGGCGGCTTCGAAGCTTTCCGCCCCCTGGCCCGCCTCCAGCAGCAACAGCAGGCCCGCCACCTCCCTGGAGGGGGCACCTCCAGTCCCGGCACCAGCGAGGTCTCCGCGACCGACAGGTTGGTGAGTTCGGCCTCGTAGCGGGCGCGTCGCTCCCCATCGCTGAGCAGATCGGCGCTGTTGCGCAGCAGCTCAGCCCTGGCCAGGAGGGTCTCCTGGGTGAAGCCCTGGTCGGGGGGCGATCGAGCCGCAGCTTCAGGGTGTGCAGCACGGTCTGGGCGTCGGCGGCCGGGCTGACACCGAGAAGGCGGAAATGGTCGATCGGCAGTTCCAACCGCGGGACACCGGTGGCACGCGACTGTAGGCAGCGTCAGTGGTTTTGACTGCCGAATGCGGACGGACCCCGTACAGTCAGCCTCACCCGATCAGCCTCCTCCGCCATGACCCAGGAGATCGTTGCCCCGGTTCAGGTCGGCGGAGTCAGCGCTGCGGAGGGTTCCACCGGGGGCCCTGGCAGCCATGCGGAGCGTCTGGCGGCGCTCTATCCCGCCGGTCCCACCACGGTCAGCCGCGACGACGGGCTGATGCTTTACAGCGACATGACCCTGGGTCGGCGCTTTGAGGACAAGTGCGCCGAGATGTATTACCGGGGCAAGATGTTCGGCTTCGTGCACCTCTACAACGGCCAGGAGGCCGTCAGCACGGGCGTGATCAAGGCGATGAAGGCCCAGCACGACTGGTTCTGCAGCACCTACCGCGACCACGTGCACGCCCTCAGCGCCGGCGTGCCCGCCCGGGAGGTGATGAGTGAGCTGTTCGGCAAGGCAACCGGCTGCAGCAAGGGGCGTGGTGGCTCCATGCACCTGTTCTCCAAAGAGCACCATCTGTTGGGGGGCTATGCCTTCATCGGCGAGGGCATTCCGGTGGCCCTCGGGGCGGCCTTCACCAGCCGCTACAAGCGCGACGCCCTCGGGGATGCCTCCAGCGATGCGGTGACGGCCGCTTTCTTCGGTGATGGCACCTGCAACAACGGTCAGTTCTTCGAGTGCCTGAACATGGCGGCCCTCTGGAAACTGCCGATCCTGTTCGTGGTCGAGAACAACAAGTGGGCGATCGGCATGGCCCACGACCGGGCCACCAGCGATCCGGAGATCTGGCGCAAGGCGGCGGCCTTCGGCATGGCCGGTGAGGAGGTGGATGGGATGGACGTGTTGGCGGTGCGGGCCGCGGCCCAGCGGGCGATCGAGCGGGCCCGCGCCGGTGAGGGCCCCACCGTGCTGGAGTGCCTCACCTATCGCTTCCGCGGCCACTCCCTGGCCGACCCCGATGAACTGCGCAGCGAGGCCGAGAAGGCCTTCTGGGCGGAGCGCGATCCGATCAAGGCACTGGCTGCCCACCTCAAGGAGCACGGCCTGGCCAGCGCCGAGGAGCTCAAGGCGATCGAAAAGGAGATCGATGCCGAAGTGGCCGATGCGGTCAGCTTTGCTTTGGCGGCCCCTGAGCCCGATCCCTCCGAGCTCACCCGCTACATCTGGGCGGAAGACTGACCCACCCCAATCGAAGGGCGATCTAGAGATCGACCCAGCTGGCGATCAAAGATCGACGCTCTGACGGCGGGTGAGGTTGCGCAGTTTGCGCAGGGCCTTGAGCTCCACCTGCCTCACCCGCTCGCGGGACACCTCCAACAGCCGGCCGATCTCGGCCAGGGTGTGGCGCTCCTGGCTTTCGAGCCCGAAACGCAACTCCAGCACCTGCCGCTCCTGGTCGGTCAAAGCAGTGAGCCAGCGCCCCAGTTGCTCATGGTGCATGCCGCGCTCCACCAGATCAAGCGGTTCGCCTTGGCTGTTGTCGGCGATCAGATCCCCGAGAAAACTGCGTCCCTCCTCACCGTTGACCGGGGCATCCAGGCTGGAGGTGGTCAGGGATTGGCGCAGCAGGGAATCGAGTTCCTCGATGGGGATCGCCATCGCTTCGGCGATTTCCTGGCGGCTCGGCATCGCCCCCAACTTGTGGGCCAGATCGAGGCTCACCTTGCGGATGGCGCTGAGCCGTTCGCTCAGGTGCACCGGCAGGCGAATCGTGCGCGACTGACAGGCAATCGCCCGGGTCATGCTCTGGCGGATCCACCAGAAGGCATAGGTGGAGAACTTGTAGCCCCGGGTGGGATCGAACTTTTCGACCGCCCGCTCGAGCCCCAGAGATCCCTCCTGGATGAGATCAAGAAGTTCAAGGCCTTTGCCCTGATACTTCTTCGCCACGCTCACCACCAGACGAAGGTTGGCCTTCATCATTCGATCCTTGGAGCGCCGCCCCACCTTGATCGTCTTTTTCTGTTGATCACTGAGCAGCTCGAGGTTCCCCTCTTCGATCAGGCGCATCATCGTTTGCACCTGATTGCCGAGTTCGATTTCTTCGGCCGGGGTCAACAGCGGTACACGGCCGATCGTCGCCAGATACCAGCTGATCGGGTCACTGCCTCTCCGGCGGCTGCCACTGGCCTGGAGGCTGGAGGTTGTCATGAACCCTGGGCCTTTCGATGCAATGAATCTCGTATGAACTTGCGGTTCGCGGCTGTCATGTCAATAACCCTTCAGCTTTATACGTGTAAAACCACACATTTTTTGTGCGGGGCGCCGCGGGCGGCGGCCATGGTGAGACGCCCGTCAGCCGTGGGAGCTTGCCTCGGCACCGATGCGCCCCAGCGCCGCGGCAACGGCCATCGGCGTCGCCGCCCCTGCTCCCCCTCCCGGGCGCTCTGGAGCCCGGCCTGGGCATGGTCGAGGGCCATCGCCGCCAGCAGGGCGCTCAAGGTTTCCACGGCTGTCTGGCCACCGGTGGCTCCGTCGCCTGCGATCGCCATGGCCCCGCGTCCGGCCGCGTAGCCAGCGAGCACATCCCCCAGGCCGGCGCGGGCGCAGGCGGGCTCAGCCTCGATCAACTGCCAGCGCTGCCCCTGGGGGCTGGCCACCACCGTGCGTGCCCCCTTGAGCAACACCGTGGCGCCACTGGCGGCGGCGGCGGCGGCGGCGGCCTCCAGGGGCGGCAGCCCGGCCAGCCCGGGAAACAGCCTGGCGAATTCGCCCCCGTGGGGGTGAGCCAGGTGGGGCCTGAGCGGCCCTGGAGCCAGAGCAGGGCAACCTCGCTGGGCCGGCGGGCCAGCCGATTGAGGCCATCGGCATCGAGTACCAGCAGGCCGGTGAAGCCCTGAAGCGCCCGCCAGGCCCCCTGCTCCGATTCCGCCTCTTCCCCGGGCCTTCCCTCGCCTGCAGCGATCGCTCCGATCCCCGGCCCGAGCAGCACCGCATCGAGCCGCTCCAGAGCACCGGGCTCCCCCAGGGCCCCGATGTGCAGGCTGCCGTCGCGATCGCAGGTCAGGGCGCGTTCCACCACCACATGGGGCTGCACGGCCCAGAGCCCCCTGGCTATCACCTCGGGCAAGGCGGCCCGGAGGCTGCCGCAACCGCTGGCACTGGCCCCCAGCAGGGCCAGTTGGACGGCGCCGCGGTAGCGCTCGCTGCCGCACACCAGCAGCAGTCGTCCGCGGCCGTACTTGGCCCGCTCCGGCCCCAGCTGGGGGGCCGGGGCCCCGTGCCGGTCGGCGGCAGCCAGGCCCAGGGGCTGTTGGGGCGGCAGCGCTTCCAACAGCCTTTGGGGAGCCCCAGATCGAGGCGCCGCAGCTCCCCCACCCAGGCCAGGGCGGTGTCCTGCACCAACCCCTGCTTGATCAGTCCGAGGGTGTAGGTGGTCTGGGCGCAGGCGGCGACGCGGCCCAGGAGCTGGCCGCTGTCGGCGCAGAGGCCACTGGGCCCATCGATCGCCACCAGGCGGCCGGGCCGCCGGCGCTGACGCTGCTCCAGCAGCACCTCGATTGACGGGTCCAACGGCCGGCTCTGGCCGATGCCGAACAGGCCATCAATCCAAAGGTTGTCCTCGGCCGGATCGGGGGCGGCGCTGAGCCGCTCAATCCCCAGCCACAGGGCGTACTCCAGGTGGCGGGCGGTGAGCGGCTTGTGGCGCTCGAACGGGCTCCAGAACCGCACCGGAATACCTGCCTGGTGCAACTCCCGGGCCACCACCAGGGCGTCGCCGCCGTTGTGGCCGGGGCCCACCAGCACCGTCACCCCCTGCTTCAGCCGCGAGGGCGCACTCAACAGCGCCGCCGTGATCGCCAGGGCCGCCTTCTCCATCAGCGCCTCCACCGGCAGCCCATGGGCGAACAGGTCCGCTTCGATCGCCGCCATCTGGGCCGAGCTCGCCAGCAGATGGGCGGCATCCCGCCGGGGCCAGGGGGGTGGGGCGCACGCATGGTGGGGAGACCTTCAGACAGGGGACCAGTCCCGGTTCCATGATGGGAACTCCCAGGCGCTTCGATTTGACCACCGCTTCCCTGCCCTCGGTGTTTTCGAGCCCCGCCGCCACACGGGCCGGGGCGGAGGCCCTGGCGCGCCTGGCCGCCTGGCCCGGGGAGCAGCGGGTGGCGGTGGGCCTCTCCGGCGGTGTGGACAGCTCCCTCACCGCCGCCCTGCTGGTGCAGGCGGGCTGGCAGGTGGAGGGCCTCACCCTCTGGCTGATGAGCGGCAAGGGGGCCTGCTGCGCCGAAGGGCTGGTGGATGCCGCCGGCATCTGTGAGCAGCTGGGGGTGCCCCACCACGTGGTCGATTCCCGCGAGCGCTTCCGCGAGCAGATCGTTGATTTCCTCGTGGCGGGCTACGGCGAAGGGGTGACCCCCTGCCCTGCTCCCGCTGCAACCGGGAGGTGAAATTCGCCCCGATGCTGGGGTGGGCCAGGGCCGAGCTGGGCATCGGTCGCCTCGCCACCGGTCACTACGCCCGCACGCGCCCGGCCGAGCAGGCCGCCAACGGCCGCACCCAGCTGCTGCGCGGCCTCGACGCCCACAAGGACCAGAGCTATTTCCTCTACGGCCTCTCCCAGGAGGTGCTCGCCGCTCTGGTGTTTCCGCTTGGCGAACTCACCAAGGCCGACACCCGCGCCGAGGCGGAGCGCTACGGCCTGCGCACCGCCGCCAAGCCCGAAAGCCAGGACCTCTGCCTGGCGGACCACCACGGCTCGATGAAGGCGTTCCTGGATGCCTACCTGCCGCCGCGCCCAGGGAGATCGTGCTCGCTGACGGCACCGTGCTGGGCAGCCACGACGGCATCGAGCACTTCACCATCGGCCAGCGCAAGGGTCTGGGGGTGGCCTGGAGCCAGCCCCTGCACGTGGTGCGCCTCGACGGGGCCCTCAACCGGGTGGTGGTCGCCCCCGGGCCGAGGCGGCCCGCTCCTCCTGCCAGCTCGACGAACTCAACTGGGTGTCGATCGAGGCTCCGGGCAAGCCCCTGGAGGTGGAGGTGCAGGTGCGCTACCGCAGCGCTCCGGAGCCCGCCCGACTGACCCCCGGCGGAGAGGGCCGCTGGACGCTGGAGTTCAGCGAGCCCCAGTTCTCGATCACCCCGGGCCAGGCGGCGGTGTTCTACGAAGGTGAGTGCCTGCTGGGGGGCGGACTGATCCAGCGCTGAGCCGCTGGCTCCTGGTGCCTCACCAGTGGGGATCGGCGGCCAGCGCCACCTGCAGCCGGCCGCTGCGGGCTGAGGGCACCGTGGCGATGCAGGCCCGCACGACGCGGCCATTGACCTCGATCTCGCAGGCACCGCAGCTGCCCGCCAGGCAACCGGTGGGAATGTTCAGGCCCGCCTCGGCCGCCGCCGGCAGCCAGTCCCGGCCCACCTGCACCGGGCCCCGGACTCCCCCAGGCCAGGTCACCTCGATGGTGGCCTTCTCCCCCATGGCGGTTGGTGCTGCGCAACACAGCTGCATCATCGGCGCTGCTCAGCCTGGGGGCTCAGGGGGACCCAGCAGGGGCCCCAGGTCCACGTGTGCTTCGAAGGCATCCGCCAGTCGATCCAGCAGGGCCTCCAGCTGGCGGCCGTGGTGGGGCTGCCGCTCGCTCAGGGGGAGCCCTCGTCGCTCGCGCAGCCGGTTGAGCCAGCGCCGCCGCCAGGCCCCCGCTTCGAAAAGCCCGTGCAGGTAGGCGCCGGCCACCAGCCCGCCCCGATCGCCGACGGGCAGCCACCAGCCAAGGCCTGTGCTTGCGGCCAGGGGCCTCGGCTGATCCGGGGCACCATCGAGCGGCTCGGTTTGCCCCCGGTGCAGCTCGAACCCCTCCAGCTCCAGGGGCGCCCCCGGCGGCCAGAGGGCCGCTCCGCGCTGCTGACGCAGGGTCTTGGTGGCGCCGAAACGCGTGCGCAGCGGCAGCAGATCCAGGCCCGCCACCGCCCCTGGGCCCGCCGCTCCCCCTCGAGGTCATCGGGGTCGAGCAGTTCACTGCCGAGCATCTGCATCCCGCCGCAGAGGCCGAACACGTGGCCCCCTTCGGCCAGGTAAGCCTTCAGCTGAGCGCCCAGGCCCGCAGCCTTGAGTGCTTCGAGATCCCGCAGGGTCTGCTTGCTGCCGATCAGCAGCACCGCGTCGGGGCGGCCCAGGGGATCGCCAGGGCGGATCCAGCGCAACCGCAGCGACGGCTCGGCCTCGAGGGGATCGAGATCGGAGAAGTTGCTGATCGAGGGCAGCCTCAGCACGGCGATCTCCAGCTCCGCCTCCGGTTTGCGCGCCCGCCGCTCCAGCAGATCGAGGGAGTCTTCTGGTGGGAACAGTTCGTCGAGCCAGGGCATCACCCCCAGCACCGGCAGGCCCGTTTCCCGCTCCAGCCAGCGGCGGCCGTCTTCGAACAGGCTGCTGCGGCCCCGGAAGCGGTTGATCAGCAGGCCCTTGATCAAGGGGCGCTCCACCGGGCGCAGCAGGGCCAGGGTGCCGACGATCTGAGCGAACACCCCGCCGCGTTCGATGTCGGCCACCAGCAGGCAACGCGCCCGCAGGAACTGGGCCAGGCGCAGGTTGGTGAGATCCCTGGGCTGCAGGTTCACCTCCACCGGGCTGCCGGCCCCCTCCAGCACCAGCCGGCCGCCGGGGTGGGCGGCGCGCAGCTGATCGAGGCCCGCTCGGATGGCGTCCCAGCCGGGCCTGAACCAGTCGCGGTAGTAGTCCTCGGCGCGGGTCACCCCCACGGAGCGCCCCAGGTGGATCACCTCGCTGGTGCTGTCGCCCTGGGGCTTGAGCAGCACCGGGTTCATCGCCACCTGGGGCTCCAGCCCGGCGGCCCAGGCCTGCAGGGCCTGGGAGTAGGCCATCTCGCCGCCGCCCTGATCCACCCAGGCGTTGAGGCTCATGTTCTGTCCCTTGAAGGGCAGGGGGTTTCGCCCCGACGCCGCAGCACCCGGCAGAGGGCCGCGGTCATCAGCGATTTGCCGGCGCCGCTGCTGGTGCCCAGCACCATCAGTGGTGTGGTACCGATGGCGGGGGAGTTCGTCGTGGCAGGACTCACAGGGGCCAGTGGCGCCTCAGGGCGTCGCGCAGCCGGGCCAGGGGTCCGGCGCTGGGGATTTCTCCGGGCCATTGACGCAGCAACTGCCGGCCCATGGGGGTGAGCCGCACCCGGTCGGTGAGGCCCTGGCCATCCACCTCCCAGCGGATCAGCCCCAGGCGGATCAGCCAGGCCAGATGCTGCTCCGCCTGGCGACGGCTCAGAGGCCGCTGGAGCCAGTGCGGCACCGCCTCCTGGGCGCTGAGATCCTCGGCGCTTACGCCCCCTTCCGCCAGCCGCTCATAGAGGGCCCGCCGGAAGGGCAGGCAGCCCATGGCCCGCCAGGCCCGTGCCCGGGAGCGCCCATCGCCATCGATCAACTCAGGGAGGGGGCCGCCGTGGGCGGATCGGCTGGCGTGGGGATCTGGCTCAAGCGCGGGAACCGGGAGGGGCCGGCCAACTGCTGCCATTCTCAGGTCCACCCCTGCCCCACCGCTGGCGATGTTGCTGCTGGCCTCCGCCTCCCCCGCCCGCCGCCGCCTGCTGGAGCAGGCCGCCATCCCCCACCGTGTGCGGGTGAGCGGTATCGATGAGGAGGCCATCCAAGCGGCCGAACCGGCCCAACTCGTGCAGTTGTTGGCGCGGGCCAAGGCGGAAGCGGTGGCGGCGCTGGAGGTGGGGTTGGCTGGGGAGGCAGGGCGGCTTCCGGTGCTGGGCTGCGATTCGGTGCTGGAGTTCGAGGGTGAGGTGTTCGGCAAGCCCCGCGACGCCGCCGACGCGGAAGCCCGCTGGAGCCGTATGGCCGGCCACTGGGGGAGCTGCACACGGGGCACTGCCTGCTCCGGCCTGACCTGCTGCGACCTGAGCTGCTGCGTCCCGGCCCGGCCCCGCTGCTGGCCACGGTGACCACCCGGGTGCTGTTCGCCCCGCTGGGGGCAGACGAGATCAGCGCCTACGTGGCCACGGGCGAACCGCTGAACTGCGCCGGTGGCTTTGCGCTCGAGGGCCGCGGTGGACTGCACGTGGAGCGGATCGAGGGCTGCTTCAGCAACGTGATCGGCCTGAGCCTGCCGCTGCTGCGGCGCTGGCTTCTGGCCGAGGGGTCTTGACCCGCGCCGCCCGAGGCGCCTGCTGGGGCCACAACCGTGATCTTCGGAACTCGACGTTTCGCCATAAAAAACCCCCGACAAGGCGGGGGTGAAGGGGCTTCATGGAGCCTGGGTGCCGAACCTAGTCGAGGTCGGGCATAGCAAGAGTGGGCTCGGCCTGACGGTCGATGCCTTTTTCGAAACCGGCAGCGGCGGCGCGGGCGCGGCCGGCATGCCAGAGGTGACCCACAAGGAAGAAGAAGGCAAGGATGAACTGCGTGGCAGCCAGCCATTGGCGGATGTTCACGAAGTTCACTGAGTTGGGCTCAGTGATCACCCCACCCACGGAGTTGATCGAGGCGTTGGGCGCGTGGGTCATGTATTCAGCGGCCCGGCGCACTTGCCAGGGCTGAATGTCGTTCTGGAGCTTGTCGAGGCTCAGACCGTTGGGACCGCGCAGGGGCTCCAGCCAGGGGCCTCGGAAATCCCAGAAGCGCATGGTTTCACCACCGAAGATGATCTCACCGGTGGGAGAGCGCATCAGGTACTTGCCCAGACCCGTGGGGCCCATGGCGGAACCGATGTTGGCCCCCAGGCGCTGGTCACGCACAAGGAAGGTGAAGCTCTGGGCCTGGGAGGACTCGGCATTGGTGGGGCCGTAGAACTCCGAGGGGTAAGCGGTGTTGTTGAACCAGATGTAGGAGCTTGCGATGAAGCTCATGAAGCTCAGGGCTCCAAGGCTGTAGCTCAGATAGGCCTCACCATTCCAGATGAAGGCACGACGCACCCAGCCGAAAGGCTTGGTGATCACGTGCCAGATGCCACCGAAGATGCAGATCAGACCAATCCAGATGTGGCCGCCGATGATGTCTTCCATCGAGTTCACCCCGATGATCCAACCCTCGCCGCCGAAGGGGGCGCGGGTGAGGTAACCGAAGATCACGCCGGGGCTGAGGGTGGGGTTGGTGATCAGACGCACATCACCGCCACCGGGTGCCCATGTGTCGTAGACGCCGCCGAAGAACATCGCCTTGAACACCAGCAGCAGCGCACCGACTCCGAGCAGGATGAGGTGGTAGCCGATGATGTTGGTCATCTGGTTCTTATCGCGCCAGTCCTGGGAGAAGAACGCGGAGTAGTTCTCCAGGATCTCGGGGCCGCGCAGAGCGTGATACAAGCCTCCGACGCCGAGGACGGCGGAGCTGATCAGGTGGAGCACCCCGACGACGAAGAAGGGGAAGAGATCGGTGACCTCGCCGCCTGGGCCAACGCCGTAGCCGAGGGTGGCCACGTGGGGCATGCAGATGAAGCCCTGTTCGTACATGGGCTTGTCAAAAGTGAAGTGACTCACTTCGAAGAGCATCATCGCTCCTGCCCAGAAGACCATCAGGCCAGCGTGGGCCACATGGGCTCCGAGCAGGCGACCGGAGAGGTTGATCAGACGGGCGTTGCCCGCCCACCAGGCATATCCGGTGGAGTCGAGGTCCATGCCCCCGACTGACACCAGATTGGGATTAGAGAGCGTTACCACGGGGCAGAACCTCTTCGGGGAAGATGAAGTTTTCGTGAGGCTGGTCAGCTGGTGCCATCCAGGCACGCAGACCTTCGTTCAGAAGAATGTTCTTCGTGTAGAAGGTTTCGAATTCGGGGTCTTCAGCGGCGCGGATCTCCTGGGACACGAAGTCGTAGGCCCGCAGGTTCAGCGCCAGGCCGATGATGCCGATGCTGCTGGTCCACAGACCCATCACCGGCACGAACAGCATGAAGAAGTGCAGCCAGCGCTTGTTGGAGAAGGCGATCCCGAAGATCTGGCTCCAGAAGCGGTTGGCGGTGACCATTGAATAGGTCTCCTCTTCCTGGGTGGGCTCGAACGCCTTGAAGGTGTTCGCCTGCTCGGAATCCTCAAACAGGGTGTTCTCCACCGTGGCCCCGTGGATGGCGCACAGCAGCGCACCGCCCAGGATGCCGGCCACGCCCATCATGTGGAACGGGTTCAGCGTCCAGTTGTGGAAGCCCTGCAGGAACAGCAGGAAGCGGAAGATCGCCGCCACACCGAAGCTGGGGGCGAAGAACCAGCTGTTCTGACCCAGGGGGTAGATCAGGAACACGCTCACAAACACCGCGATCGGCCCGGAGAAGGCGATCGCGTTGTAGGGCGGATGCCCACCAGTCGGGCGATCTCGAATTGGCGCAGCATGAAGCCGATCAGGGCGAAGGCGCCGTGCAGGGCCACGAAGGGCCAGAGGCCGCCGAGCTGGATCCAGCGCACGAAATCACCCTGGGCCTCGGGGCCCCAGAGCAGGATCAGGCTGTGGCCGAGGGCATCGGCCGGGGAGCTCACCGCAGCGGTAAGGAAGTTGCAGCCCTCCAAGTAGCTGCTGGCAATGCCGTGGGTGTACCAGGAGGTGGCGAAGGTGGTGCCGGTCAGCCAGCCACCCAGGGCCAGATAGGCCGTGGGGAACAGCAGCAGACCCGACCAGCCCACAAAAACGAAGCGGTCGCGCTTGAGCCAGTCATCGAGGACGTCGAACCATCCCCGGGCTGAAGGCGCGCCCCCTAGAGCGATCGTCATGGGTGCGAAGGAGCCGTGCGGGAGAAAACACCCGCGAGCTTTGGGTTACAGGGGGATGGTAACAACCCCATTGGCGATCGCGAGGCAGGTTGCAATGGGCTGACACCGCCCGTCGCGCAGGGTGTTTTAGGTATTTCTTCTGATGTCCATCGGCCCCACAGCGGACGGCGTGCCCCCCGCGGCGCGAAGATGGCCATCTCCAGCCGCCGCACGCCCCACGTCATGCCTTCGGTTTCCCCCTCCGCCTCCCCCGGGGCTCCGGCCTCGGCTCCGCAACTGCTGGAGCAGTCGGTGCTCGGCTCCCGCCGGCTCTCCAACGTGCTGGTGGCGGTCCTGGTCAGCACCGGTGGAGTCGGCTTCCTGCTCACCAGCCTCTCCAGCTACCTGGGTGTGGATCTGCTGCCGGTGGGGCACCCCGCCGAGCTGCTCTGGGTTCCCCAGGGCCTGGTGATGGGGGCCTACAGCCTGGCGGCCGTGCTGCTCGCCACCTATCTCTGGGTTGTGATTGCTCTCGATGTGGGCTCCGGCGTCAACCGCTTTGATCGGGCCGCCGGCCAGTGCACGATCACCCGTCGGGGCTTCCGCCAGTGGATTCAACTGGACATCCCCCTGCGTGAGATCCAGGCCGTGAAGGTGGAGGTGCGCGAGGGTCTCAGCCCACGCCGGCGCCTGTCCCTGCGCGTTCAAGGGCGCCGCGACCTGCCCCTGACCCGGGTGGGTGAGCCCATCGGCCTCAGCGACCTGGAGCAGGGCGGCGCCGAATTGGCCCGCTTCCTCAAGGTGCCTCTGGAGGGGGTTTGAGATGGGCCCCCTGCGTGTTCTGCTGGCCCTGGTGCTGGCGTTTTCTCCCCTGACCCTCTCGGCCTGCGGGGCTGAGCAACGTCACAGTGAACTGGGCTGCGCCACCGGGGCGGTGCCCTGCCTGAGCGGCACCGCCGTGGTGGCCCTCGAGACCAGCAAAGGGGAGGTGCAGGTGCAGCTCGATGGCAAGGCCGCCCCGCTCACGGCTGGCAACTTCGTCGATTTGGTGGGCCGTGGGGCCTACAACAACACCGTGTTCCACCGGGTGGTGCGCGAGCCCGTGCCCTTCGTGGTCCAGGGGGTGATCCCCAGAGCGCCGATCCCAAGGTGAATCCCAGCCAGTACGGCCTGGGCAGCTTCATCGATCCGGCCCAGGGGCAGCCTCGGCTGATCCCCCTGGAGCTCTCCCTCGAGGGGGAAGGGGAGCCCCGCTACGGCCAGGAGGCGGCCGGTCCGGGTGAGAGCAGCAAACTGAAGCTCGTGCACGAGCGCGGTGCCCTGGCCATGGCCCGCTCCCAGGACCCCAACTCCGCCAGCGCGCAGTTCTACATCGCCCTGCGGGGTCTGCCGGAGTTGGATGGCCGCTACGCCGTCTTCGGCCGGGTGATCAAGGGGATGGATGTGGTGGACCGCATCCAGCAGGGGGACAAGATCACCAGGGCACGGCTGCTGGAGGGGGCACTCTGGTCAAGGGCAAGCCCTGAGACCCCTGAGGCTCTCTGTGGATCGCCGGTTCAGGTGGGCACGCGCTTGTCTGAGGCGATCACCTTGAGATAGGCCGTGTTCACGCCGGAGGCCCGCTCCAGGGCCACCTTGCCAGTGCGGGCGATCTCGAGGATGCCGAAGCTTTCGAGCACCTGCTCGAGGGCCACCAGCTTGCCGGGGTCCCCCACCACTTCGAGGGTGAGGGCGTTTTCGGCCACATCGACCACGTTGGCGCGAAAGACCTGCACCAGATCGAGGATCGCGGCCCGGTTCTCCGGCGGGGCGGAGACCTTGAGCAGCATCAGTTCCCTTTCCACGACTGGGATGCGGGAGAGATCCAGCACGCTCAGCACATTGACAAGCTTGTTGAGCTGCTTGGTCATCTGCTCGAGGGTGCGGTCGTCCCCTCGACCACCATGGTCAGCCGGGATTTGCCGGACTGCTCCGCGGGGCCCACGGCCAGGCTCTCGATGTTGAAGCCGCGGCGGGCGAACAGGCCGGAGATGCGGCTGAGGGCTCCGGACTCGTCCTCCACCAGCACCGAAAGGGTGTGCTTCATGCCCAGAGCGGATCGAGCCCCAAACTACGTGCTGACCGGCGAGCTCAGGTTCTCCAGCCAGCCCAGCAGCCTTGGGTTGAAGTGCTGCGGAGCTTCGTCGTGGGGGCAGTGCCCGAGTCCATCGAGCAGCTGCAACTCCAGATCGGGTTTGTGGCGCACCAGCCGATCGGCCATGGCCACGGGCACCAGCTGATCCTTGCGGCCCCAGAGCACCAGCAGCGGCTGGGCCATGCGCTCCAGCAGCGCGGCGGCGGTGGCCCCCCGGGGGCGCAGGGCCATGGCGATGCTCATGCCCCGCAGGGCCCAGGCGGCGGTGGGCCGCAGGGCCGGCCGGGCAATCAGGCGGCGCAGCTCGCCGTCGATGGCGCCGCGGTTGGGGTAGGCGGCCGAGAGGGCCAGATCCAGCAGCGGGGTGCGGGCGATCAGGGGCAGCAGCAGCTCCAGAGGCAGGGCGGTGCAGAGCAGGACCGCCAGGGAACTCCGCAGCCGGCGCCGCCAGGGGGCCGCCGCCTGGGAATCGGCATCAGCAGGGTGGGATCCGGCAGCGGGGCCACCGCCACCGCCCGCACCCAGACCGGAGCGAGCACGGCGGTGGTGACCGCCACAAGGCCGCCGAGGGAATTGCCCACCAGCACCGCCGGCCGGCCCACCACCTGGGCGAGGAAGGCCGCGCATTGGCGCGCCCAGAGGCGGTTGTCGAGGCGCAGGCCGGGCTGATCGGAGGCGCCGAAGCCGATCAGATCAATGGCATAGACGCACCAGCCGGCCGCCACCAGGGGGCCGCCGTGTGGCGCCAGTGGCCGCTGGCGGCCCCGAAGCCGTGGATCAACAGCACCGCAGGGTGACTCTCTTCCCCCAGCACCCGCCAGTGGCAGGCCTGGTCGCGCCAGCGCCAGGTGCCGTGGCGGCCCCAGCCACTTCCCGCGGTGGCGACAGGCTGAGCCAGGCTCGTGGTCACTTGGTCGGCCATCGCGATCGGAAGCTCTCACTATTGCGAAGCCGCCGTGCGGGTGCGTACCGGAGGCGGCTTCTTCCGGCCCGAGTCGCGTCCGTCGCGGGATCTGGGCGTGCTCCTGGCCCGGCAACTGCGGGCCGAGCGGGGGCGCCTCCGGGTGCTCGATCTGATGGCGGGCTGCGGCATTCGCGCCCTGCGCTACGGGATCGAAGCCGGGGCAGAGGTGGTCTGGGCCAACGACGCCGACGGCGATCGCCTGCCGCTGCTGGAGGCCAACCTGGCCCCGTTGGGCAGCGGTGAAGGCGCCGGTGAAGGAGCCGGCGCCACGGCCGATCGGGAGCCGGTCCGCTGCTCGGCCCTCACCGCCCAGCAGCTGCTGGCGGGTTGCCTGCTGGAGCGGCGCCGCTTCGAGCTGGTGGATCTCGATGGGTTCGGCTGCCCCACGGTCCTGTTGCCCCTGGCCCTGGAGGCGGTGGCCTTCGATGGGGCGCTGTATGTGGCCAGCACCGATGGCCGCTCCCCCACCGGCCACGACCGGCCGGCGGCGATCCGTTCGCTCGGGGCGGCGGCCCGGGCCCATCCCGCCAGCTGGGAGCTGGCCCTGCGCCTGCAGCTGGGGGTGATCGCCCGCACCGCCTGGGCCATGGGCCGGGGGTGCGGCCGTTGTTCTCGTTCAGTGAGGGCCGCACCTTTCGCACCGCCGTGCAGCTCAGGCGACGGCCAGCGCCGGGAGAGGAGGCGAACCTGGGCCTGGTGGCCCACTGCCATGGCTGCGGCGATCAACAGGTGCAGAGCCTGCTGAGCCTGCGGGGCTGGGGGGCCTGCGACTGCGGGAGCGCGCAGGCGACCCAGACCCCTTTGGAGCAGACCCGCTGGGCCATCAGTGGACCGCTCTGGATCGGCCCCCTGCAGGATCTCCCCACCCTGGGGGCGATGGAGGCGGGCGAACAGGCGGTGATCGCCGCTGGAGGGGAGGCCAGCCTGGGGAGCGAGGGCGCCCGGTTGCTGCGCGCCCTGAGCGCCGACCCTGGCCTGCCGGCCCGCTGCTGGCCCCTGGCGCTGATCGCCCGGCGGCTGGGCAGCGGCCCCCCGCGGCTGGCGGAGCTGGTGGCGGCCCTCCGGGGCGACGGCTGGGAGGCCCGGGCCAGCGCCGTGATGGCGGCCCAGATCCGCAGCGACGCCCCCTGGCCACGGCTGTTGGAGCTGGCTCGCTCGTTGGAGCTGGCTCGCTCGTTGGAGCTGGCTCGCAAGCCCGTGACAAAGCCCCTTACGGGCGATTCAGGGGCGCCTGGCGAGCCGTCGGGACGCTAGATAGGTAATCCTCACCGGTTCCTTGGCCATGGCCTCTGAAATCTTCGGCATCGTGGCGGTCTTCTTCGTGCTGATTCCCGTTGGGCTGGCGGGCGGCGCCCTGCTGCTCAAGCTCCAGAAGGACTGAGCGCCGGGGTGCCCGGGGCTTCGAACGCGCCCCGGACCCTTGAGCCCTAGGCTCGGCCCCCGTGCGGCGGATCGCCTTCATGAAGGTTCTGGTAGTCGGTGGAACGGGCACCCTCGGCCGCCAGATCGCCCGCCATGCCATTGATCAGGGCCACCAGGTGCGCTGCGTTGTGCGCGCGCCCCGCAAGGCTCACTTCCTGCAGGAGTGGGGCTGCGAACTGACCCGCGGCGACCTGCTCGAACCCGCCAGCCTCGACTACGCCCTCGAGGGCCAGGAGGCGGTGATCGACGCCGCCACGGCCCGCCCCACCGACACCGCCTCGAACCAGACGATCGACTGGGAGGGCAAGCTCAACCTGCTGCGCGCCTGCGACCGGGCCGGCGTCAAGCGCTTTGTGTTCCTTTCGCTGCTGGGGGCCGCGCAGCACCCGGCCGTGCCGCTGATGGAGATCAAGGCCTGCACCGAGCAGCTCCTGGAGCAGTCCGATTTCGACTACACGATCCTGCGCGGCGCCGCCTTCATGCAGGGGGTGATCGGCCAGTTCGCGATCCCGGTGCTCGAAAGCCAGACCGTCTGGGTGAGCGGCACGCCCACACCGATCGCCTACATGAACACCCAGGACGTGGCCCGCTTCGCCGTGGCCGCCCTGGGGCGCAGCGAAACCGTGCGTCGCGCGTTCCCGGTGGTGGGGCCGAAGGCCTGGAACACCGGTGAGATCGTGCAGCTCTGCGAGCAGCTCAGTGGTCGCTCGGCGCGGGTGTTCCGGGTGCGGCCGGTCCTGATCCAGCTGATGCAGGCCCTGGCGTCGTTCTTCGAGCCGGGGGTGAACGTGGCCGAGCGGCTGGCGTTTGCGGAGGTCACCGGCGGCGGGGAGCCCCTCGATGCGCCGATGGAGGAGAGCTATGCCGCCTTCGGCCTCGATGCGGCTGAAACCACCCGGCTGGAGGACTACCTCAAGGAATACTTCGATCGCATCCTCAAACGGCTGAAGGAAATGGACGCCGACCTGGACAAGTCCGCCAAGAAGAAGCTTCCCTTCTGAGCGGCGCGGGCCGCCCATGGCCGCCAGTACATCTGTACGATGGCCGCGGTTGTCCGCCCCGCCGATGTCGATCTCCCAGGTGAAGAATCTGCAGCGCCGTTTGCTCAACCTGGAGCAGGAGGCGATCGATGAGATCAACCGCGCCTGCGGCCATGAGCTCTGGGTGAGCCTGGGCTTCGATGCCCTCGACAGCCTGGAGGATCCGGACCGCCGGGCCCGGGCGAATTACTACTACGGCCAGCTGCAGACCGCCCGCGAGCTGCAGCAGGTGCTGGTCTAGGGCTGCCGCTTCTTTACGGCGCCCGGGAAAGGCGCTCCGCCGCACAGGCGATCCAGCCGCTCGGCCTCTTCCGCCGTCACGTTCCGCCACTGGCCGGGGCCGAGGCCGGTGAGATCCAGCACGGGGCCGCCATCCATCAGATCGAGGCCCACCCGGATCAACCGCAGGGTGGGCAGGCCCACGGCGGCGGTCATGCGCCTCACCTGGCGATTGCGCCCCTCCCGCAGCTCGATCTGCAGCCAGCTCGTGGGCACCTGCAGGCGATGGCGAATCGCTGGGGTGCGTGCTGGCCACTGGGGCTCCTCCAGCCGCTCGGCCCGGGCCGGCAGGGTCCGGCGGCCCTGCACCAGCAGCCCCTGCCGCAGCTGCTCCAGCGCATCGTGATCGGGTGTGCCCTCCACCTGTACCCAGTAGCGGCGCCAGTGGCCCCAGCGGGGGTCGGTGAGCCGCTGCTGTAGCCGCCCCCGGAGGTGAGCAGCAGCAGCCCCTCACTGTCGGCATCGAGGCGGCCGGCGGCATAGACCCCGGCCACTGGGATGTGCTCCGCCAGGGCACCCCAGGCGCTGCCGGGCTCGGGGGTGAACTGGCTGAGCACCCCGTAGGGCTTGTGGAACAGCAGGGTGCTGGCCCGCTGGGCCGAGAAGGCAGGCCGGCAGACGCGGGACATGGAACCAAAGCAGGGTTCAGCCCCGCTTGACCGTGCCGCCCCGTGCCTTCCAGAGGTTCACAGCCCCGATCGAAATCAGCAGCAGGCCCAGATCCATGCTCAGGGGCGGAACGATCACGGGCGTGGAGGTGCGGGTGGCCGGACCCTAGGCCCGCAGGGGCGACAACTAAGCTGAAACCACTCACGAACTTTCCGTCGCACCACCGCATGATCGAGACTTCCGGCGTGATCGAGAAGGAACAGGGGAACGGGTTCTACCTGGTCACGTTGGAGCAGCCGGCAGGTCACCAGTGCCTGTGCCGCGCTGCCGGCAAGCTCACCAAGTTCCGCATCAAGCTGCTGGCCGGCGACAAGGTGCTGGTGGAGATCAGCCCCTACGACCTCACCCGCGGCCGCATCACCTACCGGGAGCGCAATGTCGGCGCCGGTGGGCCCCGTCCGGGCGGTAACCGCCCCGGTGGACCCAGGCGCCGCTGAGCAAGCTCAGGCCGAGCTGAACTTCCGAGCGCTCAGGCCAGGCAGGCCTCGATGGCGCTGCGGAATTCGCTGCGCTGCTTGACCCCTTTCCACTGCTGCTTGAGTTCCTTGCCGGCAAACAGCTGCACCGTGGGGGTGCCGCTGACCCCGGCCTGCTGGGCGATGGCCGGTTCTGCTTCGATGTCGATCTCCACCCCCTGGGCGGCATCGCCCAGCTCTTCGAGCACCCGCTTGAGCTGGGGCTTGAGCACGTGGCAGGGGCCACAGCTCGGGGAGGTGTAGACCACCAGAAGCGGCCTGGCGCTGTCGTGGTAGAGCTTGCGCAGGGCGAAGCTGCCTTTCTGCCAGCGGGCGGCTGGATCGAAGTTCTCGGTGTCGCTGGTGGCGGTGGGTGCCGGCTGATCGGCGGGGGCGGGGTCCACCGCCGCCCGACTCACGGTGACGGCCAGCTCGTGGTGGCTGAGCCAGCGCTCGGCCGCCAGGGCCGCCTGGCAGCCGCTGCCGGCGGCGGTGACGCCCTGGCGCCACTCGGCATCGGCCACGTCTCCGGCGGCATAGACGCCTTCGACACTGGTGGTGGGTTGTCCGGGCTGGACCACCACATAGCCCCGCTCGTCCAGCTCCAGCTGGTCTTGAACCAGGGCGGTGTTGGGGGTGTGGCCGATGGCGTAGAAGAGGCCGCGCACGGCCAGGACGCGGGTTTCGCCGCTCAGGCGGTCCCGCAGGCTGAGACCGGTGAGCCATTGCTCCCCGAGGGCATCCACCGGTTCGCTGTGCCAGTGCACGGTGATCGCCGGGTTGGCCAGCACCCGATCGGCCATGGCGGCGCTGGCCCGCAGCCGATCGGAGCGCACGATCAGATGCACGTGGCTGCCGTATTTGGTGAGGTAGACGGCCTCCTCGCAGGCGGAATCACCGCCCCCACAACCGCCAGTTCAGCGTCGCGGAACTGGGGGTGGCCCCGTCACAGATGGCGCAGGCGCTGATGCCGGCGCTCCAGAGGCGGGCTTCGCTGGGCAGGTGCAGGCGGTTGGCGCTGGCGCCTGTGGCGAGAATCAGGGACTGGGTGCGGATCTCCTGGCCGTCCACCAGCAGGCGGAAGGGGCGCTCGGAGAGGTCGATGGCGTCGGCGTCCGCCTCGATGAGGCGCGAGCCCCAGCGCACGGCCTGGGCCTTGATCCGGTCCATCAGATCGGGCCCAAGGATGCCGTCGGGGAAGCCGGGGAAGTTCTCCACATGGGTGGTGGTCATCAGCTGGCCACCGGCGATGCCGCCGGCCTGGAAGCCGGTGATCACGATCGGGGAAAGGTTGGCCCGGGCGGCATAGATGGCGGCGGTGTAGCCGGCGGGGCCGGAGCCGACGATCACGAGGTTCTCGGTCCCGTTGCTGATCGCGTCGGGGGCCATGGGCTTATGTGAACTGACTATGAGTTGAGCTTAGGGGATCCGTTCGGAGCGCTGTCCTGCTCGCCGCCCCCATGGCCCGATGTCGGGGGTCCCGAGCCACCCATGGCAGCGATCAGATCTCCAGCAGGCCGTCCTGCTGACGCGGGTCGGTTGGGGAAGGGCCGAATTTTCCAGGGTTGCGGGGCACCATCTGCACCGTAGAGGCCAGGTGCTCCGGTTGCTCCTCCAGGCACAGCAGCCATTCGGCGAACTCTTGGGTGATGGCGTAGCTGTCCTCGAACCGCTCGCTGGCGTCGAGGGTGCCGATTCGGGCCATCGCCCAGTTCACCGCCACGGTGAGCCGTCGGTAGGCGGAGCCGTTCATGGATCCCTCTGAGCTGGCACCACGCTGGTCGTCCATGGGGCGATTGAGGCGTTGCTACGCAGAACGTCGCATTTTTTCGCTATTGGAATGTAATCAGGACTGCAGGAACGCCGGTAAGTGGGGCCCCCCAGCCGCAATTCCGCCCCTGCCCGGTCCGCCAGGGCCTGCAGCGGCAGGCCCTGGGCCGAGCTGCCTCCGGCGCAGGGCTCCTCCGGCAGCGGACGGCTGCGCACCAGGTAGGGCTCCACCAGTGACCAGCTGCGGGCGTAGCCGATCAGCAGCGGATCGGCCGGGGCATAAACGAACGAAGGCTGACGCGGAATCGGCTCGAGCGACGAGCGGCTGCCGTCCATGCGCACCGCCCGGGTGATCGCCTGCACGAAGCGGCTGCGGGTCACCACGGTGGTCAGGTAGGCCACCACCCGCAGCCGCGGGGCATCGAAGCCCTCGGCGCACATGTCGATGCTCACCAGCCAATGAGCCTCCCCGCCTGGAAGGCCGCCAGTCGCTGGGGGGCCTCCGGGTCCTGGGAGTGCACCAGCAGCACCCGGTCCCCTTCCTCCTCCAGCAGTCCTGTGATGCGGCGGGCGTGGGCAATGTCGCGGGCGATCACCAGTCCGCCGGCCTGGGGGTGCTCCCGGCGCACGCGTTCCAGACGGCGCCTGGCATTGAGCAGAAGCCGCAGGGCGATGCTGCTGGCGTCTCCAAGGCGGATCGCCCGGCGCAGGTTGCGGGCGCGCCAGCTCTCGCGGGTTTCAACCGAGAGCGGAGAGCCTTCCAGTTCGCCGCTGGCCGCCCCCGCCCGTCCGTGGTCCACCCAGCCGTCCTGGAAGCGGAATTCGAGCGGACGCACGTCGCCGGCCACGATCAGCTGCCGCGGCTCGACGCTCAGGTCGGGCTCGATGCGCCAGGCGGTCTGGCCCTGCTCCAGCACCGGCACCCGGCGGGCGGCGCAGAAGGCCAGGTTGTCGGCGCGAAACGGTGTGCCGGTGAGCCCCAGGCGCAGGGCGGCAGGCTCGCTGAGGCTGGTGAAGGCATGGCCCCAGGCGGCGGCGTCCGGTTCCTCGGGATCGACCCCCAGGTGGTGCACCTCATCGGCGATCGCCAGCAGCCGCCCGATCCCGGCCCCGGCGAGGGCCTGCTTCAGGGCCAGCCGGTGGCGGCCCGCCCCCTGGTAGGTGAGCAGCAGCCCCTGCCAGGGTTCGCGCTCCTCCCTGGGTGCCAGATCCTGGGGTTGGTCGGGATCCCAGTCCCGCAGCCGCAGGCCGAGGCGCTCGGCGGCGCCGCGCCACTGGGAGGCGATCGAGCTGCGGTGGCAGAACACCAGGAAATGGCTCAGGCGCCCCTCGTGGTGCAGGCGCTGGAAACCCAGCAGGGCGCCCAGGGTCTTGCCGGCGCCGGGGCCGGCGTGGATCAGCACATCGTGGCCGCTGGGCTCGGGGCGCTCCAGGCGCCGGCGCAGGAGCCCGATCAGCTGGCTCTGCCACTGGCGGGGCCGCAGGGAAGGCGGGGCCCCGGGGGCGGGCCGCGCCGCGCCCAAGTCAAAGGAGGGGGCCGACATGGCGCCATTGTGTCGGCAGCGCCAACCTCCCTAGAACGGGTGCCGTAAGCCAGGCGTTGCGATGGGTTTGTTGGCGGTGAGCGGGGCTTCCGGCAAGACCGGCTGGCGGGTGGTGCAGGAGGCCCTGGGGCGCGGCTGGAGCGTTCGGGCGATCGTGCGCCCCGACTCCGAGCTGCCCGAGGGTCTCGAGGGGGCCGAGGTGGTGCGGCTGGAGCTGGGCGATGGCCCGGCCCTGCGCGCGGCCCTTGAGGGGGTCGACGCCCTGGTGATCGCCACCGGCGCCCGCCCTTCGATCGACCTCACGGGCCCGCTGCGGGTGGATGCCCTGCTGGTGCGGGCCCAGGCCGAGGCCTGCCAGGCGGCGGGGGTGCGCCGGCTGGTGCTGGTGAGCTCGCTCTGCAGCGGCAGGTGGCTGCACCCGCTGAATCTGTTTGGCCTGATCCTGCTCTGGAAGGGGCTGGGGGAGCGCTGGTTGGCAGGCAGCGGCCTGGATTGGACGGTGATTCGTCCCGGTGGCCTCAACGAGAACGAGGAGAACCTGGAGGCCCAGGGCATCCGCTTCTCCGGTCCGGACCAGCAGGAGAGCAACAGCATCCCCCGGCGCCTGGTGGCCCGGGTGACGCTTGATGCCCTGGACGATCCGGCGGCGATCGGGCGGATCATCGAGATCACCAGCGGTGAGGCGGTGCCGCGGCAGGAGCTGAGCCGCTGGCTCCAGGCCGCCTGAGGCCGCCCGGGCCCAATGGAGGCCGGATTGTGTGCCGGACTGCGCACAAAGCCGACCGGGTCGTGGCACGGGGCGCTGGGATTGTCGATCACTGAGGCAAGACCCATCAGCGAAGCCGCCTTGACGACTGTGTTGGTTCCGCGGGAGCGGCGCTCCGGGGAGACCCGGGTGGCGGCCACCCCTGAGACCGTGAAGCGCCTGCTGGCCCGGGGGGCACGGGTCTGGATCGAAGCCGAAGCCGGCCGGGCGGCCGGCTACAGCGATGCGGCCTTCAACGAAGCGGGGGCGGAGGTGTTCCCCACCTCCGAGAGCCTCGAGCGCTGGCGCCAGGCCGATGTGGTTCTGTCGGTGCAGGCACCGCTGCTGAGCTCGGAGGGGGTGATGGTCGGCTGGAGGCCCTGCCGGCGGGCAGCCTGGTGCTGGGCCTGTTGGATCCCTACCGCAACCAGGCCCTGATCGACCAGCTGGAACTGGGCCGGGTGTCGTCCCTGGCGCTGGAGCTGCTGCCGCGGATCAGCCGGGCCCAGGCGATGGATGTGCTCTCGTCCCAGGCCAACATCGCCGGCTACAAGGCCGTGCTGCTGGCCGCCGCAGCCCTGGATCGCTTCTTCCCGATGCTGATGACAGCGGCAGGCACGGTGCAGCCCGCCAAGGTGGTGGTGCTGGGCGCCGGCGTGGCGGGCCTGCAGGCGGTGGCCACGGCCCGCCGGCTCGGAGCGGTGGTCCGGGTGAGTGATGTGCGCCCCGCCGCCCGCGAACAGGTGGAATCGCTTGGGGCCCGGTTCATCGAGCCACCCCAGCTGGAGGAGGCTCCTGGTGAGGCGGGGGGCTATGCCCGTGAGGCCGGAGCCGTGTTCCAGGAGGCCCAGCGCCAGATCCTCGCCAAGCAGCTCGAGGACGCCGATGTGGTGATCTGCACGGCCCAGGTGCCCGGTCGGCCGGCACCGTTGCTGATCACCGAGGAGATGCTGGCGGGGATGCGCCCGGGGTCGGTGGTGGTCGACCTGGCGGTGGCCCAGGGGGCAACTGCGCCTCCAGCCGGGCCGACGCCGAGGAGTGGGTGGGCGGAGTGCTGGTGATCGGGGCGGGCAATCTGGCGGCCACGGTGCCCCAGCACGCCAGCGCGCTCTACGCCCGCAACCTGGCCGCCCTGCTGGAGGTGGTGCTCAAGGAGGGCACGATCCACATCGATCCGGAGGATCCCTTGCTGGACCCCTGCCTGCTCACCCATGGGGGCCTGCCGGCGCCCCGATCTACGTCCCGCCCGCACGGAGGCCACAGCATGAGCGAAACGTTTTCCCTTTCCGAGGCCCTCTGGGTGCTGCTGCTGGGCAGCCTCCTGGGCTTCGAGCTGATCGGCAAGGTGCCGCCCACCCTGCACACGCCCTTGATGTCGGGGGCCAACGCGATCAGCGGCATCACTCTTTTGGCGGCCCTGGCCCTGATCGGTCAGGCCACGACCCCGGCCCTGCGCCTGGTGGGGGCGGTGGCGCTGGGCTTTGCCCTGTTCAACGTGGTGGGAGGTTTCCTGGTGACCGATCGGATGCTGGCGATGTTCCGCCGTCGGGGGCCGGCCTCATGAGCCACCTCGCGATCGATCTGGGGGCGGTGCTGCTGCTGGCCCTGGGGCTCAAGGGACTCTCGCGGATCCGCACGGCCCGCTGGGCCAATGGCCTGGCGGCGGCGGCGATGGGCCTGGCGGTGGTGGGTCTGTTGCTCGACCAGGGCCTGGCCGGCTGGCCGTGGATGCTGTTGGGGCTGGTGCTGGGCAGCAGCGTGGGTGCCGTGGTGGCCTACAAGGTGCCGATGACCTCGATGCCGGAGGTGGTGGCCCTGTTCAACGGCTGTGGCGGTGTGGCCTCGCTGCTGGTGGCGCTCGGCGCTTCGGCCCTGCCCACGCCCCTGGGCCTGCTGGCGGTGTTGTCGGTGCTGGTGTCGGTTCTGGTGGGCTCGATCACCTTCAGCGGTTCGATCGTGGCGATGGGCAAGTTGCAGGGATGGCTGCCGACCCCCGGCTGGATGCTCCTGCCCCAGCGCCATGGGGTCAACATCACCCTGGCCCTGCTCGCTCTGGCCAGTTCCGTTCTGGTGCTCAACGGTCTGCCGGCTGGTCTGCCGGCGCTCACGGTCTTCTCCCTGCTGCTCGGGGTCGGGCTCACCCTGCCCGTGGGCGGCGCCGACATGCCTGTGGTGATCTCGCTGCTCAACTCCTATTCCGGCGTGGCGGCGGCGGCGGCGGGCTTCGTGGTCGGCAGCCAGCTGCTGATCGTCGCCGGCGCCATGGTCGGGGCGGCCGGGCTGATCCTGACCCAGGTGATGTGCACGGGCATGAACCGCTCGCTCACCTCGGTGCTGTTCGGCGGTGCCCTCGGCGGCGGCGCCACGGCCAGCGGCGACGACGGCCAGGGCTACACCTCGGTCACCTCCTGCAGCGCCGAGGAGTGTGCCCTGACCCTGGAGCAGGCGGAGCGGGTGGTGTTCGTGCCGGGCTACGGCCTGGCGGTGGCCCAGGCCCAGCACGGGCTCAAGGAACTGGCCCGGCTGCTGGAGCAGCACGGGATCGAGGTGAGCTACGCGATCCACCCGGTGGCGGGGCGCATGCCCGGCCACATGAATGTGCTGCTGGCGGAGGCGGATGTGCCCTACGAGCAGCTGATCGAGATGGATGTGATCAACCCCGATTTCCCGCGCACGGATGTGGTGATCGTGCTGGGGGCCAATGACGTGGTGAACCCCCAGGCCAAGAACGATCCCAGCAGCCCCCTTTACGGGATGCCCGTGCTGGAGGTGGATCAGGCCCGTTCGGTGTTCGTCGTCAAGCGCAGCCTGGGCTCGGGCTATTCCGGGATCCGCAATTCTCTGTTCGAGCTGCCCCAGACCTCGATGGTGTTTGGCGATGCCAAGCAGGTTCTGCTAGCTCTGACCCAGGAGCTGCGGGCGTTGGGTGTCGGCAAACAGGCGGTGGGAGCCTCCTCCTGAGGGGATTGCGGCCCGTCTGGGCCTGGGGGAGTTCCGCCAGCGGGCCCCCTGGTGGGGCGCCGATCTGCAGACCCTGCGCGACAGCCTGCGTCAGCCGACCCTGCAGCCCGAGCATGGTGAACCCTTTGAGCTGCCGATCGGCGGCGGCGACCGCCTGCTGGCCCTGCTCGATCGGCCCGCCACGGCACCGCGGGCGCTGGTGCTGCTCACCCCGGGCCTGGGCGGCTGCAGCGAAGGGCAGGGGGTGGGACGGCTGGCCCTGAGCCTGCAGGGGGCGGGTCTGGCGGTGGTGCGGCTCAACCTGCGGGGGGCCGGGCGAGGGCGGCCCCTGGCCCGGGGAACCTACGCCGCCCAGGTCAACCGCGACCTGGCGCCGGTGCTGGTCTGGGCCCGCCAGCTCGCCAGCCGGCTGGGCCCCTCCCCTCCCGTCCGTTGCCGCTGCTGGGGGCGGGTATCTCCATGGGCGGAACCCTGCTGCTCAATGCCGTGCTGGATCCGGAGTTGCGGCCCCAATCCCTTGCCACCGCCCAGCCTGTGCTCGATGGCCTGGTGACGATCAGCAGCCCCCTGGATCTGATCGCCTGCTCCCGGTTCATCGATCGCCCGCGCAACCGCCTCTACATCAACTGGCTGTTGCGCGGCCTGCGCCGCCAGACCCTGGCTGATCCCCATGGGGTGACCGAGCAGGAGCGCTCGGCCCTGGCCCATGTGCGCACGATTCGCCAGTTCGATGCGGCGATCACCGCCCCCGCTGGGGCTACGACTCGGTGGAGCACTACTACGCCGAGGCCAGCCCGTTGCGGCGCCTCACCGAAGAGCTTGAGGCGACCGCAGCGATGGGCTCGGAGGCCGGCGCCGACGCCGGGCGGCTCCCCCGACCCTGGTGATCCACGCCGACGACGACCCCTGGGTGCCGGCGGCCCCAGCCCGGGCCCTGGAGCAGGCGGCCACCGCCCGCCCGGAGGGACCGCTTCAGGTGGTACTCACCCGGGGCGGGGGCACAACGGTTTTCACGCCCCGGGCGGCTGCTGGAGCGACCGGCTGGCGACCCGCTGGTTGGAGCACCTGGCCCTTGGGGACGCCTGAGCTTCCCCTGATGAACGCTCAGTCGCTGGGGGGCTCGAGGCGCCCATCGGCCTCCACCAGCCGCCCGATCAGCAGAGCCCTGGTTTCGGGATGCCCCGACACCGTGAGCTGGCCATTGCTGGCCCACCAGTTGAGCCGCTCGCCGCTGTCGAAGACGAATTCTTCGAAGGGACCCTCGTGCAGCCAGTGGCCCGGTTCCCCGAGCACGGCCACCAGTTCCTTGAGCTCCTGCAGGGTTCCCGGGAAGTTCACGCGCGGAGCTGGATCGAGGCCATGTCGGAGCCTACGGCGATTCGACGGCAGGGAAGGCGGCGAAGGGGTGCGGCGCAGCACCCATTCCTCCACCACCCGGCCGCCGATCAGGTGCTCGCGCACGATGCGCTCCAGCCGCTGGGCGGTCGCTTCGCCGTACCAGATGCCCTCGGGCCAGACCAGCAGGATCGGCCCGCCGCTGCAATGGCGAAGACAATCTGCCTTGGTGCGCAGCACGATCCCCCGGCGCGCGCGGGATTCTCCAGATCCAGCTCGCGCACCAGGGCCTTGAGCCGCTCCCAGCTGGCGGCCCCCACGGCGGGGTCGCAGCAGGTGGGGCGGCTGGGGGTGGCGCAGAGCAGCAGGTGGTGCTGGATGACCATGGGGCCCTTGGCCGTTTCACCGGGCAAGGCCATCAGGCGGTGATCAGCTTGGCGGGGGCAGTTCCGGCGGTCTCGCGCACGGCGGCGCGGGCCCAGGCGTCAACGGCGAGCACCTCCTCCAGGCTGGGGTCGCTGCGCAGATCGGGGCCGTGGCGTTCGCAGGTGTGCTCGATCAGTCGCGGGATGTCGAGGAAATGGATCTGCTCCTCGAGGAACAGGGCCACGGCCTGTTCGTTGGCGGCGTTGAGCACCGCCGGCATCGTGCCGCCGGCGCGGCCGGCGGCGTAGGCGAGCTGCATGCAGGGGTACTTGGCCCGGTCGGGGGCGCGGAAGCTCAGGGTGCCCACTTCCGTGAGGTCAAGGCGACGCCAGGGGGTTTCCAGGCGCTCGGGCCAGCTGAGGCAGTAGAGGAGCGGCAGCTTCATGTCGGGCCAGCCCAGCTGCGCCAGCACCGAGGAATCGCTCAGCTCCACCATCGAGTGAATGATGCTCTGGGGGTGGACCACGATCTCGATCTGGTCGTAGCCGAGGCCGAAGAGGTAATGGGCCTCGATCACCTCCAGCCCCTTGTTCATCAAGGTGGCGGAATCCACGGTGATCTTGCGCCCCATCGACCAGTTGGGGTGGCTGGTGGCGTCGGCCACGGTGGCCTTGGCCAGATCGGCGGCGGGCCAGTCGCGGAAGGCACCGCCGGAGGCGGTGAGCTGGATGCGGCGCAGGCCCGGGGTGGGCACACCCGTGGAGAGGCGGGCCGTGTCGGCCCAGGGGGTGCCCTGCAGGCACTGGAAGATGGCGGAGTGCTCGGAATCGGCCGGTAGTAGGCGGCTGCCGCTCTTTTTGAGTTCGGGCAGCACCACCGGGCCGGCGGCGATCAGGGTTTCCTTGTTGGCCAGGGCCAGATCCTTGCCGGCGCGGATCGCCCCAAGGGTGGGCAGCAGGCCGGCGCAGCCGACGATGCCGGTCACCACCAGATCGGCCGAAGGCCAGGCGGCCGCGGCGCACAGGCCCTCGGGCCCCCGAGCAGCTCCGGCAGCGGCTCGGGGCGCTGGCCGGGCTCGAGATCCTGCAGCCGCTGGCGCAGGGCCGCCACCAGCTCGGCGTCGGCCAGGGCCACCACCTCGGGGCGGTGCTGGAGGATCTGCTCGATCAGGAGATCGAGGTTGCGGCCGGCCGTGAGCGCCACCACCTTGAAGCGCTCGGGAAACTCCGAGGCCAGCTCCAGGGTCTGGGTGCCGATCGAACCGGTGGAGCCCAGCACGCTGATGGCTTTCACGGGATCGAGCGCGCGGTTGGCGCCTAGTGTCCCACCGTTGATGGTGCCCTGGACCATGCTCTGGCTGAAGCGCTGGAACTTCATCGAACGGGCCAAGCTGGAACGGGAGCTCTGGGAGGCCTTTGAGCGGGGGAGTCGATCGAGGCGCTGCTGGAGGCCTGCCCCGCCGACGATCTGTTCCGCCGAGAGGTCTGGAGCACCACGGTGGTGCGCATCCGCCGGATCGAGGCGCTGATGGCTGGGAAAGGGCCCACCTCTGCCGGAGCCGCCGCCGAGGACCCGAACGTTTCTCGATGAGCGATCAGGAGCAGCGACCGTTGCCGGCGGTGTTGTTGCTGGCCTATCGGCGCCCTGACACCACGGCCCTGGTGCTTGAGGCCCTGCGTCAGGTGCGCCCCCGCGCCTTTTCGTGGCCTGCGATGGGCCTCGCCCCGGGGATCCGGCCGAAGCCCAGGCCTGCGCCGCCACCCGAGCTCTGATTGAAAGCGAGGTGGACTGGCCCTGCGCGTGTCATTGGCATCTGCGCAACGAGCACTTGGGCTGCCGCCGCGGGGTGAGCGAAGCGATCAGCTGGTTCTTCGAGCAGGTAGAGGAGGGCATCATCCTGGAGGACGACATCGTGGCTTCACCGCGCTTTTTTCGTTCTGCTCGGAGCTGCTGGAGCACTACCGGAACGACACGCGGATTGGGGTGATCAGCGGCAGCAATTTCCAACCCCAGCGCCCCCGCGACGGGGCCAGTTACTACTTCTCCCTCTACAACCACGGCTGGGGCTGGGCCAGTTGGCGACGGGCCTGGGCGACCTATGACGCCGAGCTGGAGGGCTGGCCTGCCTTCCGCGATCAGGGTTGGCTGGAGGACTTGGGTGGGAAGCGTTTCGCCCGGTACTGGAGCCGCTGCCTGGAGCGGGTGCATGGCGGAGAGTGCGATACCTGGGACTACATCTGGACCTACAGCTGCTGGCGCCAGGGCCTGCTCACCTGTCTGCCGGCCGTGAACCTGGTGACCAATGTGGGCTTCGGCCACCCCCAGGCGACCCACACCAACACGGGATCCACGCCCCATGGGTCGATCGGCGATCTGGAGGCGCCCCTGCGCCATCCCGCCCAGTGCTTGCCAGATGGACGGGCTGATCGTCATACCTTCCTCACCCAATTCCAGCCGCCCCTGGCGCTGCGGGCGCTCGGTCGATTGCGTCGGCTGCTGGCCTGACCTCACCTCAAGGAGCGGTAGAAGCTGCGGTAATCCGCCACCATTCGCTCCAGGCTGAAATGGTGACTTAGCTCAGCGGCCTGGGTGCGGGACAGGCGCTCACTCGGCCGGGGGAGTGGGCCCGCAGAGGAAAGGGCTGATCTCCACTGGTCGGGGTTCTGGGGGTCCAGCAGCTCCACGAAGGACCCGCCGATTTCCCGGTGAACGGCCAGATCCGAGGCCAGCACGGGGGCATCGCAGGCCAGGGCTTCGATCAAAGGCAGGGAGAATCCCTCCGCCAGGCTGGGCACCAGCACCGCCCTGCAGTGGCGGTAGAGCCAGGCCAGCTGGGCATCGTCGGGGTTGAGGGTGCGCACGCGCCCCTGGAGGCCCCGCTGGCGCATCTGGTGCCGCTCCCGCCGGCTCAAGGGGCCGCCGCCCACCAGCACCAGGTGCTGGGGCAATGCGGCCAACACCTCGAACAGCGCCGTGGTGTTCTTGAAGCCGCCCCGACGACCGACGAAAAGGTGGAACGGCTGAGCGGGGACCCCGGGGCAGGGTCGTGGGGTGAGATCGAAAAAGCGGGTCCCGTGGTGGATCACCCGGGTTCTGCCGGCCAGGGCTGGGGCGAGGGTGGCCAGGTCGGCGGCGCTGCTGGCGCTGACGGCAACGATCGCATCGCTGGCTTCGAGCCAGGCCCGCTTCTGCACCCGGTGGCCCCCGCGCCCCAGGGGGGCCAGCTGCGGCAGGCGTTCGGGGGTCATGTCGTGGAGGGTCGACACCAGGGGAAGGGAGCCCCCGCGGAGGGGCCGCACCCAGGTAATAGGTGGCATGGAGCAGGTCCAAGCCGCCCAGGGCCACCGTTGGCGCCCAGGCTTCGCTTGGCGCTGGGTCGAGCCCTAGACGGCCCAGCAGCTGAAAGACCTGGATCGGCAGCCGGAGCAGGCCTGGAGCCCGAAGGTGCTGGTTACCGTGGAGACGAAACGTCAGTCGGACGTCAAGTTCAGCGTTGGGGAGGCCGGCGATCAGATCGGCGAAACAGCGGCTGATCCCTCCCTGCCTCAGGAGTCGGAAGATCTGATGATCGAATCCGATCCGCATCACAATTTCTGTTGGATCAGACCCTTTCTTACTGGTGCTCAATGTCAAATCTATGTTAAGTCCAGCGGGGGTGCTGGAGGGGGCAATGACCTTGAAGCCACAGGTCTTGATGAGTGTTTTGACGATCTGTCGTGACAACTCTGAAGCCTTGAGCGAAACGCTGGATTCGATAGCGAGCCAGCGGTTTCCAGAGTGGAGAGCTTGGGTTGGAGGTGATCGTGGTTGACGGCTCCGAGTCCCTTGGCTGTTTCCATGAGACAGAGCGGCACCGGCCGCAGCTGGCCCAACAGGGGTGGCAGATGCGCTGGATGGAGCGGCCCGCCCGCGGCATTTATGACGCCCTCAATGCGGCTTTAACCCTTGCCAGGGGCCGATGGTTGCAGGTGCTGCCTGCGGGTGATCTTTACGCCGATGATCGGAGTCTTGAACGACTGCTGGCCCATGGCCGGCGGCGGTTGGATGCCGGACGCCCCCCGGCGGCGGTGTTCGGTCAGGCTTGGGTGGAGGTGCCGGGCCGCCCCCTGCGCTGGCTGACGCCCGATTCACGCGTTCGTTCGATGACCGCCTGGTTGGGGCGGATGGTGCCCTGCCATCAAGCTTTTTGTTCGATGGCGACTGGGCCCGGGCCCATCCCTACCCCGCCGACAGTTCGATCTATGGCGATCGGCCGGTGATGCGGGCCGCCCTGGCCGCCAGCGGCTCTGAGGCCTACCTGGCGGAGCCCGTCTGCCGCTTCAGGCTTGGGGGGTCTCCAGTGGACTGCCCGGTGGCCGCGAACTCCTGCGCCGCTGGCGGGATCCAGCTCTGGGGCGTAGCGGCCGTGTCAATGAGGCCATCAAGGCCTTGGTGCGCCCCCTCGCTGGGGGGTATCCCCACCTGATGCGCGCCAGGGCCGCCTGGATGGGGTGGCGCTACTGATGCCACGCCTCTCGATCGTCACCCCGTTCCGCAACGCCGAGGTGTTCCTTCCGGACCTGGTGCGCACCCTTCAGCAGCAGACCTTTCGCGACTGGGAGTGCCTGTTGGTCGATGACGATTCCGAGGACCGCAGCGCCGAGGTGTTGACCCGCTGCATTGCTGGCGATCGCCGCTTTCGGCAACTGCCCATGCCTGCAGACGCTTCCAGGAGAGTTGGCCAACGCTTGCCTGCCCGGCCCCGCAACCATGGGCTGGCGCATGTGGGCAGTCCACTGGTGGCCTTCCTCGACTGTGACGACCTCTGGCACCCCCGCAAGCTGGAGCATCAGTTGGCCTTCCACCAGGCCGGGGGGCTAGATCTTTCTGTGACCGCCTACGGGCGCTTCCGGACTTTGGGACAGCCCCTGCTGGCGGTGCGCTGTCCACCGGAGCGGTTGGTCTTGGAGCAGATGCGCCAGTCCAATCCGATTCCCATGCTCACGGTCCTGGTCCGCGCTGAGCTGCTGGAGGGGGGTTCCCACTGGTCCCCCATGAGGACTACCTGCTCTGGCTGAACCTCCGGCGCGACCATCCGGATCTGCGCTATGGGGTCTTGCCGTCGTTGCTGGCTTTTTACAGGCTCCACGACGCCAACCATTCTCGCCATCTTTTTCAGGTCACCGCCTGGACCTATGGGGTCTTCCGCCACCACGGGCTGGACCACGCCGCCGCCTTGCGTCAGTTGATGCTCTGGGGATCCAGGCATGCCCTGCAGGTGGTGTCTGAGCGCCGTCTGGTGCCTCCCCCTGTCTCGATCACCTCGCCCCTCAATGCCTTGCTGGGGGGCACCCCTGGTGGCCTCTCTGTTTGCCCAGGTCTGATGGGGCTCCCAGACCGCTCCGCAGGCCCGCTCTGGGGGCGGCTCTGGCGTCAGCTGGGCCGCCGCCGCCGGAGGCAGCTGGCCCTGGCCTCCGGCCTGATGCTGTTGAGCGGCGCCCTGGAGATGGTCTCGGTGGCAGCGGTGGCGCCGTTGCTGGTGGGGCTGATGCAGTGGGGCCAGGGGGCGCGGATCTGGGTGGCCTGGCTGTTCTGTGGGGCGGTGGTGGCTGCGGCCCTGGTGCGCCTAGCCAACCTTCAGGTGACGGCCCAGCTGGCGGCAGCCATTGGCGCTGACCTGGGGGAGGCGGCTTTCCGCCGCACCCTCGGGCGGCCCTACGGCGAGCATCTGCTGCTGGATGGAAGCCGGGTGGTGGCGATCCTGGCGCCGCAGCAGCGGCAGCTGATCACCCAGGTGCTCCAGCAGGGCCTGCAGCTGGTGAGCGCCACCCTGTTGGCGGTCGCGATTGTGGGGGTGCTGGCAGCCCTGGCCTGGCAGGTGTTGCTGCCGGTGGCGCTGGTCGTGGCCGTCAGTTACAGCCTTCTCACCCTCGCCAGCCGGGCCCGCTTGCGCCGCCAGGGGCGTGAGGCCGTGGGCTTGCAGCGGCAGCTGATCCGATTGATTCAGGACAACCTGGCGGCGATTCGTTCGCTGCTGCTGCGGGGCGGTGCCGAGACGGTGGCGGCGGGGTATGGGGCGATCGAGCGACGCATGCGCCGTCTTGAGGCTGCCAATTCCGTTCTTACCGCCCTGCCGCGCTACCTGCTGGAGCCTCTGGGGATGGTGGGCATCGCCTTCACCGGTCTGGTGCTGCTGGCGCGGGGCCAGACACCGCTCCAGGTTTTGCCCACCCTGGGGCTACTGGCGTTTGCGGCCCAGCGATTGCTGCCCCTGAGCCAGCAGATCTGGGTGGGCTGGGCCTCGCTCACCTCCGGCACGGCCCTGCTGGAGGATCTCCTGGGCCTGTTGGAACGGCCGGAGATCCTGCCGCGGCCGCCGCTGACAGCGCTGGAGGACTGGCGGCGCGTGGCCCTGGAGGGCGTGAGCTTCGCCTATGCCCCCGAGGCTGGTCCAGTGCTCCTTGGTTTCGAGCTCCAGTTGGATCGTGGGGAGTGGCTGGGGCTGTGGGGTCCGTCGGGGGCGGGCAAGAGCACGGTGCTGGATCTGCTCCTGGGACTGTTGCCCGCTGATCGGGGGCACCTGCGCCTGGATGGGGCGATCCTCGAGCCCGAGTCGCTGCCCCTGCGGCGTTGGCAGGCGGGCCTGGCCCATGTGGGTCAGGCGGTGCCCCTGGTGGCTGGAACGGTGGCGGCCAATGTGGCCCTCGGCGCCGGTGAATCAGGGCTGGAGCTCGCTCAGCTGGCGGCGCTGGCCGAGCTCACGGGTCTGACGGAGCTGCTGGGGCGGGAGGTGGGTGGAAGCGGGGCGGAGCTTGAGCGGGGGCCAGCGCCAGCGGGTGGGTCTGGCCCGAGCCCTGGCGGCACCGTTGTCGCTTCTGGTGCTGGATGAGGCCACCAGCGCCCTCGACCTGGAGGCGGAACGGCAGCTCTTGACCCGCCTGCGGGTGGCGCGCCCCACCTGACACTGTTGCTGGTCAGCCACCGCCGCGCCAGCCTTGAACTCTGCGACAGGGTCCTGGACCTGAGGGCAAGCCATGGCTGAACTGGAGCCGCCCTCCCGGGTTCAGCTGGCGCTGCGGGCAGCCTCGCTGTTGCTTCTGTTCCTGGTGTCGGCGTTCGCAGGAGGTTGGTTCCTCTACGGGATGGTCCAGGTGTTTTCGGGCTCGTTCACGCTCATGCCGTCCCCGCCTTCGCCGGAACGACAGCCGCGTCTCGGGGAGACCCTACGGGCCCCTGAGCGTGGGCGGGCTGACCCCAATCGCTAGCGTTAGGCCTCAGCGGAAGTTAACGCCGGTGTGGATCGAGGTCACGGCCCGCGCCCAGCTCCCGGTCTACGGCTGCTCCACCCCGGTGAGGTTCCGGTTCACCGACGGCCAGATCGATGAGCAGCGGCTGGCCATCTGCGACGTGGTGGCCACCGAGCGTTTCTTCTGGAAACTGGAGGCCAGCCCGAGCGTGATCGAGGCGCCCGAGGCGGCCTCGCCGATGGAGCTGACGTTCCGGGAGGTGGGGGAGCGCACGGCCCGGCTGGGGATGGTGCGCCAGCTCAGCGCCGACGACCCCTTCACCCTCTACGACGATCCGCTGGTGCTGCAGCGTGAGCTGGAGCAAAGCGGCGTGGAGGCCACCGAGCGGATCTGGAACCGCTATCGCCGTTTCCTGCAGGATCGCGAGCGGCCCCTGTTCGCCGCCCATCCGCTCAGCAGCCGCCACTACCCCCAGGGGGTGCGGCCGGAAGGCGAGGCGCTGGAGATGATCCGCTGGTTGGCGCCATTGGCGAACCAAGGGGCCGTGGCCGAGGTGCCTCTGGTGAGCGTGATCGTGCCCTGCTACGGCAAGTTGCCGGTCACCCTGCGCTGCCTGGAGAGCCTGCTGGCGGAGCGCACGTATCAGCGCCACTCGCTCTGCCGGGTGGAGCTGGTGGTGCTCGATGACGCCTCCCCCGACGGCTCAGGTGCCCAGCTGGCCGCCCTCGATGGCCTCGGCCCGATTCGGGTGCTGCGCAATGCCGAAAACCTCGGCTTTCTGCGCACCTGCAACCGAGGCGCCGCCGTAGCGGAGGGCGATTACCTCTGCTTTCTCAACAACGACACCGTCGTCACCCACGGTTGGCTGGAGGAGCTGGTGGACAGCTTCCGCCTGTTCCCCGGCACCGGCCTGGTGGGCTCGATGCTGCTTTACCCCGATGGGCGCCTGCAGGAGGCGGGGGGATTGTGTGGCGTGACGGCAGCGCCTGGAACTATGGCCGCGGCAGCGATCCGCGCTCACCCGAGGTGCGCTTCGCCCGCGATGTGGATTACGTGTCAGGGGCCTCGATCGTGGTACCCACGGCCCTGTTCCGGGAGTTGGGGGGCTTCGACAACCGCTATGTGCCCGCGTACTACGAGGACACCGATCTGGCCCTTCAGATTCGCGAACGCGGTCTGCGGGTGATCGTGCAGCCCAGCTCGCGGGTGATCCATTTCGAGGGGGTGAGCGGCGGCCGTGATGAGGAATCCGGCGCCAAGCGGCACCAGGCACGCAACGGCCAACTGTTCCGGCGCAAGTGGGCCGAGCGGCTGGCGGGCCATGCCCCCAACGGCGAGAACCCGCTGATCGAGCGCAACCGAGGCCGCATCGGCCGGTTGCTGGTGCTGGAGATGACCACGCCCACGCCCGATCAGGACGCCGGCTCGCTCTACATGTTCAACATCCTGATGGCGTTGGTGCAGCTGGGCTACGACGTCAGCTTCATCGCCGTCGACAACCTGCAATTCATGCCGGAGTACAGCAGCGCCCTGGAGCGCCTTGGCGTGCGGGTGCTGGTGCATCCCCATCTGAGCTCGGTGGCCGAGCACCTGGAGGTGGAGGGCAGCAGCTACGACGGGCTGCTGCTGGCGCGGCCGGAGGTGGCGGAGCGCTGCCTGGAGGCGATCAAGCGCCACGCCCCCCATGCGCGGTTGATGTATTACACCCATGACCTGCACCACCTGCGCATGGAGCGCCAGCGGGCGCTCGATCCGTCTTCGGTGAGCGAGGCCGCGATGGCGGCGATGCGGGCCCTCGAGAAGGAGATCGTGGATGTGGTGGACGGGGTGCTCTACCTCAGCGAGACGGAGCAGCGGGAGGCGGAGACGCGGCTCGAGCCCCGTGGGAGGGGTTATGTGCTGCCGCCGGTTGTGGAGTCTGAACCGGGGCCCAAGGGCTTCGCGCAGCGCTCTGGCGTGGTGTTCATCGGCGGCTTTGGCCACCCGCCGAACACCGATGCGGTGCTGTGGTTCGTGTCGGAGGTGATGCCGCTGCTGCGGGCTGCCGGGGCGGGCATCAGCTTCCACGTGGTGGGCTCCAATCCGCCCCAGGAGGTGATCGATCTGGCCGGCCCCGATGTGGAAATCCACGGCTATCTGGCCGACCTGGAGCCGTTCCTGGGGGACCGGCGGCTGGCGGTGGCGCCCTTGCGTTACGGGGCGGGAGTGAAGGGCAAGATGCTCACCGCCATGGCGGCGGGACTGCCGATCGTGGCCACCACCATTGCCGCCGAGGGGCTGGCGCTGCGCCATGGGATCACCTTCCTCAAGGGCGACGACGCCGGGGCCCTGGCTGCGGCGGTGCTGGAGCTGTATGGCTCCCAGACCCTCTGGGAGGAAGTGCGGGAGGCGGCCCTGGGCCATGGGCGCAAGGGCTGGGGCGGCGTGGCTTGCCGGGAGGCGCTCTGGCGGATCTGCGCTGATGTGGGCCTGCCGGCCCCCGCGGACGACGCCCAGCTGGGGGAGGCGCTGACCTACAGGCCGGAGCTGGTGCGGCGTCTGGGGGGCGATGAGCTTGTGGCCTGTTACAACCTCCGGCAACTGGCCTGAGGTTGATGGGTCAGGGCAGAAGGGGCAGCCGGTCGGCGGGTTGATCCTTCAGCCGGGGGTTGGCCCGGTCCTTGGCCGAGAGCTGCAGCGGCGCGCCGGCCTCCAGGGTTGGCCAGGCGATCGCCAGATCCGGGTCATCCCAGGCGATGCCCTGTTCCGAAGGGGGTGGTAGTAGTCGCTGCAGAGGTAGCAGAAATCGGCCAGCGCGCTGAGCACCAGAAAGCCGTGGGCAAAGCCGGGCGGCACCCAGAGCTGGTGGTGCTGCAGGTCATCAAGCACGGCCCCCACCCACATACCGAAGCTGGGGGAGCCGTGGCGCACGTCGACGGCCACATCGAAGACGCTGCCCCTGGCGCAGCGCACAAGCTTGCCCTGGGTCTGCACCAGTTGGTAGTGGAGGCCGCGCAGCACGCCGCGGCCGGAGCGGCTCTGGTTGTGCTGCAACAGGGGCGGGATGCCGGCCGCTTCCAGCTCCGATTGGCGCGCCGTTTCGACGAAGAAGCCGCGTTCGTCGCCGAACACCTTGGGCTTGAGCAGCAGCACCTCGGGAATGGACTGGGGAATGATCTCCATGGGGGTGCGCTGTGGGATCTGCTGGTGGTCTCAGCCGAGCTGGCCGGCGTACTGGCCCGCGAGGTAGGTGCCGTATTCGGCAGAGAGCAACGGCTCCCACCAGGAGCGGTTGGCCAGATACCAGGCGACCGTGCGGCGCAGGCCTTCGGCCACGGTGACCTGGGGCTCCCAGCCCAATTCATCACGGATGCGGGAGGCGTCGATGGCGTAACGGCGATCGTGGCCGGGGCGATCGGCGACGAAACGGATCAGCTTGCGGCTGGGGGAAACGGGCAGCGCCATGCCTTGCTCAGGCGCCTGCTCATCGACGAGGTCGCAGAGCTGGTGCACCAGATCGAGGTTGCTCACCTCGTTGTTGCCGCCGATGCAGTAGGTGCGGCCTAGTTCACCCGAGAGCAGGATGCGCTCGAGGGCGCGGCAGTGGTCTTCGACGAACAGCCAGTCGCGCACGTTGGAGCCATCGCCGTAGACCGGAATCGGACGGCCCAGGAGGATGTTGATCAGGGTGAGCGGGATCAGTTTTTCGGGGAAGTGGAAGGGCCCGTAGTTGTTGGAGCAGTTGCTCAGCAGCACCGGCAGGCCGTAGGTGTGCTGCCAGGCCAGGGCGAGGTGATCGCTGGCGGCCTTGCTGGCGGCGTAGGGGAGCGGGGGGCATAGGCGGTGGTTTCGCAGAAGGGCGGATCGCTGGGTCCGAGGCTGCCGAACACCTCGTCGGTGCTGACGTGCAGGAAGCGCCAGGCCGCGGGCGAGCCGGCGGCGAGCCAATGGGCGCGGAACGCCTCCAGCAGCGTGAACGTGCCATTCACGTTGGTGGAGAGGAACGCCCCGGGGCCGCTGATCGAGCGATCCACGTGCGATTCGGCCGCCAGGTGGGCGATGTGGGTGATGGCGTGCTCGGCCAGGAGCGCGTCCACCAGGGCGCGATTGCCGATGTCGCCCTCCACGAAGTGGACGGCGCCGTTGGCAATCAGCGGTTCGATCGTGGCCCGGTTGCCGGCGTAGGTGAGTGCATCGAGCACCACTAACTTGTCGTGTGGATGGGCGGCGGCCCAGTGGTGCACGAGGTTGCCGGCGATGAAGCCGGCGCCGCCGGTGATCAGGAGGTGACGCGTCATTGGGCGACGGAGAGTGGAAGGTTGGGGCTGGCGGGGTTCACATCAACCGACTGCAGCTGGGGCCTGAGCACCAGATCCATGGCCTCCATCGGGATCGCCCCCAGCAACACCTCATCGGCCAGCACCACTTCCCGCTGCTCAAGGGTTTCGAGCTGGAGCTGGATCACCAGGTGCTCGGGGATGCAGAGATGCACCGCGCCCGTGTCCCCCAGGGCGGAGACCGCCACGGGCTGGAGTTCGGGTCTTGTGGGGTTGGCCAGTTGAAGGTCGGCGCGAATCAGACCCATCGAAGCAGGGGTGGTGGATGGGTTCATGGTTCCCCGGCCCAGGCGCTCAGGCATTGGCGCAGATCCTCGCGCCAATCGGGCAAGGGAAGCCCAAAGGTGGTCTGGAAGCGGGTGCCATCGAGGCGGGAATTGGCGGGACGGGCCGCCGGGGTGGGGTAGGAGCTGGTGGGGATGGCGCTGAGTTCGGGGGAGCGCTCCAGCAGGCCCAGCTCCAGCGCTTGCCTGAAGATCTCAGCGGCGAAGCCGTGCCAGCTCACGGCCGGCTGGCCGCTGTAGTGGTAGGTGCCCCAGGGGAAGGGGCGGCCATCGGCGAGAACCCCGGCGCTGGCGGCTTCAGCCAGGGTCAGCAGGGTGCTAGCGATCGCGTCGGCGCTGGTGGGGCCGCCGATCTGATCGGCCACCACCGACAGCGCCGGGCGCTCGGCGCCCAGCCGCAGCATGGTGCGCACGAAGTTGGCGCCCTCGAGGCCAAACACCCAGCTGACTCGCAGCAGCAGGTGCGGCCCTCCGGCGGCCCGCAGGGCCTGCTCGCCGGCCAGCTTGCTGGCCCCGTAGACCCCCAGGGGCCCGGTGGGGTCGTCCTCCTGCCAGGGGCGCTCGCCACTGCCGTCGAAGATGTAGTCGGTGGAGAGGTGCAGCAGGGGGAGGTTGCGCTGGGCGCAGGCGGCCGCCAGCAGGCCCACGGCGGTGGCGTTGATGGCCTCGGCCAGCTCCGGTTCGCTTTCGGCCCGATCGACGGCGGTGTAGGCGGCGGCGTTGAGCACCAGGGCGGGCTGGTGCTGCTCCAGCAGGGCCTCCAGCTGGGGGGCCAGCACAGGAGCGGGGGCGGCCAGATCGAGCTCGGGCCGCCCGGCCATCACCAACGGCCGATCCGGCAACAACTGGGGCGCCAGGCGTTGGACGGCCGAAGCCACCTGGCCGGAGCGGCCGATCAGCAGCAGGGGGCGCTCAAGGCTGACTCTCCTCGATCAGCAAGCTCTCCAGGTAGGCCCCATAGCCGGATTTGCGCAAGGGGGCCGCCAGGGCGGAGAGGGCTTCGCCATCGATCCAGCCCTGGCGCCAGGCCACCTCTTCGGGGCAGCCGATCTTGAGGCCCTGGCGTTTTTCGAGGGTGCGGATGTAACTGCCGGCCTCATGCAAGGAATCGCAGGTGCCCGTATCCAGCCAGGCCATGCCGCGTCCGAGCAGCTCCACCTGCAGCTGGCCGGCGTCGAGATAGAGGCGGTTGAGGTCGGTGATCTCCAGCTCGCCTCTGGCGGAGGGTTTCACCTGCTTGGCCAGCTCCACCACGCGGGAGTCATAGAAGTAGAGGCCGGTGACGGCGTAGTTGGAGGTTGGTTTGGCGGGTTTCTCCACGAGCGAAGTGACGCGCAGATCCCCGTCGAAGCCCACCACGCCATAGCGCTCAGGATCGGCGACGCGGTAGGCAAACACGGTGGCCCCATCACAGCGGGCGCTGGCGGTTTGCAGGCCACCGGAGAAGTCGTGGCCATAGAAGAGGTTGTCACCGAGCACCAGGGCGGCGGGCCTGCCGGAAAGGAAGGCTTCACCGATCAAGAAGGCCTGGGCGAGGCCATCGGGGCTGGGTTGTTCGGCGTAGCTGAGCTCCAGGCCCCAGGCCGCTCCGTCGCCGAGCAGATCGCGAAAGCGGGGCAGATCCACGGGCGTGGAGATGATCAGGATCTCGCGAATCCCCGCCAGCATCAGGGTGCTGAGCGGGTAGTAGATCATCGGCTTGTCATACACGGGCAGCAGCTGCTTGCTCACCGCCTGGGTGATCGGATGCAGACGGCTCCCGGTGCCGCCGGCCAGGATGATGCCGCGGCGCCCACTGGGGTTGGCCTGGGGGAGGGCATCGAGAGTGACAGGGCAACCGGGCCATTGTCGAGTGACGTGGTCCTGCAGCGCGTTTGGGTGTGCTTCTTGCCCTTCCGGACCATCGCAGCTGACCCGACACCCACGCCGTAACGCTTCAGTTCCCCCGCTGGATCATCGCTTCAAAGCCCGAAGTGCCGGCAGATCAACCAGGGAACGATCAGCGCCAGGCCGACCGTGAGTGGCGCCCCGTAGCGGGTCATGTCGAGGAAGCGGTAGCGGCCCGGGCCGAAGACCATCAGGTTGGTCTGGTAGCCGATGGGGGTAAGGAAGCTTTGGCTGGCGGCGAACAGGATGGCGAAGATGAAGGCCATGGGCGGCAGCTGCAGCCCCTTGGCGATCTCAGTGGCGATCGGCATCAGCAGCACCACCGTGGTGCCGTTGCTGAGCGCTTCTGTGAACAGCTGCGCGAGGATGAACACCACCAGCAGCACGCCGTAGGTGGGCCAACCCTGCAGGGAATGGAGCAGATCAGTGGCCATCGCTTCGGCCAGGCCAGTCTTCTGCATCGCGACGCTGAAGGAGGAAAGCGACCCCAGCAGCAGAATCACATCCCAACGCACGGAGCGTTGCAGCTCACCGGGTTTCAGGCAGCCGGTGGCCACCATGATCACCACCGCCAGGGTGACGGCGGCCATCAGGTTGAGCAGCTTGAACAACGGCAGCAGGATCACCAATGAGGCCACGATCACCGCCACCCACTTGCGATCGGTGGTGGGCAGGTCCTTTTCGAGTTCATCGAGCAGCACAAGATCGTTGTTGGCCTGCATGCCGCGGATGGCGTCGATGGGGGCCTGGAGCAGCAGCACATCCCCGGCCTGGAGCACCACCCGCCCCAGACGCTCGCGCAGCACCTGGTTGCCTCTGCGCACCGCCAGCAGGGTGGCGTTGTAGGTCTGGCGAAAGCGCAGGTCACGCACGCTGGTGCCGGTGATGGTGGAGCCATTGGGGAGCAGCACCTCGACCACTCTCTGGGAGGCGATCGGCTGGTTGCCGGTTGGGCCAGGCTCCCCAGCGCCCGCCTTGATCGGGGCGAGGGTCACGGTGTGCTCCTGCTGCAGGCGCAGCAGGTTCTCGCGGTTGCAGCGCAGCATCAGCCGATCGCCGGCCTCAAGGGTGAGATCAGCCAGGGGAGCTGTGAAGCTCTCCTCGCCGCGATGGAGCTCGAGCACATCGACATCGAAGCGCCGCTGCAGGCGGCTGTTGTGCAGCGACTGGCCCACCAGCTCGGATCCTTCTGGAACGAGCACATCAGTGAAGTAGCCGGCACGGGCCAGGTCGCCGAGCAGGTCGTCATGGTCGAGGCCGCGGTCGGGCAGCAGGCGATCAGAGGCCCAGAGCATGTAGAGGGATCCCAGCAGCCAGATCGGGATGCCGATGGCGGAGAAGCTGAACAGTTCCAGCGAGCCGTAGCCCAGCTGACGGCTCACATCACTGGCAAGCAGGTTGGTGGAGGTGCCCAGCAGGGAAATGGTGCCCCCAGCACCGTGGCGAAGGAGAGCGGCAGCAGCACCTTCGAGGGGAGACGCCGCGGCGGTGGCACCAGCTCTCGATCACCGGCAGCAGGGTGGCGACGATCGGGGTGTTGGGGATGAAGCCCGAGAGCGGCGCGACGACGCCCACCATCAGGGTGATCATCCGCTGGGGGGTGCGCACAGCATCGGAGCCGATCAGGGCGCGCAGCCGATCGAGGCCGCCGCTGCGGAACAGCCCGGCCGAGACGGCGAACAGACCGATCAAGGTGATCAGCGCCGGACTGCCGAAGCCCTGCACCGCCTCATCGGGTTTGAGCACCTTGAAGGCCACCAGCAGGGCCATGGCCAGCAGGCCCGTCACCTCCGGCGCCAGCCAGCCGGTGACGAACAGCACGATCGCGCCGGCGAACACGCCCAACGTGATCAGGCCCGCCGGCTGGGAGGCCGCTTCCAGGAAGGCGCTCATGGGCCAGGACACTCCAATGCGGCTGTTGTTGAGTCTTGAGGCTTCTCATGGACCGCCCCTGGAGGCCGAGGAACAACGTACCGCTCGGAGCTGATTCTTCCAGGGGAGGGGAAGATCCCGACGCACCTGATCGTCGCAGCACGGTGGTGACGCGCAACCTCCGGCTTTTCACGCCCCCAGGGGTGCCGACATTGAACCCATGGACACGAGGGCCGCACTCCCCTGTTTGCCGATGGGCAGATCGCGGCGATTGCGGCCACTCAGGAACTGGTGCTGGCCACACGCAACGGGGGCGACTTCAGTGCCTTTGAGGGCTTGAAGGTTGTGAGCTGGCCTTGCAAACCATGAGCACCACTGCCGAGGTGCCTTACAAAGCCAGCGGCACCTGGAGCAAGGCCGAATCGCTACACCTGAACGGTGGCCAGGCTCGAGCGCAGGGGCACTCCGGATGGCTTGACCATGCTTTTGAGCGTGCCTGGAGCGAGGTCGTCGCTTGGCTTTCCAGCAACCGTCATGCGCCCAGGCTGGCTGGAAGGCTTGAACGGCCGGCAGCACCCGCCTGTGGCCCCGGGCCGGCAACGAAGCAGCCCGGCTGCTATGAACCCCTGCGGGGGTTAACTTGGTTTTATGTCCCGTAGGGGATAAGCTGGATCTATTCCTTTCAGGGGATGAGCTTTGTCCCATGTGGCCCGCCTTCCATCACAGCTGGGCGTCTTGCTGCGCAGTCGCCGCAAGGAGCTGGGGCTGTCCCAGCAGGAGGCCGCAGTTCGAGGCGGCTTGCAGCAGAAGACGGTGTCGTCCCTGGAGAACGACCCACAGCGCTGCACGATCGACAGCCTCTACCGCCTGATGGCCGCGTTGACGGTGGAGCTTGTGCTCCAGCCCCGTGAAGCCCCGGTGCGGAGCGCAGGAGACGACTGGTAGCCATGGCACGTCCTCGGTTGGGCCATGGTCTTGACCTGTGGATGAACGGCGAGCTGGTGGGGCACTGGCAGGTGACGTCCACCGGCGGGCACCGTCTCCACTACGCCGCCAGCTGGCTGAGTTCACCCCGTTGCCGCCCGATTTCGCTCTCGTTGCCCTTGCTGCCTGAGGGCCAGGCCCATCACGGGGCCGTGGTGGAGAACTACTTCGAGAATCTGCTGCCCGACAGCCGCGAGATCCGCCTGCGCCTGCAAGAGCGATTCTCCACCAGCAACGGCGGTGCCATGGCGCTGCTGGCGGCGGTTGGGCGCGACTGCGTGGGCGCCCTTCAACTTCTACCGGAAGGTTCGCCAGCGCTGAAGGTGCGTGTGATCGAGGCCGAGCCCCTCGATGAGGCCGGGGTAGCCAGGCAATGCCGGCTCGCGGTGCAGGGCAAGCCCCTGGGCCAGAACGATGGGGAGGCGTTTCGGCTGTCGCTGGCTGGAGCCCAGGAGAAAACAGCGTTCCTCCGCCATGGCGACCAGTGGTGTGTACCACTGCGTGCAACGCCATCCACCCACATCTTCAAGCTGCCTCTGGGCCGGGTGGGAGTGGAGGGGCTTGATCGTTCCCTTTCGATTGAGAATGAGTGGCTGTGCGGCCGGATTGCCGCAGCCTTTGGATTGCCGGTGGCCGCGAGCAGGATCGCCTGTTTCGAGGACCAGAAGGTGCTGGTGGTCGAGCGCTTCGACCGTCGCCTGGCCCGCGATGGCAGCTGGTGGTTACGTCTGCCGCAGGAGGACTGCTGCCAGGCGCTGGGGATACCACCAGGACTCAAGTATCAGAGTGATGGGGGGCCAGGCATCGCTGATCTGATGACGCTGCTGCGCGGCAGCCTGGCCCCCAAGAGGATCGGATGCAGCTGTTCCGTTCTCTGCTGCTGTTCTGGCTGCTGGCCGCCATTGATGGGCATGCCAAGAACTTTTCCCTGATGCTGGGTGCTGGCGGAGCGTTTCGGCTCACACCTCTCTACGACGTGATTTCGGCCTACCCAGTGATCGGCAGAGGCGCCAACCAGCTGGCTCCCCAGAGGGTGACCATGGCAAGACAGTGGGGCATCGACCCTCAGGCAGCGACGCAGGCGATGGTTGAGATGGTGACCGCCACGACCGATGTGATGGCTGAAGTGACCAGCACCATCCCCGCCGGCTTTCCGAGTTCGGTGGCTGATCCGATTCTGGGCGGTCTGGAGGATGCCGCCCAGCGACTCTCCAAGGCCCTGGACTTAGGCACAAAGACGGAGGAGAGCCTCAGCAGCACGCCTGATACGTAACCGGGAGCACCGCGACTCCGGCCACTGGCGGGTGCCGGTGCCGATCGCCCGCTTCGTGGAGAAGCCCGATCTCGCCACGTCCGAGCCGTTCCTGGCGGCGGGACGCTTCACCTGGAACAGCGGCATGTTTCTGTTCCGTGCCAGCGCGATCCTGGCGGAACTGGAACGAAGTGCCCTTGCCCGCCCAACGGGGCGCTGGATCTGACCTCCATCCTCTGGCGGAGACCAGGCCGCCAACGCGAAGGCGGCTTCATGACCATGAGATCTCTCTGCCGAACGGCTGCTGAGCGTGGATGGGGGAGTGGCGTGTCGCTGGGGGCGGCAGCTGGTTCACAACCCGTGGATGCCGTCAGTTTTTGCCATAGGTGGCGACGTGATCTGGGGACATCGTCAGCAGGCCCAGGACGTCACCATCGCGATGGGCCGTAGCGCGGCGTCATGGGCTGATGCGTAGGGAATACACGGCGTTGATGTCATGGGGCGTTTGGATGCTCGTGATCCTCTCCCACCTGATGCCAGGGTGAGGTACGGCTGATTCCACGTCAACTGGCGAATCTTGTTCAGGATGTCCAGTGCGGCCTGGCGTTCAGGCTTCTGCCGTTTCAAATGCTGCAGTGTCAACAGATGCTCTTGAAACACCGGATTGTTCAGATCCAGCCTGACCTTTGCCTCAGGTGGTGTCTTCTGGCTGATGGCTGGCTGACCATGCGATCGCGGTTTCCAGGTCTGCTGCCGCTGCTGCCCCATGCAGCCAGCGTTCATTGTCAGGAATCACAGTCGCGATGCGCACGATCCAGACACCAGGCTCGCTTTCCTCATCGTGCGGCACGAACGGCACGGGTGTGCGTGCGCGTGCGGATCAGGTGGCGTCGACGTCTTTCCGCGGCGGTGAATCCATGGGGTTGTGCGAGCTGCGCTACCGGTATCGGATCCTCCAGCGTCCGCATGGGATGGCGAAGCCGTTGCGTGCTGGTGTTCTCCCGCACGGAGGTGGAGAACGACTTGCCCCATTGCAGCGGCACCGCCAGCCGCTACTCCGCCAGCAAGGCCGGCAGCGGTTACCTCGTAAACGCCTGACTCCACAACGACGGCCTTCCGGTGGTGATCCTCAAGGCGGCGGCCGGTGAGTTGATCCAGCTCTATGGCGACGGCCAGAACGTGCGCGACAGGCTGAATGTGGCCGACCACGTGAATGCCCTGCTGCTGACGGCCACGCAAGGCACTCTCGGACGGGCTTACTTCGTGGGAGGCCATGAGGAGCGAACCAACAAGCAGGTGTTGGAGGCCATCTGCGCTGATCTCGATCAGCTGGTGCCGGAAGATGCACCCCGCAGCCACCTGATCACACTGGTGAAGAATCGCCCCGGCCACGAGTGCCGCTCTGCCATTGACCCGACGCGCATCAAGGATGAGCCTGGCTGGCAGCCGCGCCACAGCTTTGAAACGGGCCTGGCGGCCAAAGTGCGCCTGTCTCTGGAGCACAAGGGGTGGTGCAGCCAAGTGCGTGATTGGGGTCGCTAAAGTGGCTATCGCCTGGGGGTACTGGCGGGTGAGAGCTGAGATGAGTGAGGCACTCCCAAGTGATGTTCCGCGATGCGTGAACTTGGGGGTGACCAAGGCGACCGGCTGGGGTTGACTTCTATGGGCCAACAAGCAGCACGCAATCAGCAGCTGATGGACTGATGCAGTCACCTCTTCCGAGCCAAGCCCTTGCGGGAATCAATCCTGAATTCCTGCGTCGAGGATCGGCCACCAGCGGCCTGTTGCTGGTGTTGTTTCTGCTGCTGCACCTGGCGGGGGTTGCCCTGGCACCATGGGCTCCTGCACGGTTTGAGAGCTACGCAACCAGCCTGCATAGCAGCGGCTGGCTGCCACTGGCGGAAGTTGTGTTGCTCGCGGTAGCCCTGCTTCATCTGGGCCTGAGTGTGGCCCGTTGGCTGATCAACCGCCGTGCTGGTAACACCGCTGTGCTGCGCAGCCGCCGCGTCGGACCTTTGGCCCCAGTGGCAGCGTTCGCGGCCCGCAGCCAGGCAGCAGGTGGCATGGCCCTGTTGGTTTTCATGGCTGTGCACCTCGCCCAGCTGCGCTGGCCACGGCCAATGGCTGGTTCTGAACTGGCAGCCCTGCAGTCCGTGCTGGCGAGCCCATGGAGCTTGGCGCTTTATCTGGCAGGGGCTGTAGCGGTTGCCCTGCACCTGTTCCATGGCGGCGAAGCGGCTCACCGCAGCTTGGGGCTGCTCCAGGCTGCCAATGGCTCCCTCATCCGCTCGGCAGCACGCCTGCTGGCACTACTTGTTGGCGGCGGTTTCATCGTGATCACCATTCTCCTAGCTGTGCCGGCGCTAGCGGGTGGAGGGGCCTGATGGGAGGTCTGCCCGATCCGCGCCTTCCCGCCGGCCCGCTGGCCGGTGCCTGGAGCCGCACCCGCGAAAACCTCCCCTTGATCAGCCCGCTGCGCAAGCGGCAGCTGCATGTTTTGGTGGTGGGCTCGGGTCTGGCCGGTGCTTCGGCGGCAGCCACCCTGGCCGAGCAGGGCTACCGGGTCACGGTGCTCACTTATCACGACAGCCCGCGTCGGGCCCATTCGGTCGCCGCCCAGGGGGTATCAATGCGGCCAAAAACTACGCTGGCGATGGCGACAGCGTGGAGCGCCTGTTTGCCGACACCCTGCGCGGCGGCGACTTCCGCGCACGTGAGGCCGGCTGCATGCGCCTGGCCGAACTGAGCGGCGGCATCATTGATCAGGCCGTGGCCCAGGGTGTGCCGTTCGCCCGCGACTACGGCGGCACCCTGGCAACTCGCAGCTTTGGTGGGGCTCTGGTGAGTCGCACGTTCTACGCCCGTGGGCAAACCGGCCAGCAGCTGCTCTATGGGGCTATCGGGGCGCTGCTGCGCCAGGTGGCAGCCGGCCGCATCACCCTGCTGCCTCGCCGCGATGTGCTCGAGCTGATCACGGTGGATGGGGTGGCCCGGGGGTGGTGGCCCGCCACCTGCTCAGCGGTGAGCTGGAAGTTCACACGGCCCAGGCGGTGGTGCTGGCCACCGGCGGCTATAGCAATGTGTTTTTCCTGTCGACGAACGCGCTCAAATCGAACGCCACGGCGATCTGGCGGGCCCACCGCCAGGGAGCCTTGCTCGCCAATCCCTGCTTCACCCAGATCCACCCCACCTGCATCCCAAGCGGCGATCCCGGCCAGAGCAAGCTCACGCTGATGAGCGAAAGCCTGCGCAACGATGGGCGCATCTGGTTGCCCGCCATCGCAGGCGACAGCCGCCCGCCGGAGCAGATCCCCGAGGCCGAGCGCGACTACTTCCTGGAGCGCCTCTACCCCCGCTACGCCAACATGGCCCCACGTGACCTGGCCTCCCGCCGGGCCCTTGAACTCTGCAACGCTGGCCATGGCGTAGGGCCTGGCGGCCGCTCGATGTATCTGGATCTTCGTGATGCCATCAACGAGCAGGGGCGCGGCGTGATCGAAGAGCGCTACGGCAACCTCTTGGAAATGTATGAGCGCATCAGTGGCGCCGACCCCTACGCCACCCCTCTGCGCATCTATCCGGCGCCGCACTACACCATGGGCGGGCTTTGGGTGGACTACCAGCTGATGAGCTCGATCCCGGGTCTGTTCGTGCTGGGGGAAGCCAACTTCTCCGAACACGGCGCTAACCGCCTTGGCGCAAGCGCCCTGATGCAGGGCCTGGCCGACGGCTACTTCATCGCGCCCGCCACGGTGACGGCCTGGATGTCTGGCCATCCCACCCCTGCAATCGGAGCCGAGCACCCCTCCTGCCGCGAGGCGGTGGTTCGAGCCCAGGCCCGTATTAACAGCGTGCTGGCGGTTCAAGGCCAGCTTCCGGTGGACCGCCTTCACCGGGAGCTGGGGGCGCTGATGATCGAGCGATGCGGCATGAGCCGCACGGCCGAGGGGCTGCAGAAGGGACTGGCGGAATTGGCCGCGATCGAGCAGTGCTTCCACGGCGACGTGCGGGTGCCCGGGGCAGCGGAGGGCCCCAATCCGGAACTGGAGAAGGCACTGCGGGTGGCGGATTTCTTCGGGCTCGCCCAGCTGATGCTGCGCGACGCCCTGGCCCGGGAGGAATCCTGCGGCGCCCACTTCCGCGAGGAGCACCAGAGCGCCGACGGCGAAGCCCGCCGCGACGACGCCCGCTTCGCCCACATCGCCGCCTGGGAGCACCGGGGCGATGACAGCGAGCCGATCCGCCACAGCGAAGCGCTCACCTTCACCGTTCTGCAGCCCAGCGCCCGTAGCTACCGATGACCACCTCCATCTCACTCACACTGCGCATTTGGCGCCAGGAGGCAAGCGAGGTCGCCGGTGCCTTCCAGAGCTACCGGCTAGAGGCCGTGAGCACCGATCTCTCCCTGCTGGAGACACTCGACCAGCTCAACGAGCAACTGGTCGCTGCCGGCGAGCGACCGGTGCAGTTTGAGCACGACTGCCGCGAGGGCATCTGCGGCAGCTGTGGTTTCCTTGTGAATGGCCAGGCCCATGGCCCCCAGGCCGCCACCAGTGTCTGCCAGCTTTACCTGCGCGAGTTCGCCGATGGCGCCAGCCTCACCCTGGAGCCCTGGCGGGCCCGGGCTTTCCCATTGATCCAAGACCTGGCGGTGGAGCGCGCCGCCCTCGACCGGCTGCTGATCGCCGGTGGCTACTGCTCGGTGAACACGGGCCAGGCGCCGGAAGCCAATGCCATCCTGGTGGGCCAGGAGCAGGCCCGCTCGGCCTTCGAAACGGCCACCTGCATCGGCTGCGGTGCTTGTGTGGCCAGCTGCCGCAACGCTTCGGCCAGCCTGTTTGTGGCTGCCAAGCTGGTCCATTTGGGCCAGTTGCCGCAGGGGCAGCCGGAACGGGCGCGCCGCATCGCCGCCATGCAGGTGGCGATAGCGGCCGAGGGCTTCGGAGGTTGCAGCAGCCACCTGGAGTGCGAAGCGGTGTGCCCGCAGCAGATCTCGGCCGACTGGATCAGTTGGATGCACGCAGAATAAAAGTTTTACACTCTAGAGAGTACTTTCGTATACAATGATCCAAAAGCCTAAATTCACAGACATGCACTCCTTGGCACCCAAAATGAACGAGACCCTGCTCACATGGAGAGAATTCGAAGTCTATTCTCAAAGAATGCTTGCCGCAACAAGGGCCGCGTGCTCAGCCTACAGAGAAATAATCAGCATCGGCGAATTTGAATTCTACTGCACTAGTTGCAGAGCCTTAGTCAAGGCAAAGCCAACAACAGACTGGAATCTGAGAAACTGCATATTATGCCCCCAATGCGGCCTGTCAGGCAGAGAGCGACACTTGCTAGATAATTTAAAGTCACTATCAAAGAATATGCGAAGCAGCAATATATCGATTGCATGTTTTGAAAGCATAACGCAGTTTGCAGATGTAATTAGGAAGCTCTATCCAGGCGCCCACATGTCCGAGTTTATAGACCAGAATGCCAAGCCGGGATCAATTCAAATAATAGAAGTACTGCGCGCAGAGTGCATACATCAAGATATCACCAACACAAGCCACGAAGACTCGTCGATTCAGATTATAATACACAGAGACGTCTATGAGCACATCCCAAATATAAAATCAGCCCTAAAGGAAGCGCACAGGATTCTAGCATCGAATGGGTACATGATATTCACTATGCCTCTATATGATAGACAACAGACAGTGTCAAGATGCGAGATCATAGATGGAACGCTCAGGCATCACTTACCAGAGGCTTACCATGGCAACCCCCTCTCACCCGATGGATCACTTGTTTTTACAGATCCAGGCATTGATTTTTTTGAAACATGTGAGTCCTCAGGCTTTGCTATAGAGTTGTTTCTTGGCCTTGACATTGCCAAGGGATACTTCCCGGATTGCAATCCATATGATATATATCACTCGTGGAATCTATGCTTTATACTTAGAAAAGCCTAGGCTAAAACCAAAACCTATTCATCTCAAATGAACAAGCACATCCAAGAGCTTCACGAAAAAGGATTCACCGTTCTACGAAAGTGCATCAGCGAAGATGCAAGGAAAGATGCCTTAGCAGCATATGACTATATCTGCGCTGAACGGGCTGCAGAAGCACTAGCTACATCTAAAGCCAACGGCAGAAACTCCCGCCTTGTCAACTCACACCTCGAATCAGAGAAGATTTCCTCACTATTCTTATCCAAGAGTCTTCTTGACACATGCGACACGTTTTTTGGGGGCCGTAGAAGCGCTATTTATACATCTTTATTCTTTGAGGAGGGGACCAAGCAACCGCTTCACAGAGATGCGCCAGTATTCTGCACATTCCCAGAAAATTTGTTCCTTGGATGCTGGTTTGCGCTAGAAGATTCACGCATCTCTAATGGCGCCTTAATGGGGATTCCCGCATCGCACAAGATATTTTACGACGAGCTGAAAAAGAGATATGAAATCGGAGTAGATAGACTTAAAGATTTGCCTGACATCCCTTACAGCGATAATGTTTCTTGGAATCAATATCAAAACTACGTTTACGATTCTTGTAGCAAGATTGGACTTGCTTGTGAGCCAATTGAAGTAGATGCATGTGACGTGGTGGTATGGCATCCACTGTTCGTGCATGGGGGGCTTCCGCATACTTCAGATGCAACCCGCAAGTCGATTGTCATGCATGTGATCCCAGAGGAAGTTGACGTACATGGATCGTATCTTTTCTTTAGCCCATACAAGACTTTTGCCCCAAGGCGAATGGAGTTTATAAGCATTGGAAGCTCAGAAAGAAAGATGAAGACTGAGTGTGTTCACTTTGGAAAAGATGCATAGAGATGCCACACGGTATGCCCACTGATATATCATTGTTAATCGACAATGGAGAGCTTAGGGACCTAGAGGTTGACAACTACTTGCCTGAACGCATACGCTTAATTGATTTTGAATATTACAGAACAGCTACCCATTGTGGCGACAAGCCAGACTTGCTTCACCTAAGCAGGCAAGAGCTGCTGCTTCATAATATCCGACGAGGAAGATTAGAGGGAAGAGTCTACAATCCACGAATTCTGCAATACCTAGATTCAGGTTTTTATCGTTCAGCCTACCCAGAGCTTGATCTTATGGATAATGCTCATGCACGGAAACATTGGCTTTATGATGGAGCTTTTCAGATGAGAGCTCCTAATTCAGTCACGAAGCAGATAATGGAGTCATACATACACCTTTTTCAAATGGGAAAGGTTGGATCTAAGTCTATTGAAGAGTCATTGAGGATGGCGGGTCATACCAAGCAAGTAATGCATCTTCATTTTGCAAATGAGATGATTACTACATATCCCGACTGCTATTATTCATATCCAGAGATTATAAGGGATTCGTCTAGTGATATTTTTTTATCACAGGAGTTCGCGAGCCAATTAGTCGTATTCTCAGTGGATGGATAGAGTCAATCAAAAGCCATGCATCGTCAATGAGCCTAAGTTATCTAGAGGATTTACTAGATGACCCCATCAGTCTTGAGATGAGCTTGGAAAGAGAGTTAGGTACAATAGCCGATTGGTTTAAACACAATTTTTACTGTGGACTTGATGTTTACTCAAAGCCATTCAATCAAGAAAGAGGATTTGCGATTGTATCAGGGGCGCGTCACAAGGTTCTTGTATATACAATTGATAAACTTGATGGCCTTTGGGGCGACCTGTCAGAATTTTTGGGGCTTGACCTTAAATGTACGAGGATTAATGAAACGAGGCTTAAGGGATCTAGAGAACAAGAGCTTCAGAGCAGGATAAGGATGGTTAAGTTATCACAGAAAATCATAGATAAAGCATTTGATAGTAAATATGTCAGGCATTTCTGGAGCACTGAAGATATTATAAAATTCAAGGGACTGTATGCAGATCTAGACTAAAGTCAATAGGATAATATCCATACAGTGTAGGTGACTATGCTTTCTAGTTTCCTCGTGTCGATAGTAGCTCGTGATTCCTTCATCAGTGATCATTTTTATCAAGCCTTGCCAAAGTTATTGATCACTTTAAAATAAGTATTGCAAACTCAGGCAAAAGATCAATGAATTCGTTATCGAAATTTGAAGCCTCAGATTCATTCCTTTTGCAATCTAGAGTAGTAGGGTCTCTCCCGCAGAGAGGAGTTCGTTCACCCAATGACGTCGCTATCTCAAGCGGAGATCAGTTATTTCTCTATGGTGGCTCGAATAATTACTTTAAATCTTACGACGATGATCCTATTTTAGCTACGACTAAGGCTGATTATTGGGTCTATGCAATTGAGAACTGGAATAAGTTTTGCAGATCTCACGGCATCTTATTTGCATCTCTAGTAGTTCCTAATAAAGCAACTATTATTCCATATGCATATCCTTGTTCTCTGCCAACTCACATAACACCAGTCCTTAAGAGACTGCTTGATTCTGCTAATAAGTTAATTGTGTGTCCCATAGATGACATGAGGCTGTTGAACAGAAGATGCTCAGTTTATCGACTACTTGACAGCCACTTGTCCGAGTTTGGTAATACTGTAATTTTTAACAGAATATTGAAATTTCTAGATATTAGCAACGAATTTGAGTTTGATGCTCAGGTCGTTGAAGTCGCTAATAGTGGTGATCTAGGCGCTCATTTTAATTTAAGTAGCACATTCGAATTGGTAAAACGAATCCAGATAAGAAATGAGCTCAGCATATCATTGGATATCTTATCGGAGCCTATTGGATCACATACAGGCCTTGCATATGACGTAGTGAATAATGAAGCATTAGTTGACAAGAGTCTATGCATTTTTGGAAACTCGTTCATTGATAGGCCGCATGGATGGGGTCTTGCGCCATATTTCTGTAGAATATTTCGGAAGGTTCGTTTTTGCTGGGAATCAGCATTTTACCCTGAACTAGTCGAAGACTTTAAACCTGATATTGTTATTTTTCAGACTTGTGAGCGTTTCTTACAGAGAGCTCCGGGCAAGAAACCATATGGTCATTACCCTCATATCGTTATGAATAGTCAAAGCCTTAATCGTACCTTTTTTCAAATCAAGCAGCCTACCATGATGATACATCCCACTCTTGTTCCTGAGTCTAGTGATTACTTAATAGCTCCAACATTTGATTGTAAAATTTATCTTAAGTCGATCTGTCTTGGGAATTATGGGCCTAAAAATCCATTTTGTCTTTTTAGCCTTGCACAGCTCAATAAATGGGAGATGCCTAGTTCTAATGAAATTCATTGTGTTTGCTTGGAGTCGAGACAGTTTCAGCGCATAGATATATGTCATTTCACGCAGAAGTATATAGATAATGGTATCATAGAGCTGTTGCGAAGCTCAGTGAGCCCAGGTAAATGGGAGATATATAGCTTTTATCCACGTTCTAACCAAGCATTTGAGCTTGCTGTAGGCGTAGTCATTCCTTCGTCATCAAAAGATTTTAAATTGATTCTAAAGTGTGATGGCCGTTTACCAGTCGATCAATTCTACTATCATGACGAGAACCTAGGTCAAGCTCATTGGTTTATGCCTGAAAATAATGTAGTTGGTGCAACATATAATTTTGAGAATATGCCAATGGATCCATATCTGTCATTTACATTGCAAGTTGAGGATGCTTCCTCGGGTGATATAATTGATTATATGCCCATAACCATTCATACAAATTCTGCTATGCTTGACTGCTTGCCGGATTTAGCGAGAATTCGCAGGGTAGCTGGCCCTAACGCGAACGCATGTATGTTCCTGAATAGTGGACGAACTAGCTATGATCGACTAAAATATATAGCAAAAAAATACGGGAAGGACATCGAAACAGATAAAACATCAATCCTTGACTGGGGTGTTGGTTGTGGTAGAGTAGCAATGCATATGGCCCAGCATAAAAACTTGACTCTACAGGGTATTGATATCGATAAGGATAATATTGAATGGTGTTCCAATAACTTACTAGCCGGTATCTATTCGTTTGTAGATCCTTTCCCGCCAACTGTCTTAGAGAGTCAGTCAATAGACTTGATTTATTCTTGTTCTGTTTTGTCGCATCTAACGCAATCAGCTGCGGACGCTTGGATGCATGAGTTAAAGCGGATTCTTCGGAACGGCGGAATTGCTTTGCTTTCATTTAATGGGACTTCTAATACGGCTTCATATCTCTCTAAACGGCCAGAAGAGTTTTTGAATGTAATTCAAGATTCAGGCTTCTTCGATGGTGATACTTGCAAAGAGCTTGATGGATATATACCGGATAGCAGCTACTACAGGGCCTCATTTGTAAACGATGCTTTTTGGGTTAATCTTTTTCAGAAGTACTTCAATTTGTTGGGAATAGAGTACTCAGTGGTTTCCGGGCATCAGCATATTGCAGTGTTGACTCATTAGTATTAAGTAGAGATGAGCCATCTTGGTGCTATCTAGAGTATGCCCTTGTTCTCGCTAAGCGTTCCGGCACCTTCAGCGTTTGATATTACTATCTAACGATAGACTATGATAACAAGCTGTCTGAATTGATCTCTTTCTCGTAGGTCCAGGTATTGACTTGATTGACTATCTTGGGAGGCTTCTTAATTTTGCCTTTGCTTTTATAATAGGTGCAGTTGTCGTCTAAAACAGATTTATTCTGATCGAAGGATTATCATGATGCACTGATTTCAGAAGAGAATGAGGCACGAAGCCATTGGCGACACGCCAATTCAAGAGCGGAAAGCTTGTCCGGATCGCCGCTAAGCGAATACACTAATTTATGAATTTGCTGCGCTTCTTGATAAATAGACTTGGGCCTAGAAAGATTGCGATTAATAACACTTTTATCGTGTCTCCTATGATAATTTAAAGGCCTTGAGTGAAACGCAATTGTTCCAAGTTGTGCCAGCCGAATATATGTTATCCAGTCTGCTGAATACCTATATGAAAGCAACTCTGGCCAATCAATATCGATTAGCTTCTCTCTCGAGAGCAGGCAGGCACTTGAGTTTGGAATCACATTTGTAACACCCAAGAGATTTAAAATAAAATCATTACCGCCAAGCACAAAGTCAGATTTAAATATTTGGCCATCTATGCCAGCAATGCCAGCAAAGTAATCAAAATACGTGGAGCCAACCCTCCCCAACGCATCAGACATATAGCTTTGGCAATAGATAATTGAAAGGTTTAAGGCGCTATTCAAGGATGCCGCACTTGCCAACTCTTGAACTAAGATTGGTTCGCAATAATCATCTGCTTCGGCAAGCCAAACATACTGGTAGCTGGCCGAATCGATACCTTTCTTCCACTGGGCAGCAACTGAGCCTGTATTGGCCTCATTCGCAAGTATTTTAACGGCAATATCAGCATCGATTAATATGCTTGTTGCATAGTCTAAGCTACCGTCTCGCGAGCAGTCATCCAGGAAGATAATTTCATCAACGGCCTTAGTCTGTGCAAGAACAGAAGAAAGCCTGCCACCTAAATACCTTTTATAATTATAATTTGGTATGATAGCCGATACTGTGATGGGATTCCCAGTAACAGATAAGGGCTTGGCGCTAAATGAGTGCGAATAGTTTAGAAGGTTTTCAAGATAAAAAACATAGTCAAAATTAGAGCGTGCAAATTTGTGGTTATCTTCAAAGGCTAATCCATCATCAAGTCGCCTCTTGATATACAGAATTGCTTCACTCATCAACCTCTCATTCATATACGGCACAAGCAATCCTCTTTCTTCATTATCGAGTAGCTCTACAAATCCACCCGCCCCCTCAAATCCGATCACAGGTAGGCCTGCATCGAATGCTTCCATTACGACGCTTGGCAGCGGATCTTCTCGACTCGTAAGGAGAAAGATATCACTGGATAGATAGTGCTCAAATGGGAGTGGAAGATTGCCGGTGATAATGATTCTTTCTTCCAGTCCCATATTTGTGATATCCGAGCGAATATAAGATTCGATCGATGGGTCGAGCCTGCCCACCCAAACAAACCTTGCTTGACCAATTTGAGAAATAATATTCTGCGCAACACGAATAAACACATCTATACCTTTGCGGAAATCGGCAAATCCACAGGCCATAACAACAAGATCGTCATTTCCAAATCCAAGCTTTGTTCGAAGCTCGCGCCGCACCGTATGTTTGTTTTGATAGCTCTCGTTGAAATTAATTCCCTGTGGCAATACTCTTGAATATGATAGAGCAAGCTTGAATTCTTTTTTTATTTTATCCCTTACATAATTAGTAGAAAAAACAATATCATCGGAATGCGACGCAATTTCGTAGAGGTTCTCTTCTAGCTGATAGGACCGAATCAGGCTTGGAAGCTCATGAATCAAATTCGAAACTTTAAACCCATTATCTTTAAGAAACTTGGTGTGTAAGCCCGTAACTATAGTATTGAGAATTGCATGGCCATAGCCTCTAGCCCTGAGTTCTTGAAGAAGAGCTGACAGCTGTGCTTGATCTTTTGAAAAGCCTTCGCTAAGCACTGTTGTTGGTGCTAGCTTCTTATACGCATCGACCAATTCACCGCCATTCAAGAGGACTACATAGACTTTATTTCCCATCTTCTTGGTCAGATTTCTGACCATGCTTAGAAGGTTGATTTGTGCGCCATGCATGTGTGCATCATGGCCAAATACAACAATATTGTGCTGCCCGCGCTGGCCAATTCCTCCCATGGGGAGTCCGTTTTTATAAGACGTGAACGGCTCAATCCATTTAGCTTGTTGGCTAGCCTCAAGAGTCGCATTGAGCAGAGCATAGCCAAAATGCTGATCTGGCTCAAGTGTGCAACCTTCTGCCCACTCATTCCAGGCATTAATAAAGACGAAGCTTTCACTGTATGGGTTCAGATCGTCTCGTGAACAATAGTCGATGCATGATATAAGCCAATCTTGGTATGCCTTAACTGAAAAATTGGCGTAGATGTGCGCAGTTTCCATGCGCCTTGCGGTATTATCCCAGGCGAGCATGCAGCCCTTGTAAAGTAGATATGGTTCTTTCGGCCTGATTGAGCCACATTGTGAGTAGAATTGATAATCACGGATTTCACCTGAGAAGCTAGGATCTACACCAAGCTGTTGCCTCTCCTCTTCGCTGAGCTCTCGGCAGTAGGTCAAACCTTGGTGCTTATGGGGAACACAATGGGGTGGGAACTCAACAGCGGCATCGAACCCCCAGGGCGTGGGATCATCAAATCCGAAACTCTGTACGGCGCAGACGTGAAGTTCTCCTATGCCGGATGTTCGTGCAAATTCACGCCAGTCTTGAACAGTTTCCTCTGGGCTCTCTAGTTTTTGAGCACAGTAGATTAATAGTAAAGGCCGTCCGTCCACACGAATGTAGTTCTCATTCTTAAGCGCTGGCTCAAGATCACGAATAAATGCCTTGGTTCCTTCCAAGCTCTGGTTGGCCTCTACCAGCACCTCTCCAGACATCCCATCCCAGCTTCTCGTCCAGGTTTCGTTCACCCAGCAGATGCAAAACGGGAAAGGATCCGTCTGCCCGTCCATCAGCATCTCAAGGGGCTTCTCCAGCAGCTTCTTGCCGTTGAACCAGTAATAGTAGAAACAAAAACCATCAATGCCATATCGCCGTGCTAACTCAAACTGCTTATTCATCGTGGCTGGCACCCGAAGGTCGTAAAAACCCATCGGTCCCGGACGCCTCGGTTGCCAGTGCCCCGGGAAAAAGGGCTTGGCGCGCGACACGTTGGTCCATTCGGTAAAGCCCTCTCCCCACCACTCATCGTTTTCAGGAATCGGGTGAAACTGTGGCAGATAAAATGCCAGCTTCTTCACAGTGATTGGCCGTCTTGGCAGGATCCCCTTGTCGTAGACATCCCCTGCCGTGGAAGGCACATCGGCGATGGAAGCCGGTTCGGTAGAGGGCTTGTCTACGGGCGTAAATTCCTTTGCACTTATTCCCTCCTCACTGCGTAGGCGCAAGGCTTGGATGAACTGTTTTTCGACGGCACTGAGGCGGGGATAGTGGTGAGATTCCAGCGCTATATCAGTTTCAGCTTTGGCCGTTCGTGGTGAGCCAGTTTCGACTGCAAGCCATGCCTTGAGAATATGGGGCCATACTTCCGTGGGATGGCATAAGCCGAAAGCACTCACCAGAGCCTGGGCAGCATGAAGATCAGAGCCCTCAATCAACTGCTTCCACCTCTGCCACCCAAAGGCTCAGATCTGCCGGGTTAGAGAGAACAGCCTGATTCGCTGATGCCACGTTCAACTTCATACGTATAAGCAAGGTTAGCTTGAAAATTCTGAGTGCCCCTACATCTCCAGCACCTGTCGCGCCACTTCTACTGGCAACGCCTGCCAGCGAGCCACAACCCGCAAAGAACTGCCTGAGCCCAATCGCTCCAGGCTCTCGGCTGGGATCGCCAGCAGCAGCCCTGGATCACCATCCCCAGCAAGCACCAGCCCCTCAGCTAGCACCCGGGTATGGGGATTAGCACCATGCCCCGGTAGATCAGCAGCTCCAACACCCCATTGCCAGAGGCTCTTCCCTGCTATGTCGCGCAGCTCCAGCTGTTGCAAGCTGATCAAGCCAGGCTGCTCGGCCAGATCCAGCCGCAGAGCCTTGGGTTGGGCCGCTGTGTTCGGCAGCACAAACACCACCTCAGCTTTGCTGCGCTCCATCACCACCGCGCGCCTTTGGGAATGCTCTTCGCAGAAGCCACCGCCGGCCCTCGGCTCCCAGAACAATTGCAGCATCGCCCGCTGCGATCCCAGACGTAGTAGCGCCTGCATCCGCTCCTGCAGCTCCAGCCTGGCCCGATCCAGCAGCTCCTGCCTTTCCATAGCATCCATCGACCCATCGCTTAGCGCCCGATACACAGCAGTAGCCAACTGCAGCAGGCCCCGGGTTCCCACGTCCGCAGCCACATCCAGCGGCTTGTTGGCGTGGTTGAGCTCTGGCCGGATCCAGGCGCCCTGCAGCCCAGCCAATAGTGGTTGCTCTGGCAATCCTGCCAATCGCTGGCAGCTGCTCACCACAGCCGCCGGATCCTTCAACAGGGCCTCGTAGCTCACCACCAGCCGTGGCTGCTCACGGCTGTGCAGTTCCGCCTCGAGGGTGTGGCTAACCCACAGCAACAGGGCCCGATCCAGCGGCAACTGATCCCTTCTGCCACAAAGACGCCGCCACGGCTTCCGGCCGCCGCACCACCAGCAGCACCTGCACCACCAGGGCACGGCGCTGCAACAGCTCGCTCCACAGCGGCATCAGCCTGCATTGGCGGGGATCCTTCACCACGGCCACCCCATCGGCGGGGATGCCGGCGAAATCCTCAGCCAACGCCTCCTCCAGCTTATCGATCGCAGGCTCGATCGGATCTGGCAGCCAGGACAGTAGCGGCAGCAGCGGATCCTCCCAGCTGCTCTCACAGGAGGCGATCAACCCATCATGAAAGCGGCGAACATGGCGCGGTTCCCAAAACCCGGTTGGGTTGTTGACATCCCCAGGATCCGGGTTGGCCGGGGCGACAAAACCCGCCTGCCCTAGCAGACCCGCAAGCGCCGACGTGCCGGAGCGATGCATCCCAAGCACTAACAGCAGCCGGCGGGGCCCGTCAGCCCCCGGCAGAGGCATCCCGCCATTGGCTGCAAAGTGGCTCAGATCCAATCGCGCAGCGGTTTCTGCCAGGCCAGCCAGCGCCAGGGCTTCCCTGAGGCTCACCATCACCACCTGGCGTTTGGCAGCGACCAGGGCACCGCCACTGGCCCCCCGCTTCTGCGCCTGCAGAAACGCCAACGCAGCCTGCTGCTGCTGTTTGCCCTGCTCCGGCCCCGGCTCCATTGTGTGCAGCAAGGCCTGCCCGTAGCGCAGCCAGGCCCCAGCATCGGGACTCTCCAGTGGGTGGGCTTCAATCACCGCCTGCCAGTTCCCGCGCTGGAAGGCGTCCCGCGTCATCGCCAGCTTCTCTGCTGTGTTGCAACAGCCTAAAGGCATTGGCTCTGCTGAGCTTGTGGTGGCCAACCTGCAGGCGCATCGGAAATACGCTTGCTGCCTAAATAGTATTTTCGTACTAAGCCGTGATTTGTCTTGGGGATGCGATTTGCCGCTTTGAGGCACCGGAGCTCATAGCCGCAAGGCTCATGCGAAGCAGCAGCGGTGATCCACCGCTTTGATGATGTGTTCTGGCCGCGGAGCAGCGACACGGACGCACCCTGCCGGTGCACAGCGGCACAAGCTCAGGATCGGAGAGCGCTGCCTCAGCGCTGCGTTGTCCAGCCCAGAAGGGCGCCCATCTGCGTCGTCACACCATTGCCGTCGGCTGTCGACAAGGCGCCGAGTCTCTTGAGGATGAAGCGTTCATCCAGGCTGAAAAGCTTGAACCGCACTAGGCAGGGCTGGGGCAGGCCAGCCGCCTCAAGATCGTTGATCGGCCAGTCGAGAGGCCACTGTGATTGTTTCGCCGAAGTGACCATGGCCAGCAACAGATGGCCCGTGGAGCGTTGAAAGCTCGGATCCGAAAGGACAACTGCGGGCCGTCGTTTCTGAGATGTGCGGTCTGTGAACGGGAAGGGCACCAGCAACACGCCATGGCGTTCGATCGATATCACAGCTCGCCAAAGCACTCATCGTCTGCCGCGCTGCACCATTCCTGCAGATTGTCCTCCAGCCCCCGCAGGTAGGCCAGATCCAACGGAGCGATCGCCCGCACCCGCACCGAGCCATCCTCCAGCATCCAGCTCAGTTGATCACCCTGCCGCAGCCCAAGGGCCTCTCTCACGGCCTTGGGCACGGTCACCTGGCCCTTGGCCGTGAGCGTGGCCACCTCCACAGATCGCCCGGTTGCCCCCCTATCTTTGCCACACCTTGACCAGTCGCAACCCCTTGCATCCTACGGGCAAGGCGTCCTTACGGTAAGGAGTCGCCTGCGGCAACCCAGGCCCTTCCCGTAGCCCAGCCAGGGCCAGGCATCCTGACTCTCCAGTGGGTGGGCTCCCATCACCCCCGCGCCAGCACCCGTGGAAACACGGAAGCGCGATTGATGGTACTGGCGTGCTATCGGCTCATCGGGCTTGGCTTGGGGTCGCTAAATTGATTGAAAGCGCATCTGCGGCATCACTATCGGCGCAGCAGCCCCTCCTCGATCGCCAGGCCCTTGCGACGCTGATCGCGGCTGTCCTGCTGATCCTGATCCCGTCTTTCACCAACGACTCCTATGGCGATCTCCCCCATTTCGGCGCCCTCGCCATCAATGACAAGATCGGAGTGGGTCTCCACGTTGCCGCTGTGGCGGCGGTGTTTGGCGACGTTGAACTGGCGACCCGTCTACGACATCGAGCAAGAAACCGAGAGGTTGAGGCAAGAGAACGCGCTGCTGAAAGAGAGCAACGCCAGAATCGCGCGCTTCGAGCAGGAGCTCTTTTCCTCCTCGAACCCAACTCCCTCTACCGGCGATTCCTCGCCTACATAGCCACAGAACTGGCGTCATAACCGTCAGCTCACCGACAGATCATTCAGCACCGCCAACAGCTCTCGCTGATCTTGCGGGTTCGCAGGCTTCACCAGGGGCCGGCCACCGATGCTGAGCAGCAGCCAGGGCGCCGGATCCATCCCTAGCTGCAGATCCCAACCATTCAGGCCTGGCCGCAGAGCCAGCTGCTGTGGCTCCCCTCCGGGCTCCAGCTGCACCTGCACGGCAGCTTCTGACTCCAGCAAGCCCTCCTCTGGCAAAAACAGCTGCAGGCGCAAGACTTCAGCCTGTCGCGCCTCCCCCAGCAGCTCCAGCACCAGCCGGCAGGGTGTTTCCAGCCAGCCATCGGCATGCAGGCCGCTGCTGCTGGCCAACACCCGCAGATCCTCCCGATCCCAACCCGGCAGCGCCGGCAACCGGGGCATCTCGCCCAGCGGTCGCTGCGGCAACTGGCTGGCCTCCGCCACCTGCAACCACCCCGGCGGGAGGGCCGCCCCCGCCGGCGGCTCCCCCACCAGCGCGATCGCGTTCAGCAGCGGCCCCACCAGATGCGCCACCAACCAATCCAGCGGCCACTGGGGCTCCAGCACCAGCGGCGCCCAGCCCCGTTGTTGGCAGATGGCGATCGCCTCTGCATTGGGCTGCAGCAGCAACGCCAGCGGTCGCCCCCGCAATGCCACATCTGCCGCCAGCAGCCAAGGCAGGCCCGCTGGGGGGTGCTGCGTATCCAGTTGCTGTTGCCAGCGTTGCTTCAGTTGCTCCAGGTTGCGGGTCTGGTGCTTTTTGAGGCCTTGTTCCGCTTGGCGTGAATGGCTCAGCCCTTCCAGGTGCAGGATCCTCGCCTGCGGTTGCACCAGCACTGCCTGGCCGGCCTCCGAGGCCCGCAGGCACAGGTCGGTGTCTTCGCAGTAGGCCGGTCGGTAGCGCTGATCGAAACCGCCCAGCTCGTTCCAGAGGCGGCGGCGGATCGCTAGCCCACAGCCGCTCACATAATCCGTCTGACGCTCATCGGCCAGGGCAAACCACTGCTCTGGCCCGAAGCCCCGGCCGTGGTTCCACACCTGGCCGCTCGCCCACACGATCCCCCCACCTCCTGAGGCAGGCCATCGGCTCCCCAGAAGGCAGCCCCCACAACCCCGGCTTCCGGATGGCGCTGGAAGCTCTCCATCAGCCGATCCAGGGCGTGATCGCCCACCAGCGTGTCGTTGTTCAGCAACAGCAGCACCTCGCCACGGGCCTGTTGGGCGGCTGCGTTGCAGGTGTCGAGAAAGCCCTGGTTCCGCTCGCTGCGCCAGATCCGTAGCCAGGGCAGTTGCCGCCCCAGCTGGGTGGTGGCATCGCTGGAGGCGTCATCGGCCACGATCACCTCAAAGCGCGTGGTGTTGGCCGCCACCACAAGGCTGCGGAGGCCATTCAGCGTGATCGGCCAGTGGTTATGCACAGGAATCAGCACACTGATGGCCGGGGGCTCTGCGCTGTCTGCCGGCACCAGATCTGCCGGTGGAGGGAGTGCCTCCAATCCCCGCAGGGCCAGGCCGTAATACAGCGCTCGGAAGGCCCCTTCCGGATCGTGGGCCATGCAGCGCTGGGCATCGGCCCAGCCCGGTCCACCCGGCAGCAGGGCCGCCAGATCCAGATCGGCAACGTGCTCAAGGCGGCCCAGATCGGCCACGGCTGCACCGCCTTCTCCGATGCAGTGGGTCCAGTGGCGCAGCAGCGGTTGCCAGGCCAGCGGGTCGCGGGCCACCGCTAGCGCTGCGCTTCGATCACCAGCACCCCCGGCAGATCCGAACCGAGAATTCCATGTTTCCAGCTGGCCAGGTGGTGCATCACGACATCACTGAATCCGGCCGTTTGGAGTTGATCGATTAAATCCCAGCCCGGGATGCGGTAGACCAGCGATCCAGCCTCGGGTCGGATCGGATCTCCATGGAACTCGGCCTCGGTAAGCAGTTCGTCGTGGCCGCTCGCCTCATTGAAGCGGGCCTTGACAATCGAATCCTGCTGGCCAAAGGCCATGGGGCAGGTGGCGATCAGCCGCCCGCCGGGTCGCAACACCCGGGCCATCTCTCGGAAGGCCAGATCAAGATCCCTGACATGCTCAAACAGTTCATTGCAAAGGATTAGATCGAAGCTGGCATCCGAATAACTCAGGGCGCAGAGGTCTTCGTTGTGGATGTCAGCGAAGTTGTTTTCGGCGTCGTTGAGGAACTCACTGCAGGTGAGATGTTCATCCCCCAGGTGGCGTCTCATCCAGAGGGCAAAGCCGGTGAGAGCCTCCACCAGGTACACATCCAACTGGCCCAGAGCCTCCAGCGAACCGTAGCTCTGCTCCAGTACGCGCAGCACAGCCCGGTTGCGGCTCAGGAGCCCGTTGGCGATCAGCGATTCCCGGTAATTGGGGCCCTGGATTGTGATCGCTTCCGGCGGGATGTGTTCACCGCTCAAGGGCTCCAGGATCCCCAGGGCTTGGGTCACCTGGATGCAATCCTCGATCAGCCCCCTGCTGCAGGAGGCTCATCAGATTCGGCTGGAATTCCGCAAAGCTGGCGTAGGTGCGATGGAGTTCATGCAGGCTCAGCACCCCCTCGCTGGGCATCAGGGTCGAGCGCTCAGGAGCCTGTGCCATCAATTCCTGAGCTATGCCCGTCCACTTTAACGGGGCTCAGGCGCGAGGGATGTCCATGGAGTCAACCCTGCCGCCTCCAGAGGCAGCGCCCCACCCGTTCAATGTGAGCCAGCAGATCGGCGGGTAGCTCCCGCTGCAGAGCGAGATCCACCCTCCAGGGCAGCAGCAAATCCTCTACCCGGTCCATCACCCTGAGCAGATCGCCATGGCTGATCGATTCACCGGCCAGGCAGAGATCCACATCCGATCCAGGTTGGTGCCGTTCCATCGCTCTTGAGCCATACAGCCACACCTGATCCACGCTTGGCTGGTTGCGGAGCACATCCAGCAGCTTCTCTTCCGCCGCTGCGGGCAAGCCAGGAATCAGGGTCATGGGGGGCTTCCTTAAGACGGAGCTTGAGCCGCTCCCTCAGCTGCTGATAGCTAAGGAGGTAGGAGCCTTGGATGTGACCGATGATCTCCAATGCGGTGCTGCTGTTGTAGGTATGTCTCGTGATGTTGCGGTCTTGAATCATCAACATCCAGGCCTCCCCATCGCCGATCAGCCCAAGCCGGAAGGCTTCCCGCAGCGTGTCTCTGGAGCCAAGTAGATCGGCATTGCCTTCGCTGCGCAACAGATCCCTGAGGCTCCCGTTCGTTGAGCTCGGGCGGCTCGAAGAACGATTCAAGCTGCTCTAGGGCCCGGCAGAAATTGGAGTAGCGCTGCTGCCAGCGCACATCTTGTTCGACCATGGATTGGCCTGGATGGAAGCCCTAGAGATCTCTGTTGCCAGATTATTCCTTATCGTTGGTCCAGGGATGGACTGATTTTGATGAATTCTTGACGAGGCCTAAGCGCACCGTGAATGTCCACGTGTCCAAAACCAACTTCTCCCTATGGATGGATGCGGCCCATCCAGGTGAGATGCCCCTTGAGCAGGCCGCCATCCAACGGCGTCAGGGGGTGCTACTTGAGCCTTCTTGAGCCGTGCCCTGCTGCACGACACCCATGCGCTGCTCTGGTGGCTGGCGGACTCGGATCGAGGAACGGCCCGCCCTGCTGGCCCATCAGGGTTTTGAGGTCCTGGCCTTGAGCCTGCGCCATGGCCTCAGGGCCGCGCCGCGCGGGCCACGGCGGCTTCGCAGTGGGCCAGCAGAGCTTCGAGGCGCCCCATCAGCACGGTCCGCTCCGCCGGTAAGGCGAACGGGCCCTCCTCGTAGCGCGCCTCCACGGCGAAAGGTTGCAGCTTGAGCAGTAATGGATCGAGGGCCAGCTCCGCCAAGGCGGCCAGATCCGCCAGTTCGTGGCTCCGGGGCGGACGCTGGTCGCGGAGCACGATCAGGGTCTTCAGCAGTTTCTCCACAGCCTGCTGGGCCGTGAAGCCCCAGTCTTCAGCCGGGCAACTTGGATCAAGGCCAAAGCTCAGGGTCAGCAGGTGACGCCGCACCAGCATCAGCAGCAAGGCAGCATCCTCAGCCGGAGACATAAAGCACCTGGCCCTCCCGGGCCACATCGCCGAGCACATGCCAGCGGGAGCCGGCGAGGCGGCCAGCATCCTCAAATCCGACCACCACCAGATCAACGCCACAGCCCAGCGGCCCGAGGGTCTGGCGGTAGGCGTACCACCGCTCCGCCTTCGTTGAGGAAGTCAGTGTTCCCTCGCGGCAGATCACGGCGAGATCGAGATCGGAATCCGGCCAGGCATCGCCCCTGCCGCGCGAGCCAAACGCCACCAGCGCCAGCACCCCGGGGGCCAGGGCCAGGCGCTGGAGGGCCTGCAGCAGTCGATCGGGATCGAGCCCGGGGCCAAGATCCAGATCGGCGGGCAACGGCCGGGGGGCTGCCCAGGGAAGCGTGCCAGCGGCGGCCACCATTGGTTTGAGCGCCCGATCTGTTCACAAGCTAGCGGCGCTGCCTTGGCGCACCACTTCAACGCACCACTTAGACGCTCCACAATGGCCCCATGAACCGTTCCGCCGATGGCCTTCCCGATGGGGCCCCCACCGACCATTTCGGTCGCTTGCAAAGCGACGACGCCCTTCGCCATGCCCGTGCGCTCCTTGACGCAATCCGTGCTGCGCTGGCCTGAGCCCGAGGAGATCCTGCGCCAGGTGGAAGGCTGGGCCGCTGAGCAGGCCGCTTCCATTCCCTCCCTGCAGCGGGTCGCGGTGTTTGGCAGCTACGGCCGGGGCAGCGCCGGTGTGGGCAGCGACCTCGACCTGCTGCTGATCGATGCGGCCGCCAGCGGCCCCCAGCACGAGCGTCTGCGGGGCTGGCCCCTGGAGCAGCTGCCCCTGAGCTGCGATGCCCTCGTGCTCACCCCCGCGAGCATGCCGACCTGCTGGCAGAGGGATCCCGGTTTGCCCTTGAGCTGCAACGCGACGCCCGCTGGCTGTGGCCGCCGGCGCTCGCCTCCGAGGCGATCTGATTCAGCCCTGCAAATCGGCCAGCAGTCAATGCCGGCAGAGGGAGTTGATGCGTCTCCGTCGGAGCTGGATCATGAAGTCGTTCGAGCAACGTGGCTTTGCCGTCTCCGTACACCATCGTCACCGCCGCCCGCGACCGCAGCGCCCAGCTGCGCCGCACGGCCGCCTCGATCAGCCGCCATGGCACCCATGCTGAGCATCTGATCGTCGATTGGTCTTCGGATCCGCCGATCACGGCGGCCGATCTGCCCGCCGATGCCCGCCTGCGCCTGCTGCGGGTGGAGGGGGAGCAGCAGTGGTGGCTGAGCCGGGCCTACAACCACGGCTTTGGGCAGGCCCGTCATCCCTGGATCCTCAAGGCCGATGCCGATGCCCTTCTGGAGGAGCCGTTTTTTGCGGGCTTCGATCCGGCGGCCGCCACCCTGCAGATCCGTCAGCTGCCCGGGGGGCTGATGGGTCTGGAGGGCCCCAAGGGCGCGGCCAATCTCGACGACCTGGGGCTGTTCGCCGTCGAACGGCTCGCCTTGGTCGACGTTGGTGGTTTTAACCCCTACCTGTTGGGTTGGGGTTTCGATGACATCGACTTGTTCGAGCGGCTGTTCCTGCGCCCCGGAGCCACCTTGGCCCACCTGGCCCCGGCGGGGGTGAGCAGCCTGCCCCATGGGGTGGCCCTGCGCCTGGGGGCACCGGAGCAGCATCCAGAACCCACCTCCCCCTGGCTCAGGACCTGGGCCCGGCGCTGGCAGGTGCTACGCCAGCAGGCCCACTTGGAGGCCAACCGCACCATGGCGGCGCTCACGCGCTTCAGCCCCGCCGCCCCCGCCGCCAGGCTTGAGGCCTCCGCCTCTGTCTTGCACCGTCTGCCGCCGGCTGTGCTCCTGGAACGGCGCCGCGCCCTGCTGCGCGGCTGGCTGCGGCGGCTGATCGGCCGCCATGGGGCCGCCGTGGCCTCGGCCGTGCCCGCCGCCTGGCTTCCACGCCTGTTGCGCTGGCTGTCGATCAGCGATCTGCCCCGCCTTCCTGCAGCCGCACCACCGCACTGATGCGCTCGATCCAGTCCCGGCGCTCGGCCACGTAGGCCGAGGCCTCGCGGCGCAGGCGCACCCCCAGGTGCGGATGTTGGTGGCTGGGGCTGGCCTCAGGCTCCAGCGCTTGCACCAGCGCCAGCAGCGTGCCGGCCTGGTCGCTCACCAGGTCTTCCAGATCGAGGCTGTGCACCGGAGCGATCTCCCTTGTCCCCTGCTCCAGCCAGCTGAGATGGGCCTGATACTCGGCCATGGTCTGGGCGATGGCGCTCCGCTCGAGCAGTTGGCCGATCGGCAGCCCCTGGTGGGTGGTCACCAGCCCCAGATCGAAGGCGCCCGTGCAACGGGAAAAGTGCAGCGAGGCCATGGCCGCCACTTGATCCCGGCGCCGCAGCCGCACCACCAGCGCTGGCTCTGGCCGCAGGCCAAGGGCCTCAAGCGGTGAGGGGAAGTGTCTGCGCAGCACCTGCTTGAGCGACCCACGTCCCTGCTGGGCCTGCAGTTTCAAAGCGAAAAACGGCGTGCCCGTGAAGCTTGAGCGGGCCGAGCGCTCCTTCACCAGGGTTTGGAGCCAGGCCCGGGAGCCCACCTGACCGAAGCGTCCGAGGATCGAGCGGTAGAGCGGGTTGGGGTTGAGGTATTCGGTGGGCCTGCCGTAGCCCAGTGGCCACAGCAACCGGCAGAGGTGGAAGGAGCCGGAACGCGGGGGCGCCACCACCACCAGCAGACGCTTGGGTTCCTCGATCGCAGCCACCGTCGCTTGGGTGGGGGAGGAGGCATCGAACCAGGGCGACAGCAGCTCCAGCTCCCGCAGCGGCTCCCGCTCGATTCCATTGCCGTCGTTCATCAAAAAGCCACCCGCGAACGGGTGGCCGTGACGTGAGCCGATTGTGCCAAAGGCTCAGACGATGAAGTTGATGTCGGTGGTCTGGAACAGATCCTTGCCACTGATCAGCGTGGTTGTGGCGTGGGCTGCCGTGAAGATGATCGACTGACCACCGTTGGTGATCGAGGCGCTGATCCCCTTGTCGACAACAATCTTGTCGACACCACTGGTGAAGTCGGTGACGGTGTCTTTGCCCCCAACGAAGGAGTGAGCACTGAAGAAGAGGGTGTCGTTGCCGGTTCCCAGGGTGATCAGATCGCTGCCCTTCCCTGCCAGCACCCAGTCGTTGCCTGCTCCGGCATCGATCGTGTCCTTGCCAGAACCGCCGAAGATCTTGTCGTTGCCGTCACCACCAAAGATTTTGTCGTTGCCAGCGCCGCCGTAGATGGTGTCGTTGCCCGCACCGCCTTCGATCGAGTCATTACCCTTGCCGCCACTGATCCAGTCGTCGCCGTCGCCGCCACTGATCAGATCGTTGCCGGATTCGCCCAGCAGGATGTCGTTGCCGTCACCTCCGTTGATCAGGTCATTGCCGGAACCACCGAAGATCAGGTCGTTGCCAGCGCCGCCATCGACAAGGTCATGGCCCTTGCCAGCGAGAATGAAGTCGTTGCCTTGGCCGCCGTTGACCAGATCGCTGCCCTTCTTGGCCGTGATCAGATCGCTATCCGTGGTGCCGCTCAGCAGATCGGACTTGTTGGTGCCAAAGAGGAGGTTGGGGTCGCTGTAGTCGCCCCAATTAATGGGTGGAAGAAGCGGTTCTGACATCGGGCTGCAGCGATGGGTAGCGATAAGCTAAAGGAGATCGGCCTGCGAAGTCAAGCGAGTTAAGTTTTGATTTGCTGACATGCGCCGAACCTGGGTTCTTGACTTACCCCAGAAGCCCAGCTAACTGGAGCGTTGTGAAGGCTCTCGTGTCGGGTGCTACGGGTTTCTCCTTTTTTCATGGAACCCTCAGATTCGTTGGTTCACCGAGCCAAAGGAAGCTTGACGTTCGGCCGCCGCCGCGGGCCCTGAGCTGGGTGAATCCCGATTCGAATGGGCCGTTCAAGGCAAAAAAAGGCCTCCAGGGGAGGCCGTTGCTTGATTGGTGGGCTGTGCAGGCTTAGCCGATGAAGTTGACCTGTTGAAGATCTGTTGCTGCGAACAGCCCCGACTGACTGGTGACCGTTGTTGTGGCACCACTGGCAACGATGGAAAGAACAACGGACAGACCGTCAGAGCTGATCGTGGCCGTAATTCCGGCGTCGAAGGTGAGTTTGTCAACTCCAGAGGTGAAGTCCTGCCAGATATCGGTTGAGGCGCCGATTTGGTCAGCCGTGTAGTAAAGGGTGTCGATGCCGAGTCCAGTGAAGATGCTGTCGCTGCCCGCACCGCCACGAACCAGATCGTTGCCGCCACCAGAGCTGATCGAATCGTCTCCAGCGCCGCCACGAATGTAGTCGTTCTGGCTGGAGCCGATGATCGAGTCGTTGCCTGTGCCACCGTGGACGTAGTAAGCAAAGCCACCGCCACCCGAAGGTGCTTGGCCACCGGCTGATTGGGCCACAGTCTCGGTCGAGCCAATGGAATCGCCCGAGACTGCGGCAGTCGTGTCAACGACACCGCCGTTGTAAGGAACGGTGGGATCGCCGAGGGTGATCGCTTTGCCGGCATCAGGAATCGGCACACCGGCCGAATCCAAAAGCTGGACGGATTCAACGATGGCACCGTCACCGATAACAGCAACGTTGGCGGCCCCAGTGCCGAGGTTCAGGGTATTGTTCAGGCCGGAAACAACGACGTTGGCTGTCTGTCCTGGTGCCGCATTGGTTGTAGTGAAGGTCTGGCTGCTGCCGGTCAGCTGAACGGGGGCAGTGGTGGCATCGACCGCATTGACATCTGAGCCCGCAGGAACATCTGCTACAGCTGTGGGATCGGTAAATACTGGTGATGAAGGGAGAGTGGGTTCTGACATATTTAATGTTCGAGAGCAATTTGTTGGTGCAACCTTACCACGGGCAACTTAGGTTTCAAGGCCTCCCCCTCGCATTGTTCAGTAAATTCTCTGAAATAGCCAGGGAATGCACGGGATTGCTGATGTCGTGGGGACAATCTCAAATTCGTCCACTTGGCGCGGGAGTGCTTTGGTGCTGGTGCTCAGTAGGTCGAAAATCCAGTCCTGGAGAGGGGTTTGGGGCTGCTCCTCGCTGGGGGAGGGGGTCCGAATGGCGCCTTGATCCTCTTGAGATCTGGTTCACAAGCGCCTTGGCGTGAATGTCAGGGGTTGCTGATGGGGGTCCTCCAGGCGCAAGAGGGGGGTGATTCGTTTTGAAAATGTATTTTTTACGACGGCAACAGGGCCTCGAAGCGCCTCCGCTCAGGTCGATTCGGTGGCTCGCGCGAACAGCTCCCAGCCGCTGAAGCGCCCCAGCGAGCGGCCTGGCAGTTGGATCAGGCCCACGGGCGCCAGCACCAGGCCTGCGCCCCTCAGTGACGAGCCCAGCAGTGCCGAGCGCAGCAGGAGTGGCAGGTGGCGGCCTGCCGGGCGCTCGATCACGGTCAGATCGATGCGCTCCAGCTCGCTCAGGCGCCGCAAAGGCCGTTCAGCTTGCACCGAGAAGCCCGCGGCACCGAGCGCTTCGGCCACCCGGAATGGATCACGGCTGGCCACGGGGATGACCTCAGGCGGCGTCGTCCAGGCCCCGGCTTCGAGCAGCCAGCGCAGGGCCTCGCCATGGCGCCCCTGGATCAACACCACCCCGGCCTCGACCGTTTTCAGCAGGTTGCGCAACCGAAGCCGCGCATCGAGCGCTGGGGGCTCGGGCCAGCGGCGTCCCAGGCTCGCCCGCCGCTGCAGGCGCAGCCTTTCCCGATCCAGGGAATCCAGGAAGGCCGCGTCGTCGGGCAGGGCTCCGAGTTCCCTCAGGCGTTCGTAGGTGGTCCAGCCGCGGCTGGCCGCCAGGGCGTTGGCGCGCAGCTTGAGGCCCCAGGGGTGGGAGGCCGCGTAGCCCAAGCCGGCTTCAGCGCATTCCAGGGCCTCATCGAGGGCCCCTTGGTCCAGCAGCAGCCTTGCCAGCTGGAACCACATCAGCGGCTGGTCGGGTTGGGCCTTAAGGCTCAGTCGGCTCCAGAGTTCACCCTGGTGGGCGTTGCCACAGGCCCGTTGCACCTGGGCCAGACGCGTGGCGAGCAAGGGATCCTCCAGGGCCTCGCGCATCAGGGGATCGAGGGCCGCCAGGGCCGCCCGCGGGGCCTGGGCCGCCAGCAGCCGCTGGCTCAGCTCCATCAGGGATTGCTTGCCGGGTGAGGGCTCCTCCCGTAGCCGGCGCACCCAGCCCTCCAGCTCGGCGGGGTGGGCCCCCTCATCGAGCCGTTGCTGCAGCCCTTTCCATGTTTCCGACCGCGGCGGCGGCGCGGTCGGGCGTTCGCCCCCTTCGAGCAATTGGAGCGTGGCCTCGCCGATGCCCTCAAGCAGTTGATCGGCGACCGGGGGCAGCAGGCCCCAGGTGCGCCAGCGGGCGGCGGCGGCCGTGGCTCCCACCGCCACCAGCCGCTCGGCCAGCACCTCGCAGTCGGCGGGGTCGGGCTCGCCGGCTAAAGCCGCAGCGGCCAGTCGGTCCAACAGGTCACGGTCGGTGGTCAGGGCGCTCATGGCGTGCTCAGCAGGGCACTCAAGGCTTCGGCGCAACGGAGGGGATCGAGCTGGATGGGTTCCACCAGAGGGCCTTCAAACACCAATTCCCGGTAGAGGTGCGGCGTCTCGGCGGATTGGACGCAGCGGGCATACCGCAACGACTGGAACTGCACGATCCCATGGAAATAGGGCGGGGCGTAACGGGGTTGGTGCAGTTCCAATACCCGTGTTCCCGGCCGAGCGAACACCAGGCTGGCCAGGGCGCCGCCGTGGGGGGCCACCACCAGTTCGCTCTCGGCAAGGGCGGCCGCCTGCTCCTGCAGGCTGAGCGCCCCCAGGTCGATCGGCTCCAGCGCCAGCCCCAGCTGCTCAAGGTGCTCCAGCAGGGCCGCTTCGCCCCATACCGGCCGCCTGGCCGAGGCACCCCGCCCCAGCCACAGCCGCCGCCGACCAGCTGGCCCCTGATCGCCCGGCAGCAGCCGTTGGCGCAGCCAGTGCTGGGCCTGCGCCGAAGGCCAGCCAAAGCGACCGGCGTAGGCAGGCACCAGGAGCCGTTCCGCCCGGATATGGGGATGGACTCGGGCGTCGATCAGCTGGGCGGGATCCAGGCCCAGCAGCGTGCTGAGCACGCCCAGGCGCTGGGGGTCGTTGCCGCCGTTGTGCCAGATGTGCAGTTCCGCCCGCTCCGCGGGATCAAGGGCCTCCAGGGCCAGCCCCAGCCGCGGCAGCTGCTCCAGGAGCCAGTGGTAGTGGATCTCGGCCGAAAGATCCGCCACCGCCAGCACGCTGCCAGCCAGTTCCAGCGGTTCGCCGCCGGGCTCGGGTTCCGCAGCTGCCTCCAGTTCGGCCGCCGGAGCCCAGGCCGCCTCGGCGCAGGCCGGCCAGGCCTGGGGGTAGCGGCGGCAGAGGTCGGCGCGCCGGTTTCCGTCCCGATCCGCCACCACCACCGCTCCGCTGGAGCCCCAGGGGTTGGCGAGGGGCGGCCGCAGCCAGGCCCGTCCGCCGGGCAGGCAGGTGGGAGAAGCGCCGCTGTCGGCCCCAAGGGCGGCAAGGGGATCGGTGAAGGGCGGGATCCAGAGCTCGCAGCCGGGGGCCAGCGGCTGCCGCTCCCAGGCCCCCAGGCTGGCGAGGCCGCAGTCCAGGCAGTTGGGCCCGCGGCAGCGCCGACTGACCGCCAGGGGTTCGGGCCGATCACTCAGCCCGTCGAGGACTGAAGCGGGGAACGCTGCCGGGCCCGGCGGGTGGCTCTCCTCCAAACGGTCGGCGAGTTGTTCGAGCGCCAGCGCCCCGGTGGCCGCATGGGGGCGGTGCAGCCGTGCCAGGGCCCGTAGCAGGCGGGGATCGGGCCGCAGGGCGAAGGCCTGCTCCAGCCGGGCGATGGCGCTGTCGCCGCTCTGGCCCCAGCAGAGCCCTGCCCAGGCCGCCAGCAGCTCCACCAGGGCGTCCACCAGGGCGTCCACACCGTCCTGCCCACCGTCCCAGGCCAGCAGTGCCGCGCACCAGTCCAGCCCCTGGCAACGGACAGGGGAGACCGCATCGCTTTGCGAGCGCCAGGCGTTCGCCAGGAGCTGTGGCCCCCAGGGCGCCCCATCCAACACAGCTAGCTCAGCGCCCAGTTGCCGCTGCCAGAGGGCCAGGCCGGCCCTGGCGTAGCCGAAGGCCAGCAGGCTCCAGCCCCGTTGCTGGTTGGCCGCTGCCGTGGCCAAGGCGGTGGGGGATGGTTCGGGAAACGGCTGGCGGTCACGGCCCCGCAGGTAGCCCGCCACATGCGATTCCAAGCTCTGCCAGGCCGGATGGGCCAGCAGGGTGGCGGAGCTGAACGCTTGGCCCTCCCGCTGGCTTCCCTTTTCCACCGCCTGGGCCAGGTGCAGCCAGGTGCGCGCCGGTCCCTGGGGGCTGGCGCCCCAGGCCGTGCGCCAGAGCTCCTGGGCTAGCGCGTCGTCGCCTTCGCTCCAGGCCTTCCAGGCCGACCACGACCGCGCCCCCAGCAAGAGCTCCGCCTGTCGTTCCGCCAGGGGGTGACCAAGGGGCAGCTCCTTCAGCCGCTGCCCCAGCACCCACAACAGCGCTTCGCTCTGGGGGCGCAGCCGGCGACTGGCCCCGCCCGGATGCACCCGGTAGCCGCACAACACCTCCTCCACCCAGGCCCCGCGCACCCCGGCCAGGGCCAGCCGCAGCAGCAGGTCCACGTCCTCGGCATGGCGCAGGCCGGGATCGAACCCCCACCTGCTCAAGGGCACTGCGGCGCAGCATCCAGGCGCTTGGCAGCACCGCCTTGTGGCGAAAGGCCGCCTCCGGATCGAAGCCGGCCCCCTCCAGCCAGGGCTTCACGGTGTGGAACCCGCTGCCGCTGTTGGCCCCATCGTCAGGGCCGGCGGCTTCCTCGCTGAAGCGGTTCCAGCCACAGAGCACCTGCCCCAGCTCCGGCTGGCGTTCCAGCCGCTGCGCCTGGGCCGCCAGCCGCTGCCCGAGGCAGAGGTCATCGCCATCGAGGAAGGCCACGAGCGGGGCCGTTGCCGCCTGCCAGCCGGCGTTGCGCGCCGCCGAAACACTGCCGGCTCCCTCCATCCGCAGCAGGCGCAGCGGGGCCTGCTGGCCCAGCTGCTGCCAACAGCGCCGCAGCACCTCGGCCGAGCCGTCGCTGGAGCCGTCATCCACGGCCACAAGCTCGTAACTCACCCCCGTTGATCGGCCAGGGACGCCAGGGTGGCGGACAGCCAGGGGGCCGCGTTCCGGAACGGAACCACCACGGAAACCCGTGCAATCATTGGGCCCACTGAGCCATGGTGGCCGCTTGAGCATGGGATACGGAACCACTCCCCCCTGGCAACCCCAACCTTCCCAACCGACGAGGCCCAGTCTGCGCAGGGCCCTGATCCATTGGCTGGGCGGCCAGGGGGCCCCGGTGCTTCGGCAGCACCTGCTTCCGCCCCTTCTTCCGCCCCCACCTATCAACCCCAGGGGATGCCACCGGCTGGTTTTGCCGCCCCCGCGCCTCCACCGCCGGCCGATCCGGCCCAGGTGTTGCAGCAGGCCGAGCGTTACTTCGCCTACGCCGAGCTGCTGGCGCACCAGGGCTCCGGCGATCTGGCCGGAGCGGTCTACCGCCAGGCCTACGTGGGCTTGCGGGCGCTGTTCGGCGCCGCTGCGCCGTCGGGTGTGTTCGCGCAGCCCGTGCTGCCCCCGGCGCGATCGGCTCAGGCTCCCAACGCCGTGGCCCCTGTCCCGTTCCGCGGCGCCCCCCGCGCCGGTGTCCATGGACCAGCTGCTGAGGCCCCTCAAGGAACGGCTGAGCACAGCCACGGCCGTCGAGGTCGAACAGCAGCTTTTGGGGATGCTGGGTCAGGGCCAGCGCCATGAAGACCTCACCAACCTGCTGGGGCTGGCCACCCTGCTGCAGGATCGCCGCGACGAGGCCGAGCGCTGGTTCCGCGAAACCGTGACCATTAATCCCCGCCATTACCGCTCCCTGGTGAATCTTGGCGGCCTCTGCCTCACCACCGGTCGCCCGGAGGAGGCGGTGCAACTGCTCTCCCGTGCCATCGAGCTCACCGATCCCAACTCCTCTGAGGCCCTGGCGGCCCTCACCAACCTCACCCTGGCGAACCAGCAGCTGGGGCGACCGATGGATGCCGCCCAGTTGGCGCTGCGCATCTTCCGCATCAAGCCCGATCACCTCCGCCCCGAGAGTCTGGCCTCCGCCTCACAGACCCTCGAAGAGATGGGCGATGACCAATCGGCGATCGAGTTGCTGCAGTACCTGCGCGGCCGTGGGGCCGGTCCGGAGCTGATCCGGCGCCTGGCGCAATTGCTCGAGCGCCGTGGCGACTTCCAGCAGGCGGCCATGGTCTACCGCGATCTGCTGGCCAACCCTGGAGCGGCGACCCAAGCCCCATGAGCGAGCAGAACCTGCCCCCGGCCGTTCAATCCCTCAGCGATAACCTTCCCCTCCCCAACGCAGATCTGATTCGTTCCCTGGCCGCCGCAGAACTGCTGGAGGCCTACCTGCAGCGCCAGATGCTGGAAGCCCTCTGCGATCAATTGGGCGGACCGGATTCCGACCGCGCTGACGATCCCAGTGAGGCCCTGCTGGCTTACGGCAAACGCCAGGGCCTGGCCTCGTTGGAGGAGCTCGATGACTGGCGCCAGAGCCGTGGCCTTGGCCTGGATCAGCTGGAGCGCCTGGTGGGCTTCGAGGCCAGGCTCCAGCGGGCCAGCGAGACCCTTTGGGCCTCGGAGGTGGCCTCATTGTTTCTGCAACACCGCGCCGACTTCGACCAAGTGGTGATGAGCGTGGTGCGCATCGACGACGCCGACCTGGCCACTGAGCTGTTCTTTCAGATGCAGGAGGGTGAGCTGAGCTTCCCGGAATTGGTGGAGAACTACGCCCAGGGGCTCGACCGCACCAACCGCGGCATCATCGGCCCGATCCGCGTGCAGCAACTCAATCCCCTGCTGGCCAAGGTGGTGCGCCGCTACAAGCCCGGTGTGCTGATTCCTCCCCTCGATGTCAATGGTCGCGTTCACCTGATGCGGGTCGAATCCCTCCAACCCGCCCAGCTCGATGGCCCCCTGCAGGATCAGCTGTTGATTCGCCTGCGCAGCCAGTGGCTCAGCCAACAGCTGCTGCGCTTGCGCCAGCGCCTGTTGGAGGCCGCTTGGGCCAGCCCTGAGGTGATCACGGCGGAGGTGGTGGCCTGATGACGAGCTCCAACAGCCTCGCCCAGATCCTTGCGCGCACGCCCCTTCTTCAGGGCTGCCCCGGGCCGTTCATCGCCGCCTTGGCCGAGCAGTCGCGCATCGTGCAGCTGCCCATGGGCCAGCCCTTTCAGCGGGCCGGCCAGCTGCCCCCCGGGGTCGCCCTGCTGCTGGAGGGCCGCCTGCGCCGGCTGCTCTCCAAGCCCGGCGCCGCCCCCTGGAACCTGGGCTTCGTCGAGCCCGGCGACTGGGTGAGCTGGAGCGCCATCTGGCGCGCCGAACCGGAGGTGACCCTCACCGCCTCCAAGCCCAGCGCCCTGGTGCTGATCCCCGCCGCCGTGGCCCGGGCGGCCCTGCAGCAGGAGCCCACCCTGCGCGCCGCCCTTTCCAGCCCCAGCTTCGAGGAGGTGGCCGTGCTCATGGCCGCCCATTGGGAGCAGCAGGGCCTGCAGCAGCAGGACCCCCTGCCGCGCCTGCGTCAGCTGCAGCGGGAAAGCCGCTTGCTCAGCCCCGAGGAGCAGCTCCCCGAGGGCCATCTGATCATCTACAGCGGTCCCGGTCAGCCCGGCGGCCTGCAGACGGGTGAGCGCCTGGCACCGGAATCAAGCCAGTGGCGCCAGCCCATCGATGGCCTGCCGCCGCGGGTGCTGGCGGTGCCCGAGGGGCCCTGGCGGCCCCCTGCCCGCCGATGTGGAGCCCGACACCACCGGTGCTGCGGCCCTCACCGTGCGCCGCAGCACCTCGCTGGTGGGCACCCCGTTGGAGGCGGAGCCTGTCGAGGATCAGCCCGACCACCAGGCCGCCAGCGATCCGGACATCAGCTTCAGTGCCAGGGCTGGGGCCGCCAGCAGCCGCGTGGACCAGGCCCTGGCCTGCATCCTCCACCTCACCGCCTCCCGCCGGATCTCCTTTTCCGAAGATCTGGTGCGCCGCAACCTCCTCGATGTGGAGGAGCGCCTCGGAGCCCTCAAGTTGCCCCAGGTGGGCCTGCAACTGGAGGCCCTGGGCTTCGAGACCCGCCCCCTGCGCGCTCGCCCCTGGGACCTGGCGCGCATGGAGCCCCCGGCGATGCTCGACATCGACGGGGCCCTGGTGTTGATGCTGGCCGCCAGCGGCGGCGGCGTGTTGATCGGTGATCCGCGCTTCGGCCTGCGCCGCTATGGGCTGCGCCAGCTGGAGCAGCGCTTCCCCGAAGGTCTCGATCTGCTCGTGATCCGCCAGGGGCGCCTGGAGCGCGAGAGCACCGAGTTCGGCCTGGGCTGGTTCCTGCCCGCCTTCCTGCGCTACCCCAACCTGCTCTCGCTCACGCTGCTCACGGGCTTCGTGGCCAAGATGCTCGAAGCGGTGTTTCCGCTGGGAGTGCTGTTGCTGCTCAATGAGGTGGTCAGCAAGAACAACCAGTCGTTGCTGGTGCCCCTAACCCTCATTTTGGTGGTGGCGGCCGTCGCCGCTTCCTTGCTCGGTGGTGTGCGCGCCCTGATCACCGCCGATCTCTCCGATCGGGTCGATGTGCGCCTCGGCTCCACCGTGGTCGAACATCTGTTGCGCTTGCCGCTGCCCTACTTCGAGCGTCGTTCGGTGGGCGCCATCTACTACAACATCAATCAGCTTTACCAGATCCGGCAGTTCCTGGTCGACCAATTGCTCGGCGTGGGCCTCGATGTGGCCTTCAGCGTGGTCTTCCTGGTGGTGTTGCTTGCCATCAACCCCACCCTCACGTTGATCATCCTGGTGATGGTGCCGATCCTGGCCGTGCTCAATCTCACCACCACGCCGGTGCTGCTGCGCCTGATCAACCAGAGCACGATGTATGCCTCTTCGGCGGGTTCCTATCTCGTCGAAGTTCTGGGCGGCATGCGCACCGTCAAGAGCCAGAACTTCGAGGTGGAGGCGCGCTGGGAATGGCTGGATCGCTACCGCCGCTACACCAACGCCCGCTTCCGCATCACCCAGCTCAGCAGCCTCACGGGCGAAACCGCCAAGCTTGTGAGCCATCTGATCGAGATCACCACGTTCGTGGTCGGGGCGAACCTGATCCTGGCCAACCAGCTCAGCATCGGCGCCCTGATCGCCGTGCGCCTGCTTTCCGGCCAGCTGGTCTCACCCCTGATCAAGCTCTCCTCGCTCTGGCAGGCCTTCCAGGAGATGCGCAACTCCCTGGGCTGCATCGGTGATGTGATGAACGCCATCCCCGAGGTGGGCGAGGAGGATCTCCAAGCCCTGCCCCTGCCGCCCATCCGCGGTGAGCTCCGCTTTGAGGGGGTGAGTTTTCGCTACGGCGACCGCGGCCCGCTGCTGCTCGATGAGCTCGATCTGCACATCGAAGCCGGCCAGCTTGTGGGCATCGTGGGCCTCAGCGGCAGCGGCAAGAGCACCCTGGTGCAGATGATCGATCGCCTCTACAACCCCAAGGGCGGCCACATCTACCTCGATGGCTACGACATCGAGAAGGTGCAGCTCGCCAGCCTGCGCCGCCGCATTGGCTACGTGCCCCAGGAGAGCCTGCTCTTCGGAGGCACCGTGCTCGACAACATTCGCCTCAACAACCCCGACGCCGACATGGAGGCCGTGATCGCCGCCGCCAAGGTGGCCGCCGCCCACGAGTTCATCCTCGAGCTGGCCAATGGCTACGCCACCCCCTCGGGGAGCGGGGCTCAGGCCTCAGCGGCGGCCAGCGCCAGCGCATCTGCCTGGCCCGCACTGTCCTCCAGGATCCCTCCTTCCTGATTCTCGATGAGGCCACCTCCGCCCTCGACGCCGACACCGAGCAGCAGGTGTGCAGCAACCTCTCCCACACCTTCCAATCCACCACGGTGCTGTTCATCACCCACAGGCTCACCACCTTGGTGAACGCCGATCGGATCATCTACATGGAAAAGGGTCACATCATCGAAGATGGCAGCCATGCGGACCTGGTCCGTGCCGGCGGCGCCTACGCCACCCTCTACGCCCAACAGACCAGCAGCCGCGGAGCAACCTGAGCGATGGCCAACGAACCGCGGCGCTGGAACCCCTTCACCAGGCGCACCAAGCCCCAATCCCAGGCCCTTTCCAACCGGGGCGCCGATCGCACCAGCCTGGCGCGGCCCATGGACCTGCGCCTGGAAAGCCGCCCCACCCCCTGTTCCCGATGGTGCTCGGCGGCTCGGTGGCGGTGCTGGTGATCACCGCCGTGGGGGCGGCCGCCTTCGTCAAGGTGGATCAGATCGTCACGGTGCAGGGCACCTTGAAAACCAAGCGCTCCACCCAGGACATCAAACCGGATCAGCCCGGCGTGGTGACCGCTGTGCTGGTGAAGGAAGGGCAGCTTGTCGAGAAGGATGCGCCCCTGGTCACCCTCGACACCACCATCCTCAAGGGGCGCCAGCAGGCCCTCTCCACCCAGCGCACCCAACTCACCACCAGCAGCCAGGCGGAGGTGAGCCGCCTGCAGGGGGCCCTGGCCCAGCTGGATTCCACCGAGATCGGGCTCCAGAGCCAGATCGCCATCAACCGCCAGCAGCTCGAGTCCCTGCGCGCCCTTGAACGCCAGGGGCGGCCTCGCGCTTCCAGCTGCTCGACTACGAGAAAACCGAAGCCCAGCTGGAGGCCCAGCTGCGCCAGAACGCCGACGAGCGCATCAAGCTGCGGGCCGAATCCTCCCAGCGCCAGGCGGAGCTGGCCCGCTCCCGGGCCGACAACCAGGCCAACACCGTCGAGAACACCGAACGGCTCCAGCGGGTGGTGCTGCGCGCCCCCGTGGCCGGCACGATCCTCAATCTCAAGGCCAAGGGCAGCCTCGTGGTGGGTGCCAACGAGGTGCTGCTGCAGCTGGTGCCCAGCGACAGCCTGCGGGCCGAAGCCTTCGTGGCGAATCAGGATCTGGCCTTCGTGCGGCCTGGGCAAACGGCCGACATCGCCTTGGCCGCCTACGACCGCAGCAAGTACGGAACCATCGGTGGCACCGTGACCACGATCGGCACCGATGCCCTGCCCCCGATGCCACCTACAAATTCACCCGCTTCCCCATCGATCTCAAGATCGCCCGTCAATACGTTGAATCGGCCGGCAAGCGCTACCCCCTCCAGGCCGGCATGGCCCTCACCGCCGACCTGCGCCTGGAGAAGCGCACCGTGCTCGATCTGTTCATGAGCTCCGTCCTGCGCAACACCGACGCCGTTCGCACGATCCGCTGAGGCCCCGGTGCGGGTGCTGCTGGTTCACCAGAACTTCCCCGGCCAGTTCCGCCACCTGGCTCCGGCCCTCCAGGCCGCGGGCCATGCGGTGGCGGCAATCGGCAACCGCACCGATGTGCCCCCCTTCCGGGGGTGCGCTATCTCCCTGCAGGCGGCGATGTGGGCGACGAGCTGCGCCAGCCCAGCGCCGAAGCCCGCTGCCAGCGGCAGTTCGCCCAGGGGCGGCGGGTGGCTATTCAGCTCCAGGTCCTCGCCCAGCGGGGCTGGCACCCGGAGGTGGTGGTGGGCCATCCGTTCTGGGGGGATCTGCTTTTCCTCGACGATGTGTTCCCCGGGGTGCCGCTGGTGGCCCTGATGGAGATGGATCTGCTGGGTGTGCCATCTCTTGATGGCGCCCCCGGCCCGCCGGCCCAGGCCTGCTGCAGTGGACCACCCTCCAGGCCGCCCGGCGCATGGCCGCCGGCCTCACGGCCACGCGCTTCCAGCTGTGCACCTTCCCCGCCTGGCTCCAGCCGCGCATCGCCGTGATCCACGAGGGCATCGATCTGGAGCGTTGCCGGCCCAGCCCGGTCAGCAGCCTGCGGCTGCCCGATGGCACCTTGCTGCGGGGCGGCGAACCGCTGATCACCTACAGCAGCCGCAGCCTGGAGCCCCTGCGCGGCTTCGACACGTTCATGCGGGCCCTGCCGCAGGTGCTGGCGCAGCACCCGGCCGTGCGGGTGGTGATCTGCGGCGAGGACCGCAGCGCCTATGGGCCGTCCCCCTCCGCTGGCAGCAGCTGGAAACAGGAGCTGTTGCGGGAGCTGGGATCCCGCCTTGATCCGGGCCGGGTGCACTTCCCAGGTCTGTTGCCCCATGGGGCCCTGCTCGATCTGTTCCGCCTCAGCGCCGCCCACGTGTATCTCACGGCCCCCTACGTGCTCAGTTGGAGCCTGCTGGAGGCCATGGCCTGCGGAGCCCTGGTGGTGGGCTCCCGCACCGCCCCGGTGGAGGAAGTGATCGAGCACGGCCAGGAGGGGCTGCTGGTGCCCTTCGATCGACCGGAGGCCCTCTCCGGCGCGCTGCTCCAGGTGCTTCGCCAGCCGGCCTCCTTCGCCCACCTGCGCCTGGGTGCCCGGCGCCGCATGGCCCGGGAGTTCGACCATCGCCGCTGTCTGGACAGCCAGATCGAGCTGATCGCAGCCGTGGCCAGGGGCGAGGATCCCCTGGCCACGGAACCCGCGCCCTCCCATGGCTGAGCAGGACCCGCGCCAGATCTGGTGGGAGCAGGCCCGCGCGGCCCTGGCGGAGCAGGACTGGCCGCTGCTGGAGGGCAGCTTGCTGCGGATCCTGGAGGTGAGCCCGGGGCAGGCTGAGCTACTCGATCTCCTCGGCCATGCCCTGCTGATGCAGGGTCAGTTCACCCGCTGCCGCGAGGTGCTGGAGCAGGCCCTGGCGGCTGGCAGCACCAGCTTTTGGACGCCCCACAAGCTCGGCGATGCCCACCGTGGCCTGCAGCGCCCCGCCGCCGCCATCCCCGCCTATGAGCAGGCGCTGCAATGGGGCAGCGACAGCCCGATCACCGTGCGCAATCTGCTGGAGGTGCTCCATGGCGATGGGGCGATCAAGGCCCTGGGCCGCCTGGAGCGGCTGGCGGCCGAAGCGCCTCAGCCCTGGAGTTGGCAGGAGCCCGCCCCCTGGCTGCAGGGGGCCATGGACGCGGCCACCCGGGTGCAGGGCACCGCCCTGGCGGAGTGGCTCTGCGTGAGGGGCTGCCCCGATCCGGCCGTGCGGGCGGTGGTCTGGCAGGAGAGCCTGCACCGGCTGGATCTGCCGGCCACCCTGGAGCTGCTGGGTGGCAGTTCCTTCCCCTCGAGCGCGCCCTGAACGCCCGGATCGAGGCCCTACTCCAGGGCCCGTAGGGGGTGATCGGCCGCCAGGCCTCGGGCCAGTTCGGCGCGCCCCGGCTGGCGCAGCAGGCACCCCAGCCGCTGGCGCACGACCGCCGCCAGGGTGTCCGGGGCCAGCCGCTGGCGCACCGCCGAGCGCCCCGCCTGGGCCAGGCGCCGGTGGTACGCGCCATCGAGGGCCAGTCGCCGCAGGGCCGCCGCCGCTCCATCCAGGTCGGGTTCGGCCCAGGGCCAGCCCTCGCGGTAGTCGCCTTCGGTGCGCCGGATCGGCACCAGGCGATGGGGCACCAGCTCGGCGCTGCCCGGAGGCATGAAATCCAGATTGCCGGAGTAGCCCGTGGCCACCACCGGCAGGCCCCCGCCATCGCCTCCGCCAGGGTGAGCCCGAAGCCCTCGGCCCGGTGCAGGCTCAGCAGCACGTCGGCCTCGGTGTAGAGGGCATCCAGCTGCTCCAGGGGCAGGTGGCGATCGAGCACGTGGATGCGCGGGTCGCTCCGGGCCCGCTCCCGCAGCGCCTCAGCGGCATCCGGAAATTGGAGTCCGCTGGAGAGTTTGAGCACCAGCCGGGCGGGGGGAAGCGTCGCGCTCCCACCCGCTTCCGTTCCACGGCCTGGGGGAAAGGCCCGCAGGAAGGCCTCGATCGCCCCCACCGGGTTCTTGCGCCCCACCGTGCTCCAGAAATCGAAGGCGAACAGCACCGTGAACGGCGCTCCGGGCCGCCGGGGGCACCGTCAGCCGCCGCTGGGCCAGCCGATCTGCCCGGCGCCAGTCGATCAGGTGCGGCAGCGCCGACACGGGCACCGGGCTGCGCAGCGCCAGGGCCTGGGCCGTGAAGGTGGAGGGGCACCAGAGCTGGTCCAGCCCCGCGAACCCTGCCTCCCAACCGCTGGGGAACGCCTCCAACTCCCAAGCCCAGTAGCCAATCCGTAGGGGCGCCCGCAGCTCGAGCCGCTCCAGCAGGCCATCGGTCTGTCGCAGCACATTGGGATTGGTGTGCACCAGATCGATCGCCGCTGGCTCCCAATCCCCTGACTCGGGCAGCGGTTGGTCGTTGATGTGGGTGGCGAGGGGGAGATCGCGCCACTGCACGTGCACACCGGCCGCCGCCAGGGCCCGGGCCGTGCAGCGGGCCCCCTCCCCAGCCCGAAGCCCCCGCTCAGGTGGCCCCAAAGGTTGACGGTGAGCGCGATCGCCCTGGCCCAGCTCGGGCGATCATGGCACCGGCGGTCTGAGCGGCGCCCGATCTTGTGACCGTGGTGCCTGAACCTTCCACCACCAACCCCGAACACTGGTACCGCCAGGGGGCCCAGGCCCTCGGTGAGCACCAGCTTGAGGCGGCCGCCCAGGCGTTCTGGAGTTGCCTGGCCATTGACCCCCGCCACGCCAGCGCCCTGCACCTCCTCGGCAAGGTGCGGGAACGCCAGGGAGAATTCGAGGCGGCTTTGGCCCTGCAGCTGGGGAGCTGGCGCGAAGACCCCTCCCTGGGTTGGAACGCCTTCGCCGCCGCCGAGTTGCTGCGCCGTGACGGCCGTTGGGGCGAGGCGGCTGCCGCCTTCCGTGCGGCCCAGGAGGTGCTTCCCGATGAACGCTGGATCGCTCTCCAGGCCAGGGAAGCGGAAGGACTCGGGGTGTTCGCAGGCGAAAGGCTCGCCGGCGGGCTCAGCGCGGCGGCCTACCGGATCTGGTGCCGAAGCTTCGAGCCGGTTCTGTCGCCGCCGGCGGCCCAGGGGTCCGGCGGCGATCGGGCCGTTCGGGAGGCCTGGCACCTCGATTGTTCCCCGGAGGCCGTGCTGCACCCGGGAGCCCTCGACTGGCTGGCCGGCTGGCTGGCGGCCCAGCCCGATCGCGCCGACCTGCTCTACCCCGACGAAGACCAGCTGGATGGCGAGGGCCGGCGCCATGACCCCTGGTTCAAGCCGGGCTGGGTGAGCGAGAGCTTCTGGAGCACCCCCTGGCTGGGCAGCTGCGCCTTCTGGCGCCGCGACTGGCTGCACCAGCAGGGGTTGTCCCCCTACCGCCCGGGGCCGATCCCCTGGAGCGCTGGCGCTGGCAGCTGGCCGCCCTGGAGCGCCGCCCCCGCATCGCCCACCTCGATCGGGTGCTGGTGCACCTCAAGCAGGGCCCGGCCCAAGACCCGGCCCCCTATGCCACCGCCTTGGCCGATCACCTGGGCCGCTGCGGTGAGGGACCAGTGCACGTGGAGCCAGGCCCTGCCACCGGTTTTCGCCTCACTTGGCCTGTGCCCCGCGCCCTCCGCCTCAGCGTGGTGGTGCTCACCCGGGACCGCCCCGATCTGCTGGAGCAGTGCCTCCATGGCGTCGAGGCCAGCAAGGGGGGACTCGATCTGGAGTGGCTCGTGGTCGACAACGGCTCCCGCCTGGAGGCCACCGCCGCCCTGCTGCGCCACTGGCGCCAGCGGCCCGGCAGTCGCTTTCGCGTGCGTTCCCTTGATCAGCCCTTCAACTGGAGCCTGCTCAACAACCGCGCCGCCGCCGAGGCTAGTGGTGAGCTGCTGCTGTTCCTCAACAACGACGTGTTGGTGCCTGCCGGGGTCGATCAAGACTGGTTGAAAATTTTGGCGGGCCAGGCCCTGCGCCCGGCCATCGGCTGCGTCGGTGCCCGCCTGCTCTATCCCGATGGCACGATCCAGCACGCCGGCCTGCTGCCCCTGATGGGCGCAGGCTGTGAGCATCCCTACCGGGGGTTGCCGCTGGAGCGCGCTCCCCACCGCGGTCGGCTCCATCAGCTCACGGGCTGGCCGGCGGTCACCGGCGCCTGCCTGATGCTGCGCCGGGGGCTCTTTCAGGCGGTCGGCGGATTCGATCCGGCGCTGCCGGTCGAGGGCAACGACGTGGATTTCTGTCTGCGGCTCGGGCGAGCGGGCTACCGGCACGTGGTCTGCCCGGAGGCCACGCTGCTGCACCTTGAGGCCGCCAGCCGCTCCCTCTCCACCAGTGCCACCTGGGCCCCAGCCCAGTCGCGGTTGATGCGCCGTTGGCCCGGGGCCATGGCCAGCGCAAGCCCCTGGTGGCCGGAGGCCTCAAGCCTTGAAACCACCGATGGCCGGCCCAGGGAACTGGCCGGCCGGGGCTGGTCCTAGCCGCCTGGCTGTCCCTCGAGGCCATCGAGGAACAGGCGGAACTGTTCGGTTGCCAGGGCCAGTTCCTGGAGTGGGGCCAGCGGCCCATCGAGCCCAGGCGGCGGGCCATCGGGCCAGAGGCTGAGGGCCGCGGCCTGGCGTTCCGCCCGTTGGGCCCGGGCCTCCACGCCCTCCAGCGCCCGCCGGAACAACGTGGTGTTCCCAGGATCCTGGGCCTCTTGCAGGGCCAGGGCCCGCTCGAAGGCCGCCTTGGCGGCGGTGGTTTCCCCTGGGCCAAATGCAGCTGGCCGATCTCGAACCAGCACCAGGGGAAGGCCGGAGCGAGCTCCGCGCAGCGTTGCTGGGCCTGCAGCGCCTCCGTCCGCCGGCCCGTCTGCGCGAGGACACGCCCGTGAATGTGGTGGCTGTAGGCGAAGTCGCTGCGCCCCTGAACCGCCCGGGTGCTCAGGGCGAGGGCTTGGCGCAGATCCCCCAGCTCCAGGCAGGCCTTTCCAGCTAGGTAGCAGACGTGGGTCTCGATGGGCGCACCACGGCTGAGCCTCGGCAGTTGCTCCAACATGATCTGCTGGAGTTCCTGCCAATTTCCCTCGCCCTCCAGCAGACTGCCGAGGGTCCTCAGTAGCCGTTCATCTCCGGGCAGAGCCCGTAGCCCCTCGATCAGGGTCTGCTTCTGCACCGCAAGGGGACGAGGGCAGGCCCATTGTCCCGCCAGGCGCCGGGAGCTGACAACCAACCACGAAGTGACGGCCAAGGTGACCAGCGTTGATCAGCCCCTGGTGCCCCTCTCGGTCCAGGGTCTTTGGATCTATGGCTTGCCTGGCAGCCGCCTGGGCCTGCGGCGCTCCGCCGGTGCTCCAGCTCTCGACTCGCTCGCCCGCGGCCTTCACGACAACGAGACTTGGCGGGCCTGGATCTTCTATGGGCCGCCGGACCAGGCCCTCGCTGAGCTGTCCGATGGGGGCCCTGCCTCAGCCCCGGGAGCCGATCCCCTGGCCGATTGGCTGGAGCAGATGGATCTGGCCGTGCAGATCAAGCGACGGGCCCGGGAGCGCTTGCAGCTGGTGAACCTGGGCCACTCCACCTCGGCTTTGGAGGAGGCCCTGCGTCGGGAGCTGCCCGAGCTGGAGCAGGGCGTGCGTCGCCGTCGCTCCACCCGGGTGAGCAGCCTGCCCGCGGATGTGCTGCGGGCCACCACCTTGGCCCTGCTGCAGCTCAGGCCAGCCCTGCTCAACGGTTACCTCGACCTGGAGAGCTGGGCCGACCGCTACGGGCACGAGGGCGATGGGGACCGGTGGCGGGAGGCGTTCGATGGCACGGAACTGCTGCAGGCCCTGCACCGCTGGGACAGCCACCATGGGGCCCTCGGTGATCGGGATTCACGACTGGTGGGCCTGGAGCGCCAACTGAGCCGGGATCAGGAGGAACGCGACCTGCTGCTGGCCCACTTGCATCAGCTGGAGTTGGAACTGGACCATTACGTGGAGGAGCACGAACGCCTGGTCGATCTGGTGGCCAAGGTCGAGGCGCAGCTGGATCGGGCCCGGCGGTTGCTGGAGCAGGGGCGGTTCGCACGGCCTGCGGGCGGAAGGCCGTGAAGCCGGTGGCAGGGCGTGAACCCCTCTGGCTCCAGCGGGCCCAGGAGGCCAGGCGCCAGGCCGACCGCTTCGCTGCGGCCATGGCCTACCTGGATGGACTGGCCGAGGTCCCCACGGATCAGCGCCCCCTGAACGGTCTCTATTTCCTGGGCCTGGATCTGGAGGAACGGCGCCGGATCCTTCCCCGGCTGCAGGAGCTGTTGGCGCTGGCGCCTGAGCGGCCGCTGGCCCGCTTTCTGCTGGCCCACTGGCTCCACGATCTGGGGGAGCGGGAGCGCTCGCTCTCCATTAGCCGGGAGGTGGCCCGCACCGGCCTCGCTCCCCATCGCCTACGCCCCGACTCGGCCGTGGGAGCCGGCGGACAGCCGGATGCCCTGATCATCGGCGCCCCGAAATCCGCCACCACATCCCTGGCGGCCTACCTCTGCGGCCATCCCGCCATCTGGGTGCACCCCCTCAAGGAGCTGCATTTTTTCGACAATCACTGGGAACGGGGAGAGGAGTGGTACCGGGCCCAGTTTCCATCGCTGCGGCGAACCGGCTCCATCGTTCGCCTCGAAGCCACCCCCGACTACCTGCAGACACCGGAGGCCCCGGCCCGGGTGCAGAGCCTGCTGCCCGAGGTCCGCCTGATCGTGGTGTTGCGGGAACCGCTCGCGCGGGCGATCAGCTGGATCGGCCACATGCGCACCCAGGTGGGACTGGAGGGGGAGACGGAGGCGCTGCTGCGCCAGGAGATGGAAAACCTGGAGGCCCTTGATCCGGCCGAGCGTGCCCAACTGGGTTGGTTCTTTCCCAATGCCCTCAGTGGCAGCCTCTACGCCGATCAACTGGGTCGTTGGCGGAAGCATGTGCCGGCCGAGCGGATCCTGTTGTTGAGCTTCGAGGCGCTGGTGCTCAACCCCGAGCCCGTGCTGCGCCGCGTTCTGGCTTTTCTCGATCAGGATCCAGCGGGTCTTCCCCCGGGCGCACCTATGTGGCCTACAACCGTGGACGCGAGCAGCTCCACCCGATCGATCCCAACCTGGCCCGTCGTTGCAGGGATGGGGTGCTGGCGGAGGCGATGGAGCTCTGGCTGGAGCTCTGAGGTTGCGAGTTGGCTCCATTATATTTCTATGAAGCCGGTGCTCGTCGTACACGTCTGCTTCTGTCGCCCCCTCTGCCAGGAAAGATGACGCCACTCCATTCCTACCACTTTTCCACCATGGGACCCCGGTAGAAGAAGCGAAGCGACCGCATAAGTCCTAATAACATTATAGGAACTCATTGAGTGTAAAGCCCACAGATCGCCAAAGTTGTGATGGTCTCGTGCAATGCCATGAATGGCGAGTGATAGCAGGTGGCTAGAGCTGCATGAAGGAATAGCACTTAGCCAAGAAATGAAAACAACATATTTATGTGGAAATGGCATTCAAACACGCCTCCTTTCTCGGTTATGTAGTCGAACACATCAGCATCATTTTCCCTGCTCCCTTCAACAAGAATATATGAAACGGGAATTTCCCAGTCATAAGACTTCAGCACTTCTAGTTCGTGACCTTCAACATCCAACGAAAGGAGGCCAAATGATGGAATTCGTGAACGTCTAACAATGCCGCCAAGTGACTGCGTAGGCAATATAATCTCCTGTAAATCGTTTTCAATTTGATCAGCAAGCCAATCATTTTCGGCGGTCTGAAGATTCATCCATTGCTTTTCGTGAGACTCTTTCTGAGTGCTCTTGACTGCGGAAACGCATTGCAGGTCTGGATTGTTAAAAAACCTAAACTTTACCTCTCCTTCCTCCGATCCAACGATGCTATTGACGAGCATATTACCAGGCCTATTCAGTTTTAGCTTTTCAAATGCGCTTGGAATGGGCTCAATCAATATGCCCGACCAACCGTGCTCATCTTCGAGTGTTTTAGTGTTTGAATATCTAATACCATCAATGGCGCCCAACTCTATATAAAACTTAGGTATCCCGGGGCGAGATAGAAAATTATCAATCAAAAACTTATCTTCGCCAAATTGCGAATAATACATTTTACTTATCCCGTGAGAATCAATTTATTTCTAACTTTAGCATTATTCGCCTTGGCTCGTCAAGCCACCCATCCCAGGAAGTATTGTTTAGCCCCCTGGTGCCATCATCTCAAGCTTGACTGCCTCACTGTAGGGGCCTCTCCAGGCGCTGCTGCGCGTTTCCTCCATCACTTCTGCTCCCAATCGATCGCCTTAAATAATCGTTTGTGCATTATGCTCAGCGCCATCGAGAATGGGGTATCGAATTTGGTTTAAGCTTGACTCTGCTAATAGTTAAGATGCATGTAAGGGCACCAAGTCTGGGAGAGCCGCCGGGGCATCACTGGGTAGGCCGTAGGAGTAGTTGGTGGTGAAGGAGGTCAGAATCAAAGGAACTGCCGCCAGAAGCTTCGCACTGGCCTGAAGATCGAGGAGGGGCTGCGCTGCTCACTGGATTGGCGCTGATACGTTTTGAATCAAGGGGCTGGGTGATGAACGCAAGGCTTCCTTGCGTGGAGATTCGTGAGGAATGTGATCTGAGCAATTCGGCGATGACCAAGGCGGCCATTAAGCATGCGAATGGGCAGTGGTGATCTAAGACCAATTGCTTGAGAGCCACAGCCTGTTGTTCCAACTGCTCACGTTGCCGACCGGATGGAGGGTGTGAGCAGGGCTTGGCAGTTTTGCTTGAGAAGGTGGATGGCCTCTACCCCAAGTTCCCCTTTGCGGAGTTGCTGGCCGACGCTGGTATGCCGACGGCCACTGATACGGGCCGTGCATCAGGGTTACGGTGGGCCTGCATTGAGGCGCGGGCGGCCGATAGCCTGCCGGCTGGTGGGCGTTTAAGTCGATGGGGCGCGAAACCCTATGGAGGCTGTTGGTGACGCTCAATCAAGGAGGGCGAGTACCTTATCAATCGGGATGATGCTGCGCTCCGGATCGGTTGGATCGGTCTCGCATCCCACGTTTCTCCAGTCGAGGCCAGCGGCTTTACAAGTTAGTTCCAGGGCTCGCCAGCAGCCGCAGGCTGGTCGGATCTCCACAACCCTGGCGCTCTCCTGACCGAGCAGGGCATTGAACAGGCCTGCACCGTGAATGCCCACAAATCCTCGTGCGCCAGCCACAAGCACTTGGAGCTGACGAATGTCGTGACGGCCGGGGTCAATGATCAGAACACCAGCGTTGCTGAGTTGCTCGATCAGCTGGGGGTAGTTGCTGAAAAAGCGACCCTGGGGAGCCTCCGTGGCAACGCCGAGATCGCGGCTGAAGCACACCCAGTGGTCGCGCCATAGTGCTGCCGGATCGGGTGCGAGCCTCTTTCGAAGGGACTGGAGCCCATCGCGAAGGTCGTCTACCGCAAGCCACCAATGGTCATCTGGCTGGGCCAGAAAGCCGATGCCACCATTGAAGGCCAGTGGCTGTAGGGTCAGCTTCTCCACTTGGAGGCGCTGGGCTGGAGGCCTTGGCTGCCAGGCGTCGTCGAGCATCAGCTCCCGGAGGATCCGGAGGTTGGGATACCGCTCAGGGCTGCCGAGCACCTGCAAATTTGGCCAGCGTTGGCGTAACCTCCGGATTGCCATCATCTGGGGCAACAGATCATGGAAGAAATGGCCCAGGTTGCGATGGGCCACGATGTCGTTGAGCACACACCAGCGTCCAGCAAGATGCTGTTGGGGCGTGCCCTGCTTGTCCACCAGGGCCAACCCACCACCTTCGTCGCAGAGGTTATATCCCGCCATGGAGCTCATCCAGTTGGCACTGCTCCATTGCGGAGGCAGATATTGCAAGCAATCACAAAGCCAGCCTTCCTTTGTGATTACACCCACAGGCAGCACTATGGCATCTCGCTCCTCACGCCAGCCGATGCGATAGGTGTGCAACTTGAAATCCCAATTTAGAGGATTGACTGCGGGCCTTAGAGGCAGCTGATCGTCGGTTGGAAAGTCGTGGAGGGGATTTAGGAACGCGTACGGGATCGGGTCGCTTGCGGAGAGGGGCTGGATTGTGTGGTTATGGGCTTTCTGGGCTCCGAGCCTGGATGAAGCGTCGCTGGCAGTGAGAAGGTCTCCTGCCAGAAGGGCCTTGGGATGGTTGGTGTTAACTTCGAGGATCCATGGATGTTGCTCGTAGAACGCAATCGATTCCTCCAACTGCTTCTCGATCGGCAGCGGTTCACCCTGGCGCTGGCCCCAGCTATCGGCCCAGGCATCCAGCCCGAGGGCCTGTCGCACCCAGGGATGCACCGGGATCCTGAGGGCACCAAGGTGCTCGGCTGCATCAAAGAGATTTTCGCTAAGTTCGTGGGGCAGTCCCAGGATCTGCAGAAGCTGGCGCAGCAGCTTATCCAGGGTTGCCTGAGTTGGGTGATTGATCGTGTGGGCGATAGGAAGGCGCCTGTGGTTGTTGCTGATCCAGTCAGAGATGGAGAGGTCGCAGTCGTTTTCCCGTTTTGCCAACTCCGCCAAAGAATGATGGTGATGGGCGCGAAGCTGATCCAGCACGGCGACCGGGCAGGCTGAATCGAGCAGAAGCTCAAGCGGCAGATCGTCGCGAGCGGCCACCATGGCCAGGAAGTCGTGATAGGGGCCGAGGGGTGATTCCTCTTCCAACCTAGAAAGACGACCATCCGGATCCTGGGCGTAGCCGATCCAGGGGTGATGCCCTTCGTAATGCAGGTTGGGCAGCACCACGCTGCGGGCCGATGGGGGTAGCAGGCTTGCCAGGGTGACTGAATCCAGACCGATGTCGTTTCGGTAACCCGGTTGCACGCGGTGCATCACCAGGAGATCGGTATCATTGAGCCGTTGATGCAAATGGGCCACATCTTCGGCCGTGGCGATGTGCACCGAAGGAGTGGCGTAGATGCGGGCCTGGGGTAGGGCCTGCATCAAGCCAAGCGTCAGCGGGTGGGCTTGGCAGTTGCCCACCACCACCAGACGGATCTCATTGCCCTCTACTGCTGGAGCAGCGGAGCGGATGCCCTGTTCCAAGTCCAGGCTCAAGTTGCTGATCCATGGCATCGGCTCAGGAAGGAGCTCTTGGAGGCGCTGCAGCAGGGCAATTCCCCGCAGACTACGTTCACGACTCATGGGCTGGCCCTGCTGCTGCAGGGCGTGGATCCAGAGGGCCCCATAACGGCAGCATTGCTCTTCAAACACCGACACCCAGTCGGGGATGTCGAGACTGTGACCGCTGAGGTTTTGCATGGCCTGCAGCAGATCGGCCCCGGCAATGGCCAAGGCAACAGGCTTTTCGCTGTCGCCGAGTTCGAGCATGCGGCTGTGGCAGGCGATAGCCGTGCTGAGCAGCTCTGAGCGATGGCTGGGCTCTTGCTGCTCCTTTACTTCTCGGGCCAGTAACGCCTGGGCAAGTAGCAGCAGCGGTTCATCTGCTTCCTGGCTCATAGCCCTGCAGGGGTGCTACACATTTGTTCAAGGAAGTCGCCATAGAAAGCCCAGCTTAAGCATCCAAAAGGTAAGTTTGCCCTCAACGGAAATTCAACGTTGAATAGCACAGCTTTCCCGTTCAGCGGTCGGGGCTCGGAGCAACTCATTACGAAAAAGCTGCGTCTGAATCCTTGACATCGGCCTGAATTCGATTCTAATTGATATAGAGATAGACTGCAATGATCACCCCCTCATGCTGGGATTTTAGATGCAGCAGCCATCGCGCCCCGGTGACGACTGGATTGAGGAGGCTCTGGCCGCACTGGCCAGTCTGACCCCAGGCATGGAAGGCGAGGTGGGCCAGCAGCAGGCCGCGATCTGTCTGTTGCAGGCCCGCCGCGACGGCAGGGACGATCAGGAGCTGGAACGGATCATTCAGGGCTTTGCCATCGAGCAATTGGAACGGGCGCTGAACGACCTCAGTCGTTGATCTGCCGCCAGAGCTGCAGGCTGGCCAGGCCGCGGAACACCGCCCCATCGATCGCTGAGCGCCGTTCGCTGGTCAAGGCCTCTTCGTCGGCCAGGCAGCGGCAGGCCTCCAGGAGTTCCTGAAGCTGGTCCGGATCGGCGAGCTCACCCTCCTGGCTCAGCTCTTCCACGCTCAGGATCAGCCGTTCGCGGATGCTGGGCAGCACCCAGTCCCGGGCTTCAGGCAGCAATGCATGCAGCCGCTGCAGCAGGGAAAGGGCTCGAAGGCGCGCTTGGGGACCCTTCCTTCTCATCCAGGTGAGGGCCCCGTAGCGGCAGAGGTGCTCGGCCATCAACGGCAGAGGATCGGGCCGCTCGAAGGGCAGTTGCTCAAAGCGGCGCATCCAGTTGTCGCTGAGCCAGAGCAACTCAGCGCGCCGCTCGTCGGCCATGACCTCCGGAGCTGGATCAGGCCCGGCTTGATGGACCAGGAACTGGTACAAGCGAGGTGTCAGGTCTGCGAGATGGCCGGCCAGCTCCGCCTCGGACAATTGGCCGACCAGGGACTCCAGACGGCTGAACATCTGTTCCCAGCGGTCCTGATCGATCAGGACATCGTGCTGGCTGAGCTCATGGCGCATCAGGGCCTGCTCGAGGGCCTGGCGCTCCTCATGGGCATCGGCAGGAAGAGAGAGCAGAAGATCCCTCCACAGCACCGCCAGGGCCGCAGCGGGCAGGGGCAGGGAAAGGAGTCGAGGCAGGGAGATCCAGATACCGCTTTGCTTTTTCGCCATCACTTCGTTGCCATCGCGGTCTCCGCGCTCACCGCCGGGGCCATCGGGTCAAGGCTAAGCCGCTCGCAAGGGCAACCAGCCGGGCGGAAGGGGCGGCCGCAGCGACCCTTTGGCGTGCCGCTACTTCCTGATCCAGTCGGTCACCCCCGTGGGCCGATCGATCAGTTCGATGCCGTGGTTGCGCAGCTGGTCGCGCAGGCCATCGGCCCTTGCGTAGTCCTTGGCGGCCTTGGCCGTGCGGCGCTGCTCGATCAGGGCCTTGATCTCGGCCTCCGAGGGGCCACCGGCGGGTTCCGCCGCCGCGGGGGCGCTGGGCTCGGCCACAAGGCCGAGCACTCCGGCGAGCTCCACCAGCAACAGCCATTGGGCGCCCAGGCGCTGGTCGTCGGGGAGGGTCGTTCCCCGTGCTCCAGCCGATGGGCCAGCGAGCGCAGGGGCCGGGCCAGCTCGAACAGCACCGCCAGGGCGCTGGAGCTGTTGAGGTCGTCATCGAGGGCGGCGATGAAGGCGTCGCGCTGGCGCGCCAACTCGGGGCTGGGCTCGGGGTCGGGCTCTGCCTCAGGACCGGCTTCCCAACCGAGGGCGGCTGCGCCGCCCACCGCCAGGGCGGCACCGAGGCCCCTCCAGCCCGTGGCGGCGGCCTCGAGGGCCTCGGCGCTGAAATCCAGTGGTTTGCGGTAGTGGGCCTGGAGCACGAACAACCGCAAGGTCATGGCGCTGACGCCACTGGCAAGCAGGGCGCGGATGGTGGTGAAGTTGCCGAGCGATTTGCTCATCTTCTGGCCGCCCACATTGACCATGCCGTTGTGCAGCCAGATCTGGGCCAGGGGTTTCCCTGTGGCGGCCTCCGACTGGGCGATCTCGTTCTCGTGGTGGGGAAAGATCAGATCGGCGCCGCCGAGGTGGATGTCGATCGATTCACCGAGCTCCGCGCGCACCATCGCCGAGCACTCGATGTGCCAGCCGGGCCGCCCAGGGCCCCAGGGGAGGGGAAGCTGGGCTCGCCTGGTTTGGCGCCTTTCCAGAGGGCGAAATCGAAGGGGTGGTGCTTGCGCGCTTCCTGGGCTCCGCTGACGCGGCCGGAGGCGTTGTCTTGCTGGGCGTTCAGGTCGCGGCCGGAGAGCTTCCCGTAGCCCGCGGCCTTGGTGACGGCGAAATAGACGTCGCCATCGGCGGAGTAGGCCGCTCCTTTGGCCTCCAGTTCGCCGATCAGCGCGCGGATGCCATCGAGGCAGCGGGTGGCCCGGGGCATGCGGTCGGGCGGAAGGATATTGAGGGCCGCCATGTCCGCTTGGAAGGCGGCGATGTTGCGCTCGCTCACCGCCTCCATCGAGCTGCCTTCCTCAGCTGCGCGCTGGAGGATCTTGTCGTCGATGTCGGTGACGTTCTGCACGAAGGTCACGGCGTAGCCGCGCCAGATCAGGTAACGCCGGAGCACATCCCAGACGATGTAGCTGCGGGCGTGGCCCAGGTGGCAGAGGTCGTAGACGGTGACGCCGCAGCAGTAGATCGAGACCTTGCCCGGCACCAGCGGCACCAACGGCTCCGTGCGCCGGGTCAGGGTGTTGGTGAGCCGCAGGGTCAAGGGGGAGCGCTCGGCATGGGAAACGGTGGGCCGATCGCAGCAAGCTAGGGCCTGGCCTGGGTTGGATTCGGCACCTATCGTTCCAACGACTTGATTGCCCTGCCTGAAGCGCCCGTGACCCAGCCGTTTCCGCGAACGCTGGTGGCGCTCACGCTGATGCTTGGGAGCCTGACGTTGCTGGCGGCGCCGGGCCGCGCCCACCCCCAGGCCGGCCTTACCGCCAGCCCCCGAGCCAGCGGTGGTGGGCTGTTGTGGGAGCTCGAGCCCGCCGCTCCGCCGAGTGCCCCTACCAGCGGCACGGCCTCCAGCAGCCCCCCACCGCCGCGCCGACACCGATGGCCTTGGTGTGGGAGCGGGAGCCGGAGTTCATCGCCAACCTGGCCGACCAGGCGCCCGCCACCAAGCCCGAGGGCAAGCCCGAAATCAAGCCTGCCCCCCAGCGCCTGGTGGGGGTTCCGATCGAGGAGCCCTTCCCTCCCCCAACCTTGGCGGCGCCTTGCCCACGGCCTACATCGCCAACTGGGGCGATTACTTCATCGGTCTCTCGGGGGCCACCCCAGGCAATCTCCGCGCCGGTCGGTTGGATGGGGCGATGAACATGGGCCTGGGCCTGGGGGATGCCTACCGGCTCGTCGCGGTGGAGCTGAACTGGAACATCGGCAGCGTCAAGAACTTCAACTTCAACGGCGGCTTTGATTTGTCGGTGAGCCGCATGCTGGTGAGCGAACCGCGGCTGCAGGTGCTGGCGGCGGGAGGCACCCAGGGGCTTTATCAATACGGCAATGAGGCCAAGCCGTCGTCCAACCTCTATGGGGTGATCACGATGGCCACACCGCTGCGGACCCCCAACCCCTACTTCAACCAGGTGTTGCAGTGGAGCGTGGGCGTTGGCGGCAACAACTTCGCCGCGCTTGATGAGAACTTCGAGGGCGCGACGACGGCCTTCTTCACGGCCCTGGGGCTGGAGATCACGAGCAATGTGGGCCTGTCGCTGGGCTACAGCGGCCGGGGCACCAACCTCAACCTCTCGTACACGCCCCTGCGGGATCTCCCGTTCACGGTGAATGTGCTGGCGGCGGATGTGTTCAACCAATCGCCGTTTGGAAGGGTGGGGGTGCTGAGTGTGAGCTGGGGCGACACCTTCCGCACTGGACTGTTCTAGACCTCGGTGGTTCGATCTAGATTTGGCTGGATCAGGCTCAGTTTCCGTCCATGGCCCGCCCCGCGATTCCCTTTCTGCTGCTGATTGCTTTAGTGGCTTTGCCTGTGGTCCCCCTGATCAGCGCTGAGCCGGCGGTGGCCCAGAACAATGGCCAAGCCAAGGGCAACCCCGGCGGCGGCAACAACGGCAAGGGCCCCAACCCGTCGCGGGGCAATGCCGGCAAGAACTCCGGCAACAACACCAGCTCAGGTGGGGTGCGCTTCGCTCCCCTTCGCCGGCAACTGAACCTCTCGCCGGCTCTTTGCTCATGGCCTGATCCAGCCAACGACCGCATACTGGCGGAGAGGTCAACCAGGCTGATCGTTCGTTGATGGCCGAGAGTGTTCCGACCAACCAGCCCCGAGCCGCAGCTGCCGGGCTGAGCGGGATCCTGCTGGTGGCTCTTGTGGGCTCCTGGCTGCCCCCGGCCCAGGCCACGCCCGGGGCAATGCCGCTGCAAGCGCCCAGCCGCTCGCCCCAGCTCCAGGAAGACGCCTACATCCTTGGCCCCGGCGATGGACTGGCGCTCAAGTTCCTGGGCGGGGATGCCAAGGATCCGCTCTCGGGGCCGGTGGAGATCCTCAGCGACGGCACCGTGTCGCTGCCGCTTCTGGGCAGCGTGCGCCTGATCGGCCTGACCCTTTCCCAGGCGACCCTCTGGTTGCAGGCGCTCTACAGACGCCAGCTGCTGCGCCCGGAACTTCAACTGAGCCTGATCCGGCCGCGGCCCCTGCGGGTGGCCCTAGTTGGGGAGGTGGAGCGGCCGGGGGTGTACACGCTCACCAGCTCGGAAACCTCGAACACCGAAGCCAAGGTGACGATCAGCGGTCTGCCCACATTGGTGGATGCGATCCAGAAGGCGGGCGGGATCACCCAGGAGGCCGATCTACGCCAGGTGGTGTTGCGCCGGCGGCTACCGGGTGAGGTGGTGGCCTACCGGCGCACCCGGGTGAACCTGCTGGCGTTGGTGCAGGACGGCGACCAGGTGCAGAACCCGCTGCTGTTCGATGGCGACACGATCAAGATCGAAAAGGCCACCGAGCCCGTGATCGAAGCCACCGAGCTGGCCGCCACCACCCTGGCGCCACGCCAGATCAGTGTGAACATCGTGGGTGAGGTGGAGCGGCCCGGCCTGGTGCCCCTGGCAGCGAACACACCGCTGGTGCAGGCGGTGCTGGCGGCGGGGGGCGCCAAGAGCTGGCGAGCGAACACCAACCGTGTGCAACTGGTGCGGATCAACCGCAACGGCAGCGTCACCCGGCAGGCCTTCGCCCTGGATCTGAACTCGCCGGTTTCGGAGAACCGCAACCCGCCCCTGCGCGATCGCGACACGGTGGTGGTGGGCCGCACCAACTACGCCAAGCTCAGTGATGCGATTTCGGCGGTGGGCACGCCGCTCACCGGGTTGGTGAACGTGCTCACGCTGCTGCAGCTGGCGCGCAACAGCTACAACGACTCCGCCAACCCTTAGGCCATGTCCGTTCGATCGCGGTTTCGGATCGACTGGGTGCTGAGGGATGAACTGGCCCTCGGGCCGGCACCCCAGAAGGAGGAGCACCTGGAACTGCTGGAGCGCGAAGGGGTGCGGGCGGTGCTGAGCCTGTGTGATGCCCCTGAGTTGCCGATGCCTCAGGCGTTGGCGGAGCGTTTCCTCTGGGCGCGGCAGGTGCTGCCCGACCACCGCAGCGGCCGCAACCCCACGCGCGCGGAGCTGGAGGCGGCTTTGGCGGAGCTGGCCCGGTTGCGCCACGAGGCCCAGGGGCCGGTATTTGTGCACTGCGTGGCCTCAATGGAGCGCTCACCACTCGTGTGCCTGGCCTGGCTGATGCGCGAGCGGGGCATGAAACGCCTGCAGGCGCTCGATTACCTGATGCAGCTGCACCCCGGCACCAACCCGTTACCCGGGCAGCTGGGGCTTCTGGAGTGAATGCGCTTCGCCGCGCTGCATCGGCGCGCACCTGCCTTGACCGGTGGCTGCCCTTACGTTGCACTGCGCAGGCGTGACGTTGGAGCCCGGCTCACGTTCGCAGGCCAGATCAAGGAATCGTTGTGCCTGCATGGCTTCCGTTGGCCCAGTTCAAAGCCCTTGAGCGCGGCGCTGAATTCCGCTAAAGTAAGGAATCCTTACTGAGTGGGGTGGGCTTTGGTCCTGGCTAAGCGCACGAGCAAGAACCAGCTCACTTTGCCCAAGGCGGTGGTGGAGGCCGCCGGCCTCGCCGATTACTACGACGTGGTCTGCGAGGGCCAACGCATCGTGCTGACACCGGTGCACCTGGATCGAGCCCGGGCGGTTCGAGAGCGCCTCGAAGCCTTGGGCCTCAGTGAAGCCGATTTGGCCGAAGCGGTGGACTGGTCGCGGGGTGTGTGAGGGTCGTTCTCGACACGAACGTGCTGGTGTCGGCCCTGCTGTTTCAACAGGGTCGCCTGGGATGGATGCGTCAGGCCTGGCAGAGCGCTGTGCTGGTGCCAGTGGTCTCGAAGACCACGACCGCTGAGCTGCTGCGGGTGCTGACCTATCCCAAGTTTCGGCTCGCGGAGGTCGATCGCCAGCTTCTTCTTGAAGATGTGCTGCCCTTCGTGGAGGTCGTAGCAGGTGACATCTCCGCCGCACCGGCTGCTTGGCGCGTGCGTGATCCCGATGATCAGAACTTCCTTGATCTGGCCTTGGTGGCCAGGGTTGAGGCACTGGTCACTGGCGATCAGGACCTGCTCGCCATCAAGGAGTTGGTGAGCGGCTTGTCCATCCTTACGCCAGCCTTGCTGGAGGAACAGCTGAGCGGCGAGCTTCGCCAGCGCTGATAGCGTGATAGCAGTTGGGGGGTGCGGATGGCTCAATTGCTGGTGCGCAACCTTGATCCGGCGGTGAAGGAGGCGCTGCGGCGCCGGGCCCGTCGCCATGGCCGCAGCATGGAGGAGGAGGCACGCCTGATCCTGCGCCAGGTGATCGATCAGGAGCCGCTTTCGGAGGATCAGAGGGGGCCGGGCACCCGGATGGTGGCCTTGTTTGCTGAGGCGGAGTTGGATCAACCGATCGGCGAATGGAGGGGCCAGGAGGCCACGCCCGCACGCTTCGTGGGCTGAGTGGGCCCGTGATCCTGCTCGACACCAACGTGGTTTCGGCCGTGATGCAGCGCCGGCCGGATCCAGCTGTTCAGCAGTGGCTGGATGGGCAAGCCCTGGAGGAGCTGTGGTTGCCGGCTGTGGTGGTGTTCGAGTTGCGCTACGGCCTTGCGATCCTGCCGGAATCCCAGCGCCAGCGAAGACTGATGCTGGGGCTCGATCAGCTGTTGCAGTTGATCCAGGAGCGCATTGCACCCCTTGACGGTTTGGCGTCCCAGAAGGCAGCGCTGCTGGCGGCGGAGCGCAAGGCCAAGGGGCGTCCGGTGGACCTGCGCGACACGCTGATCGCCGGCATCGCCATGGCCCGCGGCGCGCGGCTGGCGACCCGCAACACCCGCCACTTCGATGACACCACGATCAGCCTGATCAATCCCTTCGAGCCATGAACCCAGCTGATCCAAAGCACCGACGGCAACGGCGCCTGCTCACCTGACCACCCCCTTTCCCGTCCCCCCGCTTGAAACGCCTGCCCCGAAAACTGCTCAGCCCACTCCTGGGCCCGCTCCTGGGGCCGTTCCTGAACCAGGAGCCGGCGGCGCAGCTGATCCGGGAGACGGCGCGCCAGCAGTGGAAGCTGCTGGCGGTGAACCTGCTCAGCAGCCTGCTGGAGAGTGTCAGCGAGGGGGCCACCTTGGGGGTGATCTTCCTGGTGGTGGAGCTGCTCTCGAACGCTCGCGCCCCCACGGCGGTCAACTGGGCGAGCAAGCCCCTGATCCCCTGGATTCCGGGGGCGCCCGAGTGGCTGGCGGCCCAGCCCACCACGCCGCTGTTTCTGGGACTGCTGGCCCTGGCGGTGCTGCTGCAGCTGATTCAGAGCCTCACGCGCTATGCGGGGGCAGTGAGCGTCGGCTACTTCGCCGCCCGTTGCAAGGCCCAGGTGACGGCAAGGATCCACAGCCAGATCCTGAGCCTGAGCTACCCCTGCGCCAGCAGCTACCGGGTGGGGGATCTCACCGACTACGCCGGCACCGGGCCGGACGCGATCCGCAGCCAGATCGAGGCCGCCAGCCAGATCCTGATCACGCTGCTGCTGATCGCGATCTATCTGGGGATCCTGGTGGGCCTCTCCCCTGGCTGCTGCTGGCGGCGGGGCTGCTGGGGGCGCTGATCAGCTCGGTGCAGCGCTTGCTGCTGCCGCGCTTGCGCTTCGGGGCCGAGCGACTGAGTGGCCTGCAGGCCGAGATCGCGGCCAGAATCACCGAAGACATCCAGGGCCTGCGGCTGCTGCACAGCAGCGGCCAGCGCCAGAGCGCCGATCGGGCGCTGCGATCGCGCATGGGTGAACTGGAGGCCAGCCTGCGGCGCCAGAGCCGACTGCTGAATGTGATCGGCCCGTTCAGCAGCTTCCTGCCGATCGCGGCGATCGCGGTGATGGGGGGCCTCAGCCTGCTGGTGTTCGGCTCGAAGACCTCCGGGGTGCTGCCGAGCCTGGTGACCTTCGTGTTGGCCTTGCAGCGCCTGAACGTACGCTTTTCAGGGCTGGCGGGCCTGTTCAATGGCCTGGCCGACAACAGCGGCCGGCTCGGACGGCTGAATGCGATCCTCAGCCCCGGCGGCAAGAGCTTCGTTCGCGAGGGCGGGGTGCCCTTTGGGGGCCTGGAGCGGGAGATCCGCCTCGAGCAGGTGCAGCTGCACTACGGAGGCGAGGGGCCGGCGGCCTTGAACGGCCTCGATCTGGTGATTGCCAAGGGGGCCACCGTGGCCCTGGTGGGGCCGAGCGGGGCGGGCAAGAGCTCGATCGCCGATCTGCTTGTGGGGCTCTATGAACCGAGCCGCGGGCGGGTGCTGATCGATGGGCTGGACCTGCGCACCCTGGAACTGAACAGCTGGCAGCAACGGCTGGGGGTGGTGAGCCAGGACACCTTTCTGTTCAACATCTCCCTGGCCGGCAACATCGCCTTCGGCTGCCCCTGGGCCACGCGCGCGCAGATCGAGGCGGCGGCGGCGGTGGCGAACGCGGCCGGCTTCATCAACGACTTACCCGAGGGCTACGACACGATCGTGGGGGAGCGCGGCTTCCGGCTCAGCGGCGGCCAGCGCCAGCGCATTGCCCTGGCCCGGGCGATCCTGCGCCGGCCGGAGTTGCTGATCCTCGATGAGGCCACAAGTGCGCTCGATTCCGAGAGCGAGCGGCTGGTGCAGGATGCGCTCGAAGCGCTCGATGGCCGCATCACCAAGCTTGTGATCGCCCACCGCCTCGGCACCGTGAAGCAGGCCGATGTGATTGTGGTGATGGAGGCAGGGCGGATCGTGGAGCAGGGCAGCCACAGGGAACTGAGCGCCCGGGAGGGGAGCTTGTATCAGCAGCTATGGCTCAATCAGGTGGGGGCCGGGGTGGATGACTGATCCAGCTTCATGCCGCCCCTGGCGGCTCCCACAACACCATCCCTGCCCTGGCGATGTGCTCCAACAGGGTGGGGTGGTCGATCAGATGCAGGAGTTGCAGATCGATCCGCCAGGGCAGCAGCAGATCATCGAGTTCAGCGCCAAGCTGCAGCAGCTCGCCCAGCCCCAGGGCCGGGGCCTGAAGGCACAGGTCGATGTCGGATCCGGAGCGGTGCCGGCCCAGCGCCCGTGACCCGTAGAGAATCACTCGCTGCACCGCTGGATGGAGGTGGATCCTCTCCAGCACCAGGGTTGTGGCCTCCACCGGAAGCCCAGGGATGCCGGTTTCAATCGGTTCTAGGGATGCTGTCAACGCTGCCTGGCCCGCTTCGCCATCTCATCATGCAGAGCCTGCAGCTCCAACCCATACGCTTCCACAATCAGGCCTGCGATCTCTTGAGCCAGGGAGGGGTTGTAGGTGTGGCTGGTGAGATTGCGGCTGCGGATCATCGCCATCCACACGTTTTCGCAGCCCGGTCTGAGCAGATCCCTCACCACGGCTTCCCGCACCGCATCCCGCGAACCGCTGATCCCGCTCACGCCCTGATCCACCAGAAAATCCTTCAACAGCTGCCAGCTCAGTTCATGGCTGAATTCGAAAGCTTGGATCAACCCCTGCTCCTCCAGCTCATTGAGAGGGCGAGAGCGGGCCGTGGCGATAGCCCGTTGCAGAGTGGCAAGGGCGCGACCGTAGTTGTCAAGCCGTTGCAGCCAGCGCACATCCGCTTCCGCCATGGCTGCAGCTGTTCCAAACACCTGGGTGAGTCTGGCCCACGCCGCAGAGCCATTCAGAGCGCTTTCGCTACGTTGTACCCACGGCAGACCTGGGGCGATGACTCTCACCACCAGCCCAGCCACCAGCCTCTCGTTTGATGCCCTAATAGCCTGCTTCTGTTCCAGCTGCAGCGCTTTGCTGGAGAGGCGGGCGGCTGGAAGGTGTTCGACAGCTCGGGAGGCTTCCGCCTGCCTGATGGCCCCGTGCTCAGCCCCGATGCCTCTGTGATTCGTCTGGAACGGTGGCAAGCTCTGAGCCCCGAGCAGCGCCGGGGCTTTCCGCCCCTCTGCCCCGATCTGGTGGTGGAACTGGCCAGCCCCAGCGATCAGGGCCCCCGCGGCAACAGCGCCCTGCGGCGCAAGCTCACCACCTACCAGGCCAACGGCGCCCAGCTGGGTTGGTTGTTGCTGCCCGAGGAGCAGTTGGTGGAGATCTGGCCAGCCCATGGTGAGAGGCAGCGACTGGAGGGTGCGTGTGAACTTGATGGTGGCGATGGGCTGCCGGGGCTTCGCTTGAACCTCGCGGAGATCTGGCAGGCCTGAACGACGTCAGCGACGCTGTCACCGATCGGGTGGTGGCGGATACCCAGGCCTAGGAGTTTGTTGCCAATTGAGCAGCGAACCCCTGGCCACAGCGGATCGACCCCTGAGCTGAATAGCTGAGACTCCGTCCTTCTGCTGTCCGGGCCCCATCGATGGGCCTCAGTCAGCCGCTGCTACACCGGCCAACGCTTCTGCTGCCACTCATCCCGATGCTGCCACCAGCGCCTGTTGCTGTGATCGCCTGAACCTGAACAACTTGAGCAGGTTGTGGGTGGCAGCGATCAGATGCCACTCGTTGTTCACCTTCTCCAGACCCCGCAGCAGGAATCGGCGTAGGCCCCGGGCTTCTTTGATCTGCCCATTTACCGGCTCCACGATCGCCTTGCGCTGGGCGTAGATCTTGGCGCCCTTCTTGCTTCTGAGCTTGCGGGCCATGCGGGTTTTTGCATCGGCGTCTCTGGCTAAAGGTCCTCGCTTGGGCGGTGGCGGCTGGCCGTGTGGCAGGCGGCCGGTGGCGATGTATCCATCAATGCCCTGATCGGTGCAGGCGTTGGCGTTTGCCTCGCTCCAGTAGCCCGCATCCATCGTCATCACCGTGGGCAGTGCACCGGCGCTGGCGGCGATGCGCTCCAGCATGGGTTCCAGGTGCTCGACGTCCGGCGGTTGGCTGCTCACCCCGAGCGCCACGATCACCTGGTGGTCGCTGTCCACCGCCAACTGGCAGTTGTAGCCCTGCAGATAGGACCCACCTGACTGCATCAGATGACTCTGGGGATCGGTGAAGTTGCGCTGGGCCTTGGTGGTTGGGGTGCCGTCGGCTTTCCGGGCCAGACCACGGTGTGGCATCGCGTCAGCAGCAAGTGGCTCCAGATCCGGCGGCTCCACGCCAGCGACCTCGGCGGCCTTGATCGCAGCCTCCCGGGCAGCCTTGGCCTTTGCTGCTGCCGCCTCGGCTTTCTTGTTCAGCTCGGCCTGCTCTGCTGGCGATGCCTCCGCGTCCTGCGCGGCAGTGGCTTGGGCCCTGGCCGCTTCTGCCTCCTCGTGCCGCTGACGCGCTGCAGCAGCAGCGGTCTCCGCTTCCATCTCCTTGCGGGCCTGACGGATCCTGGCCAGCCGATCCTGCCGCCGCCGCAGTTCGTCGGGCAGGTCGCTGCCGCGGTTGCTCTTGCCGTAGCGACGATCCTCCTGGGCATCAAGGATCTCGGCCTTGCGCATCAAGGCATTGATCTCCTGCTGCAGCTGCTTCTCCGCCCTGAGCATGCGCTCGTGGCTCATGGCTTTGTGCTTGGAGGCATTGGCCTGAATCTTGGTGCCATCAAGGGCCACATGGCCGAGGCTCACCATGCCGGCCTTCTGGCACAGGCGCAGGATCTGAACAAATAGACCCCTCAGGGCATCGAGGTTGCGGCGCCGGAATTCGCTGACGCGGCTGTGGTCTGGCTGCTGGTTGCCCGTCAGCACCCGGAAGGCCAGGTCCTCGTAGCAGGCCCGCTCGATCTTGCGGGAGGAGACGATGCCCACGCAGTACGCGTAAAGCAGCAACATCGTCATCATCCTGGGGTCAAACCCTTTCTCCCCACGTGGATCTTTGCTCTGAGCGGGGATCAGGACCTGTGATAGATCCAGCTCATCCACCAGATCAAGCAGGAAATACACCTGGTGATCATCCGAGAGCCAATCACTCGGTGATGGCGGCAGCAGGGTGGTCTGCTCCGGCTGCCAGGGGCGGAAGGACTTGGGCTTCTGCATGCCCCATTCTGGTGGCCAGACCCATTGCTGTCACTGGGATCTGGGCAGATTTATGGGCGTCTGTGGAGAGCTCGGCCGCTGATCTACGCGCAACAGGCTCCTAGGCGCAGGCTGATGGCAGGAGCGGTGATCGGGTTGCTGGAGTGGTTGGATCAATCCGCACCGTGAGCCCCCGGGCTGCCTTTTGAATCCCCGACATGCAGAACGCATGCAGTTGGCGTAAGCTTATGGATCAAGTGATGCCCGGCCAACCTCCATGGCCTCCCTGCAGATTCGCGATCTTCCCGAGCCCTTGCATCAGCTCCTGCAGCGTCGGGCCCGGCAGCACAATCGCAGCCTGAGCCAGCAGGCTCTCACGGATCTTGAGGAGGCCTGCGGTGGGGATGCGCTGCAACGACGGCTGGAGGCCTTGGAGCGCATCTCCCGTCGCTGGAGTGAGCGGCCCTCGATTGAGTGGCCCCGTTCGCCGGAAGCCTTGATTCGTGAGGACCGCGAGCGCTGATGGCCCCAGCTTGTGTGATCGATGCTTCAGCGGTTGTGAGAATCATCACGGCCCACCCGGAAGCTCAGGTGTGCATCGAAGCGTTGGCCACCGCCTCCCTCGTGATCGCGCCGGAACTAATGCTTACTGAAGTGAGCAATGTGCTGTGGAAGCTGCAACGGGCTCAGGCTCTTGGGGGCATCGATCCCCAAGATCTGCTTCACGATGCCCGTGACCTGATCAATCATGTGGAGCCTGATCGCGTGCTTCAGGCCGAGGCCCTGGCGTTGGCCTGTCATCTGGATCATCCCGTGTATGACTGTCTCTATCTCGCCCTGGCACGGCGGGAAGCCGCCGTGCTGCTCACGGCTGATCGTCGTCTCCAACGCCTGGCCGAGCAAGTGCTTCCTTGAACCATGGTGGACCTGCCAACCATTCCGCAGGCTCCCCTGAAGCGACGTGATCAACCTTGAGCTCCATTCCCTGAGCCACTGGCGGTGAATCCAGCTGCCGCACGACTTTCGAGCTGGCTGAATCAATAGGACCCCATTAGCGTGATTTGATGCCCATTTCCACCCGTTCCACCTTCGCGAAGCTCCGCGAGGGTGTCCAGGAACGCTTTGAGGTGGCGCTCAGGGAGCGGGTACAGGCGAGCCTGGAGGCCACCCCACTGGAGCCCGGAGGGGGCGTCGAGGTCTTGCTGTTTGGCTCGAGGGCCCGTGGTGACTGGGACGGTTGTTCCGACACCGATCTGCTGGTGGTGGCTGATACCCAGGTGCAGGCTGATGGCGTGGCGGATGCCCTGCTGGACGCAGGGCTCGGTGCCGATGTGATCGCCCTCAGCCGCGGGCGCTGGCAGGCCATGGCCAGGGGCGATTCGCCCCATTGGCGCAGGATCTTCCGGGAGGCCCGTCCGTTGGTGGTCCACAGACCATGAACGCTCGCCCCCAGGCCTGGCTAAGTCAGGCGAACAATGATCTGGCGATGGCCCGTCTGGCCACGGACAACGGATTTCACGCCCAGGCCTGTTACTTCGCCGCCCAGGCGGCGGAGAAAGCACTCAAGGGTGCCCTGTTGGAACTGGGACGGGAGCCGCCGCATACTCATGTGCTTCCTGATCTGGTGGCGGCGCTTCGGGATCAGGGTGTGGACGTGGACGAGCTGGTGGAGTTACCCCTGAAAGCGCTCACGCGGATGACGATCACCAGCCGCAACCCGATCGACGCAACGCCGCCATCGGAGCTGTTCGAGAGCAGCGATGCGGTTCAGGCCCTGGCAACGGCAGGGGCGGTGATTGCGTTGCTGGAGCGGTTGGATCAACCCGCACCCTGACCGCCCGGAGTGGGGTGAGGTTGTTTCTGTTTTCGGTACTGATTACATCTGACCTGCGGTTCGCCACAGGCCCATGGAGTCACCGGTGTGGTTGTTGTCCAACCCTTTCCAGTGGCAGCCGATCGAAAACCGGCATCGATGCCGAACTCACGGATGGGTGGGCTTGGTGATCTCCCTTCTTGGCCCGTTGCCTAGGTGTGCTCGCCGATCTGGTGGAGCGGCATGGGGATGTGCAGCTTGGATTGAGCCGGCTCACCTGGCTTGAATGCCGCGTGGGTTTGATGCCTTCTTTGCAAGGCCTGATCTGCATTGGGTGGAACTCACCCGTTCGGTGGTGGAAGCCGCGACTGAGCTGAGGTTGAGCTACGGCCTGCGCACACCCGACGCCCTGCAGGCAGCCTGCTGTCAGCTGCTGGGACGAAACCAGGCATGGATGCTCACAGGAGATGCGGCGTTCCAGAGGCTGGAGGGGCTTGAGGTGCGGCTGCTGGCTTAATGGTGCCACGCTCTGCCGTGCCCATGGATCGACCCCGCGATCTGAGGCCTTCACCGTTCGTGAGCCAGGTTGGCGATCACAGAGAGGATGTCGAGATACGCTGCCTGATCGGCGCCGGCAGGCAGCGTCGCAGTCTTGCTGGAGCGATCCAAGTCAACCTCGCTACGCTGAAATCCTCAGCCGGCCTTCGGCGATGACGTTCACCACCAGCCCAGCCACCAGCCTCTCGTTTGATGCCCCGGCTCCGCTGCGGTTGCCTGCTGATCTGCCACTCACGCCTGAGCAGTTCGCGCTGGTGTGCTCCGAAAACCGTGAGGCGGTGCTGGAGCTGGCCGCCGATGGCCGCGTGATCTCGATGACCCCGACAGGAAGCGAAACCGGCGCCCGAAACTCCCGGCTGGTGATGCGCCTGCTCCTCTGGGCCGATCAGCACGGCGGCTGGAAGGTGTTCGACAGCTGTGCAGGCTTCCTCCTTCCCGATGGTTCGGTGCTCAGCCCCGACGCTTCCATGGTGCGCACGGAGCGCTGGGAGTCGCTCACCCCAAAGCAGCGCCGTGGCTTCGCGCCCCTCTGCCCCGATCTGGTGGTGGAGCTGGCCAGCCCCAGCGATCAGGGTCCCCGTGGCATCAGCGCCCTGCGGCGCAAGCTGGCCGCCTACCAGGCCAACGGCGCCCAGCTGGGCTGGTTGCTGCTACCCGAGGAGCAGGCCGTGGAGATCTGGCCAGCCCATGGTGAGATGCAGCGACTGGAGGGTGCCAGAGAACTTGATGGTGGCGATGGGCTGCCGGGGCTTCGCTTGAACCTCGCGGAGATCTGGCAGGCCTGAAGGACGGCAGCGCCGCCCCCACGTGCTCGAGGGCATCGCCCGCCGTCTAGATAGGCTAGATCGATCAGCTAGCCAGTCAGGTCCCCGTGAACCGTCCCGTCTGGACGCTCCAGGACGCCAAGAACCGTTTCAGTGCCGTCGTGGAGGCCGCCCTGGCTGGCACACCCCAGATGGTCACGCGCCGAGGGCGCCTGGTCAGTGTGGTGATCTCAGCCGATGCGTTCGAGCGGCTGAGCCGCCTGGAACAGGCGATGGCCCCCTCCTTGCCCGCCCTGCTGATGGAGATCCCCCAGGACGATGAAGCCTTTGAGCGGCTGGAGATCAACGCCCGCGAACTGGAATGTTCCTGATCGACACGATGGTGATCTCGGAACTCAGGCGCCGGGAGCGCCATCGCGGGGTGGTGTCGTGGTTGTCGGGCCAACGCAGCGAGGATCTCTTCCTGAGCGTGATCACCCTCGGCGAGATTGAGCGGGGCATCAGCAGGAAGCGTTCGCAGGATCCGGCCTTTGCCGCACGACTTTCGAGCTGGCTGGATGGATTGTTGCAGGCCTATGGGCAACGCATCCTCCCTGTTGACCTGGCCATCGCCCGGCGATGGGGAAGCTTGTCGGCCAAGCTGGGCCACGGCGGTGCTGACCTGATGATCGCGGCGACGGCCCTGGAGCGGCGCCTCACGGTGGTGACCCGAAATCTGGAGCACTTTCAGCCCACGGGTGTGGCCACCTTGAATCCCTGGCATCAGGACCCCATCAGCGTTGAATAATACCCATTTCCGCCCGTTCCACCTACGCGAAGCTCCGCGAGGGTGTCCAGGAACGCTTTGAGGTGGCGCTCAGGGAGCGGGTGCAGGCGAGCCTGGAGGCCACTCCTCTGGAGACGAGAGGGGGCGTCGAGGTCTTGCTGTCTGGCTCCAGGGCCCTTGGTGACTGATGTCCATCCGCCCCATGGGCGCAGGATCTTCCGGGAGGCCCGTCCGTTGGTGGTCCACAGGCCATGAACGCTCGCCCCTGAAAGCGCTCACGCGGATGACGATCACCAGCCGTTACCCGATCGACGCAACGCCGCCATCGGAGCTGTTCGAGAGCCGCGATGCGGTTGAGGCCCTGGCAACGGCAGGAGCGGTGATCGGGGTGTTGGAGAAGTTGGATCAACCCGTAGCCTGAGCGCCCGGGCAGGGAGTTTGGTTCGGCAGCTGTGGCTCAATCAGATGGGGCCTTGGGTGGGGTGAGGTTATGCCTTAACTCAGTAAGTACGCCCTCAACACGCTCTCGACTGGTGAGATCAAGTGCCTAGTTATGTCGTCGATTGATGGGTGACTACACCCAAAATCCATCCATCAAATCAGTTGAATCAGTCTTTTATTTATAAATCGTATTGAGCAAGAGTACTGCCGGGCAAATGATTGTCAAGGATATCGAGCCTCTAGATGCCGATAGAAGGTCGAGGCCTAGGCTAAGCGAGCTGCTTGAATGACAGACATGCTGGCACTCTCAATTCTTGACAACGCTGAGCGGATTGAGATAGAAGCTAGCCCGATATGTACAAGTTGTGGAGAGCAAAAACATTGAAAAATATTAGTAAAATATGCAACATTAGGAAACGAAAATAATTTGATGTAAGCCGTCAGCCTGCTGGAGTTTTTCTAATGGATCAAGATTACAATGGGCCTGATTTATTATCAAGTCTCACAATCTTAATACCCACCTGGGATCGACCGGCAGAGGTATCAAGCAGGCTGCAAGAGATAAATAAGTTTTTTGGCGCCAATACATGTGTTGTCGTTCAAGTTAATCCTGGACTGTATAACTCAGATGATATAGATGTGCCTGCGTCAATGGCAAACACGGCGATATTTGAAAATGCTGTTAATCACGGATTTGTTGTTAATATATTGCAAGGACTTGGCTCCGTTTCAACCGAATATGTCTGGATCCTTGGGGATGACGATCTCCTGAGGAGTGATGCATATGAGCTAATAAGTATGGCAATAGAGAAATGCAGTACATTCTCGGCTAGCGCTGCAATTTTTAATCATTTTTCTGAACCTTTTGATAGTAAGTGGTTTCATGTAAGAACTTTTCACAACTTTTCTGTTGTTTCTGGATTCTCTGATTGCCTATTTATATCAGCTAACATTTGGAAGGCGAAGTATCTACGGGAAAATCTAGAAATCCTAGTCGACTATTCCTTCACGCGAGTTTCGCAAGCAATTATTCATATCGTTTCACTATGTGAGAGTCGCAACTCATTGATGATATGTAGAGGAAAGTTGATCAACACACGGCCCGAAATTCGATGGAGTCGCTTGGACTATTTGGATCGAATACTGGCAATGTTTGCACATCCGGTGATACATAAAAATAAGATTCTCGTTGATTCATTTGTATGGCCTGGATGCTATTGGGCCTTTTGTTCTGCTCAGGAAGAAGTAGTGGTTGAACATTCATTGGGCTCCAATTGGTGGAATTTGGTGTTTAGGCACGTCAGCCACTCTTGCCAAGTGCAAGGCCCGCTCGTTGCTATGCTGAGGTTTTCTAGCCTGATTCTAGTGCGAATTGATGTTTATAAAAAAGTAATGATAATAAGAATGTCTCTGGGTTGGCTAAGAAGACGCATATTTACTGCAACTAGTATATTTACTGCATAATTTTTCTTGAATAGAGGGATAAAATAGCGGTTTTTTAAAAATATTTTGGTCGTGCACTGCAGCTGCAACAGCATAGACTACTTGCTCAGTAATCGTTGCCAAACTTAAGCACTGATTGAAGTGGCAATTGAAGGCTCCTGGGTAATGTTCAGCGTACTTTTCGAAGCGCAATGTGGGAAAAGTGCCGGTGATGCTGGTTTTTGGGTTGCCAGTGCTGTGTTGATTCAGCGAGATTCACGCAGTTGATAGGATAGCGGTACTTCGCGACCATAGGTGATGGAAGCAACTGACTTCTTCCAAAGACTAGAAGCAGAAAAGCTCGTCAGAGATCGTCTCACATTCCATCGCGAGTGAATTGTGCGCCCTGTCAGCGATGGCGGCGAAGAAGAAGAATGCCATAATGGCAAGCTTCTCGTGTCGGGATTGACCTGTGTCATCGAGTTCGACGGCCGCCACGATCGGCACCTTTTTCTCTGATCCGCGACCTGCCATGCTCGCATAGTATTTTCTGCCAAGGCAAGCATATTCCACCTTTGCTTTTCCCCACAGACGATTGATTTCCTCCCGCTTGCTCATCGCCTACATGATCTATTTCTAAACCAACTCTGCTGTGCAGCAGTTCACCCCGAGGTTGCGCATCAGGGCGAGATAAGAAATGCCGGTCTTGGCCTGTCCAATCAGTTAGAAAGCGAGGAACCAAGGTGGACAGCAGTAACTTGGTCGGCCCTTGGATGGTGCCGGCCGTCAAGGTGGCCTGATGGCGTCCGCTTCTCCATTGGTACCACTTTTTGAGCAGAGTACCGATAAGTCTTACTCCTTGCCCTCGCAACGGTAAAATGGGAACCACTTGGCCTGCGCGCCTGTTCCAGGCCGCAGGCTACCCGGCTATCTCGGCATCTGTAATGGGGCAACAGGTGCCATATGGCTCTTAGTAGCCTCAGCTCTCAGCAGTGCCTCCAGCGGCTGCTGATTGCTGAATAACCAGGTGAGAAAACACATCTAACCGTCATTGTCATTTCCACGCGGGTCTTTCCTCTCTTGAGCTTAGAGACCTTTATCACGATTCAGATCTTTTACTGCTCCCCTTGATTGACACTGTGGCAAACAATGCAATCCTGGAATCCACTGCATGTGGTGTTCCAGTCGTTGTGTCGGATGTTGGATCGGTGCGTGATTATGTGGATTCATCGGTAGGGGTTTTGGTGGAATCTGGATCACCTGAGGCTCATGCTTTTGCAGTGCTGAGTCTTCTTGATGACAGGCATTATCTTGCCGAGCTCGGAAAGAATTGCCGTGCTCATGCGGAAAGGCGATTTGGCTGGGATAAGACTGCTCTGCAAATCTCTGAGTTTATTCGGTAGAAAAGTTTATCGTATGGGCTTGAAATCGATCCTTTCACGCATCGCTCAGACTCTCGCTTCACATGCTGGATATCAGCTTCTGCGAAGCCCCAGTGGCCCATCAGACAGGCTGCTTCTCTCCTGCTACGGAACTCTGGAGGCCTCATCTGAGCCGATTTCAATTCGGTTGGGGCGCGCCGGCAAGGTGTTCAGTGCCTTGTATCTCCAGCAACTTCTACGCCGCTACACCATCGATCTCTGCATTGATGTAGGGGCCAATGAAGGGCAGTTCGTTGCCATGATGCGAGAGCTTAGTTATCGCCGTCAATTGGTTTCGATTGAGCCCATTCCCTGGCTGGCCCAGGAATTGCTCAGGCGCGCCAAGGATGCCCCCTGCTGGAATGTGATTGAAGGATTGGTGGACATCGATCCTGGAGAGCGTGAGTTCCACGTGTTTGGTAGTTCTGACTTTTCATCTCTTCACAGCCCGTCTCCGCTCGGGATGCGGGAATTTGGTGAGTTTCTATCGAGCCAGCAGTTGATTCGGGCCTACGCCCAGCGCTTGGACTCATGGCTTGAGCAGGAAGCGATACCCCTGCCTGAGCCTGGCCGTATCTTGTTGAAATCTGATACCCAAGGGAATGATCTGGAGGTGCTTCAAGGGGCTGGTGGAATTCTCAGCCTTGCTGCCATCGTGCTTGTGGAAGTTTCTTACGCACCGATCTACAGCACTGAAGCAAACGCAAACAAGATCGTCTCGTTTCTTGCCGATCAAGGATTCATCCTTGCTGGATTTTTCCCGATTGCCTTCACAAAAGATGGTCTCGGTTTGATTGAAGCGGATGCCTATTTCATTCGAGCTTAGGTTGGTGTCTGTGATCAGCTCATATGCCATGGCTTTTTCTCTGCTTCTCCACAAGGTTGTTAATATCGCTTGCTCATTAGATCTCATCGATTTGAGGCATTCTCCTGGAACGCCAGGATCGGCCTGCCGTCAAAGCTGATGAGGGTTGTTTTTATTAGCTTTGAGTTTCTTCCCTCATCCATGGGAGGAATCGGAACCTACGTCCACCATGCTTCTCGCATGTTGGCAGATGCGGGCCATGAGGTCACCGTGATCTGTTATGGCCAAGAGCCGATTCTTGGTCCCATTGATGGTGCATATGTCTATCCAGTTGACTGCGCAGACAGGCAAGGATTCCACAGAGCTGCCACTAAGGCTTTGACCACTCTTCTGGACAGCCAGTCGTTTGATGTTCTGGAGGTTCCCGATCTATACGCCGAAGGGCTCTCTGCTCTGTTTGAATTCCCTGCTCTCCCCAGTGTCATGCGCCTCCATACGCCCTTGGTGGTGAGCGCCTGGGTTGATGCGAGTACGTTGCCCTGGGTTGCGGTTGGCCTTCAGATTGTGCGGGTGGGTCTTTCCGAATTGATCCACGGACGCTATCCAGTTGTTGCCCTACGGATGGCCCGAGGACGATGGAATCCAAGCTCTTTCTACGATCCCTTGTTGGATCCTGAACGTCAAGCCGCGTTGCGGGCCACGCTCCTTGTGTCGCCCTCTGCAATGCTAGCGAGGAAGGTGGAGAAGATCTGGCACCTGCCTAGCCAAAGTGTTGAGGTTTCACCAAATCCATTGCGTCAGCATCTTCTGGATGAGGAAACCAACCAGCTTTTGCTTGAATCTGGCAAGACACCTAGCAGTGATCGCACCATTGAGGTGCTTTACTACGGAGGTTTGAAGACTTTAAAGGGGGTTGATGTGCTCGTAAGGGCGATGGCTCCTCTTCTGCGCCGTAACCCAAGGCTTAGGTTGACCCTAGCGGGCGGCTCATCTCCTTCTCCCCTGGCAAATATCAGCTTTTCCGATTTTCTTAGAGGAACCATCTGTCAGTGGCGAGAGATGCTGCCCTGGTTGGAGGCCAAGACAGCCAAGCTCGGGTCCGCTGTGAGGATCCTTCCGTGGCAGACCAGCGGGGAGATTCAGCAGCTGGTGGCAAAGGCCCATCTTTGTGTCTTTCCTAGCCGCTATGACAATTTTCCTGGAGCCTGTTTGGAAGCGATGGCGGTAGGCAAGGCCATCGTGGCTACCCGCAGTGGCGGCATGGCCGAGATGCTTCGTGATGGTCAAAGCGGCTTATTGGTGCCGCCTGGCCGTTATCGGCCTCTTCGAGCAGCCATTCAGCGCTTGATCAGTGATTCTAAGCTTCGCCAACAACTGGGCCATGCTGCACAGCAAAGATATGAGAGCTGTTATCGCTCGGACCGATTAATGAATCATCATGTGGCTCTTTATGAAAAAGCCATTGCGATGAAGCAAGCCCAGATGCCTCTCCATGCATTGTTTGATTCTCCCTGAACTTGTGGCAGTGAATCAATTTATGGTTAATCAAAACCTGTTGTGATTAGCATTGTTATTCCATGTTTTAATGCGTCCCGGTACCTGTCGCGTTTGGCGGAAACTATTGCCCACATTTCTCCTTTTGCCGGTGAGATCCTTCTGGTTGATGACTGCAGCACCGACGATAGCCATCAAAAGGCGGTGGCCCTTGGGCTTCCAATCATCCAAACCCCACGCAATTTGGCCCTGGCGGGGCACGCAACTATGGCGTTGAGCGACTGAGTGGTGAATGGGTTCATTTTCTTGATGCGGATGATGTACTGTCGGCTGCCGTCTTGCGTAAGAGTCAAAGCTATCTCTGTACTTCTGTAGATGTTCTCTTGATTGGTGCCAGCTGGGTCGATGAACGCAGTGATGCTCTCCTCAGCGAATGGTCGTTCAGTCTGGAGGATATTGCCGAAGACCCCTTGCTCTATACCTTGACTTCACCCATTCCCACCTGCTGTTCTATTGTGCGTATTGATAAGTTTCGCGCCGTTGGTGGTTTCGATTCTTCTTGTCGTTGCTGGGAGGATGGCGACCTTCATCTTCGATTGGTCGCGCATGGAGCTCGGATAGCTGTTATGGATGATGTTCTGACGACGGCAATTCGCCATGATCGTGGTGCCTCTTCCAATCATTTGTACTGTCACCGTTGCCGCCTTGCGTTTCTAAAGCGTTACGCCCAGCAGCAACTGCCGATTGAACCTGCGGCCATGGCCAATGAGTTTTTGGCCATCGGCAATTTGCTTCTTGGGGAGCGCCGCTATGGCGAGGCCTTGGAAGCGTTCCAGTTGGCCCACCGTGCTCACCCCATTCAACCCAAATCAAACCGAGCATTGGTCCGCCGCCTTATGGCTTTTCTGCCACCCCCTTGGCCATCATGCTGCAGCAGTGGCTGCGGCAGACGCTGGGGCAATACTTCAAAGTTCAGAAGTGATTTTACGCTTTCGAAATTGGCTATTTGCTCTTCGCAAGCGAATGGATTCCAGGATTCTCCAGCTGCGTTACCCGCAGGCCTCCTTTGATTCTGATGTTCGGATTGGACGCTGGGTGGTGCTGCGAACGCGCCAAGACTCCAAGACAGGATCCATCCGTGTGGGCAGAGGGTGCGACATCCAGGATGGCGCAAGATTGGAGACGTGGGGAGGCAGCATCGAATTGAAAGAAAACACCTTTGTTGGCCCCTACGTGGTGATTTATGGTCACGGTGGTGTACAGATTGGTCGAAACTGCCTGATCTCCATGCATTCCCGAGTTCTTTCTTCCAATCACACCATCCCTCCCATAGGCGTGTCCATCCGATCTCAGCCAGATGTGCTGCAACCCACTGTGATCGGCGATGATGTTTGGCTAGGAGCGGGTGTCACGGTGTTGGGGGGTGCACATTCACACAGGTGCCATTGTCGGCGCAGGAGCCGTCGTAACCCATGACTTACCTGCCCACGCCATCGCTGTTGGTGTGCCTGCTCGTGTGGTCCGTTATCGCCCTGGTGCTGTCGTTGATGCATCGGGGCCATGGCGATGAAGCCCCTGGCGGTATCGGTCGTCATCCCGACCCATAATCCCCATCCCCTCCGCTTTGGGCAGGTCCTCAAGGCACTCCGCCAGCAAACGTTGCCGCTGGAGCAGTGGGAACTGGTGATTGTTGATAATGCCTCTTCAACACCCATCGAGCTGTCAGCGGATCAGGCGAACGACCAGCCCTTTTTGAAACTCATCCGCGAACCACGGCTTGGACTCACCACTGCCCGTTGGCGGGGCATCTCAGAAGCTTCTGCAGGGTTGATCGTTCTTGTGGATGACGACAACGTGCTTGATCCCTCCTATCTCGAGGAGGTGTGCCGTGCCTTTGATCGTTGTCCGAAGCTGGGGGCCGCTGGAGGGAAGGCCCTGCCTGCCTATGAAGTGTCACCACCTCCATGGTTTGAGGAGGGGGCGGCTCCCCTGGGATGTCGGGATCTGGGGAACGAGGAACAAATCATGGACGGCAGCCACTATGCACGCCAACCGGCTTATCCACCGTTTGCACCCATCGGTGCGGGGATGGCATTACGCAGGTCGGCTGTTGACAGCTGGTTGGCCACGGCGTTGGAGTCACCCGTGACGGATCGTCGCGGCAATTCGCTGAGTTCTGCAGGAGATTGCGATCTGGTGTTGCACGTGCTGGAGAGCGGCTGGTCCGTTGGCTATGTCCCTTCCCTCTCGCTGACCCACCTGATGGCTGCTGGTCGTGTCGATCCTGGGTATCTGGAGGCCATTTCTCGAGCGGCCTACCGTGATTTCATTCGGGTGCTCGATCTCCACGGTCTACGGCCCTGGAGCGCCATTCCAGGCTGGTCGATTCCCCTTCGGGCTCTGAAGGCCTGGTTCAGCTACAGGGTCTGGAGCGGCCCCAGGGAACGCCTGCGTTGGCAGTCAGCCATCGGCCAGTACGAGGGCAGGGCTTCGTTGCTCAGGCGCTGAACGGTGAGCGCACGCACCTTGCTGAGCGACCTCAAAACGGCCCTCTACCGCAAGCCCAAGGACGAACTGCGCCGTCTGCGCCGTTGGGGCCCCCACGCCTACCTGCGCCTCGGTGCCTGGCAGGCACGCATGGAGACGGCGGCCCATCGGCTGCCGCCCTTGGTGGCCACGGATCCGGGGGCTCCCCTCTGGAGGTGTGGTACCTCACCGGGGCGCGCTTCTGGTACCAGACGGCGTTCTGCGCCTGGACCCTCGCCCGCTGGAGCGGCCGCCGGCTGGTGCTCAACCTGGCCGATGACGGCAGCCTCAGCATTGCCCAGGAGCAGGCGCTGCGGCGCTTGTTTACCCTTGGCAAGACCATCTGGCGGCACACCAGTAGCGAGCAGTTCCAGCATCTGTTGCCGGAGCCTCGCTACCCCACCCTGCACGCCCGCTGGCACGACTACATCAACCTGCACAAGCTCACCGCCATTCATCTGGGCAGCAGCGGCCCAAAGCTTTTGCTCGATTCAGACATGCTCTTTTTCGCCCGGCCAAACGCTTTGCTCAGCTGGTGGGATGGGACGTTGACGTCAGCGGCGGCCGGGGAACCGGTGCAGCCGTGCCTGATGGTGGATTGCGAGGAGGCCTACGGCTATTCGCCAGAGCTGATGCGGGAGCTGGCGGGGGTGCCGATTCCACCACTGCTGAATGTGGGGGTTTGCGGGCTCTCCAGCGAGACGCTGGACTGGGATGAGCTGGAGAGCTGGTGCCACACCCTTAGGGAATGCGAAGGCACCAGCTACTACCTGGAGCAGGCCCTGGTGGCGATGCTGGCGGCCCGGCTTTCCCCCAACGTGCTGCCTCGGGAGCAGTACATCACCTTCCCCAGCCGCCCCCAGACCCTGGCGCGGCTGGGGGTGCTGCAGCACTACGTGGCTGATAGCAAGCCCTGGTACTTCCGGGAGGCTTGGAGGTTGGCGAGCCGCTGATGGTTCATCAGAACACCCTGGTGTCTGTCTGCATGCCCTGCCGCAACGCAGGGCCCTATGTGGCGGCAGCGATTGATTCGGTGCTGCAGCAGAGCTGGAGGCAGTTGGAGTTGATCGTGGTCAATGATGGTTCCACCGATCACAGCCTGGCGCGGATCCGTTTGTTCAGTGATCCGCGTCTGCGGATTCTTTCAGGCCGCTACGGCTCAGCCGCCCGCGCCCGCAATGTTGCCTTTGCCGCTTCCCAGGGCAGCTACATCATCTTTTTTGATGCCGATGATCTCTTGTCGCCCTCAGCGCTCGAGGCCCTGCTGAATCGCCTGGCTGGCCGTAGCGATGCGGTGGCCATGGCGAGCTGGGGGCGCTTTTTTCGCGACGACCCTGCCAGCTTTCAGCCCAATCCCCAAAGCGTATGGCGTGACATGCAGGCTACGGATTGGTTGGTGGAAGCTTGGCGTGATGCCCAGCCGATGACCCAGCCCGGCATGTTTTTGATCCCGAGAACCCTGCTCGAGCTGGCGGGCGGTTGGGATGAATCGCTCTCGTTGATCGATGATTTTGAATTCTTTGCCCGTGTGCTCTGTCATGCCGAGGAGGTGCGCTTCACTCCTAGTGCTTGCCTCTACTACCGCTCGGGCATTCCCGGCAGCCTCTCATCCTGCAAAACTCAGGTTGCCGCTGAATCTGCCTTCAACTCGATTCTCAGGGGAACTGGCCACCTGCTCATCCGCCGTTCTGATGTCGAAGCCAGATTGTCGTGCGCAAACGTTATGCAGAACTTTTTATACACCTTCTATCCGGAGTATCCCGGCCTGCGTGCCGCCATGAGCATACAGATAGCCAAGCTGGGCGGCAGTCATTTGCCCCCGCCTGGCGGCCCATGGTTCCAGCATGTCCGGCGCCTGTTCGGCTGGAAAGCAGCCCGACGTCTACAGAAGTTCACCTCTAAGTACCGCTTCCAATGAAGCTTCCTGATTCTATTATTGCCGAATCCAAAAGAATATTAGACGTTGGGGGATGGTTTAAGCCAGCATCAATAGCTTCTCATGTTATAGACTTAATGCCGTGGGAGACTAGGGGTGCAAGGCTGTGTGCTGAACAGCAAGCTGATGAAAACTTTTCAAAAGAAACATGGTTCCAAGCCAATTTCTTGGATCCAAATTTTCGTATGCCATTTGAGGATGACTTCTTTGACCTGGTTTTGTGTGGCCATACAATTGAGGATCTGATCAACCCCAGGCCGGTGCTCAATGAAATGACCAGGGTCGGAAAAGCGGGAGTTATTGAATGCCCTTCTCGCCTTGCAGAGCAAACAATCGGCATCTCAGACCGGATGAGTAAAATTGTTGGTTATCAGCATCATCATTGGATTGTCGATGTAACGGCTGAGCAGCTTTATCTTTACTCGAAAGATTCCAGTAAACTTGAGAGTAGCTCGCAAATACCTTTTCGAGTCTCGGAGCGCATGTTCCGAAATGGTCATAAACAAAGCAGCCAGTACTACTGGAAAGGCTCAATCAACTCTTGTATGTATGACCAAGTTGATCTATGTTCAAGTGTTGCTCAAGAGTATGCGGCGCAGGTTGAATTCGAGCTTTGGGACAGGACAACCGATTCTCTCGTGAGGCTGCTTCGACGAGCCAAGTATAATGGTAAGGTTGATTCTGACTGGTGGGAGAAAATTGTAGAGATCTCAAGACCTTATTCATCCATTGAGATTTAGGTCATCACTTGGCAGGCACTTCACGCATGAGTCAATTTCATTTCTCTCTAGAGCAGCCCGCTATAACTTGGCTAGTAAGTATAGGTTTCATCGGTGGTAATGCGCATCGCCCTCACCGCTGATCCTGAGCTGCCGGTGCCGCCCCGGCTCTATGGCGGCATCGAGCGCATCATCGATCTGTTGGCCCGCGAACTCACCCATCGGGGCCATGCAGTCACCCTGTTCGCCCATCCCGATTCGCACACCGCCGCCGAGCTGGTGCCCTGGCCGGGGCGTTCCAGCCGTTCCCGCGCAGACACCCTGCTCAATGCCTCCACCCTTGCGGCGGCTGTGCTGCGGGGCCGTTTTGATCTGGTGCATTCCTTTTCGCGTATCGCCTACCTGCTGCCACTGCTGCCCCTGCCGATTCCCAAGCTGATGAGCTACCAGCGGCCGATCAGCCGCCGCCCGGTGCAGCTGGCCCATCGGCTCTCCCACGGCACACTGACCCTCACCGCCATCAGCCTCTGGATGCTGCAGCCGGTGGCCGACATCGGCCGCTGGCATCTGGTGCCCAACGGCGTGGAGCTTGCCACCTATCCCTTTGTTGCCGATCCCGGCCCCAAGGCGCCGTTGGTGTTCCTAGGCCGTATGGAGGCGATCAAGGGGCCCCACCTTGCGATCGAGGTGGCCAGGCGCGCCGGCCTGCCATTGGTGCTAGCTGGCAATGTGCCGGCTGAGCACCAGGGTTGGTTCGAAGCCACGATCGCCCCGCAACTCGACAGCCAGATCACCTACATCGGCCCCGTTGACGACGTCCAGAAGGCCCAGCTCCTGGGCTCCGCTCGGGCATTGCTGATGCCGATCCTCTGGGATGAACCCTTCGGCATCGTGATGGCCGAGGCGATGGCCTGCGGCACGCCGGTGCTCGGTTTCCCCCGTGGGTCGGTGCCCGAGGTGGTGGAGCACGGCGTCTGCGGTTTCGTGCTGGAGGGCGTGGAGGCCCTCTCCGAGGCGGTTGGCCAGCTGGAGCCCCGCCACCGCCAGGCCAGCCGTGAGCGGGTGGAGCAGTTTTACTCAGCCGAAGCGGTGGCCCAGGGGTATCTGGATGTCTACGGCCAGATGCTGAATGGTGTGGCGATGGCCCAGCGAGGCCAGCCGTGAAGGCCGCCGTCGCCCACCTGAACCCGGCGCCTTTTACCCAGCAGGTGGCGCGGGCTTTTGATGAGCGCGGCGCCCTGGCTGCCTTCTTCTGCACGCTGGTGGATCAGCCTGAAGCCCCCTGGCAGCGCCTGGCCACGGGCCTGGCTGGCGCCGTGGGCGTGGATCTGGGCCGGGATCTCGCCCGCCGCGCGGTAACGGAGGTGCCGGTCGAGCGCGTGCGCAGCCATGGCCGCCGCGAGCTGCTACGCATGGCCCAGGTGCGGTTGCTGGGGGATCCAGTGCTGGGCGATCGGATCTTCCACTGGGCGCGCGATGGCTTCGAAGCCTGGGTGGCGGGCCAGCTGGAGGAACTCCAGCGCGATGGCCTGGAACTTATTTATGGCTATGAATACGGATCGCTCCAGATCTTCAGAGAGGCCAAGCGCTTGGGGATTCGCACCGTCTACGATCTGCCTTCGCCGGAGCACGATTTCGTTGAGCGGCTGCTCGCCCCCGAGTATGAGCGCTTTCCTGAGCTGATCACCCCCTACCGCCGCCACATCGCCGCACGTCAGGCGGAGCGCACCGAACGCCGGCACCGGGAGTGGGAGCTTTCCGATCTGGTGATCGCCAACTCCAGCTTTACGGCTAACAGCTGGCAGGCCGCCGGCTGGGTTGACAAGCCAGTAGCCGTAGTGCCCTATGGAGCCCCCCACTGATCGCCCAGCCTGTGGAGCGGCCAACCGATGGCCCGCTGCGGCTGGTTTGGGCAGGCACCTTCTCAATCCGAAAGGGAGCCCATCTGCTGGTGGAAGCATTAGTGGCGCTTGCCGCTTCGGCTGATCACCTAGTGGTGGAGGTCTATGGCGCCCAGGCTCTGCCCCAAGCCATGCTGGATCGTGCGCCGAAATCGCTGCGCTTCTGTGGCAGCATCCCCCGGTCTGAACTCCTTGAGTACATGGCAAAGGCTGATGCCCTGATCTTTCCCACCCTTTGCGATGGCTTTGGGTTGGTGGTCAATGAAGCCCTCTCATGTGGCCTCCCAGTAATAACAACTGATCGAGCCGGTGCCGCTGACCTGATAACGACAGGTGTGAATGGTTTCCTCATCGAAGCTGGCAGCTGCGAAGCTATTGCAGATGTGATTTACTCCGTTCTTACCAATCGCAGCCAGCTCCAGGCTATGCGAGCAGCTGCATTGATATCAGCTGCTTCATGGCAGTGGAGTGACTATCGCAAGAGCATTTCAAAAGCTGTGCAGGGCTGGATCGCTTTAGCTGATTCATCATGAGGATGATTATCAAAGCGTTAAATGTAGGCTTCTTAATGAATGCCACAAAATGCTGCTTTACTTGCCTGATTGGCTGCAACGGATAGACTCATGAAGAGCGATAGCCTCAATGACTGTTTTACGAGAATGTATTTGCAACACTAACTTAGATTTCATGACTCTCTCCTTGCGAAGAATATGGCTGTTAGGATCTTTTAAGATATTGAATAAGCCTGAAATCGCTTTCGCATGAGATTGGAATCTGTTTCGGGATTGGTGGGAAGTGTGCTTGACAAGCTTTCAAGTATGAAAGATAATACCAAATATTTTCGGTCCAATGCAATGTCGGCTACAGATCCGCCAATTCCAGTAAGATATCATTTTTACTTTTCTATCTAGCACCAAAAATGGCTTATTAAACCATAAAAAATGAAGTTAGTACCCTGCCACCCTGAGGGCAATCTCAAATACTTGCCATCACCCGTCAGCAAAGTTCGTGGATGGCCTTGGTCCGAGCAATCCTCAGCATATAACAATAAAACAAACAAACTACTGCCAGCTATAGCTGTAATAATGCCATCGTACAATCAGGGATGCTATATTGAAGAATCAATACGATCTGTGCTTCTTCAAAATTATCCCAGGCTTTTTTTTGCTGTCATTGATGGGGGATCCTCTGATGAAACCACAGAAGTTTTAAATAGGTATAAACCATGGCTGTCTCACATTCGAATCGGCCCAGATGACGGTCAATCAGCGGCCATTAATGAGGGCTTTGATCTTTTTCTTTCCAGATATCACTCAGCATCAGCTTTGCTTGGCTGGCTCAATTCAGATGATATTTATCTGCCAAATGCACTAAATTATGTTGCGACCTGCTTCCAGCGTAGGAAATATAGTTTAGTTTATGCAGATAGTGTTTTAATGAATTCCGAAGGAACTAAGATAAGCTATCACTTGAATCCTTTGATTAGAGATCGATATCTTAAGGATGGCGGCCTTCTTGCATCCCATGCAACTTTCTGGTCAGCATCTATTCATCAACCGCTTGATGAAAGATACCAGTGTGCCATGGATTATGAGTTGTGGCTTCGTATCGTGCCCCAATCTAACAGACGTTATATTCCTCGCCCAATCGGAGCAGTAAGAATTCACTCTAATGCTAAGTCTTACTCTTCTAGATGGGCAGACTCATGGCAGAGTGATGCTGCTCTAAATGGCATTCTGTACCCTTGGCTTTTTAGCCCGAAACCCTTAGTTGATCTCGAACGTAAGTTTCTAGAATCACTGCATAAGCTCTCTTCAAAGAATCGAATAAGAAAGGCTCTTTATGAACTAAAAATTGCTAGCAGGCGATGGAATTGACATTCAAAATACTTATTAAGTTGAATGATGTGCTTATAGATATACTCATGTACCATTTATGAGAGCCTTGTGTTTTGCTAAACCACCATTGATCTATTCATGGACTGGGTCAAGGCTCCCCTCCAATTGTATTTGGTTGATAAAGTATTCTGCCTTACTAAATCCAGAGACTGAGGTTATTTTACTGATTGATAAGTATTCTGGGCTTAAAAAGCCATTGCATCCAAGAGTGTCTGTACGAAAGATAAATATTGACCAGTATGAGAAGTATCACGATTGGCAGGGTCTACCTTCTGACACTTTTTGGAGGCATACCGCCTTGCGTTTATCGATCCTAGCCGATTTTACAATTCAGAATGGCATAAACTCTTTTTATCATGCTGAAGTCGACAATGTTGTGTTTGACCTTGATAATCTTCACGAGTGCCTAGACTTATTAGGTCAAGGAATCTTTGCGCCTAGAGATTCTCTTAATAGAGCGCTTGCTAGCTTTGTTTACATAAACAAGCCGTCTGTCCTGTACGAAGTGTTTAAGTTTTTTTGCCCCCATTTAATGCATCAAATGAAATGGAAGCGCTTGGTCTTATGGCTCAGAATAGTAGACATTTTTTCAGCCTTCCTACGGAATCATTTTCGATCAGTAGAGATATGTGGAACCAGATCTCTCCACAATATACTCGAGGCATATTTGATGCGGCAGCGATAGGGCAATATCTGCTAGGCATCGATCCTCGTAATTGTCCCTTACAAGTCAAGCGCAATGGTTTTAAAAATGAAAACTGCCTTATAGATTGGAGCAAGTATAATTTTATTGCAGATTACGATTCTCTTTCAATGCTAGATTTGGCTACTTTGAGTACATATAAGTGTTATAATCTTCACGTGCATTCTAAAAGGTTTAAGCTTGCGACAAATATTTTGCGTGGAAATCACAGATTAGTCGAACGCTTAAATAATGGGAGAGCAATTATTATTGGCTCTCGGATTATGGTCATTATGGGTGGACCAATGCGATTCCTGATGAAGCTTTTACGATTCGGTATACGCTATCTTGATCGCTTAACCTTTTTTATGTCTAAGAATTGCTAGGCGGGCAGTCATAACGCTAGATTTGCTCATTTTAGCTAAACGCTTTTTGGAGTATTACAATGAACTCGCTAACGATCTGTGTTCTAGCAAGAAGCCATTCACGCCTCAAGGAATATATTCCACTTATCACTAGAAATATCGCAATTCAAAGGTCTCTTTATGGATCATCAGTTCAGCGTAATCGTATGATTAGGCATATTATTTTTTGTGAGACCTCTATGTTAATATGGCATAAGATGTTGATACAGCTCTTCTCGCTTCCAATGAGACTAGATTTTAGGACAGTTGATCATCTTTTTAAATGGAAGGAGCAATCAAGGACAAGCAAATACTGCTGGGCAACGAAACTTTCAAGGGCAGCTTCGTATGGTTATAGGTGCATGTGTTCTTTCTGGTTTTATGATTTTTTAGCTGAAACGAAAGGCTGCAGATATGTTGCGCGTATCGATGATGATTGCCTTATAGAGTCTTGCCCATGGGATGAAATTCTCGAGGAACTCGATTCAGAGAAATCAGCATTTATATGTTCTTCATTAGGTCCAAGAGACGATTCGGATGTCACGATCGGGCTCAGTGAGTTTGTGGATGACTTCTGCTCCGATAATGATGGCTTGCGAAAACCAAGTTACAACATGAATCCATACACCAATGTAATGATTATAAATCGAACACACTTTGCGCAGGACAGCCTTTTTCATGAATTCGCATCTCGTGTTATTGATTCTGGCTGTATTCACATAAATCGCTGGGGAGACCTTCCATTGTGGGGCGCTTATTTATCTATACAGCCAAGCCCCATTCTGCTAAATGTTAGAAGAGATATTCGATATTTTCATGGATCTCATGACTATCCTGTAAATCTTGAAAAGAGTCACAGCTTAATTCCATTGTCTTTTGGCCTAATTCTTCTTTTCGGAATTTCATATGTTGAGGCTCTGTATCTTAAAGCTTTGGCTCTTGTATTGGCCTTTAGGTCTCAGATTGTTTCATGATTAGTATGATAGCCTTTTTGCCTTAAGGCCCATCGCTGGCAAAAGTTATTGGCGTGCAGAGAGAGCTTATCATGAAGGCAGTGGCTCTGCTTTATTCTGTTCCTAAAAGATATCCCTGGTGATAAAAGTAAAGATTAATTGTTTAAGATATTTATGGCGATGCCGTGAACGACTCTAGCAATCCTTGTGGCTGTAATCTGTGAAAATTTGCCTGATTAGCCCCGGCCATCTCAGCAGCAATCCGCGGCTGATCAAAGAGGCCGATGCTCTCGCGGGTGCTGGTTACCGAGTTCTGGTGATAATTGGGCACTCCTTCCCACCTTATGCCAATGAGATCCTTTCCTACTCGCAACGCTCTTGGCAAGTGGTAGCCAGAGTAAGGTTCGGTTCCTTGGCCCCGTGGTTGATACGTTGGTATCAGCGTCTACGTCAAGAGCTTGCGAAGGTGCTTTACCGCCTAGAGATCGAACCTCAGACCTTGGTTTTACGCGCTTGGCATCCGGCCTGTCCCGAACTCATTCGTGCAGCCCAGAGTGTTCACGCTGACCTCTATATAGCCCACTACCCGGCGGCCCTCCCTGCAGCGGCGCTGGCTGCCCGGGCCCATGGGGCCTGCTATGCCTTTGATGCCGAAGATTTTCATCTTGGTGATTTTCCTGAAGAGCCAGCCTACGACATCCAACGGCAGTTGTTGCACCGGCTCGAAGCTCGCTATCTGCCTGGCTGCACGTTCATCACCGCTTCTTCACAGGGCATTGCAACGGCTTACGCTAATACTTACGGAATTACGCTGCCAGTAGTGCTGCGAAACGTTTCTCCCTTAGCCCACGCTCCTGAGGGCCCTACCCCAAGGGGCAATGCAATACCGGGTCCCTCGCTCTATTGGTTCTCCCAGACCATTGGCCCCGATCGCGGCTTGGAGTGTGCTGTTCGCTCTATTGCTCTGGCTGAGTGTCGGCCTCACCTCTATCTTCGGGGCTTTATCAGTGATGGCTACCGCCAGCGCCTGGCCTCTTTGGCGCGTGCTGAGGATGTGGAGGATCGGGTCCACCTCCTCCCGCCTGCCCCGCCGCCGCAGATGGAGCGGCTGGCTGCCTCCTACGACCTGGGCCTGGTGGCCGAAACTGGAGCCACCCCCAATCACCGCATTGCCCTCGCCAACAAGCTTTTTACTTATGTACTGGCCGGGGTTCCGGCTCTGATCAGCGACATCCCCGCCCATCGGAGCTATGCCGAGTCCGCAGGGGAGTCGGTGCGGCTGTTCGCCACGGAGAATCCCCGCTCCCTGGCCTCCGCCATCGACGCTATCTGGGGAGACGAGGGCGCCCCCTTGGCGCAGGCCAGGCTGGCGGCGTTTCGACTGGGGCAAGAACGGTTGAACTGGGAGCTGGAGCAGGCTCGCCTGCTCGATGCGGTGGAGGATGCCCTGGCTCCAGGAGCCGCTGAAGGTGCGAAGACTCACCCGTGAGCGCCCCCCGGCCTGATGACGACGCCAACCAGGGCGCCAACCGTTCCTACGCCGAGGGCTACCGGGCGCGGCTGGCGGCTGAACCGATCAAGCACCGGCTGCGCGCGGCCCTGTTCCGGGTGCAGTGCTGGCGCTACCGCCGCCAGCTCGCTGCCCTCAAGCGCCAGAAGTCATTGGACTGGGTTGGCGGGATGGTCGACGTGCCCGCCCTCCTGCAGCCGCCCCCTTACCGCTACGGCGCCCTGCGGGGCCCCTGGATCGAGTCGTACTTCTTCGAGCACTGGCTGCGAAACGGAGCCCGATCGGCGGCCACCTACCTGCCGATCTTCTTCGATCCCTTCTTCTTTCAGGTCCAGTCCCACAAATACACGCCCTCCCGGTTCGAGCGCACCCAGCGGGCCCTGAAGGAGACGCTGGCAGGTCTGGATCCCAGCAAGCCCTACTTCACGGTGCTGGGCATGTATGACTTTCCAATCTGGGACTGGCATGCCTTCCCATGCAATGTCGTGGTGTTCAGTGCGAATGGAGGAGGCGACCTGCCGATTCCCCTCCTTCCTGGCTCCATCTCGAGACCTGCCAAAGGCGAGCGTGACATCGCCGTTTCGTTTTTCGGATCTCTTGAAGGGCCAAGCGACTTCAACCAGGTGCGCTCCAGGATGCATGCGGCACTCAAGGATCTCGCCTTCTTCGGCAGGGGGCCCCACTGGCGTGATGGGATGGCCCGCTCCACCTTTTCGCTCTGTCCCCGGGGCCTCGGGCGTGCCAGCTTCCGTCTCTACGAAGCGATGGCCCTGGGCTCGATCCCCATCTACATCTGGGACGACCGCGAATGGCTTCCCTTCCAGGACCGCCTTGATTGGAGTGAATTCGCCATCAGCCTGCCGATCGATGCCATGGATGAACTGCCGGATCGGCTGGCGGCGCTCTCCCCCGAGCACATCCGCGCCATGCAGCGCCGCCTGGTGGAGGTCGTGCCGGCCTACTTCACCATGGAGGCCACCTGCCGGGAGATTGTCGAGCGAAGCAATTGCCTACGCACCGTTGCCGATGCTGAGGCGATCACCCGTGAACGGGTCTTTTCTTGAGCTTCTGACCATCGCCATTCCCCTGTGCTGACCCGCCTGAGCTGCAAGCTCCGCTTCGCTCTCTCCAAGCTCCCCTTCCTTCCAGTCGTCTACACGCTGCGTTGGCGGAACGAGCTGTTCACCCGCCTGGTGTGGACCAAGGTGATGCCCTTCTTCGATGCGTCTAAGGGTCTGCTCAACCATGACCTCTGGGGTTGGGATGTCAACGAGCTGCGCTTCCTGTGGCGCTTCGTGAGACCGGGGATGACCGTGCTCGATGTGGGCGCCCACCATGGGCTCTATGCCCTGGTCGCCGCCCGCAGGAGTGGTCCGAACGGGCGAGTGGTGGCCTTCGAACCGAACCCTTCCGATGCCCGGCGCCTCCGTTGGCATGCCTGCCTCAATGGCCTTGGTCGCCTCCGCGTCGAGCCCCTGGCCCTGGCCGACCGCTCCGGAGAGGTGACCTTCCACGTGCCCGTCAGCGGTGTGCGCACCACGGCCAGCCTGCGCCGCCCGAACGATTCGCGGAGCCGCTTCAAGGCGATTCAGGTGCGGCTCGACACCCTCGACCATGTGGTCGCTGCTGCTCGTATCGAGCAAATCGATCTGATCAAGCTGGATGTTGAGGGGGCTGAAATGCAGTTTCTCGATGGTGCTACCGACACCATCCGGAGATTTCGCCCCCTGTTAATCATCGAATCGATTGATGATGTCTGCAAGGAATGGGGGCACGATGGCCGCCAATTGCTGTTGAGAGTGCAGAATGATTTGGGCTACCGTCTGTTCTCATTCACCGATGAGGGTTATTTGTTGTTCCACGAGGTTGGTGAGGTCTATCCGCTGATCAGCCGATGCAACTACCTAGCCTGTCCGGTGGATGATCTTGGCCGAATCGGGAATTTTGTGTTTATATAAAATTAGGTATAATGCCATGAAGGCAAATCGTTTCCTCAACGGCAGTGATGAATAGGTTCTTCACTTTGGTGCCGCACCACTGGCGCCAGGCGCTGAAGCGTCGCCTGTTCGCCGTGCGCGACATGACCACCCGCCTGCAGCAGCTCAGACGGGCGGGCTTCCGTTGCAGTGGTGCGATCGATGCCGTTGCCTATCGCGGCGACTGGACGCGTGAATTCTGGGATGTGTTTCCCCAGGTGCCGGTGCTGATGATTGAGCCCCAGCCAGAACCTCAATCACAGCTTCGTGATCTGGCTGCATCGGTGGCAGGGAGTGAGGTGCTCGCGGCAGCTCTGTCGGACCAGGCTGGTTCGGTCATCTTTCATCTGCAAGAGTCCAACAGCGGCATCCGACAGGGCGGATCGCCTGATGAAGGGAGCATCACGGTTCCTTGCGCCACCCTCGCGGCGATCCTGCAGGATCGGCCGGGGTTTTTGCCCAATCTGCTGAAGTTGGATCTCCAGGGCCATGAGCTGCAGGCTCTGCATGGAGCCGTAGATCACCTCTCACCCTTTGAGGTGATCATCTGTGAACTCTCAGTGATCCCCATTGGCGATGTGCCGACCTTTGCGGAGGTGAACCGTTTCTTCGAAGAAAATGGCTACCGGCTTTACGACGTGCTGCCTCAGTACGACCGGCCGCTTGATGGGGCCCTGTGGCAACTGGATGCTTTCTATGTACGGCAAGGCTCTGACCTGATTGCCTCGGCGGCTTGGGACTGATGACAACCCAATGGATCGAGAGGCCCGGTCTGCGGGCCAAGCAGTTGTTCGCGCGCTCAACGCTGTGAGCACATCCGGCCGCATCCACTCGCTGGAGGTGCTTCGTTGCGTGGCGGCCCTTGCCGTGGCCTGGTTTCACATCACCCACGGCGGCAAGCTGTTGGCCGGTGCCGCCAGCCCGCTCCTCCAGGCCGCCTCGGCCCTAGGCGCGATCGGCTTTCACGGCATCACGCTCTTCTTCGTGCTCACCGGCTTCGTGATTCCCTGGAGCATCCGCAATGCACCCCCGGTGGATGGTCTGCTGGGTTCGCTTCGCGATCTGCCTTCGTTTCTGATGCGCCGCCTGTTGCGCCTCCAGCCTCCCTACGCCGTGGCCTCTGTGCTGGCGCTGGGCCTCAACTGTCTCTCCACCCTGGCACCGGGGTATCAGGGCAGCTTCAGCGTCACCGTTCCGCAGGCGTTCACGGCCCTGCTCAGCGACAACCTCTACCTCACCGGCCTGCTGGGCGGCAGCTGGATCCTGGTGGTGGCCTGGACCCTCGCCCTGGAGGTGCAGTTCTACGCCGTGGCCGGCCTGATCGAACCCTGGGCCCGGCCCGCCCAGCGTGAGGCTCTTTCACCCTGGCTCTACGCACTGGGGGTGGCGGCCGTTTCGGCCCTGGCGGTGCTGATCCCCCAGAACACGCTGGTGTTCCGGGTGCTGCCGGTGTTCGCGCTCGGCTGGGTCACGGCCCACCAGGCCATGCGGCCCCGGCCGTTGCACTGGCTGGCGATGGCCTGGCTGCTGCTCCTTCTGGCCAGGCTGGCCGGCATCGAGCAGGCCTTGGTGGCCGCGGTGTGCGTTGCGCTGCTGCACCTGGCCCTGGCGGCTCCGGCCTTTGGCCCGGCGCCGTTGCTCTGGTTCGGGGGCATCTCCTATTCGCTCTTTCTCACTCACGTGCCCATCGGCGGGCGCGTGGTGAATCTGCTCAGCCGCTGGCCACTCTCTCCGCTGTCTCAGTTGCTGGTGTGTCTGCTGGCCCTGGTGCTGTCGGTGCTGGTGGCCTGGGGGTTCTGGGCTCTGATCGAGCGGCCAAGCCATCGCTTCAGCCGCCGGCCGCAGCTGCAGGCGTAGGGCCCATCAACAGTAAGATTCTTACACTTGATGGGCGGACATGCGCATCACCAGCAAGGGCCAGGTCACGATCCCCCAGGCCATCCTGGAGCGCTTCGGGCTGTTCCCCCACACGGCCGTTAGCTTTCGGGAAGAGAACGGTCACGTGGTGATCGAAAAGGACGACGACCAGCCCAGTCGTGGCTACGAGGGCATTCGCCGGCTGCGTGAGGCTCGCCTGCGCACCCGCCTGACCACTGAGGAATTGCTTTCCCTCACCAGGGGAGAAGCCTCCTGATGGTGTTGGTGGATTCCAGTGTGCTGCTGGATGTGTTCACCGCTGATCCCAGCTGGTGTTTCTGGAGCAATTAGATATATTAGCACCATCTGAATGCCGGCCCGGTTGTTATCAATGCGATCGTGTACGCAAAAATTTCCTTTGCGGTGCAGCGCATCGAAGAGGTTGAGCACGTTCTGCCCGCCCATCTCTACGACTACCGCCCCATTCCGAAAGAGACCTCGTTTCTGGCGGCCAGGGCCCACGCGGCCTATCTCGAACGTGGCGGCCAGCGGCGAATGATCCTTCCAGACTTCCTCATCGGTGCCCATGCCCTGGTGGAAGGGATTCCCTTCCTCACCCGTGATCAGAGCCGCTACCGCCAGGCCTTTCCTGGTCTAAAAATCATCTGCCCCGCCTAGTGCGCCTCCTGCTGCTGCTGCCCCCCCCGTCGACAGCCAGCGCGTGAGCATGACACTGACCTATTTCGACGCCTGGTGTTCGGTCCACTGAGCTGCGGCCGCTTTCCGCATTGCTAGCACGAAGATCTAGAACGATAATTAACAATCACCTGCTCCGATTCAAGCTTTTGATATTGTCCATGCATTTCTCGTGGGTGTAATTTACATACGTTGCTTGCTTGTTTATGGTAAACATGCTTGTGATGGTTTCTGGTCAATCTCACTGTCTTTAAGAAGTCATTTCTTGGCTTAAGCCAAACTACTGATTTGCTATTTATGGGTCGCTTGAAAACTGGAAAGGGTCAGTTTGTGGGTTGGAAGAATCTTCCGCACTCTCTAACCTCTTTTTCTCAGGCTTTGCGACGTAAGTTTTTCGGGCGTTTTCCTCGACAGCCTTGGATACCTTTTGCCGCCTCCAAGAAATTAGACGAGATTCTGCGGAGTAATTGGAAGGTATGGGAAGTAGGCTCAGGTTTTAGTACTCTTTGGCTCTCGGATCGCGTTCAGTCCTTAGTCAGCATTGAAGCTTCGGAGGAATGGTTTAAGTTACTATGTATAATGATAGAAGGCGAGAAAATCGATAATGTAGATTTAAGGTATGAATGGCGTGGAAGCGTGATGTCGGATTTTTCCGAGCTTCCTGATGGACATTTAGATCTATTGTTTATTGATGGAGGCCCAAGATCAGAATGCTTTACAAAAGGATTTCCAAAGGTAAAGAAGGGGGATTTATTTATTGCGATAACTGGGACAATGATGATTTTTGGGGCAAGAGCCGGGACTATATTCTGGTTGATTTGATCGAGGAGATTTCTTCTTGTCAGAACTTTGTCGATTATGTTCCTGCTCAAGTTGGTGTCTACGAAGGTCTGCTTGTGCGCAAGCGTTGAGATACTTGCCAGTATTCATGTTTGAGATTGTGCATAATTCAGCTTTTGACAATATCGAATCAATTCTTTTAGCTGATCTGGGTTTTCGTCTGCAGTGTCGGAGCACGCATAAACTGTTCGCGGTTGATTCAATCAACGACAAGTGCATGCCGTTACCATGACTGATTTTTGAGATTTTAAGTGATAGAGGCTCGGAGTATTTGACCGGAATTCAGTCTTGCTTGCTGGTGGGCCAATCTTGAGAGTTCTTCTGGTCTCCCCCGCTTTCCCCCACCAGCGCCGCCGACAGCCAGCGTCTGCGCATGCTGCTGCCCCACTTCGCCGCCCAGGGGGTGGAGGCGGAGGTGCTGGCGGTGGATCCCGTCTGCGTGGCCTCCCCAATGGATCCCTGGCAGGCGGACGCTCTGCCGGCCACCGTGCCGATCCACCGGGTCCGCGGCCGCAGCCTGCGCTGGAGCCGTGTGCCCGGCCTGGGCAGCGTCGAGGCCCGCTGCCTCGGGGCCCTGGCTGCGGCCGGTGATCGTCTGCTCAACGAGCGCCCCTTCGATCGGGTGCTGGTCTCCAGCACCGCCTTCGGCTGCTTCCGCCTCGGGCCCCGCTGGCGCCAGCGCTTCGGGGTGCCGTTCGTGCTGGATTACCAGGATCCCTGGGTCAACGACTACTACCGCGATCACCCCCAGATCAGCCCGCCCGGCGGCCGCCTCAAATACGCCCTCGCCGATCGCCTGAATCGCAGCCGCGAACCCCGGGTGCTGCAGACCTGCTCCGGTTTGATCGCCGTCAGTGCGGCCTACCTCGACGATCTGCATCGGCGTTATCCCTTCACCGTTGGGCGGCCCTCCCTTGAGCTGCCGTTTCCCGGTGCGCCCGAGGATTTCGAACGCCTGGAGGCGATCCCCCCGGCGCCCTGCCCTTTGATCCCGGCGACGGGCTGATCCACTGGCTGTCGATCGGCCGGGGCGGCGCTGATCTCACCACGGCGCTCGAGGGCCTGTTCCTCGCCCTCAAGCGCCATGCTTCAGCAAGCCTGCTGAGCCGCCTGCGGCTCCATTTCCTCGGCACCTCCTACGCCGCCGCAGGGTCCGGGATCCCCAGCATTCGCCCCGTTGCCGAGCGCCTCGGGCTGGGCCACCTGGTGGAGGAGCGCACCGATCGCCTGCCCCTCTCGCTCACCCTCGCCAGCCTCAGGGCCGCCGATGCCCTGCTGGTGATCGGCTCCGATGATCCGGCCTACACCGCCTCCAAGCTCATCCCCTACCTGCTGGCCCGCCGCCCCTGCTGGCGCTGATGCACGAGCGCAGCCCGGTGGTGCCCTTGATCAGATGCTGCGGGGGCGGCACGGTGGTGCCGTTCCCCAGCGGCGAAAGCCCAGGCACCCTTGCGGCCGCCATCGACCACGCCTGGCTGCAGCGGGATCAGTACGCCACCCCCGTGCCCCTCGATCCGCAGGCGATCAGACCCCACACCGCCGCCGCCCAGGCCGCCCAGTTGATGGACTTCCTGCGCCGCTGCCGATGACCGGCTTTCCGCCCCTCACCACCGCCACCACGGAAGACCTCTCCCGTTCCTACCGAGCGTTGCAGCAACCGCTGCTGCAGTGGTTCGGTGCCGGCAGCCTCGTGTCGGTGGCCTTTGTGGCGTCCCGCTCCTTCGATCAGGCCCTGGCCCTGGCGCTGATCCTGGCCGCCTGCTGGAGCGTGCTTGTGCTCTGGGAGCGCTCCGCTGGCCTGGAACTACCCATTCTGCCCGTCTATGTCAGCTTCCAGACCCTGCTCTTCGGCCTGCCGCTTCTCCTCAGCACGGCGGCTCTGGATGACTCCAGCGGATCCCAGATCGTGGCGGCAGGCTTTGCGGTGGCCCTCTGGCTCCTGAGCCTCCTCGTGGGCTGGTGGCTGGTGCAGCCCAGCTGGTTCCAGTTGCGCCCGGCTCCGCCCCTGCCCCTCAATGCCCGCCGCCTGGCCCTGCTGCCCCACGGCCTGCTGGCGGCCGGCCTGCTGATCGATCTGCTGCTCAGCTCAGGGATCTACTGGCAGCTGGCGGGTGGCTTGGGAAGCACCCTGCTCTCACCCGTGCGCACCCTGGCGGCAGCCATGGAGCTGATCGGCGGTTTCCTCGGTGCCCTCGAGTTCGGCGCCGGCCGCCTCCAGAACGCTGCCGTCTGGTGGGCCCTGTGGGCGGCGATCGTGGGTCAGAGCCTCTTCTCGCTCCTGCTATCCAGCAGCCAGGCGATGCTGTTGAGCACGATCTTCGGGTTGTGGCTGGCCTCCGCCCGCCGGGCCCTGCCGATCACAGTGGCCCTGCTGCTGCTGCTGGCCTTCCTCAACCAGGGCAAGTTCGTGCTCCGTGAGCGTTACTGGGGCGGCGGACTGCCCCTGCCCTCCAACCCGATCGAACTGATCAGTGAATGGATCGCCGCCAGCACCGCCTCAGAGGCCGCCGGCACCGGCCAGCAGGCCACCGAGCGCCTCAACACGCTGCAGAACGTGATCTTCATCCAGGGGCAGCTGGCCGCCGGGGTTCCCCCGATGGAGGGTGAAAGCTATGGGCTGATCCCCCAGGTGCTGGTGCCCCGGGTGCTGGCCACTGAGAAGGTCCGCAGCCAGGAGGGCCAGGTGCGGCTCAACCTCCACTTCGGCCGCCAGGCCACCCGCGAGCAGACCGAAACCACCTACATCGCCTGGGGGTTTCTGGCGGAAGCGCTCGGCAATTTCGGCGACTTCTTCGGCCCCCTACTGGTGGGCATCAGCTGCGGCGCCCTGCTGCGCCTGAGCGCCAATCTGGGCCGCCAGCAGCTGCTGCTCACCTCTCCGGGCGTGATCAGCCTCACCCTGCTGCTGCTCTGGGTGGTCTCCTACGAATTCGTGGCCAGCACCTTCGCCGCCGCCGCCTTCCAGTGGGTGGTGATGTATTCGGCCGTGATCTGGCTGGTGCGCAAGTTCCTGCCGGCGTGAGCACCCGTCTTGCGATCGTCGTCAGCCATCCGATCCAGTACTACGCCCCCTGGTTTGCCGCGCTGGCGGCTGAGCCTGATCTGGTGATCGAGGTGTTCCACCTCTGGGATTTCGGTGTCACCCAGCAACTGGACCGGGGCTTCGGCCAGAGTCTCCAGTGGGATCTGCCCCTACTGGAGGGCTACACGAGCCGTTTCGTCGCCAACGTCTCCCTCGACCCCGGCACCCACCACTTCGGCGGGCTCCACAACCCCTCCCTGGTGCTGGAGCTGCTGGCCTGGCGGCCCCAGGCCGTGCTGCTCTTCGGCTACGGCTGGCGCACCCACGTGAGCCTGCTGCTCGATCCGCGCCTGAGGACGATTCCGATCCTGTTTCGTGGTGATTCCCATGATCTGGTGGCGCCAAGGGGCTGGCGGCAAAGCCTGGCCCGCCTGTTGCGGCGCCTGCTGTTCCGCCGGCTGGCCGTTGCCCTGGCTGTGGGTTCGGCCAACGTCGCCTGGCTGCGGGCCTCCGGAGTGTCGGCGCAGCGGATCGTGATCGCCCCCCACGCCGTCGACAACGCCCGTTTCCAGGCCGCCGCGCCCCAGGCCGAGCGTGAGGCCCGTGCCTGGCGCGCCGAGCTCGGCATCGCCCCGGGGGCGCCGGTGGTGCTGATCGCCGGGAAGTTCGAACCCAAGAAGCAACCCCTGCAACTCCTGGCGGCCTTTGCCGCCCTGAACCACCCCACCGCCGTGCTGCTGCTGGTGGGCGCCGGGGTGCTGGAGCGCCAGCTGCGGGAGGCCGCCGCCGCCCTGGCACCCGGCCGGGTGGTGATCGCCGGCTTCCAGAACCAGTCGGCGATGCCGCGCACCTATGCCACGGGCGATCTGTTCGTGCTTCCCTCCCTGGGGCCTGGCGAAACCTGGGGGTTGGCGATCAACGAGGCGATGAACCTGGCGCGGCCCGTGCTGGTGAGCAGCCATGTGGGCGGCGGCCCCGATTTGGTGATCCCCGGGGTCACAGGCTGGGTGTTTCCCGCCGGCGATTCCATCGCCCTGCGCGCCGCCCTGGCCGAGGCCCTGGCCGACCCTGCGCGCCTGCGGCGGATGGGCCAGGCGGCCCGCGCCCACATCGAGGGCTTCAGCTACGCGGCCGCCACCGCCGGCCTGCGCCGGGCCCTGGCGATCGCGGGGGTGGCCTGATGGCCCGCCGCTCACCGGCTCCGGTGGTGGACCTGATCGTGCCTGAGCTCTACGCCAGCGACGGCGGCGTGCAGATCTACAGCCGCACCATGATCCGCGGCCTGCTGCAGGTGCTGCCCCCGGCCGTTCGCCTGCGGGTGTTTGTGCGCAACGACCGCCCCCGCCACCGCCCCGCGCAGCTGGATCCCCGCATCGAGCTGCACCTGCTGGGTTCGCCCGTCAGGGGCTGGGCCTTTCTGCGCTTCATCGGCGCCCTTCTGGCGTCGCTCCGGCGCCAGCGACCCGCCCTGCTGATCGCCACCCATCCCAACTTCGCCCCGATCCAACTGCTGCTGGGGCGGCTGGCGGGCTGCCCCACCTGGGCCTCGGCCCATGGCATCGACGTCTGGAACCTGCGGCCGGGGCCGCGCCGCTGGGCCCTGCGCCGACTGTCGCGGCTGCTGCCGGTGAGCCGCTACACCGAGCACCAGCTACGCCGCCAGCTGGGCTCCAGGCGAGTCGGCCCCTGCCCGGAGCTGGTGGTGCTGCCCAACACCTACAGCGATTGGACCTTCTGCCCGGGCCCTCGGCCCCCCATCTGCTCGAACGCTATGGCTTGGAGCCCGATCAGCCGCTGATCTTCTGCCTCACGCGGCTCTCCAGCCTCGATCGCTATAAGCACGTTGACGGCCTGATCGCGGCCATGCCCGAGCTGTTGCTCAGCCGCCCCGCCCTGCGCCTGCTGATCGGCGGAGAGGGCGATGACGTCCTCCGCCTGCGGGCCCTGTTGCGCTCCCTGAATCTCAGCGATTCCGTGCAGTTGCCCGGCCGGATCGCCGCCGCTGAACTGGCCGACCACTACCGCCTTGCCAGCCTGTTTGCGCTGCCCAGTGAAAAAGAAGGCTTCGGCATCGTGTTTCTCGAGGCTGCCGGCTGCGGCACGCCCGTGTTGGCCGGTAACCGCGATGGCTCGGTGGATCCGCTCGCCGATGGCGCCTTCGGCTGCCTGGTGGACCCGCGCCTGCCCCTGGCCCCGCCCATCCAGGCCCTGCTCGAGGGCTACGGCGAGCCCCTCTGGCATCAGCGTGAGGCCCTGGCGGCGGCGGTGGCGGAGCGCTTTGGCTTTGAGGCGTTCTGTGGGCGGCTGCGGACGTTGCTGGCTGATGTGCCGGCGCTTGTGCGGGAGACCTGAGCGATGTGCGGCATCGCTGGCCTGTTGTCTCCCTCCGCCGAGCCATCGGCTCCCGATCTGGTGGCGGCCCTCGACCAGGCCCTCGCCCACCGCGGCCCCGATGACGCCGGTGTCTGGAGTGAGCGGGGCATCACCCTGGTTCACCGGCGCCTGGCGATCCAGGACCTCTCCCCCGCCGGCCACCAGCCGATGCCCTCGGCCTGCGGGCGCTACGTGGTGGTGTTCAACGGCGAGATCTACAACCAGCGCGAGCTGCGCTGTCAGCTGGAGCGCCTGGGCCACCGCTTCCATTCGAGCAGCGACACCGAAGTGCTGCTGGAGCTCTATGCGCGCTATGGCCTCGGCGCCCTGCAGCGGCTACGGGGCATGTACGCCTTCTGCCTCTGGGATCGCCAGGAACGCCGCGCCCTGCTGGCCCGCGATCCCTACGGCATCAAGCCCCTCTACCTGCACCACGGCAGCCATGGCGAACTGCTGTTCGCCTCCGAGCTGCGCGCCCTGCTGGCCACCGGGCGGGTGCCGCGGCGGCTGGATCGGCAGGGGCTGGCCGATTTCCTGAGCCAGGGCAGCCTCCCCCACCACCGCACCCTGGTGGAGGGGATCACCCCGCTGCCCCCGGCCACCTGGGCCTCTGGCAGGAGGGCCGCTGGCAGATCCAGCGCCACTGGCAGCCCAGCTACGCCCCCGATGGGGTGCTGGAGGGCCCCGATCTGGTGGCCCACACCCGCACGGCCCTGGGCGCCTCGGTGCGGGCCCACCTGCTCAGCGATGTGCCCGTGGGCCTGTTCCTCTCCGGTGGTCTTGATTCCGCCGCCGTGCTCGCGTTGGCGGAGCAGCCGCTCACCACCATCTCGATCGGCTTCGCCGAGGCCGGCTTCGATGAATCCGGGCGTGCCGCCGCCCTCGCCCGTCAGTTCGGCGCCACCCACCACAACGTGCAGCTCCGCGCCGCCGATGCGGCCGCCCACATCCCCGGCTTCCTGGGGGCGATCGATCAGCCCAGCGTCGATGGCTTCAACACCTACGGCGTCTCCAAGCTGGCGGCGGGGCTGGGGCTCAAGGTGGTGCTCAGCGGCCTGGGCGGCGATGAATTGTTTGGTGGCTACCCCAGCTTCCAGCGCCTGCCCCGGGCCTGGCGGCTGCACCGCGGCCTGCAGGCCCTGGCTCCGTTGGCCGCCGCCGCCCTCGGCCGCAGCCACCGCGCCGGTGCCCAGCGGATCGCCGACGGCCTGCGCCGGCCGGCCTCGATCGAGAGCAGCTACCGCTCCCTGCGCGGCATCTTCTCCCCCAGCGAGGTGGCCCGCCTGCTGCGCCACTGGGGCCTGGAGCCCCCGGAGCCGCAAGGCCCTGAGGCCTCACCCGTGGAGGATTCCTCCCGCTTCCCCAGCGCCGCGGATCAGATCGCCTGGCTGGAGAGCAGCCTCTACATGGGCCAGCAACTGCTGATCGACAGCGATGGGATGGCGATGGCCCACGCGCTGGAGTTGCGCCTGCCGCTGGTGGATGCGGAGCTGCTGCGGGCCGTGGCCGGTCAGCCGGCCGCCCAGCGCCTGGCGGCGCGTAAGCGCCTGTTGCGCCAGGCGGTGCCCGAGGCCGAAGCGCTGGTGGGCCGGGCCCCCAAGCAGGGCTTCTCCTTCCCCTTCCAGCGCTGGTTCGACGCCAACGACTTCCAACCCCGCGCCTGGGGGCTGCCGCCGCTGCCCCCCACCCCCGCCGACCTCGACCTGCGCCCCTGGGCCCGCCGCTGGGGGCTGCTGGTGCTCAGCGATTGGCTGGAGCGGCACCTGGGGGTGGAGCTGACGTGATGTTCCAAAGGGGCCTGCCCTACATCTGGCGCCATCCGCTCAGCCGTCGCGACCGGCTTCAGGCGACCGGCCGCTATCTGCGCTGGCAGCCCGGCGCCCGGCTCTTGCCCTGGCCCGTGGCCGTGCCCTGGGTCAATGGCACCAGCCTCGTGATCACCCGCGGCATGACCGGCGCCACCGGCAACTTCTACTGCGGTCTGCATGAATGGCCCGACATGGCCTTTGTGCTGCATCTCCTCCGGCCTGCGGACAGCTTCGCCGACCTGGGAGCCAACGTGGGCAGCTACACCGTGCTGGCTTCGGGGGCCGTGGGCTGCTGTTCGCTGAGCTTCGAGCCGGCCCCCGCCACCTTCTCCTGGCTGCAGCGCAATCTCGCCTTCAATGGCCTGCTCGATCAGGTCAGCGCCTATCAGGCCGCCCTCGGCAGTGAGCCAGGCCACCTGCGCTTCAGCCTCGATCGCGGTCCAATGAATCAGGTGGTGGGAGACGACTACGCCGGGCACGCCGCCGGCGTCGAGGTGCTGCCGATCGATGCCATTGCGGGGTTGCGCCAGGCCGCGCTCTGGAAGCTCGATGTGGAAGGCCACGAACGGGAGGTGCTGCGCGGAGCCCGGCAGACCCTGGCTGAGGCGCCGCCGATGGCGCTGTTGATCGAAGACCGCAGCCCGGATGTGCAGAGCGTGCTGTTGGGCCATGGCTACCAGGCCTGCGGCTACGACCCCTGGACCCGGACGATCACGGTTGATCCCCATGCCCGCACCGGCAACCAGATCTGGATCCGAGATCTCACCTGGGCCCGCGGCCGGGTGGCCTCAGCGCCCTGCTTCGATGTGCTGGGCCTTTCGATCTGAGGCCGGCATGAACATCCTCCACCTCATCCCCTCGATTAGCCCTCTGCGCGGCGGCCCCAGCCAGGCGGTGCTGGCGATGACCGCCGAGCTGCGCCGTGAGGGGTGGAATTTGTTCAAGTTAAACTCTTGAATTCATGACCAATAAACAACGAATTTGCTTCAAATGAATTCCCTTAGAAAGTCAGGGCGCATTAAGAGCTTGGATGGTATTAGAGGAGTCGCTATTATTTTGGTATTGATCTCTCACTTCCCTTATGCCAACAATTTTCCTGTGCAAATTGCCAATGCTTATCATTGGGTATTTTCTTTTGGCGATCTTGGAGTAAGAATTTTCCTTGTCTTGTCTGGATTTTTAATTTCAGGTATTTTGTTGGATGAGCTCCAATGCAAGGGGTCTGTGGATCTCCGCAAGTTTTACCTGCGACGTGCGTATCGGTTGCTGCCGGTCTGTGTCGTCTACATTGCCACTCTTATGCTTCTTGATCTCGTTTTGATTTATTCGGACAGTCTTTCTTCGTATGCAGGTGCTTTGAGTCAAACAAGGAATTATCTTGGTGTTGGCAACTCGGCGACAGTTCATTTCTGGAGTCTTTCTGTTGAGTGGCAGTTTTATGCGTTGTGGCCCATGATGTTTATTCTCTTTGGCTTTGGTTCACCAAGGAAAGCCATCGTAGGCATATTTTTAATCGTTTCCGTTGTGGTATTGGTTCGACTGGCCGCTCCAGATCCTGGGGCCGGCGGTTCAGTTATCGCAAGATTGCTGGGGCCCCGCGGTTTGATGCGTTATGCAGATTCTCTTGTAATTGGCGTCGCAGGCGCCTATCTTTGGAGAAGATTAAATAATTCGTCGATTGCTAAATTCTTTTCCGCGGGGGAGGCTCAAGTTGCAGGAATCCTTCTCGTTCCTGTCATGTTCTTCCTGGACTGTTATCATGCGGGGCCACTATTGCTCGATGCACTGAGGCAGCCCCTGATCGGTTTGATCATGTTATTTGAAATATTTTTGGCCTGCTCGGAAACAGGCGGGATTTTGGTAAGGGCGTTATCCGCTAAATGGTTGATCAGTATCGGTGTCATTAGCTATTCTCTTTATGTTTGGCACGTACTTTTTCTCTCGCACTTCTTCTTCGGCCATTCTCAGGATTACTCCATTCCATTCCTGTGGGATTGGAGGATTTGGCTTGTGCCTTCCTTTGTAGTAGCAGTCGCATCTTATTCCTTGCTTGAGAAACCGTTTTTCTCCGTACGCGCCTCGTTGAGAAGGGAGTGATTCAAGCTTTTGGGATTCGATCGTTTCGGCTTGGTACATGTTGCTGAGAATCCTCCACCTCATCCCCTCGATCAGTCCCTTGCGCGGTGGCCCCAGCCAGGCGGTGCTGGCGATGGCCGCCGAGCTGCGCCGCCAGGGGGTGGACGCCCGCATCCTCACCACCAACGACGACGGGCCGGGGCTGCTGGCGGATCTGCCCCTGGGCGAGTGGCACGAACGCCAGGGCGTACCCGTGCTGGCCTTTCCCCGCTGGAGTCCGCCCCTGGGGCCCCTGCGGGAATTCGCCGTGGCCCCTGGGCTCACGCGCTGGCTGCGGGCCCACCTGCGTGAGTTCGATCTGCTGCACGTGCATGCGCTGTTCTCCTATCCCTCCACCAGCGGCATGGCCGTCGCCCGGGCCCTGAAGGTGCCCTACCTGCTGCGCAGCATCGGCCAGCTCAACCGCTGGAGCCTGAAGCAGAGCCCTGGCCGCAAGCGGCTGCTGCTCAGGCTGATCGAGCGCCGCAACCTGGAGGGGGCGGCGGCCTTGCACTTCACCAGTGACGCCGAGCAGCAGGAAGCGGCGGATCTGGGCCTGGCCACCCCGTCCTTCGTGTTGCCCCTGGGGGTGGAGCTGCCGGAGTTGCCGGAGTTGCTGCTGGCGCGGGAGCGTGGGGCGTCTGATCGGATTGTCTTTTTGTTCCTTTCTCGCCTCCATCCCAAGAAGCAACTGCCGCTGCTGCTGGAGGCCCTCGCCGCCCTGCAACTCCAGCGCCCCGAGGCCCCCTGGACGCTGCAGATCGCCGGGGAGGGGAGCCCGCCTATCTGGCCGAGCTCAGGGCCCTCGCTCAGCGGCTGGGCCTTGCCGAACGCTGCCAGTGGCTGGGTTTTGTGGCTGGTGCCCGCAAACTGGAGCTGCTGCAGCGCGCCGACTGGTTCGTGCTGCCCTCGGCTTCAGAAAACTTCGGCATCGCCGCCGCCGAAGCCCTCGCCGCTGGCACCCCCGTGATTCTCTGTCCAGGCGTAGCCATCGCCGCTGCGGTGGAACGGGCTGGGGCGGGTGTGGTGGTGGAGGCCGACTTGGAGGCCCTGGCCGGGGCGTTAAAGCGCGCCCTGGAACAACCACCTGCCGCGATGACGGAGGCGGCGCGCCTTCTGGCCACGAACATTTACTGCTGGGGATCGATTGTTGCTCAGCTGGAGCAGTACTACCAGGAGATCCTCAAGGACTTCTCTGGCGCTGGTGGGCGTCGACCATCGGCCCGATCCCCTCTAAGGACTGAAATCTAAAGGCCTGTGTTTATCTCATCGATCCATTCGTGGTTACCCGACAGCCTGATCAATCCATGGTGAGCCATGCAGGCCCCCAGCTGTCCCAGCGAGAACTCCTGCGTTCATGAACACAACCTTGGTCTCATTGATTGGCCTTTGGCCCCTGCAGCACTCCTGGGTACCCGATTGCGTGCGGTCCTGGGGGCTGATGGAAGGATGCTCGGACGAGATTCTTCTGCTTTCCGATGGGGGCGGCGAACTCACGCCAGAGGCGCTGTCTGTGCTGCCCAGACACCTCCGCTTTCGCATCGAACTGGATCAGGAGCAACGCGTTGCGGTGGCGTTGGAACCCTTTCCTTTACTGCGTCAGATCCGTGCGGAGGATCTCACTTGGCGCAAGATTCTCGATGTCGCGGTGATCGGAGCAGATCTGGAACGGGTGCTGCTGATCGATACCGATGTTCTGATCCGTTGCCCTGTGCGGCTCCCCGAGGGAACATGCCTCCATTACCTGCGAGAGGACGTGCCGGCCTACCGGGCTCATTGGACAATGCCGTTGCGGGAAGCGATGGTGCTGTCGTTTAATGCAGGTTTTGTGCTGCTGCAGCCCGCCGCGATTGATCTCCATTTCCTCGAGCGCACGGTCAGGCGCTACTTCGCGGGTTTACGCAACAAATGGTGGTCCGAGCAATCAGCTTGGTCGCTGCTGGCGGGGCGTGACGTGGAGCCGAGGTTCTTCGATGGTCAGTCGGCCTGCGTTCTCTCAGGGTTCGCCACCCGTTCCGCTGCGGACGTGCGAGCCAATCGGGTTAAGTTCATCTCCTCCAAGCAACGGCTTACGGCTCAGCAACTGATTGCCCAGGCTGGCTCATCACCGGTGTTGCATCTCTCTGGTCTCTCTAAGCAGCATTTCGATGTAATCTATGTCGACAGAAATCGCCCTTTCTCTGCGGACAGCGAACCTATTCTGTTGTGTGCCCATCCGGATCCGCCCATTAATTTAGTGGCTAAGTTGCTGTTGGCCCTGAGATTACTTCTGCTTAATGTATTTCGGCGTGGTTGACTGCAGCTCGGTTCTGGATGGGATCACGCCACTGCTGCTCACTTACAATGAGGAGCCCAACATCGCCCGTACCCTCGAGGGCCTGACCTGGGCGCAGCGGATCGTGGTCATCGACAGCGGCAGCACCGATCGCACCCTGGAGATCCTGGCGCTCCATTCTCGGGTGGAAGTCGTCCACCGCGCCTTCGATTCGTTTGCTGAGCAGTGCAACTTCGGCCTCACACAGATCAATACCTCATGGGTGCTCAGCCTTGATGCCGATTACCGGATTTCCCTAGGGCTCGTTGCTGAAATCCGAGCAGCCTTGGCTGAAGTCTCTGATGCCATCAAAGGTTTCCGCATTCCCTTTCGCTATTGCGTCGATGGAAAGCCTTTGCGGGGATCCATTCTCCCCCTCGACTGGCCTTGTACCGGCTGGGTTCCGGCCGCTACGTCAACGACGGCCATGCCCATCGCTATGAGCTCCAGGGTGCATCAGCTTTGCTGAATCAGCCGATCCTCCACGACGACCGCAAACCTCTTGCCCGTTGGCTGCGTTCCCAGGAGGGTTATCTCCAACAGGAAGCCAGCAAGTTGCTCACCACTCCCCATGGTCAGCTCTCCGCCGCCGATCGCCTGCGCAAGACCCATGTGCTCGCCCCGTTTGCGGTGCTGCTGGTGTGTCTGGTGCTCAAGGGCGGCCTGCTCGATGGCTGGCGCGGCTGGTTCTATGCCTTCCAGCGGATGTATGCCGAAATCCTGCTAAGCCTGATGCTCTGGGAGGCCCGGATGTGACGGCACCCGCGATCGGCGACTACGGCTGGAGCCAGCGGATTCCCTCTGAGGAGGCCTTCCTGCTGGCGCCCCTGGCACAGCTGCTACCGGCCGCCCAGGGGCCGCAGGGTCCGTTGCGGGTGCTTGATCTGGGCTGCGGCAACGGCTGGTTGAGCGGCTGGCTGGCCGGGCGCGGCTTCCAGGTGGTGGGGGTGGACCCGAGCGCCTCCGGGATCGCCGAGGCCCGGCGCGCCCATCCCCAGCTGCGCTTTGAGCCCCTCATCGCCACGCCGCAGCTCCTGGAAACGTTGGGCGAAGCGCCGTTTGATCTGGTGGTGAGCCTGGAGGTGGTGGAGCACTGCTACGCCCCCCGCGACTGGGCGGCGGCGGCCTTCAGCGCCTTGCGCCCCGGCGGCCAACTCATCGTTTCTACGCCGTACCACGGCTACCTCAAGAACCTTGCGCTCGCCGCCACAGGCCAGCTCGACGCCCACTTCACGGCCCTCTGGGATGGGGGCCACGTCAAGTTCTGGAGCCGCCGCAGCCTCGGCCAGCTGCTGGTGGAGGCGGGCTTCGAGCTGGAGGCGTTCCGTGGTGCCGGCCGGCTGCCGCTCCTCTGGAAGTCGATGCTCCTGCGGGCCCGCACCAACGAACCAGCCGCCCTGCGCACCGCCTCCAAACAGCTGGCGGGCAACGGAAATGGCCCCTCCTCGTAGCGGGCCTCCACCGCAAACACCTGGAGAGCGAGCAAGTCAGCCGGTGGCATAGAGCACTTTCCCTTCCCGTGCCACGTCGCCCATCACGTGCCAACGGGAGCCGGCCATGCGCGCAGCGTCCTGCCAGCCGGTCACCAGCAGATCAACGCCCACCGGCACCGAGCCCAGCAGCGACCGGTAGCGGCGCCAGCCCGCCAGCTTCTGCTGGGGCGTGAGCTGGGCGCTGCGGGTGATCACCACCAGATCCAGATCCGAGTCGCTGCGGGCCTCACCGCGGGCTCTGGAGCCGAACCCCACCACGGCCTTCACCTCCGGCTCGGCGATCAGCGCCAACAACCCGGAGCGCAGTCGATCGCCATCCAGCCCAGGGCCCAGCTCCAGCCCCGCAGGCAGGTCGGTGGGATGCTCCCAGGGAAGGGCCGGAGGCGTTGGGATCACAGCCATGGCCTCAGGTTAGATCCGCTTCACTGGGCGTTTCAAGCACCCCCGCTCAGACTTGCAGTACGTCTGTACTATTATGTGGTGAGCTTCGGTGCTGGCTACGGTGTGGTTTCTCGATCGTCAAGCCTGGGCAGCCTTTGGCGGCGCCATCCTGCTGGCTTTGATCACCCTGTTGACGAGCTACGACCATGTCGATGTCCCTGGAGTCGCCACTTCCTTCCCACTACCGCAGCAAGCAGGAATTCCTTGCATCGCTGTCGCCCTGGCGGCGGCTTTTGGCGAACTTAAATTGGCATCCGACGATCGAAAAGCGGATTCAGCTATACGCGCTCGAGCAGAAAGCGATCGAGCGCGAGCAGCGGATGCAGCGGCTCGAGAACGAGATCGCGCAGATCGAGAGCGAGATCGTGCAGATCGAGAGCGAGAACGCTCGTCTCGCTGCGATCAACTCCAGGCTAGAGCGCTTCGAGCGGGAGCACTTGTCTGGCTCGACCCCTCTCCTCTCCACCGGCGATTCCTCGAACTCGTAGCTGCTGAACTGGCTGATCTCCCCGGTGGGCCCTTGCGGTGATTCAACCGCTCGATCAGGCCCCACACCCCCCATGCTCCAAGACCTCGCCGCCTACCGCCTGCCTCCCGACTTCTCCGTCGGGGCCCCCAAGCCGGTGCAGCTGCTGTGGTTCTGCGCCGGCAGCCCGCTGCTGGCGGCGCGCTGGTTGCCGGGTTCGGCCTGGCGTGTGGCCCTGCTGCGGGCCTTCGGGGCGCGGCTGGGGCGGGGCTGCCGGATCAAGCCCGGCCTGCGGGTGAAGTACCCCTGGCAGCTGGTGGTGGGTCAGGCCTGCTGGCTGGGGGAAGCGGTGTGGATCGACAACCTGGCCCTGGTGCGCCTCGGCGACCGAGTCTGCCTCTCCCAGGGGGCCTACCTCTGCACCGGCAACCATGATTTCCGTCAGCCCACGTTTGATCTGCTGCTGGGGCCGATCGAACTGGGCGATGACGTCTGGATCGGTGCTCGGGCCGTGCTCGCCCCCGGCACCCGGGTGGGCGCCGGCACCGTGGTCGCCCTGGCGGCGGTGGCCAGTGGCGTGCTTGAGCCGGGAGCGATCTATGCCGGGCACCCGGCCCGCCTGAGCGGCCCCCGCTGAGCACCCCAGCATTGACGCCCTGAGCAGGGCCAGATGTAATGAAGTGCTCACCGGGGCTTAAGGATGCAGCGACTCCTATCCCCCAGGCTGCCCCCAGCACCCACCGGCCGCCTGAAACCGTGAGCAACGGTCTTTCCCCACCACCCTCCGGCGCCTCTGCAGCCCCCTGTGGGGCCTGCGCCGCCTGAGCGCCCAGTTGCGTCACCGCTGGGCCTGGCGCTCCAGCGTCAGCCGCACCGCCCGGCTCACGGTGGTGAGCCAGTTCTTTCCCCCGATTTCGCCGCCACCGGCCAACTGCTGGATGATCTGAGCGTGCGCCTCGCCCAGCGGGGCCTCCAGGTGCAGGTGGTCAGCGGCCAGCCTGCCTATGCCTTCCGCCAGAAGGACGCCCCGGGCCTGGAGTTCCTGCCCAACCGCTGCATCCGCCGCACGCGCGTCTCGCGGCTCTGGCCCAGGCGCATCCGCGGCCGCGCCGTCAACGGGCTGCTGTTCTGCCTGCGCACCAGCGCCCGGCTGCTGCGCTATGCCCGTCGCGGCGATCTGATCCTCTACACCACCGAACCCGCCTACCTGCCGGTGGTCGGCTGGCTGCTGCACCTGTTCACCCGCACCCCCTACATGGTGCTGCTCTACGACCTCTACCCCGACGTGCTGGTGGAGCTCAAGGTGCTGGGCGAGCGCCACTGGCTCACGCGCACCTGGCGTGAATTGAACCGCTGGGTGTTTGCCGAGGCCGAGGAACTGATCGTGCTCAGCGAGTCGATGAAGGCGCGGGTGACGCGCTTCTGCCCCGAGGTGGCGAGCAAGCTGTCGGTGATTCCCAGCTGGGCGGATCCCGTGCGCATCCAGCCCCTGGCCAAGGCCGACAATCCCTTCGTGCGCGAGCACGGCCTGGAGAACGGCTTCACGGTGCTCTACTCCGGCAACCAGGGCCGCTGTCACGACCTGGTCACGTTGATGGCGGCGGCCCTGCTGCTCCGCCACGACGGGCGCATCCGCTTTCTGTTCATCGGCTCCGGCCCCCAGCGGGAGCGCCTCAGGGCTCTGGTCAGCGACTGGGGCCTGAGCAACTGTGCGTTCCTCCCCTACCAGGATCTGGAGGTGTTGCCCTATTCGCTCACCGCCGCCGATCTGGCGGTGGTGAGCCTGGGCATCGAGGCGGAGGGGCTCGTGGCCCCCAGCAAGCTCTACGGCCACCTGGCGGCGGGCACCCCGATCGCCGCGATCACGCCCGAGGGCTCTGAATTGCAGCAGTTGGTGCGCTCCAGCGGCTGCGGCGCCTGGTTCGCCAACGGCGATTCCGATGCCCTGGCCGATTGGATCCGCCACCTGGTCGACCATCCCGAGGTGGCCCAGTGCCATGGCGAGGCGGCCCGGCAGCTGCTGCTGGCCGAGGCCTCCCCGGAGCTGGTCACCGACAGGTACTGGAGCCTGATTCGCCGTCACCTGCCGCTCGAAAAGCTCGTGGCGATTGAAGAAACCCGCCGCCTGGATGAGGAGGTCGAGGAACGATCTGCAAAGGAGTTTGATGCCCTGGCCGTGTAGGTCAGGGAAGCTCACATGACGGCTTGATCAACCGGACTAAGCTAAGTCAAGTTAGACGTGTCAGTCCCATGCGCACGGTCAACGTTCACCAGGCCAAGACCCAGCTCTCCCAGCTGTTGGATGCGGCCCATGGCGGCGAAACGATTGTGCTGGCCAAGGCTGGCAAGCCCTGGGCCCGGCTGATGCCGTTAGACGGGGAAGCCGGTTGGCGCCAACCGGGCGTGCTCAGGGATCGGATGCCGCTCCCCCCACCGGATGTGTTGCTGGAACCGCTGAGCGAAGCGGAACTTGACGCCTTTGAAGGCGCGCTGTTTCCCCAGCTTTGATGGCTCGGCGTCATTTGCTCGACACCCATGTGCTGCTGTGGTGGCTCGCCGAACCGGAGCGCCTGAGCGCGAAGGTGCTGGCCGTGTTGAACGACCCCGGTTCAGACGTCCTCGTCAGCGCCGCGAGCGCCTGGGAAATCGCCACCAAGCACCGCCTGGGCAAACTGCCGACGGCGGCCGTGCTGTTGGGGGATTACCAGGGTCTGCTGGATCGCCAGGGCTTTCGACATCTTTCGATTTCAGCGGCCCATGGCCTGCGGGCAGGGTCCTACGGCCAGGCCCATCGCGATCCGTTTGATCGCCTGCTGGCCGCCCAGGGGGAACTGGAGCAACTGGTGCTGATCTCGGCGGATCCAGCCCTGGAGCCCTTTCCTGTTCAACGGCTGTGGTGACGTTGCTCTGTTGCCCTCACTCCGCCGTCTTGCTCGCTTGTGCGTTGGATCCTATTTCGGCTCCCCTGGGCGCGTTCTCAGCAAAGGCCAGCCGCCAGGATTCGGGGCCCAAAATGCCATCCACCTCCAGGCCGGCGGCGCGCTGGAAGGCCATGAGCTGCTGGTAGGACACAGGGCCGAAGCTGCCGTCATCGCCCTGGCCGGTGGGGCCGGACGCGCCCAGGTTCCAGCCCAGCTGGATCAGGCGCCGCTGCCAGGCGAGCACGTCCTGGCCGGCGCTGAGCGGACTGGTGAGGCTGCGGTAGATCCCTGGCCAGGCGGGGGCGCCCGTGATTTCCGCCGGCGCGCTGAGCCCATCGAAGCGGGGCCGGCCGTAGCCGTAGACGTTCGCCATCGGATGGCGATCGCGGCGCACGCGGGCGGGGAAGGGGCCGATATTGCCGTTGATGCAGATCACCTGGCCGCTGGGCTGAATCGATTCCACCAGGCCCACATGCCAGGCATCGGAATCGGCCGTTCCCGGGTACCAATCGAAGAAGACCAGATCCCCGGGTTGGGCGCCGGCTCGGGGTTCAATCCACCAGCCCCGTTCTTTGAACCAGGCCACGGCAAAGGGGCAATAACTGAAACCCTTGGCGGTGGTGACCTGTAGGGGCAGACCCGCCTGGTGGAACACATAGGAGCAGAACAGGCCGCACCATTCCGACTGCAGGCCGTACCAGGCGCCGTACTTGGTGATGTTGTTGGAGGCGGTTTCCCCAAAGCCGATCTCCCCGGCGGCGAGGCGCAACACGTCGGCGGCGGTGGTCATGGTGGTGGCTGGGGCGTGAACCGACGGCGGAATCTAGGGGCTGACCTCCATAAAATGTCGACACCAGATCACGTCATTGTGGGCAGCAGCATCGATTGGCCCGAGGAGGAGCGGCGGCAGCTGGAGGCCCTCTGCCAGCAGCCCAGCCACGGCACTGTGTTCGGGCTCTGGAGCGATCGGCCAGGCGATGCTCTGACGCTCGAGGATCAGCTGCGCCAGGAGTGGGCGGATCGGTGAGCTGGCTGCTGCATCGCTACAGGCTGGGAATGGACTGATCAAGGAGCAAACATCGCCTGCAAGACCTCAAGAACGCGTAACACCGTTTCTTCAGGCAGTACGCCCAGCTTCTTGACCAACCGTTCTCGATCGACGGTGCGCAACTGATCGGGGACGAGATGACCAGCCTTGCCCTCGAAGCGGCAGGCGATTCGAAACGGATAGGGGTGCCCTCCGGTTGTCAGGGGCGCAACGATGAAGGTGCGAAGGTGGGCATTCAGTTCATCGGGGGAGACGATCAAGGCGGGCCTGGTCTTGGTGATCTCCGGGCCGCGCGTGGGATTCAAGGCCACGAGAAAGACATCCCCACGGGCCACAGGGAGGCCGCTCACCAGACCCATTCCCCAGCGTCGAAGAGGGTGGCGCTGGGTTCATCCAGGAGTGTTTCGGCCCCCAAGCTGGCCGCCGCCTCAGCCCAGCCGGCACGGCCTGATGCAACGGGCGTGATCGTCAGCAGGCCTGGGGCAGCGTGGATCTCGACTTCATCCGTCAATCCAGCTTCCTGCAGCAGGGGCTTGGAGAGGCGAATCCCCCTCGAGTTGCCGATGTTGATGAGCTTGGCCCTCAAGGCATCCCTCCCTACGACGTAATCACATTGTAATCACGTCGTCATCGCCTGATTGGATCTGCGCCTCTCGATGCCCCCACCTTCGCCCCCGACGGCCGGTTCGTTGTTGCCCGGGCGGTTGGATGGGTGTTGTATACGAGCAGCTCAGCAGGACTCCCCGGGCCGAACGGCAGGGTTTCCATCCAGGCAAGGCTGAGGGGCCTCGATCGATTCAGCCGCTCTGAAACCCGGCCGCTGCGGCCCATGAAGGTCTCAAGACCTTTGCTCTGGTCGTGGGCCACAAGGATCGAGCGGACCTTGAGCTCGAATGCTTCGGGGCTTTCATCGCCTGATTCACGGCGATGGGGAGCCATGGCTTTGATAGCGGCTCCTTGCCAGATCGCTTCAGTGAACCTGGGATTCCCAGCGTTGCCCTGGGTGATGGTGGAGCAACCTCCCGACCAGCTGCACCAGCCGCACTAGCTGCACCAGCTGAATCAACGGCTGGGAGCCTTCGGCACGATGGGCCCATTCCTGGCAGCGGGCCGTGATTTCCCTGGCTCCATGAGGGCGTGCTTCCTACCTATCGGGGGAATCGTGATCTGAAGGGTGCTGAATCGGGCAACAAGATCGTTGGATCGAGCATCCATCCATCGAGGTTTACTGGCCTGATGCATTGATGGGCTGGGCTCAATCGTTGGTGACAACTCCAATCACGAAAGATGCTCTGCCATTGCCCAACAAATCGAACAGGAAGAGTGTGAGCTTTTGACCTCAGCTCAGGCAAGGCCTGGGGAAGAGGCCAGTTTGGTCTTGAGGTCGGCGTAGCGACGGCGAAGGGCAAACAGAGGAGCCAAGACAATGAGACCCAGCCAGGACGTGGGGGCCGGAGCGGCGATCGTGCCGCTGAGGCTGGTTAGTGCAGTTTTATTGCCTTCGCAACCCCCAACAGGTGCATTATCTGTATTGATACCATTGGTTCCGTTGCCTGTGGTTACAGTATTGGCATTTAGGACCTTATTGCCTGACTTATAATCGCTACAAAAGTAAGTATTTGTCAGGGTAGGGGAAAATGTTGCCGTGGGAAGTGCCGTTAGGGGCTGCAGAAAGTACGCCTGTCAGCTGAAATGTGATGCCTGAAGGAGTCTGGCCAGGGTTGTTGAAGAAGGTAAGGAATGAATTTGGTGATACAGGATTGCTGGCGTTGTAGGCAACGTTTGAATACGTTGTACTGGTGCCACCTAAAGGATTGGAGCCGCTAACAGTCAGCGATCCACCGCTGAGCGCAGAACCATCCCAGTCGAAATAGCCACTGAATGTTGGTGCTCCAGTCGAGCCGGAATAGGTGTAGGTTCCGCTCCTGATCCAATAAGTAATCGCCTCCGCCGGGCTGCTCACCCCCAACACCAGCCCCGCCACACAGCCGGCACCGAGCAGGGTTGGCAGGAGGGCCTTCAAGTCAAAATACTTATCGTTGGCTCGAGCTTAGTTCAACCGTCAACCTCCAAGCTTGGGCCCAGGCTCAGAACAACCTGAGCAACGCCTGAGAACCGAGCCGCCATCAGCGTTCAGCGCCGCTCGTTGGTCCGCTCGGCGAGAGCTTGCGATGAGGGATCCCGCAGGCCTCTGGCGCCCCTGCTGCCGCCCCAGCCACGGCTTGAGGCCTGTCAGCTGGGTCGCACAGGCTGAAATGAATTACCATAGAGCCAATTCAGTACTTCACCATGCGCAGCACGATCACCGCCCGTGGTCAGACCGTGATTCCGGCGGCCATCCGCCAGCGGTTCGCGCTGGGGCCTTCCCAGCGGCTCGAGTGGAGCGTGGAGAGCGACGGCACGATCCGGGTCGTGCCGGTGGATCCCTCACCGGTGCAGGCCTTTCGGGGCCAGGGCAAGCAAGGAGGCGCTGTTGCCCGGTTGCTGGCCGAGCGCAGGCGGGACGCTTCGCTGGAGAGCTGATGGGCACGCTGGTGCTGCTCGACAGCTCAGCCCTGCTCGCCCTGCGGGACGACGAGGCCGGCGCTGAACGGGTTGAGGCCCTGCTGGGCGGCCCGCAACGCTGCCTGGCCTGTTTCATGACCCGCATGGAGGTGCTTTACCGGGTCTGGAAAGACGAAGGGGAGCAGGCTGGCCGCCTGGCCTATGAGCAGCTCTGCTCCTTGCCGCTGGGCTGGATCGAGTCCAGCGAACCTCTGCTGAGCGAGGCCGCGCGGATCAAGGCCACCCACGCCCTATCGGTAGTGGATGCCTGGATCGCCGCTGCGGCCCTCACCCAGGGTGCCGTGCTCGTGCACAAGGACCCGGAGTTCAAGGCGATCCAGCGCCTGGATCAGGAGTGGTTGGGCTGATCGGGCGTGGCAGACTCTGTTGCGGTGGTGCGTATCATGGTATCTACCAGCGATCCGCCGATGGACGAAGCCAAGATCGCCAAGTTGTTCTGGACCAGCCGCAGCCAGGCGGTGCGACTGCCGAAGGAGTTTCGGTTTTCCGGCGAGTCCGTGCTGGTGCGGAGGCAAGGTCGAGCGGTGATCCTTGAGCCGCTGGAGGATTGGCCCGAGGATTATCTGGAGTCGTTCCAAGGTGTTGGAGACGACTTCGTTCGGCCTGATCAGGGGCTTCTGGACGAACGGGAACGGCTGGTTTGATCTATCTGCTGGACACCGACACCTGCATCTTCGCCATCAAAGGGAACAGCCTGGTGCTGAAACGGCTCCTTTCGGTGAGCCGTTGGGATGTGGCGATCAGCGTGATCACGGAAGCAGAGCTCAGGTCAGGGGCGTCCAAGAGCAACTCCCCTCAGGCCACCCTGCAGCGATTGGAGGCCTTTCTCTCGCCCATCGCCATCCTTCCGTTCAACTCCGAGGACGCGATGGTCTACGGCGATGTCCGCGCCCGCCTCGAACAACGGGGCCAACCCATCGGGCCCCTCGATACCTTGATCGCGGCCCAAGCCCTCAGCCGGGGCCTCACCTTGGTGACCAACAACGAGCGGGAGTTCAGACGCGTGCAGGAGCTCGCCATCGAGAATTGGAAGGCTGATCCAAGCGAATGAGGCCATGCCCCCTGTTCACCCATCCAGCCAGCGGCTGAGCTTTCGCTTCCAGGAGTCCAGGCGCCGGCTGAGGGGCACCTTGGCCAGGGCCCCTTCGTCGGCGTCGGGGTCGGCGCCCTTGCTCTCGTAGTAGCTGTAGGCCGAGCCGGGATCGAAGCCTCCGTACCCCTGGTAGGAGCGGGCGCTGGCGTAGCCATAGCCGTAGCCGTAGGCGTAGGCCCCCGCCTTCTCGCCCCTGGGCCGCCTTGCATTGCTCACCACCCCCAGCAGCGGCACACCCGCATCGCGGATCCGCTCCACCGCCTCCGCCGGCATCGAGCGATCCACCCGGTTCAGGCTCACCAGCAGCACGATGCCCTCCAGGTGCTGCGCCACCAGGGCCGCATCCGCCAGCCCCAGGGCCGGCGGGGTGTCATACAGGATCAGGTCGAAGTCGCCGCTGTCCTTGAACGTGCGCACGATCTCGCCCATGCGCTCCGAGCCCAGCAGCCGCGGCGGATCGGGGGCGGCGTCCGGCGGTGATCACACTCCAGCCGGGATAGTTGGGCACCTCCTGCAGCAGCTCGCGCCAGTCGATCGCCTCTTCGGTGAGCAGGTTGCTGAGCCCGCGCAGGTTGTCGAGCCCGAGCCGGTGGTGGATCTGCGGTTTGCGCAGGTCGGCGTCCACCAGCAGCACGCGCTGCCCCAGCTCCGAGAGCGTCTTGGCCAGCAGCACGTTCAGCAGGCTCTTGCCCTCAGAGGGCACCGAACTGGTGAACGCCACCGAGCGCAGCGGCGTGTCGGTGTTGAGGAAGCGCAGGCTGGTGAACAGGTTGCGCAGGGCCTCCTGGTAAAAAAGCGCTGGTAGCCACCCACCTCGTCAGTCTGCAAGTCGAGTTCCTGGAGCAGGAAGCGCTTGTCGCGCCGCACCCCGTCGAAGAAGCTCACGTAGGGCATGTGGCCCAGCAGCGGCACCTTGAGGTCTTCGCGCACCTCCTGGGGGCTGTGGAACACATGGTCGAGTCGGTCGCGCAGCAGCGCCACGCCCGCGCCCGCCACCAGCCCCAGCAGCAGCCCCTGGATCAGCCCCTTGTTCAAGGAGGGCTCCACCGGGGTGAGCGAAACGCTGGTGGGGGAGATCACCTTCCAGGGGGTGCTGCGCTGGGCCAGCTCCAGCTGAAACTGCTCGCGCGTGCGCAGGTAGTTGGCCAGGTTGCCGTCGGCGATCTCCAGCTTCTGCTTGAGGGCGTCGAACTCGCGCAGCAGCGCCGGCTGCAGCTGGAACTGCCCCACCATCCGCCCCATCTGGGCGCGGCTGGAGGCCGTCGCGTTGGCGTTCTGACGCAGGGCGGCGTCCACCGCCTCCATCTGCTTGCGCTGCAGCTGCGGCTTGAGCTGGTCGCGGGCCGCCAGCAGGCTCACCAGCACCGGTGAGTTGGGCTGATAGCGGGAGCGGGCTTCGGCGATCTCCTGCTCCAGGCGCTGCAGTTCATCCAGCAGCGCCTGGTTGGGCAGGTTGGCCGCGAGGCTGTTGGCCGTGGTGCCGGTGCCGCCCGTGCTGGCACCGCTTCCATTGGCGCCCGAGCCGGAACCGATCGAGAAGCTGCGGGCGCTGAGCCGGCCGCTGGCCACGTCGCGCTGCAGTTCCAGCAACTGCTTGCGCTCGCTGCCCTGGGTGAGCAGCTGGGTGCTCAGGGTCTCCATCTGCTGGCGCAGGGCCTGGGCCTCCTCGCTGGGTTGCAGCAGGTTGTTGGCCTTGCGGAACTGCTCCAGCTCCAGCTGCACCTCGTTGCTCTTGGCCTGCAGCAGGGGCGCCTGGCGATCGAGGAAGCGCAGACCATCGTTGAGGCGCTCCTGGCGCTGGCTGGTGGCCCAGCTCAGGTAGGTGGTTTCGGCCAGCTTCAGGGCCTTCTCCACCACCTGCTGGTCGGAGCCCTTGCCGCTGATGTTGAGCACCCCGGGGGCGACCAGGCCGCTTTTCTGCACCGCATCCACCGGCACCAGCGACACATTGATGCTCGGCAGCAGCCTCGGTTTGACGCCCTGCTTGCCCAGTTCCAGATACACCGGTTCGAGCACCGCGCCGCTCTCGAGCACCTTGATCAAGGTGGGCACATCGATCGAGAAGCTGTTGCGCGCCAGTGATTCGATCGCGCCGCCGCCATCGCTGCCGGCGCTGCCGCCACTGCCGCCACCGCTGGCACTGGGACGGTCGTTGACTGGATGGGAGATCAGCAGGGTGGAAGCCCCCTGGTACACCGGATCGAAGTAGAGCTTGTAGAGCGTCTGCGACACCTGAAACAGGGTCACCACCACCACGGTGAGCAGGAACGGCCGCCGCCGCCGCCGGATCACCCGCAGCAGAGTGGTGAGGTTGAACGACTCCTTCTCCGCCTTCGGCAGCTCCCGGGGGCGTGCAGCTCCGGGTTCGGCGCGCCGCCGCCCTCCCAGGTCACCTGTTCAGGGGCGCTGCTGCGGGTCATGGGGTTGCCATCGTGGCTGCATCGTATGGGGCCCCGCAAGGCTGGCCGTCTTGATCCGACTGCCATAGGCTCCCGGCCATGACCGACCCTTCCGCTTCGGCCGGGTTCAGCGGGCGCCGTGGCCGCACCTTCGCACGCGTCACCGCCTACACCCTGCTGGCCCTGTTCCTGGTCAGCGCCGTGCCGGCGGCCTTGCCCTTTGCCCTCGCCCAGCCCGAGCGGCTGTTCGGCAGCCTGCGCGAGATTCTGGAGCGCTCCACCTTGCCGGTGGTGGCATTGGTGGTGCTTTATGCAGGCCTTTCCGGTGAGGCGGCGCCGTCGCTGTGGGAGGCGCGCCTGGCCATCTGGTTGCGACCGCTGCTGCGGCTGGTGGCCCTGCTCTATCTGCTCACCGCCGTGGCGATCGTGGCGGTGGCCGGGGAGGTGCAGAGCCAGGGCCTGGCCCAGTTCAAGGGGCAGCTGCAGGCCAACCTCACAGGCCTCGCCGAACTGCGCCAGCAGTTCAACGCCGCCCCCGACGCCACCGTCCTGCGCCGTCTGCTCGAGCAGCAGCCCCCTTCCGCGCCGTTCTGGCCGATCCCAGCTCCCCCTGGCCAACGCCAATGCCACCGTCGCCCGGCAGCGCCAGGCGGCCCTGCTGCTGCTGGATCGGGCCGAGGCCAACCTCCGCGCCGATGACCTGCGCCGTCGCTCCGACGCCGCCGGCAACCTGTTCAAGGAGAACCTGCGCCTCGCCCTGACCGCAACCACCTACGCCTGCTTCTACCTCCTGGTCAGCCTGCTCTGGCCGCGGCGCCTGGGATCGTGGATCGATCAGATCAAGGCCACCCGCCAGGCGCGGGACCTTGCTGAAGCCGAGGCGGATGAAGCCGGCTGATCTGCCCCTGGTTCTGTTGGCTGGGCTGGCCGCATGCCAGCTCACCTTGATGACCCGCAGCGGCCCCGGCGCCGGCGATTACGCGATCATGGCCGCCCTGGTCTGGCTGGGGGAGCCGTGCTGCTGCACGACGACCGCGACCAGCGCCGCTTCCCCCCGCTCCGCCCGCCCTGCTGCTGCCGGGGCTGCTGCTGCTGCTCTGGTGCCTGCTGGTGCTCAGCTTCGCGATGCGGCTCTATGACCCGCTCGTGCACCTGCTGCCCCTGGCGGCACTGTTGGGTCTGGCGCTGGTGTCGGCCGCCGGCCCGCGCGCGCGGCTGTTCCGCCAGCTGCTGCTGCTGGGGCTGTTGCCGCCGGCGATGCTGCTGTTTCAGGCGCTGCTGCCCCCGGATGGCCTGGCGCGGCTCACCGCCCAGTTCTCGGCTTTCCTGCTCTGGCTCGGCGGCCAGCCGGCCCTGGCCGAGGGGATCGTGGTGCAGCTGCCCGGCCGCAGCCTCGAGGTCGGCCAGGGTTGCCTCGGGCTCAACACCATCAGCCTCTGCGTGGCGGCGGTGGTGCTGTTTGCCCTGCTGGTGCCCGCCCACCGGCTCCGCACCCAGCTGGCCCTGGCGGCCGGCGCTGTGCTGGTGGCCTTTGTGGTCAATGGGTTTCGGGTGGCGCTGCTGGGCTTCACCGATCCCGAGCCCGCCCCGGGCTGGTGGAACGAGCTGCGCGGCTTTGACTTCTGGCACATCGGCCTGGGCTCCAGCCTGTTCTCACTCCTGGCCATGGGCGGCACCACCGCCCTGGTGGTGGCCTCCCTGGAGTGGAAGCTGAGCCGCCAGCGCTCCGGAGGCTGAGATGGCCGGTCAGTGGTCGGGTCTGCGTCTGGATCTGCGCTCGGGGGTTTTGGTGCTGTTCACGGGCTGGGCGACACTGCTCAGCCTCGAGAGCTGGTTCCGCCTCCCGGGCGTGGAGGCATCGCCCCCGTTTCCTGCTCAGCTGGTGGAGGGCGGCCGGATCTTCGCCCGGGTGCCCCTGGGCGCCAACCGCAAGCCCTTGCCGGGCCAGCTGTTCGCCCTGGCCGGCGCCGATTACCGCGCCCCCGATGGCGCCCGCATGGCCCTGCGCTGGATCAGCCATGGCTCCTCCGGCCGCGGCGTTGATTTCGAGCTCAGCAAGATCGCCCCGGCGCTGCTGGGGCCCGGAGCCCGGGGCAGCTGCCAGCTGCCGCCAAGGCTTGGCCTGGGTTCCCCCGAGCTGCGCACCAATGCCGAGCTGAGCCGCGCCCTCGGCGCCCGCCAGCCCACGGGCGGCGAGCAGGGGCTCTGGCTGGCGGGGCTTCGGCCTCAGCGAAGCAACGCTTGCCTGTGGATCGGCCGCACGGCTGCCCCACCAACGAGCCTCACTTCGCCTCCATCCAGTTCGGCCCCACGCCCGTCTCCACTACCAACGGCACGCTGAGCTGAACGGCGTTCTCCATCACCGTGCGGGTGAGCTCGCGCACCGTTTCGAGCGCCTCGGGGGCGGCCTCCAGCACCAGTTCATCGTGCACCTGCAGCAGCAGCGCCGCTGGGAGTTGCCGGGCGATCAGCTCGTGGTGCAGTTGCACCATCGCCAGCTTGATGATGTCGGCGGACGAGCCCTGGATCGGGGCGTTGGCCGCCGCCCGCAGCTGCTGGGCCTCCATGCCGCCCCGGCGCGCCACCTCCAGCTCGATCTCCAGCGGGTCCTTGCCCTTGAGCCGCCCGAGGCCGTTGGGATCGAACTCAAACGGGCGCCGCCGCCCCAGGATCGTCTCCACGTAGCCGCGGCTGAGGGCGAGCCGTTCCTGCAACTCCAGGAAGGCGAACACCTTCGGGTAGCGCTGCTTGTACTTGCTCAAAAACTCCTTGGCCTGGGCCTGGCTGAGGGCTGTTTCCCGCGCCAGCCGCTGGGCGCCCATGCCGTAGATCACCCCGAAGTTGATCGTCTTGCCCAGGCGCCGTTCATCGGCGCTCACCTCATCCTTTTCCAGCAGCAGCCGGGCGGTGAGCGCATGCACGTCGTCGCCGCGGCGGTAGGCCTCCACCAGCACCTCCTCGCCCGAGAGGTGGGTTAGGATGCGCAGCTCGATCTGGCTGTAGTCGGCGCTGATCAGGCTCCAGCCCTCCTCGGGCAGGAAGGCCTTGCGGATCCGCCGAGAGTAGGCCGTGCGGATGGGGATGTTCTGCAGGTTGGGGTTGCTGCTGCTCAGGCGCCCGGTGGCGGTCACCGCCTGGTTGAAGTCGGTGTGCACGCGGCCGGTTTCCGGCTCCACCAGCAGCGGCAGCGCATCGACGTAGGTGCTCTTGAGCTTGCTGAGGATGCGGTGCTCCAGCAGCTTGGCCACCACTGGGTGGTCGGCTTCGAGCTTCTCGAGCACGGCCGCATCGGTGCTCCAGCCGGTTTTCGTTTTCCTTGATTTCTTGCGGTCGAGCCCCAGGGTCTCGAACAGCAGCTCCCCCAGCTGTTTGGGGGAGGCGAGGTTGAAGGCCACCCCCGCCAGCTCCTGGGCTTCGTTCACCAGCTTCTCGAGCTGGTCGCCGAGTTCCACGCTCAGCTCCGCCAGGTAGGCCGTGTCGATGCGGATGCCCGTGGCCTCCATCAGCGCCAGCACCGGCTCCAGGGGCAGCTCCACCTCCGCCAGCAGCGCCGGCAGCGCCGGCCCCAGGGCCGCCAGCTCCGCCGCCAGCACCAGCGCGAGTCGGCGGGTGAGGTGCACGTCCATGCCGCAGTAGAGCGCCGCCGCCTCGATCGGCACCGAGGCGAAGGTTTCCCCCTTGGCCACCAGATCGCCGTAGGCGGTGGGCGAAAAGCCGAATTCCCGCTCGGCCATCGCTTCGAGGCCGTGCTTGGCGTTGGCATCGCGCAGGTAATCCGCCAGCAGCGTGTCCATCACCACCCCGGCCAGGGGCAGGCCGTGGCGCAGCAGCACCAGCCGGTCGTACTTGGCGTTCTGAAGCGCCTTGGGGTGCTCGGCGCTCGCCAGCCAGGGGGCCAGCGCCCCCAGCACCGCCTCCAGGGGAGCTGGGCCGGCGCCTCGGGCGGGGCGCTGAGCAGATCGGCGGCCATCGGTGGCTGGTGGCCGATCGGGATGTAGGCGAGCGCATCGAGCGCCTCGCCCCAGCACACCCCGATCCCCACCAGTTCGGCCTGGAAGGGGTTGAGGGCGGTGGTTTCGGTGTCGAGGGCCACGGGCGCGGCGGGATCGCTGGCCGTCAGCAGCCGCGCCACCAGGGCCTCCAGTTGCTCGGGCGTCGAGATGATCTGCGGCCGCAACGCCGGCAGGGCGCCGGCTGGGGCCGGTTCGTCTCCGGAGGACGGTAGAGCGGTGTTGGGCGTTGGGGTGGCTGTGGCCTCAGGCGCCGCCAGCGCCGCCGCAGGGTCGGTGTGGGGGATGTGATCGGCCGAGAAGGCGCGCTCGAACGCCCCCAGCTGCCGCACCAGGCTGTGCAGCTCCAGCTCCGTCAGCCGCCGGGCCAGGGCGCCGCCATCCACCTCCGCCAGCTCAAGCCGCGGTTCGCTCGGCAAGGGGATGTCGATCAGGATCTCGGCCAGGTGGCGCGAGAGGTAGGCGTTCGCCTTGTCGGCGCTGAGCTTGGCCTTGAGCGCCCCCTTGAGCGCCCCCTGGCTGGCCTTTTCATCGCTGAGCGCTTCGAGGGCGGCGTAGACGCCATCGAGGGTTCCGTTCTCCTTGAGCAACGTGATCGCCGTCTTCGGGCCCACCCCCTTCACGCCGGGGATGTTGTCGCTGGAATCACCCGTGAGCGCCTTGAGGTCCACCACCCCTTCAGGGGTGACCCCCAGCTTGGCGATCACCCCTTCGCGATCGATCACCACCGGGCCGGCGGTCTTGGCGTAGGGCCCACCGCCGCCCATGTAGAGCACGGCGATGTCCCGTTCGTCGTCGACGAGCTGGAACAGGTCGCGGTCACCCGAGAGGATGCGCACCCGCCAGCCGTCATTCGCCGCCCGATTCGCCAGGGTGCCGAGCACATCGTCGGCCTCGTAGCCGGGGGCCAGGCACAACGACAGGTTCAAGGGGCCCGCCAGGATCTCGCGCAGGTTGTCCAGGTCGGTGAAGAAGTGCTCCGGCGCCACGTCGCGGTGGGCCTTGTAGTTGACATCCGCCAGGTGGCGAAAGGTGGGTTCGGCCGTGTCGAAGGCGATCACCACCCCCTGGGGTGTCAGCCCCTTGACGTTCTCCAGCAGTGCCTTGAGGAAGCCGTAGGTGACGCTGGTGGGCACGCCCTCGGCGGTGGCCAGGCCCCCATCGCCCCCCTTGGCAAAGGCGTAGAAGCTGCGGAAGGCCAGGGAATGGCCGTCCACCAGCAGCAGCATGGGTGCCTCGGGCTTCTGCTTCGCCGCCATCCGCTCTCCGCGCCATGTCCGAACCGTCGTCACAGCCTGCCACCACCCCCCAGGTGGAGGGCGTTCCCGCAGGCGGGGGTGCCGAGATCAGCCCCTGCGGTGCCTACCGCTGGCAGCTGCGCCGAAGCTGGGACCCCAGCCGGCCAGCTCTGCTGTTCATCGGCCTCAACCCCTCCCGCGCCGATGGCCGCCGCGACGACCCGACCCTGCGGCGCCTGCTCGGTTTCGCCCGGCGCTGGGGCCACGGCTCGCTCACGGTGGTGAACCTGTTCGCCCGCATCAGCCCAAGCCCGGCGGCCCTGCGCCGCTGCGCCGATCCAATCGGCGCAGCCAATGACGACTGGATCATCCGTTCGCTGAACGAAGCCCTGGAAGCTCCTTCCCCGCCAGCCTCTGGCTGGGCTGGGGCAACGGTGGCCGCTGGCGGGGGCGCGATCAGCAGGTGCTGGAGCTGCTGCAGGCCGTCGGCGGCGCCGATCAACTCAGGGCCCTGGGCCTCACCGCCTCCGGCCAGCCCCGCCATCCCCTCTATGCCCCAGGTGTTGGGGCTCTGCAGCCCCTGGTTCTGGCGCAATCCCGTCAGCCTGCGGCATTCTGAGCACGCGTTGAACCGCCGCCATGCCCAGGACCCCCCGACGCTTCGCCGTGCATCTGCTGTTCAGCGGTGGCCATCGCGAGGTGGTGAACTTCGCCACCCTCGAGGCCTTCCAGCAGTGGTATTCCGGTGTGCTCAACGCCGGCCCGCCGGAGGCCTACGTGAACGTGCCGATCAACGACCTGCAGGGTGAATACCTGGTGGTGCGCCCCAGCGCCATCGTCGGGATCCGGGTCGAACCGCAGTTTGCCGTGAACGAGGATTGAGTCTCAGCAGCGACCGCCTCGGCCTGCTCTGGGGCCTCACCGTCTTCGCGGGCTCCATGGCCCAGCTGCTCGCTCAGCTCAGCGGGCTGCCCACGGTGGTGCTGCTGCTGGCCTCGGGCCTGCTGATCGGCCGCGCCGGCTTCGACCTGGTCGATCCTGAGCTGCTCGGCTCCGGCCTCGAGCCGATCGTGGGGCTGCTGGTGAGTCTGGTGCTGTTCGATGGCGGGCTCAACCTGCGCCTGGCGGGCCGCGAGCCCCGCCAGACCCTGCTGCGGATCGTGCTGGTGCGGGGCCTGCTGGGGCTCGTGGGCAGCGCCGCCCTGGCCCACGATCTGGCCGGCCTCGACTGGCCCGTGGCCCTGGTGTTCGGGGCGATCGTGCTGGCCACCGGCCCCACGGTGATCACACCGATGGTGCAGCAGATGCGCCTGAAGGCCTCCCTGGCCCAGGTGCTGGAGGCCGAAGGCCTCGTGCTCGAACCGTTCAGCGCCGTGCTGGCGGCCCTGCTGCTGGAGCTCGCCCTCGGTGAACTGGACAGCTGGGGGATCTCGCCGGTGCCCTGGTCCTGCGGATCGGCGGTGGTGCCCTCGCCGGCGCCCTGGCGGGCTTCCTGCTGGCGGCCGTGCTCCAGCGCCTGCCCGTCACCGGCGAGCGCAGCGGCATGGTGCGCCTGCAGGTCACCCTTGGCGTGCTGTTTCTGCTGTTCAGCGGCGCTGAGGCCCTGCTGCCCGAGGCGGGGCTGCCGGCCGCCGTCACCGCTGGGGTGGTGGTGGGTTGGCGCCTCGATACCGAAGCCGATCAGCTCGATGTCCTAATCCGTCAGATGGCCCAGCTGGCGATCACGATGCTGTTCCCGTTGCTGGCGGCGGATGTCTCCTGGGGGAGCTGAGCCCCCTGGGCTGGGGCGGCGTGGGCTGCGTGCTCGGGCTGATGCTGCTGCGGCTGCTGCTGGTGCAGGTGGCGGGCGTGGGCCTGCCCCTGGGCGGCCGCGAGAAGCTCCTGCTGAGCTGGATCGCCCCCCGGGGTATCGTCACCGCCGCCGTGGCCAGCCTGTTCGCCATCCGCCTCGAGGAGGCCGGGGTGCCAGGGGCCAGCCTGCTCAAGGGCCTGGTGTTCCTGACGATCCTGCTCACCGTGGGGCTCCAGGGCTTCACCGCCCCGGCCCTGGCCCGGCGCCTGGAGCTCGTGGATCCCGAACCCGAAGCCACCGCAGGCGGCTCGGCCAACGGCGCCTCAGAGGCTGCGCCCGAGCCGGGCGAGGTCCTCGCCACTGGGGTGGAGTAGGCACCAGGTGGCCACCAGATCGGGGCCCTGCAGGCTGCCGAGCAGGGCGGCCCGCAGGCTTTTCATCAGCACCCCTTTCTTGACGCCCGCGGCGGTGGCCGCGGCCCCCAGAAGCGCCTGGGCCTCTTCGGGCCCCAGGGACGCCGCCCCCTGGGCCGCCAGCGCCGCCCGCAGCGCCGCCAGCGCCGGCCTGGCCCCTCGGTTTCCAGCTGGGCGCGGGCGGCCTCGTTCAGTTCCGGCCGCTCGAAGAAGGGCCTGGCCTGCTCGACGCCATCGGCCAGCAGGGTGAGTGAGGGCCCCAGCAGCTCCGTGAGCTGCTCCTGCCACCCCGGATCGCTCCCGATCGCCCCGTCAGCGCCCCAACCTTGCGCCTGCCACAGCGGCAGCAGCTGGCGGCGCAACTCGGCGGCCCCGAGGCCGTGCAGCACCTGGCCGTTGATCCAGTTCAGCTTGTCCCAGTCGAAGCGGGCCCCGGCCCGGTTCACGCGCTCGAAATCGAACACCGCCGCCGCCTGCTCCAGGCTGAAGCGCTCCCCCATGCCCTCCGGCGGCGACCAGCCCAGCAGGGTCATGTAGTTGGCCAGGGCTTCGGCGGTGTAGCCCATGGCGCGGAACTCCGACACGGAGGTGACGCCGTCGCGCTTGGAGAGCTTGCGGCCCTCCTGGTTGAGGATCAGGGGCGTGTGGGCGAACTGCGGCAGCGCCAGGCCCAGGGCCTGATACAGCAGGATCTGCTTGGCGGTGTTGGCGATGTGGTCCTCGCCGCGGATCACGTGGCTGATCGCCATCGCCGCGTCGTCCACCACCACCACCAGGTTGTAGAGGGGATCGCCGATGGCGCCAGCAGGGGCGCGCCGGGCGATCACCATGTCGCCCCCAGGTCGGCGCCGGCCCAGCGCATCGCCCCGCGCACCAGGTCGTTCCATTCGACCGTGGCGGCGTCGTCGATGCGGAAGCGGATCACGCTCGGGCGGCCCTCGGCGATGAAGGCCTGCTCCTGCTCGGTGCTCAGGTCCCGGTGGCGGTTGTCGTAGCGCGGGGCTTTGCTGGCGGCGGCCTGGGCCTCGCGCATCGCCGTGAGTTCCGCCTCGCTGGCGTAGCAGCGGTAGGCGTGGCCGCTCTCCAGCAGCTGCGCGATCGCCTGGCGGTGGGCCTCGATCCGCTCGCTCTGGATCACCGGTTCGCCGTCCCAGGACAGCCCCAGCCAGGAGAGGCCCTCAAGGATGTTGGTGGTGAATTCCGGCCTGGAGCGCTCCCGGTCGGTGTCCTCGATGCGCAGCAGGAACTGGCCCCCGTGGCGGCGGGCGAACAGCCAGTTGAACACCGCCGTGCGGGCGGTGCCGATGTGCAGGGTGCCGGTGGGACTGGGGGCCAGGCGCACCCGAACAGGTCCGGCAACCGCCACGTGAGGCTCTCCAACAGATGAGTGAACGGGACTGACGGGATTCGAACCCGCAACTTCCGCCGTGACAGGGCGGTGCTCTAACCGGTTGAACTACAGTCCCAGTCGGGCTTTTGGCCGTCCTGTGTTGCGCTGGCAACTGGATGAGTATCTGTGATCACGGGTCCCGACGTCAACCGAGGGCCGGGGGCTCCAGTCGGTGCAGTTCGCTGACCATGGCGTCGATGCTCTCGGGGTTCGCCGCTTTGGTGGCGGAGCTGAGCAGTTCGCGGCCGATCACCACGGCCCCCAGATGGGCGAACTGCAGGCGCATAGCGCTGACCACCTTCTGGCCGCCGCCGCCGCTGTGGCTGGAGAGGGCCACCGGCACCCCCTGGAACAGGGCGCGGAAATCGGCCGTGCTGGTGGAGAGCCAGGCGATCGCGTTCACCAAGGTGGGGGGCAGGCTGCCGTTGTATTCCGGCGCGCAGACCCAGAGGCGCTGCTGCTGACGCAGGACCGCCGCCAGGATCTCCAGGGGCTCGCCTGCGCCCGCGGCCTGGCGCACCGGGGTGAACAGCGGCAGATCGAGCGCCACCAGATCAATCAGCTCGGAGCCGTGGCCCAGGGCCTGGGCGCGCTCGGCCACCAGCTCCGCCAGGGCGCGATTCTTGCCGTTGCTGGCCGTGAGGATGAGCATGGAACTGCCGCGGGGCTCAGGGGCTGGCCCTCAGGGGCGGAACCCTGCCGGCTCGATCAGCCGCACCTGGTTGCCGCGGGCGGTGAATTCCCGACCCTGGTCGCTCTGGACGACCACACGCCCGCCTGATTTGACCCGGATCACCCGGGCCCGAACCCAGCCGAGGGCGGCGGATTCGAGCACCTTGACCACATCACCGGGTTGTAGATCCAACTCCATATCCGGAACCGCGAAACTGCAGAGGGGGTAGTCGGACGCGCCGTGGAGGACTTGAACCCCCGACATCAGGTTTTGGAGACCTGCGTTCTACCAACTGAACTAACGGCGCAAGGCGAAACCCTTGGGGCGAAACCCTTGGGCCGCTGCTGAGGAAAGAAGCGGCCTGGGTGAACGAGGAGGAAGGCCTCAGCGATCGAAGCGCTGCTTGACGCGGGTGGCCTTGCCCACCCGATCGCGCAGATAAAAGAGCTTCGCTCGACGCACCTTACCGCGCCGCTCCACCTTCACGGAAGCCACCTGGGGGCTGTGGAGCATGAACACCCGCTCCACGCCGATGCCCTGGAAGATGCGGCGCACGGTGATGGTCTCGTTGAGGCCACCGTGGCGCTTGGCGATCACCACGCCCTCGTAGGGCTGGATGCGCTCCTTGTTGCCCTCACTGATGCGTACACCGACCCGCACGGTGTCGCCCACGTAGATCTCAGGCAGGTCGCTCTTGAGCTGCTCGGCTTCGAAGGCGCGGATCAGCTCGTAGGCGCTGAGCTTGCCGGTTTTCACCGCCGTCGCCGGGGGCTCGGCCACGGCAACAGCTGCCGTTTCGTTCAACTCGTTGGATTCCGCTGCCATCTTCCGGTTCCGTATACGCCTGACCAAACAAGGAGTGTACCGGCTCAGGGTTCCGCTTTTCTGGGAGCTGGCTTACGCCACTTCTGCACCAGCAGCCCCGCCCCGGTCGCCAGCATCCACAGCAGCCCGAGGCCGTTGAGCAGCACGTAGACGCTCTCGAAGCGGCTGCCCAGCCATTCCCCCTCGTGCAGCACCATCAGCAGGTGCACCTGGTCGCGGCTCAGGCCGGCCCAGTCCTTGAGCAGGCGGTAGGCCATGCCGCTGCAGACCGTGAGCAGCAGCGGTGTGAGCACCACCGGGGCGATCAGGCCATGGAGGCGGCGGAACGGCGCCGGGGTGGCCATGGGCTGGCGGGAGGTTCAAGCGGTCCAGTGTGGCGGTTGATAACTTGAAGGACCGCTACGGGCGTTTTCGGATGAATCTCTTCGCGGAACTGCTGGCCTCCACCAACGCTGCGGCCACCAAGGCGGCCAGCAGCGCCACCCAGGTGGGTCCGCGGATCCAGAAGAGCCGCCGCGGGGTGGAGATCAAATCGGCCCGGGAGATCGAGACGATGCGCCGCGCCAGCCGCATCGTGGCCACGGTGCTGCGCGAGATCACCGAGTTGGCGGCGCCGGGCCTCTCCACCGCCGATCTCGATCGCCACGCCGAGCAGCGCATCCGTGAGCTGGGCGCCACGCCGAGCTTCAAGGGCTACCACGGCTTCCCCGCCAGCATCTGCGCCTCGATCAACAACGAAGTGGTGCATGGGATCCCCAGCGCCAAACGGGTGATCAAGGCCGGTGATCTGGTCAAGATCGACACCGGCGCCTACTTCGAGGGTTACCACGGCGACAGCTGCATCACCCTCTGCGTCGGGGAGGGCATCAGCGAGGAGACCCGCCGCCTCAGCCGTGTGGCCCAGGAATCACTGATGAAGGGTCTGGCCCAGATCAAGGCCGGCAACACCTTGCTCGACATCGCCGGGGCCGTTCAGGATCACGTCGAGGCCCACGGCTATGCCGTGGTGGAGGACTACACCGGCCATGGCGTCGGCCGCAACCTGCACGAAGAGCCTTCGGTGTTCAACTTCCGCACCAAAGACCTGCCCAACATGAAGCTGCGCGCCGGCATGACCCTGGCGGTGGAGCCGATCCTCAACGCCGGTTCCAAGGACTGCCGCACCCTCAAGGACCGTTGGACCGTGGTCACCGTGGACGGCTCCTATTCCGCCCAGTGGGAGCACACCATCGCCGTCACCAGTGACGGCTGCGAGATCCTCACCGACCGGGATTTCTAGGGCCCAGCGTCCGTTTGGCGCCGGGTGACCAGACCGAAGTAAAGCCGCCGCCACACCGCAGCCAGGGGCATCGTGAGGTAGGTGAGCAGATTGGGGGTGACGATGATCAGCCCGAGGCCGCAGCTGGCCTGGGCCAGCACTTGGCGGGCCACGAAGCCCGCCGGCATCACCCCGATCGGGTTGAGGGCGGAGCGGAACGGCCCCAGCACCAGCCGCCGCAGGCGCCAGGGGCCCCCGGGGCATCCAGCTGACGCAGGCTCAGCAGTTCCCCCAGCAGGCGCTTGCTGAGCTCATAGAGCGGACTCAACGCCGGCTGCACCTCCGCCTCCGAGGTGTTCACCCACACCTCCTTGATCGGCGCGGCCGGATCGGGCCGGCCCTGGCGTTCGCAGGTCGCCACGAACAGCTCCAGCAGTCGCCAGGCGCTCAGGGCATTCACTTCCAGGGAGCGCTCCACCGCCCCGGGGCTGCGCTCCCCATGGACATTGATGCCGTGGTTGATCACCAGGATGTCCACCCCCTCCAGCAGCTGCGCCAGGGCGCTCTCCTCGCCGCAGCGCCAGGGCACCTGCTCGAGAGCCAGCAGCTGGCCTTCGCTGTCCCGCAGCTCCAGGGGCGCCGCCGAACTGGTGAGGGCGATCGGTGTGGCGCCGCGGCGCTGGAGCTCCAGCAGCAGCGCCCGGCCAAGGCTTCCCCCGCTCCGCTCACCGCCACCCGCCGGCCCGCCAGGGGCAGGGCCCGGCCCAGGAGCGCCTCAAGCAGATTCATCGCTGGGCCCCATCGGTGGGCGAACGCCCCACAGGCTGGCAGCATGGGGCATTCTTATAGCGCTCGCGGCGACCGACGCACGGATGGCCTCCAACAACCCCACGGATGTGGCCTCCCATGACGCCGCCCAGGTGGCGCTCTATGCCCCCTATTGCAGTGGGGTCAGCCGGGAGGGGGTGCTGGATCAGGCCATCCATCTGCTCGATCAAGGACGGGTGAGCGGCCAACGGGTGCTGAAGTTCGGGACACCGCACGTGTTCGAGCTGCGCTGGCAAGCCGGCACCTCCCCCAGGAACGCAGCAGCTGTCAGCTGAGCTTTCCCCAGCTGCCCGAAGTGCTCTACAGCTTTTCCGTTCCCACCCACCAGCTGGTGCTCTGGCTGATGGATCTGATCCAGGACCGTGACGGGGGTGCTGAACCCGACCTGCCTGAGAACTTCTGGCGCTGGCTTCTGGTCGGTGAGATCCCCCACAGTCCTGTGCTCTAGATGGCCCCCACGCTTCTGATTGGTTCCTGTCACCCGTTCAGTGGCAAATCGGCTGTGGTGCTTGGCCTGGGGAGGCAACTGGTGCAGCAGGGGCTGGCCTTGCGCTTCGGCAAACCCCTGGCCACCAGCTGCACGCCCGACCCCGATCAGGAGTCGATCGAGCTGATCGACGACGACGTGCGTTTCGTGGGCAGCATCCTTGGCCTGGCTCCCGAGCAGCTGCTGCCCTCCCTCGATCTGCTGGAGCCCGCCACCGCCCTGGCCCGCCTGCTGGAGGGGCGCCGCAGCTCCGGGCCGGGCTTCGAGCTGCTGCAGCGGCGGCTGGGGGCCTTCAGTGACGGGGTCACCCTGCTGGAGGCCGCCGGAACCCTCAGTGAAGGTCTGCTCTATGGCCTCAACCTCAGCCGCCTGGCCGAGGCCTTCGCGGCCCCTGTGGTGCTCGTGCACCGCTGGGAGGACAGCCTCAGCATCGATGCGCTGCTGGAGGCCCAGCAGCAGCTGGGGGAGCACCTGGCCGGTGTGGTGCTCAATTCCGTCAACCCTGACCAGGTGGGCGAACTGCGCGCCGAACTGGTGCCCGCCCTGGAAGCTCTGGGGCTGCCGGTGTTCGGTGTGATGCCGCGCAGCCCGCTGCTGCGCAGCGTCACCGTTGAAGAGCTGGCGGGGCGCCTGGGGGCGCGGGTGCTCTGCTGCCGCGAGCGCCTCGATCTGCTGGTGGAAACCCTCAGCATCGGGGCGATGAACGTCAACTCGGCGATGGAATTCTTCCGCCGCCGCCGCAACATGGCCGTGGTCACCGGCGCCGACCGCACCGACATCCAGCTGGCGGCCCTCGAGGCCTCCACCCAGTGCCTGATCCTCACGGGCGCCAGCGAGCCCCTGCCACAGCTGATCAACCGCGCCGAGGAACTGGAGGTGCCGATCCTCAAGGTGGAGCACGACACCCTCACCACCGTGGAGGTGGTCGAGCGGGCCTTCGGCCACGCCCGCCTGCACGAATCAGTCAAGGCCACCTACGCCTTCAAGCTGGTGCAGGAGCACTGCTCGTTCAACCGATTGTTCGATCGGCTGAGGTTGCCCCAGCGGGCCTGAGGAGAGCGCTGCTAATTTCAACTCGCTGGCAGATGGCAAGCGTTGACTCGGTCCCTTGATCTACCGGCCCTCGACCGGATCGACACCCTGGCCCAGGAGCTGGCGATGCTCCAGGACACGGGCAAACGGCGCATCGCCATCCTCGGCAGCCGTCACGTGCCGGTGGTCTCGATCCACCTGGTGGAGCTGGTGGCGCGGTCCCTGGCCCAGGAGGGGCACAATCTGGTCACCTCGGGCTCGTTGGGGGTGAACGCCGCCGTCATTCGCGGTGTGCTGGAGGTGGACCCCAGCCGGCTGACGGTGCTGCTGCCCCAGAGCCTGGAGCGCCAGCCCAGCGAATCCCGCGACCAGCTGGAGCGGGTGCTGCACCTGGTCGAGAAGCCCGAGCACGACGAACTGCCCCTGCCGATGGCCAGCAGCCTCTGCAACCAGGAGATCATCGGCCGCTGCGACCAGCTGATCTGTTACGCCTTCCACGACAGCGAGACCCTGCTCACCAGCTGCCACGCCGCCGAGGACATGGGCAAGGTGGTCAGCCTGATGTTCTTCGACTGAGGTCGCCGGGCCCGGGCCCTTCAGGATTCTGATCAGGATTCCGAGGCCATCACCTCCAGCCGCGTGCCCACCCGACGCATCACCACCACCTGATCACCGGGCTCAAGCCGCCTGGGTTCATCGAGGCTTTCGGCGGCCCAGCTCTGGCCCTGCCAGCGCACCCGGCCGCGCCCCTGGGCGTCGAAGGCGGCGATCACCTCGGCCCGGTCGTCGGCGGGGGCGAGGCGCTCCAGCTTCGAGGGCTGCCGGCTCGACCAGCGCCACAGCGCCGCGCTGCCCAGCAGGCTGATCAGGGCAAAGACCACCACCTGCATCGACACCGGCAGGCCCACCAGGGCCGTGAGCGCCGACACCAGCAGGGCGGCCACCGCCGCGATCTCGAAGCCCCCGAACCCGGGGATGCTCACTTCGATCAGGAACAGCACCCCGGCCATCGCCAGCCAGAACAGTGGGGCCATCGGGCCAAGGGCGAATCCTGCCAGTCTGCTGTGGGCTGAACGGCAGCGCTGCCTAACCTGGATCGGTTCAACCCATCTGGACTCCCATGGAAGTGCTGTTTTCGCTGCCGGCGCTGGTGCTGCTCGGGTTTCTGGGAGTGGGCAGCGCCAAGATCACCAACGGCGGGCGCTCGATGCTGGTGGAGCGCCTGGGCAAGTTCGACCGGGAACTCAAGCCGGGCCTGTCGCTGGTGCTGCCCGTGGTCGAACGGGTCGTCAGCAACGAGTCGCTCAAGGAGCGGGTGCTCGACATTCCCCCCAGCAGTGCATCACCAAGGACAACGTCTCGATCGAGGTGGATGCGGTGGTCTACTGGCAGCTGCTCGAGCATGCCAAGGCCTACTACGCCCTCGACAACCTGCAGTCGGCGATGGTGAATCTGGTGCTCACCCAGATCCGCTCGGAGATGGGCAAGCTCGACCTCGACCAGACCTTCTCCACCCGCTCGGAGGTGAACGAAGTGCTGCTCCATGAGCTTGATCAGGCCACCGATCCCTGGGGCGTGAAGGTCACCCGGGTGGAGATGCGCGACATCGTGCCGTCCCCGGGGGTGCAGCAGGCGATGGAGATGCAGATGAGCGCCGAGCGCGAGAAGCGCGCCGCGATCCTGCGCTCCGAAGGGGAGCGGGAGTCACAGGTGAATGCGGCCAAGGGGCGGGCCGAGGCCCTGGTGCTCGATGCCAAGGCCCAGCAGGAGGCCCTGCTGCTGGGTTCCGAAGCCCAGGCCCAGCAGCAGAAGGTGTTGGCCATTGCCCGCGCCGAGGCGGCCGCCGAGCTGGCGCGTGTGATCGAAGCCCACCCGGCGGGCGCCGAAGGCCTGCGCCTGTTGCTGGCCATGGACTGGACCTCCATGGGCAAGGAGATGGCCAAGACCCCCGGTGGCAGCGTGCTGATGGTCGACCCCCAGAGTCCCGCCTCCCTGCTCACCGCTCTCAGGGGGCTGCAGGAGAAGGGCTGAGGGCGGACCGCCGCTCGGTGGCCGCGGGCTAGCTGGTTCAAGCCGCCGCCAGCACCGCCTTGAGCCCTTCGGAATACAGCACCGCCGTGGCGAGCAGCGCGCCGATCCAGCAGAGGCTGCGCAGGGGAGGCACGTTGGCCACATAGGCGCCGTTGTAGGCCAGGCGCAGCAGCGGATGGGCCCAGGCGGCCACCAGCGCCGCCGGCGCGTTCACCCCGGCGACCAGGCAGAGCAGGCAGGCCGGGGCATGGAGCGTGAACGCCTCGAAGGCGTTCTGGTGGGCCCAGCTGGCCCGCTGCCCCCAGGCCGGCAGCCGCTCGAACATCGCCCGCGGTGCCGCCAGATCGGCGACGCTGAAATCAGCCCGGGAGCGGCCCAGGGCCAGCGGCACCAGGCTCACGATCACCACGGCGCCGGCCAGCACCAGCGACCAGGCGAAGGGGGCAGCGGCAGTCAGGGGCATGGCAGCAGAGGAGTGGGCGAGGTCCCTTTTCTAGGCTGGAGCCCCTCACCCCTGTCTTCTGGTCCGATGGCCGACACCTACTCCTTTGATGTGGTCTCCGATTTCGATCGCCAGGAGCTGGTCAATGCCGTGGACCAGGTGCGCCGCGAGGTGGGCCAGCGCTACGACCTCAAGGATTCCAAAACCGAGATCGAGCTGGAGGAGGGCAGCCTCACGATCACCACCGCCAGCGACATGACGTTGGAGGCCGTGGTCGATGTGCTGCGCCAGAAGGCCACCAAACGGGAGCTGTCGCTCAAGATCTTCGACTTCCAGACCCCCGAGCCCGTGGGCGGCAACCGGGTGCAGCAGAAAGTGCTGCTGCGCAAGGGCCTCAGCCAGGAGCTGGCCAAAAAGCTCTCCAAGACGGTGCGTGATCAGCTCAAGAAGGTGACCGTCGCGATCCAGGGGGACAGCCTGCGGGTCACCGGCAAGAACAAGGACGACCTGCAACAGGCGATCCAGCTGTTGCGCGCCGAGGATCTGGAGCTGCCGCTGCAGTTCGAGAACTTCCGCTGATGGGCTTGGTCCGGGGCCGGCCGGCTCCCCGGAGCTCAGCTCAGTACAGGCCGACGCAGGTGTCGGTGGGGGTGAGCTTCATCAGCGACCAGAGGGCGCCGTACTGGGCCGCCGTGAGCTTCAGCTCCTGCTGCATCTTGCCGGCCGCCGGTGTGCCGGGGGCCGCCGAGGCCCCCAGGTCCTTGTTGAGGATGACGAATCCCTGGCACATCACATCGATGTCGACGTTGAGATCGGCGGCCCGGGCGGGAAGGCCCAGCATGGGAAGGAGCCCAGCGCTCAAGGCAGCGGCGGTGAAGCCAGTGGCGGTGAAGGCAAGGGCTATCAGTTTCATCTGAACAGAACCATCCTTGAGAGCCGGTGGCGGCTGACTTCCTAGGCTAAGGCTCCCGTTGATGATCGACCTGGGGTTGGCCTGGCGCTTCTGGATCGACCGGGGTGGCACCTTCACCGACCTGGTGGCCCGCAGCCCAGGCGGTGAGCTGGTCGTGCGCAAGGTGTTGTCGGCGGCGGCCGGCGGTGATCCGGTGGTGGCGGCGATCCGAGAGCTGGTGGGGGTGGGCCCTGGGGAACCCCTGCCCAAAGGAGCCATCGCCGAGGTGCGCCTGGGCACCACCGTGGCCACCAATGCGTTGCTGGAGCGCTCCGGCGCCCCCACCCTGCTGCTGGTGAGCTGCGGCTTCGCCGATGCCCTGCTGATCGGCGACCAGCACCGGCTCGATCTCTTCGCCCTGCGGATCGTGAAGCCCGACCAGCTCCTTGGCCGGGTGCTGGAGGTGGGCGGCCGCCTGGCGGCCGACGGCAGCGAGCTAGAGCCGCTCGGGTTGGATGCCGAGCTGGAGGTGGAGTTGCGCCGTGCCCACGCTGATGGCTACCGAAGTGTTGCTGTTGCTTTGCTCCATGGCGCCCGCCATCCCTGCCATGAGCGCGCCCTCGGGGAGTGGCTGCGCCAGCTGGGGTTCAACCATGTGGCCCTCTCCCACCGGGTGAGCCCCCTGACCAAGCTGGTGCCCCGGGCCCAGACCGCTGTGGTGGAGGCCTATGTGGATCCGCCCCTGCGGGCCTACCTGGGCCAGCTGCAGGCTGAGCTGGGGCCCGATTGTGGGTTGCGGGTGATGCAGTCGAGTGGTGGATTGATCGCGCCGGAGCAGCTGAGGGCCAAGGACACGATTCTCTCCGGCCCGGCCGGGGGCCTGGTGGGCGCCTGCCGCATCGCGGCGGCGGCTGGGCTTGGCGCGATCGTCGGCTTTGACATGGGCGGTACCTCCACGGATGTGTTCCATTCGGCCGGGCCTGGGCTGCCCTGGGAGCGCTGCAGCGAAACGGAACTCGCCGGCCTCAGCCTGCAGGCGCCGATGCTGGCGATCCATACCGTCGCCGCCGGTGGTGGCTCCGTGGTGCATGTCGATGGCGAGCGACTGCAGGTGGGGCCCGCCTCCGCCGGCGCCGATCCGGGGCCGGCCTGCTACCAGCGCGGCGGCCCGGCCACGGTCACCGATGCCAACCTGCTGCTGGGGCGCCTGCGGCCCGAGGCCTTTCCGGCGCTGTTCGGCCCCGGCGGTGATCAGCCTTTGGAGGTCGCAGCATCGGCGGCGCGGTTCGAGGCGTTGGCGGCGCAACTGGAGGTTGCCTGGCCAACGGCTCCCGGGTCCACGCCCCAGCCCATCGAGCGTCTGGCGGAGGGGGCGGTGGCGATCGCCGTGGCGCGCATGGCCGGTGCGATCCGGCGGATCTCAATCCAGCGGGGCCACGACCTGCGCCAGGCCGCCCTGGTGGGCTACGGCGGGGCCGGCGGGCAGCACGCCTGTGCCCTGGCGGAGGCCCTGGGCATGGCCCAGGTGTTGCTCCATCCCCTCGCTGGGGTGCTCTCCGCCTACGGCATGGGTCTGGCCGAGGAGCGGCGGATCCGTGAGCGCAGTGTGCTGGAGCCCCTCGATGCAGCCTGCGTGCGGCGCTTGCATGAGCTGGCGGAGCGCCTCGATGGCGAGCCGCTGCCGGGCTCGTCGCGGCGGGTGACCGCCTGGCTGCGGCTTCGGGGCGCTGAGGTGAGCCTGCCGGCAGCCCTGAACTCCTTGGAGGCGATGACGCGCAGCTTTCTCGAGAGCCATCAGCAGCGCTACGGCTACTCCCCCGCTGGAGTGGGCGGCACGCCTGTGGCTCTGGAGGTGGAATGGCTGAGTGTGGAGCGGGTGGCGGCCGGCGCTCCCCTGGCGGATCGCGCGCAACAGCCCGGCGGCGATCCCCAGGACCCGGAGGACAGCCCCGCCACGGCATCCCTGTTCATCGATGGGGCCTGGCAGCCAGCGTCGCTGCTCTCCCGGGGGCGCCTGAGGCCGGGTGATCGGCTCAGGGGGCCAGCCCTGATCACCGAGTCCACCGGCACCGTGCTGGTGGCGCCACGCTGGGACCTCCAGGTGCTGGCGGGGGGAGTTGATGCTGCGTCATGCCCCCTCTGGCCCTGGCCGCGCCGGGACCCATGAGCTCGGTACCCGCTCGGACGATCCGGCGGCTCCCGTGGATCCGGAGGCAGTGGATCCGGTGCTGCTGGAGCTGTTTCACTACCGTTTCACCGCCATCGCCGAGCAGATGGGCGAACGTCTGCGCCTCACCAGCACCTCGGTGAACATCCGCGAGCGGCTGGATTTCTCCTGCGCCCTGTTCGATCGCCGCGGCAATCTGGTCGCCAACGCCCCCCACATTCCGGTGCACCTGGGCTCCATGGGCGAAAGTGTCGCCAGCCTGCTGGCGGCCGTCGCCCGCGGGGAGCGCCCGCCCCTGGCCCCCGGGGATGCGGTGGTCTCCAACGATCCCTACAACGGCGGCACCCACCTGCCGGATCTGACCGTGATCACGCCGGTGTTCGCCGCTGCCGGTGAGCCGTCGTTCTTCGTGGCCAGCCGTGGCCACCACGCCGATGTGGGTGGCCTCACCCCCGGTTCAATGCCCCCCAACAGCTCCAGCATCGAGGAGGAGGGTCTGCTGCTCGACAACGTGCCGTTCCTGGAGCAAGGCGAGTTCTCTGAGGCATCCTGGCGCCAACGGCTCGCTGCCGGAGCCTGGCCAGTGCGCAATCCCGACCAGCTCCTCGCCGATCTCCAGGCCCAGGTGGCGGCCAATCGCCTGGGGGCGGCCGAGCTGGAGCGCCTGGTGGCCCAGGAGGGGTGCGAGCGGGTGCTGGCCTACATGGGCCATGGGCAGGACAACGCCGCCGAGGCCGTGCGCCGGGTGATCGATCGCCTGGAGGATGGGGCCTTCCGGGTGGAGCTCGATGACGGGGCCGCCATCGCCGTGGCGGTGCGGATTGATCGGGCCGCGCGCCGGGCCACGGTTGATTTCAGCGGCACCTCCCCCCAGCACCCGGGGAATCTCAACGCCCCCTGGCGATCACCAAGGCGGTGGTGCTCTATGTGTTCCGCACCCTGGTGGGGGAAGCGATCCCCCTCAATGCCGGCTGCTTCCGGCCCATCGATCTGGTGGTGCCGGAGGGCTGCCTGCTGCGGCCCCGGCACCCCGCCGCCGTGGTGGCCGGCAATGTGGAAACCTCCCAGGCGATCGCCAATGCTCTCTTTGGCGCCCTGGGGGTGATGGCGGCGGCCCAGGGCACGATGAACAACCTCAGTTTTGGCAATGGCCACTGCCAGTACTACGAGACGATCTGCGGCGGCAGCGGCGCCGGTGCCACGTTCGCGGGGGCTGACGCCATCCAGAGCCACATGACCAACTCACGCCTCAGCGACCCGGAGGTGCTCGAAAGCCGTTTCCCGGTGCGGCTGGAGTCGTTCGCCATCCGGCGCGGCAGTGGTGGCCTGGGCCGCCACCGGGGGGGCGATGGGGTGGTGCGGCGGCTGCGCTTCCTGGAGCCGCTGACGGTGTCGATCCTCTCGGGCTCCCGCCGGGTGCCCCCGTTCGGCCTGGCGGGTGGTGGGCCGGGGGCGCTCGGCCGCAACCGCCTCGAGCGCGCCGATGGGTCGATCGAAGCCCTGGCGGGCAGCGTTGAGCTGGAGGTTCAACCCGGTGATCTGCTGGAGATCGCCACCCCCGGAGGCGGCGGCTATGGAACCTAGGTTCAGGCTGTCGACCCTGGCGGCGCCCCTGCTGGCGGCGCTGACGCTTGTGGCCGGCTGCTCCGGTGATTCCTCTGGCCCGCTGGCGGCTGGCCGCCTGGGCCTGATCCAGCAGCGGGGCCACCTGATCTGCGGCATCAACGGCCAGTTGCCAGGCTTCAGCAGCGTGGGCGCCGATGGCCGCTTCCAGGGCCTCGATGTGGAGATCTGCCGCGCCGTGGCCGCCGCCGTGCTGGGGGATCCATCCAAGCTCGATCTCAAGTTGCTCAGCAGCAACGATCGCTTCGCCGCCGTCGCCAGTGGCGATGTCGATCTGCTCTCTCGCAACACCACGCTCAACCTCAGCCGCGATGCCCCCGGCGGCAACGCCCTCTCGTTTGCGCCGATCGTCTACTACGACGGCGGCGGTGTGCTGGCGCCGGTTTCCAGCGGCATCACGCGGTTGGCGGACCTGGCCGGGCGCACGGTCTGTGTGGTGAGCGGCTCCACCAACGAGGGCGTGCTTGCTGATCGCATGGGCAGCCTGGGGCTCGCCTATGTGCCGATCCGCTACCGCAACGCCGACGAGACTTTTAGTGCCTACCTCTCGGGCCGCTGCGAGGCCGTCACCAGCGACCGCTCCGGCCTGGCGGCCCGCCGCACCCTGTTCCCCGATCCCGCCGCCCACCGCCTGCTCCCTGGCATCCTCAGTAAGGAGCCGATGGCCCCCGCCAGCGGCCAGGCGGATCCAGTCTGGGCCGATGCCGTGCGCTGGAGTGTGCGCGCCCTGATCGAGGCGGAGGAGCTGGGGCTGAGCCGCGCCAACCTGGCCGCGCGCACCGCAACGGCCAGGGCCGATCCCCGCCAGAGCCAGCTGCGTCGTTTTCTGGGCCTCGAGGGCGACCTGGGCCGTCAACTGGGCCTGCCCGCCGACTTCGCCGCCAGGGCCGTGGCGGCGGTGGGCAACTACGGCGAGCTGTTCGAGCGCACCCTGGGCCAGGGCTCGCCCCTGGGGCTGGAGCGCGGCCCCAACCGCCTCTGGCGCGATGGCGGGCTGCTCTACTCACCGCCCTTTCGCTGAGCCTTTTCGCTGGGGCCTTTCGCTGAGTTGATGCGCGAAACGTGCCTTGGGAAGCCTGCCCCGGCCGATCGCCCCATAACCTGAGCCGACACATGCAGGCCCTCACGGCACAGGTTTGATGGCCTATTCCCTCATTGTCTTGGAAATCGTGGTGGGGATCCTGCTGCTGTTCGGCGGCGGGGAACTGTTCGTCGCCGGTTCGGTGGCCCTCTCGCTGCTGCTGGGGATCCCCCAGCTGGTGATCGGCCTCACGGTGGTGTCCCTGGGCACCAGCGCCCCTGAATTGTTCGTGAGCCTGCTGGCCACCACCCAGGGCGGCAGCGGCGGCGATGCCCTCGCGGTGAGCAACATCGTGGGCTCCAACATCTTCAACGTGCTGGTGGTGCTCGGCGCCAGCGCCGTGGTCATGCCCCTGCGGGTCAACAGCCGGCTGGTGCGCCGCGATGTGCCGCTGCTGTTCGGTGTCTCGATGGCGACCTGGGGCATGGCCTCGGGCGGACGGCTCACCTGGATCGCCGGGCTGGCGCTGCTCACGGGCACGGTGATCAACCTGATCTGGGAGATCGTCTCAGCGCGCGAGGAGCCTGCTGGAGCGGCCGATGATTTCGATGGCGATGGTGCGGCACCCGCCCCGGTGGCCGCGGCCAAGCTGGCGGGTGGCCTGGTGCTGCTGGTGATCGGCTCCCAGTTGCTGGTGAAAGGGGCGACGGCCGCGGCCCTGGGGCTGGGGGTGAGCGAAACGGTGATCGGTCTGACGATCGTTGCCGCCGGCACCTCGATGCCGGAGCTGGTCACCTCGGTGGTGGCGGCCTACCGGGGCAAGGGCGATCTGGCGATCGGCAACGTGGTGGGCAGCAACCTGCTCAACCAGCTGGTGATCCTCGGCCTCTGCGCCACGGTCTCCGGCGGTCGGGGCCTTGGGGTGGAGCAGGTGATGATCACTCGCGATTTCCCGATCATGGTGATCACAACCCTGGCCTGCCTGCCGATCTTCTGGAGCGGTGGGGTGATCACCCGCTCCGAGGGCTGGCTGTTGCTGGGGCTCTACGGCTGCTATCTGCTGGAGCAGATTCTGTTCAACACCGTTCCAGGCGCCCTCGATGAATTCCGTCTGGTGGTGCTGGTGGCGGTGTTGCCGGCGGCGCTGCTGTTCATCACCTGGGGTGCGCTGCAGTGGCGCAAGCGCCGATTGGTCAGCGGCTGATTGACGCGGGCCGATCAGCCCCCTAGCGCCCCAGATAGGAGGCCTGCAGGCCCTCGTCATCAAGGAGTTCGGCGGCGCTGCCGCTGCGGCTCACCCGGCCCGCCTCCAGCAGGTAGCCGCGGCTGGCGATCGCCAGGGCAGCCCGGGCGTTCTGCTCCACCAGCAGGATCGAGAGCCCCTGGCGGTGCAGCTCCGCGAGGATCCCCATCACCTCGGCCACCAGCTTCGGTGCCAGCCCCAGGCTGGGTTCATCCAGCATCAGCAGGGTGGGGCGGCCCATCAGGGCGCGGGCGATCGCCAGCATCTGCTGCTCGCCCCCCGAGAGGCTGCCGGCCAGCTGGGTGCGCCGCTCCGCCAGCCGCGGGAACAGGCCGTAGCAGCGCTCCAGGTCGGTGGCGATGCCGGCGCGGTCACGGCGCAGGTAGGCCCCCAGCTCCAGGTTGGTGGCCACGCTCTGGCGGCTGAGCACCCGGCGCCCCTCCGGGCAGTGGCCGATGCCCAGGCGCACCGTGGTTTCCGTCGCCACCCCCTTGAGTGCCTGCCCGCGCCAGCGCACGGCGCCGCCGCTGGGGGCGACCAGCTGGGAGATCGCCTTCAAGGTGGTGCTCTTGCCGGCGCCGTTGGAGCCCAGCAGGGTCACCAGCTCGCCGCTGCGCACCTCCAGATCCACCTCCTCCAGGGCGGCGATGCGGCCGTAGCGCACGCTCAGGTGCTCCAGGCTCAGCAGTGGGGCTTGGAGTGGGGCCTGGAGTGGGGCGGCGCTGCTCATGGCTCCTCTTCCACGGCGCCCCCCAGGTAGGCCTCGATCACGGCCGGATCGCGGCGCACCAGCTCCGGCGTGTCCAGGGCGATGCGTTCGCCGAAATTGAGCACCGCCAGGCGGTCGCAGAGGTCCATCATCAGCGGCACATGGTGCTCGATGATCAGCACCGTGAGTGAGAACCGCTCTCGCAGGCGGCGGATCAGGGCGCTGAGCTCGCTTTTTCAGCCGGGTTCAGGCCGGCGGCCGGTTCATCGAGCAGCAGCAAGCGGGGGCCGGTGGCCAGGGCCCGGGCGATCTCCAGGCGCCGCTGGTTGCCGTAGGAGAGGCTGGCGGCGCGCTGCTGGGCCAGGGGTGCCAGCTCCAGCAGCTCCAGCAGTTCGAAGGCCTGCGCCTCCAGCTCCCGTTGGCGGCGCCGGAAGCTGGCGGTGCCCAGGAGCCCCGCCACCAGGGGGTGCGGGCGCTGCCATGGAGCCCCACCAGCACGTTCTCCAGGGCGCTCAAGGGGGCGAACAGGCGCAGGTTCTGGAAGGTGCGCGCGAGCCCCAGGCGGGCGATGCGGTCGGGACGCAGGCCGGTGATCGGCTGGCCGCGCCAGAGGATGCGGCCGCCGCTGGCGGCGGTGAGGCCGGAGATCAGGTTGAACAGGGTGGTCTTGCCGGCGCCGTTGGGGCCGATCAGCCCGAAGATCTCGCCGCGCTTCACCGCCAGGCTCACCCGATCGAGGGCACGCAGGCCGCCGAAGCGGCAGCTCAGCGCCTGCAACTCCAGCAGGGGAGCGTCTTCAAGGTGGGCCTGGTTCATGGCCCGGGGGCCTCTGCGCGTGTCTGCCGGAACGGCCAACGCAGCCTGCGCAGCAGCTCCGGTGTGATCAGGCCCTGGGGAAACAGGATCGGTCCCAGCAGAATCACCAGCCCGTAGACCACCAGCCGCAGGTCGCCCACGGGGCGCAGCAGCTCGGGCAGGGCGGTGAGCGCCAGCCCGCCCACCACTGGCCCCAGCCAGGTGCGCGAGCCGCCGAAGACCACGAAGGCGAGGGTGGTGATGCTGGCGTCGAAGCTGCCCTGACGCGCATTCCAGGTGTTCAGGAAGTGGGCGCTGATCACCCCCGCCACCGCCGCCACCAGGGCGCTGAACAGGAAGCTGAGCAGCTTCACCCGGGCGGTGTCAATGCCCATGCAGTCGGCGGCGAGCTCGTCTTCGTGGATCGCCTCCATCGCCCGCCCCAGCCGCAGCCGCTCCAGGCGGGCGCAGAGCCAGCAGACCAGGGCCAGCACCGCCAGGGTGAGCAGCAGATAGCCCAGCGGGCCCTCGAAGGGCTGCGGGATGGCGAAGATGCCGGTGGCGCCGCCGGTGAACCCCAGGTTGAGGTTGAGCACCCGCAGGATCTCCACCAGGGCGATGGTGGCGATCGCCAGGTAAATGCCCTTGAGCTTCAGCACCGGCCCGCCGATCGCCAGGGCCAGCGCCCCGGCGAGCAGGGCCGCCAGCACCAGCTCCAGCAGCAGCGAGGGCAGCGGATAGAGCGCCCCATCCCCGGCGAGGGCCGGGAAGCGGGTGGAGAGCAGGGCGGCGGTGTAGCCGCCGATCGCGTAGAACCCGGGGGTCGCCAGCGAGAGCTGGCCGCTGCGCAGGGGCAGGTACACCGAGAGCCCCAGCAGTGCCCCCAGCAGCATCTGCACCAACAGCGAAGCATCGAGGGGCATGGGCGCTTCGCTCAGACCTTGGTGATCGTGGGACGCCCCAGCAGCCCCCGGGGCCGCAGCAGCAGCACGGCGAACAGGAAGGCGTAGGCCACGGCGTCCTTGAAGCCTGAATAGTCCGCCGGCACCAGGGCCTCGGCCAGCCCCACGATCAGGCCGCCGAGCACCGCCCCCGGCACGCTGCCCAGCCCGCCGAGCACCAGCACCCCGAGGCCCTTGAGGCCGTAGCCGATGCCGAAGTAGGGCCCGGCGATGCTGACGCTCAACCCCACCAGCCCGCCGGCCACCCCGGCCAGGAAGCCACTCACACCAAAGGCCAGCTGCACCATGCGATCGCTGTTGATGCCGAGCAGCCGGGCGGTGGTGGGATCTTCCGCCACCGCCTGCAGGGCCTTGCCGCCGCGGCTGCGCTCCAGCCAGAGGGTGAGCGCCACCACCACCAGCGCCGCGATCGCCATCAACAGCAGCTGCACCGTGCGCACCTGCGCCCCCCAGGCTCACCGCCGCCGGCAGGGTCCCGAGGGCGGAGGTGGGGATCGCATAGCTCTCGGCCCCCACCAGCAGTTGCAGCAGGTTCACCAGGATCACCCCGGCCCCGAGGCTGGAGATCAACGCCAGCAGCGGGTCGGCGCCCCGCCGGCGCAGGGGCCGGAAGGCGGCCGCCTCCACCAGCAGGCTCACCGCGGCGGCCCCGACGCCGGCGAGCAACAGCGCCAGCGGAAAGGGCAGGGCGAAGGGCAGTTGCAGGCCCGCCAGCAGGCCGTTGGCGCCCACGGCCCCGCCGATCAGCAGGTAGGTGAAGTAGGCCCCGAGGGTGAACACCGCCCCATGGGCGAAGTTGATCACCCCCAGCACCGAGAACACCAGGGTGTACCCGAGGGCGAACAGGGCGTAGACGGCGCCGCTGGAGAGACCGTTGACCAGCAGCTGCAGCAGGTGGTCCAAGTGCCTCCCCCGTCAGTTCAGCAGGGCGAAGCGGCCCGTGCGGCCCCCGGCTCCATGCGCACCTGGGCGACGAAGAACTGCTTCTGCACCACCTCACCGTTGGCGGTGAAACCGATCTCCCCCAGCGGGGTCTGGTAGCGGCCCGAGAGCAGTTCGCTGTTGAGGGCGGCGCGCGCGGCCTTGAGGCTGAGCTTGGCCAGGGGCTGGCGGCGATCGAGGCGATCGGCCGCCTCGGTGATCACCTGCAGGGCGGTGAAGGCCTGGGCCGTGAGCTGGGGCGGGATCGCCCCGCCCTTGGCCGCCTTGAAACGACGCACGAACTCCTTGTTCGCGGGGGTATCGAGTTCGGGGCTGTAGGCCTGGGCGATCAGGATGCCATCGCAGTGCTTCTGGCAGATCGGGTAGATGTTCGGGGTGTTCATGCCGTTACCGACCACGATTACGCCCCGGTAGCCCAGCTCCCTGAGCTGGCGGATCAGGTTGCCCCCGTCCACGGCCTGCAGCGAGAGCACGATCAGGTCGGGCTTCAGGCGCAGGGCGGCGGTGATCTGGTTCTGGAAGTCCTGGTCGTTGAGCTGGGTGCGCTGCACCGTCACCGGAGGCAGCCCCTTGGCGCTCAGGGCCTTCTGGAAGATGGTGGTTTCCGAGGTGCTGTAGGCGTCGTCGTGGGCGTAGAACACCGCCGCCCGCTTGATTCCCGGGTGGAGTTCGAGCGCTTTGGCGATCGAAAGCGGCGCGATCACCGAGCTCTGGGCCGAGACGCGGCTGATGAAGTGGCCGATCTCGGGGATGCCGCTGGCGGTGTTGGAGGGGGCCACCACGGGCACGCCCCGGCGCTGGGCGATCGGATCGGCGGCGAAGGCCTGCTGGGAGAGGGTGGGGCCGATCAGGGCGATGGCGCCGCCCTCGATCAGCAGGTTGAAGGCCGTCGTGGCGCTCTGCTCGTCGCTGCCGCCGTCTTCGAGGCGCAGGGCCACGGGCTTGCCGCCCGGTCCCTTGATGCTCTCCTGGGCCAGCTGCAAGCCGATCTGCTGGTCCTGGCCGTAGACATTGGCGTTGCCGGTCAGCGCCAGGGCCGCCCCCACGGGCAGGCCGGCGCTGAGGTTCAGGGGCTTGGTGTCAGCTCCCGGGCCGCAGCCCGTGAGCGCCGCCAGCAGGGCCACCAGGCCCAGAGCGCGAGCCCCGCTCACGCGATCTGGGCGAAGCTGGAGCGGAAGGCGTCCAGGGTGGCGTCGATGTCGTCGTCGCTGTGGGCCAGGGAGGTGGAAGCCCGCCTCGAAGGCGCTCGGCGCCAGGTAGACGCCACGCTCGAGCATGGCGCGGTGCAGCTGACCGAAGCGCACGGTATCGGCGGCCTTGGCCGCTTCGAAGTTGCGCACGGGCCCCTTGCAGAGGAAGAAGCCGAACATGGCGCTGATCGAACCGCCGCAGATCGGCAGACCCACCTCGCCGGCGGCCGCCAGGATGCCAGCGATCAGCCGGCTGGTGATCGCTTCGAGGCGTTCGTAGGTGCCGGGCACCTTCAGCAGCTCCAGGGTGTGGATGCCGGCGGTCATCGCCAGGGGATTGCCACTCAAGGTGCCCGCCTGGTACATCGGGCCGGCCGGGGCCACCATCGCCATGATCTCGGCCCGACCGCCGTAGGCCCCCACGGGCAGGCCGCCGCCGATCACCTTGCCGAGGGTGGTGAGGTCGGGGGTGATGCCGAACTTGCCCTGGGCGCCGCCGTAGGCGATGCGGAAGCCGGTCATCACCTCATCGAAGGTGAGCAGGGCGCCGTTTTCCGTGGTGATCTCGCGCAGGCCCTCCAGGAAACCCGGCTCGGGCGTGATGAAGCCGGCATTGCCCACCACCGGCTCGAGGATCACGCCGGCGATTTCGCCTGGGTTTTCGGCGAACAGACGCTTGACGGCCTCCAGGTCGTTGTAGGGGGCGGTGAGGGTGGAAGCGGTGGTGCTGCGGGGCACGCCGGGGGAATCGGGCAGGCCGAGGGTGGCCACGCCCGAGCCCGCCTTGACCAGGAACATGTCGGCGTGGCCGTGGTAGCAGCCCTCGAACTTGATCAGCTTTTCGCGCCCGGTGAAGGCGCGCATCAGCCGCAAGACCGACATGCAGGCTTCGGTGCCGGAGTTCACGAAGCGCACCATCTCCACGCTGGGGACGGCGTCGATCACCATCTCGGCCAGCTGGTTCTCCAGGGCGCAGGGGGCGCCGAAACTGGTGCCTTTGCCGAGGGCGTTGCGCAGGGCGCCGATCACCTTCGGGTGGGCATGGCCGCAGATCGCCGGCCCCCAGCTGCCGATGTAATCGATGTAGCGGTTCCCGTCCACGTCCCAGGCGTAGGCGCCCTTGACGTGATCGAACACGATCGGCTGGCCGCCCACGGACTTGAAGGCGCGGACGGGGGAACTGACACCCCCGGCATCAGGGTCTGGGCGGCACTGAAGAGTTCCTGCGAACGCGTTGTGTTCAAGGCAGGAGCAGTCGCAGGGGCCGTAGTCAAGGCGTGTTCCGCAGACGATTGGGGGGCTGGGCCACCGGGTGGTGACAGGCCGAAAGCCATCTTGACCTAAAACAGTACCCACCGGATTCCTCCGTTACCCCGTGCCGCGCCCGTGACCCCGGATTGGCCCCGCCTTGAACGGCGGCTGAGGAACGTTCTGCCGGAGCGGGCCGTGGTGGCCAAGCCCCAGGAGCTGCTCACCTACGACAGCGATGGACTCAGCCTGCACCGCCAGGCGCCGCCGCTGGTGGTGCTGCCCGAGAGCACCGAACAGGTGGCGGCCGTGTTGCGCGCCTGTCATGAGCTGGCGGTGCCGTTCGTGGCCCGGGGCAGCGGCACCGGCCTCTCGGGCGGGGCCGTGGACGAGCAGGGGGCGGTGGTGGTGGTCACCAGCCGCATGCGCAGGGTGCTGCAGGTGGATCTGGCCAACCAGCGGATCACCGTCGAGCCCGGGGTGATCAACAGCTGGGTCACCCGGGCCGTGGCCGGCGAGGGCTACTACTACGCCCCCGATCCCTCCAGCCAGGTGGTGTGCTCCATCGGCGGCAACGTGGCCGAGAACTCCGGCGGCGTGCACTGCCTCAAGTACGGGGTCACCAGCAACCATGTGCTGGAGCTCGAGGTGGTGCTCCCCGACGGCACGGTCACCCGCCTGGGCGGGCCGCTGGCGGAGATGCCCGGCCTCGACCTGCGCGGGGTGTTCATCGGCAGCGAGGGCACCCTGGGCATTGCCACGGCGATCACCCTGCGGCTGCTGCGGGCGCCCCAGTCGGTGGAGGTGCTGCTGGCGGATTTCGTCTCGATGGAGGCGGCCGGCGAGGCGGTGCGGGCGGTCACGGCCGCGGGGGTGCTGCCGGCGGGGATGGAGATCATGGACAACTTCACGCTCAACGCCGTCGATGACCTGTTCGGCGCCGACGAATACCCGCGTGATGCGGCGGCGGTGCTGCTGATCGAGCTCGACGGCCAGGCCCAGGAGGTGGCCGCGGCGGCCGCCCTGACCCGCGACCTCTGCCTCCGCTCGGGGGCGCGCTCAATCCGCCAGGCGGTGGATGCGGCCGATCGGGCCCTGCTCTGGAAGGGCCGCAAGTCGGCCTTCGCGGCCGTGGGCCGCATCACCCCCACTTACTACGTGCAGGACGGCGTCGTGCCCCGCAGCGCCCTGCCTTCGGTGCTGGCGGCGATCGATGCGCTCAGTGCCGCCTATGGCCTGCGGGTGGCCAACGTGTTCCACGCCGGCGACGGCAACCTGCACCCGCTGATCCTCTACGACCGCCACGAGCTGGGGGTGGAGGCGAAGGTGCAGGAGCTGGGGGAGAGATTCTGCGGCTGTGCGTGCAGGCCGGCGGCAGCATCACCGGCGAGCACGGCGTGGGCTCCGACAAGCGCTGCTACCTCGACTGGATGTTCGCCCCCGACGATCTGGCCACCATGCAGCTGGTGCGCCGCGCCTTCGACCCCGAGGGCCGCGCCAACCCGGGCAAGATCTTCCCCACCCCGAAGAGCTGCGGCGAGTCGTCCCGCCGGGCCGAGACGATCAGGCTGGAGGTGCCAGCTACGGGGCGGCCGGTGCTGGAGGTGTTCTGAGCGTTGAGCTCACTCTTGGCCACCACCGGCGCTCCCACCTGAACGGGTTCCAGGCGGGGAGAGCTGCGGAGGTTCATCGCTCACCCCAAACGACTCCAGCAGTCGATTGATGCGACGCGACAGCACCCGCACCTCCCGCAGGGTGTCCAACAGTGGTGGATGGGCCTCAAGCATCAGCGCCAGAGCTTCTTAGGTGGCCTTGCGGGCGGCGGCACCGGCGTTGTCGATCCGTTGGGCGGTGCCTTCGTGTTCCACGACAATCTGGTTGAGGGGGCGCTCCGATCCCCACGAGCCAGCCCTGATGAATTCCTTGCCCAGAAGCGATGAGCCCCTGGTGCTGCGCACCGCGTTCGGCGACGAAACGGCCTGGCAGGCGCTGCAGATGGCCATCCGCAGACCGGTGGACGGCTTTCAGTCTCAGGTGGCGTTTCTGGGCCGGGCAGAAGACGCCGGGGTCAGCACCGACGATCTGCTGGCTGGCGGGGCGACCACTTCTGGCCAGCCGATGGTGTTTCTCCTCGATGCCCTCACCCTCCAGCCACCAGGAATCGACTCTGTCGTTCTTGCTGATCGCCCTGCTGTTCGGCCACGGCGGAAGTCCCAGGGGCGGGTGATGCCGCCGGGCACCTGCCACACGCCATAGCGGCTGCGGGAAGCCCGGTCCTCGGCCTCCAGATACTCCTTGGCGTTGCACTGGCCCAGGTATTTCCGGTTGGCAAAGGCCATGCCGTCTTCCACCAGGGCCAGGTTGATGTTCACACCACTGATCACCTCGGCCACGGTGCTCTCGATCGGTGACGGCGACACCATCCGCGTGCAGCATGGCCGCACCGTGGCGGAAGCCTGTTGGTTGGCCTGCGCGGTGTCGGCGGAGAAAACGTTGCCCCACCCAGCGATGAACGCAGCGGCACCGATCAGCAGCCACCGGTTCAAAGGCTGAGCACAGGCTCGATCTGCTCCAGCAGCGCTGGCAATTGCTCGCTCAACGTGATCCACACTTCTTCGAGGTCCACGCGGTCGTAGGCATGGATCAGCACATCCCGCATCCCCGCCATCTCCCGCCAGGGAATCTGCGGGTGGTTCTGACGGCAGGAGTCGCTCAGGCGCTTTGTGGCTTCTCCAATGATCTCAAGATTGCGCACCACCGCGTCCTGTAAAAGGTCGCTGGCCAGAAACGTCTCTCGATCGGGGATGGGGAATCCTTGAACCCGCCGGATCGCGGTCAGAATGTCGCCCAGGGCATCGCGGTCCCTCGGCTCGATCACAGGGGAATGGCGTCCCGCTCGGCAGAAGCCAGGACGGCTGGCTTGAGATTGCGTCGGCGAATCAAATCCACGCGGCAGTGCAACGTGTCTTCCAAAGCCAACTTCAGGGCGATGCGCTCGAGCAGACCCGTGCGTGCAGGCAGATCCACCAGGAGATCCAGGTCACTGTCGGCTCCAGCTTGATCACGGGCCACCGAGCCAAACGCCGCCACATTGCTTGCGCCGTGCGCAGTCGCGATCTCCCTGATCCTTGGAGCCTGGGCCAGCAGGTCGTCGAGGCGCATGGCAACTCAGAAGCCGTGGTCAGCCTAAGAGAGACAGCTCAGCTCGGCACGTCTACTCGTGGCCTTGTCAGGGCCGAACTCAGTTCCAATGAGAAGGGCGCCCCGTGTCGGGCGCCCTCGGGCCGGTTGCAGGGAACTGGTTGGAACCGCCCTGGTCGAGGCCTCTGATTCATTGATAGATCCGTTTGGCCGTGGTGTCAGTACGGCAAACCTCACTCCTGGGCCCCACCCCATCACCACTGGGGCTCGCAGGGGCTCCAGCCCTCCTGGCGCTTGGCGGCCCACAGCTTGAGGGCGTCATCCCGGCTGATCTCCCGGCGGTTCTTGAGCAACGGCACCGGTTCGCCGGGGAGTAACTCTCCCTTGGTGATCTCCAGCCGTTGGTAGGTGCGCCGCCAGCGGGTTGGGCGAAAGCGCAGCACCTGGCGGCCGTCGCTGAGCCACCCGTCTTTGGGCGACAGGGGTGGTCCCTTGCTGATGGCCATGCCTGATCAGGCCACCTCCGGGCACCAGCCCCGCTGGCGCGTCATGTCGTCGGTCCAGCCCTGACAGCGATGGGTGAGGTGCTCCCCCTGGGTCAGCAGTCCCTGGTGCAACTGACAGGTGAGCAGGGGGATGCAGTTCACCCCGGTGTGGTGGCGAAAGAAGTGGCAGGTCATGCAGACCTTGCGGCTGCGGCTGGGGCGCAGCACAGCCTCATCGAGATAGGGCCACTCCTCGATAGACAGCTCCAACGAACCGTCAGCCTCTTGGGAGGAGCGGCGCAGACGGAAACCCATGCCCTGACCCATGGGTACACGCGTACTGGTATGGCTAGCCGGGCTGCTTGGGCGCGTTCGTTGTCCCAGTTGTGGGCATCTAACCCGGTCGCTTCACTTGATGGGAGCGACCAGGAGGTCGCTGTCCTTTGCTTCAGGAGCGGCACCGGCGACGATCACCCGTGACGCCGCAGTGAAAGCGCTTGATGCCCTGTGCCATGAGTTGAACGCTCATGCCTCCGCTTGATCCTTCGGCTTGAGGTCGTCGCCGCGCAGCACCCTCAGCTCCCCATTGATCCGCACCGCCACCCCTGTCCCCGTCTGGAGGGCCAATTCCCTGGCCCGCTGACCAGCCCGCACGAGGGCCGCTGACACCTTCTGCCTGTCGGGGTCATCGAGCTCATTCTTTCCCACCACCGGCGCTCCCACCTGAACGGGGTCCGGATGGCGAGAGCTGCGGAGATTCATCCTTCACCCCGAACGACTCCAGCAGCAGATTGAGGCGACGGGACAGGGCTCTCACCTCGCGCAGGGTGTCCACCAGTGGCGGGTGGGCCTCACGCATCAGCGCCAGAGCTTCTTCGGTGGCCTTGCGGGCGGCAGCGCCGGTGTTGTCGATCCGTTGGGCGGTGCCTTCGTACACCTGCAGCGTCTGACGGGTGGTGGCGGCGGTACGGCCGGTTTCCAGCTCCAGACGGCTGCTGAGACGCCTGAGGTCCTGCATCGTTGACTGGAAACTGTTGATCGCCCGGGGCACATCGCGCTCGGCGACCGAGGCCGTGCCCTCCAGGGTGCGGTTGAGCTTGAGCCGGGTGGCGGCGATCTCTTCGAGCAGCTGGGCGAGGTCGGGCCCCTGCTCAAAAGGAATCAGCAGACCGCTGCGGGGTGGTTCCTTCCCAGGCGGCAGTACATCCGGGGTGAGGGCGATCTGGCTGGCGCCGATCAGCCCCTCCTGGTAACGCTCGGCACGGCTGGCAGGACCGATCAGGCGGCGGTACGTCTCGGCGATACGCAGATCCACCGCCACCTTCCCGTCCATGCCCAACGTCACCTTCTCCACCCGCCCCACCCGGAAGCCGGAGAGAGTGACGTTCACGCCCGGCCAGATGCCGCTGGCATCGGTGGTGCGAAAACGCACGGCAAAACTGCGGGCCACCCAGCTCTGCTGCTGCCAGGTGGCGTTCAGCATCCAGACACCCAGCAGCAGGGCGCCAACCGGCACCGCCCAGCTCAGACCCGTGCCCACCGCCTCCACCGACCAGCGCGGCAGCCAGGCGGGCCTTGAAGTCGGACGGGGTTCGTTCATGGCCTTCCGTTGAAGCTGGGAGGAACGACGGCGAGCCAGAACACCTCCAGCAACACCACCGAAAGAGCGCAGTTCACGATCGATGTGCTGATCAGGGCGGCCAGTTCCTCCGGATGCTGGCGGCAGCGTTTGCCGATGATGTGGCAGAGGCTGGCCGATGCCGCCGCCATCAGCAGGGTGCGCAGCACGGCGCTGCTCACCACCCATGGAGTCAGCGATCCGAGGAACAGGGGCAGTTGCTCGGTGAGATCGGGCCGGGGAAGCGAGCACGCTGGCGGTGAACGCAGCCAGGATGAAATAGGGAAGCAGCAGCAGGGCCGCCAGCATCGCCGTGGCCAGGCGAGGCCCGAGGATGTGGGCGCCTGGCCTGGCCTGAATCCGGCTGGCCAGTTCCACCCTGGCCGGAACGCAGCAGCCGATCCAGACCAGGTTCACCACCAGCGGTGAGAAGATCTGGGCGGTGACGAAGCTGGTGGTTTCCAGGGCGAAGGTGCTGCCCTGGCGCAGGGGCTCCATCAGCCCGCGGGTGAGCCCGGCGCCGATCACGCCACCGATCACCAGCGCCAGCGGCGCGGCTCTGAGCAGTTCATGCCGAACCCGGTGCAGCATCGGGGTGGGGAAGCGGCTCGGAGCCTAGGCTGGTGGCTGGTAAAAGGCCGCCACTCGATAGGCAACCATTGTGCTTGCCTCTTCGGTATCCTCAACTCCCCCATAAGTTCACACATGCGTCAATCTGCCCTCCTGATCGCTTCCGCTGTTCTTCTCACCACTTCTGGGCTTGGGGTTTCAGCTGAGGCCAAGCAGAACCGCCCAAATATCGACGAATCGAACATGATGCGCTTCTGCCAAGGTGAAGTGGCGGCTAAATACAGCGTGAGCCCTCGCGACATCTCCACCCTGCCAGTCGAGCGCAAGAACGGTAAGTACCTTGTCTATGGACAGACCCCCGCCGAGGGTGACAACGCGTTGTTTTTCTATTGTCAGTACAACCAATATCGCGAGTTCGACGGGGTCAAGATGACCAGTGACAAGCGTTCTTCCAGTAGTGGTGGTTCCGCTAGGGAGAGTGTAGAGGTGGAGAACATGTCACGTTATTGCACAGGTATGGCGGCCGAAAAGTTCAACCAGAGCCCTCGCTACATCACCAGCAACAAACCCAGTCGTCAGTCCAATGGCACCTACATGGTGTACGGGCAGTACAACGTATCAAGCACCTTCACTCAAGTCTTCACTTGCACCTTTAATTCCAATGGTGTGTTCAAGGGCGTCAAGAAGATTTGAAGGAGCAGGTTCGAGGCTGATCGGAACATGACGACCAGCCTCCCAGGAATCCGGCCAATGTAAAGCCGCTTTTTGTGGTTGCGTTCCGTACGAGACAGTAGGCTCTGGATCTGAATTGGCTGGATCGTCATGAAGCGAACCTTCATTCGCCTCTCCTTACTGCTGATTGTTGGTGCCTTGGCCTGTGCCGTGGCCTACCGACTGATCGGGGTCCGGGTCGATGCCGATGGCATCGTCCGGGAGGCTTTTCCTCTGATCCCGATCGGTTTCTTTCTGGGTGGAGCGGGCGTGGTGACGGGGATCGCGGGGCTGTTGTGGCGTAAGGACGACAAGCGCCGTTGATTGCTGCCATGGCCAATCCTGCAGAGCGCTTGATCAACTGCCGGCATACCAGCAAAATTCAAGTGCTCGTTTGTGATCAGCTCATGGGTGGATGATCAGTCAGAGTCTTCCCTCCGAGCCGGTGTACATCACACCCTGTACCCGACCTCTGGGATCGCTGGTGCAGGTCCAGGGGGCCTGGGCGCCTGGTACCCGAATCTTCACGCCGATACCGGCTTCGGCAGTCATCACATCGAGGATGCTGAGACGGTTCTGCGACACTCCCGTCGTCTTGGCGACGGCTGCCAGACAGGCATCTTCCGCGGCGACGGTCGACATCGTTGGTTGTGACGATGGAGGCCGGTTCTGAGCCATGGAATCATCGGCCTGCTGGACGAGGCTCGGGGTACAGGCCGGTGTTTGGATGGTGCGGCGTCCCATGGCGTTGTAGTACACTCGGCAACTCCCGCCAACATGCACCTGATAGGTGCCATCCGAAAGCCGAGCAACTTTGGCGGACTGTCCTGAGCTGGAAGGGGATGAGCTCATCCCAGAGCCTGGAACGGCGCTGCAGATCCCATGGGCTCCATTGGAACGGGTGTAAGAGACATAGAGGGAATCACCGGAATTCTTGCTGATTGAAATCGTGGTGCCCGGGCCCTTGGCTTCGTAATAGGTAGGACTGAACTCCTGAACCATGGCCTCTCTGCCATTGATCCAAACGGGCCCACCACGATCGGCGTGCACATCAATCCCGCCAGGGCAGACATAGTGGAATTGAGGAACCTTGGCGAAAGCATTCCCGGCTGCCATTCCCAGGCTGCCCATGAAGAGAATGCCGGCCATTGCAAGGCTACGACGAAACGATACTGAGAGGTTCATTTTTGGAGCCGGAAATCAGATGGTGAATAGATGAGAGGAGTATGGCAAGGGAAGCGGCTGTAAAGCAAGTGAAGCCAAAAAATCAGGAAGCAGGGCGTGGGTGAAGAACAAGGCGATGCTTGCCATTGGTCCAGCGAACGTACTGACGATCCTTGAGCTTCTGAAGATCAAGCGGATTGTCAGCAAGCTCAACAGGCCCATCTTCCAGCTCAAAGATACCCATCGACGTCATCAGTGCTGTTTTGGTGTCGGGGAAGATCAGAATGCCAAAGTAAAGATCCTTGCGCATGGCCGTTGGCGAAGGATACTTGATTACTGTTCCAGAAACAATAATCGAGGTGCCCTGACCCTTTGTCCAGTAGATTTTGCACTCCGCCTCCAGGACGTTTCGATCCTTTGGGCCCCAGCTCAGGGTGCAGGGCATCTTGACTTCTTGAGATTGCTGGATCTTCTGGGGGGCCGCCATGGCAGATGGGACAACACCGGCGAGGCATGCCAGTGAAAGCATCGCCAACGACTTGAAGACTTTGTTGCTTGCTTGCATAGTCAAAAGGTAGTGCAGGAGTTTAGCATTAATTGATCAAAGAGTCGCTTGCATCTGCAAGGATGGCGCAATCGGAGTGGGGCCTTGGCGTAGCCTTGAAAGCCTGGGAGTGGGTCATTCAATCACACGCCCAAACAGAGGAAGGATTCAATTATACGATTACTTCTGAGTCCCAATACTTCTCCGGTCTCACCAGGGTGCAGCTCTCTCCGTGGCACAGCCTCACCATAGTCGCCTCCTCCATTGGGCGGCCAAATTCCTGGCTGCTCCTGGATGGCGCAACGATGCGTAGTGGCTGAAGTATAGATGCCATCAGCGCAAGGATCCACCCCCTCGTTCATGGTCTCGATGCCACTATTGGGCGGAGCAGGAATGACCCCTTGATGCTCAGCCATGGGTTGTCGCATCGACATCAAGGCTCGCCGAATAGAGCGAACTTTGCTGTTGCATGACGCTGTACTGCTTGAATGGTGGATGAATGTAGTGGCAACATGCTGACGGCCTTGCTGCCATCCCATGATCGCCGCAAGTGCGCTATGGGGCTTGATGGCAAACCACGACACAATCACCTCAATGACCTGGAATGAAAAACACTAAGACTCTCTGGATCGCGTTGGCAGTCTTTGTTGGATGGCTGATGGTCACCATCGGAGGTGGTGCCAGTCGCGGTGGAGGCAGCTCCTCCTTGAACGACATGGTCAGTCGCGGATTGGCCTGGCAATTCGTTGCCGCTATCGGGTTTCTTTGTCTGGTCACGGTGATCTTTGGCCTGAAAGAGATTGGGTTCCGTACCCCGGATTGGGGATTCGCCTTGCGGATCCTGTGGTTGCCTGGCCTGATGATTGTGCTCTTCTTCTCCCTTGCCCTCGTGCTTGGACTTCCGGGTCTGGTCACGACATTCTGGGTAGCGCTGAACACCTTGCTGGTTGGCATTTCTGAGGAATGGATGTTCCGTGGAATCATCTTCAAAGGCTTGACAGACCGTTTCTCTGTATGGAAAGCCGTCTGGTTCTCGTCATTGGTGTTCGGTGGGGTTCACGCGCTGAATGTTTTTGTCACCGGTGAACTTCAGGCAGGCTTGATCCAAGCAGCCGCAGCGAGCTTCAGTGGGATTCTGTTCGCTGCCATCCGTGTGCGTACTCAATCGCTCTACCCGGTGATCCTTACGCACGCCCTATGGGACTTTGCCGTTTTCATGGTGATATCCTCAGGGCACAAGGCCGCAGGCACTGGAGCGCAGTCTTCCGTAGGTCTGAGCATTCTTGCTCCCCTACTCCTCGCTGCACCTGGATTCTTCTATGGACTCTATCTTCTTCGCAGGGTTAAGCAGCTGGACAACGGACAACCTGTTTAGTTGTGACTGCCACCAGGTTCTTCCGGCGGGCATTGGGGTCTGAGTTCGACAGGGTTGAGGTGCGACCCAGCAGCCCCAGATCTCAGACCCGATGCATATATGCCCCAATGCCCGTCTGTCACCCACATCCTCTGCCAGGAAAGCTGCCCAAATGGGGGCAATCATGCCTGTGGCTGCGCGAATTGCGCTGGTGGTTGTCAAGCCAGGCTCAAGGCCGACGACCGGAGAACCGGCGGCTCGGGCGTTCAACGGCCATCTATTGAGCCGATCACAACTACTTCCTCGGGTCGGCGTCGGTGATCGATTGATCGCGCCCACCTGAGGTGCGCACAGCCCCGCGGCTGTTGGTGCGGGGCTGCTGCCGGTAGGGGAAGGAACTGTCTCCGATCTGGTCGCCACCCCATAGGTGTAGCCCTTGCGAGTTCAGCTCGCTCTCGGCAATGGCGCCCCCACGGTGCGGGTTCGCTTCTTTCCTTCATCTTGAGGCCACCAACCCCACTCGGCTCTCGGTTGGCCGGTGGTTCTGAGGCCAGCGTCGCAGATCCGACCACCCATTCCTTGGCAACGGATCTGAGCGAGTCACCGCCAGCGCCGGCGTCGCCGGAGTTGCAGCGATGAACTGACACTCCCTTGCTGCCCACCCCTCCTCCGCTTAGTACGGTGAGCCCCTCCAGCTTGGCGTCAACATGAAAGCCAGTCTCGGCCTTGCTTTGCTTGCTGGTATGGGCCTTGCCCTTTACACCCCAGACGGCTGGGCAGCGGAAGTATCCAGCACGGCCAAATCGGCCTGCATGATGGCGATCAATAGTCAATACGGCGGCAATGTGCGCGACCTCAAGGTGGTTCGCAGCGAATTCTCACAGGCCAACTCCGAGGTGATCGTCAAGGCGATCGGCTTGCGTGGCGGCTCCACCAATGAGAAATTGCGCTGCCTGGTGTTCAATTCCGGAAAGGTGCAGGAGCTGCGGGTGCTCGAGAACTGACGTCCTAGACGACAGCACTGATGGCAAGTCACAGCTAAGAGCTCTGTTACTCTTGACCGACTCAAAGTTTAAGTTTTGCTGCGCACGCCTCTCTTTGCACTGCCCATTGGTTGCGCGATCACCATCGCAGCCCTGAGCGGCATGGGCCCTGCCACCGCCCAATCCCTGCCCTCCGGGGGATTCAGCGTTATGAGCGCGACCAACGCCTCCGCCAGCAGCTGGATGAGCAGAACCGCCAGCAGCTCGAGCGCCTGAGGCAACAGGAGAAACAACCGACGGTTCCCCAGGAGCCTGTGGTCGCACCCACCGACCAGCAGGCCCAGTGGCGCTACAGCGCCGTGCGCCTCGATGGGGTGACGGTGCCCTGGAAGAGCGAGCTGGAGAGCCTGGCGGCCACCTACTTGAACCGGTCGATCAGCCTCGATGACCTTGAACAGCTGCGCGCCTCGATTCGCGACACCTACCGGCGCCACAGCCTGCTGGCGCTCGTCACGATCAACCCTTCCGCTGGTGGTGACGGCTTGCTGGTGATCACGGTGGTGGAGGCCCACATGGGCGAGGTTTCCGTGGACGGCAACCTGCGCCATCACCTCAAGAACGGCATCGCTGAGGCCATGGTGCGGGCCAGCCTGCCGAAGGGCTCCCTGTTTCGCATCGACAAGCTGACCTCCGCCCTGCTCAAGCTCAACGACATGGCAGGGGTGAGGGTGCGCTCCACCCTGCGCAAGGGAACCGGCGCCGGCCTCACCGATGTGCTGCTGAGCATTGAGGACGGCGATCGCAGCAGTGGTGAGCTCCATGTGGGCAATGAAATTAACCGATTCCTGGGCTCAACCAATGTCGATCTCACCCTCACCGCGGCCAACTGGATGGGCCGAGGAGACCAACTCACAGCCAATGGCCAGTGGTGGCTGAATAGTTACAACACGGGCAATCTCGTGGGTTCCCTCGCCTTTCAGGCACCGATCTCTCCAGATGGCCTGCAACTCAATGCCTTTGGAAACTACAACAACTACAGGTTGCTTGATGAGCTCTACAGCTCCGACATCAATGGTTACACCGCAAACCTGCGCATCGGACTGCAGCAACCCCTCTGGCGCCGGCCAATGCAATCCCTTTGGGTTGGCTTGAGCGCAGAAGCCAATACCTATGTCGACAAGGTTCAGGAAGTGGAGATCCGCAATAAAGACAGTCAGGTCGGCCGGCTGTCATTGATTGCCCAGAAGCAGGATTCCATCCTGGGCACGGGCCTCAATACCGCCTTCCTGCAATACAGCTTCGGCAATTTAGATCGCTCCGGCAACAGCGATGACTTTCTGCTCGACCAATTCACTGCCGGCACCGATGGTGTGTTCAACAAGGTCTTGCTGGTGTACAGCCGCTATCAGGTGTTCTCCCCCGTTGGCAAGGCAAGCTGTTCGTTCAGGCCCAGAAGGGCTTCAACAACCTCGATGGTGCCGAGAAAATGTCCCTGGGTTACCCGAACGGCGTTCGCGCCTATCCCCCAGGCGAAGCCCCTGGCGACAGCGGCTTCAGTGGTCAGCTGGAGCTCATCTACAAGGCCACAAGCCAATTGTCTTTCGTGGCCTTCCTCGATGGGGGCTACATCTGGCGCTGGAACGACCCCTTCCCCGGGGCCCTTCAGCCGAATTCCTATGGGCTGGCTGGCACCGGCATCGGCGCCGACCTGGGCACCCCCGGTGAATGGCTGGCCTCGCTCAAGCTTGCCTTCCCCATCGGCAACAACCCCGCATCGCTCAACGACACCGATGCCGACGGATTCAACAAGTCGCTGAGGGTCTGGGGCTCTTTGCGGCTCTGGTTCTGAGGAACTGATCAAGCAACCATGAGAAATCCCACCTCCTCTGCCAACCTGAGACAGCTGCTGCTGCGGCACTCGAAATCTGGCCTGATTCTGCTCGCCCTGGCCCAGGGCAATCCGCTGCTGCAGGCGGCCACAGCCCAGCAATTGCCCACGGGTGCATTGCAGGAGCGAGGAGCTGCCGGAACGGTGAATCAGACGGGCCGCACCTTGACCGTCACCACCCCAGGGCGGGCCGTCTTCAGCTGGGGCACGTTCAACATTGGCCAGGGCGACACCGTCGACTTCCGCAATGGCGGAGCGGTGCTCAACTACGTGCGCTCCGGAGGAATAGCCAGCCAGATCAACGGCATCCTGCGGGCCACCAACCCACTGGTTCTGCTCAACAATCAAGGCATCAGCGTGGGTCGCACGGCGTTGATCTCGGTACCGAGCCTTCTGCTGAGCACCGGTTCGCTGCTCCCGGACAGCCTGGACAAGTTCATGGCTGGAGTCAGTTACGGCAATGGATTGAATGCGCCGCTGATCAGCATTCAGATGAGCAACGGAGATGGTCCGATCCTTGTTGAAGGGCGGATCGAATCCACCAACGGGGGTGGCATCGGCCTGGTGGCCCCCTCGGTGACCATCGCTCCCAGCGCCAGCCTCTTCAGCCGCGGTTTCCGATCGGCCAGCACCGGCACGGACGGGGTGAATCTCCCCTACAACGGCATTGAACCCGAGGGCACCCTCTGGATCGGCACCACGGGCCTACCGATTAATCCCTTCACCGCAGGTGCGGGCCTGCCCACGGGCTTTGGCTTTGCCCAGATCAGCGGCCAACCCTCACCGCAATCGGCTTCGCTTGCCCTCCAGGCCTCCTACGACCTGGAGCGGTTCGTGATCGGCACCGCCGGTGCCCGGGCAGGCCAATTTGACGGCTTGTTCTTCTCGCCCTCCTTCCGGGCCTCCGACTTCTACGTCTATGACGGCATCGAGGCGGTGGAGGAAGGACACAGGTTGGCCACCAACGGCGGACCACTCAAGCGGTTGCTACGCACATTCAACGCCAAAGGCCAGGCTTCTGATCAGGAGATGCTGGAGTCGGACGTGTTGGGACTGCAGCTCCCGGCCGGAGCTGCCTTGATGAACGCCGAGGGTGTTCAAGTCGATCAGGTTTCGGGAAAGATCACAGCTGGAACGCTCACCATTCAGCCGAGCACCGCTGCCCTGGCCAATCCAGATTTCACTGACCAGTTCGGCAGCGGCCCCCTCAAGGTCGCGATCGGTACTGGTGGCTCGTCGGTTGTGGGCAGCAATGGAGTCAAGGCTGCCTACGATCCGCAATCAGGTGTCATCGCTTGGTCCAGGACGATTCCGGGAACTTCCGTTACTGAGACGGTGGCGATTCCTGGAGGAATTACGATCAATCAAGGGCAGACAAATCCTGGGTTCACAAGGCCGCCAGACCCTGGAATCACTCAGTCATTTGAAGTGAAAGAAGGCTATTATTATCATGGAAGCAATGGTTCATATGCTGGATCATCTCCATGCCCTGGCTGTCGCTACGTCAATCCAGTAACAGGCCAGGTGACCTACTGGAGAGGCCACTTCACCACCGATAGTCAAGGCCATCCTCAATTCACGACTTCGGGGGGCGTGCCAGATACCCATGTTGTTTACATGGTGGGTGGTCAGTATTACGTCACATCGGCCTCGGGTTTCAATCCCCAGACCACACCCAAGAACCCGCCGACTCAGGTCGTCAGTCCGACCCTTTATCAACAGGTCACCAGGCCTGGAATTCCGACCCAGCAGCAGTTCCAACAGGTCCTCCCCCTGAGTGGTCAGGCCACGATCCCTCAGGGTTCGGCGACCTCCACCTGGACACGGCCAACGGCCCCCTTGGTACCCACCTTGGCGCCGATCCGCGTTCCGCAAGCCCAGCCGACGGCGGCCCCGACAGCCGCACCTCAGCTGACACCGGCGCCAACGCTGGCACCGATCCTGGTGCCGCAGGCGCAGCCGACACCAGCACCCACAGCCGCCCCCCAGCTGACACCAGCGCCAACGCTTGCTCCGATCCGGGTGCCCCAGGCGCAGCCGACACCAGCGCCGACGGCGGCCCCCCAGCTGACCCCGGCCCCAACGCTGGCTCCGATCCGGGTGCCCCAGGCGCAGCCGACGCCAGCGCCGACGGCGGCCCCCCAGCTGACACCGGCCCCGACGCTGGCACCGATCCGCGTGCCGCCAGTCCAGCCGACGCCAGCGCCGACGGCCGCACCCCAGCTGACACCAGCCCCAACGCTCGCTCCGATCCGGGTGCCCCAGGCGCAGCCGACACCAGCGCCGACGGCGGCCCCCAGCTGACCCCGGCCCCAACGCTGGCTCCGATCCGGGTGCCCCAGGCGCAGCCGACGCCAGCACCGACGGCGGCCCCCAGCTGACCCCGGCCCCAACGCTGGCTCCGATCCGGGTGCCCCAGGCGCAGCCGACACCAGCGCCGACAGCCGCCCCCCAGCTGACACCGGCCCCAACGCTGGCGCCGATCCGGGTGCCTCAGGCGCAGCCGACACCAGCGCCGACGACCGCCCCGACGGCGGCCCCGACGCTGGCGCCCAATGGTCAGCTCCAGCCGACCGCGGTGCCGCCGCGGACGGTCATCACGCCGACGGCCGCCCCGACCCTGCCTCCGACGGCGGCGCCGCAGCGAACGTCCGCCCCGACGGCGGCGCCGACCCTGGCGCCCAGTGGTCAGCTCCAGCCGACCGCGGTGCCGCCGCGGTCGGTCATCACGCCGACGGCCGCACCGACCCTGCCTCCAACGGCGGCGCCGCAGCGAACGACCGCCCCGACGGCGGCCCCGACGCTGGTGCCCAATGGTCAGCTCCAGCCGACCGCGGTGCCGCCGCGGACGGTCATCACGCCGACGGCCGCCCCGACTCTGCCTCCAACGGCGGCGCCGCAGCGAACGACCGCCCCGACGGCGGCGCCGACCCTGGCGCCCAATGGTCAGCTCCAGCCGACCGCGGTGCCGCCGCGGATGGTCGTCACGCCCACGGCCGCCCCGACTCTGCCTCCGACGGCGGCGCCGCAGCGAACGTCCGCCCCGACGGCGGCCCCGACGCTGGCGCCCAAGGGTCAGCTCCAGCCGACCGCGGTGCCGCCGCGGATGGTCGTCACGCCCACGGCCGCCCCGACTCTGCCTCCGACGGCGGCGCCGCAGCGAACGTCCGCCCCGACGGCGGTGCCGACGCTGGCGCCCAATGGTCAGCTCCAGCCGACCGCGGTGCCACCGCGGATGGTCGTCACGCCCACGGCCGCCCCGACTCTGCCTCCGACGGCGGCGCCGCAGCGAACGTCCGCCCCGACGGCGGCCCCGACGCTGGCGCCCAAGGGTCAGCTCCAGCCGACCGCGGTGCCGCCGCGGATGGTCGTCACGCCCACGGCCGCCCCGACTCTGCCTCCGACGGCGGCGCCGCAGCGAACGTCCGCCCCGACGGCGGTGCCGACCCTGGCGCCCAATGGTCAGCTCCAGCCGACCGCGGTGCCGCCGCGGACGGTCATCACCCCGACGGCCGCACCGACCCTGCCTCCAACGGCGGCGCCGCAGCGAACGGCGGCCCCGACGGCCGCGCCGACCCTGGCGCCCAATGGTCAGCTCCAGCCGACCGCGGTGCCGCCGCGGACGGTCATCACCCCGACGGCCGCACCGACCCTGCCTCCAACGGCGGCGCCGCAGCGAACGGCGGCCCCGACGGCCGCGCCGACCCTGGCGCCCAATGGTCAGCTCCAGCCGACCGCGGTGCCGCCGCGGACGGTCATCACCCCGACGGCCGCACCGACCCTGCCTCCGACGGCGGCGCCGCAGCGAACGGCGGCCCCGACGGCCGTCCCGACCCTGGCGCCCAATGGTCAGCTCCAGCCGACCGCGGTGCCGCCGCGGATGGTCGCCACGCCGACGGCCGCCCCGACTCTGCCTCCGACGGCGGCGCCGCAACGAACGTCCGCCCCGACGGCTGCTCCCAAGCTGCCAACGGCCCCAACGCTGGCTCCGATCCGGGTGCCCCAGGCGCAGCCGACACCAGCGCCGACAGCCGCCCCCCAGCTGACACCAGCGCCAACGCTCGCGCCGATCCGGGTGCCTCAGGCGCAGCCGACACCAGCGCCGACAGCCGCCCCCCAGCTGACCCCGGCCCCAACGCTGGCTCCGATCCGGGTGCCCCAGGCGCAGCCGACACCAGCACCGACAGCCGCCCCCCAGCTGACACCGGCCCCAACGCTGGCACCGATCCGCGTGCCGCAGGCCCAGCCCACGGCGGCACCGACGGCCTCGCCTCAGCTGAAACCGGTCCCAACGCTCGCTCCGATCCGGGTGCCCCAGGCGCAGCCGACACCAGCGCCGACGGCGGCCCCCCAGCTGACGCCAGCGCCAACGCTGGCTCCGATCCGGGTGCCGCAGGCGCAGCCGACGCCGGCGCCGACGGCCGCTCCCCAGCTGACACCGGCCCCAACGCTGGCACCGATCCGGGTGCCCCAGGCGCAGCCGACACCAGCGCCGACAGCCGCCCCCCAGCTGACACCGGCCCCAACGCTGGCACCGATCCGGGTGCCTCAGGCGCAGCCGACACCAGCGCCGACAGCCGCCCCCCAGCTGACGCCAGCGCCAACGCTGGCTCCGATCCGGGTGCCGCAGGCGCAGCCGACGCCGGCGCCGACGGCCGCTCCCCAGCTGACACCGGCCCCAACGCTCGCTCCGATCCGGGTGCCCCAGGCGCAGCCGACACCAGCGCCGACAGCCGCCCCCCAGCTGACACCGGCCCCAACGCTCGCGCCGATCCGCGTGCCAGGCAGCGCCGGCAGTGCGCTCGATAGCAAGCCGATCCTGCAGCCGATCAATGTGCAGGCCGCCCTCAATCAGGCCAAACCCACCGGGTTGAACGTGCCGCTCAGTTACAGAATTCCCGCCCACATTCTGGCGAAGCTGGGACCGCAGCCGGCGCTGATTCAGGGTCGCCTCACACTGGCCGATGGCGCTCCCTTACCCCCAGGGGTGAGCTATGTGCCCCGAAGCGCGACGATTTCAATCAGTGATCTGAGGCGGGTGTCGCTGCCTCTGGATGTACGTCTCTCTGTCCCCACCGCCAACGGCGGCCGTGCTTCGGTGGTGCTCACGGTGGGACAGCCCTAGAGCCGATGGATCCCTCCACCAAGCCGCTCATCAGTGTGGTGATCGGCAGTCGTAACGAGGGATCCCAGCTTCAGAGCACCCTCGAACAATTGATGGCGCTCACACCACCAACGGGTGGTCTGGAGTGCTCCTTGCTGGATGACGGATCCAACGACTCCAGCAGTGCCTTTCTCGATGCCGGGCCCTGGCTAGAGCTGCGGCAGCAGGGAATCATCCGCCTGAGGCGACTCAACCATAGTTTGGGGGTGTCGAGGGGGCGAAGGTTCGCCTCCGTGGGTTGCCGCGGCGAGGTGCTGGTCTTCATCGATGCGCATCTGGACTTTCCCCAGAGCGATCTCTGGATCCAGATGGAGCGCCATTTCACGGACCCCGGTTGCCATCTGCTCAGCATCGATTGCTATGACAGCCGTAACGGCAACACCACCGCCGGTTCCGTCTACACCAGTCGTCGACTCTGTCATCAGCAACCGGCCTGGATGCCGATTCAGAGCGACCCCCTGGTGAACTGGGTTGTGCCCTTCGTCAACGGCGGATTCTTTGCGATTCGCCGCAGCGTGTATGAGCAGTTGGGCGGGTTCCCGGATTTTCTGCAGGGCTGGGGGCATGAAGATCGCTTCCTGTCGATGCTGGCGGGTCTGGCAGGTTTCGAATGCCGGCTGGATCAGAGCCTTCAGGTGGGGCATCGCTACAAGGACGTCTTCGAAGATCCAGGCAACGGCGACCCTCCCACCAGTTGCTCCGACCCCCTGCCCGCCGATGGTCTGGTGTTGAACGCTGCCCCCTTTGTGCCCGCGGCGGATGGTGACCCGCCGCCACCCATGCTGATGAACAGCCTGCGCTGCAGTTACCTTCTCTACGATGGGGAGCGGTTCCAGCAGAGCCTCGAACAACTCAGCTTTGACTATGGGGCGGAGTTGGGCACACGAGCGTTGGCCTTGCTCCAACAGGAGCAGCCACAACTTGATGCGCTGCTCGCCCAAGCGGGATTGAATCCATCCCAGAGAGATCAGCGTCTCGAAGCGTTCTGTCAGAAGTTTCGGCCGATGTTGCCGATGCTTGATGAGGCTCTCCTCCACGCCAGCACGGCAATGGGAGATTCGCAGCAGGCGCTGGAGGTGATCCAACAGTTACCGCGGGAGATCGCGTCCCTTCACCAGCCTGACGCCGATCATTACCGAACGGCGCGGCTGTATCGGGAGGCAAGTCGGCACTACGAGCTCGGCCATTTCCCCAGCGTGGCGGCCCTTCTGTTGGAATTGCTCTCCATCGAACCGAACCACCTGCCTTCGATCTGCATGCTGGCCATCGGTCTGCGCAGGCTGAACAGGCCCGAGGGGGCCCGGCACTGGCTCACCCATGGAGTCAACCTGGTGGACCAGCACCGCGCGACCACGGGGCCGGGTCCGCTGGGAGCCTGGCATCCTGCCTGCCAGCAGCCCTATCTCCGGCACCTTTACTGGCCCGGGGCCGACAGGTTTTGTTGGCAGGGGCTGGCAGAACTGTCTGAAGAAGCCGGACAGTGGGCTGAGGCCGTGCGCTGGCTGAGCCGGGTGCTGGAGCAGACGCCCGACGATGAGGAGATCCATGGGAGGCTCCAGCGCTGCCTTCTGAGCCGCCCCAAAAAACCTAAGGAGCACAGGGCAAAGGAAGTCCCTGATCCGGTTCGGGCTTCATCACCAGCAGCGCCGTTCCTTTGAGGGGATGACGCAGGGGTTGGGCTGGGGGCGCACTCGGATTGCTGGGATAGCCCCTGCCATCAAACGAGAGAACGGCATAGCCGCCATGGCCGGCATCCTGACGCACGTTCACGATCAAATCCTTCCAGCCGTGATGCTTCTGTTCACTCACGATCAGGGGTGGCCTGAACAGGGTCATTCGCGAGACCAAGGTGGGGCCCTTCAGCCCATTGCGAAAGACATAGAAGTTGCAGCCACCGGTGCCGCAGGTGTAGGGGCCTTGAACGGTGGCCACGATCTCCGGGCTGCCGTCACCATTGAGATCCACGCGATCGTAGGCATAGCGAAGGGAGCCCACCTGCGCACATGCCCTGCTCTGCTTAAAAGCCTCTGCCTGCTTCCACTCACTTGAACCTGGATCGGGTCCGTGCCCTTGTCCATCCTCCACGCGCACCGGAAACAGCTCACGGCGTAAGGCCGCTTCCAGGCGGGGATCAGGAACGAGCAGGGGCGGCCGTGAGTTCAGGAGCACCGGTTGTGGAGGTTTCTCCGTTGCGCTCCAGGCGGGGCCTTGTGAGAGGCCCATGGTTCCCCAGATGGCCAGGGGGACCAACACGAGCGGCAGGGGGAGATCCATGAAGGATTGGGGCTTGCCAAAAGACGATGCTCTCTATTCACAGCAATCGTAGGGAAGTTCTGGGTTGCGGAGGTATCGCTGCGTCGGTCGAGGCGCATGGATTGATGGCTTCTCAATCATCAGTAGGTGGCCATCGCGATGGCCAAGGTCTGGTTCGCGGCCGAGCCGCTGCAACTAGATGGTGGCCGAATAAAGGCTAAACTTTAGACCTGTTGGCAGGGCTCATGTGGCGCCTTGCCGCAGGAAGTTGGCTAGACTTTCTGTGGCCTCAGTTCAATTTCTTTCAACAACCCAAAGGAGTGTTCAAAGTGAAGCAGAGCAAGCACGTTATTGCCGCCACAGCCGCCACCACGATCCTGTTGATGTGGCCGCTTTCCTCCCAGGCCATTGATCCCGCCTATGCCAAGAAGCTTGATCGCTCTGGCTGCACGCAAGTCACCGAACTGAAGGGCTGCGATATCAACAAGACCAAAGCCGAAAACGCCAGAGCTGGATTTGGCACCACCACCACGGCCACTTCCACCTACGCCGGCAAATGGATCGCCAAAAGCAGCGAAGGACTGACCGTGGCCACAATTCGCATCGACAACAAGAACAAGGTAACGGTGAACGGCAAGTCTGTGGCCAGTAAGCTCAGTGATGGTGCCCTGGTGTTCAAAACGGGCTTCATCACGTATTCGATTCAAGGCGATCCCCGCGTCGTGAATGAGAGCAGTTGGACTGATTTTGACGCAAAAACCACCGGCCCTATTCGACGCCAGTGATCAAGGGTTGATTCCAATGATCAGCAGGGGCTTGGCTCCTGCTGTCTCCGTGCTCATTCCAGTCGTCAGCTGATCTTTTGGGCCACCGTCTGAACACGGTTCGGAGCGAAAGGAAGTTCCCAATTTGTAAGAGCTTTCAGAACGGCGAAACGAACCCTGGCCCGTTGAACGGTCCTGATATGGTCGCGGCTGAGCTCATCATCAATGGGTCAGAGCTTCAGAGCCCCTGTTCACGGAAATAGCGCCGAATGGCGTCCTCCGCGACACCCACCTGGGCCGCGTCACAGGCAGAGGTTTTGCTGAAGGTCTTCCCGGCCTTGTTGAAATTGACCCGACAGGCGCCGTCAAATTTCACCTGACGGATGCCCAACAGGAGGGTGACAATCTCGGGCGGTTTTGCCATGGAGGCCCCGCTGACGGGAGCGGAGCTGCCGCTGGGGGCGCCCTTGGAGTAGGGGGCCGTATCCCAGAAGACGAAGATCGACTGTTTTTCCAGCCGGTAAACCTGTCCGCGATTGGCCTCCAGCATCTCGCGCTTGGCAGGCTCACCACGCTCATCAAAGAAGGCGTTGGGCGTGCTCTCGTTGGGCTTGAGCTCGATCGTCTGGCCGCCCTTGAGCTGAATGCTCACGAAGCCCTGGCGCTGGGAAAAGGTACACAGCCCCGAGGAGGTGGCCTTGTCGTCACCTGCGGGAAAAACATCGCAGCGAGCATCGACAGTGTCGGCCAGCGCTGGTGCAGCGAGGGCCACAGAAGCAAGACTCAGCAGAGAGGCAGTGAGGGTCTGGAGTCGTTTCATCAACACTCTTTGTATTGACATTATTTTTGCATCGTACCCCTTCTTGGTTTCGGTCCGGTTCTCGGTTGTGGAACTGGTACATCTCCTTGGCTGATGGTCAATGAGCCCTCCCGACGAGACGAAGTTGTCCGGGCAATGACTGAATCACTTCGGAATGAACTCACCTCTCAACATTCTGACGCAAAAAAAATGAAAGCCATTTTATGAAGCCAACATTCTCCTCAAGCGGAGGATCAAACCTAGCAGGATCACGGCGATCAACTGCAGCAACGGTACGCCAATCATTACCACGCTTTGCGCTAGCCCAGGCTCGGGCCCTGTGTTTGGGATTGGGGCATGGAGAGCCAGAAGGAACGTACCCCCCAGCGCAAGAAACAGTGTGAGGATGAAAAGAACTCTTGCGTCCGAGCTGCGCTCACGAACGCTTCCAGCCATCAAGCCAAGCAGCAGAAAGGGTGCAACAACCAAGGCCAGAAAGGGAAGATCGATGCCTTGCAATCCGGGCGAGCGAGCACAGACGATGATCAGGCTCGTGATGGCGGCAAACGCGCAGACCACTCTGGTGGCCTGGTCACCCATGACACCCCTTGCCTCCATCATTGGTTCCTGGCATCAACCGCCGTTGCATCGCCAACGACTCCAACTGACGCAACCGTTGCTGCTGGCTGGCCTTCACACAGGACCGCATGTTCTCCTGAGCCCTCCAGCATTGGTCCATGGTTTCCACCCAGCGGCGCTGATCCTCCATCAGGGCCTCGCGCTCTGGCTGCTTGAGGGAAGCATCGTCCCGCAGGTGGCGAAAGGCCTGGCGCAGCTGCGCGTCGATGGCCGTCAGTTCGGCATCCCGACAGATCAGCACCGTGGCGGCGCTGCCCGCGCGCTGACAGCGGATCGTCTCCCCATCGAAGGACTCCGGTGGCGGAGGTATCGCCTGGGCGCCGAGAGTGCTGAAGACCCCTGCCAAAAGCAGCGGCAGAACTGGCAGCGGCCACCTGCCCATGGACCAGAAGGCTTGTTGCAGCGGCGTCCGTGCCGGTGGGCGTAACGGGGTCATCACTTCAAGGCGATCCTCGCCTCACGAATGAGATCAGCTGGTTCAATTCTGACCCTCAAACCACCGGCCCGATCCGTCGCCCGTAATCAAGGACCGATTCAGAAGAAGAACTTCACCCCGGCTTCGATGCCATTTTGGTTGACGCTGTAGGCATTTTCGGGGGTGGCCCCATTGGTGCCGCCCAGGTGCATGTAGCGCCAGGAGAGATTCATCTGGGTGGAGTTCCCGAGCGCATAGCCAACGCCCACCTGGGTGTTCCAGGAGTATTCATCGGCATTGTTCACACCGAAGCCGCCGAGGTCGCCGCGGGCGAAGAGCCTCAGACGGGGAGAGAGAAACACCATCGCCTGGGTGCCGATCAGGGGTTGGACCACGGTGCCGCCGAAGGACTGTTGCCGCTGAAGATTCAACCCCTGCAGCGTCACGGACTTCTCCAGGCTCGGCCCCTTAAACGTCAGGGTCCGGCCAGGTCCCTGGGCTTCCAGCTCCAGGTCGTATTGCATGTTGACGATCCGCAGACCCGCGTAGGGGATGACGCTGAAACTGCCGGCGCGGGCCACGGCCGTTTCGCGGTCTCCGAAGCGGTAGCGCAGGGCCAGGTCGTAGATGCCCTGGATGTTTCCGACACTGGCGTTCAGGCTGGCCTGACAGTCAGGGGTGAGGGTGAGGCTGCGCTGACCGAGAGCGCCTTCGATGCTGCGCGTCTTGATGTTCCGCAGCGTGCCCTCTTGACTCTTGACCGAGACGTAGCTGATGTCGGTGAGCAGTCCGAGGCGGCCATGTTCAAGGCTGCCCCGGAAGTAGGCCGCTCCCGTCAGGGGCCTCAGCACCTGACCGAGGTCCAGATCCAGGTCGGTGCTGAAGCCTCTGACGGTGGTGGTCCCGGTGGTGCGAAGCGGTAAAAAGCCGTAGAGCTCGGTCGTTCCCGCCCAGGGGGAGGCCGCGGTGGGAGCAGCTGCTGCGGGGGCCGTTGAATCTTCGGTTTTTGGGACTTCCTGGCCGGCTGTGCCGAAGAGACCGGCGCCATCGCCAACAGAGCCCATGTGCCTACGGCTGCACCGATCAGCAGGGCCTTGGGAGCCCAACATTTGTTCTGCTTCGTCGGGTGCCCGTACCAAAGGCCCTGAAAATTGACGGAGGGAGTTCTGTTTCGCGCAGAAAAGCACCGGCCGCCGCACCGTCACTCCTGATTCCCGCAGTCATCTACCGCATCGGCGCCGCCACCGACAACCGCCGCCCCACCCGGCCGGGGGCACGGGAAGCCCAGAGCCCGGACTTGGGCAGGGCCCAGCACGGGTTCCGCCCGGTGGCGCCAGCTTCCTGGAAGCTCCTGAACACATCTGGTCATTGCTTCGGGCGCTGGTGACAGGGCCGGCGCTGGGGGACCTTCCTACGCTTGGATCGCTCAGGGCTTGGGGCGGCATGGCCTGCTCAGGCCCGGATTCAGGAGAAATCGCATGAACATTCGATGGCTCGCCGCGTGGCCAGCGTTGCTGATGGCTCCTGCGGTCGCCCAGGTCAATTTCTCGCTCAATTTCGGCCAGCCCGACTATTACGGAAGGGTGGAGATGGGTGACTACTACCCCCGTCCGGTGGTGCTGTACCAGCAGCCTGTGATCATCGAGCGCTCGCCGGCCTATGGCTATGGCGCCCAGCCTGTGTATGTGAATGTGCCTCCATGGCAGGCTCGAAACTGGTCGGGGTATTGCTCAAACTACGGATTGTGCAACCGGCCTGTTTATTTTGTGAACAACAATTGGTATGAACGGACCTATGTGCCCGCCTACCGCAAGTACAAGGGGCAGAACCGATCCTACGGCAACAAGCATTACGAAAAGCATGACGATTAGGACTCGGTTGCGCAGATCCTGAGCCTGTTTTTTCCGACGCAAATCCCCCCCCCGCAAGGGCATGGTCTGAGCTGAAGTTCGCCGGATGCTGAGAGCCTTTGCCCCGAGCAGCCGTTGCCAGAGGGGGCGCATGGCTTTCGATGGGCCGAGGTTTGCTTCCGTTCAGGATGCTGCGCCGTAGGCCAACTGGCAGACGGCCTTAAGCAACTGGGCTTCAGTTGCAACCCTGCACCGAAATCCGGTAACTGAAGCCGAGGGCGCCGGGCTGGGTGCTGGCACCGATCTTGAAGTTCATCAGGCTCGTGCGCCGCCCGGGGATTGAGGGGAAGGGGCCGAACATCCGCCCGGTGCCCTGCGGGGGCGTCAGGTTGACATTGAACAGGCGCAGGCTGTCCCGGTCGGTGAAGATCATGAATCCCTGGACCGGATAGGTGGCCTTGTCGGTGGAGGTGGCCGTGAAGAAGAAGCGGTAGCTGCTGAACGGCCGATCAACGACGAAATCGGTGTTCCAGTTGGTGCGTCCCAGCAGCCGGCCGGGGCCCACCTGTTTGGCGACCACGGGATCCGGGCCGCCGCCCAGTGGTTGGAGGAAGGTGCAGGTCTGGGCCTGGGCGGGGAGGGCGGTGCCCAGAGCGATGGCTGCGATCAGACCAGCCACTCCCCTGCGGCCCGCCCCTGTCCGTTGGTTCGTTGATGTGGTCATGCTGCGTGGCTCCGGTGGGTGCACCCTATGGCGGATAGACCCCAGCCCCGGTCAATAGCCTCCGTAGCCACCCTCCTCATGTTCCTCCTCTTCGGGGAGCTGCAGGTTCACCACCACCGGGGCATGGTCGCTGGGCTTGTCGTTGCCGCGCACGGCCTTGTGGATCACACAGCCCGTGGCCCACACCAACAGGTCTTCCGAGAGGTAAATGTGATCGATGCGCCAGCCCCGGTCCCGGTCCCAGGCGCCACTGCGGTAGTCCCACCAGCTCCAGTGGCCGCTCGCTGGTTCGAAGACACGGAACACATCGCTCAAGCGCCCGTTCAGGGCGCCCGTCAACGCCGCGCGTTCGGCCTCGCTGGCCATGATCCCGCCCGTGAGCCGCTTCGGGTCATGGAGGTCGCGATCCTCCAGGGCGATGTTGAAGTCCCCCACCATGCAGAGGGGATCGCCCTCCTGCTCCAGGGCGTTCAGGTAGCGCCCCAGGCAGTTCAGCCAGCGGAGCTTGTAGACGTACTTCTCTGAACTCAACGCGGAGCCGTTGGGCACGTAGAGGTTGAGCACGCGCACCCCTTCGATGCGGGCACTGATCACGCGCTTCTGCTCCCCGAGAGCTTCGGCTTCGTCGTCACCTGGCAACAGGGCGGCAAAGCCGATGCGCACGTCTTCGAGCGGGTGCAGGCTGAGGATCGCGACGCCGTTGTAGGCCTTCTGGCCGCTGATCACGACCTCGTAGCCCAGGGCGGTGAAGCTCTCGGCAGGGAAGCTGCCGTCTTCGACCTTGGTCTCCTGCAGGCAGACCACATCGGGGCGCTCCTGCTGAAGCCACTCCACCAGCTGATCAAGGCGGCTGCGCACCGAGTTCACGTTCCAGGTGGCGATGCGCATGCGCTTCGACCGCTTCTCGGTTGGAGCCACCTAGCATCGTTCCATCTCGGCATTAAGGGCGATGGGGCGCAACCGAACAGTTCTCGCGATGGGCGGGGCCACCCTCATGGCTTCCCTGGCCATGGCGGTGTCCACCACGGCGGCGCTGGCCCAGGCCAACAATCCCTACGGCGGCAAATCGACGCAGGAGGAGCAGTTCCTGGATTACGGCCCCGGCAACGGCAAGCCAAAAACCATCTTTGATGCCAAGAACCCCGGCGACCTGATCAACACCCTGCGCAAGGGGGCGGCCATGGACGATGCCACCCCTCCCGGGGACGCGGTGGACCAGGCCCTCAGGGCTTTGGAGGCCCAGAATCCGCCGGCTTCGGCTTCGGGGACAAAGCTGAAGGGACCTTAAGGGCCCGCAGGGGCGCCAGACCCCAGTCGGTGGCCACCTGATCCAGCCGTGGGTCGTCCTTGTCAGGGCTGCGCTCCCGCGCCTGGGCCAGGAAGTTCTGGGCCCCCTTGGTGTCGCCGGCCTCCTGCTTGAGCAAGGCCATCGCCAGCAGTGGCCTCGGGTCCCTGGGGTGGTCCGCCGCCAGCTTGCGGTAGAGCGCTTCGGCGGCGCCCCCTGCTTCTGGCGCTGGAGCAGGTCGGCCAGCAGCAATCCCAGCGGCAATGCATTCGCCGAGACCGGGGCGGTGTTGGCCTTGAGGAAGGCCGCCTGGAGCTGGGCCTGGGCCTCGCCGCCGCGTCCCTGCTCCAGCTGCAGCAAGGTGCGCAGTTGCAGGGCCTCCATGCGGCCGGGGGAGAGGTTGAGGATCTGGCGCACCTCCCGCTCGGCCCCGGCGCGGTCGTTCTGATCGCGGCGCAGCTCTGCCAGCAACAACCGCAGCGGCCAGCGCTCCGGGTTCTGGTCCGCCAGCCGCTCCAGCAATTTGGTGGCCTCGGGCTTCTGCTCGAGGGCCAGCAGGATCTGCAGCAGCCGTTCCTTTTCCGCTTCGCTGGCCCGGCCCTGGTCGATGGAGCGCTGCAGTTGCCGGGCCTGGTGCTGCAGGGCGATCTGGGTGGGCAAGGGCCCCCTGGCACCCGCCGAGCGCTGGCCCAGCCACCAGCCTCCGGCCAGGCAGATCCCAGCGAGGGCCACGATCAGCACCCCCAGACTCAGGCTGAGTCGCGGTCCGGTGCCGGAGCCGGGGGCGTGCGCGGGGCCATGGCCTGGGTGTGGTTGGGGGCCAGTCTGGGGCAAGGGAGCGGGACTACATTGACCCCTGGGCCAAGGGTTGCCCCCAGAGACCATGCGTCACCATCCGATTTCCCCGGTCACCGAACCGCTGCAGTACCGGGCCATCGGCGTGGTCCGGGGGCGCTATGTCCCCGATGACGCCGAGCAGCTCACCCGGGGCCACATCCACACCGACGACGGCGCTCGGATCGAAGCGGTGGTGCTGGGGCGGGTGCTGAACCTGATGCGGCGTCACCTGGATCTGGGGCAGCCCCACCTCTGGGTGGTGTACCCCCGTTTTCGCGAAGCCGACTTTCTCCACCTGCAGATGGTGGGGGTGTGGGAACCGAGCACCCTGGCGGCGGCAGAGGCGGCAGCAACTGAGGTCCCCGCAACCGACGCCACCGCAACGGCAGCCACGGCAACCGATGCCCTGCCCGAGGGCGATGACTACTTCTCGGTGCGCGGGGAACTGATCTACACCCGCCCGGAAAGCTCCGATCTGGTGATCAAGGTGCGCCAGATGCCCCGCCCCGACGGCAGCCGCCCCACCCCCTTCAAGCTCCAGCTCAAGGGGACGGTGCCCATGGAGCACCTGCGCCACTTCGTCGCCCTCGACCTGCGCCGCCAGGGCCAGCAGCTGCACCTGGAGCATTGCGAGGTGATCGCCCCCATGCCCCAGCGGGGTAACCGGGGCGGCAAGGCGAAGGGCAAGGGCGACCGGGGCCCCGCCCGTGACGGCTCCCGCAGTGGTCCCCACCGCAACGCGATCAGCCGGCCGGGCCGCTGAGATGGGGCTCTGGGCAGCCACCAGCGGCACCTGGATCAATGGGCTCACCGTTCTGCTGGGCTCCCTCCTGGGCGCCCGTCTGGGCCGATCCCTCGGCGAGGGCTTGCGCCGCCACTGGCGCCGTTGGATTGGTGTGGTGACCCTGGTGCTGGGCCTGCAGATGGTTCAGCCCCTGTTTCATCTGCGGCTCGGGCCCCTGCCGGCCCTGGCGCCGGCGTTGCTGGTGCTGGTGCTGGCCTCGGCCCTGGGGGCTGCCCTGGGATTGGACCGGCGCCTGGCGCGGTTGCTGAACGGGCGCCCGCAGGCGAGCGGCCCTGGTGATCCAGAGCTGGTGGGCGGGGCCTTCGTGCTCTTCTGCGTCGGACCGATGACCGTGGTGGGCTGCCTGCGCAACGGGGCCCTCGGCGATCCCGACCTGCTGCTGGTCAAGGCGGCCCTCGATGGCATCAGCGCCGCCGTGCTGGCCACCAGCGCCGGGGTGGCCCTGGCCTGGGTGGTGCTGCCGTTGCTGGTGGTGCAGCTCTCCCTTTCCGGGGTGGGGGCGCTGCTGGCCGCGCGCCTGCCGGATCCGGCCACCGCACCGCCGGTGCTGTTCACGGCGGCGGTGGGGGGCTGCTGGTGCTGGCCCTGGCCCTCGATCTGCTCGAACTGCCCCATCCGAGCGTCACCGAGGCCCTGCCGGCGCTGGTCCTGGCGCCCCTGGTGGGGGCCGCGCTCACATGAACGGCCCCGATCCCATCAGCCCGGCGGCGCAGGGGGTTTCTGCCTTGGGCGATGACGGTCTTCCCCTGCGGGCGGGTCTGGCGGTGGGGGGCTTCACCCTCGCGGCGTTGCTGGGGCCCCTGGTGGGGCTGGGCCCAGCGCCGATCGCCCTGGGGGCGGCCGCCGCCCTGGGGGCCCTCAGCCTCGACGCCGCCCGCTTCGGGGGCCTGGGCGGCCACCTGCTGGCGGAAGCCCTGCCCGGCGGCCGCGCCCGCCTGCGGCGCATCGCCCTGCATGAAGCGGCCCATGCCCTGGTGGCGGCCGAGAACGGCCTCACGGTGGTTCAGGTGCTGGTGGGCAGCCTGGCCTGCCTACGGGCCGGATTGCGTTGCAATGGCAGCACCGCCTTCGAACTCCCGGCGGCGGCCAAGTTGCCCGCTGAGGATCTGCGCCGCTGGAGCCGCATGCTCCAGGCCGGCATGGTGGCCGAGGAACTGCACTACGGCAGCGCCCGGGGTGGCGCCGATGACCGGGCGCTGCTCGGGCGCCTCTGGGGGCTTTCCGGCTACGACGTGGCCACGGCCCAGATGGAGCAGCGCCGGGCCCGGCGGGAGGTGGAGCAGTGGCTGCGGCGGGAGGCGGGCCGGCTGGAGGCGGAGGCCGAGCGGCTGCTGGCGGGTGCCCCCACCGTGCTGAGGCCCGCGGCCCTGGCGCCATGAGGCTGGCCCCATGACCCTGGCTTACGTCGATTGCCCCACCGGCCTGGCGGGGGACATGCTGCTGGCGGCCCTCTTCGACCTGGGCCTGCCCCGGGAGCGGGTGGAGGAGCCCCTGGCCCAGCTGGGTCTGGCGGGGGCCTACGGGCTGCAGTGGCAGGAGGGCTCCAGCGGCGGGCTGCGGGGCCTGGCGCTGACCGTGGAGGCCCTGGAGGCGCAGCCACCCCATCGGCCACTGGGGTGAACTGAAGGCCCTGCTGGAGGCGAGCCCCCTGGACGGCAACCTGCGCGCTCGGGTGCTGGCGGTGTTCACCCGGTTGGCGGAGGCGGAGGGGGCGGTGCACGGCCACCGGCCCGAGCAGGTGCATTTCCATGAGGTGGGTGCCATCGATGCCCTCGTCGATGTGGTCGGGGTCTGTGCCGGCTTGCTGCACTTCGGCGTTGACGAGCTGATCTGCGCGCCGCCGCCGGCCGGCCATGGAACCGTGCGCACCGCCCACGGGGTGCTGCCTTTGCCCGCCCCGGCGGTGCTGGAGCTGGCGGCCCGCGCCGCCGTGCCCCTGGCCAGCAGCGAAGGGTTCCCCGCCGGAGAGCTCACCACCCCCACGGGCCTGGCCCTGATGGCCACCTGGGCGAGTCGCTTCGCGGCGCCTCCGGCCCTGGTGCCCCTGCGGGTGGGCATTGGTCTGGGCAGCCGCCGCCTCGATCGCCCCAACCTGCTGCGCCTCTGGCTGGCCGAGCCCAGCCCCGCTCTTTCAAGCCCTGGGCCGGGTGGCGGCGAGATCCTCCAGCCCCTGGTTCTGCAGCAGGCCCAGGTGGATGACGCCAGCCCCGAGGATCTGGCCTTCTTGATCGAGGAGCTTCGTGGTGCTGGGGCCCTGGAGGTGTTCAGCCAGCCGATCGCGATGAAAAAGGGGCGCCCGGCGGCGCTGATCAGCGTGCTGGTGCCGCCCGATCGCGCCGGGGCTCTGCGCAAGGTCTGGTGGGCCCACGGCAGCAGCCTGGGGGTGCGCGAACAGCTCCAGCAGCGCTGGAGCCTGCCCCGCCGCAGCCGCAGCCTGGCCACCGCCTGGGGCCCGGTGCGGATCAAGGAGGCGCTCAGCCCCCAGGGGCGCCGCTCGATGAAGCCGGAGTATGAGGATCTCGCGCAGCTGGCCCGCCGCCACGGCCTTTCGCTGCAGCAGCTGCGCGCGGCGGTGCAGGCGGCCTGGGCCAGCGAGGAGAGGTCATGACGGGCCCTGCCATCGGGTTGATCCAGCGCCGCTGGCAAAGCCTTCGCCGCTGGCTAAGGGAGCGCCACTGGCTGTTCCAGCCACACTTGCCGAAGCTTCCGCCTCTGCCGGGCGGATCCCGCCTCTGGGTGGCGCTGGCGAGCCTGGGCTTCGTGCTCGCGGCGCTGCTCAACAACGGCCGCCAATTGGCCCAGCTCTCCCTCGATGGCCAGGGCTGGGCCTGGCTGCTGCTGGGGGTTGGGGTGAGCCTGCTGAGCCTGGTGGCCAATGGGCTGGCCTGGGGGATCTGCCTGCGCTGGCTGGGGTTGACCCCCGCCTGGGGGGCGACGGTGCTGCTGTTTCTGACCAGCAACCTGCGCAAATACCTGCCCGGCGGCATCTGGCACCTGGTGCAGCGGATCCAGGCCCTGCGCGGCGGTGGCGTCGTCACCGCCAGCCCCCTGCCCGCCCATCGAGCGGTGCTGGCGGTGCTGCTCGATCCGGTGCTGATGGCGGCGGCGGCCCTGGCCCTGGTGCCCCTGGGCCTGTGGCCCTTGCAGGGGGCGGATCGGCTGGCGCTGCTGGCCCTGCTGCCGCTGCTGGCCCTGGCGCCCCGCTGGTTCCGGCCCCTGCTGGGGGCCCTGGAGCGGCGGCGCCTGGCCCAGCTGAGCGCCCGGTTTCCGGAGGATGGGGCCCTGAAGCTGGAGCTGGCGAACCAGCAGGGGGCTGAGGCAACCGCGCCAGCCCTGCGCGGCTATCCCCTCGCGCCTCTGCTGGCGGAGCTGGTGTTCGTGTTGCTGCGCTTCGGAGGCTTCGCCTGCTGTGTGCTGGCTTTTGATCAACAGCTTTCCCTGGGTTGGGGCCACTGGTTGGCGGGCTTTGCCCTGGCCTGGACCGCCGGACTGGTGGTGCCCGGGGCGCCGGGGGGCTCGGGGTGTTCGAAGCCACCCTGCTGCTGCGCCTGGGGCTTGAGCTGCCCGAAGGACCCCTGCTGGCGGTCGCCCTCAGCTACCGGCTGGTGACCGTGGTGGCGGATCTGCTGGCGGCGGGCACGGCCCAGCTCGACCAGCGCTGGATGGCCCAGACCCCTGCGCCGGGTTGGCCGCTTAATCGCAATTAGGCCTACTCTTGAGAAATGTCTGCCATCCCCGGCGCCGGCCCCCCACCGCCGGACCACGCCCTGCGCACCAACCTGCATGACCGTGGACGGCGGCTCACCCCCCAGCGTCAACGGGTGCTGGAACTGTTCGAGCGCATCGGCGAAGGCAGCCATCTGAGCGCCGAGGAGGTTCACCAGCGTCTGATTCGCTCCGACGGGCGCGTCTCTTTGGCGACCGTCTACCGCACCTTGCGGCTGCTCAGTTCCTTCGGACTGCTGCAGGAGCTGGAGCTGCCAGAAGGGGGCCGGCGCTTCGAGCTGGCAAGCGACACCCACCGCAACCACCACCACCTGGTCTGCGTGCGCTGCGGCCGCACCGAGGAATTCGAGAGCCCCGCGGTGCTCAGCGCCGGCGAGCAGGCGGCCGCCGGCCATGGCTTCCGGTTGCTGGAATGCGTGCTCAACGTGCGGGGGCTCTGTCCCCCTGCGCCGCGGCGGAGCAGGTCTGAGCTCAGGCCAGCGGGAGCCTGGCAGCTGCAGCTGCTGATCGGCCCATTCGGCGGCGAGGGCGGCCAGAAGGCTGGAGCGGTCTCCGTGCAGGCGAACCATGCTGTTTTGGAAGAACGTGGGTTCAGCCTGGGGGTTCCCATGGCGAGGCCCCGACGGATCACACGGAAGCGTGCATCCGATCGCACAGCCCCTCGGTCCTTGGATCACAGGCGGCCCCGCTGAGGCGATCCAATCTTGCTATTGAGAATCGCTTGCAAAGCGCTCCATACTTGTTTAGGTTGAGAGTCATTCGCAACAGGGCCCATTGGGGCCTGCCCGTCCCCACCGATGAGCTTCCGTTTCCTGCCCGATCAACCCGCCCCTGCCGTACGCATGCCCGTCGGCCAGACCGTGCTGCTGGATCCCGCCCTGCGGCCTTCCGGCAGCTGCATCGAGGTGCTCGAAGGGGTGGCCCGGGTCTATTGCCCCTGCGAGGAAACCGAGGGCATGACCCTGGCCTTCCTGCAGCCGGGCGACCAGCTGCGCACCGATCGTCTTTGCAGTGAAGGCGTCTGCGTCGAAGCGCTCACGCCCCTGGTCTTTCGCAGCGATGCCGAGCCCCTGGCCTCAGACGGCTTCGATCCGGTCAACGAGTGGACCCTGCAACTGCTGCGCATCCGTCACCTGGGCTCCGCCGATCAGCGGCTCCATGCCCTGCTCTCCCTGTTGGTGCGCCGGCTCGGGCGCCGCTGCGGCGTCTGGTGCGAGTTGCCGTTCCGACTCACCCACGAGCGCATCGGTGAACTGATCGGCACCACCCGGGTCACCAGCACCCGGCTGATTTCGAAGATCCGCCAGGCCAGGTTGCTGGAGGCCCCCGCCGGAGAGAACGGCCTGCGGCTGGCCCCGGAACTGGTGGCCTCAGCCCCCCTGGCGGTCGGCTGAGCGGAGTCAGGTGATAGTCAGATCATCACGAAACTGATTGAGACACTGAAGGCGTGATCTCAATGGCTCTTTATGTGACAAGTGTCGGAAAGACTCTTGGTTATGTTTGGCTGGGTTATTCTCTCTTTGCCTGGATTATTTCCTGCTGTTGCTGCTCAAGCCACTGAAGAGGGCAGGCTGGATATTGATTATTTAATATGCCAGTCCGAGGCCAATCTTGCGCGTTTGCAGCTTTGACAGCGAGACAGTTTCTTCCAAGCACATGGCTACTTGGATAGCTTTTGGGATTTTTATCAAGCCCTAGTTATGGGTCAAGAGAAATTGGCCGTTGCCATTGATCTCGCCATCACAGCTGGCAAAGTTTGAAACAAACCAGATTAGATAAAAACGCCAAATACGCCGGAATCGGGAGAAGTCCATGGCGCCATAGTTTAAATCTTTGTTGGTTTCAATGTGGGCGTCAAAATTCTTCAACCACTCTGCAAATGTACGCGAGTAATTATTACCATTCATGTACCAGCGCTGGACAGTCTTCAGATTTCTGTTGTGGCTTGGAACGGCATCGTAATTCCAGTAGCGCCCGTGGGGGAAAATATACTTGTGCGTAAAGGCGCTGGAAATGTTATTCGGTGTGCGTACGGTGATGATATGAAGGAAGAACTTGCCACCTGGCTTTAAGAAGGAAGCCAGCTTCGCAAAGGCATTGGTGAGGTTGCCAACATGGCAAAAAACGCCAATGGAAAGAATATTATCAAACTTCTCTTCAAAGTATGGATCATTCAGGTCGCCTTCGACGAGGGTGAAGCGACCCGATGCCAGATGACTTTGCGGATCCTGCATGCGTTGACGTATAAACTCGCACTGATGATGGCTGAGATTAATCCCGGTCATTCTGACATTGGGAAACTTTGATAGGATATAATTAGGGATGCATCCCCAGCCACAGCCAAAGTCGAGAATGTTATCGCCATCTTTGATATCTAATTTTTCTATGATGTCATCAATCATCTGTATCTGAGATTGCTCGAGATCAGCGGCCCCTTTGTCCCAAAGGCCCATGCTGTATTTGGGATAAATCACTTTGCCGTTGCCTAGCATTGTATTGAGCATTCCCTGTGGTAGGTCATATTGGATCTTCATCAGATCCTTCGAGCCTTCCGCCACTTGGTCGGTTTCCTGCAACACCCACTCATAGGGGGCAAGTAGAGCAGGCACATACTTAAAGAAGAACGGCATGCTTGTATCAAACAGTGCCTTCAGGACTGGATCGGGAAGTTCCAGTCCGTTCGCGTAGGATTCGCCCACGGCCATTTGTACGGCATTCACAACACGGGTGGCAGCTCGTGTGGCGTGATAGGCGATAGGGTGCTTGCGGGTCACATCTCCTACCAAAGGTAGGTAGCGCTGCAGGCCCGTTTCGACAGCGCCTGATTTCGTTTGATCAGTTTCTGGGGTCCGCTGCCCATGAACTTTTAAACTGAGATCAACCATGTTTGTTGGCTGCATGGAGGGAGCTGCGATGGGATCAAGTTGGGCCGACTTGAAAAGAAATAAGTAGAGAGGGACGGTTCAGCGGGGCCCATTCTCTACTGGATCGATAGGATAACTTGACAGCAAATGCAATAAGTTGGAGGCCATCGTTTCAAATATATACAAGCCCCACTCCGGCGGTGGGCGCTTGTTCAGATCGCTGATCAGAAACGGAATTCTGAAGCGCGACGGCGTATTGATCCAGGTACTTGCCCTGTTGCGGACCCTGACTCTCAAACTGATGCGGGGTCATGATATTCAGTCGATCCGAGCCGGCTTGATGGCCATGGCTGACAACATCAGCCGGATGCACTCATCGATCGGGAATGAACCCCAGCAAGAAGAGCTGAGTGGACGTTCAATGAACCCTGCTTCATAACAGCCTCCCGGGCGTTGAGTGGTTGATCATGAACGCTTCCGCCTTCAGAAGGGGGAGCCAGCAGGTCGGCCCCCGCGGGTGAGAGCGGCCTGCGGTTGGCCCCGGAACTGGTGGTCTCAGCCCCCTGGCGGCGGCCTGATTCCAGGCTGGGCACCAGCGCCAGCGAGGCCGCCAGCCCCAGCAGCAGGATCAGCAGCGCCGGCAGCAGCGCCGCCCCCACACGCTCATCACTGGCGTACTGGAACACCCGCACCGCCAGGGTGTCGAAGTCGAAGGGGCGCAGGGCGAAGGTGAGCGGCAGCTCCTTGACCGTGTCGACGAACACCAGCAGGCCCGCCACCAGCAGGGGCTCCTTCAACAGCGGCAGGTGCACCCGGGCCAACACCTGGGGCCAGCTGCAGCCCAGGCCGGTGGCGGCTTCATCGACGCTGGGAGGAAGGCGCTCGAGGGCCGCATCGAGCCCGCCCTTGGCCACCGCCAGAAAGCGGTCGCCATAGCCCCAGAGCAGCAGCAGCAGGGGGCTCAGGGCCAGCGGCCCGCCGATCAGCATCAGAGCCAGGGCCAGCACGGTGCCCGGCACCGCATAGCCCATGCCGGCGGCAAAGCTGAGCCGCTGCAGCAGCGGCGAGGGCAGCCAGCGGCGGGCGATCGACAGCAGCAGCGCGCTGCCCACGGTGATCCCCGCGGCCGCCAGGGCCAGCCCCAGGCTGCGCAGGCTCAGCCCCAGCAGCTCAGCGGCCGATTCCCCCTGGAGTTGGTCCCAGCTCAGGGCGGCCCAGAGCAGGGGAGCCCCAGGGTGGCCAGCGGGGGCAGCAGGGTCAGGGTCTGGGCCGCCAGGGTGCGCCAACCCCCAGGGGCCAGCGCTGGGGGGCATCGCCCCCGTGGGCCAGGGCCCAGCGGCGGCTGCGGCCGCGCAGCTGGCGTTCAGCCCCCACCAGCAGGCTGACAATCACCAGGGCAAACAGGGCCAGGCCCACGGCGCCACGCGGATCCTCTTCCCCCTGCCAGCGCTGCAGGATGCCGCTCGAGAGGGTCGGCACCCCCAGCAGTTCCACGGCCCCCAGCTCATTCACCACCTCCATGCCGGCCAGGGCGATCCCCGCCCCGATCGAGGGCAGCGCCATCGGCAGGGCCACCCGGGCGAAGCTGCCCCAGGGGCCCACCCCGAGGCTGCGGCAGGCCTCCAGTTGGCGCTGGCCGCTCGCCGAAAAGCTCTCGGTTGCCAGCAGAAACACGTAGCTGTAGGTGGTCAGGGTCAGCACCAGCACGGTCCAACCCAGCCCGTGGACGCGCAGCTGCCATTGGCTGCCCAGGTCGATCAAGGTGGCGGCCAGCAGGTAACCGGGGGTGGCCAGCGGCAGCAGTTGGGCGATCCGCAGCCAGCGGCGCCCGGGAAACCGGCAGCAGGCGGTGAGCCAGCCATTGGCGGTGCCGAGCAGGGCGCCCAGGGCACCAACGGCCGCCACCAGGGCCACGGTGTTGAGCAGCTGCTCGCGGCCATCGGCCCCCAGGGCCAGGGCGGCGGGCCCGGAGCCCAGGGCGGTGAAGCCGATCAGCATCGCGATCGGGGCCAGGGCCAGGCCGCAGATCAACAGAACGCCCCCGGCCAGCACCCCGGCTGGGCCTCTCCCGGCTGGGTTCGACCCCTGCTAGAGCCTTGCCAGCGGCTGCCATGGACACTGAGGTAAAGCTCAGTTTAGGAGCCCTACTTCCAGCCCCCCGCCTCCATCAGCTCGACGGCGGCGCGGTTCTTCGCCCCCATCTGCTCCACGGTGACGGCATCGGCCTTGAAGGGGCCAAAGCTCTTCAAGGTGGCGTTGTTGCCATAGCCCTTGAGCGGGTATTCGTTGTTGGCTTCGGCGTAGCCCTTGCCGCCGCTGGGGGAGGCCAGGAATTCGATCAGCCGGATCGCCCCCTGGGGGTTGCGGGCGTGGCGGGTGACGCCGGCGCCGCTGATGTTGACGTGGGCGGGGGTGGGGAAGACCACCTTGAGGTTGCGGGCCAGGGCCTGGTCGCTGGCGCCACCCTGGCCGGTGAGCATCCGGGCGACGTAATAGGAGTTCACCACTCCCACGCCGCACTCCCCGCTGGCCACGGCCCGGGCCAGGGGTGTGTCGGAGCTGAAGAAGGGCTGGCTGACGTTGGCCGTCAGAGCCTTGATCCACTGCCGGGTGGCGGCCTCACCGCGCTGGATCAGTTGATCGGCCACCAACGACTGGTTGTAGACGCTCCTGCGATCGCGCAGGCAGAGCTTGCCCTTGAGGGCGGGGCTGGCCAGATCGGCGTAGGTGCGGATGGCTCCGGGTTTCACTTGCTTGGGGTTGACCACCACCAGGCGCACCCGGCGGGTGAGCCCATACCAGCGGCCCTTGGAATCGCGCAGGTTGAGGGGCACGTCTTTGAGCAGGGCGGCGGAGCGGGCGCTCTGGAACAGCCCCAGGGAGGTGGCCTTCTCCAGGCGGGCGGCATCCACGAGCACGAGCACGTCGGCGGGGCTGTTCTTGCCCTCGCTCCTGAGGCGCTCGATCAGGGCGTCATCCTTGGCCTCCAGCAGATTGACCTTGATGCCGGTGCGTGCGGTGAACTGGCGGTAGAGCTCTTTGTCGGTGTTGTAGTGGCGGCCGGAGTAGACGCCGATCTCGGCGGCTGGGGCGCCGCCGCTCGCTTGCTGAGCCTGAACTGCTAAGCCACCGGCGAGGGCTGCTCCCACCAGGGCAAGACTGATCAGAAGCCGATTGCGAGCGCTGGAGTCAGGTCGCAGCGGAGTCAGCGGAGGGAGCATTCAGGCAGGGGGCCGAAGGGCCCGATCACGGCCTTGAAGCTAAAAACGCGACCGATCGAGTGGTCGCAGCGATGCTTCAAAAGCGCGTAGCAATTGTTACCTCGTAAGAGGAGGTGGCCGTAGGTTCGCCCCAGCGGATCAGCCGCGGCTGTTGCGGCTGATCCGCACGGGAATCGGCACCAGCGCCGGTTGCATCAGGCCACCACCGCCGTTGTCGTCGTCGGAGTCGATGGTGAGCCAGAACGCCAGCACGAACAGGGCGATCACACCGGTGAAGAGCAGCAGTTCAGCCATGGACCCCGGCGCGCAGTGGCCCAACACTAACCAGATCGACAGGCTCTGTTGTGTCGTGCGTGGCTGTTCGGGGCCCCTCAGCCGAATCCTTTGCCCGCATCTTTGGCCACGCAGGCCTGGAGCTGCTGGCGCAGTTTGGCGTGGTCGAGGTCTTGGCCGATCAGCACCAGCTGGTTCTTGCGCTCACCCGGCCAGTCGGAGTCATCGATCGAGAAACGCTTGCCGGCCAGGTGGAACACATGGCGCCGCTCGCTCTCGTTGAACCAGAGCACCCCTTTGGCGCGGAAGACCGATCCGGGCAGCTGGTTGTCGAGGAAGTTCTGGAACTTGCGCAGGGCGAAGGGGCCTTCGGAGCTGAACGACAGGGAGGTGTAGCCCGCGATCGCCAGGTGATCGGCGGTAGCTGGGCTGCCATGGCTGTGGTCATGGTCATGGCCGTGGCTGTGCCCGTGGCCGTGCCCGTGGCTGTGATCGTGGCCGTGCCCGTGGTCGTGATCAGCGTGATCGTGAGCTGTGGCGGGCGCCTGCTGCTCGGCCACCACCCGATCCGATTCGAACAGCCCCACGCTCAGCAGCAGTGGCAGGGGCACCTCCCCTTCACCGAGCGCAGGATGCGGGCATCGGTCTTGATGGCGCGCAGCTTGGCCTCCAGCTCCGCCAGCCGCTCCTCGCTCACCAGGTCGCATTTGTTGAGCATCAGGATGTCGCCGTAGACCACCTGGGCCCGGCCCACCTCGCCCTCCAGCAGCGTGTCGTCGACGTTCTCGGCGTCGATCAGAGTGATGATCGAATCCAGGCGGGTGGAATCCCGCAGGTCGCTGCCCAGGAAGGTCATCGCCACTGGCAGGGGGTCCGCCAGGCCGGTGGTCTCCACCACCAGGTAGTCCACCGGATCGGGGCGCTGCAGGATCCGCTCGACGGCGCCCAGCAGTTCACCGTTGATGGTGCAGCAGATGCAGCCGTTGCTCAGCTCCACCGTGTCTTCGCCCGTGGCGATGATCAACTCGTTGTCGATGCCGATCTCACCGAACTCGTTGACGAGCACGGCGGTTCTGACCCCCTCCTGGTTGCTGAGGATGTGGTTGAGCAGGGTGGTCTTGCCGGCCCCCAGAAAACCCGTGAGGATCGTCACCGGCAGGGGGCCGGGGAGTGGCTTCTCGCCTGAAAAAGGGAGAGCGCTGCTCTGGGGGGCGGTGCTGGTGCTCATCGAGACCGGATCGTTGGCGCCAGTCTGGCGCCTGGGTGCCACGGAGGACTCGGGTTAGGGTCCGACCAACCGTCACCGAGTGCCATGGAGATCGACCATCCAGGTGCCAAGCCCCTGGGGCCCGAGCAGCTGGCCCTGCTCGAGCAGTTCCGCGCCCGCCTGCAGGAGCGGGTCGCCAGCGTCGGCCTCACCTCCGACGACGTGCAGCGTCTGGTGAAGGAGATCCGCCAGCACCCGGACATCAGCGTCGAGCTGCTGCGGGAGCTGCGGGCCGAGAGCGAACAACTGCTGCCCGGCCAGCGCCTGGTGACCTTTGATTGGGACTGAGCCCTGAGCGATCAGCCCAGGGGGCGCCGGTGGGGCTCAGAAGTTGAAGCTGGTCTTGATCAGCCCGCCCAGCTGGTGGAAGCTCGCCCCGGGGGCGGTGGTCTGGCCCAGGGGCCGGCTCAGGTAAAAGAGGGCCGGCGTGATCGAGATCGCGTCGCTCACCTGAACCTTGTACCAGGCCTCCCAGACGTAGTTGCCATCGGCCGGGCTGTCGCCGCCCGTGAGCGCCGTGGCGAACACCGGTTGACCCACCGCCACCCCGGCGGCGTTGCCCTTGGCGAAGGCATCGCTCCAGTTCAGGCCCACCAGCCACGACTGGCTGGTGCTCGGCGCCCCATCGATTGGGCGGGTGTCGTAGGAGGTGCTGTTCACCCCCCAGCCGGCACTGATCGAGGGAAACCAACCGCTCTGTTTGGGCTGCCAATAGCCGCCCAGGCCGAAGGCAAGGGTGCGGCTGGCGGGGTCGGCGAAGGCGGTGGCGGTGAGTGGCGTGGTCCCCGGCACCTCCACCCCCGACTGCACGTAGGAGTAGATGGCGGCCAGGGCCCACTGCGGTTGGGCGTAGCCCAGCTGCACCGTGCCGGTGCCGGCGGAGGCTCGGCTGCCGATGCCCCCAGCGAGGGATCGCCAATGGCACCGTTGTCGGCTACGTAGCTGGCGCTGACGCTGACGCCGCCGTTCTGCCACCAGAGGCCGGCGCCGGGACCGAGGTTCTTGTTGTAGGCCGCCGGTGCGCCGTTGAGGGTCAGCACGTTCAGGATCGTGTCGCTCGGGTACACGCTCGGCCAGAGGGCCAGCATGTCCTCCTGCCCCACCCGGCCGCCGGCGGTGGCGGTGAAGGAGCGGCCGATCGGGAACTGGTAATAGAGCTTGTCGATCCCCAGCACATCGGGGCCGGCGTCCTCCTCGAAGGCCACCTCCAGGCTGGAGAGGATGCCGGTGGGGCCGGCGCCACCGAAGGCGGAGGCCGCGAAATTGCCCGCCCGCAGGATCGTGCGCAGCAGGTCTTTACCGCTGAAGCTGGTGTCGAAGCTCAGCTGCAGGTCGTAGGTGAGGGTGGTCGCCCCCACCTCGGCGCGGGCGGCATCCACAGCAGCGCTATCGCTGCCGCCGAAGGCATTGGCCCCCACCACAAAGGTGGCCAGGCCTGAGAGCTTGGTGGTGGTGGAGAACTGGGTGGCCTCCAGCTCACCAACCTTGGCTTCGAGGCCATCGACGCGGCCGCGCAGCACGGCGAGCTCCTTCTGGAATTCAGCCATGAGCTTCTTGAGCTCGTCGGTCACTTCAGTGATCCGATCGAGGCAGGCATGGAGCAGGGCGGCGGCTTCCCAGCGGGTCAGGGCCTGGGCGCCCTTGAAGCTGCCGTTGGGGTAGCCGGCGACGCAGCCGTAGCGCTCGACCAGGTTCGAGAGCGCCTGATAGGCCCAGGAGGTGGGCTGAACGTCGGAGAATTGAGTGAGGCTGGTGACTTGCTCCCGCGCTTCGATGGGGCCGCCATAGCGCTTGAGGTCGCTGAGGTTCAGCTCGGCGGCCTGGGCCTGGTTTGCGCCGAGGGCCAAGGGGGCCGCCCCGAAGGCCAAGGGGGCCAGGGCGCCGAGCAGGCCCCATGGGGCCGCGGGCAGCAGGGGCGAGCGCGAGCAGCTGGGAAGCGTCATGAATGCAGGCGGCGGCGCGGCGGTGTGAGCTGAAGCGAGTGTGAGGGCGTTGGCAGCTGTTGCGCGCTCAACCAGCACCTCACGGGGTGCCATCGGGCACTCGGGCGATGGCCACGGCCAACCTAGCCCATGGATTGAGAATCGTTCTCGCAGCCTCAGCCCGGCTGGCGTTCCTGGCAGAGCGGGCAGAGCCCAAAAACTCCAGGGTGTGGAACAGCAGTTGGAAGCCGTCCAGCTGCTGGGGGCTGAGATCGTCGCCGTGCATCGGGCAGGCGGGCAAGGGCACGGTGCGGCCGCAGTCGACGCAGGTGAGATGGTGCTCGTCGCGTTCGGTGGGGGCGAACAGGGCCTCGCCGCTGGGCAGGTGGCGGCAGCGCACGAGGCCCTGTTGCTGCAGCTGGCGCAGGTGCCGGTAGACCGTGGCCAGGCCCATGGACTGCGGAGTGCTGCGCAGTTGGGCGTGGAGGTCCTGCCCGGAGAGCTCGCTGCTGGCCAGGCGCAGTTGCTCCAGCAGGTGCTGCTGCTTGCCGTTGAGGGTGGCGGGACGGGAGGCCTCCATGGGGGAATCCTATGGAGCGAGGTGAGACCGGCGGCCCAGGAGCGTGAGGCTCAGGCTGGACTGAGTATCGTTCTCAAACAGCGCTGGCTTCCGGTTGGGCGCACTGCCGAAACGTCAGGCCGTCATGCCCCACCTGAGCCGCACACCGCAAGCGCCGCCCCAGGCCTGGATCCGTGCTCGCGCCCGGTTCATCGCGGGGCTGCTGGCGACGGCCAGCCTGCTGGCGGGATGTCAGCCCAAGGCCACCGCCTCAAAAACAGAGAAGCCCCTGGCCGTGGTCACCACCTTCCTGCCGATCACCGAATTCACCCGGGCTGTGGCGGGCGACTGTGCCACCGTGAACGCCCTGATCCCCACCAAAGTGGGCCCCCATGATTTCCAGGCCACGCCCACCGATCTGGCCCGCCTTCGCCAGGCCGATGTGCTCGTCAAGAACGGACTGGGCCTCGAGGGTTTCCTCGACAAGCTCATCGCCGGCGCTGAAAACCCGCGCCTGCGGGTGATCGACACCAGCCAGGGCATCAGCACGCTGAGCCTCCCTGGGGCGGGCGGCGGCCATCACCATGGTGCGGACCAGATCGAGGCCAAAGGCCATGACCACGGCGAGATCAACCCCCACATCTGGCTGGATCCCCTGCGGGCTGCGCAGCAGGTGACCAGCATCCGCGATGGCCTGATCGCCGCCAGGCCCGCCTGCAAGGCCACCTTCACCACGAACGCGGCCCGCTTCACGGCCGAGCTGGAGCGTCTGAACACCGACCTGGCGGCCCAGCTCAAGCCCTATGCCGGCAAGACCTTCGTGGCCTTCCACGACTTCGCTCCCTACTTCGCTGAGCGTTATGGGCTGAAGGCCAGCTTCGTGGTCAATGTGCCCGAGGAGAACCCCACCCCGGCCGACCTCAGGCGGGTGGCGCGCCTGGCCCAGGCTACCCAGCTCAAGGCCCTGCTCAGCGAGCCCCAGGAGGGCAGCGGATCCTTCCAGGCGCTGGCGAACGATCTTGGGGTGAAGGTGATTGCGTTCGATTCGCTCGAGACGGGCCCCGATTCGGCGGCGGCACCGGGCACCTACGCCAGAACCCTGCGCGGCAACGCCGCGAATCTGGTCAAGGCCCTCGGAGGCTGAGGGCGCCGTTCCCGCCGGTAGGCTGAAGGGATGCTGGAAATGGTTCTCGAAGTCAGGAATCTGTCGGTGCGGCGCGAGGGCGTCCGCGCCGTCGAGAACGTGAGCTTCGAGCTGGCGCCGGAAACCGACACGGCCCTGGTGGGGCCCAACGGTGCCGGCAAGAGCACCCTGGTGCAGGCCCTGCTCGGGATCATTCCCCGCCAGGAGGGCGAGATCCGCGTGCTGGGCCGGCCCATGGGCCGCCAGGGCCAGCTGCCGGCCTCCGTGCGCGCCCAGGTGGCCTACCTGCCCCAGAGCTTCGCGGTGCGCAACCGCTGCCCGCTCACGGTGGCCGAATTCGTGGCTCTGGGCTGGGACCCTGCCGGCCCGCGGCTGCCCTGGAGCGGCAGCGAGCGGCGGCGGCAGGCGGTGACCGCGGCCCTGCGCAAAACAAGCTGCCTGGATCTGGCTGATCGGCTGATCAGCGAGCTCTCCGGCGGCCAGACCAAGCGTGTGCTGCTCGCCTTCTGCGTGGTGCGCCCCCGGCGCCTGTTGGTGCTCGATGAGGCCCAGTCGGGGCTGGATGCCCAGGCCGCCGAGCAGTTCCACGATTTGCTCTTCCAGCTGCGCCGCACCGAGGGCTGGACGATCCTGCAGGTTTCCCATGACCTCGACATGGTGCGCCGCACCTGCGATGGGGTGCTTTGCCTCAACCGCAACCTGCGCTGTGCTGGCCACCCCGACCATGCCCTCAGCCCGGCCCAGCTGGAGGGGGTCTACGGGCGCGGTTACGTGCCCTACCACCACCAGCACCAGCACGCTTCCAGCCCATGACGGAGGGGCCCTTGCTCAGCGATCTGCTGCAACTGCCGTTCATGCAGCGGGCCCTGCTGGGCGGTCTTCTGACCGGCGCCCTCGGCGGCCTGCTGGGCAGCTTCGCGGTCCTGCGCCAGCTCTCCTTCTTCAGTGACGCCCTGGGCCACTCCGCCCTGCTCGGCATCACCCTGGGCATCCTGCTGGGGCTGAACCCCACCCTGGTGCTGATTCCGTTCGCGGTGGTCTTCGCCCTGGTGGTGAACCACCTGGTGGCGCGCAGCCCCCTGCCCACCGATGCACTGCTGAACATCGTCTATTCCTCATCGCTGGCCCTGGCAGTGGTGGCCCTGAGCTTCGTGCGCAGCTACAGGGGCGGCATCCACCAGCTGCTGTTCGGCGACATCCTCGGGGTCTCCTGGCTGGATGTGGGGCTGATCTCAGGGCTGCTCGCCGTGGCCCTGGGCTATCTGGCGCTCACCCGCCGCGATCAGATCCTGCTCACCCTCGATGAGCCCCTGGCCCTTTCCCGTGGGGTGGCGGTGCCCCTGCACCGGCTGTTGTTCATCGTGCTGCTGGCGGTGGTGGTGGCGATCTCGATCAAGGCGGTGGGGGTGCTGCTGATCAGTGCCTTCGTGGTCATTCCCGCCTGCGCTTCGCGGCTGGTGAGCCGTCACTTCAACGGCTATGTGCTGCTGGCCTCCGGGCTGGGCGCCGTCTGCGCGGTGCTCGGCCTGCTGCTCTCGGGCAGCTTCGATCTGCCCTCAGGTCCCTGCGTGGTGATTGTTCAACTGCTGGGATTTCTGGTGGCCCTGGGGGTCTCCTCCCTGCGCATGTCCGTCGCCAGGGCCTGAACCTGCTCAGCCCGGCACCAGCCAGCGGGCCTGGCGCACCGGCCGATCTAGCAGGCGCAACTCCAGGCTGGTGGCGTCGACCAGGGCTGGCATGGCCTGGGTGCGGCGGCCGCCCACCGCCATCGGCCTCAGGGTGAGCAGCAGTTGGTTGCGGCTGGGATCCAACTCCAGACCCGTGCCGGGCTCCAGCTCCCAGCCCGTCAGCTCCCGCTGCCCCAGACGCTTGCCGGTGCGGTCCAGGGCCAGCAGGGTCAGCCGCGGCTGGCCCAGGCCTTCGATCGTCAGCGCCCAGACGCGGGAGCCGTTGCGCTCGCAGGCGCTGGCCACCAGGGCCTGGGGACCGACCCAGAGGGTGCGGGGCGCCTGGCCCGGTTCGACGATCTCCAGGGCGCGGGTGGAAGTCGGGTCGATGCTGCACCAGCAGGGCGCGGCCCCCACCGGGCAGAAACTGCTCAGATCGCGGCTGCCGGGCAGCATCTGGCGCCCCCGCCGGCCCCGCCATCCCCATCAGACTCAGCCCCTCCACCTCCGGCACCACCATCGCGCCCCCTGGGGCACCAACAGCACCGGGCCACTGGCCCTGAGATCAAGGCTCACCGTGCTGCCGTCGCGCCGGTGGAGTTCGGTGTGGCCCTGGCCGGAAGCCTCACGGGATTCCTGCACCAGAAGATCCCCGCGCCGGTTGGAGCTCAGGTAGGCGAACACCAACGGTTCGTCGCTGAGCCCAGTCGGGGGAGCGATCCGTGGCGCGGCCAGGCCGGTGCTGCGGGGGCCAGGTTGCGCTGGCGCAGGTCCACCCGCCAAACCCGTTGGCGTCCTTGCCCATCGGCGCTCACCAGGGCCACCCCGATCCGTCCCCCAGGGGTTCCAGGATCGGAATCGATGGCCAGATCGGGCCCATGGCGCGCCAGCGGCCGTCGTGGTCACGAAGCTGCAGCTGCTCGCCGTTCGCCACGCTCACCACCGCCACGATCCGGGGGCGTGGATCCCAGAGCCAGGTCCGTGGCGCCAGGGCCAGGCCCCGCTGGTCGCGGCCGCCCACCGCAACCTGAAGGGGCCGTTCCACCCGTACGCCCGGGGCCAGCAACAGCCGCTGCCGGTTGCCGTCCCCCAGCCATTGGTGCTCCGAGGTCGGTGTCAGACGGCTGGCGGCCGCCACGCTGGCCTGGTCCATTGGGCGGCTGAAACGCAGATCGAGGGTCCCGGGCCCGGAGCTGGTGTCGGCCGCCTCGATTCCCAGCAGCCGGGGTGGATGCCGCAGCAGCAGCTGTTGCTGCAGGACGGCCAGCGCCAGTCCTGTGGTCAGTGCCAGTGCCCAGGGCGTCATGGTTCGAAGGGCCTGCGGGGGCGCTGGATCGGCGTGATGCGGCCTGGGATCACCAGACTGCGGGGTGGATTGGATGTCGTGTCGAGAGCCATCACCCCCTCGATCGCCAGCCACTGGTCGGCCTGGGGGAGCGGTTGGCCGGCGGGCCAGCGCACGGGCAGACCAAAGGGCGTGGCATCGGCGAGGCAGCAGCGCACCAACAGCCGGGCCAGCTCGGGCGCTTCGCCGGGGACCGGCAGCACGAAGCCGCTGATGCGCACCGGGTCGCCGGCGTAGAGAGCCGGGTCGGGCTGGCTGCGCAGCAGCCGCACCCAGTCGGTGAGGCTGCGTTGGGCGGGCGGCAACACGAAGCTGAGTTCCTGCACCTCCAGTTGGCCGCCGGGTCGGTTGGCCGCCAGATCGGCAAAGGAGGGCACCGGAGGGACCAGCAGCATCGCCAGGGCCAGGGCGAAGCCCAGCAGCAGGGCTGCGCGTTCCCTGCGGCTGGTGCGGTTCCGCCGGGGCGCAGGCCGCTGACGCCCCATGCGCACCCCATCGAGGGCCGCCAGGGCGAGAAGCACCACGCCGCTGCCGATGATCAGGGGTGGAAGACGGCGCGCACCAGCAGATCCAGTCGGCCGCTAAGGCCGCTCTGCACCAGCACCAGGCCCCAGAAGCCCAGGGCCAGGGCCGCAGCAGCGCGTTCAGAGTTTCCACAGGTTCACCCATTGGCCGATCAGCAGGGTCGCCACGGTGGCCCCTGCGGTGGTGAGGGCGATCGCCCGGGGCGCAGCAGCACCCCGAACAGGCCGATGGATTTGAGGTCCACCACGGGGCCCAGGATCAGGAAGGCCAGCAGCGCCCCGGGGGTGACCTGGGCGGCGAAGCCCAGGGCCAGGAAGGCATCGACGCTGCTGCACACCGACACCACCACCGCCAGCAGCATCAGCGCCAGGATCGAGAGGGTGGGGGCGCTGCCCAGGGCCAGTAACCAGCTGCGGGGCAGCAGGGTCTGCACCATGGCGGCGATGGCGCTGCCGAGCGCCAGCAGCACCGCCAGGTTGAGAAACTCCCGCACCCCATGGCCCAGGGTTTCCCCCAGCGGCGCCCGCGGCACCACGGCCGGAGTGGCGGCCGCCGGCGGGGCCCCCACCATCCCGCCGCGGCGCTCCAGCAGCCCGACGGCCCCCAGGGGCTGGCTGAGCCGGCGTTCCTCCAGCAGGGCAGGGGTGAGCAGTTCTGCCTCCGGCAGCAGCCGCAGCAGGCTGGCCAACACGAGGGAAATCACCAGGGCCCCGGCGGGACGGGCCAGCAGCAGCCAGGGGCGATCGGGAAAGGCGGCCCAGGTGCTGGCCAGCACGATCGGGTTGAGCACCGGGGCGGCGAACAGGAAGCCCAGGGCCGTGGCCAGGGGTGCACCCCCGCCAGAAGCCGCCGGGCCACGGGCACGTTGCCGCATTCGCAGGCGGGCAGGGCGAAACCCAGGGCGGCGCCGGTGAGTGGGCCCCCCAAGGGGTGGGAGGGCAGGCGCTGGAGCCAGGCCCCACCGGGGCTGAGCCAGCGGGCGATCGAGGCGATCGTCACCCCGATCAACAGAAACGGCATCGCCTCGATCACCAGCCCCTGAAACACCGCCCAGGCCGTCGCCAGCCGCTCCACGGGCACGATCACGAGGCGTCCGCCTCGTACCAGTCGGGCAGCGCCTGGAAGCGGGCGGCGTTCTTCTCGTTCTCGCGCGCCTCGACCCGCCAACAGCAGGCCCGGCCCTCCTCGCGTTCGCGCAGCAGCTCATTGGCCCAACCCCAGACCAGTTCGGCGCTTGCCTCCATGCCCACGTTCTCCATCACCCGCAGGTCCAGGGCGCCCTGCCCATGCAACGCCTGCCACAGGGGAAGGAGCGGATCGTCGGCGTTGGCCAGGAAGGTGTGATCGAACTGGGCCGCCAGCTGGGCCTCGAGATCCTTGAGGCTGGAGAAATCGACCACGAAGCCGTACGCGTCCAGGTGGTGGGCGCGGAAGTCGACGCTGAAGCTGCGGCTGTAGCCATGCACGAAACGGCAGTGGCCGTCGTGGCGCCATTGGCGGTGGCAGCAGGGGTAGCCGCTGAAGGTCTTGGAGCAGGTGTAGGCGGCTGTCATCGTGGTGCGGGAGGATCGGACCCCGCCGGATCGGTTCCCTGTGGTGGCATCATTTCAGCCCCCCGACCCCCGCTTCAGTGAGCAGCTGATCGATCAGCTGCGCTTCAGCGAAGCCGGATTGATTCCGGCGGTGGCCCAGGACTGGCTCGATGGCGCCGTGCTGATGGTGGCCTGGATGAACCGCGAGGCGATCGAGCGCACCCTGGCCACGGGCGAGGTGCACTACTGGAGCCGCTCCCGCGCCGAGCTCTGGCCCAAGGGGGCGACCAGCGGCCACACCCAGCGGCTGCGGGATCTGCGCTTCGATTGCGACGCCGATGTGCTGCTGCTCACAATCGAGCAGACCGGCAACGTGGCCTGCCACACCGGCGCCCGCAGCTGCTTTTGAACCCGGCCCCGAGCGCAGCGCCGGCGGGTCCACGGCCCTGCCGCCCCCGGCTGATGTGTGCACCGAGCTGGCGCAGGTGATCGAGGGGCGCCGCGACCGGCCCGAGCCCGGCAGCTACACCAACAAGCTCCTCGAGGGCGGCGACAACCGCATCCTCAAGAAGGTGGGCGAGGAGAGCGCCGAATTCGTGATGGCCTGCAAGGACGACGACCCCGACGCCATCGCCGGCGAAGCGGCCGACATCCTTTTCCATGTGCAGGTAGCCCTGGCCCACCACGGTGTCAGCTGGCGCCGGGTGCAGGAGGTGCTGGCCGAGCGGCGCGGGGCGCCACGGCGGGAGTGAGCATTAAGGGCCGTTCTGCACCAGGCCAGGGCCCCCCAGGGCGGACTGCTGCTGCAGCCAGCGCAGGGTGGCCAAGTCGCGGGGGCTGAGCTCCAGCACCGGTTGCGCTCCAGGCACCGCCGCCATCGCATCAGCGGGGTCGTTGCTGTGGCCCCAGAGGCCGAAGGCATGGCCCAGTTCGTGCAGGGCCGTGGCCTGGATCGCCGGTTGGCGCTGGTCGGGGCTGATCAGCACCTCCACCCGCGGCTCCAGCAACCTCTGGCCCAGCGGCTGCCCCTGGCGCTGGGCTTCCACCAGCAGCAGCAGCGCACGGCCGTGGCTGGCCCGCTGCGGGCGGCCTTCAGCGATGAGCGGTGGCCGCCTGCGGTAAAGCCGCACCTGGGCACGGCCTGGATCCTCCACCCGACTGATCGGCATGTATCTCTCCCAGGTGGCCAGGGCGGCGTCCACAGCCCCCAGCCAGCGGCGCTGCCAGATGAGCTCCGCTTCCCTGCCCCCCAGCGGCTCCACCCAGACGCACCAATGGTCCCGCCGGGCCCAGCCGGCGGGCGTTGGATTGATCCGATTGCGGTAGTCGTCGGGGCTGGGGGCCGGGAGTGGGGTGGGCCGAAGCGGTTCCTGGCCGCTTTCGATCACCCGCACCGCAACGGCGGCAGGGCACCGATCGGCCGGCAGCGTGGCTGCGCCGCCCGTGGCCTGGCCAGCCACCAATACCAGCAGGAGCCCCAGCGCCAGGGGCCATCCCTGGACGGGCCAGCGGGGGCGACGCTCGGACACGGCGGTGGTGGGGTGGGGGCTCAGCCCGCCAGACCCACGCCCCGGGCCATCAAGGTGGCCAAGAGGGGGATGGCGGCAAAGCCCGCCAGTTCGATGTTCAGGATCCAGGCGAGGCGGTTGGCGAGGGCTTCGCTCACCTGGGGCAGTTCCCCCTTGCGCAGGGGGAGGGCCCAGAGGATGTAGGTGACCGTGGGATAGAGCGAAAGGGTGCCGATGGCGATGTACAGACCCACCTTCCACCAGAACACGGGATTGGCGGTGTAGAACTCCGTTCCCTGGCCGAAGTAGAGCACCCGCAGGATGCCGCTGACCAGCAGGGTGAGGGCGGCGATTCCGTAGACCACATCGGTGATCACCATCAAGGTGGCCTCCCCCGGCTCGGGTTGGCCTTGATCAGACGCCGCTCCAGCACCAGGGCGCCGAAGCAGAGCATGATGCTCACGTAGTGCGCATAGGCCACCCCGGCGCTGGTGAGCACGTCGGTGGGCAGGACGGCGAAGCCGGGCATCGGAGCTGGATTGTTAGCCCGACGACCGTAGCGGGGGCCTGGGCCTGGCGCTTCGGTGGGCCATGGCCCGAAGGAGGCCGGCTGACGGCCATCACCCCGAGGGTGGGCGGATAACCAGGGCTCGACCCCACCGGCAGGGGCGGCCCACAATGAGGGCGTTCGTTTTTTTCGGCGGGCCAGGCCATGTCATCAGCCAACGGCGCAGCGGATCCGGTCGAGACCGAGGTGCTTGAAAGCACCGTTGTCGATGAGGGGACCCTGCGGCGGTTGTTGCGCCGGGCCGGCCGCCTGCTGGCCCGACCGGCGATCGAGTGCCTGGAGTTGCTGCTCGATGGCGACACCCCCTACCAGGTGCGCTTCACGATGCTGGCGGCGCTCACCTATCTGCTGCTGCCCCTCGATCTGATTCCTGATTTCATCCCCGCGGCAGGCTTCAGCGACGATCTGGTGGCGCTCACGGCCCTGCTGGGCCTCTGCGGCCGGCACCTCACACCGGACATCCGCCTGCGGGCGCAGCGCAAGCTGGATCGCTGGTTTCCCCCAGCCGGTGATGGCCACCCTCAGCACGGAGCAGCTGGAGGAGCTGCAGACCTTCCTCAAGGAATGGCTGCGCCACACCGGCCGCACCCAGGCCGATCTGCGCCGCGCCCTGAGGGCCAGTTCGATCCGCATGCCGGTGCTGCTGGGGGAGCTCGAGCGCACCTATGGCCGCGCCGGTCTCGCCGGCCTGGCCGAGCGTCTCTGTGGCATCGAGGAGCAGTGGCAGGGCGAGGAGGGGCAGGCCGAAGGGGGCACTGACTTCGAGGATCCCCTGGGCCAGCTCGACCTGTTGCTCGAAGAGATTCGCGCCGACCTCAAGCCTTGATGGTCCCAGGCAAACTGTCACCATCACCCTTTTCTCGCCCGCCCATGTCCGCTTCGTCGCCACGGCTGTTGATTGGATCGATGCTGCTGGCCCTGGGGTCCACCGCTCTGGTGCTTGCCGCTCCTGGGGCCCTGGCCCAGAGCCAGCGTTTCCTGCTCAGTCCCGGGAACCGCGGCAAGGTGGGTCCGAGCACCACGGTCACGCCCGAGAACTGCGTCACGGCCGCCGATGGCGCCATCACCTGTGACACCAAGCTCACGAACCCCCCGGGTGACACCCCCGCCAAGCCCCAGTTCAGTCCCTTCAGCCAATGAAGCGGCTGCTGCGGATCCTGCAGGACGACCAGGCTTTCCTGCGGGGGATCGACCAGGGGGAACGCCTGCTGGCCAAGGCCCTCTCGCTGATCCTCGCTTTGGTGGTGGTGGTGGCCAGCATCCACCTGCTGCAGCTGGTCTGGAGCGATCTGCTCAACACGGAAACCACCTGGCTGGGGGATGAACTCACCCGAGTGCTGGGTGATGTGCTCAACGTGCTGATCGCCCTGGAGGTGCTGCAGAACCTCACGGCCTATCTGCGCCGCAAGGTGATCCAGATCGAGCTGGTGCTGGTCACCGCGCTCACGGCGGTGGCGCGAAAGGTGATCGTGCTTCCGCCTGGGTCGGAAGACAAGCCGTTACTGCTGGCCGGGCTGGGCCTGGTGGTGCTGTCCCTGGCCGCGGCCTACTGGCTGGTGCGCCAGCCGGTGGCGATCAGCTCGTCGTCCCAAGGAACAGGGCGAGCCAAACGGTTCCTGGGGAAGGATCGGTTCCCTCGACCCGATGACGCCGATGCGGACTGATCAGCAGCGCATCCCCCACCGCCAGATCCCGGGGCTGGGGCTCATCCTCAAAACGCAGCCTGGCACTGCCCTGGAGCAACAGCACCCATTCCGTTTCGCTCTGGTCGTACCACTGACCTTCGGGGCTCACAGCTGAGCAGGAATGGATCGACTCCAGGCGCAAGCCAGGGGCTTCCAGGAGCACGTCGCTGCGCTCCTGGCCCGGTGAGGGGCATGGCTGGGCGAGCAGGTTGCCGGCCCGTGGACCGTCAGGGCCGTTGGACTCACCCCAGCGCCGGCCGATGCTGAACCCCCAGCGGGCCGCCAGATCCACCACCTGATGGTGGTGGCCGCACTCCCGCAGGGCGCGGCGTAACTCCGGCTGGGTTTCGCCCAGGGCCACGAAGGCCTGCAACTGGCGCACTTTTTCGAGAAAGCGTTGCAGGTCGGCTTCCGCCATGGCTTCGGTTCAAGGTGTGGGGACGCCTGGTTCGTCCAGGAACTTGCCCATGCGGAAGCGGTCGAACAGCACGCCGGCGAACAGCACCTGTTCGGGCCGCTCCACCCGCCAGCCCCGGCGCTCCAGCAGGGGCCTCGAGAGCTGACTGGCTTCGGTGCGCAGGCGCGTTACACCCATTCTGCGGCCATGGTTCTCCAGCGCCTCCAGCAGGGCCGAGGCGCGACCCTGGCGGCTGGAGCGGCCGCGGCAATACAGCAGCGAGAGGCGATCGATCGGCTGCAGCAGGGCGAAGGCCTCGATCGTGGCGCCCCCCTCGGAGCAGCTGGCCAGGCCGAATCCCGCTGACAGTTCCGCCTCCAGCGCGACTCCAGCGCTGTGGCCGGCCCAGGCCGCCACCTGGCGCGGGCTGTACAGCGGCGGAGCCTGATCGAGCACCGCTTGCCGGTAGACCTCGATCAGCTGGGGCAGGTCCTCGGGCAGCAGGGGGCGAAGCAAGGCCATGGGACTAGGTTGACGGGGAGGCTGCGAAGAATTGAAAAGAGTTTCGCTGCTTCCTTGATTGGGACCGGCGCGGGGTGTCGGCTCCTTTTTACGGTTTAGCCAAGTCCATGGATCGGAGTTGAAGGCCATGGCCACACACAAACCCCTCACCATCGGCGAGCTGGAGGCAGGATTCTCCGCCTATTGCATGGCCCTGAGGCGGTTGGTGGGGGAACAACGGGGCCTGGAGACGATCGAGCGCACGTTGTGTTGGCACAACCTTCAGCGACTCCACGATTCCCTCCCCCAGCGCTACAGATCACCAACCGAGCTCTACCAACGCTATGAACGCACCCGCCGCGCCGGTGGAGACAAGCCCGACTAGTTCGTCGACTTGGTGGTCAGAGCTGGACTGCATGGTGTAGTTTGAATTTGTCAAGTTCATCGCAACGTTAATGTCACCCCTTACGGGTTCCGAGCTGCTTTCCAAGGTCAAAGAACTTGGTGATGTGAGCAAGTCCGATATCGTGCGTGCCGCCGGCTACGTCTCCACCAAAAAAGACGGCGGCGAGCGCCTGAATTTCACCGCCTTCTACGAGGCCCTGCTGGAGGCCAAGGGCGTGGAGCTTGGCTCCAGCGGCAAGGTGAGCAAGGGCGGCCGCAAGCTCAGCTACATCGCCACGGTGCAGGGCAACGGGAATCTGCTCATCGGTAAGGCCTACACCGCCCTGCTGGATCTCAAGCCCGGTGATGAATTCGAGATCAAGCTCGGCCGCAAGCAGATTCGCCTGATCCCCGCCGGCTCCAGCGAAGACGACGAGGATTGATTCCCCAGCGGGCGCCAGGAGGGCGTCCCTGGGTGCCGCACCACAGCAGCCCTTGGCTGCGCTTGCGAACGGGCCGAAATGTTATCAAGGGCACAATCTTGGCCCGTGAGTGGGGGCGAGGCCCGTTCAACCCCATCACTGGATGGATTCCAGTCGTCCGCCGTGGGGTGGTTCGCTCAGCTCGAGATAGTCATCGGGGGTGCAGGTCAAAAGGATCACCTGCACCCCACGGCTGACACCCAGGGCCAGCATCTGCCTGATCAGCGGTAGGCGCTGTGGGTCGGTGTTGGTGAAGGCATCGTCGAACACCAACGGCAGGCAACCGTCGTAGGCCGGCAGCAGCACTTCCGCCAGCGCCAGCCGCAGGGCCGAGGCGAGTTGTTCGCGCATGCCGCCGCTCAGCCGCTCGAAGCCGAAACTTTCGCCGTCCTGCCGCAGCAGCAGATCCCCAAAGCCCTGCTGTGGATCGAGCTGCAACTGGGGGCCTCCGCCGCCTGGCCCAGGGCCAGCAGGTAGGGCCCCAGGGCGGCCGTCAACGGCGCGCCGTAGCGGCTGGCGAGATCATCCTGGGCCGCCAGAAAAAGGGTTTGCAGCAGCTGCAGGGCGGCGACCCGCCGCTCGATCGCCGCCCGCTCCGCCCGGGTGGCCTCCCACTCCGCCTGGCGGAACTCCAACTCGGCGCGTGGGTCACTGGAGCTCAAACTCCCAATCAGTTGCTCGCACTGCCCCTTGCGGGTCAAGAGGCCGTCCTTTTCCCCCTCCAGCCGGCTCCTCTCGGCGTTGATTCTGGCCTCGAGGCCTGTGGGGAGTTCGCCGATCGCGCCAGCGGCCTCTCCGGGGGCCGCTGCAGGCGTCACATCCATGGCTGGGTCATCGGCCCGTGGATCCAGTTCAAGCAGCTCCCGCGCCATCGACTCCAGCACCCTTTCCTCGGCCCGCAGCTCCGCGGCCTGCTGGCCGAGGCTGGCGCTGAGGCGCTCCAGGTCGCCGTGGCTGCTGAGCAGCTCCTGCCGCCGTTGCTCCAGGGCCAGCAGGGAGCCCTGCAACTGATCAAAGCGCTGGCGCTGTTCCGCCAGTTGCTGCGCCAGTGCCTGTTCCCGTTCCCGGTCGCTGTCCTGGGCCCGCTGACTCGCCTCCAGTGCGCTGTTGAGGCCTGAGAGCAGCTGGCGCAGATCACCCAACGCTGGCTCCAGGCTCTCGAGCGCGCCCACCTCCTGTTCGCCAAGCTCAGGTTCCGCTTCGGGCGCCTCGGCCCTGGGCGCAGCCGCAAGGGCCGCCACCAGGCGGGCCCGTTGGGGGGCCAGGGCGGCGAGGCGATCACTCAGGCCGCTCCAGGGGATCGTGCTGGCGCTCTGGCGCAGGTTGGCCAGCTCCGTCTCCAACTGACGCCGCTGGCGCTCGATCGTCTCGGCGGCTTCGCTGCTGCTCACCTTCAGTTCCGCGCGCAGGGCGGTGAGCGCAGACTGCTCCTGCTGGCGCTGGCGCCGGGCCAGGGCCAGGGCGTCGCCACCCCCGGGCTGATTCGCAGCCGCACGCCCACGCCGATGCTGAGCTCCGTGGGCTCCAGCAGGGTGCGCGGGGCCCCGGCTTCCAGCGGCACCCCCCAGCTGCACCGTCTGGTCGGAGCTGATTAGTTCCAGGCTGGTGGCCATCGCGTCGCAGCGGGCGCTGGTGCGCTCGGCCCGTTGTTCGGCTTCCCTCAGCTGCCGCACCTGGGTCTGGTCGATGGCCGGCAGGGCCGCCAGGGTGACCTTGGCCTGCTCGGCCTGCTGCTGCAAACTCTCGAACTGCTGGCGGTGGAGCAGCAGCTGGCGTTCGCTGCTCTCCAGGCGGGCCAGCTCCAGCTGTAGCTCCAGCCGTTCCTGCCGCTCCCTGAGGGCCTTGGAGCGCGCCAGCTGCTGAGCGTGGCTCTCCCGGCGCTCGAGTTGTTGGGCCTGGAGCCGGCCCAGGGCGGCGGCGGCCTGATCCAACTCCCCTGGAGCCGCTGCTGCTCCAGGAGCTGGCGCTCCCGCTGGGAGTTGAGTGACTGGAACTGCTGGAGGGTGGCTTCCAGCACGTGCAGGCGCTGGCGCGAGGGCTCCAGCTCCGCCTGCTTCAGGCGCAGGCTGTGGGCGAGGGCCTGGCGTTGCTCCAGGGCCGGGCGCTCGATGCGTTCGATCTGCTCGAGCCGTTGCTGGAGGCCTCGAAGTTGCTCCATCGAGGCTTCCAGTTCCTCACAGCGGGTCTGGGCCAGGTGCACCCGCCGCTGGGCCTCCTGATCGTCCTGGCGGACCAGGGCCAGGGCCGATCCGGCCCGCACGCGGCCCGTGCTGGTGAAGCTGACCTCCAGCTGCTCGGTGATGCGCTCCAGCACCTGCCGGTCCAGGGGGAGTGGAGGGCCTCGGTGCCGCCCCGTCGTTGCAGCTGCTCCACCAGGCGCCCCAGGTCGTAGCGCTCGCCATGGCCCGAGAGGGGGTTGGCGCCACCTTCCCCCTGGCGCACCCAGAGGTGGGCCCAGCGTTCCGGCAACTGGGCGATGCGGCGTCCCTCCACCGGCTGGCCCACCCCCAGCAGTCGGGCCAGGGCCTCCTCGGCGGCGCCACCGGAGAGGGCCAGGCCGGCGTCGTTGCTGAGGTGGCAGGTGCCGCTGGCGCCGGAGAAGCGCTTGCGCAGCTGCCAGCGCTGGCCGCCCGCCTCAAAACGGATCTCCACCTCCGGCTGGCCGCCATGGCGACGGGCCCGCAGCTCCTCCACCCCACGGCCGGTGGCTGTGGCCCGCAGGAACAGACCCTTGTGCAGGGCTTCCACCAGGGTGCTCTTGCCGGCCTCGTTGGGGCCGCCGACCACGGTCAGGCCGGGATCGAAGCTCAGTTCCAGGTCGCTGTGCAGGCGGACCCGGCGCAGGTGGCAGGAGAGCAGACGCATGGGCTCAGGGGCTGCATTCCTGCACCAGCTGGTGCAGTTCACTGAGGGCCAGGCGCACCACGGCGCCCGTTTCCTCGGGCTGCTCCATGGCCTGCTCAGTGGCCTGCTCTGTGGCCTGGGCGTCTTCCAGTTGCTGGTTCAGCGCATGGGCCACCTTGGCGATCAGGGGGTCGCCGGGCCGCAGGGTGAGCTCGGCCAGCTCATCGCCCTCCGGGCTGGCCTCGCAGTGGCCGCGGCGCTTGAGGCGCAGCAGCTGGGCCTCCAGTCGCTCCAGCAGCAGGGCGTGGCGGCGGTGGCCCTGCAGGCTGAGCTGGCCCTCCTCCTCCAGCAGCAGCAGGTCCTGACCGACCCGATCGCCCAACAGGCCGAGCAGTTGTTGCTCGAAGCGCCCGAGATCCTCATCGCCGTTGAAGCGAAACCGCAGCTGATGCCAGTTCAGACGGCCGGTGGGCTGGATCGTGACCGTGGGGGCTCCGCCCCGTTCCACCGCCACCTGCAGCACCTGGCCGGAGCGGTAGTCGCTGGAGCGTGGGAAGCGGTCCTGCTCCGGGCAACCCGCGTACCAGACCTTCTCGGCCACCTGCTTGAGGCCGTGCCAGTCGCCGAGGGCGACGTAGTCGACCGACGCGAGCAGGGCGTCCTCCAGGCGCAGCAGGTTGTTGGCGGCCGGCGGGTTGTCCTCGTCGGCCTCCAGATCGATGGCGCCGAAGCCCGATGTGGCGCCATGGGCCAGCACGATCCGCGGTCGCTCCGCCGGCAGGGTGTCCCAGTCGAGTTCCCGCAACCAGCCGCTGGGGTCCTCGCTGTCCTGGCGCCGCAGCAGGGGGCAGGGGAGCACCACCGCCTGCTCCAGCACCAGCGGCCGACGCTCCAGCAGCACCTGAAGGTTCAGGGCGCGCAGTTCCCGTTCGGCCTGGAAAAAGGCCGAGTGCCAGAGCGATCCGGGTGCCCCGTGGTCATGGTTGCCGGGGATCACCAGGACCGGCAGGCCCAGGCGGCCGAGGGCGAAACAGACGGCGCTCACGTCGCTGGAGCTGGGGGTGGGGGAATCGAACAGATCGCCCGCCACCAGCAGGAAGGCCGCACCGCTGGAGTGCGCCAGGGGCCCGAGGCGATCGATCACCTCCAGGCGCGCCTGCCGCAGTCGTGCCCGCTTATCCGGATCGCTCACCCGGGCATAGGGTTTGCCGATCTGCCAGTCGGCGCTGTGCAGAAACGACACCATCGGCCCCTTGCGCTCCATGGGCAACGTCTCGCTCAGTGTGCCCCTCCTGCCCAGCGACAGCAGGCCCAGGCCCTGGCGGCCCTGGGTCGCTGGGGCCTGGCCCTGTTGCTGGGGTTTGCTCTCCTTGTGGTGCTGTGGCCCCTGCCCGCCGGGGGTTTGAGCGCTGATGACAAATCAGCCCAGGGGGCCTCTGGCCAGGGCGCCCGCTTGTTCGCGAATCACTGCGCCGCCTGCCATATCAACGGCGGCAACATCATCCGCCGCTCCCAGACCCTCAAGCTCAAGGCCCTGGAGCGGCGCGGACTCGCCAGTGCGGAGGCGATCGCCCTGGTGGCCGCCAACGGCCTCGGCCAGATGGGGGGCTACGGCGAGGCCCTCGGACCCGGGGGAGCCGAGGCGGTGGGGGCCTGGGTGTGGCAGCAAGCTCAAAAGGCCTGGATCCAGGGATAAACCTTCAGCTCGGTCCAGATTCCGTTGCGCCAATAGACATCCTGGCGCAGCAGGGTTTCCACCAGTTCCTGCGTGCCGGCTTCGTAGATACCGAACACATGGGTGCTGCCTTCGGTGGGCCCGAGGGTGATCAGAACTCCATCCTGTTGCTGTTGCCGCAGGCCGGCGAGATGCTCTTCGCGGAAGGGGCCTCGCCGCTCAAGGGCGTTGTCGCAGTAGGTGCCCCAGAGCACGAATTTTGCCATGGCCACGGTGGTCGGATCCCCGCGAGGTTAGTGGCGGGGGCTCCTCAGGGCCGCAGGTGTGATCGGTGTCATTCCAGTTCCATCCGGTTTGACCAACCTCGCCGGTTGTTCGCTATATTCTGATTGTCTTTAGCGTTTCAACTGTGGCACTCACGGGTTCCGATCTCCTTGCAAAAGTCAAGGAGCTTGGTGATGTCAGTAAATCCGACCTGGTGCGGGCCAGCGGTTATGTCTCCACCAAAAAGGATGGATCCGAGCGCCTGAACTTCACCGCTTTCTATGAGGCCCTGCTCGAAGCCAAGGGAGTCTCCCTTGGCTCCAGCGGCGCTGCGGTGGGCAAAGGTGGTCGCAAGCTGAGCTACGTGGCCACCGTGCAGGGCAACGGCAATCTGCTGATCGGCAAGGCCTACACCGCCCTGCTGGATCTCAAGCCCGGTGATGATTTCGAGATCAAGCTGGGGCGCAAGCAGATCCGCCTGATGCCGGTCGGCAGCAGCGACGACGACGAGGAATGAGCTAGGCGCCCGGTGCCGGAGGTGGTTCAGCGAACCGCAGTCCGGCACCGACCATTCGCTCCAGCAGCTGCAGATTGATCCGTTGCTGGGCGTCCAGCGACGCCACCAGATCAGCGCCTGGAAGGAAATAGCAGATTTCAAACACCAGCCCCCGCTCAGTCAACTGGATCAGGTGGCAGCGATTGAAGCGGCTCCCCTCCACCGACTCCACGGCCTGGCGCACCAATGTGGCAACGCTGCTCGCTTCCGCGGCCCGGGTGCCGCTGTGAAGGATGAAACGTTGCAGCACGCGGCGTTCCTTCAGATCGGCGTAATTGCGCAGCGTCTTGCCCAGCAGGTCGCCGTTGTTGATCACCACACGCTCACCATCGAGGCTGAGCAACTGGGTTGAGCGCAACCCCACCCTCGACACCCGTCCCCAGACGTCATCGAAGCGGATCAGCTGACCGACTTCGAAGGGTCGATCGAACAGGATCGTGAGGTAATTGATCACATCCTTGGCCGGCCCTTGCAGCGCGAAGCCGATGCCCAGGCCCGCCCCCGCCAGCGCTCCGACCACCGCGGTGAGCCGCACCCCCTGGTTCTGGAGAAACACCAGCAAGCCCAACACCCAGAGCACGAAACGCAGCATCGGAGCCAGGGCGATCAGGCCCTCCACCGCGGTGGAATCGCCCACCCGGGTGATGGCGACCGTGAGCAACTTGAGCAGGATCCGGTTCAGCAGCCGCACCACCAGGACCACCACCAGCAGCTGAACCAGGGCGCCCGCGAGCCGGTCGGCCAGGCCACCGAGGGCCAGGGCGCTCCAGGCCCAGAGCAGCACCCCCAGCGCCCCCAGGCCCAGGGCGGTGCCCTCCAGGCGATCGAGGATGAAGCGCTCGGTGAGTGCGGGGTCCCGGCGGTCCACGCCCCGGATCAGTCGGCGGGCGATCAGATGGGCCAATCCCAGCGCCAGCAGGCCCCCCGCCAGCCGGACCAGGGCCATCAGCAGGGCGGGCATCAGGGCTTCAGTCATTCAGAGCCGCCCGCAGGCGAGCGCAGAAGTGGACGGCGGCCAAGGGGGCCGAGCTTCCTGAATCCACTGCCTCGGCCATCACCTTCACCAGGGCGCTGCCGACGATCGCCCCGTCGGCGCCCCAGGCGCGCACCTGGCGGGCCTGCTCGGGGTCGGAGATTCCGAAGCCCACGGCCACGGGGGTGGGGCCCAGGGCCTTGAGCTGTTTCACCCGCTGCTCAACGCCCTGCTGGAGGTTGGAGCGCACGCCGGTCACCCCTGTCACCGACACCAGATAGGTGAAGCCCCGGCTGGCGGCGGCGATGCGCGCCAGGCGTTCGTCGGGGGTGGTGGGAGCCACCAGCAGCACCAGATCAAGGCCATGGGCCGCGGCGATCACCGAGAGCTGGTCGGCCTCCTCCAGGGGCAGATCCGGCACCACCAGGCCCGCCACCCCGGCGGCGGCGGCGGCGGCGCAGAAGGCCTCCATGCCGCGGTTGAGCAGGGGGTTGCTGTAGGTGAACAGCACCACCGGAATGGTCAGCTCCCCGCAGGCCGCCCAGCAGCTCCAGCACCGCCCCCGGGGTGGTGCCGGCGGCCAGGGCCCGGCCGGCGGCGGCCTGGATCACCGGACCATCCGCCAGGGGGTCGCTGTAGGGGATTCCCAGCTCGATCACATCGGCGCCGGCCCCCTGGAGCCCCAGCAGGGCGGCTCGGGTGGTGGCCAGGTCGGGGTCGCCGGCGACCAGGAACGGCATCAGGGCGCAGCGCTGCTGCTGCTGGAGCAGCTGGAACCGTTGCTGGAGGAGGGTGCCGCCCATCGGCCGTTGGCGCTCGGAGTTGCCAGTGAGCCTATGGGTTGGAGTTCAGAGCTCGGAGTCGGCCTTGAGCTGCCCGACCTCTTTGAGCAGCTTCTCCTGCTCCGCGGGGAGAGAGCATCGAACTGGCGTTGCAGATCTTCGTCGGTTTCGGCGTCGTAGGCGGCGCGGTAGCGGCGGCGCTGCTGCATGTAGGTCATGTTTCCCGTGACCACCCGGAACAGGTAGCTGCCGGTCCAGCCCAGCACCAGCACGATCAGCAGCGCCTCGGCGGCGATGCCGGCGGAGAAGCCCTCAAAGCCCGCCGCCTGGAACCCCAGGTAGCCGAGGCCGCCGAGGCCGAACACTCCGAGCCCGAGCAGGATCGCCATGCCGCGGGTCATGGCTCAGACCTCGCCCTGGCCGGAGAGTCGCAGGTTGAGGAAGGGGGCGAACAGAATCAGACCCGGGAAGAACAGGAACACAAGCCCGTAGACGGCGGTGCGTTCGATCTTGCCCATGGCGGTCCAGCGGCGGTTCATCCACCAGTAGAGGGCCAGGGGCACCACCACTAGGTAGGCGGCGCCGATGGCGCCATAGGCCCCGAGCACCAGAAGGGTCTCAGTGGACATCGAGCTGAGGACACCAGGCAAGGCCACGGAACCAGGATGCTGTGTGAGGGAAATCTAGGATGCGCAGGCCGGGGGCATGGCGAAATTGGTAGACGCAGCGGACTTAAAATCCGCAGACGGCAACGTTGTGGGGGTTCAAGTCCCCCTGCCCCCATCGCCCAGGACGCCCTAGTTGCAGCCCTGCACTGAAATCCGGTAGCTGAAGCCCAGGGCTCCGGGGTCACTGCTGGCGCCCACCTTGAAGTTCATCTGGCTGGCCTGCTTGCCGGGGATGGCGGGGAACGGGCCGAACATCCGCCCGGTGCCGATCGGCGGGTTCATGGTCTCGTTGATCACTTTTAAGTTGGAGCCATCGCTGAACTTCATGAACCCCTCCACCGGGTACTTGGCACCGGCGTCGGAGGAATTGGCGGTGAAGAAGAACTTGAAGCTGGTGTAGGGCTGGTTGACCACGAAGTCGGTGTTCCAGTTGGTCTTGCCGATCGCCTTACCGCGCCCCACCGACTTGGAAATGATCGGGCTCGTCCCGTTGCCACCGATCGGCGCCAGGAAGGTGCACACCGGCGCGGCCTGGGCGGCGGCACCCAAGCCGGCCAGGGCAACCACAGCCGGGAGACTCGCCTGGGCCAGGCGCTGGAGCGAACGGGCGCAGCGGATCGTCAGGCGCTGGGTCATGGGGCCGATGGGTGGGGCCCGTTGAAGTTACGGCAGGCCGCCGGCTGGTCAGCCGTGAACCGCCGCTGAGCTGGCCGGTTCATTCATCGCTGGGAATCAGCACCGTGGTGTGCAGGCTGTCGAGACCCAGATCGCCGGTGATGATCCACACCTGAATCTCGCCGCCCACGTCGTACACACTGCGCAGGCCCCCTGCTGGTGGTAGGCGGCCAGGGTGTTGGCCCGGGCGTCCCGGCCATCGACGAGCCCCCAGTCGCCGCGCCGGTGGCGCATCAACAGCCGATCGAGGGTTTCCTGGCCGATCCACTCCATCACCTCCGGCCTGACGTGGATCGCTCCGATGGCGAGGCGGGCGGCCATGGACTGCTCGGCGATGGGTGGGCTCAGAGCGCCTCGATCAAACGGTAGCGGGCACTCCAGGTGGCAGCGTTCAGCCGCTCGATCGCCTCGTGGTGGCTGCGGGCCAGCCGGGCCAGGCCCTGGTCCACCGCCGCGAAGGCCACGGCCTCGGCCACCGCCCGCGACACCGCCTGAACGGCCGTCAGGGGCGGCATCAACGGAGCCTGCGGATCGTGGGTGGCGGGGATCGCCAGGGCCAGGGCCTCCAGGGCCGCATCGATCATCTCCTCGCTCACCTCCCGCGCCCCCACGGCCACGGAGGCCAGTCCCAGACCCGGGAACAGAAAACAGTTGTTGCACTGCCCGATCACCCGCAGGCCCGCCGCCACGCTCACCGGCTCGAAGGGGCTGCCGGTGGCCACCAGGGCCCGTCCGCCCGTCCAGGCCAGCAGGTCGGCGGGCTGGGCCTCCGCCAGGGCGGTGGGGTTCGAGAGCGGCAGGATGATCGGCCGCTCCACCCCGGCGGCCATCGTCTCGACCGCGGCGCGGTTGAAGGCCCCGGCCACCGTCGAGGTGCCGATCAGCACGCTGGGCCGCACCTGCTCCAGCACCGTCTGCAGGTTGATGGCGCCATGGGCGTCCCGGGGGAAGGACGTCAGCTCCTCCAGCGGCCTGGCGAAGGCCCGGAGGCTGGGGGAGATCGTAGTGGTCGCTGCGCAGCAGCCCCTGGCGATCGATCAGCCAGATCCGCCGCCGTGCCTCCTTGGGCCCCATGCCGCCGCGCTCGAGCAGCCGCGCCAGCCGCTCGGCGATGCCGAAGCCGGCGGTGCCGGCGCCGAAGATCACGATGCGCTGCTCCGCCAGGGTCTGGCCCAGACCCCGGGCGGCGGCGAGCACGGCGGCGCTGGCCACGCCGCTGGTGCCCTGGATGTCGTCATTAAAGCTGGCGAGCCGGTGCCGGTAGGACTCCAGGTTGCGGCGGGCATTGGCGGTGCCGAAGTCTTCCCAGTGCAGGAAGGCGTGGGGTGCCAGCTGCTCCACGGCGGCCACGAAGGTGGCGATGAAGTCTTCGTAGGCCGCTCCACGCAGGCGCGGCTGGCGCCAGCCGGGGTAGAGGGGATCGGCGAGCAGGTCGGCGCGGTCGGTGCCCACATCGAGCACCACCGGCAGCGCGCGTTCGGGATCGAGCCCGGCGCAGAGGGTGTAGACCGCGAGCTTGCCCTGGCAGATGTGGATGCCGCCGATGCCCTGGTCGCCGATGCCGAGGATGCCTTCGGAGTCGGTGACCAGCAGCAGCTCCGCTGGGTGGAGCCCGGTCTGGACCATGCCCTGGGCCAGCAGTTCAGCCAGGCGCTCCTGATCGGGTGCCGCCAGGTAGATCCCCTGTGAAGGGGTGCGGTAGGTGGCGCTGAAGCGTTGGATCGCCGCACCCACCGTCGGTGTGTAGACGATCGGCAGCACCGCCTCGATGTGCTCTTCGAGGAAGCGGTGGAAAAGGGTGAGGTTGTTCTGGCGCAGGGCCGACGCGAAGGTGGAAGCGCTGCAGCGGATCGGCCAGCTCCTGGAACTGGGCCCAGACCCGCTGCACCTGCTGCTCCAGGCTTTCCACCTGGTAGGGCAGCAGGGCTTCGAGGCCCAGGGCCAGGCGCTCGCCGCGGCTGAAGGCGGTGCCCTTGTTGAGGCCTGGATGGGAAAGGAGTTCAGCGCCCCGCAGGCGCGTACCGATGGACCTGGGGAGCTGGGCCGTGGTGCTCAGAAAACTCAGGCCCCAGGATGGCGCAGGGTGCGCCAGTCACCACAAGCGGTGCTCACTTCCACGCCGATGCCGATCGACTCGAGGCTGCCCAACCCCTGCTCACTCCACCACTGCACCGCGTCGCCCCAGGCCGCGTCGGGGGAGTCATAGAGGTCGTCGAGGACGGGGTGGGGGCATCCGTGCTGATCCACCAGGCGGTAGGCCCGGGTGCGGCTGGGGGCTAGAGGAGAGACAACCATCGTCTTGCTGCGCATCGACACAGCAACAGCATGGAGCCTGTGACAGCTGCTGACTGTCACCGTTGTCACTTGTTGGTGTTCAGCCTCCAGGGCATGGTGTCTCCGGCGTGGAACGGCACCAGGGCCAGAGGCTCCCGGTCGGCCGGCAGCGCACTCCCGTTCTCGAACTCCTGCAGCATCGGCACCACCTGCGCTTGCCGTTGCAGTTCGATCGTTCCATCGTTCAGCGGCAGGCCGTAGAAGCGCGGTCCGAATTCCGAGGCGAAGGCTTCAAGGCGACCCAGGGCTCCCTCCTGCTCGAACACCTGGGCGTAGCTCTCGATCGCGACCGGCGCGTTGTAGATCCCGGCGCAGCCGCAGGCCGATTCCTTGGCGCCCCGGGGGTGGGGGGCTGAATCGGTGCCCAGGAAGAACTTGGGGTTGCCGGAGGTGGCGGCCTGGCGCAGGGCCAGCCGGTGCAGTTCCCGCTTGGCCACCGGCAGGCAGTAGAAATCCGGGCGCAGCCCGCGGTGGAACATCGCGTTGCGGTTGATCTGCAGGTGATGGGGGGTGATCGTGGCGGCCAACTGCGGGCCGGCGGCGGCCACAAAATCCACCGCCTCGGTGGTGGTGATGTGCTCCAGCACCACCTTCAGGGCGGGGAATCGGCCCAGCAGCGGCTCCAGATGCCGTTCGATGAACACCCGCTCGCGATCGAAGATGTCCACCTCCGAATCGGTGACCTCCCCGTGGATCAACAGGGGCATGCCGATCGCCTGCAAGCGCTCCAGCACCGGAGTGATGCGGGCCAGCTCGCTCACCCCTGCGGCGGAGTTGGTGGTGGCGTGGGCGGGGTAGAGCTTGCAGGCCGTGAACACCCCGGCGCGGAACCCCCGCTCCAGTTCGTCTGGTTCGCTCGCGTCGGTGAGGTAGGCGGTCATCAGCGGCGTGAACGCGGCCGCCTTGGGAAGCGCCGCCAGGATCTGGTCCCGGTAGGCCGTCGCCGCCGCCACGGTGGTGATCGGTGGGCTGAGGTTGGGCATCACGATCGCCCGGGCGAAAACCCGGGCCGTTGCCCCCACGACCGCCTGCAGCAGAGCCCCCTCGCGCAGGTGCACATGCCAGTCGTCGGGGCGCCTCAGGCGCAGCGTGCCTGGGTCCGTGGCCTGGAGCGGGAGTCCGCTCATTTCGGGCCCCGGGAGCCCGGCGGGCCGCCCGTCACCAGGTAACCGCTCACGGCCAGCAGCAGCACGCTGGCGCAGAAGAAGACCAGCGAGGTGCCATCGGTGATCGGGAAGCTCAGCATCGCCTTGAAGGCGGCCACGATCAGGGCCACCACAATCACCTTGACCAGTTTCTCCTTCAGCCCGTCGAGGCTGCGGATGTCCAGCAATCCGCTGCTGTTCTGGTCGTGGCCCTTGGCCGCCTCGATGTCGGAGATCAGCAGTTCATAGACCCCGTAGCCAAAAATCAGCAGGGCGATGCCGATCAGGTAGAGATCCACCCCCGACACCAGTTCCGCCAGCAGCTTGGCCTCGCCCTTGGGCTCGAACTGGCCGCCGAAAATCTTGAACAGCGCCTTGAAGATCTCCCGCGTACCCAGCACAAAGGAGGCGGCGGTGCTCACCAGGCTCATCACCACCGGCACGATCGCCATCAGGCGGACGCGCCAGAGCCAGCGCTCGAAGCGCTGCTCGAAACGCTTGCGGGGAGTGTTCCGGGAAGGCGCCATCGGGGGACCTTAGGCAGGGGCTGCCTTGATCCGGCGACTCCCAAGGCCTGGCCGAGTCCTGGCCCGTTCGCTCGCCCCTGGCCTCAGGCTTCCCTCAGCTCCTGCCCCGGCACCCGCAGCAGTTGGCGGTGGGGGAGGTTGCCGAACTGCTCGCGGGCGATCGCCAGCAGTTCCCCCTCACCGAGGTCGGCGTCGTTGAGGGTCACCACCCCGACGATCCGCTCCAGCAGATCGCGGCGGTGGGTCTTGAGATGGCGCAGCATCACCTGGCGCAGGTCGCTCTCACCGGTGCCATGGCCCAGCAGCAGCACGGCATCGGCAGCGGCGATCGCCGCGGTGATCCGGCTGAGGTAGTCGTGGTCGAGGGGAGCCCGCTGGCCGGCGACGTCACGGTCGTGGCGATGGGTGAGGCTCTGGCCTGAGCCCCAGATCCCTTCGGGGCGAAGCACGGCATGCTCCACCGCTTCGCCCTCCAGCTGGAAGGCGTCGGTGTGCTGATGGCTCAGGTGCAGCACCAGGCGGTGGCCCTGGTCGCCCCGGGGAGTATCGGCTTCGGTTTCGGGATGCTCTGGACTGACGCCCGCCTCCTCAAGGAAATGGCGCAGCCGCAGCACCGCCTCCGGATCGAGGGTTGTGCGGTGGTGCCCACCGCAGTGCAGCCAGGTTTCAGGCCCCGCCTCCAGCCGGATCTGCAGCCGCCCGCCGTGCTGATCCACCTCGGCGCCCAGGGCATGGCAGAGCGCCTCGGCTTCGCTGAGCCTGATCCCGTGGCTGACGGGGTGGGCGAACAGGGCACGCAGGGTCTGGAGTTGGTGGGCTTTCATGGCGGCACGCCTGTCTCTTTCTGCAATGTATGGCGGTTGATCCCGCTCGGAAGGCAAAGCCCACGCAGTGTTGCTCGCTGGGCCGCCGCCGTCGCAGCGCAGCGGCCCGATCATCAGAATCGAGCGACGACAGGCTTCGGCATGCACCCCTTCCATTGGTTCGCCCAGACCACGATGCTCGGCCTGGGGGTGGCCTTTTCGCCGATCACCATCGCCCTGGTGGCGCTGCTGCTGCTGGGCCAGCAGCCCCTGCTGCGCAGCGGCAGCTTCCTGACCGGCTGGGCCCTGGCCAACGGCGGCGCCCTGTGGGCCTTCGTGGTCTTCGGCCAGCGCTTCACCCACCTGCTGCACCAGGGCGGCCGCGGCCAGGTGCTGGTGGATCTGATCGGCGCCGGGGCCCTGCTGGGGCTGGGCCTGTTCCAGCTCACCCCGGCGGTGAGCATCGGTGAGGAAGGCTGGGCGATGCAGTTGATGCAACGCCTCCCCGATCTGGATCTGGCGCCGCTGCTGGGCCTGGGCATGGGCTGCGCCCTGATCAGCCCGGAGAACTTCGTGTTCTATGTGAAGGAGGCGGGCCTGGTGCTCACCAACCGTCCCGGCCTGATCACCGACCTGGAGATCGGTTCGGTGTTTGTGCTGATGGCCAGCTCGCTGCTGCTGCTGCCGCCCCTGATCTGGATTCTCAGCGGTGGCCGGCTGGAAGCGCCGCTCTCCCGTATCAAGGACTGGCTGGTGCACCGGGCCGAACCGCTGGTGGGCGTGCTGGCGCTGCTGCTGGCGGCCTACCTCGGTTGGCAGGGGGTTGAAGGGTTGCTTCAGATGGGGACTGCTTTGGCCTGAGGGTCGCCCTGGCCTGAGGCCGGCCCTGTCGGCATGGTTACTGGAGCGGTCCGCTGCCGCTGGCACACTGCTGGCACGTTTCCCTGGCCCTGATGGCTCCTCTGCATCGCCGCTTCCTCGCCGCCCCCTGCTGCTGGCCCTGGTGCTGGGCGGCTGCGCCAATGACAGCGGCGGCAATGGGGTTCAGAGCGAGAAGCTCAGCACCATCCGCAGCCGCGGCAAGCTCCTCTGCGGCGTGGATGGCAAGCTTCCTGGCTTCAGCTTTGTGGAATCCGATGGCCGCTACAGCGGCCTTGATGTGGACATCTGCAAGGCGGTGTCGGCCGCGGTGGTCAATGATCCCGACAAGATCGAATACCGCGACCTCAACTCCAGCGAGCGCTTCGCCGCCCTGGCCAGTGGTGAAATCGATCTGCTCTCGCGCAACACCACCGAGACCCTCAGCCGCGACGCCGCCGGCGGCAATGGCCTGAGCTTCGCGCCCACCACCTTCTACGACGGTCAGGGGGTGATGGTGCCCGTGGCCAGCGGTGTCAAGACCCTCAAGGATCTGGCCGGCAAGCCGATCTGCGTGGAAAGCGGCACCACCACCGAGCTCAACCTCGCCGACCGCATGCGCGAGCTCAAGGTGGCCTACAACCCGCTGAAGTTCCAGACCGGCGACCAGACCTACACCGCCTACCTCGGCGGACGCTGTCTGGCGGTCACCAGTGACCGCTCCCAGCTGGCGGCCAAGCGCACCGGCTTCCCCGATCCCAAGGCCCACGAGCTGCTCACGGAGGTGCTCAGCAAGGAGCCCCTCACCCCGGCCACGGTGAACGCCGATCCGGCCTGGGCCGATGCGGTGCGCTGGACCATCTACGGCCTGATGCAGGCCGAAGAGCTGGGCATCACCCAGGCCAACGTGGCCGCCAAGGTGGCCGAGGCCAAGGCCAATCCCAACCTGGCCGACCTGCGCCGCTTCCTGGGGGTGGAGGGAGACTTCGGCAAGCAGCTGGGCCTGCCGCCCGATTTCGTGGTCAAGGCGGTGAGCGCCGTGGGCAACTACGGCGAGATCTTCGAGCGCAACGTGGGGCAGAACTCCAAGCTCAAGCTGGAGCGCGGTCTGAACCGCCAGTGGAAAGAAGGCGGCCTGATCTACTCGCCTCCCTTCCGTTGAGCCAGACCCCTCTTCCCGCGGCGGCGCCCAGGCCCCCTGGTGGCGGGACCGGCGCGTGATTCCCTGGCTGGTGCAGGCCCTGGTGGGTCTGCTGATCCTGGTGGTGATCGCCTTTCTGCTCGGCAACCTGGTGCGCAATCTCAGCGCCGCTGGCCTGCTTTTGAGCTGGCGCTGGCTGGGGCAGCCGGCCGGCTTTGATCTCTCCGAGTCGGTGCTGCCCTTCAACGCCGAGTTGCCCTACTGGCGCGCGCTGCTGGCCGGCCTGGCGAACACCCTGCGGGCGGTGCTCCTGGGCCTGGTGGGCTCCACCCTGCTGGGCACCCTGCTGGGCATGGCCTCCTTCAGCAGCAATGGTCTGCTGTGGCGCCTGGCGGCCGTGTACGTGGAGGTGATCCGCAACATCCCGTTGCTGCTGCAACTGGTGTTCTGGTATTTCGTCGTGTTTCTCTCCTTGCCCAACGGCACCGGCGCCCTGCAGCTGCCGGGCCTGGTGTTGGCCAAATCGGGGCTCTACGGCGCTGGATTCGAAGCCGGCTGGCTCTGGCAGGGTCCGGAGCTGATCAATGGGGTCTGGCACGCCCCCTGCGGCTTTCGGTGGAGTTCACGGCGCTGCTCACCGGACTGATCGCCTATACCGGCGCCTTCATCGCCGAGGTGGTGCGCGGCGGCATCGCCGCGGTGCCCAAGGGGCAGTGGGAGGCCGCCGCCTCCCTGGGGCTGCACTGGGCCACCACCCTGCGCCGGGTGGTGCTGCCCCAGGCCCTGCGGGTGATCATCCCGGGCCTCAACAGCCAATACATCTCCCTGGCCAAGAATTCCTCCCTGGCGGTGGCCGTGGGCTACGCCGACCTCTATTCGGTGGCTGAAACCACCCTCAACCAGACCGGTCGCGCGGTGGAGGTGATCCTGCTGCTGCTGGGCTCCTACCTGGTGCTCGATCTGCTGATCTCGGCGCTGATGAACGGGCTCAACGGCCTGGTACAGATCCGCGAACGCTGATGACCCGCTCCCTTCCCCAACGCCTGCGCCGGGAACTGATGGCCACCCCCTCGATGGGGCGGTGAGTGCGGTGCTGATCGTGGCGATCGTGGCCGCGGCCTTGGCCTTCGGGCGCTGGGCCTTCGGTCGGGCCCAATGGCTGGTGATCCAGGCCAACAGCACCCTGCTGGCGGTGGGCCGCTACCCGATCGAGCAGCAGTGGCGCCTGTGGCTGCTGGTGGGCCTGCTGGCGGCCGCCACCGGCCTGGGCTGGGGGCTGCTGCGGGGCCGCCGCTGGCCCTTCAACGACAGGCTGGCCGCCGGTCTGCTCGTGGCCCTCGGCCTCTGGGCCCCCGCCGCCCTGGCGCTCAGCCTGCCCCTGCAACTGCGCTGGTGGGCGATCACCGCCCTGCTGCTGGCCCTGCGCTGGGCCTTCGGCCGTTGGGGGACCGCCTGGCTGCAGCGCTTGCCCGCAGCCCAGCGGCGTCTGCTGCCCCTGGGCTGGCCCCTGCTTTATGTGGTGGGCCTCTGGCTGATTGCCGGCGGCCTGGGGCTGGGCAGCGTGGCCCCCTCCGAGTGGGGCGGTCTGCTGTTGACGCTCCTTTTGGCCAGCCTGGCGATGCTGCTGAGCTTCCCGCTGGGGGTGCTGCTCGCGTTGGGGCGGCGCAGCGAACTGCCGCTGCTGCGCTGGGGTTCGGTGCTCTACATCGAGTTCATCCGCGGCGCGCCGCTGATCACCCTGTTGTTCCTGGGCCAGAACATCCTCGGTTTTCTCCTGCCGGGGGCCTCGCCCCCGATCGGGTCTGGCGGGCCGCGGCGGTGCTCACGTTGTTCTGTGCCGCCTACCTGGCCGAAGCGGTGCGCTCCGGTCTGGCGGCGGTGCCCCGGGGCCAGGTGGAGGCGGCCCGATCCCTGGGGCTTTCCGTGCTCCAGACCCTCAGCGCCGTGGTGCTGCCCCAGGCCCTGCGCACCGCCCTGCCCACCATGGTGGGGCAGTTCATCTCCCTGCTGCAGGACACCACCCTGCTCTCACTGATCGGCCTGCTTGATCTGCTCGGCATGGCGCGCTCGGTGATGGCCAACCCGGCCTACCTGGGCAAGAACGCCGAGGTCTACCTCACCTTGGCGGTGTTGTTCTGGTGCTGCTGCGCTGCCCTGGGCCTGGGCAGCCGTGCCCTGGAACGCCGCCTCGACACCACCCGCCCTGCCTGAACCATGAGCCAGCCCTCCGCCGAATGCATGATCGAGGCCCGTGGGGTCCAGAAGTGGTACCCGAACGGGTTCCATGCCCTGCGCGGCGTGGATCTCACGGTGCACCGGGGCGAGGTGGTCGTGGTGATGGGCCCCTCGGGTTCGGGCAAGAGCACCTTCATCCGCACCTTCAACGCCCTGGAGGATTTCCAGCAGGGCAGCATCACCGTCGATGGCCGGGCGCTCTCCAACGACCTGCGCGACATCGACGCCATCCGCCGTGAGGTGGGGATGGTGTTCCAGCAGTTCAACCTCTTCCCGCACCTGAGCGTGCTTGAGAACCTCACCCTGGCGCCGATCCAGGTGCGCAAGCGCCCGAAGGCGGAAGTGGAGGCGCAGGCCTACGCCCTGCTGGAGCGGGTCGGCATCCGCGAGCAGGCCGATAAGTACCCCGGTCAGCTCTCCGGTGGCCAGCAGCAGCGGGTGGCGATCGCCCGTTCCCTGTGCATGGAGCCGCGCATCCTGCTGTTCGATGAACCCACCAGCTCGCTCGATCCGGAGATGGTGCGCGAGGTGCTGGAGGTGATGCGCAACCTGGCCGCCGACGGCATGACCATGGTGGTGGTCACCCATGAGGTGGGCTTTGCCCGTGAGGTGGCCCACCGGGTGGTGTTGATGGCCGAAGGCCAGGTGGTGGAGGAGGCCGATCCAGCCACCTTCTTCACCAACCCCAGCCACGAGCGCAGCCGCCAGTTCCTGGCCCAGATCCTCTAGCCCAGCGATTCCAGCAGCAGTCTCAGCAGGCCGACCAGGGCGGCCACCCCGATCACCTTCAGCACCGACCAGCGCCAGGCCAGCAACGCCCAACCGGCCGCCAGCATCAGCGCCAGGGCCGGTGCATCAAAGGCCCCGCCTGCGCCCTCGGGCCAGAGCACGTGGCCGGCGAAAAACACCGCCAGGTTGACGATCACCCCCACCACGGCGGCGGTGATCGCCGTGAGCACACCACCGAGGCGCAGGTCCTCGCGGCTGGCCTCCACCAGCGGCCCGCCCGCGAGGATGAACACGAACGAGGGCAGGAAGGTGAACCAGGTGACGGTGAGCGCCGCCGCGACTGCCGAGCTCCACACCTGGGTTTCACCGAACAGCGGGGTGTTCCAGCCGCCCATGAAGCCCACGAAGCTGACCACCATGATCAGCGGCCCGGGGGTGGTCTCCCCCAGGGCCAGGCCGTCGATCATCTGGCTGGCGGAGAGCCAGTGGAACTGGTTGACCGCCGCCTCGCTCACGTAGGGGAGCACCGCATAGGCGCCGCCGAAGCTGACCAGGGCCACCTGGGTGAAGAAGCGCGCCATGGTCACCAGGCCTCCATTCCAGCCCTGGATCGCCGTGAGCCAGGCCAGGGGCAGACCCAGGGCCAGAGCCGCCGCCAGCAGGGTGAGCGCCAACCGCCGCTGGCTGAAACGGGCGTGCTCCGGTGTGGGCGAGTCATCGCCATGGAGAATCTCCAGGTTCGATTCCTGGACCGCCCCGCCGCTGGCGGCGCCATGGCGCCCCCCACCCCGGAACAGCTCGGGGCGGAGCCGGCCACCGATCCAGCCGATCAGGGCGGCGCCGGCGATCAGGGCCGGAAACGGCAGCTTCAGCAGCGTGAGGGCGATGAAGGCCGCCACGGCGATCGCCCCGAGCACGGCGTTGTGGAGGGTGCGCTGGCCCACCCGCCAGGCCGCCTGCAGCACGATCGCCGTGACCGTGGGCTTGAGCGCCCAGAACACCGCCGCCAGCGCCGGCAGCTGACCCCAGACCACGTAGACCGTGGAGAGGGCGATCAGCAGCAGCAGCGAGGGCAGGATGAACAGGCTGCCCGCCACCAGGCCTCCGGCCACCCCGTGGTTGAGCCAGCCGATGTAGGTGGCCAGCTGCTGGGCCTCCGGCCCGGGGAGCACCATCGCGTAGTTGAGCGCATGCAGAAAGCGGCGCTCCGAGAGCCAGCGCCGGCGGTCCACCAGTTCGCTGTGCATCAGCGCCACCTGGCCGGCGGGACCGCCGAAGCTGATCAGACCCAGCTGCAGCCAGAAACGCGAGGCCTCGCCAAAGGAAACGCTGCGACTCAAGGGAGGGATGCTTTGGGCTCAGCTAACCGCAGCGCCCGTGGCCGCCCGTGTGGCCCTGGCTACGTCTGTGATGGCTGGGCCGGTTCTTCCCCCCTGGGGGCGTGGCAGGATCAATTCAGCCCTGGACGTTCCGATGCGGGGTTCGCTTCGATCGCCATGGTTCCCCCCGAGCCCCCCATCCCGATGCGGATCGTCAAGGCCGATCGTTCCCGCGTCGGGGTCGATGGCGGCCAGGCCGCCTGGGATCTGAGCGACATCGTCGAGGCTCTGGCCCATCCCACCAACAACTCCGGTCTCGACTGGGCCCGTCACCAGCCCTTCCCTCTGCCCTCACCGGAGCTGCTCCAACGGGTGTTCACGGGGTTGCGCTCGGTGCTCTTCCCCCACCATTTCGGTGCTTCTGACCGCTCCGGGGCGGACCTGAGCAGCTTCATCGGCCACACCCTCGATCACACCCTGCAGCAGCTGGCCGAGCAGGTGAAGCGGGAGTTGTGGCTCAGCGGCAGCGCGCTTCACCTTGATCTGGGCGCCCTGCAGCGCCAGGCGAACGAGTTGACGGGGCGCTTCGCCGCCCAGTTGCCCGTGATCCGGCGCCTGCTGGAGGGGGATCTCCTGGCGGCTCACCTGGGGGATCCCGCCGCCAAGAACCTCGACGAGGTGCTGTTCTGCTATCCGGGTATCCGGGCGATCACCACCCATCGCATCGCCCATGAGCTCTACCGGCTCGGCCTGCCCCTGATCGCGCGGATCATCTCGGAGCTGGGCCACTCCGAAACCGGCGTCGACATCCATCCCGGGGCCTCGATCGGCGGTGAGTTCTTCATCGACCACGGCACCGGCGTGGTGATCGGCGAGACCTGCATCATCGGCGAGCGCGTGAGGCTCTACCAGGCGGTCACCCTGGGGGCGCGCAGCTTCCCCCGCGACGAAAGCGGCGCCCTGATCAAGGGTCAGCCCCGCCATCCGATCGTCGAAGACGACGTGGTGATCTACGCCGGTGCCACGGTGCTCGGGCGCATCACCATTGGCGCCGGCTCCACCATCGGCGGCAACGTCTGGGTCACCAAGAGCGTGCCCCCGGGCAGCTTCGTGAGCCAGGCCAAGGCCAGCCAGGACACCTTCGATGGCGGGGCGGGGATCTAACGGCCCCGGTGCTGGCGGATCACCTCGCCGGCGTTCAGCAGCAGCGCCTCACCGGGCTCCAGGGCGCGCCAGTGCTCGTTGGTGGTGAGCGGCGCGGTGCTCACGATCGTGACCACGTCGTCGGGGGTGGTCAGCTGGGAAAAATCCAGCGTGAGGTCGTCATCGGCCAGGGTGGCGGTGGTGAAGGGGGCCCGGCGGGTGAGCGTGTGCAGCTTGGTGCTGGCGTAGGCGAACAGCCAGGCGCCGTTGCTGATCAGGCAGTTGAAGATGCCCATGGCCGCCAACTCATCGGAGCAACGCACCAGCTGCTCGAACAGGCCCTGTTCATTGTTGGGGCTGAGGCCGGCGGCGCTGAGGGTTTCGAGAATCCAGCAGAAGGCCGCCTCACTGTCGGTGCTGCCCAGGGGAGGTAGGTGCTGCCGGGGGGAAGCGATTCATGGATGTCGCCGTTGTGGGCGAACACCCAATCCTGGCCGCCCCAGCGGCGGTGGAAGGGGTGGCAGTTCTCCAGGGCGACCTCGCCCTTGGTGGCCTTGCGGATGTGGGCGATCGAGCAATGGGCCTTGAGGTTGAGGTCCGCCACCTGGGCGGCGAGGGGACAGAAGGCCGCCGCTTCCTTTTCCCGGTAGATGCTCACCCCGCCTCCACTGGGATCGAAGCTGGCCAGACCCCAGCCATCGCCGTGGTCGCCCGTGGCACCACCGCGCCGGGCCAGACCCCGGAAGGAGAAGGTCATGTCGGTGGGGGTGTTGGCGCTCAGGGCCAGCAGTTCACACATGGGTGAGGGTCTGACGCCGACTCGATCAAGCGGGAGCAGGCCTTCATTCTGCGTGACCCTCCACCCGTGCGGCCTTCAACCCGTGCGGCAGGGCCCGGAGTGGCTGGCGGCGAGCTGATCAGCGGCTCCTGGCGAAGATCGAATCCCAGAGGCCTCGTTTGCCGAAGATCTTGGCGTTGATCGCCCTCCAGCCACCGAACTCGCTTGCGGTGTAGGTCGGCACCGACTGGAACCTGCCCTTGGCGGCCGCTTTGCCTTGCGCCGTCACCGGGCGGAAGCCGTTTTCGGAGAAGACTTTCTGGGCCGCCGGGGTGTAGAGGAACCTGGTGAAGGCCTCAGCGACCTTGCGCGTGCCCTTCTTGTCGACGTTCTTGTCGACCACGGCGATCGGACCCTCGATCAGGATGTTGGGGCTGGGGATCTTGTAGGGAACGGTCCATTCGCCGGTCTTTTTGGCGAGGATCGCCTCGTTTTCGTAGTTCAGCAGCACATCGCCCTGCTTGCGCTTCACGAAGATGTCGGTGGCTTCCCGGGCATCCTTGGGCAGCACCTCCACGTTCTTGTAGACCGTGGTCACGAAGTTGCGGGCCTGGGTTTCGGATCCGCCGGTCTGGGTGATTGAGCCCCAGAGACCCAGGAAGTTCCAGCGGGCGCCGCCGGAGGTTTTGGGATTGGCGGTCACCACGTCGACGTTCTTGTTGTCGAGGTCTTTCCAGGAGGTGATCTTCTTGGGGTTGCCCGCACGGGTGAAGAAGACCACCAGCGAGTTGGTGATGATCGAGTTATTGGGGTTCTCCTTCTCCCAGCCTGGCTTGATCAGGCCGGCTTCCTCAATCTTGAGGATGTCGCCAGCCAGGGCCAGCCCCACCACATCGGCCTCCAGGCCATCGATCACGGCCCGGGTCTGGGAGCCGGAGCTGCCATAGCTGGTTTTGACGCTCACGATCTGACCGGTTTGTTTCCTGTAGTCGGCCTGGAACAGGGGAATGATCCTGTCGTAGGCCGACTTGGTGACGGCGTAGCTGACCAGCAGGAGTTCTTTCTTTTGCTGAGCCTGGGCGGGCGCGCCGAATAGGGAGAAGGAGGAGCTGGCGGCCAGGGGCAGGCCGGCGATCACGGCCACGCCCAGGCCAAGGGCAGCGCGCCGCCCGAGGACGGAAAACGATTGAACCACGGTAGTCCGATTGGGTACAAAGACAATCTAGGGCCTGGGTGGACCCGCCCTGTGGTCCGGGCACCATCGTTCGGAGCCTGGATGGCATCGATCCCGGGCTGCGGTTGCTGGCATGATCCGGCTGGTGCGTAGCTCTTTGAGGTCGCCTTGGCGTTCAGTGCGAAGACCGAGTACGGGCTGGTGGCACTGATCGAGCTGGCCAGCATCCACGCCAGCGGCGGGGTGCTGCAGGTGGCCGAGATCGCCGCCCGCCAGAACATCCCGGACCGCTACCTGGAGCAGATGCTCACCAGCCTGCGCCGGGGCGGCATCCTGCGCAGCATCCGTGGCCCCAAGGGGGCTACCAACTCATGCGTCCGCCGGCTGAGGTTCGGGTGTCGGAGGTTGTTCATTGCCTGGAGGGAGAGAACCCTCCCCGCGAGGCCACCGGCCGCCAGACCCCCGAGTTCGAGGTGCTGGACAGCCTGGCGGCCCGGCTGGAGCAGGCGCGCCTGGCCCTGTTGGAGGGCGCCAACCTGCAGCAACTTCTGGACCAGCGTGACGGGCTGCTGCAGGCCCAGGCGATGTATTTCATCTGAAGTGCCCCGCTCAGATCGAGTAATCAGGCTCGAAGGTCCGGGCCTGACGGCTGCGGATGTGCAGGGTGTCGCCCACGGTCAGGGCCCTGGGATCCAGCTGATCGCGCGGGATCTGGGCCAGGACCGTCTGGCCATCGACCAGCACGAGCTCCGCCTGCAGATCCCGGCCCATGTGGCTGAGCCGCCGCAGCCGCGCCGGGATCGCGCCGGCGACCGCCTGGGTGAACACCTCCACGTCGTGGGGCCGGACGAACAGGGGGAACCCGGCGGCGCATCGGTGGAAGGCGGCACCCCCTGATCGGAGAGCAGGCCCCTGGGCAGGATGTTCACCTCCCCCACGAAGCTCATCACGAAGGGGGTCTCGGGGTGGTCGTAGATCTCGGCTGGGGTGCCGATCTGCTCGATCCGGCCCTGGTTCATCACCACGATGCGATCGGCCACCTCCATCGCTTCCTCCTGGTCGTGGGTGACGATCACCGTGGTCACGTGCATCTCGTCGTGGAGGCTGCGCAGCCAGGCGCGCAGCTCCTTGCGCACCTTGTAATCGAGGGCGCTGAACGGTTCATCGAGCAGCAGCACCCTCGGCTGCACGGCCAGGGCCCGGGCCAGGGCGACGCGCTGCCGCTGGCCGCCGGAGAGCTGGGAGGGGTAGCGGCCGCCGTAGCCCTGGAGCTGCACCAGCTCCAGCAGTTCATCCACCCGGCGGCGGATCGCTTCGCGCTTCCAGCCCCGCAGCTCCAGACCGAAGGCCACGTTCTGGCGCACGCTGCGGTGCTTGAACAGGGCAGAAGTGCTGAAAGACGAAGCCGATGTTGCGGTCCTGAACCGAGCGTTCGGTGGCTTCTTCGCCGGTGATCCAGATGCGCCCGACGTCGGGGGTTTCCAGGCCCGCGATCAGCCGCAGCAGGGTGCTCTTGCCCGAGCCTGAAGGACCCAGCAACGCCACGAGCGAGCCGGTCTCCACATCGAGGCTCACATCGTGAACGGCCATGAAATCGCCGAAGCACTTGGTGACGTCGGCGACGCGGATGCCCATGGGTCAGAGGCCAAGCAACTGGTTTCGCCCATGCCGATGGCAGGGGACGCGGGATTTTAGCCTGTTCCCCACCGGTGAACCGTTGAATCCTGGCCTGGGCGATGGTACGGTCCGGCCCATCACCCGTCAGGCCAGAAGGGATGGCACTCGCCTCGATCAAGCGCCGGTTGCTGCCGGCCATCAAGCTGCCCAGCTGGCCCTGGCGGATCACCTGGCTGTATCTGGGGCTGGTGCTGTTTCTGCCGATCGGCGGACTGCTGCTCAAGGCCTCCGGGATCGGCCCCGCCGACTTCTGGGAGGCGGCCACCGCGCCTGAGGCCGTGGCCACCTACAAGATCAGCTTCGGTCTGGCCCTGGCCTGCAGCCTGATCAATGGGGTGTTCGGCCTGGTCATCGCCTGGGCCCTGGTGCGCACCAGTTTTCCCGGCAAACGGCTGCTGGATGCCCTGATCGATCTGCCCTTCGCACTGCCCACGGCCGTGGCCGGCCTGGCGCTGACGGCGGTCTACAGCACCAACGGTTGGCTGGGGGCACCCCTGATGCAGCTGTTCGGCCTCAAGGTGTCGTTCACCTGGGTGGGTGTCGGGGTGGCGATGCTGTTCATCTCGCTGCCCTTCGTGGTGCGCACGGTTGAGCCGGTGCTGCGGGCGCTGGAGAAGGAGCAGGAGGAGGCCGCCTGGAGCCTGGGGGCCTCCCCGCTCCAGACGATCGTTCGAGTCGTGTTGCCCCAGCTGTTCCCGGCCATCCTTGCCGGCGTGGCCCAGGGCTACAGCCGGGCGGTGGGGGAATACGGCTCGGTGGTGATGATTTCCAGCAACGTGCCCTTCAAGGACCTGATCACGCCCACCTTGATCGTGCAGAAACTGGAGGAATACGACATTGCTTCGGCCACCGTGATCGGCACGGTGATGCTGATGTTCTCACTTCTGAGCTTGCTGGTGATCAACTTCATCCAGATCTGGGGGCAGCGCTATTCCGGTGAGCTGAACTCGGCCGGCTGAGCCTCCGTCCCCTTGCCTCCAACCGTCATGATTGTTTCCACGGATCTCCGCCTCCAGCCCCAGAGCGTCCCCGCTCCCGCCCCCAGGCGCCCCGGGGCCAAGGGCCCCCCATGGGCGGGCCTGTTGATCCCGCTGATCGCCTGCCTCTATGTGGGGGTGGTGATTTTGATGCCGGCGTTGAACGTGGTGGTGGGAGCCCTCTCCAAGGGGGTGGGCGCCTTCCTGGCCAACCTGAGTGATCCCGACCTGCTCAGTGCCCTGCGGCTCACCGTGATCGTGGCGGCGATCGCCGTGCCCGCCAACGCCCTTTTCGGGCTGGCGGCCGCCACCGCGATCGCCCGCCGGAATTTTCGCGGCAAGGCGCTGCTGCTCACGATCATCGATCTGCCGTTTTCGATCTCACCGGTGGTGGTGGGCCTGATGCTGGTGCTGCTCTACAGCCCCACCCATGGCCTGTTCGGGGGGCTGGTGGAATCGAGTGGCTTCAAGATCCTGTTCTCCTGGCCCGGCATCGTCATGGCGACGATCATCGTCAGTTTTCCGTTCATGGCCCGGGAGGTGATCCCCACCCTCGAGGAGGAGGGCTGGGATCAGGAGGAAGCCGCCCGCACCCTCGGCGCCACGGATTGGCAGGTGTTCTGGAAGGTCACCCTGCCTTCGGTGCGCTGGGCGGCCCTCTATGGGTTGATCCTCACCACGGCCCGCTGCCTCGGGGAGTTCGGCGCCGTCGCGGTGGTGAGCGGCAACATCGCCGGCAAGACCCAGACGTTGCCGTTGTTCGTGGAGGACGCCTACAAGCAATATCACACCGAACTGGCCTACGGTGCGGCCCTGATCCTCGGTGGTGTGGCGATCGTGTCGCTGCTGCTCAAGCTGCTCCTGGAGCACCTGCTGGAGCAGGACAAGAAGGCGGTGCGCGCTGAGTGATGCGACGTTTGTTCCTGGTCGTCAACCCCGGCGGGCAGCGCTCGGAATCCCTCTCAGGGGGTTCAGGGCTCTGGGCCCCCTGGCCCCGCTGCTGCCCCTGGCTGGTGATCGTGGCCGGCGTGGTCCTGGGCCCCGCCGTGGGCTTCTCCCCTGGCTGTTTCTGGTGATCGGCCTGGGGTGCCTGCTCAGCGGCTTCCTGGGCCGCGCCTGACGGGCCGCGCCTGGGGCGTGCAGCGGGGCGGCTCAGGCCGCCGCTTCGATGATCGCGATCGTGGTGGCTTCCACCTGCCGCGCCACCTCGGCCAGCTCGGGATCACTGGAGAGGGCGCTGAGCATCACGGCGGGGCGGACCATGGCGATCCGGGTCCGGCCGTCCTGGCGGCTCACGCTGATCCGGCAGGGGAGAGCCGTGGCCAGATTGATGTCGGCCCGCAGCACCTTGGCGGCCTGCTGGGGGTTGCAGACCTCGAACACCCGGCACTGCTCCGGGAAGTCGAGACCCTTGGAGCGCAGCGTTTCCCCAGGTCGTGCACCGCGAGCAGCCCGAAGCCGTGGGCGGGGATGGCCGCCTCCAGGGCCGCGCAGGCCGCCTCGAAGGATTTGTCTGTGTCGCTCTGGAAAAAGGGATTCATGGGGGGAGATCAACGCAGAGGGTGTGGAACGCGGAAGGAGGCTGTGGCGGTCGGCATGGGCCGCAGGCTGGCGACCCTGTGTTGCCGTTGCCAGGCTTCGCCGCCGGTGAGCAGGGCCGAGCCCAGCAGCAGGGCGGCAAAGCCGCGCCGCAGCTGACGGTCGGGGAGGTGCGGTGCCAGCCGTTGGCCGATCACCGCCCCGGCGAAGCCGCCCAGCAGCAGGGGCTGCAGCAGGGGCAGGCTGGCGGCGGGCCAGTGCCCCAGGGCGGCCATGGCCACCACGCTGTTGAGGGCGATCAGCAGCAGGCTGGTGCCGCTGGCGATCTGCATCGGCAGGCCGGCCAGCAGCACCAGGGCGGGCACGATCGCAAAACCACCGCCCACCCCGGCGATGCCCGTGAGCAGACCGATCAACACGCCCTGGCTGGCCAGAACCAGCGCAGAACCCGCCGGGCTCGGCTCCGCCGCCCCAGCGGCGGCCCGGCGCCGGGTGAGCAACCAGGCGGCCAGCAGCGCCGCGGCGGCGAACACCCCCAGCTGCACCGGCTCACTCACCAGGCCGGCCTTGACGAAGCTGCCGCCGATCCAGCTGCCCGCCAGGGCCGGCAGGCCGAGGATCAGGGCCGGTTTCGGGGCCACCTGGCGGCGGCGCAGATAGGGCCCCACATTGCCCAGGGCCATCAACGTGACCACCAGCAAGGACAGGGGCACCGCCTCCCGAGTCGGCAGGGCCGCACCACTGATCAGCAGCGGCATCAGCAGGATCGAGCCGCCGGCGCCGAGCACGGCGAGCAGGAAACCGATCAGGGCCCCGCCGGCGGCCAGGAGCAGCAGCACCGGGCTGATCACATGGACACCCTGTTCCAGGGCATGGCGGCCAGCAGCCGGGCCATCCCGCAGAAGCCGCTGACGCCGGCGAACACCAGGCCCGCCCCCACGAAGCCACTCAGCCAGATCCAGCCCGGGGCGACGGCCTGGCTGAGGATCACCCCGAGCAGCACCAGGGAGCCAGCGGCGATCTGCACCTGGCGCATCAGGGGCAGGGGGCGCCTTTGAGCTTGCGCACGGAGAACCCGGCCTGCTGCCAGGCGGGCACGCCACCGAGCAGGTCAGCCACCGGGTGGGGATGACCCTGGCGGAGAAGCTGGCTCAGGCCTTTGGCGCTGCGGTTGCCGCTCTGGCAGACCAGCACCAGGGGGCCGTGGGGCAGATCGGCCTGGGGGAGGCGCGCGAGCGGGATGTTGAGGCTGCCGCTGATGTGGCCGGAGGCGTACTCCATCGGTTCGCGCACATCAACCACCGTTACCTCGCCTGCGGCGAGCTGATCAGCCAGGTCGTGGGCGGAGAGGCGGGTGGGGGTGGTGGTCATGGCAGGCGGTGAATGGGACATCAGCGCGAGAGGGCGACCCTGGGCAACTGTTATGACGTTAACCGCATAAAGGCTATTAACGCAAGTCGTCACCGATCGCATGGGGAATGCATAATGCTTCTAACGTCATAAAACCTTCCAATGCGCCGTTCCGCCGCGGGCGCCCCACCGAGCCCCCAGCTCCTTGAGGAGCTCAGTCAGTTCTTCCGGCTGCTGAGCGAGCCGGCCCGGCTGCAGCTGCTCTGCCAGCTCAAGCACCAAGGGCCCATGGATGTGGCGGCGCTGATCGAGGCCACGGGTTTCAGTCAGTCCCACATCAGCCGTCAACTAGGTCAGTTGCAGCGCGCCGGCCTAGTGCGTTCCGTGCGCGAGGGCACACGCCTCACCTATGAAGTCGCCGACCCGCTGGTGCATGAGCTCTGCAACCTGGTCCAGGGGCATCTCAAGCAAAAGCTGGAGCAGCAGCTGCGGCTGCTCCAGGCGAGCTGACGCGCTGACGCCTCGCGTTGCGCCAGGATCCAGGCCATGGCTGACCAACCTGCGCTCATCCTTCTCTTCGACGGGGCCTGTCCCCTCTGCCGCCGGGAGGTGGACACCCTGCGGGGCCGCGATCGGGGCCGGGGGCTGATTCGCTTCGTCGACATCGACGCAGCCGACTACGACCCCTCGGCCCATGGCGGCATCAGCTACGGCGAGGCGATGGGGAGCATGCGTGGGCTCGCCGCCGATGGCCGCGTGATCAAGGATGTAGCCGTCTTCCGGGAGGCCTACCGGCTGGTGGGGCTGGGCTGGATCTACGCCCCCACCGCCTGGCCGCTGATCGCTCCGCTGGTGGATGCGCTCTATGCCCTCTGGGCCCGCTGGCGGCTGCGGCTCACCGGCCGGGGCGACCTGCAGGGCCTCTGTGATCGGCGAGCGGGGCGCTGCGGAGCAGGGGCCCTGCCGGAGAGCGAGCAGGTTTCCCGGGTGTGATCGGCCAGACGGTAGGCGCACGCCCTGCCCAGAACGCCGAGCCACCCGCTTTCCTGGCCGCCCCCGATAAGCGCGCCGCTGGCGCTGCCGGAGTTCATTCAGCGCTTCGGTTCGGTTTCAGCGCTTCGCGTCCGACTGCAGCAGGGCGTTCTTGCTCTCCTTGAGGGAGTTCCAGATCGCCTTGATTTCGGCGTAGGCCTGCTCCTGGCTCACCTTGCCGTTGCCCTGAAGGCCCACGATCAGCCCCACCCTTTCGGCGAACTGCTCGAGGTTCTGGTGAAAGGCCAGTCGTTCCGGGCTCCAGTCGTCACCGCGGTAACCGCTGTGGCCTTCCAGGGGTGATTGGGTTCCGCCGTTGGCGAGCAGATCCATGTCCAAGGCGTCGTCGTCGGAGGCCGTCACAGGTTCAACCGCGTCGCGCTGACGCTAGTGGAATCATCCAATCTCAGCGTTCAAGCGGTGGGTTCATGTGCGGTGGATCACACCGGTCGATCGAACTAGCCTCAGACGTCCACTGGATTCGGCGACGATGTTGGAGTCGCATGGCATCCGCCTGACCCCCGGCGCCCGGGAGACCCGGCGCCTGGAGGCCCGCCCCGGTGACCTGCCCGCCGCCCTCGCCCGCTACGACGGCCCGGCCCCCACCGAGTTGTCGGTGATCGTGTTCGGCGAGTGGGGGGTCCAGAGCCACAGGCTGCGCAGCGTTGCTGATCTTGAGCCCCTGGCGGCCCTGGGGCGGCCCCTGTGGCTGCGGATTCAGGGTCTCGCGGAGATCGGGCGGATCACCGAGGCCCTGCGGGTGCTTGATGTGCCGATGGCCTTTCACAGCCCGCTGCTGGAGCAGCCCCAGCGCACCCGGGTGGATTCCTTTGGCGATGGCCTGGTGGTGGTGTTGCACCGCATGTCCTTCGCGCCAGGCAGCCTCACGGTGGTGAGCGAGCAGCTGGGGCTGCTGCTGCTCGATCACCTGCTGGTGTCGGTGGAGGAGGTGCCCAGTGGGGAGCCCTTTCCTGCTCTCAGCGACTGGCTGGTGGGCCATGGGTCGTCCGGCGCGGCCGATCTCGACGACGTGCTCCATTACGTGATCGATGAACTGCTCGATGGGATCGCTCCCTTGCTTGAGCAGTTCGCCCTGCGCCTCGACGATCTCGAGGAGCGGGCCCTGCGGGAGCCCACCCCCGCGGTGATCAACCGCGCCTATGAGGTGCGCGCCAACCTGCGGGTGATCCGGCGGCAGATCTGGCCGCTGCGCACCGAGATCCAGTCGATGCTGCGCCAGAACCACCGGGTGCTGGGGGAGCAGGCGCTGCAGGGCTTCCACCGACATGAGTCAGCACGTGGAGATGCTGTTCGGCAGCTGTGAATTGATGCGCTACCACTGCGATGCGGTGACCGATGCCTACATGGCCAGCACCGGCAATCGCATGAACCAGGTGATGAAGACCCTGGCGATCATCACCAGCATCTTCGCGCCACTCACCTTGATTGTGGGCATCTACGGCATGAACTTCCAGAACATGCCTGATCTCAACTGGAAATACGGCTACTACGTCAGCTTGCTGGCGATGGCCTTCGTGGCCGGCCTGCAGGCCTATGTGCTCTGGCGCCGCGGCTGGTTCGAGAACTGGACGGCGAGCCGCTCCACTCGGCGCTCCCCCAGGCGGGGCGGCGGCGATGAGTGCCCCAGCAGCTCCTGAGCCGGCGGCGATCGATCGCCACCTGAGCGCCGGTGCCTATGCCGCCGATCGCCTCGCCGTAGCCCTCAAGCGCATCGTCGCCCTCCACGCCGAGGTGCTCGCCGATGAGGACCCTGAACCCCTGCATCAATTGCGCGTGACCATGCGCCGGCTGCGCACGGTCCTGGTGCAGTTCGAGCGGGCCCTGGTGCTGCCCGAGGCCGTCAGTGAGGAGCGGATCGCCCGGGTGGCCCGCCGGCTGGGGGTGGCGCGGGATCTCGATGTGCTCCGCGATCGCCTCGATCACGACCTGCAACCGTTGCTGAGCGCGCCGGAGCGGGAACGCTTCAAGCCGATCCTCAAGCGCCTGCGCCGCGACCGCCGGCTGGCCTTCCTCGATCTTGAGCACCAGCTCAAGCGCGGCCGCTACCTGGCGATGCTCGGGGCCCTCCAGGGCTGGTTGCGCCAACCGCGCTTCACCCCCTGGGGCAGGAGCCCGCCATCGACTGGCTGGGGGAATGGCCGGCGCCCTGCCTCAGCGGCTTGATGACCCATCCGGGCTGGTGGGCCGCCGATCCCCACCGGGACGCCACGGTGCTCCACGATCTGCGCAAACGGGTCAAGGGGGCCCGCTACGGCCTGGAGAACCTGGCACCGCTGCTCGGGGGGCGCCCCAGCGGTTGGATCGAGCGCTTCAAGGCCGTTCAGGGCTGCCTGGGGGATCTCCAGGATCTGCAGGTGTTGCGAGCAGCCCTGGGTGAGCAACTTGAAAGGCCCCTGGCCGAGGTGCTGCCGAGCCTGGCCGTTGAGCTGGAGCGGCGCGAGGGGCTCAACTGGGGCCGCTGGAGGCTCCTGGCCCAGGAGGCCCTCGATCCCAAGGAGCGGCGAAAGCTCAATCAAATCTTGAGCGCGGGTTAACCAGCCCATAACGATGCCGGGGGGTCCAGCGGCTAGATCTTGTGGGCACCCGCCATGGCTGATCTGATGACCTTCGCCAAGAAGGCCCTGACTCTCTCCACCCTCGCCGCCCTCGGCGTTGGTGCCTCCGCTTCAGCGGGCCCCAACCTCAACGGCGCCGGTGCCACCTTCCCCGCGCCGCTCTACCAGCGCTGGTTCGCCGATCTGGCCAAGGCCAAGGACATTCAGGTCAACTATCAGTCGGTGGGCTCCGGCGCTGGTGTGCGTCAGTTCATTGCCGGCACCGTCGATTTCGGCGCCACCGATGAGCCGATCAAGGCCTCTGACGCCGCCAAGGTGGAAGCGCGGCGTGGTGCAGTTCCCCGCCGCCGGCGGCACGATCGCCATCGCCTACAACAAGCCAGGCTGCAGCCTGAAGCTCACCCAGAAGCAGGTCGCTGGCATCTTCATGGGCACCATCAAGGACTGGAAGGAGCTCAAGTGCGCCCCGGGCAAGATTGCCGTGGCCCACCGCTCCGATGGCTCCGGCACCACCTTCTCGTTCACCAACTCCCTCTCCAGCTTCTCCCCTGAGTGGAAGAGCAAGGTGGGCGAAGGCAAGAGCGTGAACTGGCCCGTGGGGGTGGGCGGCAAGGGCAATGAGGGTGTGGCCGGGGTGCTCACCAACACCCCCGGTTCGATCGGCTATGTCAGCCGCGCCTTCGTCAAGGGCAAGATCCAGGCGGCCGCCGTTCAGAACAAGGCCGGCAACTTCATCAAGCCCGACCTCAAAGGTGGAACGGCCGCCCTCAACAGCATCACCCTGGATGCCAACCTGGCCGGTGAAGATCCCAATCCCGCCGGCGCCCAGGCCTACCCGATCACCACCCTCACCTGGATCCTGGCCTACAAGAGCGGTAACGGCGCCAAGGCTGCCGCCCTTCGCGAGGCCTTCCTTTACACCCTCAGCCCCAAACCCCAGGGTCTGGCCGATGATCTGGGCTACGTGCCCCTGCGCGACAGCATCTTGAAGAAGGCCAAGGCCGCCGTCGGCAGCATCGGTTCCTGAGGACTGATTGCTCTGTTGATCGCAGCTCGATTCTTTTCGATCGTGCTGTGATCTCAAGGTTTTCCAAAGGGTCCCTGGGGACCCTTTTTGATGGGCCAGGTTTCTTTCTGGATCCGTGGGTGAGCCTTAGCCAGAACTTAACCTTCTGGCTAACAAAGCTTTGCCCGTTTCCATGTGCTCCTCCATACGCTGGGCAGGTTCCTTTTGGTCACTCCGATGGTTGCGACACCGCCCCGTGATGCGGGCCGCAGTGATGGCCTGCGCGAGGTTCTCGAATCCAGTTACCAGAAGCGCAATCTTGTTCATCTGAGCACCGGCAGTTCCGTGCCACTGCTCAAGAACACCATCTGGCTGGTGGTGCGGGGCATGGTGAAGCTGGGGGCCGTCTCCATCCATGGCGATGAACTGCTTCTCGGTCTGGCGGGGCCGAATGAGCCCTTCGGTGATCCGCTCACCAATGTGGAGGCCTACGAGGCGATCACCCTCTGTGAGACCGATCTGCTCTGCCTCTCCTGCGCCGAGATCGAGCAGAGCCCCCATCTGGCGATGGCGCTGATGCAGGCGGTCTCCAGCCGTTACCGCCAGGCCGAAGTGCTGCTGGCGCTGCTCGGTCTGCGTCGGGTGGAGGAGCGGGTGCGGGGGTTCCTGGAACTGCTGGCCCAGGAGTACGGCCAGCCCTGCGACACCGGCCTGCGCCTCAACCTGCGGCTCACCCACCAGGAACTGGCCAGCGCCCTGAGCACCACCCGGGTGACGGTGACCCGGGTGATCGGGCTGCTGCGGGATGAGGGCTGGCTCAGCATCGATGCCCAACGGCATCTGGTGATCACCCATCTGCCCCGGGCGGCGACGGCGCTACGATACTGAGATTCAGTTGCAATAAGCCCGCCCATGGGCCTCCCTCCAGCGGGCCAAGCCCTGTCCCTCGCCCGTCTGGCGGTGGGACGGTCGGGACGGATCCTTGCGGTGGCGGCTGAAGCGGGCTTGTCGCAGCGGCTGAGTGCCCTCGGGCTCTGCAAGGGCCGCACGGTGCAGGTGCTGCGGCGGGCCTGGTGGTCCGGTCCGCTGCATGTGCGCGTCGGCATGACCGAGCTGATGCTGCGCCGCTGCGACGCCGAGTGCATCCGCATGGAAACTTGCGAGAATGGAGCATGAGCCGGCGCGCCATGGGCCCCGCCACCACATCGCCACCCGCCTCGCCACCTGCTGCCCCCCGTGCTTCCGGGCCAGGCCCTGAATCGACGGCGATCCCCCAGGGTTCCGAGCCCCAGGGAGCCGATCGCCGCCCCTGTGTGGCCCTGCTGGGGATGCCCAACACGGGCAAATCCACCTTCTTCACCCGGCTCACCGGCGCCCATGCCCAGATCGGCAATTGGCCCGGGCTCACGGTCGATCTGATGCAGGCCCAGCTGGAGCTGGGCGGCCAGATGGTGCGGGTGGTGGATCTGCCGGGGATCTACGACCTGCGCGGCTACTCCGAAGACGAGCTGCTGGTTCGGGGGTTCCTGGAGCGCACCCCGCTGGATCTGGTGCTGGTGATCCTCAACGCCAGCCAGATCGACCGACAGCTGCAGCTTGTGCTCCAGGCCCGCAGCCTGGGGCTGCCGGTGTTGGTGCTGCTGAACATGGTCGATGAGGCCCGCCGCTTTGGCCTCACGATTGACGATGGCGCCCTGAGCAGGGAGCTGGGCCTGCCGGTGTTCCCGATCAGCGCCAAGTACGGCACGGGATTCGCCGCCGTCCGAGCGGCGCTCGAGGCCCGGCTGACGGTGGGGGACCCGCCGGTGTGCTGCCTCGATCCCGGCCGCTTCCTGCTCGATGATCCGGCACTCGATGCCGCCCTGGCGCCCCTGCTGGAGGCCGCCGTGCGGCTGCCCGATCGCCTCAAGGACGCCACCACCCGCCGCCTGGACGCGCTGCTGCTGCATCCGCTGCTGGGGCTGCCTCTGTTTTTTGGGGCGATGTTCCTGATGTTCCAGGGCATCTACGCCCTGGGGGTGCCGCTGCAGACGGGGCTCGCCACCGTGCTCAACGGCCTTGGCGCCCAGCTGCTGCGGCCCTTGCTGGGCGGCCTTCCCCCTTCCTGAGCGGCTTCCTGATCGATGGCCTTTACCAGGGCATCGGCACGGTGGCGGCGTTCCTGCCGGTGATCTTCCTGTTCTTCCTGGCCATGGGAGTGGTGGAAGACAGCGGCTACCTCTCGCGGGCGGCCTTCCTGATGGACGGCCTGATGGAGCGCCTCGGGCTCGATGGCCGCTCCTTCGTGCTCTCCCTGATGGGCTTCGGCTGCAATGTGCCGGCACTGCTCGGTACCCGGGTGATGCGCTCCAGTGGCCTGCGCCTGCTCTCGATGCTGGTGATTCCGTTCTCGCTGTGCTCGGCGCGCCTGAATGTGTTCCTGTTCATGAGCGCGGCCCTCTTTGCCCCGAGCCAGGGAGCCCTGGTGATCTTCAGCCTCTACCTGCTCAGTTTCGTGGCGATGATCGTCACGGCGGCCCTGTTCAAAGGCAGCTTCAGCAGCGATGAGCCGCTGATCCTGGAACTACCGCCCTATCGCTTCCCCACCGCGGCCCAGATGCTCAACCGGGCCTGGTGCGAAGTGCGCCATTTCTGGATCTGGTCGCGGCGGTTCATCATCTTCGGGGTGGTGGCGATCTGGTTGATGAACAACCTGCCCGTGGGGGTTCCCCCGCCAGTGCCGGCACCCTCTCGGGGATGCTCGGCCAGGCACTGCAACCGGTGCTGGCCCCGATCGGCATCAACCCCAAGCTCACCGTGGCGCTGCTGTTCGGCTTCATCGCCAAGGAGATCGTGCTCGGGGGGCTGGCGGTGATCTACACCCAGGCCGACCCGGTGCGGCTGGGTCAGGCCCTGGCCCTGGACCTCGACTGGGCCCAGGCCTATAGCTTCATGATCTTCACCCTGCTCTACACCCCGTGCCTGTCGACGGTGGCGGTGATCCGCAGCGAATCGAAGAACTGGCGGTTCACGGCCTTTGCGGTGTTCTGGTCGCTGCTGCTGGCCTGGTTGAGCAGCTTCGTGTTCTACCAAACGGTGCTGTGGCTGAGGGGCTGATCAGCCGCGATGCGTTTTGAGCTCGAAGCCCTGCTGAGCCCCGAGGCGGCCTCCACGCTGCTGGCGGCGTTGCAGGCCGAGCAAGGGGCCTGGTTGGCGGGGAGCGCCACCGCCGGCTGGCACGCCCGCCAGGTGAAGCGCAACCGGCAGCTGGATCGGGCCAGCGCCCTGCACCGGTCCCTGGCGAATCAGGTGAGCGCAGCCTTGCTGGCCCAGCCGCTGCTGCAGTCGGCGGCTTTGCCGGTGCGGGTCCATGGGTTGCTGTTCAGCCGCAGCGGCCCCGCTGACGGCTACGGCCGCCACGTGGACAACGCCTTCATGGAGGGGGGCCGCTCCGATCTCTCGTTCACGCTGTTTCTCTCCGCTCCCGACCACTACGAAGGCGGTGCGCTGGTGCTGGAGCAACCCCACGGAGAGGAGGCGTTCCGGCTGCCGGCGGGCCATGCCCTTGTGTATCCCAGCACCCTGCTGCACCGGGTGGAGCCGGTGAGCGCCGGTGAGCGGCTGGTGGCGGTGGGCTGGATCCAGAGCCGGGTGCGCAGCGCCGAGCAACGGGAGCTGCTGTTCGAGCTCGATACGGCCCGGCGGACCCTGTTCGCGGGCGGCGGCAAGGGCGAGGTGTTCGACCTGCTCTGCCGCAGCTACAGCAACCTGCTGCGGATGTGGGGAGAGTGAGCCGCCCGTGGCTCAGCCGAAGCGCTGCTGCTCCATGGGCAGATCCAGGCAGTAGCCCACGCCGTACATGGTCTTGAGATAGGTGGGCCGGTGGGGGTCGGGTTCGAGCTTGCCGCGCAGGTGGCGGATCTGCACCCGCAGGCATTCGATGCCGTTCACATCCGGCTCATAGCCCCAGACCTCCGCGAGGATTTCCTCGGGGGGAACGGCCTGACCATGGCGCTGGAGCAGGCAGTGGAGCACCTCCAGCTCCAGGCGGGTGAGGCGGATCGCCCGGTCGAACCACATCGCCTCCATGCGATCCAGCAACAGGGTGAGCGGCCCGTAGGTGAGCACCTCTCCCCGCAGCGAAGGCATGGACTGCCCGCTGCTGCGGCGCAGCAGGGCCCGCAGCCGGGCAATCAGCTCCTCGCTGTCGTGGGGTTTGATCACGTAGTCATCGGCGCCGGCATTGAAACCGCTCACCTTGTCGCTGATGTCCCGCAGGGAGGTGAGAATCACCAGCGGCACAGCGGTGGTGCGCGGATCCCGTTTCAGCCGCATGCAGAGGGTGAGGCCGTCCACCTTCGGCAGCATCAGATCGAGCATGATCAGATCGGGGCACAGTTGGTGTGCCAAGGCCTGCCCATGGATGCCGTCGAGGGCGTAGCGGGTGTCGAACCCGGCCCCATTGAGTTCGGCCACCATCCGCTGGCAGAAATCGAGATCGTCGTCGATCAGCAGCAGACAGGGTTTCATTGCCGTCACGGTTTGGGTCGAGGAAGGCCCACTCCCGTTGTCAATGGGTTGAGTGGGATGGGTCTAACGCTTGGCGCGGGAAAATCGGCTGCCAGGGGATTTTATTTCTGATTGCTTTAATGATTGAGCCAAGAATGATGTTGAAACCTGGATAATTGCTGTTAAAGGCCTCATCAAGGCCGGCGGTCGCTGGCTGGGTGGATCAGCTGGGTGGATCAGCTGGGTGGAGGCTTGGGGGAGGCTCCAGCTGCAGGGTGCTGTGGGCGATCCCCAGGGCCGCCAGCCGGCGTTTGGCCTCATGCAGCAAGGCCATGTCGTCGCCCGCGCCGGGCGTGCGAATGATGTGGGCGGTGAGGGCGTTCTGGGAGGTGCTCATGCCCCAGATGTGCAGGTGGTGCACCTCGATCACCCCCGGCAGCTCCAGCATGGTCGCCTCCACCGTCTGGCGATCAATCTCCCGGGGCACCCCGTCGAGGGCCACCGCCAGGGATTCCTTCAGCAGTGACCAGCCGCTCCAGGCCACCGCCACGCCCACGCCGATCGCGGTGATCGAATCGAGCACCGTCCAACCGGTCAGGCTCACCAGCAGCACGCTGCCCAGCACCGCCGCCGAAACGGCCGCATCGGTGAGCAGGTGCACCACGGCGGCGCGGCGGTTGAGGTCGTGCTGGTGCCCATGGCCGAACAGGCGGGCCGAGAGCAGGTTGACGACGATGCCGGCGGCGGCGGCCCAGGCCACGGGCCCGGTGGACATCTCCACTGGCCGCCCAAGCCGCTGCAGCGCTTCGACGATCACCACCGCGGCGGCCATCAGGATCAGCACCGCATTCACCAGGGAGGCCAGCTGGGTGCTGCGGCCGTAGCCGTAGGTGAAGCGCGCGCTGGCGGGCCTGGCGCTCAGCCGCTCAGCCCCCAGCCCAGCAGCAGCCCGGCCACGTCGCCGAGGTTGTGGACGGCGTCACCGATCAGGGCGAGGGAGCCGAAGCCGAAGCCGATCGCCAGCTGCAGACCCGAGAGGGCACTGTTGAGGACGATGCTCCAGCGGAAGGCCGCCGCTGAACCGGGTTTGTGCTCGTGCTGGCGGGGGTGGGGCTGCTGCTGGATCCCCACGGCGGGATGGCTGTTGTCGTGCTCGTGCTCGTGGGTGTGGGAGGGGGGCATCGGCGGGCTCAGGCGAGGGCTTGGCGCAGGGCCACCAGCGCGAAGACGAGGAACAATCCACCGCTGAGCTGGAACAGCAGCCGTTCGCTGATCCGCTGGCCGATCCAGCGGCCCGCCCCCACCGCCAGGGCGGTGACCAGGGCGTGGCCCAGCAGGCTGCCCGCCAGCAGGGCGGCGAAGCCGAAGCCGGGGCCTGTGGCCAGAAAGATCGTGGCGAACTGGGTGCGATCCCCCAGTTCGGCGATGAACACCAGCGCAAACGACTCGCGGATCACGCCCCAGGCCGTGGCCGAGGGATGACGGGCTTCGGCCTGCTCCACCAGTTCTTCGGCCTCCTCCGCCTCCTGGGCGGCCGCGTTTGCCCCCAGGCCCTGGGCATCGATCAACAGCTTGAGGCCGAAGCCCCCGAACAGCGCCGCCGCCAGCCAGGGCACCAGGGCAGGCGGCAGCAGGCTGCGCAGGCCGTAGCCGAGGGCCAGGGAGATCACGGTCACCACCGCCAGGGCGGCGAAGGCTCCGCTGAACACCCAGCGGGCCCGGTGGCGGGCCGCCAGCAGCAGGGCCACGAAGAAGGTCTTGTCGCCCAGTTCCGCCAGGGTGATGGCGGTGAAGCTGGAGCCGAAGGCCGCAAGAGCCGGGTCGGAGGTCATCGGCGACGCGCTGGGCCGAGCGTTCAGGATCCCACGCAGCTGGGCAACGGCAGACCGTCGCGGAGCACACGCTGCTGGTGGATCCAGTGGCGTTTCAGCAGCACTCCCGCCAGGGGCGCTCCCAAGGCGAGAGCGCAGCGCAGGGCGCCCTGGGAGCGCAGCAGCTCTCCCCGGGCCGCCTCCTGGGCCTGCAGACCCTGAACGCCACTGATCTCAGGGAACCGGGCCGCCTGGATGCTCTCCAGGACCCCATCGAGGGCGGCCGGATCCGGCCCACCGCCTGACCAGAGCGGGGTCAGCAACCGGGCGGCCACCAGGCTGTCCCGCAGGGCCATGTTCAGCCCCTGGGCACGCACCGGACTCATCGGGTGGGCCGCATCGCCCAGCAGCAGCAGCCCGCGCCGCTGCCACAGGGGACAGCGGCCCACCTCCACGTTCAGCCGCACCGGGCCCACCAGGGCCCCGGCCTGCTGGCGCAGGTGTCGGGCCAGGGGTTCGGGGGCCAGTTGGGCAAAGGCTTCGCACCAGTCCTGGGGCCCTCGCTGGTCCGTGGTCGCGGCCGCCTTGCCCTTGCTCACCACCCAGCCCAGCTGCAGCTCCCCCGGGGTGGTGCCGGCGAACAGGCTGCAGATCTGCCCTTGGGCCACCAGGGTGGTGAACCGGTTCGGTCGCTCGAATTCAGGCGCACTCGGCAGCCGGAACCAGAGCACATCGATCGCTGAGCCCAGGGCGTCGAGGGCCAGGCCGGCCCGTTGGCGCACCAGTGAGCGGCGCCCATCGCTGCCCACCACCAGGGCGGCCTCCAGGCAGCGGCCATCGGCCAGGCGCACGCCGCTGATCCGACCCCCATGCTCGATCAGATCGGCCACGGCCGTGCCCGGCAGCCAGGTGAAGCCCGGCAGCGCACGGGCCTGCTCCACCAGGGCCTCCAGCAGGGGCCCCTGGGCCACCAGGGTGCAGGGGCGGGCCGAACCGAGCGGTTCATCGGCGCTGAACAGCTCCCGGCCTTCGATCTTGAAACTCCAGCCCTCCAGAGTGCGTTGCGGCAACTCCGCCAGCAGCGCCTCCAGCCCCATGGCGGCGAGGGCGCCCAGGCCTGAGGGCATCAACGCTTCTGCCGCGGAACTGACGGCTGAACTCCTTGGCAGCCTCGATCAAGGTGACGGGCACGCCGGCGCGGGCCAGTTGCAGGGCCAGGCTGGCGCCGGCCGGACCCGCCCCCACGATCACCACCGGCGCCGATTGAGGGGAGTTCATGGCTGCAGGCGGCGGGGGGCGCGCAGCAGCAACACCAGGGGGATGGCCGCCAGGAACACCAGCGCCAACAGGTGGAAGACATCGCCGTAGGCCAGCAGGGCCGCCTGGCCGTTGATGCTCGTATCCACCAGCTTCAGGGCGCGCCGGGCGGCCAGCTCCGGATCCACCCCCTGCTGCTGGAGCACCAGCTGCAGCTGCTCCAGGCGTTCCCTCAGCCCGATGTCGAGGGCGCCGGCGGCCTCGGTGAGCCGGGCCCGGTGCTGGGCCTCGTGGTGGCTCAGCTGGGAGGTGAGCAGGGCGATGCCGAAGCTGCCCCCCAGCTGGCGGGTGAGGTTGTAGAAGCCGCTGCCGGCGTTGATCTCCTCGGGGGGCAGATCCCCCAGGGCCGCCAGGCTCAGGGGCAGGAACATCAGCACCGTGCCGATGCCCCGGAAGATCAGCGGCCAGAACAGGGCGTCTTCGCCGGTGCCGGGGTTGATCGAGGCCAGGGCGAACATCACCAGGCTGGTGATGAGGCTGCCGGCGGCGATCGCCTTGCGGGGGTCAATCTGTTGCACCTTCTTGCTCAGCACCAGCATCGTGGCGCCGGAGGCCAGGGCCCCGGGCAGCACCAGCAGACCCGTCTGGATGGCCGTGATGTGCAGCACCGACTGGGCATAGATCGGGATCAGAAAGACGGTGCCGTAGAGCCCCAAGCCGACGATCATCGAAAACAGGCTGCCCACCGCCAGGCTGCGGTGGCGCAGCACCCGCAGGTCCACCGCCGGCCGCTCGCGGCTCAGCTCCCAGGCGATGAACAGCGGCAGGGCGATCACAAAGGTGAGCGTCAGGGCGACGATGCCTGTGTCTTCGAACCAGGCGTATTGCTCCCCTGCTCCAGCACCACCTGGAGCGAAGCCATCACGCCGGTGAGCAGGGCGATGCCGATCCAGTCGACGGAGGCCAGGGCCGGTGGCGGTTTGGGTTCATCTGCCGGCAGGGAGCGCAGGGCCATCAGCACCGCCAGGATGCCGAAGGGCAGGTTGATCAGAAAGATCCAGCGCCAGCCCAGCAGATCGGTGAGGTAACCCCCGAAGGTGGGACCCAGGGCGGGGCCGGTGATGATCCCCAGCCCGAAGATCGCCTGGGCGAACCCCTGGCGGTCCTTCGGAACCGCCTCAAACAAGATGGCCTGGGCCTTGGCCAGCAGGCCGCCCCCCAGCAGCCCCTGGAGAATCCGCGACGCCACCAGCACCGGCAGGTTGGGGGCCAGGCCGCAGAGCACCGAGGCGGCGGTGAAGCCCGCCAGGGAGAACACGAAGTAGCTGCGCCGGCCGAAGCCATCGGCAAGGAAGGCGGTGAGGGGGAGGATCACCACGTTGGCGATCGCGTAGCCGGTCACCACCCAGCCCACCTCCGCCAGGGTGGCCCCCAGGTTGGCCTGAATGCTGGTCAGGGCCACGTTGACGATGCTGGTGTCCAGCACCTCCAGGAACGCCCCGAGTGAGGCGGTGGCGATGATCAGCCAGACCGCTGGCGTCAGCGGGGTTTTCCCGGGAGCGGCGGCCAGGGAGTTGGCCAGGGAGGAGGCCATCTCAGGTGTGCACCTGGGCCGTCACCGAGAGCCCCGGTTTCAGCCGCGCCCGCCAGCGCTCCAGGGCGGCGGGCTCGAGGTCGATGCGCACGGTCACCCGCTGCACCACCTTGGTGAAGTTGCCGGTCGCGTTGTCGGGGGGAGCAGGGCGAAGCGGGCCCCGGAGGCCGGCGAGAGACTGCTCACCTGCCCTTGGAAGCTGACCCCGGGCAGGGCGTCGACATGGACCTCGGCCCGGTTGTGCGCGCGCATCTGCCCCACCTGGGTCTCCTTGAAGTTGGCCTCCACCCACAGGCTGCGCCCCACCAGGCTGAGCAGCCCCTGGCTGGGTTGCACCGACTGGCCCGGTTCCACCTCGCGGGCGCCCACCACCGCATCGGCTGGAGCGACCACGGTGGTGTAGCCCAGCTGCAGCCTGGCGCTGGCCAGGGCTGAACGGGCCTGGAGCACTTCGGAGGCGGCGGCCACCGCCTTGCTGCGATCGACCGAGATCTTCGCCTGATCACTCTGGGCCGTGGCGCGGCTGCCGGCGCTGCGACTCAGGCGCCCCTCGGCCTGCAGAAACTGGCTGCGGGCCAGCTCCAGTTGCTGCTGGGAGGCGGCCCCGGCGGCGTGGAGCCGCTGGAATCGCTCCAGATCGGTGCGCGTGCGCTCCAGTTCGGCCTTCGCCTCCAACTGGGCGCCGTCCGCCTGCTGGCGGCTGGCGTCGGCCTCACTGCGGTCGGCGCCCACGGTGACCCGGGCGGCCTCGGCCTTGGCCAGGGCCGCGGCCAGATCGGCCTCCGCCCGGCCCACGGCGGCCCGCTGGTCGGAGTCGTCGAGGCGCAGCAGAACCTGCCCCTTGCGCACCGGTTGGTTGGCCTCCACGAGCACCTGGGCCACGGTGCCCGGCAGGCGGCTCGACATCCGGTAGAGGTGCGCCTGGATCTGGGCGTCGTCGGTGCTCTCGATGCCCCAATGGCTGATCGCCCAGGCGCCTACCCCGAGCAGGGCCACCACGCCGGCCATCACGCCACCGGTGCGTTTGCTGAGCATCAAAGGCGGTTGAATCCTCCATTCTGGCGGCAAGGATCCTTTCCAAGCGGATCCACTGCCGATCCCGCCGTGCAGCCCTACTGGAGCGTTCCCCTCGCCGACCTGCTGGCCTCACTGCAGGTGGGGCCCCGGGGCCTCAGCCAAGAGCAGGCGGCCGAACGCCTGCGGCGCCATGGCCCCAACAGCCTGGCCGCACCGACGCGCTCCGGGGCCCCCGAGCTGTTGCTGCGCCAGTTCACCAGCCCGATCATCCTGATCCTGGCCGCGGCCGCGCTGCTCTCGTTTCTGCTCGACTCCCCGGTGGACGGGCTGATCATCCTGGTGATCGTGCTGGTCAGTGGCCTGCTGGGGTTCATCCAGGAACATGGCGCCGAGGGGCCGTACGTGAGTTGCTGCGCACCGTCGAACTGCGCACCAATGTCTGGCGCGATGGAGCCGAGCTGATCATCCCGAGCACGGCGGTGGTGCCGGGTGACATCGTGCTGCTCTCGGCCGGAGCCAGCATTCCCGCCGACGCCCGCCTGATCGAGGAGCGCGATCTGAGCGTGGATGAGGCGGCCCTTACCGGCGAGAGCTTTCCGGTGAACAAGCAGGTGGGGGAGTACCCCGCCGCAACCCCCTGAGCGGCCGCCTGAACCTGCTGCACCTGGGCACCCATGTGGTCAGCGGCACCGGCCGGGCGGTGGTGGTGCAGACGGGTCGGGGCACCGCCTTCGGAGCGATCGCGGCGCGGATGCGACTGCGCCGCAGTGAGACGGAGTTCGAGCGCGGTGTGCGTCGCTTCGGCTACCTGCTGTTGGAGGTGACCTTGACCTTGGTGGTCGCCATCTTCGCCTTCAACGTCTACCTGCAGCGCCCGGTGATCGATTCGTTCCTGTTTTCCCTGGCCCTGGGGGTGGGACTGACGCCCCAGCTGCTGCCGGCGGTGATCAGCGTCAACCTGGCGAGTGGCGCCCGGCGCATGGCCAGGCGCCAGGTGATCGTCAAGCGCCTGGCCTCGATCGAGAACTTCGGCAGCATGGATGTGCTCTGCTCCGACAAGACCGGCACCCTCACTGAAGGGGAGGCCCAGGTTCAGTTCGCCTGGGGGGTCGAGGGCACTGACAGCGCCCGCACCCTGTTGCTGGCCTACGCCAACGCCACGTTCCAGAGCGGGTACGTCAACCCGATTGACACGGCGATCAAGGGGCGGGGACCCCTGGATCTGGAGGGCTGGAGCAAGCTCGATGAGGTGCCCTTCGACTTCCTGCGCAAGCGTCAGAGTGTGCTGCTCGCCCACCGCGGCCAGAGCGTGCTGGTGACCAAGGGGGCCCTGAACAGGGTGCTGGAGGTCTGCACCACGGCCGAGCGCAGCGATGGTTCGGTGGTGCCGATCGAGGCGGTGCGCGAGGGCCTGCAGGAGCGCTACCGCAGCCTCAGCGCCGAGGGCTACCGGCAGCTGGGGGTGGCCGTTCGCGAGGACCTCACGGGCGCGGTGGCGACGCGGGAGTCGGAGCGGGGGATGCGCTTCGTGGGCCTGGTGGCCCTGAGCGATCCGCTCAAGCCCGCCATCGCCAGCACCGTGGCTGAGTTGCGGGGGCTGGGGGTGCGGCTGAAGCTGATCACCGGCGACAACGCCCTGATCGCGGCCCGCATCGGCCGGGAGGCCGGACTGCTGGAGCCTGAGGTGATCACCGGCTCCCAGCTGCTCTCGATCAGTGATCAGGCGCTGCCGCTGCGGGCCCAGGCCTGCGACATCTTCGCCGAGGTGGAGCCCAACCAGAAGGAACGGTTGATCGCGGCCCTGCGCCGGGCGGGCCACGTGGTGGGCTACATGGGCGATGGCATCAACGACGCCCCGGCTCTCCATGCCGCCGATGTGGGCCTGTCGGTGCAGGGCGCGGTGGACGTGGCCAAGGAGGCTGCAGACATCGTTTTGCTGGAGCAGGATCTGGCGGTGCTCGCCGATGGCATCCGTGAGGGGCGCACCACCTTCGCCAACACGCTCAAGTACGTGTTCATGGCCACCAGCGCCAACTTCGGCAACATGTTTTCGATGGCCGGCGCCTCGTTGCTGCTGCCGTTTCTGCCGCTGCTGCCCAAGCAGATCCTGCTCACCAACCTGCTCACCGATCTGCCGGAGATGACGATCGCCACCGACCGGGTGGATCGCGACTGGATCGAGCGCCCCCGGCGTTGGAGCATTCCCTTCATCCAGCGCTTCATGCTCACCTTCGGGTTGGTGAGTTCGCTGTTCGACTACCTCACCTTCGCCGTCTTGCTCTGGGTGCTGCGGGGGATCCCGCCCAGTTCCGCACCGGCTGGTTCGTGGAATCGGTGATCTCGGCGGCCTCGATCGTGCTGGTGGTGCGCACCCGGGGCCCGCTTCTGCGCAGCCGCCCCTCCCGTCCCCTCATGCTGGCCACCCTGGTGGTGGTGCTGCTGACGCTGCTGTTGCCCTATTCCCCCCTGGCGGCCCCCTTCGGCTTTGTGCCCCTGCCGGCCAGCTTCCTGGCGCTGCTGGCCCTGATCCTGCTGGCCTATGTGCTGGCCGCTGAGGCGGCGAAGGGCTGGTTCTACCGGCAGACGGTGAACGCGTGAGCCCCACGCTGGTCACCTTTGCCGCCGAGTTTCGTCAACTGGCCGCGGATTTTCTGCTGCCGGCCCGCCATCGCCAGCGCCAGCGCCCGCTGCTGGCCTTCGCCGCCCTGCTGCTGGTGGCGGCCACCCTGGCCCTGGGGCTCTCCGCCCTGGTGATCGGCGCCGCGGCCCAGCTGCTGGATGCCGCCCTCGGCCGGGCCCGCCTTGATCTGGCCTTCCCCTACCTGCGCTCGGCCCTGACCCTCTACGGCAGTGCTCAGATCCGCCTGATCGCCGTGGGGCTGACCCTGGCGGGGTTGATCGGGGCCCTGGTGGCGGCCCGACGGCTGGGGCGGGTGCTGGCGAGGCGCTGGCTGGCCCTGGCCGCTCTGGTGCTGGTGCTGGTGGTGGCCACGGCGGTGGATGTGGCCTTCACCGAGGGCAATGGGGCGGTGATGGAGGCCCTCAACGTGCGCAGCGCCGAGCGTTTCTGGGGAACGGCGGCGGGGTTGAGCGCGATCTATCTGGTCACCCTGCCGGTGCAGTACCTCAACAGCTACGGCCAGCAGCGTTTCGCCCTGGCCTGGCGCGATCGCACCACCACGGTGCTCTCTGACGCCTACCTGGGTGGCCAGAACTACTACCACCTGGAGGCCCGAGCCGCAGGCGTGGGGGATCGACAACCCCGACCAGCGCATCGCCGACGACATCCAACGGGCGGTGTTCAGTTCCACCGATCTGTTCTTCGGTTTCTGCACCTCGTTGCTGTCCCTGGCGGCCTACGTGCTGGTGCTGTTCCAGATCAGTGGACTGTTGGTGCTGACCCTGCTGGTGGCCACCGTGCTGGGCAACGGCGTGATCGTGCAGCTGGTGCGGCGGCTGGCTGCTTTGGGGTTTCGCCAGCAATCTCTCGAGGCCGATTTCCGCTTCGCCCTGATGCACGTGCGCAGCCACGGTGAAAGCATCGCCTTCCTGCGCGGCGAGGCCCGGGAAGCGCGGGGGCTGCGGGGCCGTTTCGCCCGGGTGCTCCTCAACTTTGAACGGGTGATCCGCTGGCGGGTGCTGGTGGAGCAGGGCACGGGGCTCTACGGCTTCCTGATGCAGTTCGTGCCCTATCTGGTGCTCTCGGGCGCCTACTTCAGTGGCCGCGTCAGCCTCGGTCAGCTCACGGTGGGAAGCATCGCCTTCGGCCAGGTGCAGGCGGCATTGTCGTTTCTGATCGTGCGCGCCGATGATTTTTCCAGCCTGTTCGCCAGCCTGCACCGGATCGGCGAACTGCGCGGCGCCATGGTGACCCGCCCCCGCAAACCGGCGGTCTCGATGGCCGCACCAAGGCGCGCCGTCGACTCGCCCGAGCTTGAGCTGCACCAGCTCAGCGTCTCCGATCCGGGGGCGGCCCGCCCCTGATCGAGCGCCTTGATCTGCGCCTGCAGCGCGGGGGCGGCTCCTGATCACCGGCCCCAGTGGCTGCGGCAAGACCAGCCTGCTGCGGGTGCTCTGTGGGCTGGCCCCCGCCGCCGGCGGTTCCTTCAGCGGGCCGTCCCCGTCTGAATGGATGGTGCTGCCCCAGGCGCCCTACATGACCCTGGGCAGCCTGCGGGAGCAGCTCCTCTACGGCCTGCCGCTGGAGGCGCCGCCGTTGCCGGATGACGCCCTGCGGGAGGCAATGGTCGAGGCGGGACTCGGTTCCCTGGCGGAGCGCTATCCGGATCTGGGAGTCGAAGACGATTGGGCGCGGCTGCTCTCCGGCGGCGAGCAGCAACGGCTCGGCTTCGCCCGCCTGCTGCTGGCGGAGCGCCCCTTCGTGCTGCTCGACGAGGCCACCAGCGCCCTGGATCTCGACGCCGAGCGACAGCTCTATGGGCTGCTGGAGCGCCAGGGCGTCGCCGTGATCAGCGTCGGGCATCGCCCCAGCCTGCGGGCCTTCCACCAGTCGCTGCTGCGGCTTGATGGCCGGGGCGGCTGGACGCTTGAGCCGGCCTGAGCGATGGGGGCTCAGCCCCCTTGGGGTTCGTTTGCCGCCAGCTGGAAGCGGTTCTGCTCGCGGCTGTAGCGGAACAGGCCGCAACTGCGGGTCCAGCTGATGAAGGTGTCGAACACCGCTTCCGCCTCCTGGCCGGTGAATTGCTCGTTGAGCCGCTCCAGCACGGTGCCTCCCTCCACCTCGCCCCGGGGGCTGGCCTCCAATGCCGCCTGCAGTTGGCCGCTCCAGTCCGGGCCATGGGTACGAGAGCGAAGTCGATTATCGCTGCCGCCTCGGGGTTGATCTTGAGCGCAACAGCCAACTGATCGAGCAGCGGCGGGGGTACTGCCCGCGGGCGATCGTCTGGCCCTACGGCCGCCACAACGCCACGGCCACTTCGGTGGCCATGGAACTGGGCATGCCCCTGGCGTCGCTCCGGCGGGTGCAGATGACCGCCTACATGGGCGGCGCCCAGCGGCTGGAGCGCGAGCTGGCCGTGCGCCGCCAGGACACCGGCGATACCGCCCGGGCGGTGAAGGCGATGCACGTCGATCTCGACAACTTCGACGCCCCCAACCCCGAGCAGATCGATGGGGTCAGAACGGCTCTGGGATCCGCTGGGGCGAGCTGTTCGGGTCGACGTAATCGCCGCGCTTCTGGCGTTTTGGCAGCGTGATCGACGGGGCCTTGATGGGCTCGTAGGGGATCTGATCGAGCAGGTGGCGGATGATGTTCAGCCGGGCGCACTTCTTGTCGTTGGAATCAACCACGAACCAGGGGGCATGGGCACTGTCGGTGGCGGCGAACATGGCATCGCGGGCGCGGGAGTAGTCGTACCAGCGGCTATACGACTCCAGATCCATCGGCGTGAGCTTCCAGGTCTTGCGGCCGTCGTGGATGCGCCCCTCCAGCCGCCGGGTCTGCTCCTCCTGATCCACCTCCAGCCAGTACTTCAGCAACGTCACGCCTGAATCCACGATCGCCTTTTCCACGCTGGGTGCCATGCGCAGGAACCGCTCCACGGCTTCTTGTGAACAGAAGCCCATCACCCGTTCCACGCCGGCGCGGTTGTACCAACTGCGATCGAAGATCACCACTTCGCCGCCGGCGGGCAGATGGGGTAGGTAGCGCTGCACGAACATCTGGGTCTTCTCCCGGTCGCTGGGGGCCGGCAGGGCCACCACCCGAAAGACGCGGGGGCTGACCCGCTCGGTGATCCGCCGGATCGCGCCCCCTTGCCGGCGCCGTCCCGCCCCTCAAACAGGATGCAGACCTTGGCGCCGGTCTTCACCACCCACTGCTGGAGCTGCACCAGTTCGACCTGGAGCCCTTCGAGTTCCCGCTCGTAGTTCTTGCGGGAGAGCTTCTTCTGTGGAGTCTCGGAAGCGCTGCTCTCCGCCAAGGTTCCTTTGTGCTTGTCGTGTCGGTGGCCCATGGGTGCACACTGGATGAGGGGTGGGTGTAGATCGAGGTTGGGTCTGCTCGTTCAGTCAACGGGGCGGCGCTTGAAGATCAGCGAATAGGAGCGGCCGAAGCCCTGGTCATCGAGGTTGCGCAAGGCGCTGGTCACCAGCTCCCAGCCACGGTCGCCCATCAGGTTGAGCAGCTCGTGGAACTGCGCCGTGGGCAACGGACCGTCGCTGGTGCTGGTGGAGATCGGCTGGCCGTTAATCAGTACGCGCTCCAGCACGGAACCGCGCTCCTTCGGGGCGAATTCGACCAGCAGAAAGCAATACTCCCAGCGCTCACCAGTGGGGGCGCCGATGATGGCCTCGATGCTGAGGGGGTGGTCGATCCCATCCGATGGCAGCCAGGAGCGCAGCGCCTCCAGGGGCACCTCGCAGAGCACCGCCCCATGGGCATCGCGGAGCACGTAGCCATCCACGGTGTGTCCACTGTGGGTCTCGTCCGGTTGGCTGTCTCTGGGCAGCAGTCCGGTGCCCTTGGAGACGGCCAGGGCCGTGTGGAAATCGGACAGCATGGTCACCCTTGGAGCATCCCTACGTCCAGCGTAGGGACGGCGCTTGCGGCTGAACGGCGGACGACTGGTTGGTTCAGCAGCGGCGGGGTTTTGCGTTGCTCAGAGCGCAGGCCTGATGCCGCTACCGCCGTGCTGCAGCAGATGGGTGGCGTTGTTGGCGTGGGGCTGGGACCTCAGCAGGTGGGAAGGCCCATGGACGATCATCGTGCTCCCCGTTTCCAGCTCCAGGCCCGCCTGGGCCAGGTTCCAACGGTGGATCGCCGTGGCCCGGGCCGCCCGGGCCACCTGCAGATCACGCTGGGCGATCAGCACGTCCGTCAGCGGTGCCACGGAGCCCCGGTAGCGCAGCTGGGCATCGCCCACGGCCCGCTCGTTGGCGGCAACGGCCCGCCGGGCCGCTTCGAGCTGCAGGCCGGCGGTCTGCTGGGAGCTGAGCCAGGTCTGCACGGTCTGCACGATCAGCTGTTCGGCCTGCTGGCGCGCCACCGCCTTGCTCTCCGCCAGCAGCTGGGCCAGCTCGGCGCTGGAACGGCTGGCTCCGCCGTCGAACAGGGGCTGGCGCAGGGTGAGCAGGACGCCGTAGTCGTAGAAGGAGCCGGAGGCGGTGCCGTTGCTGGCCACCGGCAGGCTTCCAGCGACCCCTTTCGATCCGACGGCGGCGGAGGCGTTGAGGTTGCCTGTGTTGGCGAACGTCAGCTTGTCGCCGTTGATGCCGCCCCCCAGCACCACCCCGAGGCTGGGAAGCAGGGCGGAGCGGGCCAGCCGGGCCCTGGCCAGGTCCGCCTGGCGTTGTAGCTCGATCGCCTCAAGGGCCGGCCGCTGGCGCAGGGCGGCGGCGAGGCTGGCCGCTTCATCCAGGGGCCAGGCGGCCACGGGGCTCAGGAAATCGCTGGCCACCAGCGTCTGCTGGGCGGGCAGGTTCAGCACCCGCGCCAGGCTGATCGAAGCGATGCGCCGCTGGCCGCGGGCCTCGGCCAATCCAGCTTCATCGGTGGCCACCAGGGCCTCGGCCTGGAAGCTGTCGATGCGGGCCGCCAGGCCCTTGGCCCGGATGGCGTCCACATCCCGGCGCAGCCGGTTGGAGAGCGTCAGGGCCGCCTGCCACGCCGGAATCAGGGCATCGGCGAGTTGGAGATTCAGATACCCGGCGGTGATCTCAAAGCGGCTGCGCCGTTCCTGTTCCGCGTTGACGGCCCGGCTCACCCCCAACTCGGCGCTGGCCACCTGGCGCAGGGGCGTCCGGCTGAAATCGAGCAGGCTGTAATTGAGGGCCAGTCCGACGTTGCCGAAGCTGTTCCGGATCACGGTGTAGCCATTGCGTCCCAGGGAGAAGTTGAGATCGCCGACGGTGGCCAGGTTGGAAATGAAGCCGACGTTGCTCCCCACCTGGGCGTAGCTCCCCAGACCGACCAGGTTCAGGTGGGGCAGGAAGCGGCTGCCGGTGATCGCCAGGGCCGCCTCGGCCTGTCGCACCCCAAGGCTGCTCTGGCGGCGCCCCAGGGATTGGTTCAGCCCCAGCTCCCGGGCCTGGAGCAGGCTGAGGGCCAGGGGCTGGGACGCGCCTGGAGCCTGGTCCGCGCGGGCACTCGAACCGAAGCTCAGCGTCAGGGGAGGATCACCAGCACGCCTGCCCAGCTCCCCAGCCCCAGCACGATCCCCGTCAGGTGTCGTCGCAGCAAGGCTTCTGGAGGAGCGGAACCATCGCTAGGGTAGGTGTCGAGCGCAGGACTGTTTTGAACGCAGCGCCTCCTCCACCCGCAGGTTTCCTGGAGCGGGGGGCAGCCCTGCTGCCGATGCTGCTGGTGAGCGCCGCGACCGTGCACTGGGCCACGGGCCCCACCATTCCCGTGGTGGTCCATGGGGCAGCGGTGTTCCTAGATCCCCACAGCCGGGTGGGGATCTATGCCCGTTCAGCCGGCCAGATCCAACGCCTGGCGCTCGCCGTGGGCGATCCGGTGGAACAAGGCCAACTCGTCGCCACGATCAATCGCATCGATGAGGCCGCTCCCGGCGGCGGTGCCGTGGGGCCCAATCTCGGCGCCCTGCAGGAGCAGCTCAAGGCCATCGATCTCCAGCAGGCAGCCCTGCGGGCCCAGATCGCCGCCATCCGGACCAGCAACCAACCGATCGAGAAGCAGGTTCGTGCCCTCGACGACCTGCGCAGGGAGGAGGTGATCCCCCGCTACAGCCCCCTCTGGATCGGTGCCCAGGATCTCTACCTGCGCAATGCGGCCAGCATCCACTCCCTTGAGGGAGCCCTGGCCCAGCTCGACGCCAACCGGAGCGAGATCAAGTCCCGTCAGTCGGCCCAGGTGGTGCTCTCCCCGTAGCGGCGAGCTGCTTTCGCTGGCGGTCAATCCCGGCCAGAGCGTTGCCCCAGGGCAGCGGATCGGCAGTGTTGGTGAACGGGTGGCCCGGGGCCCGCGCATCGCCGTGGCCCTGTTCACCGAAGCGGACGCGGCGCGGCTGCGACGGGGAGACGAGATCGAACTCGAGCCCCAGCTCCAGACCCGCGCCCAGTACGGCGGCACCGAGCAGCGCTACGGAACCGTGCGGGGCCGGATCGTGTCCCTCTCCCCAGCCCCCCTGGGGTTGGAGGCCCTGGCGGCGGCGGTGGGGGGCGCCGAGGAGGCCAGCAGCCTGATGGTGCGCACGCGCCAGGAGGCCTTCGGGGAGGGGGGATCCCCTGGCGGTGCTGGGAGACAAGGCCACCTCACCGTTGGTGCTGGCCCGGGTGGAGGTGGAAACGGCCCCCACCCCCAGCGGCCTGCGCTGGAGCCGGGGCCAGGGGCCCAACCTGCCGATTGAAGCCGGGGCGCCGGGGTTGGTCTCGGCGACGGTGGAACGGCGCTCCCTGCTCAGCTTCGTCCTGCCGTTCCTGCGCTGGCTGGGGGGCGTCTAAGCCATGGCGAGCATCAACAACACCCGCCGTCAGCTACGGCGCTGGCTGAGCCCCTGGTTGACGCCGGCCCCCTGGCTTGCCCTGCTGCTGCTGGTCGTGGCCGCCCACAGCGTGGCGCCGCGGCTCTGGTTCTGGTGTGCCCTGCTGCTGGTCGTGTTGCTGGTGGGCTGGGTGCAGGCGCTCAGGGGCCCACGGCTGTGACGGCGGCGGCCGGCAGCCTCCCCCTGGGGCGGCAACTCAGGCTTGCGCTCACCATTGGCCTCGCCGCGGCCCTGGCCAACGCCGTGGCCCACGCCTTCGCTCTCGGTTCCCATCCCGTGGCCTACGCCACTCTGATCGCCGCCCTGGTGATCCGACCTGACTTCACGCCCTGGCCTTTGGTTTTCTATCCGGCCCTGACCGCCGTGGCCGCCTTGGGGCTGTTCTTCGGCCTGGGCATCAGCGCCGCTTTCAGTGGCGCGCCTGAGGTGTTCCTGTTCGCCATCGCGGCGGCCGGCAGTCTGGTGATCGGCCTCACCTTCCCGGCCAAGCTCGCCCCGCTCGGGGTGCTGCTGCCGGTGCTGGCGGTGTTGCCCCTGCTCAGCGCGGGCCCCACCCTGGATTCCACGGCCCGTCAGTTGGTGGGGGTGGTTCTGGGTCTGGTGGTGGGTTCCCTGGTGCAGGCCCTGCTGGCCCCGGCTGGAGCCGGGAAGGTTGACGGTGTGATCGCGGAGGTGAAACCGGAAGCACCCCCTGATCTCCCCCTGGCCCAGCGTCTGGGCCGGGGCTTTCGCTCCCCCTGGTTCTGGCGCAAGCTCGTGCTGGCCAGCCTGGCCCTGGCGATCGGCGAGGGAATCGGAGCCGTCACCCCCAAATACCTCTACTTCGGTGTGGTGTTGCTGCTTGACGACAGCGTGGGGGCCACCGCCGCCAGGGTGAAGGACCGATTGATCGGCGTGAGCCTCGGGGTGCTGATGCCGCTGCTGGTGTTCAACAGCTTTGGGATGTCGGAGCTGGCGGTGGGCTTGGTGATGGGGGGCACGGCGTCCCTGGTGAACGCCCTGGGGCTCTCCGGCTACCTGCGCACGGCGCTGATTTCCAGCGGCGTGGCCTTCATCGGCTATGGCCCCCTGGTGGCCTGGTACATCCCCCACCGCTGGATCGACTACAGCCTGGGCTCGGCGCTGGCGCTGCTGGCAGGTCTGCTGATCGCGCCCCAGTGGGCCCTGCGCCGCTACCGGGTGTTGGCCGCCCTGCCCGATCCATCCACGCAGCAGCGCCAGGAGCTGTCGGAGCTCACGGCTGCCGCGTCATCGGAGGCGCGGTTGCTGGGCGAGCGGCTTTAAGTCATTGGCCGATGCCGGGCCTCGATCGTTTTCAGCTGTACCCGGCGTAGATGGCTGATCGGCAGTGAGCAAGAACATCAGAAGCGCCTGTGGCTGGGCTGCAGAGTCGCTGCAATCGCCAGGCTGTTTGATTGGCGCGACGAGGGAAGATGTCACAATCGAAGGTAATTGGTTGAACGCGCAACGAACAAGTGGAATGATGACTCAATGAATTGATGCCACAACGGGATATCTCAGATGGGCTTGCTCAAGCATTCATGGGCCTCAATGCTGTTCGCTTCTTTGATCGCCTTACCCATTCACCCCGCATCGGCCTGTAGCCGCGCAGTTTACTTCGGACAGGAGGGGCAGACCGTCACCGGCAGAAGTATGGACTGGCTAGAAGACATGCAGACGAATCTGTGGATCTTCCCTCGAGGGATGAAACGTGATGGCGGCATGGGAGTTAAGGGTCTTCAGTGGGTCAGTCATTACGGCAGTGTGATCGCATCCGTCTATGAAGCGGGTACGGCCGACGGCATGAACGAAAAGGGGCTGGTCGCTAATTTGCTCTTCCTGGTGGAAAGTGAATATCCAAGCGCCAAGAACGACACCCGTCCCCAGGTTTCCATCGCCGCATGGACGCAATACGTCCTCGACCGCTTCGCAACAGTCGACGAGGCCGTCGCAGCAATGCGCAAGGAGGCTTTCCGCCCGATCAGTGTGATCGCCCCGAATGGAGTCGAGGGCAAGATTCACCTGTCGATTTCAGATCCCTCTGGCGATTCGGCCATTTTTGAGTATATCGGTGGAAAGCTTGTGATCCACCATGGTCGCAAGTATCAAGTGATGACGAATTCTCCCGCTTACGACCAGCAGCTGGCCCTGAATGAATATTGGAAGCAAATCGGCGGCACGGTGATGCTGCCTGGTACGAACCGCGCTGCCGATCGCTTTGCCCGCGCCAGCTTCTACATCAACGCAGCTCAGCAGTCGGCCAATCCGCGCGAGGCGGTCGCCTCCGTCTTCAGCGTGATGCGTAACGTCAGCGTCCCCCGCGGTATCAGTACGCCGGGCCAACCCAACATCTCATCAACCATTTGGCGTACGGTCGCGGACCAAAAGAACAGGGTCTACTTCTTCGAAGACACGGCCAGCCCCAGTCTTGTATGGGTCAAGCTCACTCAGATCGATTTCAAGGCGGTTTCAGGCGTCCGTAAGCTCTCCCTCCACACGAATCCCGGTCTGGGCGGGGACCAGACGGCCAACTTCAAGGAGGCCCAGCCTTTTACGTTCTTGGCTCCGCAGTAAGGCTCTCAAGGAAGTCCTGTGAACTCTGTCTCCCAACATCTTGAACCTGCGGCCCTAGGCATGCAGCCTTGATGAGGGCTTTGAGCTTCTTTCCGGTGTTGATCCTGAGCGCCGCGATGGCTTCAAGCAACCGCGAATTCTCGCCTTCGCTTGCTTGACTGATATTGATGGCACAAGGCGGTGAACAGGAATGTCTCTTGGCAAGGGCTGGAGGCTTTGTACTGATCAGCGGCACGGAGTTGTGCGCCCTGGATACGGCCCCAGGTGTTCGATCGCTTCTGGCGCGCCCGCAGCGACCGCCCCGACGGCGGCGCCATTCAGGGCACCAGCGAGCCCGGGGAGGGCAGCTGCTTCACTGTTCAATTGCCGGCGAGCTTCTAGCCAGCAGAACATCGGCCTCCGCCAGGGCCTTGAGCAGTCTACGGCGCAGTTCTCGGCCGCAGAGCCATTGCTCGCCGGCGCTGGTGGTCAGCATCACCGATACGTCGACCCCCAGGGGCATGATCGCCACCACCCCGCGACACCAGGGGGCCTTCAGTAGTTTGCTGGCCCAGTCGGGATCGGTGGCAAAGCCTGCTGCCGCCGCCGCGATGACCGCCAGGGCCCGGTCAACGTCGTCCAGTGGTTGGGCCAGGACCAGGCGCACATCCACGCCAGAGCGGAACTTGGTGTGGTTGACCACCCTGACCACATCCAGGCTGGCGTTCTGGATCACGACCACCCGTTCATCCATGGTGCGCAGCAAGGTGCTCAGAACACCCACATCCACCACGGTTCCCCCCAGCCCAGCGATCTCCACGAAGTCGCCGATGGCATAGCGGTCTTCGATCAGCACCAGCAGACCTGCGACGAAATCCCGCAGCAGGTTCTGGAACACGAAGGCCAGACCACCCAGCAGGGCCCCTCCGGTCACCAGCGCGGAGGCGGAGGCGTCCTGCACTCCGGGGATGCCGATCAGGATCAGCACCGCCACCAGGGTGATGCAACCCAGGTCGATCAGTCGATGGGACACCAGCAGCAGGCTGCGGTAGCGCTGCTCCCGCCGGGCGCGCTGATCGAGTGGTACCCGCAGGCTGGCGGACCAGTGGTGCAGGAGAAAGTCGGCGAGCAGCCGCAGCAGCACCGCCAGCAGACCCACCAGCAACACTTTGACCAAGGCGCTTAACGGCTGAAGAAGCAGCGCCAGTCCCAGGGGGATCTGTCCCGGCACCACCATCACCGCCAGGCCCACCATCACAGTGACCAGGGCAAGCACGATCAGGAACATCAAGCTGTTGGCGCCCTTGCTCAGCTGCAGGGCCAGCCTCTGCCGCAGGTTGAGACTGGTGCTCTCGATCAGCTGCCAACGGGAGAAGAGCCGGCGGCTTTGGGAGAGAAGCCACAGGGTCAGGGCCAGAACCGCCCCCAGCAACAACTCGGCGATCACGGTGATCCCCAGTCGCTGTTGCAGGGCGTCGGCCTGCAGCATGCGGCGCGCGTGGCGCAGTCGCCGTTCCAGCAGACCTCTCCAGCGCCGGGCAAGGGCATCGGAGCTCATGCCGTTGAAGCGAGAATCAGCCGCGGTGACCGTCAGCAGCGGCAGGGGTTCGGCGTGATTCGGCAACCGAGCCTCGAGCACGTTGAGTCCGTCGGCGTCGCGAACGACCTCGATCTTCAGGTCGTCCGGGTGGCCGCCAAGGCCCCAGCCAGCCCCCTGCAGGCCCGGTCGGAGCCTTTCAGCACCAGGCGTTCGAGCAGCTCTTCGCTCAGAGCCTGGGCGCTGCCGCACAGCACCTGGGGGAAGTAGAGGAGGGAGAGATTTCCCTCAATCACCGACGCCCGGCGGAGGGCGTTGGGGCCGGCCCTGCCGGACGTGACCACCGGCGAGGCGACGCTGATGGCGGGGATGCCGAGGATGTGCACGTTGGCCACCTCGTAGCTGCCGGCCGAAGCCGCCGGGGATGGTGCCGATGGAGTGCCATCGCCCGCGGCGAGCAGCGGAGCGGCATGGCTCAGCGGTTGAAGCAGGACCATCACCAGGGCGAGAGCCCCCAGAACCCCGTAGATCCAGCGGCTGAGCCTGGTGCTCATGGAGCGGAGGTGAAGACGCAACTGCCGCTGGAAGTATCGAGCTCATTGCTGACCTGTTTGCTGATCGCCAGGGTCTTGCGGTTGAGGCGGAACTCCACTTCATAGCTGATATCGCGGCTCACCAACTTAGGGTAGATGAACACAATCTGACTGGGGGTATAAAGCGCACTCAGGGTGAATTTTTCTTTGGAGGAGTTGATGAACTCCACGCTTTTCTTGGCTTCCTGGCTCATCATGAACCAGTTCACAGTGTTGCCGGGGTTCGTGGCGGTGGGCTCGTTGAAGCTGCACTTCAACCACGGGGATCCAGCCTGGGACGGTCCCACCAGCAGGGTGGAGAGAGCGGCCAGCACCAGGGCCCTTGCGCGGGTGGGGATCGTCAATGAGGGAGCGGCCTCCAGGCTGGCTCAGGTTAGCTGGAGCGCTCCCATCACTTCTGGACGATGAATGAAGAGGTGGTGGCGATGCGTTTCTCCGAAGCTGCCCTGGCTACCGGCGGGAAGCTGCTTCCAGTGCGGGGCGCGCAGGACTGATGGGCGCTGGCAGCACTTGGTGTTCACCACCAGCCCATCGGCCAGGGCCTTGTCTCCTGCAGCCCCTGAGGTCGAAACGTCGCTGTTTGGTGACCCCTTTTACCTTTGCTAAGGTGGCTCAACAATTTTGAGAATCCAGTGCCTTCAAGAGATTTTCGATCATCTTTAGCGTCCGCGATGGGCGCAACCGGCGGCATCCTGGCGCTGCTGGCGATCGCGCCGAACGCCACAGCCCAGCAGGTTCCGCAGGCCCCGCAGGGCGAAGCTGCGCCAGCCGCTGCAGTAACGGCTCCCGCTCCGGCTTCCACCTGGGCCGGCTCAGTGGAGCTCTACGGCTTTGCCCCCCTGCGCACCACGGGCAGCACCACGGTGAAAGGCATCACCGCCGACCTGGATCTCAGCCTTGATCAGGTGTTGCGCCCCCTGACCGGGATCGCCGCCATCCGCGGCAGCGTCGAGTACAACCGCCTCGGGTTCCTCACCGACCTGAGCTATGTGTCTTTAAAGGGCGCAGAGGGGAGAACAATCCCTGGCCGGGAGTTTGAAAAGGCCTTTGCAGGCAGGGAGTTCACGCGCGGCGGCGTCACCGTCGGCGTCAGTGGGCCCAGCCTCAAGGCCAGCTCGAGCGAAAGCAGCGTGGCCGCCAGCGTGGGGAACATTCAGGGCATCTACGACTTCGCCCTGCGTTACCGCTTCGGAGATCGAGAAACGGCGACCGCCAAGGCCGGCAGTTTCGCGATCATTCCCTACGCGGGCGTTCGGCTCGTCGACATGCGATTCAACCTCGGCTTCGAGCGCGAGACACCGACCCGGACCCTCAGCGTGCAGGGGCCTTCCGTGACGGCCACGGTGCAGGGACCGAACCAGAGTGTCTCGGCGACAAGGCCTGGCGGCACGGCTACCTTCGAGCGGCCATCGCGAACGATCGTGCGCACCGGTGAGTTCGGCGGCACCGTGGTCCAACCCCTGATCGGCACCCAGGCGATGGTGTTTCTCTCACCCCGCCTGAGGCTCTTCGCCCGCGGCGACATCGGCGGCTTCGGTGTGAACAATGCCGATGACTACTCCTGGAACACCCAGGTGGGCGTGGGCTATGCGATCGGGAACTCCACCCAGCTGAATCTTTCCTGGCGCTACATGCACCTGGGCGGCACCAATGGGGCCACCCCTGAAAATGCCTACAACATCGATCAGAACGGTATCGAAGCCGGGGTCAAGTTCTTCTTCTGATCTCCCGGGCTCCAATCCCTGCGGGATTTGGCTCGTGGACTGTCCTGCCGCGACACAACGCGCGCTCCAGCTATCCGCCGTCCTCCAGGCTTGGAGCGCCTTTTGATCTGGTGCCACGGTGTGACGTCCCCCAAGCGTAACAATGGGCACCTGGCCGGTACCGTGAACGAAACTTGCGCTAAATTTGCAAAAAAACACCGCCAGCACAACGAAATTGAGGCCACTGCCCCAGTCATGTTGCGAGGCTGAATCGATCGCAACGTGCAAACTGAGTGCATGTTGAGTTTCAGAACTCGCGGCAGCAGCAGCAGCCAATCACCATCACTGATCAGAGAGAGCAATCAATGGCGATCGATAACAGCTCCGCTTCTGGTTCGAGGAATCCCTACGGTGGCGGGCCAAGTACGGGGATAACGCTGCCGCCGTACTACCGGCCCACACCCTCTGTGGCGAACGCCAACACCTTCTTCCCTGGCGTGGAAGAGCTTGGCAGCGACGAGATGCGCATCACGTTTGTGGGCAGCGCGCCGGTGCCACCCACACACAGGCAGGCGGGCACGTCGATCATGGTCGAGCTGGGCAACGGCAAGCGCTTCTTCTTCGATCTCGGCCCTGGTTGCCTGCGCAACATCGTCGCCATGCAGGTGCCACTCCAGCTGGTGAACGACATTTTCATCACCCACCTGCACGTCGATCACTACGGCGAGCTTCCCTACATCTACGCTTTTTCCCCCTGGATGGGGCGCTGGAAGCCGCTCCGCGTGACCGGCCCCTCCGGCCGCACACCCAAGGATGGCCTCAAAGCCATGATCGAGGGGATGAAGGCGATGACCCACTGGCACACCGACAGCTTCAACCTCTTTCCAATCGGGGATGGTTACGAAGTCGATGTCAACGAGTTTGACTATCGCGATGATAACGGCATCTGCTATGAAGAAGACGGCGTGGTGATCCGGCACTGGCGTCGTGTCCACGGCAAGGACGGAGCCTCGGCCTATCGCCTCGACTGGAATGGCCTTTCTTTCGTTTTCACAGGTGATGGCCGTCCAGATGAAAATACAGTGAAATACTCCCAGGGTGTTGACGTCTTCGTGTCTGAGCTGCAACCCGACACCATGAACATCCAGGCCCTTAAGTTCGGCATTCCACCACTCATGGGCCTTGTCCCCATTGATGTGGCGCATACGGTTCACTACGCAGCGGGCTACCTGTTCAAGCAGGTGCAGCCGCGCCTGGCGATGGCCACACACCTCAGCTACGACGAGGAATTGATCCCTGAAATTCTGGCGGGCGTGCGCACACATTGGGACGGCCTCTTCCAGTTCGGTGCACCGGATGGCGTCGTCGTCAACGTCACCAAGAAGGCCATCTGGACTCGCAAGGCGGCGTTGCCCGAGTCGGCAAACTTCTCTCGTCCATCGGCCAAGGAGGCGATGGAACTATTCGACATCAGCCTGAACAAGACCACCGTCGATTTTCCGAATCCAAGGCGCAGATTGTCGGATATCGAAGATCCAGAGACGCGGCTGGCACTGGAGATCGATCCGAAGAAGTATTATCCTCCGGATGTCTACCGTGAGCCCAATCCGAACTGGCCCAAGGATTTCAAGATTGACATCAAGAGCATTGTGAAAGATAAAATCGTCAAGAAGATCCAGTCAATCTTTTGGGGTGACGAGTAGCCGTCAAACACATTGAATGTAAGTCACAGCTGTACGGAGAAATTACTTCTGAAATGTGCTTCCACTGGGATGGCCTGTTCGTGATCGGCGTTCCAGATGTGAAGGCGGTTAATGTAGGCAATCAAGCCGCAGGGAATCTGGGCTCTGCCTTGCCTTGGTGCTCCAGCCAAGAACACACGGCAGCAGATGCTTGCGGGGTCTGCCGAACCCGGCGGGCAACCGCTACCCAAGGTCACCACTGCCCCCAAGCCCAGGCTCATTCGAGAGGCGCAGCAAAATGAGATCTACCGTTTGATCGAGATCGATCCCGGCAAGTACACGCCGGCATTTGCTAAGAATGATCTGGCCCATAGTTGGCCGGAGGTTAAGATCAACGTTGAGGTGTTGATGAAACAAACCACTGGTGGTCCATGTGATGCTTGATCATCTAACAGCCATTCCGCTGACGATCCTCACCGGGTTTCTCGGATCCGGTAAGACGACCCTATTGAATCGCATCCTCAACGGCAATCACGGGCTGCGCGTTGCCGTTCTCGTGAATGACTTTGGATCCATCAATATCGATGCCGAGCTCGTCGTTGGTGTGGAAAGTGATGTCATCAGCTTGGCCAACGGTTGCATCTGTTGCACGATCCGTGATGACCTGGCCCAGACGGTAATCGAGACGATCAACCGACCTGAGCGGCCCAACTACCTGCTTTTGGAAGCCAGTGGTGTCGCCGATCCCTCTGGCATCATGCTGACCTTTACGGCGGAATTTATCCGCGACCAAGTACGGTTGGACAGCATCATGTGCGTGGTTGATGCCGAGCAGGTGTTTGCAGTTCCCGAAATGATGGAACTCAAGATTCGTCAGATTGCCTTTGCCGATCTCGTGATCTTGAACAAGGTCGACCTTGTGGAGCAATCACATATTGACCGGATCACGGAATGGCTTGATGAACGCTTCCGCCGCTATCGCCTCATCGAATCATGCCAGGGAAATGTTCCACTTGAGGTGCTAATGGGTGCTGGGCGATTTGATCCAGTTCAGCTGGAATCCAAGTTGCATTCCTTGGAGCAACCTGACTGCACCCATGGGCACTGCGAGCATGACCCTACCGATCACTTGCAGGCCTTCACCACCTGGAGCTACGAAACGGATCAGCCGCTTGTTCTGGAGTCTCTTCGTGAGGCACTACGGCAATTGCCGGCGACCGTCTACCGGGCCAAGGGGTGGCCTACGTTGCCGAAGCACTGGATCAGCCTGCTGTGCTCCAGGTGGTCGGCAAGCGCGTGGAGATTTCCTTTCAGAATGAGTGGGGCCAGCGAAGGCCGCACACGCGCGTCGTTGTGATTGGATCCGTCAACGGCATCGAACCGACATCGCTACGTCAGTTGTTCGACATGGCCGTCGTGCTGGATTCCTCTAACACCTGAGTGGGCCCACTTCCTTCGGGTCATGAGGCCCACTTACGGGTGTGGTTCAGGGAAGTAAGAACCTTGGAAGCCTCAAGGGTTGACTTCGTGCCATCGACTTGAATCCAATGAGTGACAGAAACGATGACACCCATTCCTTCACATGCTCCAGCTGGCTGCTGAAATGCCGGTCTCGAGTGTGAAGTTTCCTGATCTGTTGGCAATACAGATTCACAAAGCAGCTGAGTCCGAGTCGGCTGCCTGTTCAGCCGCTAGGCTTGCAACAGACGTTGTGGCATCGATGAAGAATTTTATTTTTATGGGTGGGATTACCCTCAGCTGCATTCTGTTCTTTCCTTTTGGCGCTGAAGCTCGACCCATTCGAGGAGGCGTTGGAGGCCCAGCATCAGGCGTCGGTGTACGTCCGGGCCTGGGTGCAGGTGCGGCTGGCCCCGGTCTGGCGTCTCCTGCCGTAAGGGGTGCCGCTGTAGGTGCTCCTGCAGCAGGAGGAGTGGGTGGTCCAGCCTCTGGGGTTGGAGTCGCCCCTGGCGTTGGAGCCGGTGCTGCAGGCGCAGGCGTTGCCCCTGTTCCCGGGGTGGGAGCCGGTGGAGTGGGAGGCCCAGCCTCAGGCGTTGCTGTTGCGCCCCGAGCGGGAGCCTGGCGTGCGGGGGTGGGCGTTGATTGCTCTCCGCTGCCGCCAACCCTCAGGCAAGACCGGATTCAAGAATTCACCGAAAGAAATGCCTGAACGGTAAGCCGTGCCATAGTTCGCCCACTGGAGCCAGATCTAATCAATGCTCTGCCCCAGATGTGGATACCACTGAATGAATGTCTTACTGGTTTATCCCGAGTTTCCTAAAACATTCTGGAGCTACGAGAAAATACTGGAGCTGGTGAATCGGAAGGTTCTCCTCCCGCCCCTTGGATTGATCACTGTTGCGGCTATCCTGCCCCAGGATTGGACCTTCAAGCTGGCTGATGTCAACATCAGGCCAGTCACCGATCAAGAGTGGATGTGGGCCGATCTGGTGATCATGTCGGCGATGATCGTTCAGAAAGACGACATCATTCGCCAGATCAATCTGGCCAGGCATCACGGCAAGCCCGTGGCCGTAGGCGGTCCCTACCCATCCTCCACCCCCGAGGAGCTTGTTGCCGCCGGCGCCGACTACCTGATTCTCGATGAAGGCGAGATCACCCTGCCCCTGTTCGTGGCTGCCTGGGAGAAGGGCGAGAAGGGAGGTCGTTTCAGCTCCGAGGGCGTCAAGCCGGATGTGACCTCCACCCCCATCCCCCGCTACGACCTGCTTGAGCTTGGGGCCTACGACTCGATGAGCGTGCAGTTCTCGCGCGGCTGCCCGTTTCAGTGCGAATTCTGCGACATCATCGTGCTCTATGGGCGCAAACCCCGGACCAAGTCGCCGGAACAACTCGTCGGCGAGCTTGAGAGCCTCTACAGCCTCGGCTGGCGGGGTGGGGTGTTCATGGTGGATGACAACTTCATCGGCAACAAGCGCAATGTCAAGTTGATGCTCACGGCGCTGGAGCAATGGCAGCGAGAGCATGGTTATCCCTTCCGCTTCGATACCGAAGCCTCCCTCGATCTGGCGGATGATCAGGAACTCATCGATCAGATGCTGGCCTGCAACTTTGCCGCTGTCTTCATGGGCATCGAAACCCCCGACGCCGACAGCCTGGCGGCGACCATGAAGTTCCAGAACATGCGCTCGCCTCTGCTCGACTCGATCGATAAGGTCACCCGCTCCGGCCTGAGGGTGATCGCCGGATTCATCATCGGCTTCGATGGGGAGAAGGTCGGTGCCGGCCAGCGGATCGTTGCCTTCTCAGAAGCGGCGGGGATTCCCACCACCACCTTCGCCATGCTCCAGGCCCTGCCCCACACGGCTCTCTGGCACAGGCTTGAGAGGGAAGGGAGGCTGATCGACAAGGTTGGCAACATCAACCAGACCACCCTGATGAACTTCGTGCCGACCCGGCCGGTGGAAGACATTGCCCAGGAGTATGTCGAAGCGTTCTGCCAGCTCTATGAACCGCGCAAGTACCTCGATCGGGTGCATCGCTATTTCCTCAAACTTGGCCCAGCCAGGGTGAAGAGTGCCTTCAAGCTTCCTGATCCGGTGGTGATCCGGGCGCTGCTGATCGTCTGCTGGCGTCAGGGGATCAAGCGCTCCACCCGCTGGGCCTTCTGGCATCACCTGTTCGACATCCTTCGCTCCAACCCCAAGGTGATTGAGCAATACCTGGCCGTGTGTGCCCACAACGAGCACTTCATGGAGTACCGGGAGATCGTGCGCCGGCAGATCGAAAATCAACTGGCCGCCTATCGCCAGGGGCAGGCCAATCAGGTTGTCGGGGAAGCGCCGCTGAAGGCCGCGCTGACAGCCGCTGTCTGAGGTTGACCGGGAAGCTCACCAGCGAGGAGTTGGGCCCTCGGCTGAAGTGGACGGTTTTCTTCGGCAGATTTAGACTTTGTCTTAATCAATCCTTGGCGTGATGAGCAAGTCTTGATGTCGGATCAGACTTCACGGAGGAATCTGTTTTTTCGCGTGCTGTGTATTGCAGATTTTGTTGGATCCACAATTCGCAGGCTTTTGGCTTTCTAAGGCCTTGCATCCGTCGCTTCTGCAGGCAGGAGAATATACCCTACACAATTCTGGTGTAAGCAATGCATTTTTTGGCTACTGCCCTGGTGGTGCCTTGCGCCTGGTCGGCCGATCTTGGCTTTCTTTACCTCCAGCTTGGCCGCAATTTACTGTTTTTGCTTGTGAGATCCCTGTGAAATGCGTCAACGTATTCTTTGCTTCATTCTTGACTGGCGCTGTTGAGAATGCTTCCTAGTCGATTGAGGATTTGAGTATTTCGGCGAATGCTGAGATCCCCAGGAGCAGAACTACGTGCGGTCATTAATCTGGCGTACAAATCCTACCCCTTGCTCTGGTTTATTCTCTCTCGTTGAAATTTATTGTGTCCGCTTGAAAGATCTGCTTGCCAACCGTTTATTTCTCGAGCATGTGCAGAACGGCGCATCATTCCCCATATAAATAGACAGGAAGGGCGATCTTTTTTGAAATCCTTATTGTTGGCTAGTTCGATGCAGACAAACCCTCGCACGCTGTGCAACACGATCAGTACTTCCTCTTTCGCCGGGCCATTGAACGAATACCATTGTTGCAGCGCGCACATTCGCAGGATTGCTGACCGTTAATCCTGCGGGCGAAAGCATTTCCTGCCAATTTTGAGGTTGTGGGGTTCCATCAGGTTGAGCAGCGCCCGCCAAGGCACCACAACTTTTATCTCGTCCACTAATTTCTCGCGCTCACAGGATCTGCCGCATGGCCTGCTGCCTCGGAAAGGGTGTGCATTTTAGAGCTGCCTTGCCCGTAGTCGGTAGAGCAGTTGCCTTCCGCTCACAAACTCAGACCTGAGCTGCAGTCATGTGACATTTTCAGAATGGCCTGGTTTTTTTGTGTTTTCCTCGTCTAAAAAATATTTATTAAATCGTGGTCACATCATGTACTCCCCCATTGCAGGCACCTGGTGGAGAACCCTGGCCCTGGCTTCCCTGCTGACCAGCTTCTGTGCACCGATCGCTGTAGAGGCACGCGGAGGCGGTGGCGGCAGAGGCGGTGGGGGTCGGAGTTTCGGTGGGGGAGGAGGCAGAGGCGGCGGCGGCTTAGGTGGCGGTAGGGGTGGCGGCGGCGGCTTAGGTGGCGGTAGGGGTGGCGGCGGCGGCGCGGGTCTCGGCGGTGGCGCAGGAGCAGGTGGTGGCTTGGGCGGTGGTGCACGCCCCGGCGGGGGAGCAGGTGCAGGCGGCGGCGCGGGTCTCGGCGGTGGCGCAGGAGCAGGCGGTGGCTTGGGCGGTGGTGCACGCCCCGGCGGGGGAGCAGGTGCAGGCGGCGGCGCGGGTCTTGGCGGTGGCGCAGGAGCCGGCGGTGGTCTCGGCGGTGGAGCAGGGCTCGGTGGTGGCGCAGGTGCAGGCGGCGGCGCGGGTCTTGGCGGTGGCGCAGGAGCCGGCGGTGGTCTGGGCGGTGGAGCAGGGCTCGGTGGTGGCGCAGGTGCAGGCGGCGGCACGGGTCTTGGCGGTGGCGCAGGAGCCGGCGGTGGTCTGGGCGGTGGAGCAGGGCTCGGTGGTGGCGCAGGTGCAGGCGGCGGCGCGGGTCTTGGCGGTGGCGCCGGTGTAGGCGGTGGCGCTGGTCTCGGTGCGGGCGGCGTCAACCGTGGAGGACTGGGTGGCCCGGCCTCAGGCGCTGGGGTGCGCCCAGGCGCGGGCTACGGCGCTGCCGGTGTTGGATTCGCCCGCGCTCCAGGCGCCCGGGGCGCCTGGAATCCCGCCTGGGGGCGGACTGGCTACTGGGGTGCACGCAGCTGGAGCACTGGTTGGTATCGGGTGAATCCCGTGGGCTGGGGCTGGTGGAGACCCAGCTCAGCCGCCTGGGGCCTCACGGGCTTGGCGACAGCGGCCACCATCAATGCTCTGGTCAACCAATCTGTCGCTCAACAATCCACGGTGATCGCCGTGCCCCAGAGCTTCTACCAACTCGACTACAGTTCACTCCAGGCCACTGCGCCCTACGGCGCAAACTTCACCTACATCTCATCAGGGGAGCCCCTGGCCGCCCAGGTGGACTGCCAGCAAGGGTTGTTCTCAGACCAGCCGCCCCAATCAGCGAACGAGGCCCAGTTGCTGAATGCCGCCTGCCAGGTGGCCTACGGCAACGGCAGCTGAGTCCTAAGGCTTTTCTAGCGCTTCAGCCTCAGCCGGCCGAGGTTAATGAACCACGCCATCCGGCAAGATTAAGACCACCGCATCGGCGGCATCAAACCGCCAGTGCCGCGAAAAGCTGCTCGTCAGCTTTGGGAACCCAAAATCAGGGTGTTGAGAATGACGGCATGAAGGGTGATCGGTCAAATTTTGGTTTGAGAAGCTGCTGATGTTCTCTAACAGAAGAACCTGACCCTCCATCCAAGCCACTCTTCTGCAATAAACGTCGATCGGTTTGCGCCACGATGCCAGATAGAAGTGTAACAGTAGTCCAGTTTCCGAGGATGCCTGCGGACAGATTTTTATATTGTGCTAAAATTAGATGAGTTTCAAACTTGGGTAAATGAAAAAACGTGCACTCGCATTCCTTTCCGCAAGCCTTTCTTGTGCACTCGTTGTTGGTTTGCCGGCAAGCGCAAGTGAAACTCTTTCATTTTCCTATGGTCCGCTGATTCGCTCTTTAAAAATCAGCTCTCTCAAAACCTTTGCCGATGGTGGTGTCGTTCCAGATGACCTGGCATTTTTCCTGCAGTTCACCACACCGGAACAGCAGGAACGTCTGCGTACTGTCCTGGTGAAGCAAGCAAAATTGGATCCTCTGCTGGTCAGCAGATTCTTTTACTCTGGTATCGGTGAATCGGTTTTGAAGCGCCTCGGCAATGGCATCACACTCAGCAGTGGTGGTAATGGGATGTATGCCTTGCGCTCAGCGATGATTGGTGCAGCCTTCTCCAAGGAAGGACTGAGCTTGTTGAGCGTGTTCCAGCAACTTCCGACAGGCGTTCGGATCCAAGGAGAGAAGATCCAGGCTGGGGCGAAAGTAGGTAAAAAAATAATTGTGGCAACCGATACTCTCACCAAGCTGCTCCGTTCCCTCACGGCAAAGGAGGCGGCAACTGATTCAAACTTTAACTATGCCAATCTGCCTGATCCGCGCAAGCCGGGCCCCTTCAAGGTTGAAGAAGCGGTATGGAACCTGAATGACAAAACTCGTGATCGAAAGTTTTATGTAAATGTATATCGCCCTGTTGGTGATTCTCAGCAGAAGATTCATGTAGTCGTTTTCTCCCATGGGCTATTTTCTCGCCCAGAAGCCTATGCGGAGGGTCTTCGACAGCTAGCGTCCTATGGTTTTGTTGTTGCAGCACCTCAGCATCCAGGAAGCGATAGCATTCGGCTGAAGGAAACACTACGTGGCCTGCACAAAGACCTTTTTGATATTAATGACTTCATTAATCGTCCGAAAGATCTGAGCTTTGTTCTAGACGAATTGAATCGTCGCAATGCCTCAGACTATGGTGGTAGGCTGGATCTTGCTAGTGTGGGCGTATTTGGTCATTCCTTCGGTGGTTATACCGCTCTAGCCCTTTCTGGGGCCACAATTGATTTTGATTACCTCCAGAAGTCTTGCGATAAGGAGACTGGTGGCCTGGTTCCTTCTTTATTGCTTGAGTGCCGGGCACTTCTCTTGCCTCGTAAGGCCTACCAACTTCAGGATCCTAGAGCCGGTGCTGTTTTTGCAGCTAATCCAGTCAACCGTTCTATCTTCGGTCCGGTGGGGCTAAGCCGCATCGCTATTCCCGTCTTGCTTGCCTCAGGTAGTTATGATCCCGCCGCACCTGCAGCGCTTGAGCAGGCCTCCAGTTTCACCTGGCTTAAGTCCCCCCAGAAGTACTGGATGATGGCTGAGGGGCAGGCCCATGTGAACTTCTCGCAAATCGACCCAGGCATCAAGGAGGCCATTGAATCTGTGGGCACTCTCACCATTCCAAGTCAGAATTTGATTGGTAGCTATATCAGTGGCACCGCTGTTCCATTCTTCACGGCTTACGTTCAGAAATCAGACACTTTCAAGCCTCATCTACGCTCCGCCTACGCCGAGTATTTGAGCAAGGGCCAAACCTTTAAGCTTGACTTCATCACTGGCTCCTCAAGTCCTGAGTTGGTCACTGCAATTGATACTTTTAGGCGCGCCAACCCCTGAAGATCAAAAGCCTTTTGGCGATAACTCGTAGAATACCTCACTCTGGTGATGCAAAATTCTTTCGTTTTTGCATGGATTGGTCGCCAACGCAGCGGCCAGTCCTGTGCAATGACAGCGACGTCAGCTGGCCAATGGCCATTGCCAATTGCCAATCATGGGGTCACGGGCGTCTTCCGCTAGTGGGAGGTACAGCTCGTCGTTCCCCGTTGGGGGAACGACAGCCTGCCATTCAACAACGGCCAATTCAACGGTGGTCTCTACAACGGAGGTGGTTTCAACGGCCATGGCCTCAAATCCAGCTTTTGGCGGCGTTCTCAACCTGATTCAGTCGCTTGTTCCGCTGGTGCTCGTCAGCCCCATCGGCTCGCAACTGGGCAGATCGCTCAGCAAAGACCTTGGGTAGGATTGGATTCGTGCGCTTCTAGTGCCCGTGCGACGTCTCCTGCTCCTGCCCCTGCTCACGATCCCCTTGCTCGCACCTGCGGCCCTGGCCCAGGCCAGTTGCAAAGCCACCAAGGTCTTCAAGGGCGAAGCCCCTCGGCGATCGTGCAGCAGGCCTTCTCCGAGCGCTTCGATCGACCGATCAAAGCGGTGGCCTGCAACGACGACGGCACCTGCACCCAGACCTGGGGCAAGAACTGCCAGTCCTGACCCCGCCAGGACCTGCTGGTCCCCCCATGTTCAGGCGGCGGGAGCGGTGGGTGCCGTGATCAGGTTGATCGCCGAGAAGAACAGGGCCACGCCAAACAGGGTGCCGATCGCCCAGAGGCTGTCGCTCGGCCACTCGGCCACCAGCAGCCCGCCCAGGATCGCCGTCACCACCCCATCGACGATCACCAGTCCCCGCGCCTGACCGGCAATGGAGGCGGCGCCCGCCAGCTCCATCACCCCCTCGAACACCAGCAGCAGGCCCACCAGCAGGGTCAGGCTCACCTCGCTGTCGATTGGGTGGATCAGGATCCAGGCGCCTGTGGCCAGATAAAAGAGGCCCGAGAGGCCACGGAAGAGCTTGCCGTTCAGCTCCGCCTCGCCGGTGAGCCGCAGAAACTGGGCCACCCCGGCGGCGATCGCCACCCCGCCGATGGCGATCGTCAGCGCCGTCGCCGAGACGAACGGCAGCACGATCGAGAAGGCCGGTTGTAAGTAGGCAGCAGCCTAAGAGCCGCAACCGTGAAGCCTTTTGGTGACATTGCCCGCAGTGGCCTGCGACTGCCGACACACTGAGAGAACGCGCGACCAGGCGGGAGCGGTCCATGCTCGAGCTGCTACCGGCCCTCAACGACCACAACCTGCCGTGGCCCGACACGCTGCACCCGATCGTGGTGCATTTCGTGATCGCCTCGGCCCTGATGGTGGTCGTGTTTGATCTGATCGCCCTGGTGGCCAAGCGTCCGGCCCTGCTGGAGGTGAGTTTCTGGAACCTGCTGGTATCCACCGCCACCATCTTCGTGGCGATCATCATTGGCTCGATCGAAGCGGGCTTGGCCAACCCCTACGGCGCCTCGCGGGAACTGCTCAATCAGCACACCACCCTGGGCTGGGCCCTGGCGGGAGTGCTCTCGGTGCTCACGGCCTGGCGCTACGTGATCCGGCTGCGGGATCCCAAGCAACTCCCCGTGGCGTTCCTCGGGGCGGGCGCGTTGCTGAGCGCACTCGTGGTGGTGCAGGTGGTGCTGGGGGATCGACTGATCTGGGTCTACGGCCTGCACACGGTGCCGGTGGTGGATGCCCTGCGACGGGGGCTGGTCTGATGGGTCCTGAGCTGGCCTTCGGCCCCAACGGCCTGCCCTACGGCCTGCCGATTCACCCCAACCTGGTGCATCTGAGCATCGGCCTCTATGCCGTCGCCATCGGCTTCGACATCATCGGCGCCCTCTACCCCTTCGAGAAGCGGCTGTTCCGTTTCCTGGCCCTGCCGGTCACGCGCGCCGGCTTCCACGATGTGGGCTGGTACAACCTGCTGGCCAGCGTTCTGCTCAGCTTTTTCACCGTCGCCAGTGGCTTCTATGAGATGTTGCTGGCCGAACCGCTCGAAGGGGTGCTCAGCCCCTTCGGCCTCGGCAGCCAGGTGACGATGCTCTGGCATGGGGTGGGCGGCGTGGCCCTGCTTCTGCTGATCGCGCTGATGGCGCTCTGGCGCGGCTTCCAGCGCTTCGCCTGGCGCAAGGACATGGGCCGCCAGGTGCAATGGAGCTACCTGCTGGCCGGCCTGGGCATCGCGGTGCTCATGGGTTTGCATGGCACCCTCGGGGCCCAGCTGGCGGCGGAGTTCGGGGTGCACATCACCGCAGTCCAGTTGCTGGCCTCCGGTGCCGACCTGCGGGAGGCGCTGCCGTGATCCGTTGGCTGCTGCTTGGCCTCTGGCTGGTGGTACTGGTGCTCGCCAGCCTCTGGATGGGGGAGCAGTCCTACCGCTGGTTCCCTGTGCAGGCCTCCAATGCCGCGCCGCTGGTGGATGGGCTGTTCAGCCTCGAGACCGCGATCGGCAGCTTCGTGTTTCTCGGGGTGCTCTCGGTGCTGCTCTGGGTGCTGCTGTTCAACCGCGCCGAGAAGTACGACCAGGAGGACGGCCCGCCGATGGAGGGCAACACGCGGCTGGAGATCGTCTGGACGGTGATTCCGCTGGTGATCGTGATGGCGATCGCGGTGGTGAGCATCCGCGTGAACCGTGAGCTCGGGGTGCTGGGGCCGATGGAGCACGTGCACGGCTCTGGAGCTGCGGCTGGGGCTGGGGCTGCAGTTGGCCCTGGGGCGGTGATCGAGGCCAGCGACCGCAGCCCTGGGGCGCCTGAGGACACGGGTCCTTTGCGGATCGAGGTGATCGCCCGCCAGTGGTCCTGGGAGTTCCGCTACCCGCGGGCGCAGGTCTCCTCCACCGAGCTGCACCTGCCCCTGGATCAGCCCGTCACCTTCGTGCTCACCTCCCCGGACGTGCTGCATGGCTTCTACGTGCCCGCCTTCCGCCTCAAGCAGGACGTGGTGCCGGGCCGTGCGATCGATTTCTCGCTCACCCCCACCCGCAGCGGCCGCTACCGGCTGCGGGATTCCCAGTTCAGCGGTGCCTGGTTCGCCGCCAACCAGGCCGATGTGGTGGTGGAGCCCCCGAGGCCTTCGCCTCCTGGCTCGTGGCCGCCGCCCACCAGCCCCTGCAACCGGGCCTGAGCCTGGCCGTTGAGGAGGCCGAGCGGCTCACGCGTCAGCCGGCGGGGGGAATCCGCTGGGCCACGGTGCCCCCCGCGCCGCCGCCCCTGGTGAATGTTCCCGGCTCCGCTTCTCTCCCCCACGACGCCTGAGCGATGACCGTCCTCTCCCCCACCAGCCCCAGCCCATCTCCACCGAAGCCATCGCCGCCGTCGTGGTTGCGGTACTTCAGCTTCTGCACCGACGCCAAGGTGATCGGCATCCAATACGTGGTGCTCTCCTTTGCCTTCTTCCTGATCGGGGGCTTCCTGGCGATGGTGATGCGGGGCGAACTGCTCACCCCGGCGGCCGATCTGGTCGACCGCACGGTCTACAACGGCCTGTACACCATGCACGGCACGATCATGTTGTTCCTGTTCACCTTTCCGGTGCTGAACGGGCTCAACAACCTGCTGATCCCTGTGATGATTGGCGCCCCGGACATGGCCTTCCCGCGCCTGAATGCGGTGGCGTTCTGGATGTTTCCCGTCTTCGGGCTGGTGCTGATCGCCAGCTTCTTCGTCCCCGGCGGACCGGCTTCGGCGGGCTGGTGGTCCTACCCGCCGGTGAGCGTACAGAACCCCCTGGGCCACCTGATCAACGGTGAATCCCTCTGGATCCTGGCCGTGGCCCTCTCCGGTATCTCTTCCATCCTGGGCGCCCTCAATTTCGTGACCACGATCCTGCGCATGCGCGCCCCTGGGATGGGCCTGTTCCGGATGCCGATCTTCTGCTGGACGGCCCTGGCGGCCCAGACGATCCAACTGATCGGCCTGCCGGCGCTCACCGGCGGCGCCGTGATGCTGCTGCTCGATCTCACCGTGGGCACCACGTTCTACGACCCGACCGGCGGTGGTGATCCGGTGCTCTATCAGCACTTCTTCTGGTTCTATTCGCATCCGGCGGTGTATGTGATCATCCTGCCGGTGTTCGGCATCTTCTCGGAGCTGTTTCCCGTCTATGCCCGCAAGCCGCTGTTCGGCTATCCCTTTGTGGCGATCGCCTCGTTCGTGATCGTGGGCCTGGGCTTAGTGGTGTGGGTGCACCACATGTTCCCCAGTGGCGTGAGCCAGTGGATGCGCGATCTGTTCATGGTCACCACGATGCTGATCGCCGTACCCACCGGCGTGAAGGTGTTCGCCTGGTTGGCCACGCTCTGGGGCGGCAAGCTGCAGCTCACCACACCGATGTTGTTCTGCCTGGGGGGCTGGTCAACTTCGTGTTTGCCGGCATCACCGGCATCATGCTGGCCACGGTGCCGATCGACATCCACGTCAACAACACCTACTTCGTGGTGGGCCATTTCCACTACGTGATCTACGGCGCCGCCGTGATGGGCATCTTCGCGGCGATCTACCACTGGTTTCCCAAGTTCACCGGCCGCATGCCCTACGAGGGCCTCGGCAAGCTCCACTGCCTGCTCACGTTTGTGGGCGCCAACCTCAACTTCCTGCCCATGCACCCCCTGGGGTTGATGGGCATGCCACGGCGGGTGTCCTCCTACGACCCGGAGTTCGCCTTCTGGAACGTGCTCGCCAGCCTCGGCGCTTTCCTGCTGGGGGTCTCGATCATTCCCTTCCTGATCAACATGGTCAGCTCGGTGGTGCGCGGCGAGCGCGCCGGCGCCAACCCCTGGCGGGCGATCGGTCTGGAGTGGCTGCTGCCCTCGCCGCCGCCATTGGAGAACTTCGAGGATGATGTGCCCACGGTGATCAGTGCGCCCTACGGCTACGGCACCGGCAGGCCCCTGGTGGAGCACCAGGAGGAGATTGAGCAGGCCCTGGCGCTGCTGGCGGTGAGGGCATGAGTTCCACTCCCGCTCCAGCTGAGGCCTCCGCCTCCCTCGAAGCTGCCCCATCCCATGGCGGCCATGCCGCCCATGGCAATCACACACTCACGGGGTTCATCATTTTTCTGTGCTCAGAGAGTGTCATCTTTCTGGCCTTCTTCAGCGGCTACGCCGTCTTGAAGCTCTCGGCCAGTGACTGGCTGCCGCCGGGGGTGGAGGGGCTCGAGTGGCGCACCCCCTGATCAACTCGGTGGTCCTGGTGTCGAGTTCGGGCACGATCGTTCTGGCGGAGTGGTTCAAGCACCGCGGTTCCCTCTGGGGCTTCCGCGCCTTCTGGCTGCTGACCATGGCCATGGGGGCCTACTTCCTTTACGGCCAGGCGCTGGAATGGCAATCCCTGAGCTTCGGCTTCACCTCCGGCACCTTCGGCGGCACCTTCTACCTGCTCACGGGCTTCCATGGCCTGCACGTGGCCACGGGGGTGCTGCTGATGGCCCTGATGCTGGTGAGGTCGTTTCTTCCCGGCAACTACGACGGCGGTGAGCAGGGAGTGGTGGCCGCCTCCTTGTTCTGGCACTTCGTCGATGTGATCTGGATCGCGCTGTTTCTGCTCCTCTACGTCTGGCGCTGAAGGAGTGATGCCGTGATCATCGACGACCACACCTATGACCTGATCCTGATCGGCACCGGCGCCGGCGGCGGCACCCTGGCGGGAGCCCTGGCTGAGAGCGGCAAGAGCGTGCTGGTGCTGGAACGGGGCGGCGCCATGGCCCTGACCGATCAGAACCTGGCGGATGTCGATCTGATCCGCAACACCCGCTATCACCCCGGCGAGCAGTGGTTCGGCACCGATGGCGATCCCTTTCCGCCCCAGATGATCTACGCCCTCGGGGGCAACACCAAGATCTGGGGTGGGGTGCTCGAGCGCTTCCGCGAGCGGGACTTCGCCCCCCAGCGCCATCTCGATGGTTCCTGTGCGGGCTGGGAGCTCAGCTACGCCGATCTAGCCCCCACTACGACCGCGCCGAACGGCTCTATCGGGTGCACGGGCGCCAGGGCGTCGACCCCACCGAGCCGCCGCGCACGGGGAGTATCTGCATCCACCCCGGCCGCTTGAACCGATCCTCGAGAGCCTGCGCACCGACCTGGCCCGCCTCGGTGTCACCGCCTATGACCCTCCGATCAGCTGGTCGATGTCGCAGCTTGATCCCAGCGGCGACGCCGAGCGCTTCGGGGTGGATGGGGCCGTGGCCTCCCAACGGGTGACCCTGCGCACGGGGGCCCGGGTGACGCGGCTGCACGTCAACCCCAGTGGCCGCGAGGTCAAGGGGGTGCAGGCGGAGATCGACGGCCAGAACTGGCTGTTCAACGGCCATGTGGTGGTCCTGGCGGCCGGTGCGATCAACACCGCTGCTCTGCTGCTGCGCTCCCACAACGACCAGCATCCCGATGGGCTGGCCAACGGTTCGGGCCAGGTGGGCCGCAACCTGATGAAGCCCCAGCTCTCCTCGATCCTGCAGTTGGCGGCCCAGCCCGATTCCGGCCGCTACGGCTGTGGTCTGGCCATCAACGACTACTACTGGGGCGACAAGAACGTGTGCGTGCCGTTGGGGCAGATCCGCAACGGTGGCGGTGTGCTCCAGGATCCGCTGTTCGCCGAATCGCCGCCCCTGCTTTCCTTGGTCACGCGGCTTTTGCCCAAGGCCGTGCTGGAGCAGCTGGCGGTGCGCACGGTGAGCTGGTGGGCCAGCAGCGGCGTCAGGCCCGATCCCGCCAACCGGGTGAGCCTGCGGGGCGAGGGCGTGCAGATCACCTACACCGCCAACAACCGCGAGGCCCACGACCGTCTCGTCTACCGCTGGCTGTCCACGATCAAGGCCCTGGAAGCGGACCCCGCCACCACGGTGGTGCGGGCCTTTCCGCTTCATCCCCGCGGCGAGTCGCCGCTGGCGGTGCTGGGCTTCGCCTGCGGCACCGCCCGCATGGGCAGCGATCCCACCGCCTCCGTGGTGGATCTCCACGGCAGGAGCCATCAGCTGGTGAACCTCTACATGGCCGATGCCAGCGTGTTCCCGAGCTGCCCCAGCGTCGGGCCCGGGCTCACGGTGATCGCCCTGGCCCTGCGGCTGGCGGAGCACCTCAAACGGGTGCTCTGAGCTCCCTGGAGCGGCCTCACCTGTAGAGCCGCAGGGCGGCCAGCAGCCGAAGCAGCCGGTGGGGCACTGTGCGCTCCTCATCGCGGGCGGGGATCAGCACCGAGAGCCAGGGGCTGCCCTGAACCGGCCTGCCAGCGCACCACCAGGGAGATCCCCATCGGATCGAGTCAACACCTGCAACCTAAGGAGGTCGGCGACGCTTCAGCTCTTTTGCTGGATCAGCCAGAGCTCCTCGCCCTCCACCCATAGCAGCAGCAGGCTTGTTCCGTAACTGATCGAGAGGCCGTGGGGTTGCCTCAGACCCTGACGGCGCACGGCGGCCAGACTCAGGCTGCGCACCTCCACCCCTTCGGGCAGTTCCTCCAGGGCCGCTGGGCGCCCGGTCAGGGGACGTGCCTGTTTCCAGAGCAGCAGGAAGGGTTTTTCGCCGCCAGCGGTCAGCTTGAGCTGGCGCCGGGCGATCGCTTCGGCGGCTTTGTCGGGGACCGGGGAGTCGACCGCGCTGTCCGAACGGGCGGCGAGGGCAGCGGCGAGCTTGAAGGCGACAAGCGGATCGCTGGGAAGTCCCTCCAGGGAAGCCCGCTCCGCCGTCACCAGCTCTCCCAGGCGCAGGGGGCGGCGCCGTGGGCGCTGGGGATCCGCTGGCTGATTTGGGGGAAGCGACTCGGGCGCCGCCCTTGGCGGCTTTGCCGCCGGGGGTCCCCGGCCTGGCCCAGGAAGGCCAGGTCGGGGGGCGGTGGCGGCAGGGTGCTGTCCAGGGGCAAGGGCACCAGGCTCAGGTTCGGAGCTTGGCCCTGGCTCGTGAGCTGGCCCGACACCTGGCTGGCACGGCGGCTGAAGCGCAACAGTTCCGGGGTGTCGTCGCCGCTGGTGAGCAGCGCCGGCGTGGGGCGCCTGGACTCGACCAGGGTGGCCCCCGCAAGCCCCAGGGCATGGAGCGCCACGGCGACGCCCACGGGCAGGGCCAGGGCACGCCAGGGCCCGGGCCAACGGGCCATTAACGCCGGTGAGGGCTTGGCCGCCATGAGCCGAGCGGCCCAAGACCGCGGGACGAAGCGCTCAAGGTTGGGCCGGGGATCGGGGAAGTTGAACTTCGAAAGGAAGGACACCGAGTTCGAGCATGGGAAGAACGGACTGCACCACCCCCCAGGGGGTGGCGGGGTCAGGGATCAGCCGGATCCGGGCTTTGGGGCTGATCCGACCAGCCTCCCGCAACACCTGGGGCAGCTGCTGGGGGGTGATCGGGCGGTTCCAGAGCCGCAGGCCGCCGTCAGCGGCCAGGTGCAGCGCCACCACCCCCTGTGGGCGGGCCGCAGGGCGAGGAGCTGGGGCACCACCAGGAGCCCCGCCGCCAGCAGGACCAGGGCCGTGGAGAGGGCCCCGTAGGCAAGGCCATCGAGGCTCCCGGTAGCGCCGGTGGCGCTGTTGACCGTGGGGTTGAAGGGGCTCATCGCGGGTTCTGGGCGAGCTCCAGCAGCACCGGCTGGCGGCTTTGCCGGCGCAGCCAGGCCAGGGAGCGGCTCACCTCGCCGGTGGCCAGGGCCGAGGAGGCCAGGAAGCGCACCGTTCCCCCGGTGGAGCGGTGTTCAGGTTGGCGACCAGGGCCCCAGCCTCGATCGGAGATCCATTGAGAAACCAGCGGCCGCCCCCGGAGCGCACCACCACCCAGGGAGCGCGGGTCTCCTTGGCTGGAGGCAGGTTCACCCTGGGCTCGTTCGCCCGCAGCAGCTCCGGCACGGTCGCCACAGCCGTCAGCAACACCAGGGTGAGGCCGGTGAGGGCGAACAGCGGCGGGCTCACGGCTGAGCCTCCAGGGCGAGGCGCAAGCCGGCGGTTTCGAGCTGCTGCCGCTGCCGCAGGCGCAGGCCCCGGTTGGTGCGCAGCACCACGGTGGCGATCAAGGCCACCACCAGCCCCAGCAGAGTGCTCACCAGCACCTGGGAGTAGCTGGTCAGGCTGGCGCCGCCGCTGGGCAGCACCAGCTGGGGGCCCAGCTCCGCCAGGGCCCGGATCAGCCCGGCAACGGTGCCGATCAGGCCCAGCAGGGGGCCGATCACAGCGGCGGCTTCCAGCACGGCTTCGCCGCTGGCGCCCTGGCGTTCCAGTTGGCGCAGCAGCAGCTCCTGACGCAGCCGTGACTGGCCAGGGTCCGAGCTGCCCTGGAGCGCCTCCGCCAGCAGCCGTTCGGCCCGGGCCGGGCCGAGGCCCTGAACCTTCCAGTAACGGGCCCGATCGATCCCGATGGCCACGACCACGATCGACAGCAGCAGCAGTGGCAGCACCGCCGCTCCACCGTGCTGCAGTGCGCTGAGGCCCATCGCTGGCGACTCCTTGCGGGACCGGAATCGCTGAAATGTACGGCTCCGCAACGCCTGCAGGTGGTGTCTGCCTGACTTGACAGCCGGTCTTGGCCCGAGCCGGAGGGCTCCCTTAGGGTGCGCTCACCTACCACGACCATTTGATGGGCGCCGTCTTCGCTGACAACAGCCTGAGCATCGGCCACACCCCCTGGTGCAGCTCAACCGCGTCGTCGGCGACGCCCAGGCGCGGGTGCTGGCCAAGATTGAAGGCCGCAACCCCGCCTATTCGGTCAAGTGCCGCATCGGGGCGGCGATGATCTGGCAGGCCGAAAAGGATGGGCTGCTCGGCCCCGGCAAGGAACTGATCGAGCCCACCAGCGGCAACACCGGCATCGCCCTGGCCTTCGTCGCCGCCTCCCGCGGCATCCGGCTCACCTTGACGATGCCGGAGACGATGAGCCTCGAACGGCGCAAGTTGCTCACCGCCTACGGGGCCCACCTGGAGCTCACCGAAGGCCGCCTGGGCATGAGCGGTGCGGTCTCCCGAGCCCAGGCCATCGCCGCCTCCGACCCCGATCGCTACGTGCTGCTGCAGCAGTTCGCCAATCCCGCCAATCCCCAGGTGCACCACGACACCACCGGCCCGGAGATCTGGGAGCAGACCGATGGCGATGTCGACGTGTTCGTGTCCGGGGTGGGCACCGGCGGCACCATCACCGGCGTCAGCCGCTACATCAAGCACACCCTGGGCAAGCCCCTGGTGTCCGTGGCCGTTGAGCCGATCAACAGCCCGGTGATCAGCCAGACCAAGGCGGGTGAGCCGATCAAGCCCGGTCCCCACAAGATCCAGGGCATCGGCGCCGGTTTCGTGCCGGACAACCTCGATCTCGATCTGGTGGACCGGATCGAGCAGGTGAGCGACGAGGAAGCCGTCGCCATGGCTCGGCGTCTCGCCCGTGAGGAGGGCATCCTGGCGGGCATCTCCTGCGGGGCAGCCACGGTCGTTGCGGTGCGCCTGGCCCAGGAACCCGCCTACGCCGGCAAGACGATCGTGGTGGTCCTTCCTGATTCCGGCGAGCGCTACCTCAGCTCGGTGCTGTTTGAAGGGGTCTTCAACGAGAAGGGCCTGGCGGCCGTCTGAAAGCCCGTGGTGCTGCCCTTCTCCGATCCCGCCCCCGCCGGCGGGGAGCCTGGCGAGGCCCCGGCTCCCGAACGCTTGATTCTCTCGATTCCCCTGGCGGAGGAGGGTCCCCTGGTGCCCGTCGCGGCGACTCCGGACGTTTTCCCCGAGCCCCCTCGGCGGGGCCGGCCCCTGCCCCTGGGGCGGGGCTGCCCTACCCGGTGGTGCGGGAGCTCCTGCGTCAGATCAGCTCGCTCCAGCTGAGCTCCCTGCGGGATCTCCTGCCGGTCCTGCAGGTGCTGGCACTGGCGGTGGTGGCGGTGCTCCTGTTGCGCATCACCGGGGCCACCCTTTCAGCCATCGATGAGGTTCCCCTGGTGGGGGGCTGTTGGAGCTGGTGGGGGTGGTGAGCGTGCTGGGGTTCCTGGCCCGCCTTGCCCTGCGTCAGCGCAACCGCGCCGAACTGCTGGTGCGCATCCGCAAGTTGCGCAAGCAACTGCTCGGTTGAGCCGCGGCTCCCTCCAGTCGCCCGGGGCCAGTCGCCTGGGGCCAGTCGCCCGGGCTCAGGCCGTGGTCAGGCCGGCTGGTCTGGCCAGCTTCTTGCCCAGGGCCGCGTGAAAGCCTGGGTCCTGCCAGCAGCGGGGCAGGGGCTCATCCGAGAGGAAGCGCAGCTCGGATTTGGCGAAGCCCTGGGGATCCTGCAGTTCCTCCCCGCATGCAGGCGGCCCTGCAGCACAAGGATGAACGGATCCCAGAGCTGGGCGGGCTCCAACAGCTCCACCAGGCTGCCGTCCTGGCTCAGTTTGAGAAACATGGCTTGGGCCTCCAACGCTCTGCTCTGGTTTTACGGACGCCGCAGGGGGGCGAAGGGATTCGAAACCAACCGTTTTATGTCGCGATTGTGACAGCGCTTCCAGTGACACTGTTGCCCCGGTCAGGGGCTGTAAACCTCGATACAAGGAGAACAGAACCGTTCTGGACCTTTCCATGCGTACCTCTCTTCAGGCTTTGCTTCTGCTCGGTGCCGGTGGCGCCCTGATCGGCGGCACCCTCGCCGCCCAGCCCGCCAGCGCCCAGGAATGGGGCACCACTCCCGCGTCCTATTCGAACGTCACCGGCTGGTACGCCACCATTGGCCTCGGTGCCAGCTGGCCCCAGGACCTGAGCTGGGATGCCCGCAATTTCCCCCTGAGTGGCAACATCGAGCAGGGTGGTGGCTTCTCCGGTGAGGCCGGCATCGGCTACGACTTCGGCGCCATCCGCACCGAGCTCACCTATGGCTACAGCCGCAGCAGCGTCAATCGGATCAGCGTGGATGGCTTCGGCAGTGCCGACAGCTCGGGCATCGTCAACAAGAACGACGTGCTTGCCAGCGCCTACTGGGACATCACCACCAACAGCCGTTGGACCCCCTACATCGGCGGCGGCATCGGCTACACCAACCTCAGCACCCCCAGCATCAACACCCCGCTGGGCCGCACCAGCAGTGACAACCAAGGCCTGTTCGGCTATCAGGCCAAGGTGGGCGTCACCTACGCCGCCAGCCGCAACACCGATGTGTTCCTGGAAGGCGTGTATCAGGGCGCCACGAGCTTCGACGGCTCCGACGTCAACTACGGCTCCACCAACAACTGGGGCGCCAAGCTCGGTGCCCGCTTCCGTTTCGGTGGTGCTCCAGCAGCCCCCGTGGCCGTTCAGCCCGAGCCGGCTCCCGCCCCCTACGTGGCTCCCACCCCCCAGCCCGAGCCCTACGTCGCTCCCGCACCCCAGCCCATCCGCGGCCTCTGGTGAATCCAGCCCCAGGCCCACAGGGGCCAGAGGCAAGTTCAGGAGCGGTGCCTGGCACCGCTCCCTTTTTCATGGGCGCTCAGCTCAGCAGGGCTCAGTGGCAGCCCCTGGCCTGTGAACGCTTCAGAGATAGAAGCCCACCGTGGTCACCACCCGGGTGCCCTGGCGGCGCAGGGCGCTGCGCAGGGAAATCGTGGACTGGTTGTGCAGCAGGTTCTCCCAGCGGTGGCGGGTGACGAACACCGGCAGCACCACCGTGCAGAACTTGTCGCGGTCCTTGCGGTGGTCGATTTCGAACTGATGCACGAAATCCAGCACCGGAGCCTGCAGCGACCGGAAGGGCGACTCCAGCACCACGAGCGGCACCTGGGGCAGCTGGCGCTGCCATTGATCGCGGAAGGCGTCGGCCTTGCCCAGCCCCAGGTCCACATGAACGGCCACCAATTCTCCGGCGATGCTGCGGGCGTAGCGAATCGCCTCGAAGCTGCCCCGGTGCAACTGGCCCACCAGCACCACCACCGGAGCCCCGCCGGTGGCCGGCGGATCGGGCAGGTGCAGCTGCACGTCGCCCGCCATCCGTAAACGCTTGGCCACCTGGAGGTAGTGGGCCTTGATGGTCAGAAACAGCCCCACCACCAGGGGCACGGCCACCACCACCAGCCAGGCCCCCTGGGTGAACTTGCTGAACAGCAGCACCGCCGACACCACCGCCGTGACCAGGCTGCCGAAGCCGTTGACCAGGGCCTTGCCCAGCCAGCCCTTGCCTTTCTCCTTCCACCAGTGCACCACCATGCCGGCCTGGGAGAGGGTGAAGCTGGTGAACACCCCCACGGCATACAGGGGGATCAGGCGGCTGACGCTGCCGCCGAAGATCACCACCAGCGCGCCCGCCAGGGCGCTGAGCATCAAGATGCCGTTGCTGAACACCAGCCGGTCCCCCAGCGAGGCCAACTGGCGGGGCATGTAGCCGTCCTGGGCCAGGAAGGCCGAGAGGCGGGGAAAATCGGCGTAGGCGGTGTTGGCCGCCAACAGCAGAATCAGCAGGGTGGCGAGCTGCAGCACGAACAGCAGCGGGCCGTTTCCGAACACCGCCTGGCCGATCTGATAGAGCAACGTTGGTCCGTTCTCCCGGTAGACGACTCCTAATTGGTGCGCCAGGGCACTGATGCCGGTGAACATGCTCGCCAGCAGCAGCACCATCACCGTCAGCACGCGCCGGGCATTGCGCCATTCCACCGGCCTGAACGCCATGACGCTGTCGCTGATCGCCTCGATCCCGGTCAGGGCGGCGCAGCCGGAACTGAAGGCCCGCATCAGCAGCAAGCTGCCCATGGCCAGCGTTTCCTTGCCATGGGCCTGGGCCAGCTTCAGGCTCTGCTCGGCCTCCGGAAGGGCGGCGAGTTCACCCTGGCCCACCTTCACCAGCCCGCCCACGATCAGAACGAAGATCGTGACCATGAACAGGTAGGTGGGCAGGCTCATGAGCTTGGCGCTGGAGCGCAGGCCACGCAGGTTGGCCACCATCAGCAGCACGACCGCGAGCAGGCACAGCGGCACCCGCTCGGCTTCCAGCACGGGGAAATAGGAGGTGAGGGCGGAGATGCCCGCCGCCACACTCACCGCCACGGTGAGCACGTAGTCGATCGAGAGCGAGGCTCCGGCCACCAGACCGGGCAGGGGGCCCAGGTTCTCGTGGGAGACGCGGTAGGAGCCACCCCCTTGGGGGTAGGCCTTGATGGTCTGGCGGTAGCTCATCGCCACCACCACCATCAGCAGCACGATCAGCCCGGTGATCGGCAGGGTGAAGCCCAGGGCAGCGGCGCCGGCCGCGCCCAGCACCAGCACGATCTCCTGGGTGGCGTAGGCCACCGAGGAGAGGGCATCGGAGCTGAGGATCGCGAGCGCTTCGGCGTTGTTGAGCCGTTCCTCGCCATGGGCACTGGTGGGCAGCGGATCCCCCACCAGCGAGCGCTTCAGGCTCTCGAACAGCGACTGCGGCATGCAGATGCGGAGAGCCCGCTGGAGACAAGAAGAGCAACGCTACCTCTGCCGTCGGTTCCCGTTCTTGGCGCCATGCTGAGCCAGCCGGGATGGGGTGGCTGAGCGTGCTGGAGCCCACCAATCTGTTGCTGCTGGCCTGCGCCGTCCTCTACGGCCTGATCGGAGAGCCCACCGATGCTGTGGTGCTGCTGGCGTTCGTGGCCTTCATCTCCCTGCTCGATGGGGTCCAGCAGCAGCGCAGCCGCAAGGCCCTGGCCGCCCTGGCGGCCCTCTCGGCCCCCAGGCGCGGGTGCGTCGCAACGGAGACGAGCTGCGGATTCCCGTGGAGCAGGTGCAGGTGGGCGATTGGCTGCTCCTGGACGAGGGGGATCGGGTGGCGGCCGATGGGGCGGTGGTGGAGAGCCTTGGTTTGAGTCTCGATGAATCCCTGCTGACCGGGGAGTCGTTGCCGGTGCCGCGGCTGGAGCCTGGTGCGCCGGTGCGCGCCGGCACCCTTGTGGCCGGTGGGCGCGGGGTGGTTCGGGTCGAGGCGGTGGGTGGAGCCACGGCCCTGGGGCGCCTTGGCTCCAGCCTGGCCACCTTGAAGGCGCCCCCCACCCGGCTGCAGCGCCAGACCCGGCGCCTGACCCAGCGGCTCACGGTGATGGCCCTGGCCCTCTGCGCCCTGCTGACGGCGTTGAACGGGGCCAGCAGCGGCGACTGGCCCCAGGCGCTGCTGGCGGGCCTGGCCCTGGCGCTGGCGGTCTTGCCCAATGAAATTCCCGTGGTGCTGTCGCTGTTCCTGGCCCTGGGGGCCCTGCGTCTGGCCCGCGGCGGCGTGCTGGCCCGCTGGCCGGCGGCGGTGGAGAGCCTCGGCAGCGCCACGGTGCTGGCGGTCGACAAGACCGGCACCCTCACCGAGAACCGCATGGCCGTGAACGCGCTGATCACCTGGCCCGAGCTGGCGCGATGGCCCGAGCTGATTGGCGGGTCGACGGCACAGGAGCAGCTCGGCGAACCCTTCCATCCGTTGCTGGAGCTGGCGGTGCTTGCCAGTCGGCCGAACCCGGTGGATGCCATGGAGCAGGCGATCGTTCGTCTGGCCCAGGGCCAATTGCAGGGCACCGAGCACCTTCACGGGGACTGGCCCCTGGAGCGGGAGTACCCCCTCAGCCCCGATCTTCTGGTCTTCTCGCGCCTCTGGCGCGATCCCGCCAGCGGCTGGCAGTTGGCGGCCAAGGGGGCGCCCGAGGCGGTGAGTGAGCTGTGCCATCTGGCAGGGCCTGTGGCTGAGGCGTTCCTGCGGGAGGCCGATCGGCTCGCCGCCGGGGGTCTGCGGGTGCTGGCGGTGGCCCGCGGCTTGCAGGGGCTCCCGCAACACCTGCATCCCGATGGCCTCAAGGCGGGGGATCTGCCCCCGGAGCTTCTCCACGACTACCTGTTCGAGCCGCTGGGGCTGATCGGCCTGGCCGATCCCCTGCGCGCCGATGTGCCCGCCGCCGTGGCCCGGGCCCAGGCGGCCGGGGTGCGGGTGGTGATGATCACCGGCGACGGGCCCACCACGGCCCGGGCGATCGCCGAGCAGGCAGGCCTGGGGGCCGGCGCGGTGCTCTGCGGTGATCAGCTGGACCAGCTCGCCCCCTCTGAACTGGCGGCGGCGGCGAAGGAGGTGAACGTGTTCGCCCGGGTGCGGCCTGAGCAGAAGCTGGCCCTGGTGCAGGCGCTGCAGGCCGCCGGCGAGGTGGTGGCCATGGGCGGCGACGGGGTCAATGACGGCCCCGCCCTGCGGGCCGCCGACATCGGTGTGGCCATGGGCCGGCGCGGCACCGCCGTGGCGCGGGAGGCCTCCGATCTGGTGCTGCTCAACGATGCCTTCGCCGACCTGGTGGAGGCCCTGGCCATGGGACGGCGGGTCTACGCCAACCTGGGCCGCGCCTTGGCCTACACCCTGGCGGTGCACCTGCCCATCGCCGCCCTGGGGCTGATTCCGTTGCTGGTGCCGGGCCAGCCCCTGCTGCTGTTGCCGGTGCACATCGCCCTGCTGCATCTGGTGATCGAGCCGGCCTGCACCGGGGCCTTCGAGGCCCAGCCAGGGGATCCTGCGCAGATGCGCCGGCCGCCCCGCTCCCTGCAGGCCCCCTGTTCGGAGCGGCGGCCTGGCGCCTGGCCCTGATCCAGGGCGGTCTGTTGCTGGTGGTGGTGCTGGCCCTGGCCCTGGGCTGGCCCCTGGGGGAGACCTGCTGGAGCGCCGCAGCCTGGTGATCTCGGTGCTGCTGCTCTCCAGTGGCGGCCTGGTGTGGATCAACCGGGTACGCCTTCCCGCGTCCACGGGCCCCTCGCCCGATGGCGCTGAGGGCGGGGACCGCCTGGTCACAGCGGCGGTGGCGGGCTCCGGCCTGCTTCTCTGGGCGCTGGTCCTGGGCTGGGCGCCCCTGCGCCAGCTGCTGGTGCTGGCCCCCTTCAACTGGGGCCTGATGGCCACGGGATCGGCGGTGGCCGCCCTCAGCCTGGCCCTGATCTCCACCGCCTCGGCTGCCACCAGAGCCAGGCCTCATGGTTGATCAGCAGGCCGATCACCACCATCACTCCCATGAGCACGATCTGATCGGCGCGGGCATCGGGGATCAGGATGTCCGCCAACATGTGCCCGAGGTTGGTGAGCGTGTAGAGCACGCTCAGGCCGAAGTGCAAGGCCCGCCAGCGCCGCCACCGCTTTTGGCCCGGGGGCTGCTGGCGCCGTAGGCGATCAGCACCAGCGCCGCCAGGGGCACCAGCATGTAGGCCAGCATCGCCGCGAACAGCGCCGGCAGGTTGGCGCTGGCCACATGGCTTTCGATCTCCACGGACTGGCCGTGGAACAGGGGCATCAAGCCCAGATCGGTGTGGAACAGCATGGCCAGGAACCAGCTGATCCAGAGGCTGCGCAGCCGCAGCGCATGGTCGATGGCGGGAGGGGCGCCTGGCGATTCCACGGGCGAGAGGGCTCAGGCCGGATGCAGGACAGGCGTCAGCTGGCGGCGCAGTTTGCCGAGGGCGTGGCGTTCGATCCGCTGCACCTGATCTTTGGTGTGGCCGCTGAGCTGGGCCACCTTGGCGAACGACTGCTGCTGATCCTGGCCGTAACGAAGCTTCCAGCACGTTGACTTCACGGTCGTCCAGCTGCCGCAGGTGATCAAGCATCCAGTGGTAGTCGTCCTGGGGTTCCAGTTGCTTGGGATCCGCCACCAGATCCAGCAGGGTCATCTCACCGTCGCTGCCGGTCTGCTGATCAAGTGAAATCGTGTGGCTGCGGCGGCTGGCGTGGAGCGCGAACTGGAGCCGGGCCTCGGTTTCCCCCAGCTGCGTCGCCAGCTCCCTGAAGCTGAGCTTGCGGTCGGAGGCCGCCATCAACGACTCGGCCCGACTGGCCAGATCGATCACGTTCACGGGCAAGCGGATCGCGCCACCCTGCTCCTGCAGGTAGCGGCTCACGGCCTGGCGGATCCACCAGTAGGCGTAGGTGGAGAACTTGTAGCCGCGGCAGGGATCGAACTTCTCGACCGCCCGCAGCAGGCCGATGTTGCCGGCCTGGACCAGGTCCATTGGCTCCTGGTTCAGGTGGGCCATGCGGCGCTGGTGGCGCTTGACGACGGCGACCACGAGCCGCAGGTTGGCCGTCACCATCCGGGCCATGGCCCGGCGACCCCGTCGTTCCAGATCGCGGCACTCACCGGTGGCTTGCTGCCAGCGTTGGACAATGGTTCCCAGATGCAGTTCTTCCGCCGGGGTCAGGAGGGGGATACGGCCGATGGAATGGAGATAATCGCCAAAAGTATCTGATGACATACGCACCTGCTTCGACGCTTCGATTATCAGATGGATCGGGGGAATTTGTATGACATTGGCTCAGATGGGGCAGATCTGCCGCAGCGCAAACACATAAAACTTTGCAAAAATTCTTTTCGGCCCTGCAGGGTTGTCTGGGCCTGTGGATCGATCAGGACCTTGTTGTCGTTGATCGAAGGACGCCCGCCGTCGCGTTGAACGTATCAAGTCTGTAATGGACTGCCTTTTTCGGGACATCCCGTTATCCGATTCCCGGCGAATCTTTCGCGCGTAAGCTCCGCCCTGGGGCCCTTTCGTGTGCTGTTCAACACAGACTGAGGGTAGGGGCTCAAGATGATGTTCTTGAGCTGGCCATGGCTGATTCCAAGTAAGATGGAATAGCCGATCTTGTGGATGGGTCTTCGCACCTTGACATCCGCAGAACTCCTCATCTTTTGCCCAGCGAACCCCCAGGCGGCCTGCTGAATGTCTTGCAAAACGTTCTCAACTTGCATCCCTGCGCCTGGGCGCCTGATCGAACGGCCCCAGTGCTGCGCTGATTAGAACGGTGCACAGCTTGCCGAGTTCGCCATGGCTGTTCCTGAAATTTCTGTTCCTGAAACGCCTGTTCCTGAAACGCCTCTTCCTGGGGCCCCTGCGCTGGGTGCCCCCGTGGCCCTGGCCCGGACGCCCCTGAGTTGGGAGGAGCTGGAGGCCCTGGCGCCCAGCGAGCCCGAGCGCGTCAACGGTCCTACTTCTTCCCAGGCGCGCCTGCGGCTGTTCGGTGCCTCCGAGGCCGATGTGCGTGTCACCCTCTACCGCGACAACCACGCCTGGTGCCCCTACTGCCAGAAGGTCTGGCTGTGGCTGGAGGAGAAGCGCATCCCCTACCGGGTCCAGAAGGTCTCGATGCGCTGCTACGGCGAGAAGGAGAGCTGGTACAGCCAGCGGGTGCCCTCGGGGATGCTTCCCGCCCTGGAGCTCGATGGTCGCCTGATCACCGAAAGCGATGCGATTCTGCTGGCCTTGGAGGCCGCCTTCGGACCCCTCGGGGTGTCACTGGAGGATGCCGCGGTGAAGGACGTGCGGCGGCTGGAGCGGCGCTTCTTTCGCGCCTGGTGCCATTGGCTTTGCTCTCCCCACGCCACCGCGGCCGACGGGCAGCTGGCCCAGCAGCAGTTCGAGCGCATGGCGAGTGCGGTGAGCGAGGCGTTGGAGGCCACGGAAGGTCCCTTCTTCCTGCCGGTGTTTTCAGCGGCCGACGGGATCTTCGTTCCGTTCATGGAACGCGCCAGCGCCAGCCTCTACGCCTACAAGGGCTACGACCTGCGGCAGGCCAACCCCGCCATCGACGCCTGGTTCAGGGCCCTGGAGCGGCGCTCCACCTACCTCGGCACCCAGAGCGATTTCCACACCCATGTCCACGATCTGCCTCCCCAGATGGGTGCGTGCCATCCCAGCGGAGAGGCCGGCCAACGGCTCTGCTGGCAGCGGCTGGCCGATGGCTTGGCGCCCAGTGAGACCAGCCTGGAGGAGCCCCCGGAGGCGGCCCGGGAAGCCCTGGTCCGGGTGCTGAAGCACCGCCTCGCGATCGTGCAGGTGAACCCCTTCCGGGACGACGGTTTTGAGCCGGCCCTGCGCTGCGCTCTGAGCAACCTGCTGGCGCCGCAGGCCCTCTGCGTGCCCCCGCCGGCTCCGCCGCCGGCCTGCGCCACCTGCGCGAGCGCATCAGTGTGCCCCGGGACATGGGGCTGCATGCGGCCCGGCGACTGCGCCAGGTGCTGGAGAGTACCGCTGCCCTGGACGGTGATCAGGAAGCTGGCCCGATTCCCACCCGGCACCGCCATGATCAGGATCCCAGGCCCTTTCGGAACGCACCCGTCTGAGGGTTCATCGTGATGCCCATGGACCTGAGCCTCGACCAACTCCAGGAGCTGCTGAGTCGCTGGGGCTATTTAGTCGTGTTCACCGCCATGTTGCTGGAGAACGCCGGGGTGCCCCTGCCCGGGGAGACGATCACCCTGCTCGGGGGCTACGCGGCGGGCAGCGGTCAGCTGAATGTGTTTGGGGTGATGGGATCGGCCACCGCCGGGGCCGTGCTCGGCGACAACATCGGCTACTGGGTGGGCCGCCGGGCCGGCTGGGGCTTGATCCTCAAGGTGGGCAGCTTCCTGCGCCAGAGCCCGGAGCAGATGGAGCGGCGCCGCGTGCAGTTCCTGCGTCACGCGGGTAAATCGGTGTTTCTGGGCCGTTTCGTGGCCGTGTTGCGGGTGGTGGCGGGCCCCATGGCCGGTGCCGTGGGCATGCCGTACCAGCGATTCTTCGTCTGCAACTTCTTCGGCGCCCTGATCTGGGCCTCGACGATGGTGAGCCTGGCCTGGCTGGGGGGCCGTTGGATCCCGATCGAGCGAATGGTCACCGGGGTGGTGCAGTTCGGCCTCGGGGCCCTGCTGATCGTCGTGGTGGTGGCCCTGGTGCCCAAGCTGATCTCGCGTGTTCAGTCGCGGCTGCTCGATGGTGAGAGCGAAGGCTGAACGGGCCCCTCAGACGGACGCCTGCAGGGAGCTTCTCTTGCTGTGCAGGTACTCCACCAGCTCCTCCTGCAGCACCAGCAGCTCATGGGTGCAGCCGCGGAAGGCCGCCCGGTGACGGATCTCATCGTGGCGGGTCTGGAGATCCCTCAGCATCAGATCGATGGCATCGAGCTCAGGGAGATCACCCGGGCGGAATCTGTGCTGCTCACGGGTGACCGGATCACGGATCGAGCAGTTTAGCCGGGGCGTTCGCAAGCCCTTCCTAGGCTTGAAAAGCTTGAGCCAGGTGGAGACGGTGATGGACAGGCACCCTGGGCGGGAGACAAGCGAGGGCCCCGCGATCAACCTGTCCGCTGCCGCCGTCAGCCCTTCAGCGGCTCTGCGGGCGCTGCTGTCAGGGGCCCTGGCGCTGGCGCTTCCCCACGGAACATTGGCCGCAGCACTGTTTCTGCCGTCCCCGCCGGCTCGCGCGCTTGAGCTGCGCGGCCAGACCTACTTCCTTTCGCCCCCTGGAAGGTCCGCCTGCGTAACTACTACTGGTATGCAGATCAGAGCGGTGGTGAGTACTACATCACCATCGATCTGCCCGAGAAGGCCGATGCCTCCCTGGGGGCGCTGCAGATCCTGCAGACCCGGGGCGTCGATCGCAGTTTCAGCTTCGATGAGCGGGCCAGCCGCGCCTTCCTCGGCTTGCCTCGCCGGGAGGGCGCCAAGGTGCCCGTGGTGGTGCGTTTCGATGACAACCAGCGCCTGTTCCGCATCGACTTTCCCGAGCCCGTGCCCCCCGGCTCCACCCTCACCGTGGCGTTGCGGCCCTACCGCAACCCCTCCCAGCCCGACTCCTACATGTTCCAGGTGACGGCCTTCCCGGCCGGACCCGACCCCGTGGCCAGCCCCGTGGGCTTCGTGACCTTGTCGATCCTTCAATCCGTGAGTTTCTGATCGCCGGCAGCGGCCGAGCCCGCCACCGCCAGCGCTAGAGAAGCTCCTGAAGCGCTCCTGCCGGATGGCGCTCGGGGGGCTGGTCCTTCATCAGATCGAAATCGCTGAACTCGAAGCCCGGCGCCACGCAGCAGTTGATCAGGCTCCAGGCGCCGTCACTCCGGGCCGCCTGCCACCAGCCGGGGGAATGCGCTGCACCGGCCTCTGCTGGGGGCGAGATGGATCCAGGGGCCCCAGCCACAGGGCCTCGACCTCGCCCCCTCCGGCGCCAGACGCCACAGCCGTAGCGGGCTGCCGCCGGCGTGGTGCCAGCTTTCCTCCGCCTGCTGAACCCGGTGCCAGCGGCTGCAGAGCGTCTGCCGGCAGCAGATAGTCGATCAGGGTCAGCGCCGAGCGCATGGCCCCATCGGCGCGCCTCACCCGCAGCTCGGAGCGGTGGATCTCTCTGTAAAAGCCCCCTCCGGGTGGGGCGCCAGGCCCAGACGGGCGATCAGTTCGTTCATCACCTGGGGGATCGCCGGCGATCCAGCAGGGCTGCGGCGGCGAACACCAGGGCCATCACCAGATAACCCAGGGCCCAGGGGCCCCCGGTGCCCCAACCCAGATCCAGCACCGTGTCGGCGGGGGTGAACCGCCAGGCGTGGATCAACCCCAGCCAGGAAGCGGCCGCGGCCAGGGCGGCGCAGAGGGCGGCGGCGCTGAAGCGGCGCTCGATCACGTAGACGAGCATCGCCGCCAGCAGCATCGCCGCCACGATCTGGCCTTGCTCGAGGGCGAAGGCCCCGGCCGCCCAGACATCCGCCTGCCGCAGGGGCAGCAGCAGCTCCGGCCCGAAGGGATGGCCTGGGCTGCCCGCCCCGCCGGCGCGCAGGCCCGCTTTCAGGAGCAGGGCTCCCCAGCCCGCCAGCCCCGGCAGCAGCCCCAGCACCACGGCCGGGGCGTGGGCGGCGGGGGTGGCCTGGAAGCTCTGGGCCGTGATCACCAGAGCGATGTAGAGCACGATCGCCATGCCCGCTTCGATCGGCACCAGCTGGCCCACCAGGCCGAACACCCCCAGCAGACAACCCAGACCGATCAGCAGGCCGTTGAGCCAGGAGTAGCCGATCCGCGCCCCCATCGCCTTCCAGCCCGGATGACCGATGTAGATCGTGGTGGGGAAGCAGGAGCCCAAAGCGGCGGCCACCACGGTGCCGACACCGTTGATCAGCAGAGAACTCCTGAGCGGGTAGCGATCGCCGGCCGCCTCGGCGCTCTCCAGGTTCTGCAGCGAGCCCAGCACGTTGAACAGGCCCATGGGCACAATCACCCCGAGCCAGGGAACGAGCTGGTCGCGGCCGGCCCAGAGGGCCCCCAGCTGCAGGGGCGGCAGGTGCAGGCCCACCTGGGCGGCATTGGCCTGCCAGCTGGCGGGATCGATGCGCAGCAGGCCCGTGGGAATGGCCAGGGCGATGCCCAGCAGCACCGCCACCAGCCCCCCGGCAGGGGCAGCTTCACCTGGCCGTAGTAGGTGACCAGGATCACCGCCAGCACCGCCAGACCCACCACCGGGTTGGCGTAGGTGCGCAGCAGGAAGCCCAGGGCGATGTAGCCCAGGGCGATCCCGGCCAGGGTGGAGAGCAGCGCCGCCCGGGGCAGCCAGCGGCGCAGGGCGCCCAGGCAGAAGGCGCCGCCGGCCTCGATCAGCCCCGAGCCCAGGCAGGCCACCAGCCCGGCCCGCCAGGAGAGCTGCACCGCCTGCTCCGCCGGGAGCCCCTGGCCCAGGGCCGCCAGCTTCACTGGCAGCATCACCAGGAACACGTAGGCGAACAGGCTGACGGTGTTGATGCCGTAGGGCAGGGCGGTGCGGTCGTCGCGCTGTTCTCTCTGGCCCAGCCGGTAGGCCTGCCAGGCGTAGGCGCCGTTGCCCACCAGCAGGCTGAGGCCCGTCGCGGGCAGGATCGTGCCGAAGATCAGGCCGTCGGGGTAGCCGAGCACGCCCCGGCAGAGGGCCACGATCAGCAGGATCTGGATCAGGTTGTCGAGCCCCAGGCCCAGCAGCCCGTCCAGGTCGCCCGGCACCAGCCAGCGGGGGCGGCACTCAGCCATCGAACCCCTCCAGGTCAAGGCCCACACTCGGATCGTTGGCAGAGGCAGGCCAGAGCAGCAGCAGCGCTTCCGCCCCGTGGCGGCCGGTCCAGATCCAGCGGCTGGCCCAGCCCGCGCCGCGGGCGCAGGCCACGAAGGCGTCCCGCTCGGCCGGCTCGTCGTGGGCGCTGAGGTGATCGAGCACCCGCTGGCGGTCCGCCACTTCCAAGACCCCCAGCTTTCCCGCACCCGTTGGCCGTAGCGCTCGATGTAGGCCGCGCGGGATTCGCCGTCGCGGCGGAACACATCCGCGATCAGCAGGGCCCCATCGGGGGCCAGGCGCCCGGCCAGGGCGGCCAGTGCCCGTTGCTTGCCTTCGTCTGGCAGGTGATGGAGGGCGTAGCTGCAGGTGATCAGCTCGAAACGGGAGGCGGGTTCCGGCTGCTCCGCCCAGGCCAGCAGATCCCGGTGGCTCCAGCGGCAGGGGAAGGGTACCGGACCGGCTGCGGAGGCCTCCAGGTTCGCCGCCGCCAGGGGCAGCACGGCGGCGGCGGCATCCACCGCCTCGAAGCGGCCCAGGGGCAGGGCGCGCAGCAGCGGCGCCAGCAGGGCCAGATCGCCGCAGCCCAGGTCAGCCCAGGCCCAGCCCGGTCGCACCAGGGCCTCCACCATGGCCTTGAGGACATCGCTGAGCGCCCGATGCTCCATCAGATCGTGGTCGACCACGGCCCGGTAGGTCCGCCAGTTGCGCTCGAACAACTCCAGGCTGCCGTCATGGCTGTTGTGCTGGACCATCGCGATCACGAACCTGCGCTGATTGTGCTCAACCCGCAAGGGCGGCACCGGCGCGGTCCAGCGCGCCAGGATGGGGCCTCCCAGGTTTGTGGTCATGGAAGCGCGTTGGCAGGGGGCGGTGATCGCCGCCAGTGAGGACATCGTGACCGTCGAGGGCAATGCCTACTTCCCCACAGACGCCCTGCACACCGACTATTTGCGTGCCTCGGCCCACCGCACCACCTGCCCCTGGAAAGGCGTCGCCCACTACTACGACGTCGTCGTGAACGGTGAGGTCAACGCCAATGCGGCCTGGTTCTACCCCGAACCCCACCAGGCCGCCGCCTCGATCAAGGGGCGCGTGGCCTTCTGGAAGGGGGTTCAGGTCAACTGAGCTGGATCTGGACAGATCTCAACCGCGCTGATGGCGCGCCAAGGTGGCCTCCGTGAACGGATGGCCGAGCGCCTTGGCGATCGCCACGATCGCCCCGGGGCTCTTGGCGTCGTGCACCTGTTGCTGAAGGGCGGGATCCAGGTCCACTTTGGTGAAGAAGGCTCCGAGCTGGGCTTTGGACATGGGTCAACGGTGCTGGGGCCACTCCAGTGCTAATCGATCGGCGCCGCTGCGGCCGCCGGGGTGAGGATCTCCGCCACCGCATCGGCGTTGAGGGTGCGGATCACGCCGGTGTCCACGCAGGCCACCTGGAAGAAGGCGTTGGCGTCGCAGCGGGCTCCGCCCTCCCGGTGGATCACCCGGCCGATCCACCAGGGGCCGCTGGGGGGGCCACCACCACCGTGTCGCCGAGACGCACCTCGAGGAAGCGCAGCGGTTGGGCCTGGCGCAGGGGCGCCGCCGCCTCCCCGGCGCTGCCCAGTGGGCCCAGGGCGATCTGGTCGCTGGGGTGGGTTCGGCTCGGACTGGGGGCCATGGGCAGGCCGGCGGCGGCAACGGTGGAACCCATCGAGGCTAGTGCCTTTGTACTGATGCGCTGGAGTTGGAGCCGTTGCGATTCCGCAGACACTTGGATCTGTCGGTGTTCTGCCCTGGATCCGGTGCATCATGGCGAGGACCGGGGCCTTGGCCCGCGGCAAGTTGTCGCCGGTCCTGGGCCGGTCTTGATGAGGTCTGACCCTGCACGTGACGCATCCCGACACCGTGGGCTTCTGGTTGCAGCAGGCCGTGCGCATTCCCCTGCTCACCCCCGCCGAGGAGCTTCACCTCGGGGCGATGGTGCGGGAGTGGCAGGACTGGGAAGGGGGCCCCGCCGAGGCGGCGCCCCAGGTGGCCCGCCGGGGCAAGCGGGCCAAGGAGCGCATGGTGGCGGCGAACCTGCGCCTGGTGGTGAGCGTGAGCAAGCGCTACCTGCGCCGTGCCAACGCCCGCGGCCTGCCCCACGAAGACCTGCTGCAGGAGGGCACCCTCGGCCTGAACCGGGGCTGCGAGAAGTTCGACCCCTCCCGGGGCTACAAGCTGAGCACCTATCTGGTGCCCTGGATTCAGCAGGCCATGGGCCGCCTGCTCGACCATGAAGGCGGTGCCGTGCGGCTGCCGGGGCAGGTGGGTTCGGCCCTGGCCCAGGTCAGTGCGGGCTGGGTGCGCTTCGATGAACTGGCGCCGAGCATGCAGGCGCGGGTGACGGCGGCTGCGGCCGTGCGCTTCCAGGCCCGCCTCGACGGTCGCATCGGCGATGGGGAGACCACCCTGGGGGAACTGGTGGCCGCCCCCAGCAACGATCCTCTCGATCGTCTCGACCATGAGTTGATCCTGCAGCAGATGGCAGCCCACGCCCCCCAAGAGCTGGCCCTGCTCAGGGAGCTGCAGGAGCGCACCCCCGCCCAGGTGGCCTCCGACCTGGGCATCAGCCGGCAGGCGGTGAACGTACGTGTGCACAAGGCCCGCAAGCGGCTCTCCGAGCTGGGGCGCTGAGGGCAGGTTCCAACAGAAACGCCCCCGGCCTTCGGGCCAGGGGCGTTTCCGGAGCACCATGGGGGTGAGGGTGCTCGGGTCCGACGGGGTGGAGCGGACGTCGGTGATTCTTTTCTAAGGGTGGCTCCGGAGGCTCTGACGCCAGAGCCAAGAATCGCAACATGCCCAGCGGCACGGCAGCGCCAGCAGCGGCTCCGGCCCTGGCTCCTGGAGCGAGAATGTAAACGCTGGCACCGGGCGGGCCCGATCCATCACGGATTGCCCGGGGATTCATCTAGATGTGATCCAGTTGACAGCATGGAAGAGCTCGATGGTGAAGGCCCTCCAGTGGTGTGTTGCCCTCAAGCCCACCCGGCCGGGGCTGGGGCGGCGCAAGCGCTGGCTCACCGACCAGGGGGTGTTCACCGCCGATCCCGCCAAGACCCTGCGGGTGGTGAATGCCGAGGTGGCGGCCAGGCGTCTGCAGGCCTTCGTCGAGCTACGCGGTTGGCCCCTGCGGGCGGTGGAACGGCTCACTCTGGTGCCTGACCCGAACCTGGCTTGAGGCCCTGTTGAGGATCGAGGCTCCTGGCGACTCCGAGCAGCGGACGTGTGGCGCTTCTGGTTGATGCCGCTGATGCACAGCGAGCCATTGATGGTGCAGGAGCAGGCCTGTGCGCTGTTCGCCGTGTACGTGGATGAAGACAGCACCGCCTTCGCTGGGGCGGGTCTCCACGCCGGAGGAAGCGGCCTTCCTGCTGGAGCCTGGTTCCCGCTTCTGAAGCGATAGCGAATTGGTGATGTTCGATACAGCGCCAGCCCCCTTGCCGCGTCAGGACAGGCACAAGGATTCATATCTCTCCATGACCGCCACCCGCACCGTTTCTTCCGAGGGGCATGACCTGGCCCGGGCGATGCGTCGTCATCTCTTCTACAGCCAAGCCAAGTCACCGTCGCTGGCCACCCACCACGACCACTACCGCGCCCTGTCCCTGGCGGTGCGCGACCAGCTGCTGCAGAGCTGGGTGGACACCGCCGAGGCCTACACGCGCCAGGGCGTGCGCACGGTGGCCTACCTCTCGGCCGAATACCTGCTCGGCCCTCACCTGGAGAACAACCTGGTGAACCTGGGCCTGCGCGAGGCCGCCCAGGAAGCCTGCTTGGAGCTGGGCCTCGACTACGCCTCCCTGCTGGCGGAGGAGCCCGAGCCAGGTCTGGGGAACGGTGGTCTGGGGCGGCTGGCGGCCTGTTATCAAGAATCGATGGCCAGCCTGGAGCTGCCGGCCATCGGCTACGGCATCCGCTACGAATTCGGCATCTTCCGCCAGCAGATCATCAACGGGGCCCAGCACGAGAGCACCGATCCCTGGCTGCATGGTGGCAACCCCTGGGAGGTGATCCGTCCGGAGTGGAGCTTCCCGGTGACCATCGGCGGTCAGGTGGTTCAGGGGGTGGCCTACGACACCCCGATCCTGGGTTACGGCGTCCACACCGCCAACACCCTGCGGCTGTGGTCGGCCCAGGCCCCCGAATCCTTCGATTTCGCTTCCTTCAACGCCGGCGACTACACCCGCGCCGTGCTCCAGAAGATCGAATCGGAAACCCTTTCCAAGGTTCTCTATCCCAACGATGAGCTGGAGCAGGGCAAGCGGCTGCGGCTCAGTCAGCAGATCTTTTTTGTCTCCTGCTCCCTGCAGGACATGTTCCGCATCCTCAAGGGCCAGGGTCTGGCGGTCACCGATTTCCACCGCAAGTTCGCCGTTCAGCTCAACGACACCCATCCGGCGATCGCCGTGGCTGAGCTGATGCGGCTGCTGATCGACGAACACGGCATCGACTGGGACACCGCCTGGTCGATCACCACCGCCAGCATCAATTACACGAACCACACCCTGTTGCCCGAGGCGCTCGAGACCTGGGGGTCGAGCTGTTCGCCTGGCTGTTGCCGCGCCAGCTGGAGATCATCTATGAAATCAATGCCCGCTTCCTGCGCCTGGTGCGCCTCCGCTATCCCGGCGATTCCGAGCGGCTCTCCCGCCTTTCCCTGATCTCCGATGGCCCCGATCGGCGGGTGCGCATGGCCAACCTGGCCGTGGTGGGCAGCCAGAAAGTCAACGGGGTGGCGGAGCTTCACAGCGCGCTGGTGCGCAGCGAGCTGTTCCCCGAGTTCGCCGATCTGTGGCCCGAGCGCTTCATCAACGTCACCAACGGGGTCACACCCCGGCGCTGGATGGCCGTGGCCAACCCCGCCCTGGCGACCCTGCTGGATGAGTCGATCGGCAGCGCCTGGCGCCGCGACCTGGAGGAACTCCATAAGCTCGAGCCGTTCGTGGGCGACAGCGGCTTCCTCGATCGCTGGCGGGGCGTGCGTGAGCAGGCCAAGCAGCGGCTTGCCGCCACCATCCATCAGGAGCTTGGTGTGCTGGTCGACCCGGCCTCCCTGTTCGACGTGCAGGTCAAACGAATCCACGAATACAAGCGCCAGCACCTGGCGGCCCTGCAGATCGTGGAGCGTTACCTGCGGCTGCGCAACGGCGAAGCGCTGCCCCCACGCACCTTCATCTTCGGTGGCAAGGCGGCACCTGGTTACGCGATGGCCAAACTGATTATTCGTCTGATCGGTGGCATCGCCCAGATCGTCAACGTCGATCCGGCCATGGACGGGCGCCTGCGGGTGGTCTTCCTGCCCAACTTCAGCGTCAGCCTCGGCCAGAAGGTCTACCCCGCTGTGGATCTCTCCGAGCAGATCTCCACCGCCGGCAAGGAGGCCTCCGGCACCGGCAACATGAAGATGTCCCTCAATGGCGCGCTCACGATCGGCACGCTCGATGGCGCCAATGTGGAGATCCGCGAGCGGGTGGGGCCAGAGCACTTCTTCCTGTTCGGCCACACCGCCGAGCAGGTCACTGAGCTCGACCGCATCGGTTACCACCCGATGCCCTGGCTGGAGAACGACCCGCTGCTGAAAGAGGCGATCGATCTGATTGGCTCCGGCCACTTCAGCGAGGGCGACCGGGAGTTGTTCCATCCACTGCTGGCGAACCTGTGCAGCAGCGATCCCTTCAAGGTGATGGCCGACACGGCCGATTACCGCCGTGCTCAGAATGCGGTGGACCAGGCCTGGGGCGATCCCCTGGGCTGGAGTCGCAGTTCGTTGCTCAACTGCGCCCGTTGCGGGTTCTTCAGCAGCGACCGCTCGATCGCCGAGTACGCCAGCCGGATCTGGAACGTGGAGCCGGTGCCGATCAATGCCTGCGCCGTGGTCCCCGGGGCCTGAGCGTCGTCAGGCTGAGGGCAGCAGGGCCGCTTGCTGGGCATCCAGCCGGCCGGCCTTCTGGAGAACCTCGGTGATCTGGCCGATGGTCAGCACCGCATGGCTGCGGTAGCCGGCTTCGGCCAGACGGCGGCGGGCACCACTGCCGTGGTCGATGAACACCACCACATCGCTCACCTTCAGACCTGAGCTCTCCAGCTTGACGATGCCTTCGAGCACGCTGCCGCCACTGATCAAGATGTCGTCGACCACCACCGCGGTCTCCCCCTCGCTGAAATCCCCCTCGATCAGCCGCCGGGCTCCATGGGCCTTCACCTCCTTGCGCGGGTAGATCAGGGGCCGGTGCAGCAGCAGGGAGAGGCCCGTGGCCGTGGGCAGGGCGCCATAGGGAATGCCGGCAATGCGATCGAAGCGGAGCCCCTCCAGGCGCTCGGCGTAGGCATGCAGCACCCGGTGGAAGAGGTTGGGGTCGGAGATGATCCGCCGCAGGTCGATGTAGTAGGGGAACACCGCTCCTGAGGCCTGGACGTAGCGGCCGAACAGCAGGCAGCCCAGATCGAACAGATCCAGGATCAGCCCGTGGAGGGAATCGTCTTCAGCGGCATTGGGCGAAGCTCCATCTGTGACTCCTTTTTGGCCCTTGGTTGGCGCTTCCGGGGTGGATGGCGGTGGCAGCCAGAGGGCGCAGCTGTCGCCGTTCTCCACCCTCGAGTCCGCCACCTGTTGCCGCATGGCTTCGATCTGGAGCTTGAGACCCTTGGTCAGCGCCGCGATGTCGTCTTCCACCAGCAGGTTCTGGGGCACCGGCAACAGCAGTCCGTCGGCTGAGGCGCTCAGACCAGCCTCGAGCATGGCTTCGAGCCGCTCCTCCTTGCCCCAGAGGCTGCGCAGGATCAAGAAGCGCTCAGGCGCCTCCCTGCGCACCCGCTCGAGGACCTCCGGATCGCTGGTGCCCACCTCCAGCAGCAGTTGCTCGGGCGTGGCCCAGCGCTGACATTCGCGCACGATCGCCAGGTAGAGCGGGTTGCTTTCATCCGGGTGGTGCTGCACCACCCGGGCGCCGGGATTGGAGCTGTGACAGGTGAGCACCACCGCCTTGTCCCCGTAGAGCAGAAAGGGGGCGGCGATGTCCTGGCCGGCCAGGGGGAGAGAGTGACCGCGTCCACTCCCAGGTCGCGGAAGAGGTACTGGGCCAGGGCGGAGGAGGAATTCAGATCGCCGTGCTTGGCATCGAGGATCAGGGGCAGGTCGCCGGGCACCAGGGAGCGCACCTCATGGAGCAGCTCCAGACCGATCGGCCCCAGCGACTGGTAGAAGCCGAGGCTGGGCTTGTAGGCGCAGACGTGGTCGGAGGTGGCCTCGATCACCGCCTTGATCCAGCGGCGCGCCTGGGACAGAAAGGACCCGCCCCCGGGATGGGAGCGGGCCCAGCTCTGAAGCATCTCGGGGTTGGGATCCAGCCCCGTGATCAGCAGCGACTGTCGGCTGGCGATGGCGTCGGTGAGGGTGACGAAACAGCTCATCGACGCTCAGGTCCTGCGAGGGTGTTGGCAGAGCCTGGCGCACTCAGCGGATGAACAGCATCTCCTGGTAGCTGGGCAGGGGCCAAACGGCATCGTCCACCAGGGCTTCGAGGCCATCGACGGCCTCGCGGATCTTGTGCATCAGTGGCAGCAGGGTGTCGGCGCAATGGCGCATGTGGGCGGTTTCGCCATGGGGGGCTGGGAATCGCGGCTTCCAGGGCCGTGCAGTTGGCGAGCAGATCCTGGTTGAGGCTGGCAATGCGGCCGGCCATGGCGCGATCGGGGGAAGGCCCAGATTCTCCTGGTAGCGCAGCGAATTGGCCAACTGGCCCAGGTACTCCATCACCGCTGGGTACACCTGTGTGCGGGCGATCTGAAGGGCGAGTTTCGCCTCCACCTCCACGGCGAGCACGTACTGCTCGGCGTAGACCTCGAAGCGGCTGTGCAGCTCCACAGGAGTGAGGACTCCGGTGCGGGCGAACAAATCCTTGATGTTGTCGCGCTCCAACACCAATACGGCATCGGCCGTGGTGGGCAGATTCTCCAGACCGCGCTCGTTGACGGCCATCTGGTGCCACTCGCTGGAGTAACCGTCGCCGCCGAACACGACATTGCCGTGCTCCTCCATGATCACCTTGAGCACAGCCGTGGCCGCATCCTGCAGGGAGGCGCCGGCGTTCATTTTGGCCTCCAGTTCATTGGAAACGTATTCCAGTGAATCGGCCATCATCGTGTTCATTGCCACCAGCGGACCGGCCACCGATTGGTTGGAGCCAACGGCGCGGAATTCAAAGCGGTTGCCGGTGAAGGCAAACGGGGAGGTGCGGTTGCGATCGCCCGGATCCTTGGGGAATTCGGGCAGGGTGTCGACGCCGAGCTGCATCATGCCGCCGTGGTCGGTGCTGCCGAGGTTGCCGTTCTTGATCATCGTGTACACCTCCTCGAGCTGGCTGCCGAGGTACACCGAGATGATCGCCGGAGGGGCTTCGTTGGCACCGAGGCGGTGATCGTTGCCGGCGGTGGCCACCACCGCACGCAACAGCGGGCCATAGAGATGAACCCCGCGGATCACCGCCCCGCAGAACAGCAGGAACTGCATGTTCTCCTCAGGGCTGCTGCCGGGATCGAGCAGATTTCCCTGGGTGGCGTTCCCCACGGACCAGTTGACGTGCTTACCGGAGCCATTGATTCCTTCAAAGGGCTTCTCATGCAGCAGGCAGTTCATCCCGTGCTTGCGCGCCGTGTTCTTCAGCAGCGTCATCGTCAACTGCTGGTGGTCGGTGGCCACGTTGGCCGCCTCAAAGAAGGGGCAAGCTCAAACTGACCGGGGGCCACCTCGTTGTGACGGGTCTTGGCGGGAATGCCCAGCTTGTACATCTGCTGTTCCACGTCCTGCATGAACACCTGCACCCGCTGGGGGATGGCGCCGAAGTAGTGGTCGTCGAACTGCTGGCCTTTCGCCGACGGGGTGCCGAACAGGGTGCGGCCGGTCAGCAGCAGGTCGGGGCGCAGGCTCACGAACGCACTGTCGACCAGGAAGTACTCCTGCTCGGCGCCGCAGCTGGAGTTCACCGGCGCCACTTCGGTGTTGCCGAGCAGCTTCAGCAGGCGCTGGGCCTGCTTGTTCATCGCCGCGTTGGAGCGCAGCAGCGGCGTCTTCTTGTCGAGTGCCTCGCCGGTCCACGAGACGAACACCGTGGGGATGCAGAGGGTGACGCCGTTGGGCGTCTCCATCAAGAAGGCGGGGCTGGTGATGTCCCAGGCGGTGTAGCCGCGGGCTTCGAAGGTGGAGCGGATGCCGCCGTTGGGGAAGGAGGAGCCGTCCGGTTCGCCCTGCACCAGCACCTTGCCGGTGAACTCACAGATGACGGAGCCATCGCTCTGGGTGGAGATGAAGCCGTCGTGCTTCTCGGCCGTGGAGTTGGTGAGCGGATAAAAAACGTGGGCGTAGTAGAGCGCGCCGCGGCCCACGGCCCAGTCCTTCATCGCCTGGGCCACCACGTTGGCCACGGAGACATCAAGCTTGCCGCCCGACTTGATGGTGTTCTGCACCGACTTGAAGATGTCCTTGGGCAAGGACGACTTCATCTGCGACAGGCTGAACACATCGCTGGCCCAAAGCTCCTGGAGGGGCGCTGTGGGAGCGGTGATCGCTGCCGGGCGCTCCTGGGTTCGTTGGATGGCGGCGAGGCGTTGGGGGCTGGGCATTGGTTGCGAATTTGTCTGCACCCAGCCAATGAGCAGGTGTGGGCTCTCGGAGACGCCGTTGATACAAAAGTTGGCTTCAGCGCTGGCCCAACAGCTCGATCCAGCTCAGGGGGAGCTCCGGGTTCGCGCTAGCCGACCTCCGGGTCCGCTCAGTCGGTGCCAGGGGCAGCAGGTCGCTCGTCCAGGTGGCCGGGGGGCGTGGGTTGGGGGCGCCGACAGCCCGAAGGAGCCGTGGCGGGGATGCATGGGACATGGTGAAACAAGCCTCCGAGGGAGGGTCAAAAGGGATGGGATGGAACGCAGGACCCCGTTCCTGGGGGCTCCACTGCTTGGTCAGGGTTCGAATGCTCGGGTGGAGCCTTATGACCGATCTCAAGGACGGCATCCCCTGAAGCCTGGGGATGGATCGCGTACGCGCTGGAACTGAACGCCCTAGGGAAGGGAAGGTTCAGAGGAAAGATCCACCGTTGGTTTTCGGGTGGAACAGCCGGTGAGTTTGTGGAGCTTCCACCGGTTGATTCATCTTACACAGTCGACCAGGAATCGAGTGAGGCCTGACTGAGGGCCATCGCTTTTCCCCGCCAACCTTCGTATCTTCGGTCCACACCTGGTGATCCACAGCCCGGAGGGAGTGACTCTGACCACCAACCCCATCTGCCTCCGTCCCGAGTCCTTTCTTCTGTTGCCCAGGGACGGGCTGCTTCTGGTGGACAGCCAGGGAGTCGTGCTGCACGTCAATTCGATTGCCCGGCAGCGCCTTGGGGTCAGCGCCGATGAGGCCACGGGCCAGCCGTTGGTCTCGTTCTGGCCTGAGCTGGCCGAGCTGATCGGGCGACGGAGCGACTGGGAGAACCGAGGACCCGTCGACGCCATGCTGAGCTGGGCCGGTGCCCCGATCACCGTGCGCACATTTCGCACCGACAACGGCGTTGGTGTGGGCGTGCTGGCTGGACTCCATGAACCCGAGACGCCCGGGCCGCGCCAGTCGCTGGTGGAGAGCGTGCTGGAGGCGGTCACCGATTCAGTGGTGGTGACCACGGCGGAATACCTGGATTTCCCAGGGCCGGTGATTCTCTATGTGAATTCCGCTTTCCTGGCCCAGACAGGGTACGAACTCAACGAGGTGCTCGGCCGAAGTCCCCGCCTGTTGCTGGGCGCTGAAAGTGATCCGGCCAATCGCAGCCGCCTGCGCGGCGCCTTGCAGAGGGGCGAGCGGGTGAGCATGGAGCTCCCGAACATCACCAAGGACGGCAGCACCTACTGGGTGGAAATCGACCTGGTGCCCTTGATCGATGAGACCGGCGCCGTGACCCAGTGGGTTTCGGTGCAGCGCAACATCTCAGAACGGCGCTCCAACCAGGAGGCCCTGGCCGAGCAGGCTCTGCGTGATCCGGTGACCGGTCTGCCCAACCGTTTAGCCCTCCACTCCCGGCTCAAAGAGGCCCTGCAGCGCCTGAACCGGCGCGAGGGCCAGATGGCCGTGCTGTTCTGCGATTTGAACCGCTTCAAGGAGATCAACGACATGCACGGCCACCATGTGGGTGACCAGTTGCTGGTGGAAATCGCCTCCCGACTTCGGGAGGCCCTGCGCCCCGAGGACACCCTGGCCCGGCTCGGTGGCGATGAGTTCGTCGCCGTTGCCGAGAACCTGGTGGAGGTGGCCGACGCCGTGCAATTGGCCCTGCGGCTCAAGGAACGGCTAGGGGCCCCCTGGTTGATTGAAGGCCAGTCCTACCGGCCGTCGATGAGCATCGGCATCGCCATGACGACGGAGACCTCCGAGTCGGTGGATGAAATGCTGCGGCGTGCCGATCTGGCCATGTATCAGGCCAAGGAGGCAAAGGGAGCCGGAGTGGCGATCTACGACCGCTCCGTCGACGAGCAGCTGAAGTTGTCGATCTCGGTGCGTCGTCAATTGCACGAGGCGATCGAAGGTGACGGGCTGGTGCTGGAATACCAGCCGATCGTCGACCTCGCCGATGGCTCGATCCACGGCGCCGAGGCCCTGGTGCGCCTGCAGGGAGGCGATGGTCGCCTGATCCCCCCAACGACTTCATCCCCCAGGCGGAGGTCACCGGTCTGGTGGTGCCCCTGGGGGAATGGGTGATCCGTCACGCCTTCGCCGAGCTGAGGGCCTGGCGAGACAGTGGGCACCACTATTCGATGTCCATCAACGTCAGTCCCTCCCAGCTGCGGGTGCCGGGCCTGGGGAGCTATCTACTCAAACAGGCGGAGCTGAGCGGTGTGGATCCCAGTTGGGTGGCGCTCGAGGTCACCGAAACCGTGCTGATCAACCATCCCAAGGTGACCTTCGACGAGCTGGGCTTGCTGCGGGAGGCCGGGGTCAAGGTTCACCTCGACGACTTCGGCACCGGTTACTCCAGCCTTTCCTGGTTGACACAATTTCCTGTGGATGCGATCAAGATCGACCAGACCTTCACCGCCGAACTGGGTCTCGATCCACGCAAGACCGCGATCATCCGCGCTTTCATCCAGGTGGCCCAGGAACTTGAGTTCACCGTGGTGGCCGAAGGGATCGAAACAGAGCTGCAGAAGAGCTTGCTGAAGAAGCTCGGCTGCGACCGAGGGCAGGGCTTTCTGTTCGCCAGGCCCTCCCGCCTGGGGCCCGCAAGCTGGGGCTGATCCCTACCTGGCTTTGCTCAGGCCGCGGACGGCAGGCGGGGCAGGGGACCGTCCCGGTCCGAGCGGAAGGTGATCTGCAGACCCGGTGCTTTCTGGCTCACCAGGGCGATCAGGCGTTCGAAGGCCCGCTGGGTGACGGGGGCGCCTTTGCCCATGGGCTCCCGACTCATGATCACCACATCCAGTTCAGGGCCGCTGGCCTGGGGCTGGACATCGGCGAAGAGTTGCAAGGTCATCCCCTCGGGGGCGGATCGGAACAGGGCGCTGAGGTGGGCTGGAGCCTGTTGATCGATGCTGGCCTCGATCTCCTCGAGCACCGGCATCAGCTGGGGGATCAGCTCCCGGGCCAACGCCGGTTCGGGGGATTTGAGAACCAGAATCAGCCGCGCCATGGGGCTCCTCAGTGAAAATCCATCTTGCCCTGCGGCGGACGCGGCACGATCTTCCAGGTGCTCGCCAGGAGCGTAAGCAGGGCATCCACCGTGCCCATGCGCCGTGGCTTCTGGTACCAGGCGGTGCCGTCGTAAAGCAGGGCAATCAGGGCGCTCAGCTCTGGCTCGCTAAGGGGGGCGAACGCCAGTCGCAGACGATGGGCGCCATCTCCATGCTCATCAGGAAGGGTCCGTACCGGCAGTTCGATGTGCTCTTCCACCAATGTCAGCTGGCCGCTGAGGCCCTGCTGGACGCGGAACGCCTCCTGGTTCAGCACCAAGGAGGCCCCTGATTCGGAGACGTCAGTGGTGGTGCCCCAGAGCTCATGGCCACCGATCCGCAGGCTGGCGATGCGTTGGAGCGGAAAACGATCGCTCTGGCGTTCCACGGGCCGATCGACGCAGGCCAGTAAACAGGTGAGCACCACCCAGGCGTTGTAGAGGTTCCAGGCGAGCATCAGCCCTTCCCCCTCGAAAGACTGCCGGCTCCAGCTGGGGCCCACCAAGGGCAGCCCGTAGAACAGCACCAGGCTCACCACCAGCACCGTGAGGTGAGCGATGAATGGCCAGGCCAGGCCCAGATCCAGCTGGCCGCCGCCGCTGCTCACATCCTTGTTGGTGACCAAGCTGCCCAGGATCCGGAAGGGGCTGACCAGGATTTGGAGGATGCGCCCCACGGCCGGAAAGCAGAACAGCGACTCGTAGACCTCGTTCCAGAACTGGAAGTGATGGTGATTGGTCAGCCAGGTGGTGAGCGTGTACATCAGGATCACGAAAGGCAGCCCATAGGCCAGGTATTCGATCGGCGGGGCGGCGATCAGCGTGAACCCCAACACCAGGCTGACGAGGGGAAATAGCAGATAAACCAGTCGAAAGAATGGTGTGAAAAGACTGATCAGCAGATTGAAATAGAAACTCTTCTGGCCGAGGTTCAGCTTGCTCCAGATCGGCAATTCCTTGCCCGAGTAGTAGATCTGGAAGTTACCCTGCATCCAGCGCAGGCGCTGGTCGAGATAGTCCCGGAAGCTGCGGGGAACTTCCCCGAGGCTGAGGATTTCATCGAGATACACCATCCGCCAGCCCCGGGTGAGCAGCTTGGTGCCGGTCTGGTGATCTTCAATGATGCAACTTGTCACGTATCCTCCCAGCGATTCGATCGCGGTGCGGCGCGCTACGTAGGAGGTGCCGCAACAGATCACGGCGTTGAAGTTGTCTCGAATGACCTGCAGGTAATGAAAGAAATAATCCATGTCATCGGGCATCACCGATTCCAGCCCGAGGTTGCGGTTGTGGAAATCGGAGTTGAAGTAGTGCTGGGGTGTCTGCACCAAGGCGACGCCGGAATCCTGGAAGAAACCGACGGTGCGCTCAAAGAAGTTCCGAAAGGGAACAAAGTCGCAGTCGAAGACGGCGATCAGCTCGGCGGAGGTGTGGGCCAGGGCGTAATTCAGGTTGCCGGCCTTGCGGTGGCTGTTGTCTGGGCGACTGAGGTAATCCACCCCAAGGCGCTCGGCAAGGGCGGCAAGGGCGGGGCGGTGACCATCATCGAGGATCGTGATCGTCTTGTTGGCGTAGCGAATGTTCTTGCTGGCGAGCACGCACCGCTGGACCAGTCGCTCTGATTCGTTGTAGGTGGGAATCCAGATGTCCACCTTGGGCTGATGCTCCTTGGTCCAGCCAGCCAGCCGGTTCGCCTCCCGCCGCCGTTGCAGCGGTTCGTAGACGATCGAGGGAATGAACTGCACAGCGCTGGTGATCAGGTAGACGGCTTCGCAGAGAAACAGCGTCAGGCTGAAGGCCAGGCTGATGGGATGGGCCGTGTTGATCGTGGTGCTGCGCCAGATGAAGTAGCGCAGGCCCATCAGCGACAGCACGGTGAGCACCAGCGCATGGCTCCAGCGCCGCCGCGGCAGCAGGTTCACCCCCAGGGCCATCCCCAGGGCGAGAACCACGGGCAGCACGGCGTCGAGCCAGAGGTCCTTGACCTGCCACTGCTCGGGCAGGGTGCGGTTGCTGAGCGGGTTGAGCTGCAGGGATCCCAGCCAGCCAGGCTGCAGGTTCACGAGCAGCAGGGCGCCGATCAGCAGCAGGATCGAGGCCAGCAGCAGCCACCAGACCCAAAGGGAGATGGTGGGAGTACGCAAGCTGAGCGGGCCGGGCCGCTGGGGGCTCATCGCTCGAAGCTCACCCGCGCCGTGAAACCCACGTAGCAGAACTTCAGGGGGGAGCGGGGATGTCGTTGAGGATCCGCACGCGGACCTGGCTTTCGCGGGCCAGGTTGATCGGGATCGGGTTGGTGTCATCTTTCAGGGACACCCGGCCCAGGCCGGAGCGGATCGTGGCCACCTCACCGCGCAGGTCGAGGGAGTCCCCCACCAGGTCAATGCGGGCCGGGCCGCCGATGCGCACGCGGTTGAGATCACTTTCCTTGACGAAGGTGGTGATAAAGCGGTCCTTGCAATCGATCAGCTGCAGCACGGGCGCCTCGGCCCGCAGCGTGTCCCCCTGGTTGGCCAGCAGCCTCCAGACCACGGCCTGGCGTGGGCTCACCAGGGTGCTTTCCGATTGCAGCCCGCGGGCGACCCCGGCGGTCTCCAGCTGCTTGGTCAACCCCTCCACCCGCTTGGCCTGGGTGCGGCGCCGGCCTTCGAGTCGCTGCAGCTTGAGCTTGGCTTCCTGCAGCCGCACGGCGGGATCGAAGTTGCTGCGGGTGGTGGTCAAGGTGAGGTTCTTGCGGGCGGCCGCCACCACGCTTTTCTGACCGGCCAGGCGTTCCTCGAGAGCCGCCAGTTGCTCCCGCTCACGGGCGAGGTCGGTGCTGGCCCGGTCCACCACCGTTTCCGCCACTGCTCCGGCGCGAAACAGGGTCTGCTGACGCTTGAGATCCCGATCGATGAAGGCCACCTCCTCCCTGGAACGGCGCACCTCCGCTTCCAGGCGTTGCAGCTCCCGGCTGCTGCGCTCGATCTCCAGTGCCTGTTGCTGGTCAGCGTCGTTCCGGATGGTCTCCACCAGCAGACGTTGCTTGGCCACCTCCTCGTCGAGCTCCTCCAGGTCACTTCCAGCCGTGAGCAGGGAAGTCTTGAGGTTGCGCAGCTCCAGGCCGCTGGCGCGGGGTCCTCCACCCGGCCCAGGGACTGGCCAGCACTGACGGCACTGCCGGCCTTGGCCCTGAGCTCCACCAGGATGCCGCTGATGGGCGTCTTGATGTCGATCGGAGTGGCCTCCACCACCGCATCCCGAGAACGGGCCGTGAGGAAGTTGGCGAGAACCGCCACAGCCGTCACAGCCAGGCCGCCAGCCAGGATGAGGATGAATACGTTGGCGGCTCGACTGCGCCGGATCGGTTCTTCCGCCTGTCTGGAGCCGCTCCTGTCGTCGTCGCTGACTCCGTTGATGTCTGCTTTGGCGTCCTGGGGCCGCTCAGGGATCTGGGGGGTCATCCTGAACACTGCCTTGAATCAAGATTAGCGAGCGTCGCCACTGGGCCAACCCACCGCCGCGCCCCCGGGCGCTGAGGATCGTGCCGTTGGCCTCCAGGCCGATCAGGGCAAAGAAGGGAAGCTTGCCCACCGCGGCTGTGTCGAACGGTTCGCTGGCGGCAAGGGTCCGCTCCAGGGCGCGCCAGGAGCCCACCAGCAGCTCCAGATGCTCGAAGCGGAACACGAGCAGGGGGCGCCGGCCCTGCAATCGGGCGGGTCCTTCGAACCGAAGTTGCAGGGCCCCCAGCCGCACCGAATTGAACACCCGCAGTGCGGCACCCTCAGGTGCCCCCAGCGGGTCCGCCGCGCGGATCTCCAGCTGGGCCCCCAGGCCCCTCAGCAGGGCGCCATTGAGTGGCGATGGCTCAGCGCTGCGCCTGGGCCACACCTGCTCCAGGCGCCAGACGCCCAGGAGATCGGCCGCGGTGAGGCCACTGCCCAGCCGCCGGCTGCGGCGCTCCTGATCGGACAACGAAACTCCCATGGCCCCATTCTGGGCGCGGCACCCCAGCTCCGCCGCCGCCCGGGGGTTGAGATGATTGACACGGTGTCACCAACGGCCATGACTCCTTTGACCACCAGAGTGCGTGGCGGCTTCTGGCTGCCGATCCTGGTGCTGGCGGTTCCCTGGGGCCAGGAACTGATTGATCAGCTGGTCTTCGGCGGCCAGTGGAACCTGCCCATGGAGCCCGGCGGCTCGTTCCTCGGTGTGCTCACCGCCCCCTTCAGCCACGCCGGCTTCGCCCACCTGGTCAGTAATTCGCTTTGGTTCCTTCCCCTCTCCTGGCTGGTGCTGCTCCAGGGCCGCCGCGACTACCTGGCGGTCTGGCTGGGGGTCTACCTGATGGCGATTCCCGTCTGGCTGTTCTGGCCCTACGGCAGCCATGGGCTCTCGGGGGTGGTCTATGGGCTGCTGGGCTATCTGCTGCTGGTCGGCTGGCTGGAGAAACGGGTGGGCTCGTTGCTGCTCTCGGTGTTTGCCTTGCTCAGCTATGGGGCCTTGCTTCCCAGCCTGTTGCCCTTCCTCAGCCCACCGGGGGTGAGCTGGATCGGCCACCTTTCGGGCTTCGCCGGAGGCGTGCTGGCGGCCTTCGCCGTGCACAAGGAGTCGACCTAAGTTGGAATCTCTACCCCTCCTTGATGGGCGATGGCGGATTCGGCCCCTGGCTGGCTTGAGCGTGGTTGGCGGGCCCTGGGGCGCACCCCTTCCCTGGTCAGCGCCATGGCGGTGCTGAGCCTGGGGCTGGTGGTGTCCAGTTCGGTGCTGATCAAGGGCTTCCGCCAGGCCAACGACAGCATCACCGTCACCGGCGCCAGCACCGAGCGCATCCGCAGCGACGCGGTGGATTGGACCCTGGAGGTGCGCCAGGGGGTGCCAGTCAAGGGGACTCCTACAAGGCGCTGCTGCCGGCTGTGGCCAGCACCACCGCCTTCCTGCGCGCCCAGGGGTTGACGGAGGCCGAGGTGCAGCTGGGGGCCGTCAAGTCCGACCGCGACGACGTCCGCGACCCGCGCACCGGTGAGCTGCGCTCCAGCGTCTGGACCAGCCGTCAGCCGATCCAGGTGGCCAGCGCCCGGGTGGAGAAGGTGGCCCAGGTGGCCCGTGCCGCGGCCCAGTTGATCGGCGAGGGGGTGCCGCTGACGATCAACGACCCCGCCTACACCTACGGGCGGCTGGCGGAAAAGCGCGTGGACATGCTCGCCAAGGCCACCCGTGATGCCCGGGCGCGGGCCAAGGCCATCGCCGCGGAAGCCGGCGCCAGGATCGGGGCGATCGTGAACGCCGACACGGGCTCGTTCCAGATCACCGCCCCCAATTCCACCGAAACCGGCGATACGGGCTCCTACGACACCCGCACGATCGACAAGGACATCACCGCCGTGATGGCCGTCACGTTCCGCGTGGAGTGATTTGTTGGCTGCGTCTGGGCGGCGTGATGCAGCCGAGCGCTCAGAACGGATCGCGCTCGATTCCCACACCGCTGGGGGCGAACAGGAAGATCAGATCATCGAGCTGCTCCTGGTGGCCATCGATGGCGAACACGCCCCCGGCGACGAAGTCGGCGGCCCGCTGGGCTTCCGAGGGCTCCATGGCGGAAAGGTTGAGCAGCACCGTCTTGCGCTCGCGCACGGCCATGACCGCTTCGGAGACCTCCTCGAAGCGGCGGGGCTGCATCAGGACCACCTCGTGGCCCCCCTCGGCAAAGCGGGTCATGACCTCAGGCTGGCGCGACCGGCTCCTTCTCGCCACTCGGCCCAGGAGTTCCTTGATGGAGCGCCCCTGGTCGGCTGCGGCTCCATCCACAGCGATCTGTGGTCGCAGCCCCAGCCGCGCCGCGAAGCCTTCGGCGCTCACATAGAACACCGGAGTGATGTAAAGCGTCACGATCTGGGAGACCACCAGGCCCCCCAGCACCACCAGGCCCAGGGGGCGGCGGGCCTCGGCCCCGGCACCGAGGCCCAGGGCAATCGGCATGACGCCGATCACCGATGACACAGTAGTCATCATAATCGGCCGGAAGCGTGTCAGTGAAGCCTGGTAGATCGCTTCGATGGGCGTCAGCCCCGTGCGCGAGGCCACGACGGCGAAATCGATCATCATGATGCCGTTTTTCTTGACGATGCCGATCAGAAGAATCAGGCCGATGTAGCTGTAGATGTTCAGCTCCGAGCCAAACAGGATCAAGGTGGCCAGGCCCCCCACCGCCGCCGAGGGCAGGCTGGTGAGGATCGTGAGTGGATGGATGAAATCCTCATAGAGGATCCCGAGCACCACGTAGATCACCAGGATCGCCAGAATGGCCAGCCAGCCCAGGTTGGCGAAGGATTCGCCGAACACCTTGGCGTCCCCCTGGAAGCTGGTGCTCACCCCCGCCGGCAAGCTCTCGCGCGCCAGATCGCTGATTGCTGCGGTGGCCCGATCGAGCGACACCCCCGGGCGCACGTTGAACGAAAAGGTGACCGAGGGCAGCTGCGCATTGTGGTTGATCGAGACGATGCCGCTGCCGCGCTCCAGGCTGGCCACCGCACCGAGGGGAACGAGCTTGCCGGCGCTGTTGCGGATCGAGAGCAGATCCAGATCGGCCGGTGAATTCTGATCCACCAACTTGACGCCACTGATCACGGCGTACTGGCCGTCAGATTTGTAGATCGTTGAGATCTGACCTTCGCCGTAGGCGTCCCGCAAGGTGCTCTGAAGGGTGGCCACGTTCAGGCCCAGGGCCGCCGCCCGGTCGCGGTCGATGTTCACCTTGAGCTTGGGGTTGTTCAGCAGCAGGTCACTGTTGACATCAGTGAGGTCGCCCATGGCGCGCAACTGGCGCTCGAAACCGGGCGCCACCTCCAGCAGCTGGGCCAGATCGATCGCCTGGAGCGTGAACTGATAGCGGGCGCGGCTCTGGCCGCCGCCGATGCTGATCGCCGCCGGCTGGCGCACGAAGCCCCGCAGGCCGGGGATGCTGTTGACCGTGCGCCGCAGGCTCCGGCTCAGCTCCGCGGCCCCCAGGGGGCGCACCGAGCGGGGCTTGAGGCGCAGGAACAGGCGGCCACTGTTGGAGGAGGCGTTGGGGCCGCCGGAGCCGATGGTGCTGTTCACCCCGTCGATGTTGGGGTTGGCCAGCAGCTTGCTCGCCAGCTTGTCCTGGAGGGCCGCCATCTCCGGAAACGAGATGCCCTCGGAGGCCTGGGTGTTGACGGTGAGCTGGCCGGTGTCCACATCAGGAATGAACCCTTTCGGCACCATCTGAAAGAACAGCACCGTGAGCACCAGCAGGGCCACGGAAAACAGATGCACGGCCCGGGGCCGGCGCAGGGCGGTGCCCAGGGTGCTGGCGTAAAGGTTGCTGAGGCGATCGAAGGATCGGTTGAACCAGCGCAACAGCTGGTTGTTCTCCAGCAGCCCGCTCGGCCTGGCGCCGGTTTCGGGCAAAAAGCGGGCCGCCATCATCGGCGTGAGTGTCAGGGCGACGACGCTCGAGAACATCACCGCCACGCTCAGGGTCACGGCGAACTCCCGGAACAGGCGTCCGAGCAGGCCCCCCATGAACAGAATCGGGATGAACACCGCCACCAGGGCCACGGTGGTGGAGATCACGGTGGTGGTGATTTCCTCGGAGCCCAGCAGCGCCGCCGTCCAGCGCCGCTCCCCTTGCTCCTGGCGGCGCACGATGTTCTCCACCATCACGATCGCGTCGTCGACCACGAAGCCCACGCTCAAGGTGAGCGCCATCAGCGAGATGTTGTTGAGCGAATACCCCAACAGCCAGATCACCCCGAAGGTGGCCACCAGCGAAATCACGATCGCCAGGGCAGGCAACGTGGTGGTCATCGGCGAGCCGAGGAACAGGTAGACCACCACGATCACCAGGGCGATGGTGAGCAGCAGGGTGTGCTCCACATCGGTGATCGATTCCTTGATCGCCTCGGAGCGATCAAACAGCACATCCAGGTTGATGGCGGCGGGAATCGAGGCCTTCAGCTCCGGGATCAGCGCGCGGATCTTGGCGGTGATCGCCACCGTGTTGCTGCCCGGTTGACGCTGGATCGCCAGCACGATCGACCGGGTGCCGTTGTACTTGCTGGCGAGGCGCTCATTGGCCACCGAATCGAATACCTCGGCCACATCGGAGAGGCGCACGGGTGAACCGTCCCGGTAGGCGACGATCAGCTGGCGGTAACCGGCGGCGTCATCGAGGCGGCCATTGTCTTCGACGGAGTAGGTCTGCTTGGGTCCGTAGAGGTTGCCCGTGGGCAGATTGGAGTTCCCGCCGCGCACGGCATTGAGGGCTTCGTCGATGCCGATTCCCTTGGCGCCAAGGGCCTGGGGGTCGAGGCGCACACGCACGGCATACTTCTGGGCCCCGAACACCTGCACCTGGGAGACCCCGTCGAGCATCGAGAGCCGTTGGGCCAGTTGCACCTCCGCGGCCCGGTTCACCTCCGCCAGCGGCAGCACCTCCGAGCTGAGCACCAGGTAGAACACCGGCTGCTCGGCCGGGTTCACCTTGCGCAGGGAGGGGGTGAGGGCAGATCGGGGGCAGCTGCCGGCTGGCCTGGGCGATCGCCGTCTGCACGTCCTGGGCGGCGGCGTCGATGTTGCGCTCGAGGTTGAACTGGAGCGTGATCTGGGTGCTGGACTGGCTGCTGCTGGAGGTGATCGTGCTGATGCCGGCCACGGTGGAGAACTGCTGCTCCAGGGGGTGGCGACCGCGGTGGCCATGGTCTCCGGACTGGCCCCCGGCAGGGAGGCGCTCACCTGCAGGGTGGGGAAATCGATCGTGGGCAGATCGTTGATCGGCAACTGGCCGTAGCCGATCAGGCCGAAGATCACCAGGGCCACGGCGATCAGCGTGGCGGTGACCGGCCGCCGGATCATCTGGTTCGCGAGGCTCATGGCTTGGTGCCTCCCTCGCGACTCGGTTGGCGCGGCCCCCCGGGCGGGCCGGACGCTCGGAGAGGCTCGCTCCGGGGCTGAGGGCGAACTGCCCCTTGGTGACCACACGATCACCAAGGCTCAGTCCGCCGAGCACCACCACATCACCATCGGCGGCGGGCCCGGTGCGGATCGGCCTGACCTCGGCCTTGCCGGCCTTGGGCTTGCCGCTGGCCAGGTAGACGTAGCTGCCCTTCTGGCCGATCTGCACCGCCGTCTGCGGCACCAGCAGCACGTTCTCGAGCCGCTCCAGCTGCAGCCGTCCCTTGACGAACTGACCCGGCACCAGCCTCTGGTCGTCATTGGCGAAGCGGCTCTTGATCCGCGTGGTGCCCGTGGTGGCATCGACCGCGTTGTCGATCGAGCTCAGCCGTCCGCGGATCGGTGCCGCGCCGGGGCCGCTGGCCTCCAGCTGCACCGGCAGGCCCGGCCGCAGCTGGCCCAGCAGCCGCTGGGGCACGGCGAAGACCACGTCGATGGGCGAGAAGCTGTTGACCAGCAGCAGCGGTGTGTTGTCCTGTTCGCGCACGTAGTTGCCCACGGTGACGCGCAGTTGGCCGGCGCGGCCGCTGATCGGCGAGCGGATCTGGGTGCGCTGGAGCTGCAACCGCGCCGTGGCCTCGGCGGCCCGGGTCGCCGCCAGATTGGCCAGGGCGCTGCTCACGGCGCTGCGGCTGCTCAAAGCGGTGGCCTCGGCGCTGTCGGCCTCACTCACAAACTGATCCTGCTGGTCGCTGCTCACGGCGCCCTGGCGTCCCAGGTTGCGGTAGCGCTCGGCCCGCACCCGGGCGGTGCGTGCCTGCGTGGCCGTGCGCGTGGCTTCGGCCCTGGCCTGGAGCACCCCCGCCTCGGCCTTCTGGCTGTTGGCACGGGCCTGGTTCAGGGCGGCCTGAAACTCGGCGGGATCAAGGCTGAGCAGCAACTGGCCGGCGCTCACCTGCTGGCCCTCGCGGAAATGCACCTTCTTCAGCATGCCCGACAGCTCGGGGCGAATGGCGGCGGAGGCCACCGCCTTGACCTCGCCGGTGAGCGGGAAGACCACATCGAGCTGGCCGCTGCGCACCTGGGCGGTTTCCACCAGGACAGGGGGGCGTTTGCGTTGCTCGCTCTCCTTCGGCAGCAGCCCTCGAACCAGCACGAGGCCCAGGGCGAGCCCACCGGCGACCAGCAGCCAGCGGGTGGGTCGTGGCATCCGCTGCCAGCGCTCGCGCAGGGGCCGAGTCAAGGGGACTGAATCCGTCACCGGGCCACCGTAGAAGCCGGATATGGGGCTTGCGTGTGCTGGCTACCACCGGAAGCGATCAAGCTGTGACCAGGTCTGTCCTTGGCTCAGGCCTGAGTTCGTCCGTGCAGCTGCCCGGCCGCCGCCCCATCGATCTGGCCGGCGTAGGCGCCGCGCCCCGCGATGCAGGCGGCGCCGCAGCGGGCGCCCAGGGCCAGGGCATCCTCCAGGCTCCAGCCGGCCGCCAACGCCGTGGTCAAGCCACCGGCGAAGGAATCGCCGGCCCCGTAGCTGTCCCCGTCGCCGCCCTCCAGCGCCACGGCGCTTGGCTGCGGCGCCCTGAAGCGTCCCCCGGGCCGGGTGAAACCGCCCCGGGCCCCTTCCGTTCCCACGTAGACCCCTGGCGCAGGCTCCAGGTCGCCGGGGGCATAGGCCTCACCGGGATCGCTGGCGCTGCCCACCAGGGCATCGAGGCAGATGCCGGCGGCACGGATCAGGGGCAGCCCCAGCCGCGGTGTGGCCGCCAGCACCCGCGCCCCACGGGCCCGTCGCAGCGCTTCGACGTCGCCAGCGGTCGCGAACACACCGTCGCAACGCTCGAGCTGCTCCCAGGGCAGATCGTCACTGGCGCAGGGGCTGAGCCGCTCGCCGAAGACGGTGATCGTGCGCTCGCCCCCGGTTCGATGAAGGTGATCGCCCGGCGGGTGGGGGCGTCCCGCCAGGCGATGTGCAGAGTCAGGCCCAGGGCCTTGAGTTCGGCGGCGCAACGCTCGCCGAGGGGATCGCGGCCGAGGGCGGTGTAGAAGCGGGCGCCGCCCGCCAGACGGGCCATCTGGGCGGCCACCACGGCCCCACCGCCGGCCGCCTGCTCGAACAGATCGCTGGCGTGCTGGATATCACCCGATCGCGGCAGGGCCGGCACCCGCACGAAGCTGACCCACTCCACGTGGCCCAGCACCGCCAGTCGCAACTCCTTAATGAGTGGTTTCAATGGCCCCGGGGGTGAATAGAACGGAGGTAGCTCAACCGGAGGCCGCCGTGGGACACCGCCATCGCTCCCCCCATCGCTCCAGTGACCAGCATCGGGGCCGCTCCGCGCCCACGCCGGAGGCCCAGCGGGCGGTGGAGCGGATCCACGCCAGCACCACCGCCCATTGGCGCAGCTTGATCGACGATCCTGACCACCCCGGCAGGCAGCTGGAGTTGCAGGCCTTCGAGCAGCGTCAGCGGGCCCGCTCCCACCGGCTGGAGCTGGGCCGGGTGCCGGCCGAACCCTGGACTCACGACGCTTCGGGAGCCCGGTAGACGAGCACGGGAAGGGTGCCGTGGGTGAGCACCCGCTGGGTTTCGCTGCCCAGCAGGAAGCCCGCCAACCCCCGCCGCCCATGGGACGCCATGAAGATCAGATCGCAGGAGTGGCGTTTGGCCGTATCAATGATCGCTTCGTAGATCACGCTGCTCACAAGGGTGACCCCTTCACTGCTGACCCCCGCCGCCGTGGCCTGCTCCTGGGCCTGGTGGAGCACGTGCTGGGCGTAGGCCACGTTGGAGCGCGCCATCTCCTCGTTCCAGCCTGGGTTGACCACCAGGGCGTCGCCGAAGAACGCCAGGTTGTCGGGGCCGAACAGTTCAGGTTGCACGTAGAGGAAGGTGAGGCGCGACGAGCCCTCACGGGCAAAATTCACGGCCCGCTCAATGGTCTGTTGCGAGAGGTTGGAGCCGTCGGTGGGCACGAGCAGGTGGCGGAACATGGGCGCTCTCGCTGTGGAGCCCAGGCTAGGTTCAACCCTCCAGCAGGTTCAGGTCCTGAAACCTGGGGACCAGCCAGTTGGGAATGCCGTCCACGTCCCAGTCCCAGAAGTTGCCGCGGCCCAGGTAGAGCGGTTCCCGGGCCAGGTAGGACTGAACCAGGGCGGAGAGCTCAAACTGCTGCAACGCGTCCTCCCGGTTCACCTGCCGCAGCCGGGCGGCGGCGGAGCCCTTGCTGACCGTCTTGGAGAAGCGCCTGATGAACATGACCTGAGTCAAGGTCGGGCTCAGGTTATCCGCATGCCAGATTCAGCGCCCGTGGGCCAGCGGAGCCATGAGCAAGATCCTGTTGATCCTGCTGATCGTGGGGGCTTTCCTGGCCTTGCAGAAGGGCTGGCTCAAGCCTGATTGGTCCGTGATCGTGAGGGATTCGGGCTTGCCCCTGCCGGCCCCGCCAGCCCAGCAGAACCAGAAACCGTGCCCGGCTCGCTAGGGCGAACCCCGCCGACCCGGTGGTTCCTGATCGGCAAGCCAACTTTGCATGGCTCAATCGGGGGATCGAGCAGGATCAGGTCCTCCTCGGCCTCGTCGAGACCGCAGTCGACGTAGGCCATGACAGTGGGAAAGTTCAGTTCCCTGAGCCATTCAACGAGGAAGCGGCGATCCATCATGGCCACGGAAATTTCCTCGAAATCGGAGAACACCACCGTCTGGTCGTTGATCGTGTGCTGCAGTTCCTCCAGTTCCCGGCAGATGGCCCGGTAGAGGCTGAAGTCGCGCTCAGTGAGCTGGGAGAGCTCTCTTCGTTTTGACGTCGCCATGGGCGGGCAGCATCGGCATGGAGATCATGGACAGGCTGATCAATCGGCAGGCCCCCCACCACGCTCCTGGGTTGCGCCTCATCTGCGCAGGGGGATTCAGCGCAGGCTGTTTCTGTGGCTGTCGTGGCCCAGGTCGTGGGTTGAGGCGGGGGGCGTGAGCCCAGCGCTCAGCTGGTGCCGACCAGGAGGCCAACGGCGAGACCCTTGACCATGGCCATCGATTAGGGAACGTCTTTCCAAACCTAATCAGCTCCTTCGGGCCTGACGGCATCGCCAGCAAACAGAAGTAAAAGCCTTTCAACTCATCGAGAGATGATCCACCGAGCACGGCTCATCTGCAGCGCCGATGCGGTGATGGTCCCTCAGCGGGGGTGGTCCAGTCTTCGAACCACTGGCGCCGCCAGAGCCAGTACACCTGGATCAGGGCCACCAGGGCCATCAGAGCCATGGCGTAGGCATAGCCATAGCGCCAGTGCAGTTCGGGCATGTGCTCGAAGTTCATGCCATAGACCCCGCCGATGAAGGTGAGCGGCGCAAAGATGCTGGTGAGGATCGTGAGCGTCTTCATCACCTGGTTCATGCGGTTGCCCACGCTCGCCGCATAGGACTGGGTGATGGCATCGCATTGGTTGCGCAGCAGTTCGCAGTTCTCGAACAGCAGATCCACCAGTTCGCCCATGTCCTGGAAGCCGGCGGTGGCCTCCCGTCCCAGCAGCTCCTGGCGCTGACGCAGCAGCACGCGGATCTGGTGGCGCAGGGGCCAGATCTGGCCGCGGATCGTGAGCAGGTTGGAGCGGTGCTGGAAAGTGCGCTTCAGCAGTTTCGGTCTGGGGTCCCGCAGGGCCGCCTCCTCCAGATCGCAGAGCCGGTTGGCGATCAGCTCCAGCATCGGGAACAGTTCATCGAGGATCTCATCCACCAGGAAGTGGAGGATGTCGTCGAGGTCGCGCAAGTCCGTGGCCCCCACCTGGGACTCCAGCCAGTCGGTGAGCGCCGGGAACGCCTCCCCCACGGGCGCTTCTTCAAAGCTCACCAGCAGTCCCGGCAGCAGCAGGGCCCCCACCTGGGAGCTGAGCAGATGGGCGGGGTCATGGGCAAAGCTGAAGCGGTGCAGCACCACCAGCAGCGCTTCGCCGAGGGAATCCACCCGAGGCCGTTGGGGCACCTCCAGCAGCGGCGGCAGCAACATTGCCGGCACCTCCAGCGCCTGCAGCATGGCCGTGATCGGCCGTGGGTCGCTCAGACCCATCACCCGCAGCCACAGGGGCACTCCTCGAGTCTTCAGGGCTGAGAGCTCTTCGGGGTTCCGCAGGGAGTGGAGCCTGGGGCCTTCGCTCTCGAACACCACAACACTGAAGCGGCTGGGCTGACGACCGCCGTGGACATAGAGCTGGGTGGGGATGGCGGCAGGACGTTCCTCCAGTCGATAGGAGCGGAGGGCGCCGGGGGTGGGTCGCAGCAAGGGGGAGGGAGTTCATCCGGCTGATGGCCATCTCAGGCCAGCGGGGTCACCTTCGCCTGCATCAGGGGCGACATGGGCTCAGGGAGGGTTCGCCGCAGTTGGGCCTTGGCGACGCTCACGTAGGCCAGGAAGGCGTCGTATTTGTTGTCGAATTCCCCCAGGGACTGGCGGGTGCCATCGATCAGGATGCGGGCGCGAAAGCGGCCGGTGCTGCGATCCTGGGTGACCCCCTTGAAGCCCGTGCTCAGGTCGCTTGGGGTGACTCGGCGGGGGCGCCGCGGTTGGCCCTGGGGGGTGGCCCTCAGGTTGTTGATGCGGTGGTCGTCGCGGTTGCCGTTGATGGGTGTGATCTCCCGCCCGATTGGATCCACCCCGTGGTGCAGGCACCAGATGATGCGTGTCAGGGCGTAGCGCTGACCCTCGATCGACACCTGCCAGCGACCGTCATGGCCCTTGCTGCCGGCCCGCTCGCCCTGGCGGCTCTGTCCGCTGGGGGCCATGCCGCCCTTCCAGCTGCAGTGGCCGGTGCGGGGGTCGTAGTTGAGCTGCTGACGCAGAAATTCCGGCGGCGGCAGCCGTTTGTGATTCGCCATGCCCCAGGGAGCGCCCCCGTGATAGTAGAAGGCGCCGGAGGGGGCCGCCCACCGGCAACAGCACCCTGCGGCCCCGCCGTTCCAGGTCGCGCTGGACGCTCCAGCAGGTGGGGGAAGCGGGGGTAGACGAGCGGCATGGGCATGGCGAGCTCCAGACCGCTCACAGCTCCTGGGCGTGCGATCGCTGTGGGTTGCGCTGGTTGCACGTCCCTCCGCTTGCGTCAGTGGTGTGGCCCTGGCGGAGAAACGTGTGCTGCCGATCTGCCGCACGTCGGCTCCGGATCACCTCCCTAGCCTTGTGGAACAAAAGATCTTCCATCCCAGGGCCGTTGTGGGGTGGTCAGCTTTTCTGCGGTCGATCGCCGTTGCCTGGTGATCAGCTGTCACCTGGTCGCCCGCGGTTCTGATTCCCCTGCCTGCTGTTGCCATGGCTGGTGGCGGGGCAGGAGCGCGGTGATCGTTCTGTCTTGGAGCCTCAACGATGCGCATCGCCCAGATCTCGCCGCTCGATGAATGTGTGCCGCCCCTGCGCTACGGGGGCACCGAGCGGGTGGTGCACTACCTCACCGAGGAACTGGTGCGCCGCGGCCATGAGGTGGTGCTGTTCGCCAGCGGTGATTCCACCACCAGCGCCGAGCTCTATCCCTGCGTGCCCCGGGCCCTGCGGCAGGCGGGCTACCAGGGTGATCGCAGCGTGCCGGCGTTGATCCAGCTCGATTGCGTGGCCGAGCAGCTGCACCGCTTCGATGTGCTGCATTTCCACACCGGCCACGGCCATTACCCCCTGACGGCGCGCCTGAACGTGCCCCATCTCACCACCATCCACGGCCCGATGTCGGCCGCCTCGATGGCCGAGCTGCACCGCCACTTTGATCAGGTGCCGTTGGTGTCGATTTCCGAGTCCCAGCGCCGGCCGTTGCCCCAGGCCCGCTGGCTCGGCACGATTCACCACGGTCTGCCCGCGGATCTCTACCGCTTCGAGCCCACGCCGTCGCCCTATCTGGCCTTCGTCGGGCGCATCTCGCCGGAGAAGCGGCTTGATCGCGCCATCGAGATCGCGGCGGCGGCGGGGTTGCCGCTCAAGGTGGCGGCCAAGGTCGATGCGGCGGACCGCGACTACTTTCACACCGTGATCGAGCCGTTGCTGGAGCGCCATCCCGCCGTGGAGTTCATCGGTGAAGTCGACGACGCCGGCAAGCAGGAGCTGCTCGGCCATGCCCTGGCGCTGCTGTTCCCGATCGACTGGCAGGAGCCCTTCGGACTGGTGATGATCGAGGCCAACGCCTGTGGTACCCCTGTGATCGCCTGGCGCAACGGCTCCACCCCCGAGGTGATCATCGATGGCCTCAACGGGGTGCTGGTGGAATCGATCGCGGCGGCGGTGGCGGCGGTGGGCCGCATCAAGGAGCTCTCGCGCCCGGCCATCCGCGCCGATTTCGAGCGCCGTTTCAGCGTCGAACGTCAGGCGATCGCCTACGAGCAGCTCTACGGGCGCTTGATGGGGGAGTCGAACGCGCCCCCGGAGCAGGCCAGGTTGGGCGGTGATGGAGCCGACCGCAACCAGGTGTGCCATGCGGCTTGATCAGCTCCCCCGTTCGTGCTCAAGGATGGCGAGACCTTCGCCATGCTCGATCGCCGGGGCGAGATCAGCCCAGGGGCCCATCCCGACTCCGGGGTGTTTCACCGGGGCATGCGCCATGTGAGCCAGCTGGAACTGCTGCTCTGGGGCTGTCCCCCTCCGTGCTCTCCTCCACCGAACGGGAGGAAATGGGGCTGCACATCAGCCATCTCAGCAACGACGGCTTCGCGCCCGGCTCGCTGCCAGCGGGCACGGTGCACCTGGAGCGCAGCACCGTGCTCACTCCCACGGGTCTGCTGCAGCAACTGAGCTTCACCAGCTACGCCGCCTCCAGCGTCACGATTCCACTGGTGCTGCTGGTGAATGCCGATTTTCTCGACATCTTCGAGGTGCGCGGCATCCACCGGGACAACCGCGGCACCCGGGTTTACAGCTGCACCGCCGACAGCCTGGAGGTGGTCTACCGGGGCCTCGACGGGACCGACCGAAGCACGGCCCTGCGGCTGGAGGCGGAGGTGCTGGATGTATCCGAAACGGAGCTGCGTTTCGCCTTCGACCTGGAGCCCCGCTGCACCCGCAAGCTGGCCCTGATGCTGGATTTCCATCCGCAAGCGGATTCCGGGTCTTCCCCCAGGAAGCCTTCGATGCGGCCCTGGAGGCCACGGTGGAGCGGTTTCGGCTCAACCGTCTGCTCAACGCCTCGATCAGCACCGACAACCCCGCTTTCAACGCCTGGATCGACCGCTCCACCTCCGACGTCCATCTGCTTTCCACCCAACTCGACCACGGCCTCTATCCCTATGCCGGTGTGCCCTGGTTCAGTTGTCCCTTCGGACGTGATGGCCTGATCACCGCCCGCCAGATGCTGTTGGTGGAGCCCCGCCTGGCCCGGGGAGTGCTCGGATTCCTGGCCGAACAGCAGGCGCGTCACTGCGACTCCGCCTCCGACGCCGAGCCGGGCAAGATCCTGCATGAGGCGCGCCTGGGGGAAATGGCGGCCCTGGGGGAGGTGCCGTTCGGCCGCTACTACGGCAGCGTCGATGCCACGCCCCTGTTTTTGCTCCTGGCGGGCGACTACCTCCTGCGCAGCGACGACAGGGATTTCATCAACAGCCTGCGCCCGGCCCTCGACAGCGCCATGGCCTGGATCCGCAACGCCGAGGCCCAGAGCCCGGATGGATTCCTGCGTTACCTCTGCGCCGCCCAGGGGGCTTGCGCAACCAGGGCTGGAAGGACAGCGACGATGCGGTCCACCATGCCGATGGCCGGCTGGCGGAGGGTTCGATCGCCCTCTGTGAGGTGCAGGCCTATGCCTACGGGGCCCGGCGGGCGTTGGCGGCGATTGAGCAGCGCTGCGGCCATCCTGAGGCGGCGGAGAGGTTGCAGGAGGAGGCGCGCGACCTGCGCCGTCGCTTCCACGCGGCCTTCTGGAGCGATGCGATCGGCACCTATGCCCTGGCGATCGACGGGGCGGGGGAGCCCTGTGTGGTGCGGACCTCGAATGCGGGCCACTGCCTCTGGACCGGCATCGCCAGCCGGCCGGCGGCGGCGGCGATCGCCCGGCAGTTGTTGGCGCCCACCAGCTTCAACGGTTGGGGCGTACGCACCCTCGATGAACGGGAGGTCCGGTACAACCCGATGAGCTATCACAACGGTTCCGTCTGGCCCCACGACAACGCCTTGATCGGCCTGGGGCTGGCCCGTTATGGCCACAGCAGTGAAGCGATGCGGATCTTCACCGGCCTGTTCGATACGGCCTGTGCCATGCCCCAGTACCGCCTGCCGGAACTGTTCTGCGGTTTCCCCGCCAGGAGGGGAGGAGCCCACCCACTATCCGGTGGCCTGCAGTCCCCAGGCCTGGGCCAGCGGCTCGGTGTTCGGTCTGCTGGAGGCGATCACCGGGATGGGCATCGGCCGCGAGGCGACCACGGGCCGGGTGCAGGTGCTCTTCCGCAACCCCGTGCTGCCCAGGGGCATTGACCGCATGGAGATCTCCGGTCTGCGGCTGGGGGAGGAGGAGATCGATCTGCACCTGCACCGCAGCGAGCACGACACCGGCGTGCTGGTGCGGCGGCGCACTCCAGGGGTGGATGTGATGATCTCGAAGTGAGCTCGGGCCATAAAAAACCCCGGGGAGCGAAGCTCTCCGGGGTTATCTGCCGCAGAACGCGGCGAAGGGACAGGCGCTTGTGTCCCCGGTGAATCAGTAGCGGCCGCCGCCGCCACCGCCGCCGTAACCGCCGCCGCCGCCGCCGCCATAACCGCCGCCACCGCCACGATTACCGCCGCCGCCGCCGCCGCCGGTGCGTGGCTCAGCTTTGTTGACCCGGATGTTGCGACCCATCCATTCAACGTTTTGAAGGTCGTCGATGGCCTTGGCCTCTTCAGCCTCGACAGCCATGTCGACGAAGGCGAAGCCGCGCTTGCGACCGGTTTCCCGATCGAGGGGCAGGCTGCACTGTTTGACTTGACCGTAAGTAGCGAAAAGCTGTTGGAGGTCTTCCACTTCGGCATCGAAGGAAAGGTTGCCCACGTAAATCGTCATGAACTCAGGAACTATGAATCGATTCCTCGACGGCCCTGAAGAGAGGTTGAGCCCACTTCGTAGAGAAATCTTGGAACCATTCACACCCTAGGGCCGCGGGTGGCCCCGAGGGTTCGGTCCTCCGCCGGCGGTGCCGACTTCCTTGCGATCGGCGATAACTCAGCGGCCCCCCAGGCGTTCCGCATCGCCACCGTTCCTCCCGCCGCTGGGGACGAAGTAGACCCTGGGATGCTGCTGGCGTTGCTCCTGAAGCCCGTGGGGCATTGGCTTTGCAGGGCTGCAGCGGCTCTGCTGCGCTGCCCCTGGCGTGACCTGGTGGCCATGGGGCGTGGGGCGGTGAGCCTTTTACCCCTTCGGGCTTGCAAGGGCTGGAGTAACTGGCCGGAGAGAGCGCCCCATGAACAAATGTGAAATCTTGTGCTGCTTGTTTGAAAACCATGGCCCCGGGTGACGGTTGTCAGTGATCCCCCATCGATCGGCCTACGGTCCTGCCTGGCGCCTCCCTTCGCCCCACCCCTCGTCCTTCGCCCCTCCTCCGATGACCCTGATCAGAGCCCCCTATCTGGGTATCGAACGCTTCGCCAACGACCGCAACAAGGAAGGCTGGATCACCGATTCCGACAACGACAAGAGCCTCACGATCCGGGCCGTCTACCAGCAGGTGCTCGGTCAGCAATACGTGATGCAGAACGAGCGGCTCGAAGGAGTCGAATCCCTCTACCGCAACGGCTTTTTCAACGTGCGTGAACTGGTGCGGGCCGTGGCCAGGAGCGGTCTCTACCGCAGCCGCTTCTTTGACAATTGCAATCCCTACCGCTTCATCGAGCTCAACCACAAACACCTGCTGGGCCGCGCTCCCCACAACCGCGACGAGATGCTCCACCACTTCACGATCCTGCAGGAGCAGGGAGTGGATGCCGAGATCGACTCCTACATCGACAGCCCTGAGTACCAGGAGCGTTTCGGCATGGACGTGGTTCCCTACATCCACGGCTGGGACTATTCCGCGGGACTGGAGGGCCGCCAGTTTTCCTGGCTGATGCAGCTCGCCCGCGGTGCCGCCGCCTCGGTCAAGGGGGATGTCGCCGGCACCCGTTTCCGCTTGGGCGGCGCCCTGCACCAGAACCGGGCCGTGCCGGTGGTGAGCCCGAGCGCCAGTGAGGGGCCGTTCCGCTCCGTGGTCAGCACCGGAGCTGCGGCAAGCGACGCCAGCGTCGCCGGTGCCCACACGGCCCGGGGCCCCGGCCAGGCCCACAAGATCCATGGTCTCCAGGGAGCCTCCGGCCGCACCGTGACCCTGCACGTGAGGGGCATCGTCAACCTCGACGCCGAGCGCTGCGCCGATGTGGTCTGGCGGGTGCCGTTCGCGCGCTTCAACGAGGCGATGCAGCGGGCGAACCGGCTCGGCGGCCGCATCACCCAGGTCAGCGTGGGCTGAACCCGGAGCACCAGGGCCTGGGCTTCCGTGGCGCTGGTGCGCCCCTGGAGCCGCAGGCCGGCCAAGGCGGGCCCTTCACTGAGCGGGAGCTGAACCCGCCGAAGCGAAGGGCGTGCGCGACTGAGGCGTTCAACCTGAGCCACCACTAGAGAAAGGTTCCCAGGCGTGCCGCTGCAACGGCCCCGGAATCACCTCAACGTGTGGGAGCCATCACAGGGTTCGGATTCCCGCTGGCACGGCCGCAATCAACCGTTACGGTTGCACTAGTTTCTTCATACATCGATCTGCTCTCCAGGCGCCCCAAGGGGTTTCGTCGTCTGGAGGCTCTCGTGCCGGTTGTCCCCTCGCCTACGTAACCATGACCCTCGAATCAGGTTCTTTCGTTCAGGTCAGCGGCAAGTCCGATGGCACTTATCAGGTGGTCAGCCTCGACGACGCCTCAGAGTCCTGCTGGGTGCGCCGCTGGCCCTGGCCCGCAATGGTTCGCCTCCTTTTTGCGTTCCCCTGAGCCAGGTGACCCCGGCGAAGCCTGCTGGGGTGAACTCTGAACAATCCGTGGCCTGCTGAGCCTCAGGGTTGGCCGGCGTACCAGGAGCGGTACCACTGCTCCATCTGCCTGATCTCATCGCTCTGCACCTTCACCATCCCCTGCTGGAGCTCTCTGAGCTCCGGGTGCTGGGCATTGATCTGGGCCATCGACGCCATCATCACTCCCATCTGATGGTGGGGAATCATCTGCTCGATGAAGGCCCGATCGAAATCCGTGGCCCTGCGCAGCGCGGCCGAGATTCGTCCCCCCGTGGCCCATGCGGCCACCGCCCATCCCCATCCCCATGCCCATGGGGCCCATCCCGCCCTGCCAGCCCCAGAGCGAACCGGGCCCCCAGGAGGGAACGTCCTTTCCGAACCATTGCCTGTACCAGGCGCGCATCTGGGCGTTCTCCCTCGTCTGACTCGCCTGGATGCTCCTCGCGAGGGCCTTGATCTCGGGCCTGCGGGCACGGGTGAGGGCGAGGTCGGCCATGGCGATTGCCCCCTCGTGGTGGGGAATCATCATCACGATGAATGGCCGATCGGAGTAGGCCATCCCCATCGGACCGCCGCCACCCATGGCTCCGCCATCGCCTGTCCTCCCTGAACCACCACTCCAGCCCTGCGACAGCGATGGGAAGCCTGTGACCAGGCCCGCGCTGAACGCCCCTGCGGCGGCCAGGGCCAGGACTGTCGCTCCCCAGGCTTTGGGGTGCTTGTGATTGCTGGCCATCTGAGCCTCTCGTTTCCTTTGAGTTTCTGCTTCCAGGCTGGTCACGCTTGGAGAATGTGAAGCGCGCCGTTCAGCCTGGGCGGCTGTGACAACGCGCAGGTTGGTCACACCTGAAGGTTGGGGCAGATCACCGCGTCATCCTGAAGCGGATCGCTCTGCCAGTTCCCGAGCAGCGTTTGCAGCTCCACCCGCAGCAGGCCCAGCTCCTTGATGCGTTCGTCGATGCGCCCGATCTGGCGGCTGAGTTGCTGCTGGATGTCGTGGCAAGGCAGTAGCCCGGCGTCGTGGGGTGCGAGGCACTCCTGAATCTCCTCCAGGCTCAGACCCAGGGCCTTGAGGCGGCGGATGAAGGCCAGGCGCCTCAGGCTTTCCTCACTGAAGAGCCGGTAACCACCGGGGCTTCGGCCCACGGCAGGCAGCAGGCCGAGCTCTTCGTAGTAGCGAAGCGTCTTGACGGGCAGGCCACTGCGGGCCGCCAGCACACCGATCTTGAGGCCCTGAGGCGGGGACGCGATGATCACGGGGGTTGACTCTCCACCTGAGAGGAGAATCTAAGGTGGTCGGATTCGCTGATGCATGCGTCCCTTGCTGCCCCCAAAGCTGCCTCGTTTCTGGAACCTGTCGGTGGCGGCTCTGGTGCTGCTCGGTGCCAACGGCGCTCAGGCCCAGGCCAATGACATGTTCCCCACCAGGTCCACTGCTGAGACGCACGCCAGGGAGCTCAGGTGCAGCGGCAGCTTCGCCATGGGCCGTGAGTGGATGCCCTGCGCCAGCTTCGAGGCCTACCAGAAGGCCGTGTCGAAGGAAAAGTGAGCCGTTGGCTCCCCCCATGAAAACCCTTCCTTTGAGCCCCCACCGTGGTGGTCATGCTGCCCTGATCCTGGTGCTGGCTGGCGTCCTGGCGGTCTTGATGCCGCCAGGCGCAGGGGCCCACATGCAGGGCATGTTCAAGACCAAAGCCGAGGCCGAGAAGCGGGCCGCTGAGCTCAAATGCAAGGGCGTGTTCGCCATGGGTTCGCTCTGGATGCCCTGCGCCAACGAACGGGCTCTCCATGAGACCCTGCAGAAGAACTGATGACCGGCCCAAGCAGCACCTTGCGCCAGCGACACCTACGGCGACACGTTCGGCGGCGCCTTCATCGCGCCCTGGTGCCGATCGCCGCGCTGCCGCTGATCATCACTGCCCTTTCAGGCTCGATCTACGGCCTGCTGCTGGCCCACAACATCGAGGCCTTCTGGCTCATGAAAATCCATACCGGCAACTTCGGGATCATCAATCTGCAGCCCTATTACTCCGCCATCATGGGGATTCTGACGTTGATCGTTGCCATCACCGGTGTCGGCCTGTGGCTCAGCGGCCGCCGCAGGACAACCCCAGCCGCGAGCTAACGCCAGCAGCCCTCGAATGCCGCTGCGAGCCCCATAGGTTGAAGTCATGCCTTCGGGTGATGGTCCGGCCCCTGATGTCTGCCCCCCCATGAGCGCCCCAGTCCCAGCCCCGTCCTGCTGCCATGGCGACAGCAGCGGCACCTCGACCCCGGACCTGGAGCGGGAGCTGGCCCACGAACTCACGCTCCTGCGCCGCAAGCTCTCCGTGGCGGCTGTGCTGACCGGCCTGGTGGTGCTCTCCAGCCTGCCCCACATGCTCGGCGGGATGCATCTCCCCTTTCTGCCGGACTGGTTCACCAGCCCCTGGGCCCAACTGCTGCTCTCCACACCGGTGCTGTTCTGGTGCGGGCGGGAGTTCTTCAGCGGCGCCTTCTCGGCTTTTCGGCAGCACAGCGCCGACATGAACACCCTGGTGGCCGCCGGCACCGGCATTGCCTGGCTTGCGTCGCTGGTGGCCACCGTCGCTCCGCAGCTGCTCACGGCGGAGGGGTTGCCAGCGGACGTCTATTACGAAACGGCCGCGGTGATCATCAGCCTGATTTTGCTGGGCCGCCTGCTGGAGGCCCGGGCCCGGGGCCAGACATCAGAGGCGATCCGGCGGCTGCTGAAGCTGCAGCCCCCCACGGCCCGTGTGCTGCGCGACGGTGTGGCCCAGGAGATCCCGGTGGCGCAGGTGGTGGTGGGCGATCGGGTGCAGGTGCGCCCCGGCGAGAAGCTGCCTGTGGATGGGGTGGTGGTGGAGGGCCGCTCCTGGGTGGAGGAATCGATGCTCACCGGTGAACCCACCGCGGTTGAAAAGGGGCCCGGCGACACGGTGATCGGCGCCTCGATGAACCGCAGTGGCAGCTTCAGCTTCCGCGTCAGCCGCGTGGGAGCCGACACGGTGCTCGCCCAGATCGTGGAGCTGGTGCGTCAGGCCCAGAGCTCCCGCACCCGGGTGCAGAAGCTGGCGGATCAGGTGGTGGGCTGGTTCGTGCCGGTGGTGATCGCCATCGCCATTGCCGCCTTCGTGGGCTGGTTCCTGGTCAGCGGCAACCCGGTGCTGGCGATGCTGTTCCTGGTAAGTGTGCTGGTGATCGCCTGCCCCTGTGCCCTGGGCCTGGCCACGCCGACGTCGATCATGGTGGCCTCCGGCAAAGGGGCCGAGAGCGGGCTGATCTTTCGCAGTGCCGAAGCGCTGGAAACAGCCGGCGGTCTGCGCACGATCGTGCTCGACAAGACCGGCACCCTCACCCTCGGCCAGCCGCAGGTGACCGATTTCGAACGGCTGAGCGACGGTGTGCTGCCCGCCGGCAGCGTGCTGGCGCTGACGGCGGCCTTGGAAAGCCGCTCGGAACACCCCTGGCCGAGGCGATCGTGACCTATGCCCGTTCCAAGATCCAGGATCCGGACCTCCCCGGCGTGGAGGGCTTCGAGGCCATCGCCGGACGGGGTGTGCGGGGCGCTGTGGCCGGTCAGCAGGTGCTGGTGGGGACCCCCGCTGGCTCACCGAGCTGGGCCTCGACACCGCCACACTTCTGCCGCTGGTCCAACGGCTCGAGGCCGCCGCCTGCAGCGTGGCGGCCGTGGTGGTGGACAACCGGATCGAGGCTTGCTTCGGCGTCGCCGACCCCCCAAGGTCGATGCCCCCGCTGCCGTGGCCGCCCTCAGGCGCCTGGGGCTGTCGGTGGTGATGCTCAGCGGTGATGCCCGCGTCACCGCCGAAGTGGTGGCCGCCCAGGTGGGGATCGAGCGGGTGATCGCCGAGGTGCGTCCCGCCGATAAGGCTGCGGTGATCCGCCGGTTGCAGGAGCAGGGGGAGGGCCCGGTGGCGATGGTGGGCGATGGCATCAACGACGCCCCCGCCCTGGCCCAGGCCGACGTGGGCCTCGCCATGGGCACCGGCACCGATGTGGCGATCGCCGCCAGCGACATCACCCTGATCTCCGGCCACCTGGCCGGGGTGCCGGCGGCGATCGAGCTCAGCCGCCACACGATGGCCAACATCCGCCAGAACCTGGTCTTCGCCTTCGCCTACAACGTGGCCGGCATCCCGATCGCCGCAGGGCTGCTGTTTCCGTTCACCGGCTGGCTGCTGAGCCCGATGATCGCCGGCGGCGCCATGGCGTTCAGCTCTGTGTCGGTGGTGAGCAATGCCCTGCGCTTGCGCCGTTTCAGGCCCACTCCCCTCCCCGTGGCGGCGTCGTGATGGTGCTTGCTGCCCTGATGGCGGGGGTGCCGCCACCCATGGCGGGGCCCATGGTGCCGCCCGCGCTGCGGCCGAACCCCTCTGGCGCACGGTCGAGCAGCCCCTGGGCCTCAAGCTGCTGGTGGTCGTGGTCGGCCTGGCTTTGATCGTCTGGGAGCTCTGGTGGTTTCTGGGGCGCCATGGAGCCGGCGTGGCGGCTCGGGTGGGGGAGCAGGGCCTCCAGGAGATCACGATCACGGTGGATGGCGGCTATGCCCCCGCCCGGATCAAGGCGATGGCCGGCCGCCCGCTCAGGCTCTCTTTTCACCGCCTCGATCCCAGCGGCTGTGTGGCCCAGGTGATCTTCCCCGACTTCCACAAAACCCTCGATCTGCCCCTTGATGCCACCACCATCCTGGAGCTGCCGGCTTCCCCGCCGGGGATCTATCCCTTTCATTGCGGCATGAACATGGTGCGCGGTGTGCTCGAGCTGGAGTGACGTTCTGAGCGCGTCAGAGCGCAAACAGAGCGTCGTACTTGTGGTACTCCGGTTTGCGTAATCCCTCCACCGCCAACATCCGGCGCAGCTCCATGATCTCCGCCCGCTGGGCCACGATCACACCGCGCGCAAAACGACGGATCGTTGGATGGGTGCTTTTGGCCAAGGCGTCGTGGGCCATGATCAGCGCCCCGCCGTGGTGATCGAGCATCCCCTCGAGGAACCACACCACCCGGTTCTCTTTGGTGGGAAGCTCACCCATCATTCGCATGCCGTCGATCTGGGCCTGGCCCATGCGGGTGAGCCCCGAGAGGCTGTTGGGATCGCCGCCGCTGGCCAGGGCCACCGGATAGACCGGCGCCTGGGGGTACCAGGCCTTGCGCCATAGGCCCATGGCGCGGATCTCGCCCGCCTGATCCCGCCAGATCGTCTTGCCCAGGGCCCCGACACCGGGCGCTCCGATGTCGAAGACGAATTCGCTCATGCGCAGCGCCCCGGTGTGGTGCTGCACCATGCCGTCGATGAAGCGCAGGTCGTAGGTGGAGCCCGCTGGGCCCACGTCATGGGCGTGGCCGGCATGGGCAGGATCCGCACCGGTCGGTGCAGCCATGCCGGGCATGACCTCCATGCCGCGATGGCCCGCGTGGGGATCCATCTGGGCCAGGGCCGGGGAGGAGAGCAGCGCCGCAAGGGTGAGTGCGGAGACCCCGAATCGGAACACTGGTCCAGCCATGGGTAAAGGGAGTGAACAGGTGGAGATGTCCACCGTATGGTCTCCTGTCAGGTGGAGAGTCAAGGGGGACGCGAACGTCGCCCCTGCGCAGGGGCCATGGATTCAGAGACCCCTCGGGCGTCCGATTCCAGGGCTTCGTTGTCGACGTGCCCCTGGGCGTGCATGAGGGGCCGATGCGCCTTCCTGCAGGAGGATCAGGCCCTTCCCGCCTCCAGGAGCCGCTCGATCTGATCGAGGGCCTCGTCGAGTGGATCGATCGCCGCAGTCAGGGCCGCGCCGCTCGCTTCCTCGGAGTTCCACTCGCGATCGATCTGGCGCTGAAGCTGTTGCAGCCCCCGTCGATCGCCTCCAGGCGGGTGGCAAGGGCCAGCAGCCGGGCCTCGCGCTCGTCCATCCCCTGGTGGGCGGCGCTGAGGTTGCGGCTGAGTTGATCCACGAGGCGCCGGCGTTCCTGGCGCAGGGGCCCGTCGGCGTCACGCGTCAAGGCCTGTTGCTCGCTGCGCAGGCGCAGGGAGAGATCATCTGTGGAGAGCAGCACGCCGCCACCGGACTGGAGCAGCGGGCGGCGGCTCTCCAACCTCTGGGGCAGGGCCGCGAGGCGCTCGCAGCAGAGTTGCACGCGGCCCAGTCCCTCGAGTTGAACCGTCGCGGTGAAGCGCTCGATCGCCTGCAGCCTGAGGGTCTCTGCCTGGGCCGCCAGCTCGCTGGCCCGCAGCAGGGCCGCATCGATGCCGGCCTCCACCCGACGATCGTGCAGCCGCTGGCCCTGGCTGGGGCGCCGCCGCAGGGATCGGCCCAGGGCCGCCAGCAGCAGGGCGGCCCCCAGGCCCAGCAGCAACCCCGGCCCCAGGGCCAGCCAGCCGAGCCTCACCACGGCCACCAGCAGCAGGCCAGCGGCGGCGACCGCCAGGGGTTCATCGAGGGGATCGATCCAGGCCGGCAGGCGTGCCATCAGAAGGCCAACTGCAGGTCTTCCATCCGTTTGCGGATGCTTTCGGGCGTGCCGGTGGCAAATTCACCGCCGTTGCCCAGGGCGATGCGCTTGAGCACGTCGCCATCGAAATCACCTGTGTTGCCGTAGCCGATCGTGAACACGGCGATGCGTTCATCGGCGCCGAAGCCACTTTGTTTGAGCGCGCTGATCAGGTTCTCCAGGGGCAGAGTTGAGCCGTTGTCCTGGCCATCGGTGAGCACCACCACCGCCAGGATTTCACCGGGCTTACGGCTACTCAGCAGCCAGTCGCGTCCCTGATTCACGGCGTCGTAGAGGCGGGTGCCACCTTCGGCCTGCAGAGAGCTCACGAACTGGCTGCCCTGTGACCCACTGCCTGCAGTAACGCTGCCCGCAGCACCGCTGCCGGAGGCGGCTGCGCCCCCGCGCACCACTACTGGAGGGCGCAGGCTGGCATCGAAATCAAACAGTCCAACCGTGTCCCGGGGGCCGATCTGGGCCAGGTAGGCCTGCAGGCTGCGCTGGGCGGCCGCCAGTTTTTCCCCTTCATCGAGCCGGAGCTGTCCACCACCAGGGCCACCCGCGACGGCTTCTTGGCCAGATCCCGCCACACCTGGATGATCGCCTCGACCACCTCTGGTTTCGGTGCCCGCAGGGAGTCGTAGACGGCGCCCGGATCGGCGCCCAGGGCGGGGGTGACGCGGCTGGCGGGCACGGCGGGATTGGCGGGCCTGAGGCCCTCGGCGGCCGCCAACTGCTGGATCGCCGGTTGTTGGAGCCGTTCGATCAGCAACAGGGCCGCCTGTTTTTCCTTCGCCGACACCCAAGGGGCATTGGGCAGGATCACCCGCATCGTGCTGGCATAGATGGCACGCGGGTAGACGGCCTTCATCGCCTCCTGGTCGGGGCCGCGGCGGCTGTTCACCCCCACCACCGAGGATTCGTACACCGCCCCCACCGAGGCCCAGAACACCCCGTTGCGCTGCATCGCCCGGGCGAGTTCATCGGTGGAGCTGCCGTAACGGGTGACATGGCGCTCGATCGCCGCCAACTGATCGGCGTGGGCACGCACATCGGCAACCGTGAGCTGTTCAGGCCGCTTGCCGGACGCCTCGGCCACCATCGCCACCACCGTCTGCAGGCCGGAGTTGGAGCGGGTCGGGGCGGTGTGCACAAAGCGGATCGGCTGGAAGGGGCCGCTGGGGTCGAGCTGGTGGTGGTCGCTGCTGCGGGCCAGGGCGGTGAAGGGGTCAGGGCGGTTCAGACCCTTCGCCAGCTCAGGCGTGGTCATCAACACCATCGGGCTCGACGCCAAAGCGGGGGCGTCGGCGGGCAAGGGGATCAGCTCCCGGGTCGGGGCCAGCCGCTGCAGCCGGTGACGCAGCAGCTCCAGGTAGATCTCCCCGTCCACCGAGAGCAGGGTGGGAATACGCGGATCATCCGCCGCGCCGCCGCCCTGGAGCACGCCCCGGGCCTGGTCTTCGATCTGCTGCACCACATCGCCACTGCCGGCGGAACGGCAGCGCAGCAGCACGGGGGTGCGGTCGGGGAGCTGGGGTGGGTCCTTGGCGATCGCCGCCGCTGCGCTCTGGCAGAAGCCCTTGAGGGCGCTGCCCACCAGCATCTCCAACTCCAGGGGGAGGAGACCAGAAGGAGCAACCCGCCAGGCTCAGCAGCAGGGAGGCGCAGAGGGCCTGCGGCAGGGGCCGGGCCATGGAGGTTGCCCATCGACAGACCCATTGTGGGGCGATTCGCGCTCCAGCGGTCAGACTGGTTCGACCTTGTGACCGTGGCTGTGCAGGCGACCCTCCGGCGCAGGCGCATGATCTCGCTGTCGTTCGCCGCCGTGGCCGTGGTGCTGGCGGCCGCACCCCTGCCGGGGCTCAGGCGCCCCCTGCTGGTGGCGATCGGCTCCGAACTGGCGCCGGCCATGGAGGCGCTGGAGCCCGCCTTCGAGCGCCAACACAGCGACATCGACCTGGAATGGCAGGTGCAGGGGTCCCAGGAGATGGTGAACCGCTGGCTCGATGGCGGGCCGGAGCGGGCCCGGGTGCTGATCCCCGCCAGCCGCGACCACCTGACGGCGTTGGCCGAGGCGGCGCAGGCTCGCGGGGAAGCCAGCCCGTTTGCAGAGGTTCCTCGAACCGTGGCCCGCACCCTGCTGGTGGCCGTGGTCTGGCCCCAGCGGGCCCAGCGGCTGTTCCCCGCTGGCCGCTTCAGCTGGAGCCGCCTGCGCCAGGCCGTCGCCGCCGGCCAGTGGAAGGCCCTCGGGGCTCCGCCAGCCTGGGGCAGTTTCGACCTGCGCGCCACCGATCCGCTGCGCTCCAATTCCGGCCAGCTGACTTTGGCGCTCTGGTGCGAGGGCGAGGCGAGGCCCGGCTGCGTCGAAAGCCTGCGGAGGGCCCTGTACCGGCCGGCCCGCTCCACCGACATCCTGCTCAAGGAGTTCATCAGCGGCGGACCCAACGAGGGGGATCTGGCGATGGTCTACGAGGCCTCGGCCCTGGCCCGGCAGCCGGAGGCCGCCCGAGTGCGCCCCGGTGGCTACCAGGTGCTGGTGCCCGATCCCACGATCGAGACGGTGCTGGCGGCGGCGGTGCTGCGCGGTGCGGGCCAGGGGCGCCAGGCCGATGGGGCACGCTTTGTGGCCTACCTGGGCGGCGCGGAAGGCCAGGATCTGCTGGCTTCCCGCGGCTTTCGCCGGGCGAACGGCCGGGGAGGCAGCGCCCTGGGCGAACGGGCAGAAGCGCCTGCCGCCACCGACGCCGGCCCAACGCGATGAGCTGCTGCGGCTCTGGCAGCAGGCGGGCTGAGGCAATCAGTCGGCGGCGGCCAGGGGGCGCTCAGGGCACCCGCACCAGCAGCAGCAGCCGGTTGCCCTCGGGGTCCCGCAGCCAGGCCTCGGCGCCGAAGGCTTCAAGCCGGGGTGGTTCCGCCCCGCTGGCGCCGGCTGCGATCGCGGCTGCGATCCAGGCCGTGAGCACCGAGAGGGCATCGTCTTGGCTGGCGGTTCGTTGCAGGCAAAGGGATAGGCGGCCGGGTTGCCTGGGCTGGGGGCGCGAGCGCGAGGGGGCGTAGATCTCCAGCCAGCCGCCCGGCGGCCAGGGCAGCCGCCAGTGGCCAGGGCCCCAGCCCGGCAGCGCTTTCACCAGCAGCAGCTCGCCGTAGAAGCCGGCGAGTGCGGCGGGATCGTCGGCCGCCAGCACAAGCGCTGCACCTGGGGGCCCTGAATCGATCAAGCGTGCTGCGGTGGTCGGATCTCCAGGATGGGTGATCGCCACCCAGGCTTGCTGGCAGCGCCCTGGAGCGCCCTTTGAGGCTTTTGCGCCTAAACCCGCTTGAAACCGCAGGCAGCGCCCTCGCCCGCCAGCATGGGCCTAAAGCTCCGACGACATGGTGTTGCCCTCTCCCTTCTGCCCGCTGGTCGCGGCCCAGGTGGCCGGCCTGAAGGCCACCGTTCTGGTGCTGCTCACCCTGTTGCTCAAGTCCAGGATCCAGATCAAGGCCGCCTCGGCCCTGGGATTGTTCCTCCTGCTGCTCCAGACCCTGGTGTTCCTGGCCGCCGGCGGGGCGCTTGGTGTGGTGGCGCTCCTGGCTGCCCTGCAACGCCGCAAGAGCGCCCTGGCCTGAGCCCCCTTGGCGCTGCCTCGTCTGCCCACCCTGCTCGCTGCGCTGGCCCTGGCCCCGGTCCTGGGCCCGGGCGGGTCATGGCCTCTGCAGGCTCAGGAGCAGGTGCCCGCCACCGTGCTCTCGATCGGTGATGGAGACAGCCTCCGCGTACTCCAAGGCGGCCGGCCGATCAGCGTGCGCCTGGCCTGCATTGATGCGCCCGAACTCTCCCAGCATCCCTACGGCGAGCGCTCTCGCCAATACCTGCGCACGCGGCTGCGGATCGGCAGCCGCGTGCGCCTGCTTCCCAGACGGTTGATCGCTACGGCCGCACCGTGGCCGAGGTGATCGCTGAGGTCAATCTGGGCCTGGCGATGGTGGAGGACGGCCAGGCCTTTACCTACCGGAGGTACCTCGCGGCCTGCAACCAGCAGGACTACCTCGAGGCGGAGTTCCGGGCGAGCCGACACCGCTTCGGGGTGTGGGAGCGTCCCGGCGGCATTCCCCGGCCCTGGGAGGTGCGCTGGGGCCGCTTCAGCAGGGAGATCTCTGATGTCGGGCTGCCATGAGCACACCCACGGGCCCCCGGGTGCGTCAGGCTGAGGGTCTTGATTTCGCTTGAACGGTGCTGGCGGCCCTGCTGATCCTGGTGGTGATGGGGGGTGTGGCCTTCAGCCTCAACCCCAGCCGCGATGAATTCCAGTGGTTCATCCGGCTCAGGCGGCCGGCCTGGCTGACCTTTGAGCGCTTCATCCCGCTGATCTGGATCGGCATCTATGGCTGTTTTTATGCCTCGGCCCTGCTGAGCTGGAACGCCAGTGGCAGCGCCCCGTTGATGGTTGGCTACCTGCTGCTGCTCGTGCTGGTGCAGAGCTACACCCTGGTGATCGTCAGAACCCGCAGCCTGCGCAACGGAACGCTGCTGGCGGCGGCCGGCTGGGCTTGGGGTGTGGCGCTCACGATTGCGGTAGCTGATGTGAGCGGGCCAGGTTGGTGGCTGCTGGTTCCCTATCTGCTCTGGAGCCCGATCGGTACCTTCGTGACCTGGCGCATGCAGCGTCTGAACCGGTGAGCCTGAGCGCTGCAGCTGATGCAGGACCGGAGGAGTCCCTGTGCTGCGCGATGCTTGAACCACTTGATCGGGCGAGGGGCCATGGCCCACCAGCAGCTGAAGGACTTCCTGGCCCTTGTGCAGGACGATCCAGCCCTGCGCCAGCAGGTGATGGCCGCCTCAACCGCGGACGATGTGGCTCAGATCGCGGCCCCCTTGGGTTACCAGTTCTCCGGCGATGAACTGCTGCGCGCCTCAGGCCAGAAGATTGGGCGGGTGACGATCATCAAGCAGGATGTCCCAGGCGAATACAGCTGAAACTTCCCGTGGAGCCCCAAGGAAGATCTTCGATCGGATCTGTGCCGATGCGTTGCCCATTGATCCTGTGAACCGGCACGGAAACGCTACGTTTGCCTGGCTGGGATTCTATGGCAATACCTGCGAATCAAGCAGGCAAGGGAGCATGGAACTCGAGATAGAGAGGGGATCTCTTGATGAGATCCCGTGGCTGCCAGCGTACGGCTAGTCTATTTATGCACTCTTTAATACAGGCGAGCTCATTCATCCTATTTGCGCCTGTGAACGTTTGCTGAAACAGATGAAAGGGTCAACCGTGAAGTCCAGAGATAAGCAAGGCAAACGGTATTTGCATTCAACACAAAGCAGTGCATCTCAGGTGACTGGATGACTGTCAGTGTGATCACTCCAACCAGGCTGCTGCCAGATCGACTCAGCATGTTGGTGGAGTTGAATCAGAGCCTGAAGAACAATGATGGCTCGGTTGAACATGTCATCGTCATTGATGGCGCCAGTCGGGACAAACTCCCTGCTGGGATTTGCGAGGGCGCCACGGTTGTTGCGACGGAACGTCCAATCGGCCAAGCCGCGGCGCGCAATCTAGGCTTGGTCATGGCACGGGGTGAGTGGATCACCAGTGCCGATGATGATGACTGGCTCTATCCACACTCGATTGACCAACGATTGGATGCGATCCGGGGTCGGCATGGGGTACTTTGGTCCGCTGGGTATTGTACGGACGATTACAAGACAGATCCTAGAATTGTCCCCGCAGGCCCCAGTTCCCCTGGGGATATCTGGCGTGCCTGGCCAACACCGAAGGCCAGCATCCCATTGGGTCCAACAACCTTGCTCGTGGAAGCCAACCTCCTGAAGCGAGCCGGCGGTTGGATGGGGTTACCTCAAGGTGAAGATATTGGCATGATGATGGCGGTGACCTGCATGGCACCAGGCATTGTGATTGAAGCCCATGTTTATCACATTCGGCTCCATGGTGGGCAGATGACAAAAACGACCTGGTTTGACGACTTGGAACTTCTCTCACGCAGAAGCGCCTGGGAACGGGGTGAGCGAATTCTCTCCCAGGCCCAGATTGACAGTGCGCCATGGGCTGCTCTTGCCTCCATGGATGTGCGCCAGATTGAGCAAGGTCAGCAGACCATCATGAGCGGTCTGGCTGTTGTGTGATTCTGCGCAGACCTGCCAGGGATGGAATTGCTGGATCCATGCGATGGCAGGTTCCGCTGATGCGCCTGGCACAGGGATGAAGATCATTCCTCGCGTCTTGTCCGTCCGCGCGATTGACGCAGCCCACAGCGGAGTCTGCGCTGCTTGGTTGAGCGCTCCAATCGATGAGGTCGTCAAGGCCTTGGGGTGTTGAGCAGATGTTCAGACATGGCCACCAACAACGGTCTTGGCTAGATCTTCTGCGGCCAGGCGCTGAAGCGGGGTTCCTCATACTTTGCGATGGAAATGCGCCATCCCTGAAGCATTTGTTCCTGAAGGCTGTTCAGCAGGGACTCCGTGGACCCGCCGTTGATCCAGGCCGCTTTCAGGGACGGCAGTTCACTGCTCATCCACTCCAGGGGAAGTTCCAGCAGCAACAGGCTGTCCTCTGCGCAGGCCCGGGCGATCGCCCCTTGATCGCTGCGCTGCCACAGCCTGATCAGGAGTTCCAGGACAAGGCTTCTGGCTTCGGCGCCAGGGGCGTCGCCAGCTGCGGTGGCGTTCTTCTGGGATTTGCCGGCCAAGGGGAGCAGCCGGCGGCCTTCCTGCTCGACGAGCGCGAGGCAGACGAGATAGGGCGCATCGGCCATGGGGACTGCCTCGCATCAAACTCCACCCTGGCACCACGGCGGCGGGTCCATGCCCATCCAGGAGCGCTAAAGGTGATGTCCGATCAGCTCAACCAGCCGGCAGAAGGCATGAACAACCTGGTGGCACCACTCAGCCAGGGGCAGTCGATCCTCAAGTCGACTCCTCATGGCTCTCCTGCTGGCCATTCACCCAGGCACCGGTGATGAAGGTATCGAGGAAGCTGCCCGCCGCCAGTGGCCCCTCCGTGAACTCCACACCGAGAAGGGTCAGGTCATTGGTCGGCGCTGACCAGCAGACCTGGGCGAGCATGCTGAGTTGTTATCCCTCGGCTTCTGGACTGTGGATCACCACCAGACCCTCGGAGTGGGTGGGGATTCGCTGCCGCCCCGCCAGGGCCAGACAGGCTCCGATCACGCTGATGTCCCTGAGACGGCCCAGATGCACATGATTGGGAAGCAGATTGAATTGAGCGACCACGTGCAGCCTGGATGGGACTGGATAACGCAGGTATCGCCGAGGAATCAAACGTCCGGACGCTCGTTGTGCCATCGGCACGGATCAGGTTGGACTTGCGGCAAGGATAGGTAAAGGTTCGGAGATGTCCAGTTAGAGGCCGTCTTCAGACGGGCTACGCACTGAAGCATGCTCCTTGCCAGAGACATGGGTTGAGCGCTTCGTCACGGGCAACCAACAGTTTGGAACGTTTGGAGGAACGCCTATCTCAGCCAGTTCAGAATCGAATAGCACAAGGATTGAAGGACAACAGTTACTCGGAACCACAAGCGCAGGTAGCTGGCGTTCCCCCGGCTCAGGGTTTGGCGGCCTTGGCACAGTTGTACTTCGCGTCCTTCTGGATCGCTGATTCACCCTTTTGCGGCAGGTGTACTGGATCGACTTATCCGCCTTCTTTAGCTTTTGCCAGTAGAAGCCTCCAGCACTGTCAAGCGCCTTCAGCGAGCACCTTCGCTGAGGCAGGCATCGTCACCGAGGTCGCACAGATGAGTGCGATCAAAGTCAGGGCAGCGGTTCGCAAGGTCGATCGAAGAACGGTCAGTCATGGCTATTCCCGCTCGACCGCAATGGCACTGGGCTTCACCTGCTGCCATCAGCAGCCCCCATCCCGCGTGCCAACGTCTGAAGTCCCAGTCCATCAGGGTGGGCTTCGAGGTACCCCAGATCCCATGGGCGCTAAGCCGTGCGGGCCCTCGTCGGCCCCTTACTGCACACGTCGATAACGGCTCAGGTCCATCAGGTGGAGTCGTTCACTGCAGTTTGGTGTAGGGCGAATACGTGCAAGGCGAGTCATGGGGCTGGGGGCGCTTGGTAGGCGTTGACTCTCGAGCTCTGGGGGAGTGCGCACCTCTTGTTCAGCCAGTGCAACGTGTTGGCCTGGCACTGCTAAGAATCAAGACACGGGGGATACAGCTGCGAAGTGCTCGTGCGGTCGATCTAGGGTGAGAATTGTTGGGGCGAAACCAGTTGTACCCTGATTATCCGCTGCCTCGAGACGAGCCATACCGTCAGCGTGATCTTGAGCGCTACGGGGTGCTTGATCAGCCGAGCGACCAGAACTTTGACCGCTTGGTTCGACTGGCTTCCACAGTTCTGGATGCGCCCATTGCACTAATTTCTCTGATCGATCATCAACGCCAGTGGTTCCTTGCGCGTCATGGTCTAGATGCGACTGAAACCCCGCGTGAGATGGCTTTCTGTGCCCATGCCATCGTTGGTAGTGAGCCGTTGGTGGTGAATGATGCGAGAAGCGATCTCCGTTTCTGCAACAACCCTTTGGTGATCGGAGAGCCTGGTATTCGCTTTTATGCCGGCGCACCTTTGGAGTCCTCTGATGGGCACAACCTCGGCACACTTTGCGTGATTGACCGGGTGCCGCGCACCTTCAGCGCAGACCAGGTGAGTGTCCTGCAAGATCTTGCCGACTTGGTGGTTCGCGAAATGGATCTTCGTCGTCAGGCGATGCTGTGCCCGCTCACGGGACTCGCCAACAAGATGAGTTTCATGGAGCTGGGGCAGCGAGAGTTGAACCGTTCACTCGAAAGCGGCAAGCCAATGGCCTTGCTATTGATCGATATCGATCACTTTGCCAGAATAAACAACAGTTGGGGCCATCAGATTGGAGACGAGCTGTTGTGTGATGTGGCAGAGGTTTTCCTCTCAAACCAGCGTCAGAATGATCTGATCGGACGCATTCATGCTGATGAATTTGCAATCCTGATGGTTGACTGCGAACAGGACGAAGCATTAGAGCGGTCTGAGATTATTCGGTATGCCATCACTCGCCTGCCCTGGATCTTCAGCGTCAGCCATTTGGGCGCCCAAGCCAGCAGTGGATTGGCCGAGCTGACACCGACTGACCGAAAGTTCAAGGAGTTGTTGGATCGCGCAGAGCGGGCCTTGTTGGAAGCTAAGAACAGTGGTTTGGAGCACCAAATCGTCCTGGTTTAGAGCAAAGCACCTGTCAACATGGATTCAGCGGCTTGATGGCGAACGGGTCGAGATTGTCGCCCACTGTCCCCACCGACCCAAGCCCCGTCAGCAGCAGCGGCCACGGGGCCACTCACATCGGCGGCTGGTACCCCGGCAGCTCCCTGCCAGGGCAGTCCGGCCGCCAGCCAGTCCCAGAGCTCCACGCTCGGATGGAGCAGCACAGCGGAGCGACACAGGCAGCCCTCCCAGAGGATGTCCCCGGTGTCGACTGTCTAGCGTCGAGCCCCTTAGCCGCCGTCAACCTGATTGTCGCCGGACAGCTCGCGGTTGATCGGCCGCTGCTCCACGGGCTCAGGGCTCCTGGAAGACCTTGACCTCCTGGTTTTCCAGCTCCATCAGATCGAAGCTGTACCAGCCGTAGGACATGGCGGTATCGCTGCAGGCCGGGCTGGGGTTTTGCTCGTAGTCGGGATAGAGCTGGCCGAGCCGATACAGCCCCGGCGGGGTGTCGGTGTTGGTGTGTTTCCAGTCGTTGTCAGCCCCCTGGCCCCGCGCCAGACACGGCACCTTCCACAGGAAGGCACCGGAGTGGTCGTAGGCCTCCATGTCCTGGTCCCGGTCGTTAACGAGCAGATAGGAATCGCCTGGTTTGACCGGTGCGGCGATCTTGGGTCCGGCGAGTCCGGCCTCTTCATCACCACGGGGATCGAGACCTCCGCTGGGAGTTGGGGGAGCCGGTGGCTTCTCGCTGAACTTGAGCGCCCAGGGGGCTTGCTCACTGAGAATCACACCGCCTGTGTCGGCTTGCTTGATCGCGTCGTAGAGGCCCCAGACCCCGGACACCTGCTGGGGCTCATCCTTGAAGGCTTCCCAGCGGTCCTGGAACCGCTCTGGGGTCATTGGGGTGGCCATGGCGGCAAGGGGGTCTCGGGTCCAACCCATTGCCAGGTCCGCCAGCGGTACGGTTCGACATACGTGCCTGACGCTCTGCTCTGGTGGCCAGCATTTCCGCGACAGAAGCCCGCAAGCGGCTGTATGCCCTCATCGATGAGGTCGGCGACACACACGAGCCGGTGCAGATCACCGGCAAGCGCGGCAATGCCGTGCTGCTCTCGGAGGCCGACTGGAATGCCATCCAGGAAACCCTGCACCTGGTTTCGATCCCGGGGATGCGCGAGTCGATCCTCGATGGGTTGGCCACACCAGTGGCGGACCTGCACGAGCTGCCAGGCTGGTGATCCAGGAGCCGTTCAAAGTCCCTGCAGGAATGGTTCCTCCGTCATTCATTCCGGTGCTGTCTCACAGAAGGTGGTTTCCAGGTCACGGGCCCCATGCAGAACCCGCACGATCTGCACCCCATCGGGAACGTTGAGATAGAAGATGACGTAACTGCCCACCGGAAAGCTGCGCAGACCATCGGCAAGCTCGTCCCTTCGTCGGCCGATGCCGGGCTGTTGCGCCAGCACCTGAAACTTCTGGTCGATCACATCGATGAACGCATCGGCATGGGCGTCGCTGTCCTCGGCGATGAACTCCCAGATTTCAGCTAGATCAGCCCTGGCGCGGGGTTGGAGAACAATCACCTGGACGGATCACGCGCCCTGGGCGACGGTGCTGCGGGACGCCTTGCGCCTGCGTCCGTCCTGCTTGATCTCCTCCGCATTCCAGGAGGTCGGCTTCCCGCTACTGAAGCCTTCCTGGATGTCGTGTCGCAGTTGCTGGAGCTTGAGAGAATGCAGCTGGTCCTGTTGCTCCATGAGCCTGAGGGCTTCGCGGACGACCTCGCTGGCGGAGGTGTAGAGGCCAGAGGCGACCTTGGACTTCACCATGGCTTCGAGCTGAGGCGAGAGGCTGACATTCATGGTCATGACGACGTCCAGGGACCACTCTCAAGATTTCGAGCCTAAGGATCCTGGCAAAGACTGTCAATCTTTGCCACGGCGAGCAACGCCTCCGGGCCGACGACGGGAGACGCCCTGTCTGGTCAGCAGCGCCAGCAGCTGCGGATCGATCGAAACCTGCTGGCCCGGGAGCCGCCATCTCCCTACGCTGTAGAACAAATCGTTCAACAGCAGGGGATCATGGCGATCGGGGTGCGGGTGGAGCCGGAACTCGAGCGGCAGCTCGATCAGCTGGCCCGGCAGCTCGGCAAGAGCCGCAGCGCCTGCGTGCGAGACGCCATTGCCCAATACCTGATGCGCCATGGCGATGGCGAGGAAGCCCGCCGGCAGTCCGAGCGGCTGGCCGAACGGGAACCTCAACAGCACTGGAGCGAACAGATGCCCGACTGGAGCGACTGGACCGCGTGAGCCTGCCTGAGCTCCGCCGCGGCACCGTTGTGACCGTGGCCAGTCCGGGGGTGTACTCCGGCGAACCCAGACCAGCGGTGGTGGTCCAGGCCGACCGCTGGCTGCAGGCCCATCCCAGCGTCACCCTCTGCCCGCTCACCAGCACCCTGGTGGAGGCGCCCCTCGTCCGGCTTCCCGTGCAGCCAACAGCACGCAACGGCCTGCAAAAGCCATCCCAGCTGATGGTCGACAAGCTGTTCAGCGTGCCGATCAGCTCCCTCGGCAAGGTGGTGGGGCAACTGGAGCCCCAGCTGCTGATTGACCTGGATCTGGCCCTACGGGGCTGGCTGGAACTCCCCTGAGGTGGCCGCCACTTGAGGCCATCGACGAATCAGAACAACTCCCGTTCGCCTTGATGCTGAGCAGCCCGCTCCGCCAGAAAGTCGCCTGTCACTGTCGGACCACCCAGGAAGAAGCTGTCCCAGCTGCGGCCGAGCGGCGCAATGATCCGCTCCTGGCCGCAGGCACGGACCTCCACCTCCTGGACGGAGTCGGGAAACCGCAGATGGGCCGGGAGGCGGACGGCCTGGCTGCGGTGGCTCATGAACAACTTGGTGACAGAGCGCATCGAACCGGCTGGATCTCCAGCGAGTCTGTCTCTGGGTGGCTTGTCCCGCAGGAGTCAGCAAGAGAAGCCCGGCCGCAGCCTGGCGGGAGCTGGATCAGGAGGCCAGGATGCGCAGCACGATCTCCCGATTGCGCAGCAGCCAGCGCGGAACTTCCCCGGTGGTTTTGACTCCGGCCTCGATCAGCAGATCGAGTAGCGCCTTTCCGGCCCCGGATGAGCCCCGCTGCAGGGCGACGGCGAGGGTGCCATCGATGCGGGCTGATCGAGGAACGGCCAGTGCAGGGAATCGAGCTGGCGTTTCTTGGCCCACTGGCCGCCATGGGCCACTTCAACAGGGCCCACTCGCGTGAATTCCAGCTCCTCTGGCGGACACCCGACCACGCAACTCAGCAGGGTGTGATCGAGATCTGGCGTGGGCGCGATGACCAGGCGGATGCGCGAGAAGGCGTGGCTCGGACGCTCCTCGCGGGAGATCAGCAGAAGATGGATGGACATGCCGAGTGGTCGATGGACACGCAGGGCCACCACGGCGAGGGCAAGGGTCGCGTCAGCGACTCGCGCCGCCCTTGCCCCGCCGTGGACACTGCGGATCCCCTGAGCCCCAACCCTTTTGGGCCAGGGGTTTCACGTCGCGGCCATTGACGGTGACATTGGGGTATGGCCGATTACCTTCATACGGCCTCCTGGCCTAAACAGGACCGGCTTGAGCGCCGGGTTCAGTTGGCCGCCTGCGGCAGCTCCCCATCGACCAGAAACAACTCCCTGGCATAGCGATGGATCCGCCCATCGTCATGGCTCAAGAAGGAGGCGTGATCAGCGCAGATCTCGCAGGTGATCTCCACCTGATCAAAGGGCGGGGAGCCGAGGGCCGCCGGGGTGAACACCCCCACCTGGACCAACGGCTCTCTGGAGCGGGCGCTGAGGTACTCAAACGCCTCGATGGCGGCCTCACGCATCCAGTCCCCCAGCCGTTGGCTGGCTCCGTAGTGACGCGGGTCGCGCAGTGCGGCCTGGGCGCCGGCGACGGCAAGCTTCTGCAGCTGCAGTCCGCGGCTGGTGTCGATCTCCACCGAGAACAGGGCTTGGCGGCGGCGAATCGGTTCAGCGGGGGATTCCACTTGGCCCTCCCAGAACAGCAGGGCGTAGTAAGCCCCTTCCACCAGCGATCCAGAGCGGCTGCGGGAGCCATAAAACATCCCCCTGTGCTCCCGCCCTCCAAAGCGCGAACCATGGGGCAGGGGGGATAGCGGAACGGGGTGGTGAGCAGTGGATGACTGGGAGTGCGCTGTGAGAAGGAGGGCAACGGGGGCTTGCTGGTTTCCACCAGGGCCTCCAGACGCGCCAGCTGCTCGAGGTCATCCACCAGGGGGCCAAGCGTGTCGATGCCCTGCGGCTGCACCAGCCGCAGCACCGTTCCCTTCAAGGGCACAACCGCGGCGGCCTGGGCGATGGCGAGCAGATCCATCGCGCTCAGATCCTGGCGCGCATGGCATCGAGGTACTGCACGATCTCCACCAGCGCCTCGGTGCGCTGCACCTGCTCGGCCGGGACGCCGCCGGTGTGGCGGTTGGCGGTATGAAACCAGTGGCGCATCTGAGCAGGGTCGTTGCCCACCAGCACCGCCAGGCTGCGATAAAGACGCACCACTAACAGCGCCAGCTCGCCGGTCTTGGAGAGCGGGTCAATCCCTTTGCCACGGCCAAAGAGCGAACGGTCACGTCCCAGCACCCGCGCCAGGGCGAAGCGGCTCAGATCCAGTTCTTCCGCAGCCCGCACCACCGCCTGGAGCAGAAGCTGGGCGTCGGTGAGCGGATCCGCTGAGGCGGCGACTGGTGGCGAGCGATCAACAAGGGGCATAGATCTGATGCATTTGCATCAAACCTAGCCCTCTTGAGTCAAAATCGACAGGCATCATGCTTCTGCTTCACCGCCCAAGGCCACCCAGATCAGCCCGAAACGGCAGAAGCTGAGCGCTGCTTCTGGTCACTGGCAGAGCCAGGCCAAGCGGCTGGGCCTGCCATCTCCCTTGCACCGCCGCGAACACGGAGGAAAGCCGATCAGCCTCCAGAGTATGTACACATTGAATTGGAGGTTGGCGATGGCGAGCCGTGTGGGCATCCGGGAGCTCAGGGCACAGCTCTCCTCTCATCTGGAAACCTCGACGCCGATCGAGGTGACCCGCCACGGCCGCACGATCGGCCTCTACGTTCCACTGCCGCAGCACCCTGATCTCAGCGAACGGGAGCAGCTGATCGAGGCCAGCCGTCAGATGCAGGCTGAGCTTCTGCGCCTCGGCCTCTCTGAAGAAGACTTGGCCACTGACTTCAAGGGGTGGCGTCAGCGGCAGACCCGGGGCGCCAGGAAGAAGGCGTGAGCAAGGTGCGCAAGCGCCTGGTGCTCGACGCCAGCATCTTGACCTGAGGCGTTTCAGTGATTGATGTGGACCGTTCAGCTCGTGGACGAATCGGCTCTCGAATCAGCGATCCCCGCGACTGACTCACCACCCTCCAGGCTTGCCCATGGCAATAGCTGGTGACGTGATTCGGCCCGCCCTCGATGCCCTGGAGTTCAACTGGCTCGCTGCTTGGCCCGCAGGGCAGCCCTGGTCCAGCTGGAGCGGCCGGCGCACCCGGGTCAGCCGGCCCGCAAGGGCCATCAGGCCCGCAGGGCACACCCGGCACCGCCGGTGCAGCCGGCAGCACCGGCCCGCAGGGGCCGGCTGGAACGGCAGGCGCAGTCGGCCCGTCCGGCCCGGCCGGCCCGCAAGGCGCGGCCGGCACTGGCATCAACCTCAAGGGCACGGTTGCCACCTACTCGGCGCTGCCGACCTCGAACCGGCAGCAGGGTGACGCCTACATCGTTCAGGACGAGGGCGACACCCTCTACTCCTGGGACGCCACCGGCAACGTCTGGGTCAATGCAGGCGCAATCCAGGGCCCGGCTGGTGCGACGGGGCCCGCTGGAGCCGCCGGCCCGCAGGGACCGGCTGGCGCCGTTGGACCCCAGGGCCCGGCTGGCGCGGCTGGAGCAGCGGGCCTCCAGGGCCCGGCCGGCGCGGCTGGCGCCGCTGGCGCGGTGGGCACCCGTGGCACGGGCTGGTTTGTGGGCAGCGGGCCGCCGCCGGCCAACATCCCCGGCCAGATCGACGGGGACATGTACCTCGACACGGTCTCGGGGACCGTCTACAAGCTGACGGTCACGGCTGGCACTCCAGTGGCCAACCTGCCGGCGATCGGCGGCGCCCTCGAGGGCGGCTACTACGGCGGGCTGATCTCGGCTACGGCGAATGGGGTGGCCACCCATGCGCTGATCATTGCGCCCAAGGCCACCGGTCAGGCTCTCAAGGTGCTCAAAACCGCCAACACGGCCACGGCCGGGGCGAGCAGCACGTTCGATGGCCTTGCCAACAGCAACGCTGCCAACGATGCCGGCCACCCTGCTGCCCAGTGGGCGCGGGCGCTCACGATCGGCGGCTATAGCGACTGGTATGTGCCGGCGCTCTACGAGCTGGAGATCCTGTACCGCAAGTTCAAACCCGACAACACCGACGGCAACACTGGAGGGTTCGGCGCCAATGCTTACGCGGTGCCGGTGACCACGGCGAACTACAGCCTGTCGATCCCGCCGCAGAGTGCGTTCCCGCTGTTTCAGATCGGTGGTGCTCAGGCGTTCTTCGAGGGGAACATGTGGACCTCGACTGAGGATCAAGCCACCACGGCGATCTGCCAGGACTGGTATTACGGCTCCTGGGGGCCGATCAGCAAGACCTTCAGCCAGACCACCCGCGCCATCCGCAAGATCCCTGTGGTGCCCTGATGGGTTGGGTGGCGAGGATCGACACGCCTCGGCGCGTGGAGGAGCAGCGGGTCACGGCGACTGTCACCGCCCCGTCGGTGCTGGATCTGACCTTCGTGGAGCTGGGCACTGATGGCCGTTTCCTGGCGGTGGGCTGTGACATCGCCGCCTGGATCACCTTCTATGCGAGCGCGCAAGCGCGGAACGCTGATACGGCGCGGCCGATCGTGGAGGATCCGCCGCTCTCGGCGGGGGTGCTGCTGGATCTGAGCTTCGATGGCGTGATCCCGTGGCTGCTGCCCGCACCGGGCTCCACCTACTCCAACGGCGAGTCGCCGCTGCGGGCGCGGCTCTTCGCTCGGATCAGGACTGCGCTGAACGTGGCCCATGCGGCGACGGTGACGGTGCGGGCCCTGATCGAGCACGACACGGTGCCGTCCTGATGGCGGCAACGATCCGCGATCTTTCGCGCCGTGGTGACGAGCCAAACGCCTTGGGTGCGCTGAGCGTGATGGCGGCGCAGGTGGACATGGAGCTGGCCACCTGGACCAGTGCGGCCAATTCTCAGAACCTCGGCCAGCTGCTGACCCTGCTCACCAACAGCGCGGGGGCGCCCGGGTTCCTCGGCTGGACGATCCGGGCACGGCTCACGGCTCAGAACCTCGGCTCGCCGGTGGAGCTGATGAGCCAGTGGGTGATGAACACGACCACGGCGGCGGTGAGCACGCATGTGGGGCTGGCCTTGGGCCATAACCCCGCTGGCGGCCTCGGCAGCCACGGGCTGCTCTCTGGTGGCCGGGGCACAACGAACACGCTGGCCACGCTGAATCAGCCCTGCCCGATTGGGGCGGCGACGGCCTGGAGCCTGAAACCGGGCCAGGAGTTCTTTGCTTTTAGCCTCTCTCAGCACAGCTTCTCCAACCGTCAGGCCCTGCCGCTGCTGATCGCCAAGGACGTCACCACCGGCGACTGGCACCTCTCGAACACCGACATGGCCGCTGTGATCAACACGGTGGCCTGGAGCCGCAACCTGCCGCAGCTGCTGCTGTCTGGGGGCTTCCGCCAGGAATGGTTCAGCAGTGGCCCGCCGTTTGTGCTCAGCCGGCCAGCGCAGTGGATCCCGATCACGCCTGGTGTGGGCTACGTGGTGCCACTGCCGCCGGTGCAGTGGTGGGATCCGGTGGTGTTGCCGGAGGACCTGGCGATCTACAACCGCACCTTCTCCAACCTCGGCTATTTCAAGGCGGCTGACGGCAGCGAATGGCTGCAACTCGGCCCCTCGCGCCTGGCGGTGCGGGTCGTTAATCCCACCACCTGAACCCACTACCAGCTCCCAGCGCAGTTCTTCCCCATGGCCCTTGCCACTTCAGCCCTGCAATGGGCCTCCTGGAACTGGACCAGCGCACTGCCCGCCAACCCAGGCCAGAAGCTGACGGAGGCCTTCTCGGCCTTCGCGGCGGCGGTGAACGGCAACGCCGGCAACAACTGCCCGCTGGCCATCGTCAAGGATCACAACTCCGCAACGGGTGCAACGAGCTACGGGTATGTGTGGCGCCTGGGCCATCCGCTCAATCCGGTGCTCTTGAGCTTCTACAACACCAGCAAAGTCCAGGGCTATAGCGCCTCGTCCAGCTCAGCTCTGTTGAGACTGGGCCTCGAGAGCGCCTACACCAACGACAGCAGCAACGGCGGCTACGGCACCTTCGCGACGACCTTGTTCAGCGTCAACGCGGGCCTGTCCCATTACGCGCCGGATGGATCGCCGGCGATTGATTACGGCGCCATGCTGCTGGTGCTGATGGACACGGCGCCAGGCCGTGAGTTCTTCTGCTACTCGATCGCACCGATCGGCGCGGACACCTACACGCAGAACCACACGATGGTTCTGTTCAGGTCACCGGCAACATCAGGCTGGAATGTGTTCTTCAACCGCTCCAACGCCTATGTCGGCATGTTCTACTCGCAGAACAGCTACATCTGGAACAACAACACGATGGTGGCGTCGTCTGTGATTCCGCCGCCACCAACGGGCAGCGAACAGCAACTCATTCGTGGCTGCGGGTTGTATGCGACCACCACCAGCGGTGTGTTCGCTCCTGGCACCATCCAGCCACGGGTTGCGCTGCCGGATTGTCTCTGGCTGGGCAGCAACCAGATCAGTGATCCGCGCCGCCTGGGCCGGGCCGCCTCTCCTGCCGGTGGCGGTACCTTCTACCAGCTGGCGGCGGCGTACAGCGGTGCCACCGATCTCTGGTTCCTGCAGCCAACCGGGACGCCTGCGGCGTTGGCGGGCTGGAGCACGGTGGGCTCGCTGCCGTGGGCGACGATGCCCGATCGGTTGAGCTTTTGCCCGATGGCACCGTTGCAGCCCCTGGCGATGGGGCCGGCTGCTGCACCGGACTTCCTGACGGACTGGAGCATGGTGGCGATCGGCGCCGCTGGAGTGCGCCAGCACCCCTTCTATGCCAAGCAACTGCAGGGCAGTGGCGGGGGCGGTGGTGGCGGTAGGCCTACCACTGGGGTGCTGTGGCCCCGTGGCAACGGTTGAGAGCTGCGGCCCTGCGGTGACATGCGGACTGATTCGGATTCGCTGTGAGCGCCGTTGGCTGGACTCAAGGGGGAAGAACGCCGAGGCGCCGGCCCCCGATCACCGGGTGTTCGATGTGCCGCCTGGGATGGCGAACCAGATCGCGCGTTGGTACCGGCAGCAGGGCTGGGAGGTGATCGAGGAGCCGATCTGAACCGAGAGGACCTGCGGTGAGTTTGCGCTCATTTTGCGCTCACGCTGCCGGAAATGGCGATAAAGAAGGGCCCCCGGAATGTCCGAGAGCCCTTGTTATGACTGCAGTCGGGGCGACAGGATTCGAACCTGCGACCTAGTGCTCCCAAAGCACCCGCGCTACCAAGCTGCGCCACGCCCCGATCAGCCCACCATAGGGCCCAGATGCCCCACTCCCCTTGGCCTGGCTTGAGATCAGCTGCAGTCGAGGCTCTGGGGCGGTGGAGTGGGGTCCCTCCGATTTCGCGGGCACCAATCAGGGCTTCTTTGGGGTGCGTGGCGGTGCAGCCAGGACATGCTGCGCGTCATCGAGCCAGTGGAGATCGCCCACGGAGGTGTCCCGGTGCTGGCTGTCCTGGTCGATACGGAGCAGCCGCTGCTCCGGCTCAACGCTGCTTGGGGCGAGAGCCCGATGGCAGAGCGAGGCTTACAGCGTCGCCTCCATGGAATGACCCAGCGTCAGGTTGGCAACTCTGACGGGAGCACCCTTCGCTTCAAGAGGCCTTCGTCTGCGAAGAACATTTCGTTCCAGCCTTGATGCCAGCCCAGCGCATCGCTCTGGCTTCTCACCTCAACGGTTCTTTGTGATTGATCCTTGGTTGAGTCACCCATCCGGACGGAGGAAATAAAAATTATGAGGGCATGAATACTCATTGTCCGTACCCAAGGCTGATCCGTCCCAGTGAACCCCACTAGCGTTGGTGGTAGATGGAGAGGTACACCATGAACACGCACATGCCATCTGTTTCCACTTCTGCTTCCGCTACCGCCGAGCACGCCTTCACCAATCCGCAGGATGCCCTGCACCGGATCAGGGAGTTGGCTCACAGCAACCGGGATTTTGCCAACTCCCTTCGGCATAGCCATTCCACCGAGGAGGCCGCTGAACTCGCCGGGGCCCATGGGATCAGCATCAAGCCCGAAGTGCTCTGGCGCCATCGCGGCACCTTGCTCAGCGGTGGCCTCCCCACTTGGCCGGGCTGATTGCGATTCAGTTCACCCTTCAGCGGCTTGGATTCTGAGGCTCTTGGCGGATCATCTGCAGGTCTTCCCCATGAATAAGTTCGCCAGGATCACCGGACTTTTTCTTCTGTTCGTCGCAACCCTTCTGCTGCCGACTCAGCATGCTGTTGGGAAAGCAGCAGACGTTGGATCAAAACAGGACAAGGCTTTGATCATGAGTGCCATGTCGGCGGCACCGCTTGCCGTTGCCAAGGGAGCCACGATTGTTGTGATGAAGAAAGGGGGTGAGATGCGGACCCTTCGAGCGGGTACCAACGGCTTCACCTGCATGCCCGACAACCCCGCAACGCCAGGGCCCGATCCGATGTGCATGGATCGCCCTTCATTGGACTGGGTCCAGGCATGGGTGAGTCAGACCGCACCAGCTCGAGGGAAGGTGGGCTTGATGTACATGCTCGCAGGCGGGACCGACGCCAGTAACACCGATCCCCATGCCCAGAAACCCACGGCGTCGAATCACTGGATCAAGACCGGCCCACACATCATGGTGGTCGGTGCCGATCCCAGCTTCTACGCTTCCTATCCCAGTAGCCCCAAACCAGATCCATCGAAGCCCTATGTGATGTGGCCTGGAACTCCCTATCAGCACCTGATGGCGCCGATACGTTGAGCATCGCCAGGTTGATTGGTCTGAGCCACGGAGTTCACGGACGCTCGCTCGATCAGGTCGCTCTGGGGCCGCTCCCTCCCTTCGCTTGTCCATGAACGTTTCGGCTGAGTCGGATCCCTGGGATGGGACCTCTGCAGTGGAACCTCCGCTGGTTCCTGGTGGGACCCCGCTGGATCATTGCCACCATGGCACCCTCTGGTGGAAGCTGAAGGTGCTGGGGGCCATGGCCTTGATCGCCTGTGGTGTTGCCCGGTTCCTGCTGGACGTGCCGCCGGCCGTAGTCGTTCCGATCCCCGCAGCCCAGATCCTGGTGCTCATCGGTGGAGGGACGGTCTTTACGCATTACGGGCTGCTCAAACGGCGGCGGGGTCGATTCGATCACCCTGAGGCGCTGCTCACCCGTGGCGGCCTGTTTTCCGTGGTGCGCCATCCGATGTACCTGGGCGATGCGCTGATGGATCTGGGCTTTGCGCTGCTCGCGGGCACTTGGTTGGCCTTCGGCATCTATGGCCTCTGTCTGGTGGCGCTGGGGCTCCAGGCACGGGTGGAAGATCGACACCTGGCGGAGCGCTTCCCCGAGGCCCACCGTCATTGGAGTCTCCACACCGGCCTCCTTTGGCCCCTAAGGGCCGTCAGAGGCGCATCCCCTTCACCGCCCCGATCGTGATCGGAGGCCGCTGCAGGCAGTCCACGGCACGGATCGCCCTGGTTGCGGGGAGAATCAATGGACCGTTGAACAGCTTGTGGATTCGCAGTCACCCGCTTCTGTCGGCCCCCCGCTCAAGGCGGGCCCCAGCCACCGCCGTGGGGTCCTGCTGGTGGCCCTGGGCTGTGCCTTGGCCCTGGCGGGCTGCGGGGAACCGAAGCCGCCCCGGGAGCTGAGCCAGCTGCAGGCGGTCACTGATCAGCTGCTGCGCGCCAATGCCATCCGCACGACCCCCATCCGCTTCGCGCTTGAGGCCGGGGAGACGGCCCCCTACTGGGCCCAGAAGGCAGGCCTGTGCAAGGCCAGTAAGCAGGAGAAGGAGAGCGGTGACGCCTGCGAGCACTGGGCCCACCTCTCCCCCGCTGAGGCCGAAACCCCGGTCCATCGCCAGATCAACCGTCTCTCCTATCTGCTGGGCACCGCCAGTGCCCGCACCTACGCCCACGGTCTGATCAGCTTCGATCGATCGTTCTTCCTGGTCCACGAAGACGACCCCGGTGCCCTGCGCTGCGTCGTCGCCCACGAACTCACCCACTTCCTGCGCCGCCATGCGTTCCTCAGCTCCCGGGCGGCCAATGGCCTCTGGAAGGACCTGCCGGAGCAGCAGCGCCACAGGGCCCTGGCCCGCCTCTCCCGGCAGCAGGAACTGGCGGCCGATCGCAACGCCATGCTGATGACCGCCATCGCCGGCCACGATCCGGTGATCTGCGTCCAGCAGCTGCAGAACGGTGCCCAGCTCGACGCCGACTACGCCCCCGAGGCACCCCTGGAAACCCATCCCGGCTACAGCCGCCGGCTTTCGGCCGCCAGGGCCTATCTCCAGGGCCCCTTGCAGCGGGATCTGGCCGCCTGGCGCAAGGCCCAGGCCAACCGTGGCGAGCGCACGGCCACAGCCCCGCGCTGGAGCTGGGATCCGGGCGATCAGTTGCTCACCGTGCGCACCCTGCCGGAGCCTGGCCCGTTGCCCTAGCTGGGCTGCGATGGGTTCTGGCGCCGTGGGCGGCCCATCAGCCCAGCACGGCGATGGCGTCGATCTCCACCCGCGCCCCCTTGGGCAGGGCGGCCACCTGCACGCAGGCCCGCGCCGGAGACACCCCCGCGCCAAAGCTGCCGGCGTAGAGGGCGTTCACCTTGGCGAAGTCCCCCAGATCCGCCAGGAACACGGTGGTGCGCACCACCTGCTGGGGCGAGGCGCCCGCCGCTGCCAGCACCGCTGCCAGGTTGGCCAGCACCTGACGCGTTTCCGCTTCCACATCGCCGTCGCCAACCAGCGCTCCGGTGAGCGGATCGAGGGCGATCTGACCGGAGCAGAACAGCAACCCCCGGCCTTGACCGCCTGGTTGTAGGGACCCACCGGGGCCGGTGCCTGGGCCGTGGTGATCGCTTCGAGGTCGGGGGCGGCAACCATGGGGGTGAAGATGGGGCGCTGAGCTTATGGCCGGACGCCCATCGTCGGCACCGATTCCCCACCATCGACGCCCCCAGGCACTCCGGCCACGCCCCAGCTGGAGTTGCGGGATCTGTGGCACCGCTACGGCAGCAGCGCCTCTGGCGCTGACTGGACCCTGTCGGCGATCGATTTTCAGCTGCGGCCCGGCGAACTGGTGGGCCTGCTGGGCCCCTCCGGTTGCGGCAAATCCACGCTCTTGCGCCTGATCGCCGGCTTCGAGCGCCCAGAGCGCGGCAGCGTCTGGATCGAGGGCCGTGAAGTGGCAGGACCGCACCGCTGGCTGGAGCCGGAGCGGCGCGGTGTGGGCATGGTTTTCCAGGACTACGCCCTGTTCCCCCACCTCGATGCCTGGCGCAACACCTGCTTTGGCCTGCGTCCCCATCAGGACCGCAGCCGTGCCGCCTGGCTGCTGGAGTTGCTGGGGCTCAGGGGGCTCGAGCGCCGTTACCCCCATGAGCTCTCCGGCGGCCAGCGCCAGCGCCTGGCCCTCGCCCGGGCCCTGGCGCCGGCCCCGTCCCTGGTGCTGCTGGATGAACCGTTCTCGAACCTGGACGTGGAGGTGCGCACGCGCCTGCGCGGCGAACTGCCCGGGGTGCTCAGCCGCTGCGGCGCCAGCGGCCTGATCGTCACCCACGATCCGGAGGAGGCGCTGGCGATCTGTGACCGGGTGGCCGTGCTCCAGGCCGGAGTGCTGCAGCAGTGCGCCAGCCCCCGGGAGCTGGTGGAGCACCCCGCCACCGCCTTCGTGGGCGGCTTCGCCCTCCAGGGCAACCTCGTGCCGGCCCGGCGCGAGGGAACGCGGATCCACACCGCCGTTGGGGTGTTCGAGCCCGATGGCGAGCCCAGGGCCGAACGGGCGAGGGCCGGTGAGCCCCTGGAGGTGCTGATTCGCCCCAGCGGCTTTGATCTGGCGGCCGACCCCGCAGGTGAAGCCCTGGTGGTGGGCCGGGAATTCCTGGGCCGCGAATGGCTCTACCAGGTGGAGGTGGGCACGCTGCGCCTGCGCCTGCGGCTACCCCTGGAAAGCGAACTGGAGCGGGGGCAGCGGTGCCGGCTGCGGCTCAAAAGCGAGCCGTTGGGTCTGTTGTTTCCCGAGCGAGTGGCCGTCAGGCCCGTGGCAGAATCGGCGGCTGTGCCGTAACGCCAAGGGCGTACATTTCGTGGTGCTCGTTCGGCTGGGAGCTACATCCTCGAGAGAGCGGTGATCTTGGCAAGCTTATTGTGATCGAGACCCTCCAGTTCGCTGATCTCTAGCAGGCCATCTTTCACCATGCCTGCGAATGTGAACAGCAGGGAAGATGGCTTGAAATCATACTTTCCATCGAATTCATATCTCCTGGTGCTGAGATAATCGTGGAGTCCCCAGACCTGATCGAGAGTGACGATGGAGCTGCTCAACTCCTGCACGCTCCGCGTCAGATCGGCCAGATCCCGTTCGTAGGCCAAGGCAAAGGCCACTCTGGCGGTTTCCTGCTCATCATCGCTCCAGTCATCCTCCACGATCTACCTGCCTTCAAGGTCAATCAGTCATCGTAGCGCTGCGCGTGGCGTTTACGCGAGCAGGTTTCGATTGCATGGACCCGTGGCAACAGGTGCCAGGGAACCTGTGGATAGCGATGGTGCTCCCAGTGATAGCCGAAGTGATAACAGCTCAGCAGCGACAGCAGCGGTGGAAGCGCCCAGCTCCGAACCTCGTGGGTCTTCAAGGTGGTCCCCAAGCTTCCCCTGTGGGGCAGGTAGGTTCCGAACAGGAAGAGCTGAACCGAGCTCAACAGCAGGGGCAAGGTCCAGAACAGCAGGATGGAGGCGATCAATCCGCTGCCCGTTGATCGGAGGGTCATCCAGCCCCCCGCCCAGAGCCCGACCAGGAGGGTCATCTGCAGGGGGAAAGATACCCACCCATGAATCTGATGTACCAGCTCAGTGGATGGGAGCGAAGGCCATCGTGATAGTCGGGATCTTGGCGGCTTGCCGGTGAGGCGTGATGGCGCTGATGGTTGGTGAGGCAGAGGTCGTAGTCGAGGCAGCCATAGAGCCCAAGGGCGACCCGCCCGATTCCGTGGTTGAGTCGCCTGTTGCCTGGGAAGAGGCTGCCGTGCATCGCATCATGGGCAACGATGAACAGGCCTGTGTGCAGAAAGGTGCGACACAGCAGGGCGATCACGACCCCGATGGCCGGGAGGTGTTCGGCTTCGATCAGACATCCGCCAAGACTGAGGATCCAGCCGGCGATGATCAAAGCCGCCAGGACGACTCCGGTCAGGTCCGTGGAAGCTGGCCCACCCGCTGAACACAGGGCTCCGCCTGGGCTCTGTTGCCGGTGAAGGGGCCCCGATCGATCGCTTCGGCTCGGCGTTGCGCTCGAACAGGGCATGCGTGCAATCAGCGGATCAGATTGAGCAGTTCCTTGGGGGAAGCGAGCAGATCGATCGCCACGAAGAAAATCTTGTTCTCCGGATTCAGCAGGAATCTCCAGGCCACATCCATGCCCACACCCGCTCCGAACCAGGGCGTCTGGACTTTCCCCGTGACCTTGATCTGCGTGAAGCCGCCATCGGCGGGCTCGCTGACGCCCTTGGTGGGAACCAGCACCAGATTCTGGCAATCCTGCTTGAAGAACTTGAGCACCGCCTCCCTGCCGATGATCGGCTTCTGGAACGGCGGCTGAAGCGCTCCATCGGGAAGAAACAGCTCGATCAGGTTGTCGAAGTCATTGGCGTTCAGAAGATTCATGTATTCGATCACGGTGGGATTATCCACATTCTCGATCGAAACCTGAGTGCGCTCGGAAGCAGCGGTGGGGCTCACGAGTGGCTCGCTGATCGTTTCGGCACCCTCCATCTTCTTGGGGTCATAACCCATGTCCACAACCATGTTCCGAAGAACCGTGATCTGCTGACCAGCCTCCATTCCCTTGATGGTGCTGAGAACGGCGGCGGCGTTGGCGGAGAGCTGGTAGCCCACGGGAATGGGCGCAACGATTCCCTGCTCCATCCACACCCCTAGCTCATACCAGAAGCCCAGCTTGATGTTGTTGGACCAGAGCGCGTAGGTTCGGTTGATGGGCGTGTTGATGTGATTGGCGAGGTCAAACATCACCTTGGTCTGCTCGGCAAAGCTCATCCCGCGAAGCTCGCTGAGGGTGCGCTCGGCGAACTGCATTCTTGCGGCCCCCAGGGCTGCCACGGTGATCGTTTTGCCCATTTCCTTGTAGGCAAACCAGATCAGGGCAAGCTGATCTTCAACCGTGAGCTGGTCGAAGCGCGCGAGGGTACTGGGAACGATGTCGGCCGTGCGGGTCTGCGGGAAAATGCTGCGGGCGGCATCGATGGTGAAAGACATGGCTCCCAGTTAGTGGATGAAAGATGTACCTACTCTAACAGAGTAGCTTCGATGTAATTGAAGCTGATTAGATGTCTGAAAACTTATGATTTGCTCGGATCCCGCCTTATTGAGATCTTAACCGCGCAAGCATCCACTCACCGAGTGGCCAGAGGCCTGCCGGGCCCCCTCGGCCCTAACCGCGCCAGTTGTTCTTGCTCTCCCGCAGGGCCCCCAGCTCAGCGGCATCGGCGGCGCGCAGGAAGAGGTTGGTGGCCAGCTCCGCTCCGATGCTGCTGGGCACCGTGAAGCGCCCGGCGGCCCGCAGCTTCCGCACCTCCTCCAGCCGCTCGCCCAGCGCCGGATCGTGGGGCCGTTCGGCCGCGGCCCAGGCGAAATTTCCTTCGGTGTACTCGTGGGCGCACCACACCCGGGTGTCCGCCGGCAGGGCCGCCAGGGATTGCAACGACTGCTGCATCTGGGCCGGGCTGCCCTCAAACAGGCGCCCGCAGCCCCCACGAACAGGGTGTCGCCGCAGAACAGCTCCCCCGGGCCGCCGTTCCTGGAACAGCTGGCAGGTAGTAGGCGATGTGGGCCCTGGTGTGGCCCGGCACATCCAGCACCTGCACCGGGCGGCCCAGAAGCGTGAACCGCTCGCCGCCCGCCACCGAGCGGGTCTGGATGGGAATGCGGGCGCGGTCCGCGCCGGCGGCGAACACCTCGGCGCCGGGCCAGCGGGCCAGCAGGCCCGGGGTGCCGCCGATGTGGTCGCTGTGGTGGTGAGTCTGGAGGATGGCCACCAGTTCCAGCTGGCGTTGCTCCAGCCAGGCGATCACGGGTTCGGCAACGGCAGGATCCACCACCACCGCCTTCGAGCCCGATCCCCCGTGCCAGACGAACACGTAGTTGTCGTCGAGAACGGGGATCAGGTCCACGGTGTCGGCGGCAGCCATGCCTGCGGCTTCTGGCAGGGTCTCGCGGGGGGCGTTGTCGCGGCCATCGTTAAAGTCCACGCTGCGGTGCAACACCATGATCACCGTCGCCCTGGCCAAAGGCGCCCTTCTCAAGGATTCGGTGCGGCGTTTCGCCGCCGCCGGTCTTGATTTCAGCGCCCTGCTCGATGCCGACAACCGCCAGCTGCGGGTGCCCAGCACCTGCGGCCGTGCCCGCGCCCTGCTGGTGCGTAACGCCGATGTGGCCGTCTACGTGGCCTATGGCCAGGCCCAGCTGGGCGTGGTGGGCTACGACGTGCTCAAGGAGCATCCGTTGCCCGTGGCCCAGCTGGTGGATCTGGGCTTCGGTGGCTGTCGCATGGCCGTGGCGGTCAAGGCCACGAGTGGCTACAGCCGGGCGGCTGATCTGCCACCCCACTGCCGCGTCGCCAGCAAGTTCACCCGTTGCGCGGAGGCCTTCTTCGCCGACCTCGACCTGCCGGTGGAGCTCATCCATCTCACCGGCTCGGTGGAGCTGGGACCGATCACGGGGATGTCCGAGGCCATCGTCGATCTGGTGGCCACGGGCCGCACCCTTCAGGAGAACGGATTGGTGGCGATCGATGAGCTGTTTCACAGCACGGCGCGGCTGATCGGGCACCCCCTGGCCCTGCGGCTCGATGCTGGTCCGCTGCAGGCCCTGGTGGACCGGGTCGCCGCGGCGGGCTCCCCCTTCTGGCCCGTAGCGCTGATGGCCTCCCGCGATCGCCAACGGCTGCGTCTGCTGCTCCCCTACATCGGCCGTGAGCGCCGCCGCCTCACCCTTTCCCTGGTGCTGCTGATTCCGGTGGCCCTGGCGGCCGCCGTCCAGCCCCTGCTGGTGGGTCAGGCGATCTCGGCCCTGCGCCATGAACCCACCATGGCCTGGCTGGCGGGTCAGAGCGTGCCCCAGGCCCTGCGTACCCTCGTGGGGCTGCTGCTCCTGGCGGTGATGGTGCGCCTCGCCCTGCAGGGCGTGCAGACCTACAACATCCAGGTGGTAGGCCAGCGACTTACGGCCCGCATCCGCGATGACCTGTTCGCCCATGCCCTGGCCCTCTCGCTGCGCTTCCACGACCGCACCCCGGTGGGCAAGCTGCTCACCCGGCTCACCAGCGATGTGGATGCCCTGGCGGAGGTGTTCGGCAGCGGCGCCATCGGCGTGCTCGCCGACCTGGTGACCCTGCTGGTGATTGCCTTCACGATGATCTCGATCGAGCACCGCCTGGGGGCCTTGCTGCTGGCGATCCAGGTGCCGGTCACCTTCGCGATCGTCTGGCTGCAGGGCCGCTACCGCAAGGCCAACTACCGGGTGCGGGAGGAGCTCGGCCAGCTCAACGCCGACTTCCAGGAGAACCTCCAGGGGCTGGAGGTGGTGCAGATGTTCCGCCGCGAGGCCACCAACAGTCACCGCTTCGCCAGCACCGCCCAGCTCTATCGCAAGGCGGTGGACGGCACGATTTTTTATGACAGCGCCATCTCGGCCCTGATCGAATGGGTGGCCCTGGCGGCAATCGCCGTGGTGCTCGCCCTTGGTGGCCTGCTGGTGGATCGCGGGGCCATGGGCCTGGGCACGCTCACCACCTTCATTCTTTTTCCCAGCGGCTGTTTGACCCGCTGCGCCAGTTGGCCGAACGCTTCACCCAGATCCAGGGGGCTCACGGCGATCCAGCGCATCGACGAGCTGATGGAGGAGCCGATCGAGATCGCTGAACTTCCTGTGGGCCAGCTCAGTGCCGCCGCCGTGCGTTCAGGCGCCGAGCGCGCCAGCGCCGGGGAGGTGGTGTTCGAGAACGTCTCGTTCGCCTACCGCAGTGACGATCCGATCCTCACTGACCTCAGCTTCCGCATCGCCGCCGGTGAGCACGTGGCCCTGGTAGGGCCCACGGGTTCGGGCAAGACCACGGTGATCCGGTTGCTCTGCCGGCTCTATGAACCCCAGCGGGGGCGGATCCTGCTCGATGGCATCGACATCCGCCAGCTGCCGATCGCCACCCTGCGCCAGCGGTTGGGGGTGGTGCTCCAGGACACCTTCCTGTTCAGCGGCAGCGTGGCCGACAACCTGCGCCTCGATGCGCCGATCGATGACGTCGAGCTGCTGCGGCTCTGCAACGAACTGGGGCTGGAGGGCCTGCTGGAACGGCTGCCCGACGGCCTGGCCACGGAGCTGCGCGAGCGGGGAGGCAACCTCTCCTCCGGCGAGCGTCAGTTGCTTTCAGTCGTAAGGGTGGCGATCCGCAACCCCTCGGTGCTGGTGATGGATGAGGCCACGGCCTTCATGGATCCCTCCACCGAGGCAACCCTCCAGCACGACCTCGACACGCTGCTGTCCCAGCGCACCGCGATCGTGATCGCCCACCGGCTGGCCACGGTGGAAGCCGCCGATCGCATCCTGGTCCTGCGGCGTGGCCGCCTGATCGAGCAGGGCACCCATCGTCAGCTGCGGGCCGCCGGGGGCTTTACGCGCAGTTGGCTGATCTCCAGGAGCGGGGACTGGCCAGGCTCTGAGCTTGCTCGTCCAGCACAGACTCCAGCCAGCGCTCGATCAGGCTGGCCAGTTGGCGGGGATCCTGGCGCATGGGCAGATGGCCCAGCCCTTCGAGCAACTCCACCGAGTGCAGGGGCGCATAGCCCGCCAGGTGGCGCACGTAGCGGGGCTCCATCACCCCATCTCGGCTGCCGCTGATCCACAGACTGGGCACGCCCAGCCGGGCGGTGAGCCCGGGCAGCTGGCGCACGGCGCCGCGGTTGGTGCTGCAGGCCAGGAGCCCCCGGGCCGCCCGCAGATCGGCCACCAGGGGGCTGCGGATGGCGTCGGTGCCGGGCAGGCCAGCCAGCCAGCGGGGGCGCAACCGCAGGAAGGCGGATCCGCCCTGCCGCAGGCGCGCGAACGGCCTCGGCTGGTAGACCCCGCCACCGGCGGCGATCTGCACCAGAGCCAGCAGCTGATCGCCCAGGGCAGCGGCGGCGTGGAGGGCGACGCTGCCGCCCAGGGAATGACCCACCAGAACAATCTTGCGCCCGTTGGCCTCGGCGCGGCTGGCCTCGGCCACCCAGCGGCCATAGCTGGCCAGGGTGGGCTGGAGTTGCCGGGGCCGGGGTCGCTGGCCGAAGCCCGGCAGATCGGGCGCCCAGACCGGCCAGCGGGGGGTCAGGGCCTGCTCCAGGGGCTCCCACAGCCGCCCGGAGAGCAACCAGCCGTGCAGGCAGACCAGCAGGGGCGCCGACGGGTCAGGACGGGCGGGGGTGGGGCTCAGGGGTGCCTGGGGCGTGGATCTCCACACTGCAGCAAAACCAGCGCGATCGGGCAGGATCGTCTCCTTGCATCACTTCACCGCTGATCCCCGACCGTTTGGATTCCCACCCCGCCCTGATCCCCCACTACGGCGAAGGACACCGTCTCTGCCCGGTGGCCAACACCCAGGTGACCCTCGTGCTCAGCCTGGACCGGGAGATCGATCTGGTGGAACTCGAGCAACTCTGCGATGCGGTGGGCTGGAGCCGCCGGCCCCTGCGCCGGGTGCGCAAGGCCCTGGAGCACAGCCTCCTGCGGGTGGGCCTCTGGCGCCACGACGCCCGGGTGCCCCGCCTGGTGGGCTTTGCCCGCTGCACGGGCGATGGGGTAAGCGAGGCCACGGTCTGGGATGTGGCGGTTCACCCCCGCTACCAGGGGGCAGGGCTGGGGAAGCAGTTGATGGTCTACGTGCTCGATCAGTTGCGCGCCATGGAGGTGGAGCGGGTCAGCCTGTTCGCCGATCCCGGTGTGGTCGGGTTCTACGCCGACCAGGGCTGGGAACTGGAGCCGATGCAGCGCCGCTGCGCCTTCTGGTATTCCCCCTAGCGAGCCAGGCTCAGCTGCCGTAGTAGCTCTGCGCCAGCCGTTCCAGGCTCACCCCGCCGCGCCAGGCCCGGCGCAGCTGCCAGTTTCGCCAGGCGGTGCGCGCCACCCCCTGCCGCCGCCAGCGGCGCCCATCCACCCGCAGCTCCGCCCCCAGGCAGCGCACGGGCCCCTGGGCGGCGAGCCGTTGCACCAGATCCAGGTCCTCCATCAGCGGCCAGGGCCGGTAGCCCCCCACCCGCCGGTAGAGGTCACTTGGAATCAGCAACCCCTGGTCGCCGTAGGGGCGATGGAGCAGGCGGGTGCGCAGGGCCACGGCCCCCTCCACCAGCCGCAGGCCGAGACCGCTCCCTTCGATGCGCAGCTGGAAACACCAGGGTGCGGGGGCTGGGCCAGGGCCCGCTGCAGCGCCTCCTGCCAGCGCGGGCCGAGGCGCCCGTCGGCATGGAGCAGCAGCAGCCAGCAACCCCCCTGCCTGGCGCTGCGCTCCCCGCTCTCCCCTTCCCGTTCGCTGTGCACCCGGGCCTCCAGATCCAGCTCCGCCAGGGCGAGCTGGGCCCCGCGCTGCAGCTGGATCCCGCGACCGGGGGCTGCTGATCACCCGGGCCCCGGCCAGGCGCGCGATCGCCGGGGTGCCATCGCCGCTGCCGCCATCCACCACGAGCGGGCGACGGAGCAGATCTGGGGCGGCCGCCAGGTCCGCCAGCAGCAGCGGCAAGCGCAGCGCTTCGTTCAGGGCAGGGATCACCACCTGAACGGACGCCGCCCGGTTCAGCCCAGCCATGGCGAGAGATCCCCGGGTCGATCGAGGTCGCTGAGTTCCCCCAGGAGCAGGGGCTCCAGCCCCTGGTCCGCCGCCGCCTGGCAGGTGAGCTCCAGCACCCGGCCCGTGCCCCAGGGGATGCCGGCCAGCAGCGGCACGCTCGGGCTGTGGGCCCCCAGGCCGATCAGCCAGTAGCCGCCATCGAGCGCGGGCCCCAGCACCAGTGGCTGATGCGCCAGGGCGGCCAGGGCGGCCCCCAGGCCATGGCGATCGAGGCCGGGCAGGTCGGTGCCGATCAGGGCCACCGCCTGGGCCCCCTCCCGGAAGCTGTGGCGTAGCTGGCGCTGCAGGCGCAACCCAAGCCCGCCGGGCCCCTGCAGGCGTACCCGATCGGCCCCCAGCTCGTCGCCCCAGCGCTCGGCGGCCTTCGGGCCGAGCCCGTCGACCGCCAGCACCAGCTGGGCGCCGGCCCCCGCCGCCACCGAATGGGCCGTGGCCATGGTGTGGCGGGTGAGCGCCCACTGGATCCGGGCGGCGGCCTGGGCGCCGATCCCCGCCGCCAGCCGCCGCTTGCAACGCCCCGGCGCCGGCCAGCGGGCCATCACCACCAGCTGCAGCGCCCTGCCGCCGGCGCTCCAGGGCTCACCAGAGCGCAATTCAGCCTTCGCGCGGAAGTTCAGCGGGCTGGAGCTGCAGGTCGAGCCGTTGCTCCCCCGGCGCACCTTCAGGGGTAAGGCAGCCCCCACCTTGCCCTGGTCCACGGCCACCTGCACCTCGGAGGGGCTCTTGACCCGCTCGTTGCCCACCTGCTCGATCAGGTCACAGTTTTTGAGGCCGCCCTTGGCGGCGGGGCTTCCGCCCATCACCTCCACCACCACCACCCCGTAGACCTCGGGCAGCTTGCATTCCGCCGAGGTGGCGTTGATTTCCCGCGCCAGCTGCGGGTTGAGCGCCTGCAGGCGCACGCCGATGTAGGGGTGGGAGGCACGGCCGCGCTCGAGGATCTGGGCGGCGATCTGACGGGCGAGACGGATCGGGATCGCGAAGCTCAGACCTGCGCCCGGGGCCTGGCGGATGGCGGTGTTGATGCCGATCACCTGGCCCCGGTCGTTGATCAGTGGACCGCCGCTGTTGCCGGGGTTGACGGCCGCATCGGTCTGCAGATAGGGCACCCGCTGGCCCTCGCCCACCGCATTGGAGCGGCCGATGGCGCTGATGATCCCGGCGGTCACCGTGTTGTCGAGGCCCAGGGGGTTGCCGATGGCGATCGCCCACTCCCCAGGTCGCACCTTGTCGGAGTCCCCCAGGGGGGCCACGGGCAACTTCGAGGCCACCACCTTCACCACCGCCACATCGGTGACCGGATCGCTGCCCAGCACCTTGCCGTGGAAGCTGCGGCCATCCGGCAGGGTGACCGTCACGTCGCCCGCCCCCTCCACCACGTGGGCATTGGTGAGCAGCACCCCATCGGAGCGGGTGATGAAGCCCGAGCCCTGACCCTGCTGCTGCTGGATCGAGGGGCCACCGCCGAACAGGCCACCGAGCGGGTTGAGCACGCGCTTGACTGTGTCGATCCGCACCACCGCCGGCCCCACCTTGTCGACGGCGTTGACGATGAAGTTGTTGCCCGCCTGCAGCGGCGCTGGCGGCGGCGCGTCGCTCACCTGGGCCGGGTCACCTCCCCGCCGCGCGCCCGGCAGGCCAGGAAACCCGGGCAAGCCTGGAAATCCCGCCACACAGCCCCCCAGCAGCAGCCCGGCGAGTGTGCCTGTGGCCACCCCCGTGACCAGGGCAGAGGCGCGCGGAAGGCGGGGGCGGGGCGGTGTTCAGGGGTCATGCAGGCGGGCTTGTGGTCAGGTCGTCAGGCGCCTCATTCAAGGCGCCCGTGGCCAGCCACTCTGCCTATATTCAGCCCTCGGTGGTGAGCGAACGGTGCAGCAGGGTCAGGAGCTGTGGCACCGGGTTCAGCAGGCTCTCCAGGCGAATCTCAGCAAGCCCACCTTCGAAACCTGGATTCGCCCGGCCCGGTGCGCCGCCTTTGCCAATGGCCGCCTGGAGCTGCTGGCGCCCAACAGCTTCGCCAGTGGCTGGCTGCGCAAGAACTATCTGTCGATGATCGGCGAGGTGGCTTCCGAGCTGGCCGGTGAGCCGGTGCTGGTGGAGGTGGAGACCGAGCCCGCCGTGGAGTCTGCCGACCTGGCCGACCCAGTGGCCGCGGTGCCGTTGCGGGTTGGTGCCGCCATGTCCCAGGCGGGCCCAGGCCAGAGCGCCTTCGAGGCAGGCCGTGAGGCGGCGCTGCTGGCCGCCACGGGTGAGGCGGCGAGGCGGGCGGCCCCGGGCCTCAACCGGCGCTACGTGTTCAATCGCTTTGTGGTCGGCCCCAACAGCCGCATGGCCCACGCCGCTGCCCTGGCGGTGGCCGAAGCACCCGGCCGTGAATTCAATCCCCTGTTCGTCTGCGGCGGGGTGGGGCTGGGCAAGACGCACCTGATGCAGGCCATCGGCCATTACCGCCTGGAGATCGATCCAGGCGCCAAGGTCTTTTACGTCTCCACCGAGGCCTTCACCAACGATCTGATCCAGGCGATCCGCAAGGACGCCATGCAGAAGTTCCGCGACCGTTACCGGGCCGCCGATCTGATTTTGGTCGACGACATTCAATTCATCGAGGGCAAGGAGTACACCCAGGAGGAGTTCTTTCACACCTTCAACGCCCTGCACGAGGCCGGCCGCCAGATCGTGATTGCCTCCGATCGGCCCCCAGCCAGATTCCGCGGCTGCAGGAGCGACTGATCTCACGGTTCTCCATGGGCCTGATCGCCGACATCCAGGCGCCGGATCTGGAGACCCGCATGGCGATTCTGCACAAGAAGGCCGAGCAGGAGCGCATGGCCCTGCCGCGGGATCTGATCCAGTACATCGCCGGTCGCTTCACCTCCAACATTCGCGAGCTGGAGGGGGCCCTCACCCGCGCCGTGGCCTTCGCCTCGATCACGGGGCTGCCGATGACGGTGGAATCGGTGGCGCCGATGCTCGACCCGGCCGGCAACGAGGTGGATGTCACCCCCAGCAGGTGCTCAACAAGGTGGCCGAGGTCTATGGGGTGAAGGTCGATGAAATGCTGAGCAGCAGCCGCAAGCGGGCCGTCAGCCAGGCGCGCCAGGTGGGCATGTATCTGATGCGCCAGGGCACCAATTTGAGCCTGCCGCGCATCGGTGAGGCCTTCGGCGGCAAGGACCACAGCACGGTGATGTATGCCGTCGAGCAGGTGGAGAAAAAGCTCGCCAGTGATCCGGCCGTGGCCCGCCAGGTGCAGCAGGTGCGCGACCTGCTCCAGATCGATTCGCGCAAGCGCAAGTGATCGGTTGGGCGGGCAACAATCCCGCCCAACCGATCAGCCGGTGAGGGGCTGGCTCGGATCGAGGCCCTCCACCTCCCCTGGAACACCCGGCTGGAGATGATGTCGTTGGCTTCGATTGTGATCAGATCGCGCTTGGTCAATCCGCCGCCACTGTGGTTGAACAGACGGTTGGCCTGGCGCATGCGGGCCCGGTCGATGGCGTTGCGGATCGAGCGGGCATTGGCGAAGAACGGCAGCTGCATCCGCCGCAGGATGTAGTCGGCAAAGGCGATGTTGGCCTCGTCGCTAAAGCGGTAGTTCTCGGCCGCCAGAATCAGCTTGGCAATTGATAACAACTCCTCAGCGCTGTAGTCGGGGAAGTCGATGTGGTTGGCCACCCTTGAGGAGAGCCCGGGATTGCTCTGGTAGAACACATCCATGCGATCCTTGTAACCGGCGAAGATCACCACCAGATCGTCGCGGTTGTTCTCCATCACCTGCAGCAGGATCTCGATCGCCTCGGCGCCGTAGTCGCGTTCGTTTTCGGGGCGGTAGAGGTAATAGGCCTCGTCGATGAACAGCACGCCGCCCATCGCCTTTTTGAGCATCTCCCGGGTCTTGGGAGCCGTATGCCCGATGTACTGGCCGACCAGATCATCGCGGGTGGCCGTGACCACATGGCCTTTGCGCAGGTAACCCAGGCGGTGCAGGATCTGGCTCATGCGCTCGGCCACCGTGGTCTTGCCGGTGCCCGGCCGCCCGGTGAACGACATGTGCAGGCTAGGGGCACCTGTGGCCAGCCCCACCTGTTTGCGGGCCCGCTCCACCACCAGCAGGGCAGCAATTTCACGGATGCGGGTCTTCACGGGCCTGAGGCCGATCAGTTCCTTGTCGAGTTGCTCCAGCACCTCATGCACCTGGGAGCCTTCGTAGGCCGCCTTGAGGTTGACCGGCGTGGCGTCATCAAGTTCATCACTGCTGGGCGCCTGAGGGGCGGAATCAGATCCGGGGTCAGCTGAGGAGACCATCGATGGCGGCGGCGAAGGAATGGTCGGCGTCGCTGAGCGCTTCGCCCTCCCCATCCGCCCGCAGGGTGATGTTGACGTAGGTGCGGCCGAAGCTGATGTCCGGGTAGCGGCCCTGCTGCTCGCAGAAGTCGTTGAGGCGATCGAGGAAAGCGCGGTTGCTGGCGTAATCGGCGAATTCCACGCGCCGCTCCAGGCGCACGGCCTGCTCGGGTTTGGGGCGTGGCGTCCAGGGCTGGTCCATGGGATACAAACTAAATGAGGGGCTGTTCGTTGCCTCAACCAAGGCCAGCGGTCACGCCAGGCAATCCGTGCGGGCCACCGCCAGGCGGCCGGCCCAGGCGGCGGCGTAGGCCCGGTTGGCGGCTTGGGCTTCCGGCGCCGTGCTTGTAAGCGGATGGGGGAAGGTGCCCCGAATGGCCGCGTTGGTGACGCAGAACATCGACTTCTGGAAGCTCATGCAGATCTTGACGCGCACGTCGCCCTCGCCCCGGGTGCGCTCCAGGTACCAGGCGTGCAAACGCTCCGGCAGGTGGCGGTACATGTCCTGCATCAGCAGGCTGGGCGGGATGCCGGCCCCCATCGTGGGAAGTGGATCGGCGTAGAGGGCGCCATAGGCGAACTGGGCCTGATCCGGGGAGATCTGCTGGGCCTGGGCGTTGAAACTCACGGTGCCCAGGAACGGCAGGCCCCGCAGGAACACCGCCTCCACATAGGGCACGGCCACATCCACCAGGAAGGTGAGGCCAGCCTCGGGCGGCAGCACCCACAGCTGTTCTCCGGCCACCTCCACCCCGTAGCTGATCGGGTTCGCGGCGGCGGCCACCAGGCCGTCCTTGATGAACTCCACCACCGCGTCGATCGAGGCCACGCGGCCGTCTGTTTCGGCGCGGGCCAGATCGAGGAACAGATCGCTCATCACCCGCCAGAACTGGCCCAGGGCGTGGGTGGTGGCGGCGGTGCGGATCAGCTCGATCAGAAAGCCCGGAAACAGCGGATGCAGCAGCGCCAGCAGCGGATCGCGGCGGGTCTTGCGGCGGATGATCGCGGCGCAGCCTGCGGCGAAGGCCTCCGAATCGAGATAGGCATCGAGGCCGCCGGTGCCGTGCCAGAGCATCGCCCTCATGCAGTATTCGGCGTACTCGAAATTGATCCGGTCGTGGTTGAGGTGGCGCCAGATCTTCCCCGGGCTCCTCTCGCCATCGAGGTATTTGAACAACGGAAACGGCAGCAGGAACTGCTGCTCGGCCTGGAAGATCAGGTTGGTGCTGTAGGCATCCAGCACCTCGCCGTAGCTCTTGAGCACATCCACCACTTCAATCAGGTGATCGGCGCTCTCCGCCAGCAGCGTGGCGCCGGCCAGCAGTTTCGACTGCAGCTCCTCGGCGCTGGGCATGCCGCCGGCGTGGACCAGATCGGCCGAGATGATCGGCATCAGCCCAGGCCTCCGCTCGTCAGGGCGACACCGTGGAGGGCAGCCGCCAGGGCCGGCAACTGCGCCATGGCCGTGGTGGCGGCCTCACTGAGCCGTCCAAGCCCAGCCGGCAGCAGACCGATGCCGACCACCCCGATCGCCAGGGCCATGGCGGGGATCGTTTCGCGGGGGGCCACCGCGGCGAGGTTCACATCCAGCCGGCCATGGACCACCGGATCGGTGATCGCGGTCACGGCCAGACGGCCGAAGAAGGCCCGGTTGACCAGCAACAGGAAGTACACAGCCGTGAGACCCGATCCCACCATGGAGAGCAGGGTGGCCACGGGAAAGGCGCTGATGCTGCCGCGGAACACCATGAACTCGGAGATGAATCCAGCCATCCCCGGCATCCCGGCGCTGGCCATCACCCCCAGAATCATCAAGGTGCCGGTGAAGGGCAAACCCCGCTCGGGGTTGAGCAGCCCATGGAGCACCGCCAGATCCCGGGTGCCGGTCTTGCGGTACACGATCCCAACGAGTAAAAAAGTAGCGCCGAGATCAGGCCGTGACTCACCATCTGGAACACCGCCCCGAGCATGGCGACGGGTGTCGCCGCGGCGGCGGCCAGCAGGATGTAGCCCATGTGGCCCACGGAGCTATAGGCCACCATCCGTTTCATGTCCTTCTGGGCGATGGCCGCCAGCGAACCGAACAGCACCGAGATCGCCGCCCAGATTGCCAGAGCCGGGGCCAGTTGCGCCCAGGCCTCGGGGAACAGCCCCAGGCAGAAGCGCAGCAGGCCATAGGTGCCCAGTTTCAGCAGCACGCCGGCGAGCAGCACCGACACCGGCGTTGACGCCTGGGTGTGGGCATCGGGCAACCAGTTGTGGAAGGGAAACAGCGGCACCTTGATGCCGAAGCCGATCAGCAGCGCCCCCAGCAACAGCAGCTGGCTGCCCATCGACAATTGTTCACTGGTGATCGGCGTGAGGCTGAAATCCACCGTGCCGGTGAACAGAGCCAGACCGAGGAAGGCGCCCAGGATCAGCATCCCTGAAACCGCCGTGAAGATCAGGAACTTTGTGGCGGCATAGGCGCGGTTGGTGCCACCCCAGATGCTGATCAGGGCCCAGAGCGGAATCAGCTCCAGCTCATAGAAGAGGAAGAAGAGCAGCAGGTTCTCGGCCAGAAAGGCACCGTTCACGGCCCCACTGATCACCATCAGGAGGGCGAAATAGAAACGCGGCCGCTTGTCGATGTCGCGGGTGCAGATCGCCGAGACCAGCGTGAGGGCGGAGTTGATCAGCACCAACGGCAGCGACAGGCCATCGATGCCAAGCTTGTAGCTGAGCCCCAGGCTGCCCACCCACGGGAGCGACTCCTGCAGTTGCATGGCGCTGTTGCCGGGGTCGAACCGGGCCAGCACTACCAGGCTCCAGGCCAGCTGCAGGCCCAGCACCACCAGCGTGATCGTGCGCATGCGCCCCTTGGCCGGGTTGCCTGGCCAGAGGGCCAGCAGCAGGGCCCCACCGAAGGGAATCAGCAGCAGCAGGCTCAGCATGGGGTGCACCTCATCCCTGCCACCACTGGAGCGAGGTGAGCAGCAACACGATCGCCACCATCACCGTGAGCACATAGGTTTGCAGCTGGCCGCTCACCCCCAGCTTGAACCCCTCGGCGCTGGCCAGGGTGAGGCGGCCGATGCCGTTCACCAGGCCGTTGACCAGGCTGCGGTCGAGCCAGTCGGTGAGCCTGGCCAGGCCGGCCACCGCCGCCACGATCGTGGCCCGGTAGATGCGATCGGTGTAGAAGTCGGAGGCGAGCAGGTCCTGCAGGACCCGCAGTGGCTGGATCATCGAGCTCGACCAGAACTTGTTCAGCGGCGCCACCGCGCCGCCGGCCATCCCCACCAGGCCGCTGGCGGCCACCGCGGCGGCCACCGTCCAGGGGATGGCGCCGATGCCGGGCAGCGGATCGAAGCGGGCCATCAGCGCCGGAATCAGCGCCACCAGCACCGTGAGGCTCACCATCGGCAACGCCATCAGCCAGTTCACCTCCGGGGCGCGCTTGGTTTTGGGCATCGGCGGGCCAAGGAACACGTGCCGGTACACACGGGTGAGGTTGAAGGCGGTGAGGCCATTGGTGAGCAGGCACACGGCCGCGAAGAAGGGCTGCTGCTGCGCGAAGCTCTGCACCAGCAGGCCAAAGCACCAGAAGCAGCCCAGGGGCAGCAGGCCCACCAGGCCGGCGCTGCCCACCAGGTAGGCGGTGGTGGTGGCGGGCATGCGGGAGCCGAGGCCGCCCAGTTCGGTGAGGTCCTGGCAGCTGGTGGTGGCGATGATGCTGCCCACGCTCATGAAGATCAGCGCCTTGGCCAGGCCGTGGGTGAACAGCAGCAGCAGCGCGATCGCCGGCTGCTGCAGGGCAATGGCGATGAACACCAGGCCCAGATAGGAGGTCGTCGAGTAGGAGAAGGCCCGTTTGATGTCCACCTGGGCGATCGCCACCAGGGCGCCGGCCACGGCGCTGATCGTGCCCACCACCAGCAGAACGGTGGTGGCCAGGGGGAGAAGCGCAGCAGCGGCATCACCTTCATCAGCACCAGGGCGCCGGCGGTGACGACCACCGAGTTGCGCAGGATCGAGGCCGGGTTCGGCCCCTCCATCGCCTCATCGAGCCAGAGGTGCATCGGGAACTGGGCGCACTTGCCCATCGGCCCGGCGATCAGCCCCAGGCCCAGCAGCGTGCCGGCCAGGGGTGAGAGCGCACCGCTGGCATCAGCCTCGGCGGCCCAGACGTAGAGATCCTGGAACTCCGTCGAGCCCGCCCAGGCCGACAGCGCCACCATCCCCATCAGCAGCAGCACATCACCCACCCGCTTGGTGAGGAAGGCGTCGCGAGCGGCCGTGACCACCAGCGGCTGGGCATACCAGAAACCCACCAGCAGGTAGGTGGAAAGGGTGAGCATCTCCAGCAGGAAATAGCTCATGAACAGGCTGCTGCTCAGCACCACGCCTGCCAGAGCTCCCTCAAAGAAACCCACCAGCGCGTAGAAACGCGCCAGCGACCATTCCTTATCGAGGTAGCCGAGGGCGTACACCTGGCCCAGCAGGCTCATGCCCGTCACCAGCTCGAGCGCCGCCAGGTTGGTGAGCGAGAGGTCGAAGCCGATGCGCAGGTTGAGGTCGGCGACCTGGAACCAGGTGAACTCCAGGTGCTGGGGGCCGTACTGCCACACCTGCCGCAGGATCCAGCTGCCGTGCATCACAGCCAGCAGCGTGACCAGCAGGTTCAGATACGCCGCAGGGCGTGGGCCGTTGCGCTTGAACCACCCCGCCGCCCACGGCAGCGACAGAGCCATGCCGCCGAATCCGTAGAGGGGAATCAGCCAGACCAGCTGGATCGGCAGGGGCAAGGAGGGGGGCAAGGGGTGGTGGAGGTGACCCGCATGGGGTTCAGAAGGTGGCGCGATCCATGGCGCCCGCTCGCCCGCCGCCGAGTTCGCCGAGCCACTGGGCCAGGTCCTCTCCGTGCTGCAGCTCGTCGTTCCAGAGCTCGCGGAAGAAGGCCCCGTTGTCGTGATCGCCGATCAGCTGGCAGAAGCGCACAGCTTCAGCGTAGTGATCCACCTGGGCGGCCTCGAGCTGGGCGTTCTGGCGTAACAGTCCCAGCAGATCGCCTGCCGTGGTGACCGGCCGCAGCTGGGAGGAGGCAGGGGCAACCCCCAGGGAGAGCATGCGCTGCACCAGGCGCTCCGCATGCCGAAGTTCCTCCACGGTTTCGAGGCGGAAGCGCTCCGCCGCCTGTTGGTCGCCCCATCGCTCGGCCAGGGCGGATTGGGTCATGTATTGCTGGACGGCGCTGAGTTCGAGACTGAGGGCCCGGCCGAGGAAGGCCAGGACCCTGGCGTGAACGGCGACCATCGTGATCAAAGCCGGCGGATGGCGTCGGTAGGAACGAGCACGGGCTCGACTTCACTGTGGGGCCGGGCAATGATGTGGGCCGCCACCAGGCCGTCGCCCACGCGCTCGCAGGCATCGGCCCCGGCCCGCACGGCGGCGTTCACGGCACCGGTTTCACCGCGCACCATCACGGTGACGTAGCCACCACCCACGAATTCTCGCGCCACCAGGGTGACTTCGGCGGCCTTGGTCATGGCGTCGGCGGCCTCAATGGCAGGCACCAGACCGCGGGTTTCGATCAGACCGAGGGCGATGCCTTGATGGGAGGGAGCCATGGGAAGGGGGTGGGGGAGGAGGAGGGACGGTTGGGGGTGGAGCTGCCGCCTGAGCCCGCGCCGCTGCCCGAGCGGGCGGTGGAGGCCCGGGCAGGAGTGCTGCGGGCGGGCGCGGCCTTGGCGCTGGTGGTCCGGGCCGCTGGGGTGGCCGCTGCCGCCGCTGCTGCGACGGGGACGGCTTTGGCCAAGGCAACGGTGGGCACAGCGGGCTTGGCCTCGGCAGCCGCTTTTGCAGGGGCTGGCTCGGCCGCCGCCGGCAGGGCTTTGGGGCCGCCGGCGGGGGGTGATCGCTTTTCGGGAGCTGCTGGGGCGGGAGCGGGGGTGGCCATGACGGTGAAGCGGTGGGGAATGATTCAGGGAAAACGCCTTCAGCCGTCCGGGGTCCAGTGGTCGATGATGCCGGCGATGGTGAGATCCGTCAGGGTCTCGGGATTGGTGCAGGCAAAGCGGGCGGCGGAACCACTGGCGGTGAACACCCAGTTCCCGGGGAGGCGCCCACCTGGTCCACCGCCACGCTTTCCTTGCCCTTGGTGTTGCGCAGGACGCGCAGGTTCATGTGGCCAAGCCCGTCGACCCGCTGGGTGCACGTGATCGAGCCGGTGACCTGCATGATTTCCATCAGCGCCCCCCGCCCTCGGGCCCATCGACGGAGGTTGGGGTAGCGGTGGAGGTGGTCTTGGGCTCCGCTTTGCCGGCGTCGGGATTCCAGTGGTCGATGATCCCGACGATGGTCAGATCACTGGGGTACGACTTGCTGCCGGCTGCCTCCCTGGCCGCCGAGCTGCCCACGCAGATGACCCAGTCGCCGGGGATGCAGCCCACGGCGTCGACCGCCACTTTCTGGGTGCTGCCATCGAGCACCACCTGCAGATGCTTGTGCTCGAAGCCTGGGATGCGGTTGGTGGAGACGAGCGGTTTGAGAACCTGGCAGATCAGCATGTCAGTGGACCTCCTCGGCGTCGAAGGAGATCGATGAGCCGACGGTCTCCGCCGGGCTGTGACGGTCCCGGTCGCGCACCGTCAACAGGGTGTGCAGCAGCCCGTCGTGGCAGAGCGTCTCGTAGCGCGACTCGATGGCGGAACGCACCCGTTGGCAGTGGCCGATGGCCCGATCCCGGGCCCCGGGCACGCTGCCGTGGTAGTCAAAGCGAATCACCACCGGGATCGGCAACCCCCGCGAGACGTTGAGGCCGCGGAAGATCTTCACCCCCACATCCAGGTCTGGTGCCCCCTCCTCCACGGTGTCCATGTAGGCGAAGTAGGTGAGGTTGCGCAGGTGGATTTCCTTGAAACCGATGCCCACGCCGATGAAGCGTTCGGCATGACCCGCCTGGCCGTAGCTGCCGCCGTGGTACTGGCGCACGTAGTCGATCTGGGAGAGGTTGTTCTCGAGCAACCTGGCGATCAGCCGCACCATGCCGGGATCACTCGGACCCGCTGCCGCCTGCTCCACCAGCGTGAGGATCCGTTGACGACCCTCCTGGGCCCCGAGCTTTGCGGTGTCGTCGTAGACGCTGCGGGCATCGAGCCAGTTGGTCAGATCGGTGTGGCCATCGAGGCTGGGCACGTGAACCCGGATCGCATCGGTGTCGGTGTCCAGGCCGATCAGCAGCAGATCCACCGAGGCCCCGCAGCAGAAACTGTTCTCGACCGCCTCACGGAAATCGTTGAGGCGCCGCAGGCCCGAGGCGGCGGCGGCGCTGTCGTCGCTGCCGTGGGCCGCACAGCCCTCGTGGTGAGGGTCGCGGGAACTGAAGTGATAGAGCACCACCTTCAGGTAGTGGGTGGGTTCGTGGGCCCCATTGGGACGTGCTTCGCGGAAACGCAGGTGCTCGGTCTTCACCCAGCGGTCCACCGTGTTTTCCACATCGAACATCGCTCCGGCATGGGAACGGCGCCGCACGGAGCTGAAGGGCAGACGCAGGACGTAGGCGATGGCGTGGGCCAGGCGACCGTCGGAGCAGGGGGTGATGTCCAGCAGGTGAAAGCCATCGGCGATCAGCTCGGCGTTGAATGCCGTGCCATCACGGCCATGGAGGGGATCGTCAGCGAAGAAACCATCGCTCACGGAGCGGTAGGTCTCGAACACGCACCAGGCGAACAGGGTGCGCATGTCCAGCTGGCTGACCCAGGCCTTCTCCAGAATCTGGACCGGCAACGGAAAGCCGAGGCTCGCCTGGGCCAGTCGCTGGGCCAGGGCGACGAAATCGCTCTCGTGCTGCAGGGCGGAGATCTCCTTGAGCACTGGAACGATGCGCTCAAAGGCGGTCTGCACCCGTGCCTCGTAGGACTGCAGCAGGGCATTGCTCCGCCCGTCGCTGAGCGGATGGAGGCTCCCCCGCCAGGCTCTGGCGGGGGCGGCGAAGGATGGGTCGCTGACCGCTTTGGCGACGATCGACTCTCGAGCGAGGGCCTCTGGCCCCAGTGGCGTGGGCCTGCGGCGGGGCGCCGTGGGGGCCATGGGCCGTGGGGCTGTCGCAGGGCGACGTGGCATCAACCTCGGGCGCCTCCGGAGACGGTGATCAACGAACCCTGGTCGTAGTTGCCGCTGGATCCGGTGACCGGGCTGGTGGGGCGGGGCAGATCCTCGTTGCGCTTGCGCTGATGGGGCGCCATCGCCGCCATCGAACCGATGCGGGTGGGGTTGCGACGGCGTGCGGAGACCCCTTCGGTACCCGTGACCCGTTCACCGCGATCCCAGTCGTCGCCGGTGATCTTCAAGCCGGCCGAGATGCCTTCACCGGTGACGCGCGACACAGGGCGCACATCCTCATCGACGCTCACCGGGGCGTGGCTTGGGCTGGCCTCGATGGTGCTGGGGCGACGATCAAAGCGGAACTGTTCGGTGCCGGTGACAGTGTCACCGGCCAGATCAAAAGGGCCGGTGATCTTCGCGCTGGTTTCGTAGCGGGTGCCGGTGACGGAGCTGCTCCGTTGCTGGTTGTGATGGGCCGCCTGGGCGGGGGACTGCACGCTGAATCGCTGCCAGGCGGCCGGGGTGTCCAGTGGTTGGGGGAAATCCGGTTCCTGGGCGGCCAGGGCGGCCGCAGCTGTGCCGCAGGCTGAGGCGAACTGGTCGCCACCGATGTAGGGGGTGCCGGTGATGCTTTCACAGGCTCCCTTGGCTGCGCCGGTCATGACCCCACCGATCCCCGGCTGGATGCCGCTCATGCGGGCCCCGGGGGTGCCGGCACGGGCCGGGGTGCGTTGGCGGATGGCGCGCAGATCGTCACTGCTGCACCAGTCGCCCGCCTGATCCAGGCCGGCGTAGGGGGTGCCGGTGACCGACTTGCAGGTGCCGGCTTCATCGCCGGTGACGCTGGCGGAACGTCCGGTGCGGGTACCCGAGACCACCTGGGCCTTGTTGGTGATGCTGAAGCCCACCTTGGCGGCTTCCGGTGCGGGCTGGCTGCCGCAGTAGTGGTCGTACTGCTGGCTGCCGATGTACTCGTCGCCGGTCACGAGCTTGCAGGTGCCGGGCTCATTCCCCGTGACCTTGTCGGAGCGACCGACCAGGGTGCCGGTGACACCCGTACCTCTCAGGGTCAGGGCCTCGCCAACCTTGGCAGGGGCCTGGCCCGGCGTGGCGAGCGAGTCGTTGCTGACGTACTGGGTGCCTGTGGGTTGAATCCCGGCTCCGTGCTCATCACCGGTGACCCGCTCGGATCGGCCGACGAGTACGCCGGAGACCTTGCGCCCTCCCACGGTCTGGGCCACTCCCACCTTCCGGGGGAGGGGTTGCTCGCGGTCTTGCTGCCGCACCAGGTGGCGGCCTGGTTGGGGGAGAGGTATTCGGTGCCGGTGACGGTCTTGCAGGTGCCGGGCTCATCGCCGGTGACCTTTTCCGAGCGCCCCACCTCATTGCCGGTGACCCGGTTGCCGTGGCTGGTGGCGCTGATGCGCACCTTGGCGGGCTGGTTGGGGGCTGGATCGCTCTGGCAGAAGCTGCGGAAGATTTCGGCGCCGAGGTATTCGGTACCGGTGATCGTGCGGCAGGTGCTGGCTTCGTTGCCGGTGGTCTTCTCGGAGCGGTTGGCCTGGGTGCCGGTCACCACCTGACCGCGACCGGTTTCGCTCGCGCCCACCTTCCAGGGGGCGTCCTGGGCGGGGGCGGCCGTTGCCTCGGGGTTCTTGCCGCGGCGAGGGCCGCAGGGACGGCAACTGCCACCGGTGTTGCGGGCGATCGCCGAGGCGCCGGTCTTGCTCCTGAGGTCGCGGATGCGGTGGGACAGTTCCCGGCTGTTCATCTCGGGATTGGCCTGACGCATGGCGGCCCCGCCGCTCACCGTGCCGGTGTTGGCTGACTTGCCATGTTTCGAGAGAGCGTCCCGTCGTGCCAGCACAAGGGCTCGGCTGGGGTTGTGCTGGGACAGGGCCCGCTTGCCCGAGGAACGGCTGGGGCTGGTGGTGCGGCTTGGAACCGTCGCGGAGCGATCTTGGAAGAGGCTGTCCTGGGGCGCGCTGGCCTTCTGCTGGACAGGGGCAGCCGCAGGGGGCTTGGCGGCCCTGGCCTGCTCGCTGCGGGTGCGATCAAGGCTCCTGTCGGCGCGTTTTCCTTTCTTGCTCAGGGCCTCTCGGCGTGCCAGGGCCAGGTCACGGCTGGGGTTGGAGAGCGGGCTGCGCTTGATGGTTCTCGGGGCATCGCTCCAGGCCCTTGCCCGGGGAGCGGCGTTGGGCGGAGGGCTGGCCTGGGCAGCGGGTTGGGGAGCGACCGCGGCGGCCGCCTGGGTCCGGCTCGCCCGGGTTTCCGAGCCACTGCGTACCCGGTCGGGGCTGCTGGAGAAACGCTTTTCGGCGCTCTTGCCGGAGTTGGAGAGCGCCAACCGGCGAGCAAGGGCCGCTTCGCGACTGGATTGAGTTGCCATATCCGCCCGATGAAGAAAAGTCGTGGTTGCTCCAACTCCGGGGGTCGTTTCAGCGATCCCCTGGACTGGATGTCGACACCGTGGCTACGGGATCGCGATTGTCATCAATAACAGTGGTCCCGACCGAAGCCGGGACCACTGGGGTTCAGCGTGCTTCGAAAACCACGAAGCAGGAACCCTGACTCTGGGTGTAGGCGTCATAGCCCACAAGACGCACGTGGTGGTCGGGGTAGGCCCGATGGCAGGACTCGAGCTCGTTGACGATCACACCGAGATCTTTCTCACCGAAGAAGGGGAGCTTCCAGTACGACCAGTAGGTCGCCATCGAACGGCTGGGGTGAACGTGCTCGACCAGGGGACTCCAACCCTGGGCAATGATGTAGGCGATCTGGTCGTAGATCTCGTCCTGGGACATCGGCGGGAGGAAGCCGAAGGTCTCCAGGGTGGCGACTGTTTGGTAGTCACCCACGGTGCTCTTGAAGGGCATGGGGATGGTGGGAATGAAGGTTGGTGGGAAACGACCCGGGCCGCTGCGGCAAGGGAGAGGAGCCAGAGAACCCGGCCTCTCTCCTTCAGCTCAGACGATCAGGCGGTGACGTCGAGTTTGTCGACGGTGTCGAACTCGAACTTGATCTCCTTCCAGGTTTCAAGGGCGATCGCCAGTTCGGGGCTGTGCTTCGCAGCTTCCATGAGGATGTCGCGGCTTTCCTTCTCGATCTCACGGCCGGCATTGCGGGCCTTGACGCAGGCTTCGAGGGCCACGCGGTTGGCGGCAGCTCCAGCCGCGGAGCCCCAGGGGTGGCCGTGGGTGCCACCACCGAACTGCAGCACGGAATCGTCGCCGAAGATCGCCACCAGTGCGGGCATGTGCCACACGTGGATGCCACCGGAAGCCACGGCGAAGACGCCGGGCATCGAACCCCAGTCCTGGTCGAAGAAGTTGCCGCGGCTGCGGTCTTCGGGAACGAAGGATTCACGCAGCTGGTCGATGAAGCCGAGCGTGGTCTGACGGTCACCTTCGAGCTTGCCCACCACGGTGCCGGTGTGGAGCTGGTCACCACCGGAGAGGCGCAGACACTTGGCCAGCACACGGAAGTGGATGCCGTGCTTGGGGTGACGGTCGATCACCGCGTGCATGGCACGGTGAATGTGGAGCAGCATGCCGTTCTTCCGGCACCACTTCGACAGACCGGTGTTGGCCGTGAAGCCACCAGTGATGTAGTCGTGCATGATGATCGGCTGATTGAGTTCCTTGGCGAACTCGGCCCGCTCATACATCTCCTCGGGAGTGGCGGCGGTGCAGTTGAGGTAGTGCCCCTTCTTCTCGCCGGTTTCCTCCTGGGCGAGCTGCACGGCTTCGGCCACGAACTCGAAGCGGTTCTGCCAGCGCTGGAACGGCTGGGAGTTGATGTTCTCGTCGTCCTTGGTGAAGTCGAGACCACCGCGGAGGCATTCGTAGACCACCCGCCCGTAGTTCTTGCCCGACAAGCCCAGCTTGGGCTTGATGGTGCAGCCCAGCAGGGGACGGCCATACTTGTTCATCCGGTCACGTTCGACGCAGATGCCGTTCGGGGGACCCGGGCAGGTCTTGATGAAGGCCATCGGGAAGCGGATGTCCTCCAGGCGCAGGTGGCGCAGGGCCTTGAAGCCGAACACGTTGCCGACCAGGGAGGTCAGCACGTTGGTGATCGAGCCTTCCTCGAACAGATCGAGCGGGTAGGCGATGAAGGCGTAGAACGACTCCTTGTCGCCAGGGACTTCTTCGATCCGGTAGCAACGACCTTTGTAGAAGTCGAGGTCGGTGAGCAGCTCGGACCACACGGTGGACCAAGTGCCCGTGGAAGATTCAGCGGCCACGGCGGCGGCCACTTCTTCCCTGGGTACACCTTCCTGGCCGGTGACCTTGAAGCAGGCCAGCAGGTCGGTGTCGAGGGGGATGTAATCAGGAGTCCAGTAGGTGTCGCGGTACTCCTTGACTCCTGCGTCGTACTTCTTGCTCATAGGGAGATCTCCAGTTGGGTCGGTTGGGAATGGATTAAAGGAATGGGCGCTTCGTCAGCTTCGCCTCAGTCCTCAGTCCTTCTGACCGAGAAAGTTGCTGCTGCTCCCCAGAGCCGGTTCCACCTCGCGATGGGGGCGGGCGATGATGTGGGCGGCCACCAGGCCGTCACCAACGCGCTCACAAGCGTCAGCGCCGGCGCGGACGGCGGCGTTGACGGCGCCGGTTTCACCGCGCACCAGCACGGTGACGTAGCCGCCGCCAACGAATTCGCGGCCGATCAGGCGCACTTCTGCAGCCTTGGTCATGGCGTCAGCCGCCTCGATGGCCGGGACGAGCCCCCGGGTTTCGATCATGCCGAGGGCGATGCCCATGATTTCGTTAGCCATTGCCTACTCCTGGAAGAGGGGGTGGAATGTTCGTTCGTCACCATGGTCGGCGGCTTACCCCCCGTCAAGGATTTTTGGTATGCCGAGTCATCACGGTCCGTGCTGGCATCAATAAGTGCGTCTGATCAGTGCGTCACAAAACGTTGGTTTTCCTGTTGGGCCGCTCTGGTCATTTCCCCAAGAAGGCCCTGCAGGAAGGCCTTGGGTCCCACAGCTCAGAAGCTTTCTGCGTCGCCCACGAAAGCCACGCCGCCGTAGTAGTTGAGGATCGGCCTCACGCTGGTGCGCAATTTGTCGAGCACGTCGTGCTCACAGAAGACGATCACGTGGGCGTTGGCTCCGAGGCTGCTGAAGTCCATGCCCTCCGACACCTCTCCATTGGGGCCACGGCCGGTGACGTGACGCATCACCGAGTAGCCCGGGGCACCGGCCCGGTCGATGGCGCTGCAGATCTTGTCGAGTTCCCGTTCGCTGAAGATCAGGTCGATGCGTTTCATGGCTATCAGGTGGCGGGGATCAGGCGTTGGACGATCGCCATGTAGGCAGGAATGCCTACCACGATGTTGAAGGGGAAGGTCAGCCCCAATGAGGTGGAGATATAGAGGCTTGGGTTGGCCTCCGGCACCGTCATGCGCATGGCCGCCGGCACGGCGATGTAGGAGGCGCTGGCACAGAGGACCATGAAGAGCAGGGCGTTGCCCTGGGACAGCCCCAGCAGCAGGGCGATGCCGAGCCCGACCAGGGCATTGACCGGTGGGCAGAGCAGGGCGAAGCCGATCAGGAAGGCGCCCGCCTTGCGCAGCTCCGCCAGCCGTTGGGCGGCAACGATGCCCATGTCGAGCAGAAAGAAGCTCAGGGCGCCGTAGAAGAGCTTGTCGGTGAAGGGCTCCATCTTGGCCACACCGCTGGGGCTGTACTGAGCCACCAAAAATCCGATCACCAGGCTGCCCACCAGCAGGAAGACCGAGCTGTTCAGGAACGCCTCACGGAGCACGGAGCTCCAGGGCATCTCTCCGCCCCCAGGCCGTTGCTGGGGCCCGGCCAGCTTCACCAGCAGCAGGCCGATGATGATCGCCGGCGATTCCATCAGGGCCAGGGCGGCAACCATGAAACCGTCGAAGCCCACCCCCAGCACCCCGAGGAAGCTCTGGGCGGTGATGAAGGTCACGGCGCTGATCGAGCCGTAGGTGGCGGCAATCGCGGCGGCGTTGAAGGTGTCCAGGCGTGTGCGCAGCACCAGGAAGGTCAGCAGCGGCACCGCCAGCGACATCAGCACGGCCGCGCTGATCGTGGGCAGCACCTGGCCGGCCAGGCCACTGTGCTGAAGTTCCAGGCCTCCCTTGAAGCCGATCGCCAGCAACAGGTAAAGAGAGAAGAGCTTGGGCAGCGGCGAGGGGATGTCCAGGTCTGAGCCCAGGAGCACCGCCAGCACACCGAGAAAGAAGAACAGAACCGGCGGCGAGAGCAGATTCTGCAGAACCAGGCTGGTGTCCATCGCAGCCCGCTCGAGGGTTTCAGCGTCTGGCGCAGCCTACGGGCAGCGCTGGAATCCGGGCCAGGGCCGTGGCGAAAAGCAAGGGCCCTGAGGGCTCCATGGCGCCATCGGCGATTCCGTCGATCTTCGGCTGGTCGACGGAACGCCCATCGTGACTGCTCCAAGTGACTCGGCCTCTGGACGGTCGGACTGTGGGTCTCGGCCATTCCTTCGGCCCTTGCAGCCGTTCAACTGGGAGGTCGTGGCGGAGAATGGCTATTGCATGATTCGGTTGTCCTTGGGTGTGTTCGCTGATCGCTCGGCCCCCCGGCCGGTGCTGGTGATCGCCAGCGGCAACCCCCACAAGGTGGCGGAGATCGGCGCCATGCTTGAAGGCCTCCAGCTCGATGTGCGCCCCCAGCCCGAGGGCCTGGAGATCGAGGAAACCGGTGCCAGCTACGGGGAGAACGCCCGGCTGAAGGCCGAAACCGTGGCCCGGCTCACGGGCCAGTGGGCCCTGGCGGACGACTCAGGCCTGGAGGTGGATGCACTGGGCGGTGCCCCGGGGCTCTATTCCGCCCGCTACGCCTCCAGCGATGCCGAACGCCTGGCGCGGTTGCTGCGGGACCTGGGCGATACCCCCTACCGCAGCGCCAGCTTCAACAGCGCCATGGCCCTGGCCGATCCCTCCGGCACCACGGTGCTCGAGGCCCAGGGGGTCTGTCGTGGCGAGATCCTCACGGCGCCCCGGGGTGAGGGCGGTGGCTACGACCCGCTGTTCCGGGTGCGCGAGGCGGGGCTGACCTATGCCCAGATGTCCAGCTACCAGAAGGACCGGCTCGGCAGCCGTGGCAAGGCTGCCCGGGCCCTGGCCCCAGCGCTCCTGGAGTTATTGGACGTTCCGCTCAGGCGTTGATCTGGGCCACGGCGCGCATGGCCGCCGCTGCCGCCTCCTCCACATCTCCTTCACGGCCGGCGAGGATGAGTCGGCCGAAGGCTCCGACGGCCTTGACGTCGACGACGGTGATGTTGGCCGCCTTCTCGGCGTCATTGGCGGCGATCAGCACGTAGCCGGCGGGTTCGGTCTCAAGGATGAACATGCTCATCCCGGCCTGGATCATCGAACCGCGGCGGTTCTGACGGTTGATCAGCACCGCATGGTCGGGGGTGATCGCCCGGATGATCTCCGTCCAGCTGACGTGGCAGTTGTTGCGGCGATCGATGCTGCTGCCGATCGCCTCCAGCACCACCTGGCCGGAGTGGCGGACGTTGCTCTGGTCGCGGTGGTAAAGCGCCAGGGAGCCAAAGGCGCGCTCCACCACCATCTGTCCCAGGCGCACGGTGCTGGCCTTGAGGGCGATGTCGGTGACACGGTGCACGGCCATGCCGGGGGACACCTCCAACCAGAGGCAGGCGTCACCGGGGATCGGCAGGAACCCTTGGGACACCGTGCCCATGTAGGCGGCCAGTTGGGGCTGCAGGGAGTCGATGAAGACGTAGGTGCGCAGCTGGATCGACTGCACCGCACCGCTGCTGTTGGCGAGGCGGTGGCCTTCGCTGTCGGTGGTGATGGTGACGCAGCTCGGACCGCTGGACTCGATGTCGATCTGGGTGCCGGTGATCGGCGTGCCGCCGCTGAGTGAACCGGGTCGTCGCCTCCGTAGGGGGTCGTCGAGGCTGGAGAGACGATCCATGGCTCCGGGGGCTGGGATGGCCGCTCGTCAGGCCATGGGCGAGGAGCTGGAGGCGATCTTAACTTGCGCCCCGTTGGGAACCCCAGACGCCGGCGAGCAAAAGGTACCCATCGACACGACGGCGCCTGGGGTCGTCGCTATCAAGGTTCATCTACGGCGTCTGTTTCATGCTCACGTCCGCCACCCGCCTGCGCCTGCAGGCGATCATCGAGCGCATCGGCAACGACCACCCCGTTTCCCTCGCTGAGCGCATCTACCTGCAGAAGTTCGCCGACCGCGACCAGAGCGTGGCCAGCTGGCTGAGGCGGGCCCGGCGCCGCCAGCTGGTGGGGTGACCCCAGGTTGCTCTCGACCGGCTGGGGGCGGCCCCTTGCGCCACCGGCAGAAGCGGGTACCTTCCGCCCAGGCACCCTGTGGAACCCGCCGTGGCCACGAAACGCACCACCCCGACCCAGCCACTCCGCTCCGAGGCCGAGAGCATCACTTTCTCCGACTGGATTGCCCAGGCCGTGGACCAGGGCGTCAAGCCAGAGCAGGCCCTCGCCTTCATCGGTCTGGGGTTGATGCAGCGTCTGGGGGCCAACGCCAGCGAGGCGCCCCTGGTCTGGAATGACGGTGGCGATGGGGGCCAGCTGGATTCAGCGGCCCTGCGCCAACGCCTGGAACTCACCGACCTGGCCATTCGTACCGGCGCCCCCTTGAGCACGGCCGAGGTGAGCCTGCTGCTGGGGGCAAGGCCCGGATCGGGCTTTGTGGAGCGGGCAGGCCTGGTGGCCCGCCGCCTCAGCCGCAATGTCTGGAAGCTGAGCCGCAGCAACGCTGACGCCGAGCGCAGTTCCTACGGCGACGCCTTCCGCCGCAGACTCTGAACGCGGCGATTCAAAAGCAACAGCCCCAGCACGGTGGTGCTGGTCACCATGATCACCAGCGCCGAAAAGGCGTTGTCATCGATCAAGCCGGCCTTGAGAGCAGCGCCGGCGAACACCAGGCCGGGCAGACCGCGGGGGATCAGGCCGAACACCACCGTCCAGGGGTCAACGCCCTGGGAGCGGGCCGCTTTTCCGATCCCATACCAACAGAGAAGCTTGCTAATCAGGGCCATGGCGATCAGCAGGCCCGCCAGTTGCCAGGCCGCCGGGCTCAGCAGTGATTCCAGCTTCCACCCGCATGCCCACGGTCACGAAGTAGAGCGGCACGAACACATCGGAGAACACCACCAGGTTGTCCTCCACGGCGGCATCGGGCGGGCTGAGCCGAGCCAGCAGCATCCCTCCGAACAGGGCCCCAAGGAGGCCGGTGAGTCCGAACGTCTCCCCCGCTGCGGCGCTGGCGATCATCAGCAACACCAGGGCAAACGGGCCCAGCCTCCTGGGGCCGCAGCGCTGCACGAAGACCTTCACCAGCCCGTAGCAGAGGCCGGCCAGCGCCAGGCCCAGGGCGATCCAGCCCAGTCCGCCGCTGGCGAAGGGGCCGCTCGCGGCCAGCGCGCCTGCTCCGCTGGTGCCTTCTCCGGATCGCCCCGCCACGAAGGTGGCCAGGGCCAGGAGGCCCACCGCCGGAAGATCATCCAGCACCGAAACACCCACCAGCAGCCGCGCCGAGGGAGTGGCCATCGCCCCCAGGCTGCGAAGGGTGCGCAGGGTCACGCCAGTGCCGGTGGCGGCCACCACCGCCAGGAACAGCAGCACCTGGGCGGTGCTGGCGCCGGTGAGGGCCCTCACCGGCACGAAGAACAGCAGCGGCGCCAGGCTGCTGATCAGCACCGTGCGCAGGATGTCAGTGCGGTGATCGGCCAGCAGATCGCCTCTGGTTTCCAGGCCGACCAGAAAGAACAGGCTGATCACCCCCAGCTCCGCGATGCCCGACACCCCGTTGAGGCGCTCGTAGGAGAGCACGGTGTTGCCCAGCAGGAAGCCGACCGTGAGTTCCAGCAGGATCGCCGGCAGGGCGGCGCTGCCCAGCAGGCCCTGCAGACGCCTGGCCACCACGACCGCAAGCAGCAGGGCGAGAAGGCTGATCAGCACCGTGGGGGAGGCCATGGGCTGATGGCAGTTCGCAAAGGTCGCGCCGGACCCTAACCAGGCGGGGGATAATCAGAACTTGGTTGACCGATAGGCAACGCCGTTGCCCCTTCCCACCCAAACACTCGACGCCGTAATTAGTGTTCCGCACCACCGAATGCGGTGACCTTCGCTGGCTCCCTTGATGACCGTCTTTTTCACTGAGACGGCCTGGCTGATTCCCCTCTACCCGTTGCTGGCCGCCGTGGCCTCTTCGGCCTGGTCGCCCGGCCTGATCTGGCGCACGGGGCCACGCCCTGCGGCTACCTCAACCTGCTGATGGTGAGCGTGGCCTTCGTCCACAGCGTGCTCGCCCTGATGGGTCTGCTCTCGAATGCGGCAGCGGGGCCGAGCGCCCTCTACAAACCCCTCACCTTCGGCTGGACCTGGCTTTCGACCGCCGGCCTTTCGATCGGGTTCGAGGGCATCATCACTGAGCCCGCCCTGATCGCGATGACGGTGATCACGGGCCTGCACGTGCTCACTCAGATCTTCGCGATCGGCTACATGGAGATGGATTGGGGCTGGCCGCGCTTCTTCGGCAGCCTCAGCTTCTTCGAGGCCGGCCTCTGCGCCCTGGTGCTCACCGATTCCCTGTTCTTCAGCTACGTGATCCTCGAGCTGCTCACGCTGGGCACGTACCTGATCGTGGGCACCTGGTACAACCAGCCCCTGGTGGTGAAAGGAGCCCGCGATGCCTTCCTCACCAAGCGGATCGGCGACCTGATCCTGCTGGCTGGGCTGATCGCCATCCTGCCGGTGACCGGCACCTGGAATTTCCATGGCCTGGCCACCTGGGCCGCGGGGCAGAACCCCGACGAACTTCCTGCCGGCGTCACCCTGATCCTGCTGGCCCTGATCGCCGGGCCGATGGGCAAATGTGCCCAGATCCCCCTGCACCTCTGGCTCGATGAGGCGATGGAGAGCCCCCTGCCCTCCACCGTGCTGCGCAATTCCGTGGTGGTGGTCGGTGGCGCCTGGGTGCTGCTGCGTCTCCAGCCCCTGATCGCCCTGAGCCCCCTCGTGCAGACAGTGCTCGTGGTGGTGGGCGGCACCAGTGCCGTGGTCGGGGCCCTGATCGCCCTGGCCCAGATCGATGTCAAGCGCGCGCTTTCCTTCCTCGTGACCAGCTGGATGGGGCTGCTGTTCATGGCGGTGGGCCTGGGCGGCATCGACACGGCCGATCACCTTTTGTTGGTGTATCCCCTGCCGATGGCCCTGATGCTGCTCTCGATCGGCACGATCGTGATCACCAACGTGACCCAGGACCTCACCAAGCTCGGTGGCCTCTGGAGCCGCCGGCCCCTGATCGGCCTCGCCTTCCTCACCGGTGCCGCCGGCCTGATCGCCCTGCCTCCCTTCGGAGGCTTCGCCGCCCTGCGCGAGCTGATGGCCCTGACCAGCGCCAGCGACCGCCCGATCCTCCTGGGCAGCCTGGTGTTGCTCACCAATGCCCTGATCAGTGCTGGCCTGATCAGGGTGTTCGGGTTGATCTGGGCCGGCCGCCCATCGCCGTTCACCACCCGCTCACCCGAGGCCCTCTGGCTGATGGTGCTGCCCACCGTCGTGCTGATGGGGGTGACCCTGCACCTGCCCCAGCTGCTGGTGCGCAACGGCCTCTATGCCCTCACGCCCCTGCCTGGCTGGGGTCCGATGGCCTGGCCCCTGCTGCTCTCCACCCTGGTAGGTGGCGGACTGTCAGCGGTCTTCTATCTACGTCCCCATCCCCTGGCCCACCTTCCGACCATCCTCGGCGGACTGCAGGACTGGCTGGCCCATGACATGCAGACCGAGCGCTTCTACCAACGCACCGTGGTGGGCGCCGTGGTGGCCCTTTCCCGCCTCAGCGCCTGGACCGACGAGCGGCTGGTGGACGGATTCAGCGGCGCCACCGGTGGCGCCGCCATGGAGGGGGCCCGCCGACTCAGTTTCACCACATCCGGCCGCACCCAGGCCTATGCCCTCACCCTGCTGCTGGGCGTGCTGCTGATGGCCGCCTGGCTGCTGGTCTCCCAGCCCACCGTGCCCTTCCTTCCACTCCGCTGATGGCACCCCTGGTTCTCCCCCTGCTCGTCGCCTTGCCCCTGCTGGCGGGAGTGCTGCTGCCGCTGCTGCCGGAGAATCGTCCGGTGCTGGTGCGCAGCCTTGCCGCCCTGGCCCCGGGCCTTCAGTTGGTGCTGGCCCTGCTCTGCTGGTGGTACCCCCGGCGGATCTGCACCTGGCCTGGCTGCCGAAGCTGGGGCTCTCCTTTGATCTTGGTCTGGATGGCCTTTCCCTGCCTCTGGTGGTGCTGAGCGGCCTGCTCACCGCCCTGGCCATTCTGGCCTCCCCGCCGACCAGCTCCGTCCGCGGCTCTACTTCCCGCTGATGCTGGCCACCAACCTCGGAGTGGTGGGCGCCTTCCTGGCCCGCAACGCCCTGCTGTTCGTGCTGGCCTTCGAACTCGTGCTGATCCCCACCACTCTGCTGGTGGCGATCTGGGGAGGAAAACGGAGGGCCGGCGCGGCAATCCGCTACCTGATCTATGGCGCGGTGTCGGGCCTGAGTCTCCTGGCCGGTGTGCTCGCCCTGGGCTGGTTCAACGCCAACGGCTTCAGCTTCGCCTACGACGACCTGATGCGAGCGGAGATCACCCCCGGGCCTCCGCCGTGATCCTCGGACTGTTGCTGCTCGGCTTCGGCCTGAAGCTGCCGGTGGTACCGCTGCATGGCTGGCAGCCCCTCACCTATGCCGAGGCCCCCACGCCGGTGGTGATGCTGCTGGGCGGAGCCGTGGCCAAGCTCGGTGCCTACGGTCTGCTGCGCTTTGGGGTGGGCTTCCTGCCCGATACCTGGATGGCCTGGTCCCCCTGGATCGCTGCCGCCGGAGCGGTGAGTGCCGTCTACGGCGCCCTCAACGCCATCGCCCAGCGCGACATGCGCCGGCTGATGGCCTACAGCTCCCTCGGTCACATGGGCCTGCTGGTGTTGGCCCTGGCGGCCGCCACCCCGATGAGTCTGCAGGGGGCCGTGGCCCAGGTGCTGGCCCACGGCCTGATCGTGGCCCTGCTGTTCGCCACGGTGGGGCTGATCGAGCGCCGCACGGGCACCACCTCCATCCCGGAGCTCTCCGGCCTGCTCAATCCTTACCGGGGCCTGCCCTTCACCCTGGGCATGCTCCTGCTCGCCCTGATGGCCGCCGCCGGCATCCCCGGCCTGGCCGGTTTCCCGGCGGAGTTGCTGGTGTTCGAAGGAAGCTGGACGGCCTTCCCCAGAGCCACCCTGATCTGCCTGGTGGCCTCGGGCTTCACGGCCGTCTATGCCGTGCGCCTGTTCAATCGGGTGGGCTTCGGTCGACTCGACAACGAACGGGCCGACTGGCAGAGCACCACCTGGCAGGAACGGCTTCCCGCCATGGTGCTCACCGTGCTCGTGGTGGTGGGCGGGCTCTGGCCCACCTCCCTGGTGGGCTGGAGTGAAAGCAGTACGGCAGCCCTGGCCCTGCGGGCCCAGCAGATTCCTCCCTCCCCCGCCCAGACCTTCCTGGCTTCGGCCACCCTCACCTTCCCCCTGGAGGTCCCCGTCTCATGACTCCGCCTACCGCCGCGGCCGAAACCACCACCCGTCCGCCCCTGATCCCTCCTTCGCAGCATCCCTACGCCGAGGTGATCCATCGGCTGGAGGCCGGCGGTTCGATGTTGCCGGACACGCCGGAAAACCTGATGCAGATCATCGGCATCTACAAGGCCTATGCCGTGCCGATGGACTTCTACTGGCGCGACCTGCTCTACATCGCCGAGCGGGTGTTCCTTGATCCCCTGCCGGCCTTCAAGTACTTCCCCACCCAGGAGTATCTGGATCTGCCCAACTCCTACGCCGGCGACGATTCCAAGCTGCGCATCTGGCGGGGTCCAGCCACGGCCCACCCCGAGCTGCTGGAGTTCATGGCCAAGGGCGAGACCCGCCCGATGTCCAAACTTCTCCACCATTTGTGGCACGACCGCATCAACATGGAGTTCGCCGAGGCCTGCATGGAGGCCATGCTGTGGCACCAGGGCATGGGTGGCCGCTTCTACGACTACCTCGAAACCGACGTCTACAAGGCCAACGCCGACCGGGCGATCAAGGCCTACTTCAAGGGCAATCCCCTGATGCTCGGGCTGCATGCCTTGTTCCCGGAGATGTTCCTGGAGCAGGTTCGCAAAATGAGTTACTACGCCAACCTGGGCTTGTTCTGGGAGGTGATGGCCCCGGTCTTCTTCGAGATGAGCGACATCTACGACGAAGGTGGATTCAAAGGGGTGCCCGACGCCATGGACTTCCTCGTCAACGGCATCTTCGCCGTGGCCGGCCGGCCGATTTACCACCATGTGTACATCGGCGAGGAGATGTTCGAGATCATTCCCAAATCTGAAGGGTTCACCTGGCTGTATGAGGCGGCCCTTCCCTATGTGGAGGCCGTCTTCTACCGCACGGCGCCGTTCCGGGGCACCAAGAGCTACAACGCCCAGGCCGGCCAGGTGCCCGAAGTGCAGGCCGACTTCCACTACGGCATCCTCTATGCCGATGTCTTCCCCGTGGGCTCGGCGGGCATCCCCCCACGCTGCTGATGCAGGACATGCTGCATTTCCTGCCGCCCTACCTCACGGAGCTCTACGACCAGCACAAGCGCGGTGAGGCCGACATCCTGATCCAGCTGGGTGTCACCTTCCAGCGCTCCATGTACAACGTCACCTCTGCGGTGATCCAGGCCCTGCGCTGTGCGCTGCTCTACCCCCTCGACGACACCGATCCGGAGCACCTGATGGCGAACCGGAAGTTTTTCGAGGCTCAGATGGACCGTTTCATTCGGCCCGAGGCACGCTTGCCCCAGATCCAGACCCAGGACTACCGCTAGGAGATCCCCCCATGGCCAACATCATCGAAACCGCCAAGGGAGCCGGCTGCTTCGGCACCCTGCTCACCGCCGTTGAAGTGGCGGGTCTCACCGGTGCCCTTGAGAGCCCCGGTCCCTTCACGGTGTTCGCCCCCGTCGACGAGGCCTTCGCCGCCCTGCCTCCGGGCACGGTGCAGACGCTGGTGGATAACGTGCCCCAACTGGCTCGGATCTTGAAATTTCACGTTCTCTCTGGGGCGCACACGCGCGCGGAGTTGATCGATCAGCCCGAGTGGGAGAGCCTTGAGGGCGCACCTGTGCCGATTCGCCGCGCTGAACCCTTCGAGGTCAAGAACGCCACGGTGGTGTCCGCCGACATCGTCTGCGACAACGGCATCGTGCATGTGATCGACCGCGTGATCCTGCCCGGATGAGACCTGGGCGGCGCCGGTCACGGTTCAGGCGGCACCTGCCGGCCAAGGTGTGGCTCTGGAAGGCCAGGCGACTGCTGCTCTGGCTGTGGCGTCAGGAGGGCAGCCGCGGCCAGCGCACCCGCGGCCTGGCGGCCGGGGTCTTCATCGGTTGTTTCCCCTTCTTCGGTCTGCAGACCCTGCTCGGCATCGCCCTGGCGAGCCTGGTGCGCGGCAACCATCTGCTGGCGGCGGCGGGCACCTGGGTCAGCAACCCGTTCACTTCGCTGCCGATCTACTTCCTCAATTTTCAGGTGGGCAGCCTGTTGCTGGGGCCTGGCCCCGCTTGGCCCGGGGGGACATCCTCTCCCATCCAGATCCAATGTCCCTGGGCTGGGCGTTGACCAGCCGCCTGATGCTCGGCTCCACCCTGGTGGGGTTGGTGGCCGCTCTGATCTGCAGCGGGTTGTTCTGGCGTTGGCTGCGTCATAAGGAACGGCAGCATGCCTCCGTCGCCTTAAATTCACTCAACTGATTCCGAAGACAACGAGAACCTTGAACCGAATGGCCCCGTGCTCCCTTAGTTGTGAACGCTCTCTCCCCCATGGAAGGTCACGCCGATGAGCGTGTCTCCGGCTCAGCTGCCGCCCCCCGAGCTGCTCAAGGAGAGCGGCCAGCGGGAGGTGTTCTGCGGTCTCACCTCGATTGTTTGGCTGCACCGCCGCATGCCCGACGCGTTCTTCCTGGTGGTGGGCTCCCGCACCTGCGCCCACCTGGTCCAATCGGCCGCCGGCGTGATGATCTTCGCCGAGCCGCGCTTCGGCACGGCGATCCTCGGTGAACGCGACCTGGCGGGCCTGGCCGATGCCAACGAGGAACTCGACCGTCTGGTGAAGGATCTGCTGGAACGCCGGCCCGAGATCCGCACTCTCTTCCTGGTGGGCTCCTGCCCCAGTGAGGTGATCAAGCTTGATCTGGCCAAGGCGGCCGAACGGCTGTCCGCCCAGCTGCTCGGCCGGGTGCGGGTGCTCAACTATTCCGGCAGCGGCATCGAGACCACCTTCACCCAGGGGGAAGACAACGCCCTGCTGGCGATGATGCCCCTGATGGCCAGCAGCGACGAGGAGCAGCTGCTGATCGTCGGCACCCTGGCCGATGCGGTGGAGGATCGCTTCCGGCTCATCTTCGAGCGGATGGGCATCACCACAGTCCGCTGCCTGCCGCCGCGGCGTTCCACCGACCTGCCGCCCGTGGGCAAGGGAACCCGGGTGCTGCTGGCCCAGCCCTTTCTGAGCGCTACGGCCCGGGCTCTTCAGCACCGGGGAGCCACCCTGCTGCAGGCGCCCTACCCCTTCGGCGTGGAAGGCAGCCGCGACTGGATGGCGGCTGCTGCTGGGGCCTTCGGGGTGCCTTCCGCCCGCTTTGTTGAGGTGCTCGATCCCCTGGTGGAGCGGGGCCGCCGGGCCCTCGAGCCCCATCGGCAGGTGCTCGCAGGCAAGCGCTTGTTCCTGCTGCCGGATTCCCAGATGGAGATTCCCCTGGCCCGCTTTCTGGCCCGCGAATGCGGCATGGAGCTGGTGGAGGTGGGGACCCCCTACCTTGATCGCCTGCTGATGGCGGCCGATCTGGCCCTGCTTCCCGCCGGCACCCAACTCAGCGAGGGGCAGGATGTGGACCGGCAACTGGAGCGGGTACGGGCCGCCCGTCCCGACCTGGTGCTCTGTGGTCTGGGGCTGGCCAATCCGCTTGAGGCCGAAGGCATCGCCACCAAGTGGTCGATCGAGCTGGTGTTCAGCCCAATCCATGGTTGTGACCAGGCCGGCGACCTGGCCGAACTCTTCGCCCGGCCCTTGCGGCGCCGTGCTCTGCTGCAGCTCTCCTGACGTCCCCATGGAACTCACCCTCTGGACCTACGAAGGCCCCCCCACGTGGGCGCGATGCGCATCGCCACTTCGATGGAGGGGGTGCACTACGTACTCCATGCCCCCCAGGGCGACACCTATGCCGATCTGCTGTTCACGATGATCGAGCGGCGGGGACGGCGACCTCCCGTCACCTACACCACCTTTCAGGCCCGCGACCTCGGTGGTGACACCGCCGAGCTGGTGCAGCGCTCGATCCGGGAGGCGGTGGCCCGTTTCCGCCCGGAGGCGCTGCTGGTGGGCGAGAGCTGCACCGCTGAGCTGATCCAGGACCAGCCCGGCGCCCTGGCCGCCGGCATGAACTTGGGCGTGCCGATGGTGAGTCTGGAATTGCCGGCCTACTCCAAGAAGGAGAACTGGGGGGCGGCCGAGACCTTCTACCAGCTGGTGCGCACCCTGCTGAAAGACCAGATGCCCCCGCCGGGTACGGCCAAACCCTCCCCTCCCGCTGGCGCGCGGAGGGCCGCCGGCCCCGGGTCAACCTGCTGGGTCCCAGCCTGCTGGGCTTCCGCTGCCGCGACGACGTGCTGGAGATCACCCGTCTGCTGGGGCAGCACGGCATTGATGTGGCCGTGGTGGCGCCGCTGGGGGCCCGGCCCGCGGATCTGATTCGCCTACCCAGCGCCGATGCCAACGTCTGCCTCTACCCGGAGGTGGCGGGGCCGGCTTGCAGCTGGCTGGAGCGCAGCTTCGGCCTGCCGGTGGTGCGCACGGTGCCGATCGGCATCGGTGCCACTGCCGATTTCCTGCGGGAGCTGCATGCCGTTCTCGACCTTGAACTTCCGGCCGAGCTTCAGGCCACCGATGGCCGTCCGAGTGAGGCCGAACGAAGGTCCAGGCTGCCCTGGTACTCCCGCTCCGTCGACTCCACCTACCTCACCGGCAAGCGGGTGTTCATTTTCGCCGATGCCACCCATGCCATCGCCGCCGCCCGGATCGCTTCGAGGGAACTCGGCTTCCAGGTGGTGGGGCTGGGCAGCTACAGCCGCGAGCAGGCCCGGGAGGTGCGGGCCGCCGCGGCCGAACTCGGCCTGGAGGCCCTGATCACCGACGACTACCTGGCGGTGGAGAAGGCCATGGGTGAGGCGGCCGCTGAGCTGGTGCTCGGCACCCAGATGGAGCGCCACAGTGCCAAGCGGCTCGGCCTGCCCTGCGCGGTGATCAGCTCTCCGCTGCACGTCCAGGACGTGCCGGCCCGCTACGCCCCCCAGATGGGCTGGGAGGGGGCCAACGTGATTTTCGATTCCTGGGTGCACCCGCTGATGATGGGGCTGGAGGAGCATCTGATCGGGATGTTCCGCCACGACTTCGAGTTCGTGGACGGCCACCGCAGCCACCTGGGGGATGGGGCACCCTCGATGGCCCCCGCGGTGGATCAGCCCCCCTGGGGATGCCGCCGCGCCAGGCCTCGAGCGGGAGGCGACCACGGCCACGGCGGTGGCGATCCAGGCGCCGCCAACGGTGCCCGGAGAGCCCAGCTGGATGCCGGACGGGGAGGCGGAGCTGGCAAAGATCCCCTTCTTCGTGCGGGGCAAAGTTCGTAAGAACACCGAAGCCTTTGCCAGAGAGCGGGGTCTGGCGTTGATCGATGCCGAAACCCTCTACGACGCCAAGGCCCACTTCAGCCGCTGATCCAATTCAGCCGCTGATCCCTTCAACGCCGCCGATGTGTCGGTTTGCGTGTTCCCCCGACAACCGCGATCTGCCTTGATCAGGCTGTTCGCTTACGAGTGATCCGCCGGGTTGTCGGCCTTCCTTCCCCATTCGTTACCCCATGACCTCCACACTCATTCCGCCTGCGACCACCGGCCCCAGCAACCCCCGGGAAGACGGGGAAGGCAGCCTGCAGGTGCATCAGGAGCCCGGCATGGCCATCGAGGAAGGTGCCCTGGTGATCGCCGTCTACGGCAAGGGCGGCATCGGCAAATCCACCACCTCGTCGAACCTGTCAGCCGCTTTCTCGAAGCTGGGTAAACGGGTGCTGCAGATCGGCTGTGATCCCAAGCACGATTCCACCTTCACCCTCACCAAGAAGATGGTGCCCACGGTGATCGACATCCTCGAAACCGTGGACTTTCACACCGAGGAACTGCGACCTGAAGACTTCGTGTTTGAGGGCTACAACGGGGTGATGTGCGTCGAGTCGGGGGTCCGCCGGCCGGCACCGGCTGTGGCGGCTACGTCACCGGGCAGACCGTGAAGCTGCTCAAGGAGCACCATCTGCTGGAAGACACCGATGTGGTGATCTTCGATGTGCTGGGCGATGTGGTCTGCGGTGGCTTCGCCGCTCCTCTCCAGCACGCCAACTACTGCCTGATCGTGACCGCCAATGATTTCGATTCGATCTTTGCGATGAACCGGATCATGCAGGCGATCAATGCCAAGGCCAAGAACTACAAGGTGCGCCTCGGCGGCGTGATCGCCAACCGCTCCGAGGAGACCGATCAGATCGACAAGTTCAACGAGCGCACTGGCCTGCGCACCATGGCCCACTTCAAGACCGTGGACGCCATCCGCCGTTCGCGGCTGAAGAAATGCACCATCTTCGAAATGGAAAGCAGCCCGGAGGTGGATGCGGTGCAGCAGGAATACCTGAGCCTGGCCAGCAAGATGCTCAACGACGTCGAGCCTCTGGAGGCTGAATCACTGAAGGACCGCGACATCTTTGACCTGCTGGGATTCGACTGAATCCCCCAGAGGCAAAGGCAAGGGAGGGGCCGGCTCAGGCCAGCCCACCAGCTTCATCGAAAGAGCCCAGGTGCGCTGGGCGGTGCGGGGATCGCTGGCTTTTTCGGAGAGCTCCTGGAGGAATTGCTTGCCCCCTTTCTTCTGGCGGTTGCCCCAGCTCCAGTGGGCCCCAGAAACAGCAAACTCGGGATCGGCCACCACCTGGGCCACCCGCTCCCCGGCCAGGGCCTGGGTGATGTAGCCGCCGGTGATGTTCTTCTGAAACCAGGGGAAGATCTTCTGGAACAGCCGCGGGGTGTTGCGGAACAGAGGCGTGTCGGCAACGCAGCCTGGGTAGAGCGAGCTGAACACGATTCCCGTGGAGTCGTGCAGCCGGCGGTGCAGCTCCTGGGTGGTGATCATGTTGCAGAGCTTGCTGTCCTTGTAGGCCTTGCCGGGCTTGAAGGGTTGGCCGTTGGCCATCGCGATCGGCGCCCTGAAGCCCTTCTCAAAGCCGGAGAGATCGCCGAGATCGGCAGGGGCGGGGATCGGGATCTTGCCCCCGAGCTCCTTGGAGTTGGCCGTCACCGTTCCCAGAATCACCACGCGCCGGGAGGGGTGGCTTGAGCGCTCGAGCTCTTCGAGCAGCATCTGGATGAGCAGGAAATGGCCGAAGTGATTGGTGGCCATCGAGATCTCATAGCCCTGGGGCGAGCGTTCTGCCTCCTTGAGTTGGGGCTTGTAGACCGCCGCGTTGATCACCAGGGCGTCGAGGGGAAACCCCAGGGAATTCACCAGGGCTTCGACACCGATCCGCACGCTGTTGAGGTCGCCCAGGTCAATGCGCAGGTGATGGAGGTGCTCGGGCGAGATGCCCAGGGCGTTGGCTGCCGCCGCTGCACGGACCGGGTCGCGGTTGGCGGTGACCACCGTCCAACCCCGATCCACCAGGGCCTTGACAGCGTTGAGGCCCACCCCTGAAGTGGTGCCTGTGATGAGAACGTTGCCGGCATCGCCCCCGCCGCTGGCTGCGGCCGTGGAGGGGCTGGTCGATGGCTCGGCGGGCATGGCAACCGTGACAGTGACGGAAGCCTCAACCTAAGGACGCAGGGTGGCCTTCCCGGCCTGGCCGGGAACGTGCTCAACAGACGGAAATGGGCTCCGTTGGAGCTGCTGCCAGACCACCCGCAGACGGTTGGGGGCGATCCACTGGTTCTGCTCGCCGATCAGGCGCTGTTCACCATTGGTGGCAAACAGGCTGTCGAAACGCTCCTGGGCCTTGGTGAGTTTGGCGTTCTCAATGTCAAGAATGGCGGAGAGCTCACCGTTGCGATCCAGGCGTTCCTGGTAGGCGCCGGCGATGCGGAAAAGGCTGACCACCACCACGCAGGACAGTCCCAGCTTCACGGACAATCCGATCACGCTGCAGAGCAGTTCCCGTCGCTCGCTGGAGAGGCCACAGGCGGCCACTCGCTCGCCTGTGGCCTGGGGGCTGAGGGCCACGTCTCCAAAGGCGGGCAGCGCATGCAAGGGCACCGCCCGTGGACCTGACGCCTTGGCGGACTCAACCCGGGATGACTGGCGTCCCCCTTTAGGCCGCTGGGATGAGCGACTCGCGGCGCGAACGGGTGTGCTGGTCAACGCTGGCGCTCCGATCGACCCTGCTTGTAGCAGAGCTTGATCGATGTGCCAAGGGATCCGACCCGCTGGCTGCGGGATCAGGCCTTGTAGAGACTCACCGCCAGGCGCACGGCGAGCACGCCGGCGTGGGCAGCCACCACAAGGGCAATCAGAATTTCGGCCTGGGTAATCGAGGAGATCATGACCCTTGGCAAGTTGATTTTGTCCTGGCCATTGTCCTGGCTCAGAGCGAGAAGTTCATCGCCAGGGCTGTTGCTGTCACAGCTCTTGATGGCCCGAGCGCCATCCCCGCTCAGGGCCCCTTAGGGTCCGCTCGCAGCGATGAGCCCCGCACCTTGCCGGTTTCCCTCCCCACCTTGATCCAGCTCGATCCCGTGGTGATCCGAAACCTTGATCTGGCCCCACTGGCCCCCTGGGCGGAGCTGGGGGCGGCGGATCTGCTGGGCCTCGGACCGGTGCTGGAACTTGAATTCAATTGGCCCCTGCAGGAGGGCGATCCCCGGGAGCGCTCCGAGATCCCTGAGCTGAGGCTCTGGAGCCTGCGGGCGGATGCCCTTTACCCCTGGTTACCCCTGGTGCTGGAGCGCGGCGGCGGCCAGCTGGCCCGCCATGTGGCGATGCTGCTGCCCCATGGCTTCAGTCCCAGCGAGGGGTTGCGCTTCGCCCCGGAGAGTCTGGAGCTCTGGATCACCCACCGGCTGTTTCAGCTCGAGGCCTGGGGTGCCCGCCAGGGCATCGCCACTCGGGCGAACCTGGCCCAGATGGCCGCCGTGCTCGGTTACGAGTTGGATCAGGAATTCTGGAAGCCCCTGGACGCCAACCCATGAACCAGGCTGGCCGCACCACCACCGGGCCCAGGCCTCAAGCGGCCAGCAACAGGATCGACGCCCTTCGGCAGCTGTCCACCGCCAGGCTGATCGCCACCAGCCGCAGCATCCACACCAGCTGCCCCTCACTCACCCGGTTGAGCCGGGACGCCGACCACTGGGAACCAACCGCAGCCATCCCCCCAGCAACAGGGCGGTGACCAGTTCACCCCGGCCATCGGCCAGGAAGGCCGGTGAGGCGGCGGCGGACGCGCAGAACACGGCCAGGGTGCTGAGGCGGATCGCCAGATGAATCGGCAGCTTCAGCGCCCGCACCATCAGCGGCACCATCACCAGGCCGCCGCCCACCCCCAGCATCCCCCCGGCAAACCCCGTCACCACGCCCACCGCCCCCAGGCCCCAGAGGGGTGGCCCCCCGGGGGAGCTGGAGTTCGTGTTCAGGGTCGGGCCGTGCCCCCTTCGGCTGGATCGAGAACGCCACCACCAGGTACATCAGCGCCTGCAGGGCCAGCAGTTGCCAGCCGCTGAGCACGCGGCCCACGTGGCTGAACAGCACGCCGGTGACCAGGGCGCCTGCGCCGATGGCCATCCCCGGCCCCAGGGGAAGGCTGCGGCTGCGCAGGTGGGCCCAGGTGCCCGCCAGGGTGGTGGGGACGATGGCCAGGGTGCTCGTGGCCATGGCCTGGTGGGGATCCAGGCCCAACATCAGCAGCAGCGGCGAGAACACCAGACCGCCGCCGATGCCCAGCACCCCAGAGAGCAGACCCGCCAGGATGCCCAGCGGTAGCAACGGCAGCAGGTGCCAAGGCATGGTCCCGCAGCCTCCCCATTCCACTGCCGCCCCAGCATCCCCCATGGCCCCCACCCCTAGGCCTTGGCGGTGGATTCCACCGCTGACCCTGCCGGGTGATTGGCAGATGGCCATCGACGACTGGTTGCTCGATGAGCTGGTGGCGGGCCGCAGTGGGCCCGTGCTGCGGCTCTACCGCTGGTCGCGCCCCACCCTGTCGCTGGGCTGGCACCAGCGCAGCCTGCAGCCCCACTGGGCTGATCTGCCGGCCGAGGCGGGCATCGAGCTTGTGCGGCGCCCCTCGGGCGGACGTGCCGTGCTCCATGCCGGCTGCCTCACCTATGCCCTGCTCTGGCCCGATCCTCCCGCGTCACGCCCGCTTGCCTACCGGCAGGCCTGCGCCTGGCTGCGCGAGGCCTTCGCCGTGCTTGGGCAACCCCTGCTCCTGGGTACGGCGGCCGCCAACGGCCAGCGCAGCAGCTGCTTTGCCACCAGCACGGCCGCCGACCTGGTGCATGCAGGCGGCGCCAAGCGCGTGGGCAGTGCCCAGCTCTGGCGACGGGGCCGCCTGCTGCAGCACGGCAGCCTGCTGCTGGATCCGCCCGAGACGCTCTGGCGGCAGGTGTTCGGCCAGCCGCCGCCGCTCCTTCCCCGATGCCGTTGCCGGATCAGGAGCTCGAAACGTTGCTGCTCCGAACGGCGGTCACCCACCTGGTGGAAGGTGAGCTGATCAGTCGGCCCCTGGAGAGCCGTGAGCTGGCCCAGATCGAGGCCCGCCGGGAGCGCTACCGCTGGGGCGAAGCGGGGACCTGAGGGCCGGTGGTGGGCTCGGCGACGGTTTCGCCGCTGGCCAGCATCGAGCGGGCCACCTGTCCAAGGGCCAGGCCGAGGGGATAGCCCCCTGGCGTTGGGCGGCCTCCACCAGCGCCTTCGGCAATTTCAAGCCCATGCGCGAAAGCACCGCTTCGGAGAGGTCGGAGCGCTCCAGGGTGCCGCTGGGGAGCCCAGCGGCGCTGAGCACCAGCAGCCGCCTGAGGTCGGGTTCATCCAGTTGCAGGGCGGCCTCCCACAGGGGCGCATCCTCGCGAATGCTGGAGAGGCTGCTGAGCGGCTTGAGATGGTCACCCAGGCGCTCCCCATCCCAGCGCTGCACCGGCAGGGCCTTGAGCGGCTCATCGTCGATCACCCCCTGCCAGCGGCCCCGATCACAGACCAGCAGCCAGTCGCCATTGCCGTCATCGTCGGCCATGCGCACGCGGCTGAGCTCCCGCAGGCTGGTGCTGGATTCCAACACCCGGAAGCGGCGCTTGGCCGCATCCCGCACTTTGAGGTCCCGCAGGGCCTTCTGAAGCGCCAGCACCTGAAGTTGATTGCGGGCGGCACCGAGGCCAAACCAACCCAGCAGGATCAGCCAGAGCCCGCCGATGCCCCCACCCCTCAGCACCAGCACCGTGCCGAATCCCACCGCCAGCAGGGAAAGGAAACGTCCGCAGCCGACCGCCACCTTCACGCCCTTGCGCTGGCTGCCGGTGGCCTGCCAGACCAGCGCCTTGACGATCAATCCGCCATCGAGAGGCAGACCGGGCAGCAGGTTGAACAGCCCCAGCACCAGATTCAGAACCCCCAGCTCAGCGGCCATGGCCCCCAGCAGGGGGAAACATGGGCCAGCAGGTGGGTGGAGGCGATCAGCCCAGCCGCCAACAGCAGGCTGACAACGGGCCCGGCCACCGCCACCACCAAGGCCCCCAGGGAGTGGTCGATTCCCGCTCGACGCTGGCCACGCCCCCCAGCAAAAACAGCGTGATGCTGCGCACCTTCACCCCCTGGGCCATCGCCACGAAGGAATGCCCCAGTTCATGCAGCAGCACCGAGACGAACAGCAGCAGCGCCGTCAGGAAGGCCAGCACCCAGAGGCTCCCGGCGCTGGCGGACCCGGCCAGCTCCTGGCCGTAGCGCTCCTGGAAGCCCAGGGTGGCCAGGGCCAGGATCACGAACCAGCTGGGATGGATGCGCAGGGGGATCCCCCGGATCGTCATCAGCTGCCAGCCCTCACCCACGCGATCTGCCTCGGCGATGCCCCGCTCGCGCAGGGCCCCATGGGACTGATCCTAGAAAGGTCCTGTGCCCCGATCGACCTCCCTTGCCGGCGCCTCGACTCAAGATTTGCGGCCTGCGGCGGCCCGAGCAGGCGGCGGCGGTGGCTCGGCTCGGGGTCGATGCGATCGGTGTGATCGGCGTCGCTGGCACCCCGCGCTTCCTGGAGGCGGCCCTGCGTCCCGCCCTGTATGCGGCGGTGGCGGCCGCCAACCCATCGGTGCTGCGCGTGCTGGTGGTGGCGGATCCAGATTCCGCCGCCCTCGATGAGCTGCGTCCAGGCCGTGGGCATCAGGCGCTGCAACTGCACGGCGAGGAAAGTCCGGCGTTCTGCGCCGAGCTGCGCGAGCGCCTCGGCTGCCCGATCTGGAAGGCCCTGCGGGTGCGCTCGGCGGCTGATCTGGATCGGGCCCTGGCCTACGAAGGCGCCGTGGAGGCGCTGGTGCTCGATGCCTGGGTGCCCGATCAACTGGGGGGCACGGGCCAGGCGATTCCGGTGGCCTGGCTGCGTGATTTCACCCCCTGCCCTGGTGGCTGGCGGGCGGAGTATCCCCGGAGCGCCTCCCTGGGCTGTTGCAACAGCTGCGGCCCGATGGCTTCGATGCCTCCAGCGCCGTGGAGCGCTCCCCCGGCGACAAGGACCTGGCCAGGGTGGAGGCCCTGCTGAGCGCCCTCAGGCAAGGGTCAGAACACGAGATGGGCGAAGATCGCCTCGGTTGATCCTCGATCGATGCGCCGTTTTCGCCCCTTGACTCCGCTGGCCCTCTCGGGCCTGGCTCTGCTGGCCTGCGCCGGTTGGCCGGCCAGGGCCCAGGACATGCTTCCCGGTTGTCAGCTGGTGGGGGGCACCCTGCAGTGCGTGCCGGGGCTGACGGCGGATCCCCAGCAGCAGATCAGCGTGCTGCGCCAGCAGATCGGCGCGGATCAGAAGCTGGAGGGGCGATCCAGCAGACCGCTGACGGGCTCAATGGCGTGGTCTTGTCCGGTCAGGCGGTCGAAGGAGCTCTGATCTGGGCGAGCTTGCGGACCTCCTCCTTGGCGGGCCTGCCCTCCAGGGCCTACCACTGGTACCGGCTGGCCCCGGGCGATCGCCGCTGGAGCCTGATCCCTGGGGCCAACGGTCTCACCTACTCCCCTGGCTCTACTGATCTGGGCCGCCAGCTGGTGGTGGTGGTCGTGGTGCCGCAGGGCGGCGGGGTCAAGCGCGTGGCCTCGGCCCCGATCGGTCCGGTGCTCAAGGCCAACTGAGGCGATCGACGGGCGCCTTTTCCTGCGCCTCGATCAGATTCAGGTGGTCAGCAGCGCCTGCTGTTGGCGCACCAGTTCGAAGAACTCCTGCTTCAGGCTCGGGTCGTGGCGGAAATCGCCGCGCACCACTGAGTTGACCATGCTGGTCTGGGGTTCCTTCACCCCACGCCACTTCATGCAGTAGTGCTGCGCCTTCACCAGGATCGCGAGACCCTGGGGTTCGCAGAGGCGCTCAATCTCGTCGGCCAGGATCATCACCGCCTCCTCTTGAATGTGGGGTCGGGAGAACACCCAATCGGCCACCCGGGCAAATTTCGACAGACCGATCACCCGTTCACCGGGCTTGATCCCGATCCAGCAATTGCCCAGGATCGGCACGAGATGGTGGGAGCAGGCGGAGCGCACGCTGATCGGGCCGACGGTGTAGATCTCGTCGAGCTGCTTGACGTTGGGGAAGCTGGCAATCTTCGGTTGCTTCTGATAGCGGCCCTTGAACACCTCATGGAGGTACATGCGGGCCACACGCTCGGCTGTTTCCTCGGTGTTGTGATCGTTGTCAATGTCGATCACGAGGCTGCGCAGCAGTTCACGCACCTTGCCGGCCACCTCGATCTCCAGCTGGTCGAGTTCACCCTCCTGGAGGAAGTCCGCCAGGTTGTCGTTGGCCATGAAGGGGACGCCTGCCTCCTCCAGCCGCTCACGGATGCGCAGGCTGATTGGTCCGGGAACGGTTTGGGGGGTGCTGACCAGCTTGTGCGCAGCGGTCTTGAGCCCCCTGCTGGAGGGAAGAGTGGTTGTCATGGAGATCAAAAGGTTCCCGTGGCGGGCATGAGGGTGATGTCATCCACCACCTGAGATCGAGGCTGTTGGGCCAGAAACAACAGGGCTTCCGCCGCTTGATCTGGTGAAAGCATGGCACGGCGATCGAAGTCGGCGTGGACGGTTTCCGTCTCCCAAAGGGGTGTGTTGACCGCCCCAAGGGTGAGGGTGCTCACCCGAATGCCGTTGCTCCGCTCCTCCTCGGCCAGACAACGGCTGAACGATTCAAGGGCGGCTTTGCTGGCGCAGTAGGCACCCCATGTGGGGAACGCCTTTCGGGAAGCGTGGCTGTTCACGTTGATGATCAGCCCGCCTTCGGCGGAACGCAAGTGGGGGAGCACCGCCTGGGTGACCTGGAACACACTGGTGAGGTTGAGTTGAAACAGCCATTGCCAGTGACGCAACTCCATGGTTGCCAGCTCTCCGGTGTAGGCCCCGCCGGCGTTGTTGATCAGCACTGACGGGAGGAGCCCCCGTCCGAGCAGATCGTCGAGGGCGGGAACCACCGCCGCCGGATCGCTGAGATCCACCGTGACGGTTTCCACCCTCTGGCCCAGCGGGGCGAGATCCAGGGCCAGCGCCTCCAGGTCGGAAGCGGTGCGAGCCAGTAACAGGAGGTCGTGACCCGCCTGGGCGAATCGACGGGCCGCCGCCGCGCCGATGCCCCGAGAAGCGCCTGTGATCAGAACAGCTGTCAAGGCGAATGCAGTTCAAAGTGAACTCTAGGAATGCACAGGGGAATCTGTGGCGCCGAAATCGGTGGCTCCGTTGCCTGAGCTTCCCGGCCCGTTGTCTTCCGCCTAATCCGGTTCGGCTGGGCAGGACTCCGCCAGCGTCGATGGACCAACAGCTGATTCCCCACCGGCTGTGGCCGCCGATTCCAGGAACTGGCCCATGCGCCGGAACTTGGCGTACCGCTCCTCGAGAAGACGGCTCACGCTGCACCCCTTGAGCTCTTCCAGGTGCCGCAGCAGGGCCTCTCGCAGGGCGGCGGCGGCCTCCAGTGGAGCCCAATGGTTTCCCCCTGAAGGTTCGCGGATCACATCATCGATGACACCGAGCTGGAGCAGATCGCTGGCGGTGATCTTGAGGGCGGCGGCCGCCGCTGGAGCCTTGGCGGCATCGCGCCAGAGGATCGAGGCGCAGGCTTCCGGGCTGGCGACCATGTAGACGCTGTGCTCGAACATCAGCAGCCGGTCGGCGACGCCGATCCCCAGAGCACCGCCGGAGCCCCCTCGCCGATCACCGTGGCGATGATCGGCACCCGCAGGCGGAACATCTCGCGCAGGTTCACGGCGATCGCCTCCCCCTGCCCCTGCTCCTCCGCCAGCACACCGGCGTAGGCCCCCGGGGTGTCGATGAAGCTGAGGATCGGCAGCCGGAAGCGGTCGGCGTGTTCCATCAGCCGCAGGGCCTTGCGGTAGCCCCCGGGGAGGCCATGCCGAAGTTGCGGGCCATGTTTTCCTTGGTGTCGCGGCCCTTCTGGTGGCCGATCAGCAGCACCGACTGGTCGCCGATGCGCCCCACACCGCCGATCAGGGCCTGATCATCCGAGCCGCGCCGGTCGCCGTGGAGTTCGTACCACTCGTCGGTGATCAGTTGGATGTAATCGAGGGTGCTGGGCCGCTGGGGATGGCGGGCCACCTGGATCTTCTGGGCTGGGCTGAGCGCACTGAAGATGTCCTCGCGACGACGGGCCGCCAGGGTTTCCAGCTGAAGCAGCTGCTGGCTGACATCGACTTCTGAATCCTTGGCCAGCTGCCGGATCTGCTCGATCTGCTCCTCGAGTTCCACCAGGGGTTTTTCGAAGTCCAGCAGGGGGCGGCGGGCCATGGGTTACGGATGGATGAACGGCGCGATCAGGAGCGAGCAGACGGGGCTTGTCAAACGCTTGCCAGGGCGCCGAGCTGGGAGGGCGTCAGGCCCAGGGCCTGGAATCCGTGGCGCACGGAAGCCTCACCGATCTTCTCCATGTTGGTCAGGGTGATGTTGTTGCGCCCCCAGCTGAAGTTGGTGTGCAGGCCCTCGAAGTCCAGCAGCATCGCTTCGGCAAAACAGGCGAACAGCTGGCGTTGGGGTTTGTCCATATCGGCGACATCCATCATCTTCCAGCCGATGTCCTGCCAGAACTCGACGATCCCGCCCTTGAGCACGTGCACACCATTGCCGGCCACCTTGGTGTCGAGGTTCTTGGGATAGCCGCCGTCGATCATCAGGCAGGGCTTAGGAATCCGAGCGGCGTCGATCTCCAGGGTCTGGGGCAGGCTCGCCACCCACACCACCACATCCGCTTCCGCCAGGGCCGCCTCCAGCTCAAGAATGCGGGCCGACACCAGTTCGTCCGCCAGGTCGAGCAGGGGCTGGGCCTGGCGGGCCACCAGCAGCAGCTCAGCCACGCCTGTGCGGTGATGCAGCCAGCGGCAGACGGCGCTGCCGATGTCGCCTGTGGCGCCCACCACCGCCACCTTGGCCCGGTTCAGATCGATGCCCAACAAAGGGGCGTTGCATTCCACCTGACGGCAGATCACCCAGGCGGTGTGGGTGTTGCCGGTGGTGAAGCGCTCCCAATGCAGGGTGGTGGAGCGGATCTGCTGGAACTGCAGCAGCTTGAAGTTCTCAAAGATGATCGAGGTGAAGCCCCCCAGGGCGGTGATGTCGATGCCGCTCTTCTGGGCCAGTTCCATGGCGTTGAGCACCTTGCGGCGAGCCGTTTTGAAGCGGCTGAGCATCTCCGGCACGAAGCAGGAGTCGATGTAGGACCCTTTGATCGTGGCGCCCATGGCGCTGGTGACCTGAACCGTTTCCAGCAGCTGGGGTGGGGCACTGCACCACATGTCCAAATCGCCGTCGGCGTAGTCGTCGTAGCCGAGGGTGCGGGCCTTCAGCCGTGCTTCCTGGAAACTGCTGGAGTGACCGATCAGACCAAACATGCGCGGCGAGTGAACGGAAGCTGAATCTGGGTCCAGTGGAGCACGCGACGTTCCCGGCCCCCATCCGGGCACGACCGGTTGAAGGGGAGGCTCAGACCAGGGCCGCCGCAGCCATCCGGGCAATCTCCCGGGTGCTGAAGCCGATGTGGGTGAGGGCCTCTTGGTACGCGATCAGGAAATCCTCGATCAGGTCTTCCTTGTCCATCTGCAGCACAGCCGCGTCGGCGGCCACCCGATCGAGCATGGTTCGCACCAGGGGCAGGTTGGCCCGGTTGGCAAGCTCGAGCTCCTCGCGGCTGGCTTCGAAGTTGGCCTTCAGCCATTCCTGGCCGTAGTTGAGGTGGGTGTACTCGTCCTTGACGACCCCTTCGGTGATCTTGCGGGCGAAGGGATCGGCGACAGGAATGTAGATGTGATACGCCGCGATCGCGAAGGCTTCGATCAACAGGGCCTGGATCAGCAGGCAGGTCACCACCTTGCCGTCAGCCAGGGCGACCTGGAAGTTGCCGTGGAGCGGAGAGAAGAATTCCTTGGCGAAGTCCATGTCGGCTTCCACCTCAAGATTCTTGGCGCAGGCGGTGAAGCCCTTCATGTGCTTGAGCTCCATGCGGGCCAGCCGGCCCAGCTCTTCCGCCTGATCGGGGATCAAGGTGCCCAGGGAGATGTAATTGTCGTGGGCTTCCTGCTCCCCTTCGATCACGATCGCGTTGATGCGGCTGTAGGCATCCTTGTAGCCGGCGCTGCTGAAATCCGGGAGCTCGGCGCCGGAAACCGCGCCCGAAACGCCAAGGGAGGTGATGGAGCTGGCCGCGTCGGATTCGAGGGTCGGCATGGCGTCCATTCAGCGCTGATGAAGCCTTGACTGTAGCCATGGCCGCAGGCCAGCGGCTATGGGCGGCTTCCATGCCATGCCATGCCAGGGCACCGGGCACCCCTCAGCCTGGTTTCGGTCCCTTGACCGCGCGGGGTGGCCAGTCGCTGGTCAACAGGTTGGTCAGCAGCTCGCACCAGCCGTCGACCAGGGCTCGGTGCAGGGAGCCCCCGAGCTGATCCGAGGCATGGGCGGCATCGCCCACCACTCCGGAACGTGAGAGCTCGGCCGTGAGCCAGGCATCGGGCACCGCCCCCTCCAGGCTCCAGCCCGCCGGGGGAGGGAGGGCCAGCTGGCCATCCCGGGGACGCTCGGGCCCCACCAGCTCCGGGGCCAGATGCAGCATCAGGCTGGTTTCCGCCAGGCCCGCGTGCAGGCCCTCGCTGCGCTCGGGTTCCGGCAGCTGGGCGCTGATGCCCGGTGGGCCGCTCCAGAGGAAGCAGGGCAGCACCGCCAGCTCAGGGTGTTCCGCCCGCAGTTGGCGGGCCGCCGCCTGCAGCAGGCCGATCTGACCGCCATGGCCGTTGAACAGCACCACGCGCTCGAACCCCGTGCGCGCCAGGTCCGCGCCCACCGTCACCACCAGTTGGATCATCAGCTCCGCCCCCAGGCTCACGGTGCCGGGGAAGTCCCGGTGCTCGGGGGAGAACCCGAATGGACTCAGGGGCAGCTGCCAGATCGGCAGCTGGGGGTCCAGCCGCTCGAGCACGGCGCCGGCGATCCGCTCGGCGAAGACCGCGTCGGTGCCCAGGGGCAGGTGGGGTCCGTGCTGCTCGAAGGCGCCGAAGGGCCAGAGCACCGTGCTGCCGGGGCGGGCGGCGGCCGCCTGCACCTCGGGCCAGGCCATCTGGGCCAGGGAGCGTTTCATCCGAGGGGGCCTCTCTAGAGTGAAAGGCTGTCACCTTTTCCAGGCCATGGCCGGATCCGGCACCCCTCAGCCGCCTCAACCGGCCCGTTCCCCCGGCCCGTGCCGCCGAACTCCGCCCGTCCCCCGGTGGAGGTGGCGGCGGCTCCCGCCCCCTCCCGTCAGCCCCTGCAGGTGCTGCACATCAGCAAGCGGGAGGAACAGCAGCAGCTCGAGCGTCAGGCCGCCGCCGCCAGGGCCGAGGCCGAGGCGGCCAGTCAGCGGGCGAACGAACTGGAGAACGCCGCCCGGGTCGCCCGCGGCGAAGCCCCCTGCAGGCCCCACTCCCGCCGGCTCCACCCTCGCGGCTGGGGGCTTCAGGTGATGAGGCCCTGTTTGATCTGGGTTCCCTCGAGGGGCTGACCATGGCCGATCTGCTCGGCCCGGCCGACAGCGGGGCCAAGCGGCGCACCGCTGGGGCGCCCTCGGCGGCTCCCGCAGCGGCCAGCACATCCCGCACCGTCGATGAGTTCGACTTCGATGAGGAGGCCTTCCTGGCCGCCCTCGACGAGAACGAGCCCGTGGGGACCACCGGCGAAGTGGTTCGTGGGGTGGTGATCGGCCCCGAGAGCGACGGGGTCTATGTGGACATCGGCGGCAAGGCCCCCGCCTTCATGCCCAAGAGCGAATGCGGCCTCGGGGTGATCACCAACATCAAGGAGCGTTTCCCCAAGGGTTTGGCGATCGAGGTGCTTGTCACCCGTGAGCAGAACGCCGACGGCATGGTGACGATCAGCTGTCGGGCCCTGGCCCTGCGCCACAGCTGGGACAAGGTCAAGCAGCTGGAGAAGGATGGCAAGGTGGTGCAGGTGAAGATCACCGGCTTCAACCGTGGCGGTGTCACCGGCGATCTCGAGGGTCTACGGGCCTTCATCCCTCGCTCCCAGCTGCAGGAGGGCGAGAACCACGAAGCCCTGGTGGGCAGGACCCTCGGCCTGGCCTTCCTTGAGGTCAATGCTGACACCCGCAAACTGGTGCTCTCGGAGAAGCGGGCCGCCAGCGCCGCGCGCTTCTCCGATCTCGAGGTGGGTCAATTGGTGGAGGGCCAGGTGGTCTCGGTGAAGCCCTATGGCTTCTTCGTGGATCTGGGCGGTGTCAGTGGCCTGCTGCACCACTCCTGTGTCACGGGCGGAAGCATGCGGGAGCTGCGCGAGGTGTTCGACCAGGGCGATCGGGTCAAGGCACTGATCACCGAGCTGGATCCCGCCAGGGGTCGGATCGCCCTGAACACCGCCCTGCTCGAGGGCCAGCCCGGAGAACTGCTGATCGACAAGGAGAAAGTCATGGCGGAAGCCGTCGATCGGGCCAACCGCGCCCGCAGCGTGCTGCGCCAGCAGGAGCAGAACGCCGGATGATCACGGCCGTCCTCGCCGACTGGGAACTCGATTACTACTCCAGGCCGGTGCTCGAGCCGGATGGCAAGAAGCGCTGGGAGCTGTTGATCTGCTCAAGCCCCTCCCTGGAGGGAGCAGAGCCGTCCTTTCGCTGGTCCCTGACCTGCCCCGCCGGCAGTGTCAATTCCGCCTGGCTCAAGAGAGCCCTGGACCAGGCCCTGGCCGAGGCGAGCCACCAGGGTTTCGGCCCGCCCCGCCGGCTGCGCTGTTGGCGGGGGTCGATGCGCACCATGGTGCAGCGGGCCGCAGAACAACTGGGCCTCGATGTGGTGCCGTCCCGTCGTTGCTATGCCCTGGTGGAGTGGCTTCAGGAACGTCAGCGCTCGGTCTACCCCCAGGAGCCTGGCTACATGGCCGGTCCCCTGGCGCCCCCCCGCAGCGATTCAGCCCCTGGCGCTGCCCCTGCCGGAGGAGGTGCGCGGGGACAGCTGGGAATGGGCCACGATTCCCCTGGCGGATCTGCGCGAAGCGTCCCAGTGGCCGATCGGCTTCTCCGGCCTGGTGGCGCTGCCGAAGGACCTCGACGGCGATGTGCCGGTGCCGGGGTTGCGCCTGTTCAGCCGCGGCCGGGCGTTGGCCATCGCCGGTTGGCTGGCGGGTCTGGAGCCCGTGAGGCTGGAGATCGCCGGCCAGCAACTGGTGTTGGAGGCGGGAATCGAAGCGCGCTGGTTGCTGGCCAACCTGGCGCCCGATGAAGCGGCGGCGGCGGCGGCGGCCTTTCGCTCCGCCCGCGAGCAGGCTGGCGGGGTCCAGTTCATCGGCGTTCAGGCGAGCGAGAGCGATGCGCGCTTGGAGGGGTTCTGGCTGCTGCGGGATCTCCCCGACCCCTGAGCTCAGCCATGGCTGAAGCCGTCGACGCCCCCTTCGATCGCCCCGATGTGGGCTTCAACGCCCTGGAGGGCTGGAGCTGGATCGGCTGCTACGGCGGGTATTACCTCCAGTGCGATCTGCTCGGCGGCTTCGAGCACGGCTTCTTCACCCGTCAGTGGCAGGGCCGGGGGCCCGAGGTGCTCGCCGGTGTGATCAGTGCGGGCGTGAGTGTGCACCGGCCCAGTCAGATCCACGGCGCCGTGGTGCTGCCGGCTTCCGGGGCCACGGCCGCCCCATGGCCCGAGGCGGATGGGTTGGTGAGCGACCAGGGCGCCCAGAGTCTCTGGGTCTGCGGCGCCGACTGCCCGCCGGTGTTGATCGCCGATCGCTCCAGCGGCCGGGTGGCCGCCTGCCACGCCGGCTGGCGGGGGTGGCGGGCAGGATCCTGCCGGAGGCGATTCGGCAGCTGGAGGCGGCCGGGAGCCTGCGGGGGATCTGTTGGTGGCCCTCGGGCCCGCCATCAGTGGTCCCAATTACCAGGTGGAGCGATCCGTGTCCGAGCAGGTGGCCCTCGCCCTGGGCGGGGATGCGTTGGACCTGAAGCTGGCGGCCCTCGAAGCGGTGTCTGCGATCAGCCCCGACGGGGAACCGGGGCGCGATCGTCTGGATCTGCGCCGGGCGATCCGGTTGCAACTGGAGCAGGAGGGGATCGCCCCTGGGCAGATCAGTTCCTGCCCGCTGTGCACACTGGCCGAGCCCCTGCTGTTCCATTCCTGGCGGCGCGATCAGGTCAAGGCCGTGCAGTGGAGTGGCATCGTCGCCCAGGCTTAGATCGTGATCGTCATGGCGATTCCATGGCTGTCTACGGGAAGCTTTTGGTGCAGCGAGCGCTCAACTCCATTGCCTCAGGAGTGAGCTGTTGGGGCTATTCAGGGCGCCGCTGGGGTGGGAAGATGGTGCTGTATCCACATAGGCGATCATGCTCACAGGTGCCGATCTTCTTACGAAGGTCAAGGAGTTGGGAGATGCCGGTAAGTCGGAGATCGTGCGGGCCTGCGGCTACGTCTCCAGCAAGAAGGATGGCAGCGAGCGTCTGAATTTCACGGCTTTCTACGAAGCCCTGTTGGCGGCCAAAGGTGTCGATTTTTCCACTGGTTCCAAGAGTTCCAAGGGTGGTCGCAAGTTGAGCTACACCACCAAGGTGCAATTCAACGGAAACCTGATGGTTGGCAAGGCCTACACCTCGATTCTCGATCTCTCCCCCGGTGATGAGTTCGAGATCAAGCTGGGCCGCAAGCAGATCCGGCTGGTCCCCCTGGGAAGTGACGACGACGAAGAGTGAGCGCCACCGCTTCAGCCACTTCGATCCCATCCATCGCCGCCGAGAGAATCCCACCGGCATAGCCGGCCTTCCCCCGCCGGATAAAGCCCGGCGGTGTTGGTGCTCTCAAAGGTCTCGCCGCGGGGCAGCCTCACCGGTGAGGAGGTGCGGGTCTCCACGCCCGTGAGCACGGCATCGGCCATGGCGAATCCGGGAAGGCGTCGCTCGAAGGCAGGCAAAGCCTCCCGGATCGCCGCGATCACCTCGCCAGGAAGGCTTTCGCCCAGATCCGTGAACCGAACTCCCGGGGCGTAGGAGGGCTGCACCGCTCCCGCTTCCGCCGAGGGCTGGCCTCTGAGGAAATCACCGAGTCGCTGGCCCGGCGCTTGGTAATTGCCCCCACCGAGGGCAAAGGCTTTGGCTTCCCAGTGGCGTTGAAACGCCACCCCCGCCAGGGGGTCCCCCGGACCGTTGCCGAAGGGGGCCACATCGTCTGGGGTGATGCCCACCACGATGGCGCTGTTGGCGTTGCGCTCGTTGCGGGAGTGCTGGCTCATCCCGTTGGTCACCACACCGCCCAGTTCGGAGGCGGCGCCCACCACCAGCCCCCTGGACACATGCAGAAGCTGTAGGCCGTGCGGCCGTTGCTGGCGTGGTGGACCAGCTTGTACTCCGCCGCGCCGAGCAGGGGATGGCCGGCGCATGCCCCCCAGCGGGCCTGGTCGATCAGGGCCTGGGGATGCTCGAGGCGCAGCCCCACCGCGAACGGTTTGGGCTCCAGGGCCACCCCTTGCTCAAGGAGAGTTGCGAAGGTGTCGCGGGCGCTGTGGCCGATCGCCAGCACCACCTGTTCAGCCGCCAGTTCGCTGCCATCGCTGAGCCTCACCCCCACCACCCGGCGCCCCTCCCCGTCGGCTTCGATCAGCAGCCGCTCCACCCGGCTCAGGAAGCGCACTTCGCCCCCCAGGGCCTCGATGCGTGAGCGCAGACCCCGCACCACCGTGGCCAACTTGAAGGTGCCGATGTGGGGCCGGTGAAGGGTGAGGATTTCCGGATGGGCCCCGCAGGCCACCAGCTCCTCGAGCACCTTGCGGCCGATGTGACGGGGGTCGCTCACCTGGCTGTAGAGCTTGCCGTCGGAGAAGGTGCCGGCCCCCTTCGCCGAACTGGGCATTGGAGTCAGGGTCGAAGGCGCGGGTCCCACGCCAGAAGCCGAAGGTGTCGGCGGTGCGATCCTTCACCGCTTTTCCCCGTTCCAGCAGCAGTGGCCGAAAGCCCATCTGGGCCAGCAGCAAGGCGGCGAAGTAGCCGCAGGGCCCTGCTCCCACCACGATCGGCCGTGGTTCCCCGCCGGTGCCCCAGGGCTCCGGCGCCCTGGTCACGGTCTGGTAGCGCATGTCGGGACTGGGCTGGACCTGGGGGTCGCCGCTGAAGCGGCGCAGCAGCGCTGCCTCGCCCTTCACCTCGAGATCGAGGCCGTAGCTCAACTGGATGGCCTGACGCTTGCGGGCATCGATGCTGCGCTTGACCACCCGGTGGCTGAGCAGATCGGTGGCGGGGATGCGCAGACGCCGCAGCACTGCCGCCACAAGGGCGTCGTCATCGTGGTCGAGGGGCAGCTTCAGCGCGTTCAGCCGCAGCACTGGGGCCCCTCAGGCGCAAGGCCACATTCCAGCATCCAACGGAACACCGGCGGCGGCTCGTGATCGGTGCCACCCTTGGGCGGAAACCACGGCCACCCATGTCGCTGACCCACTGCCCGCTCTGCATCGCCCTGGCGGTGCTCAGCGTCCTGCGTTCGGCGACCCACCTGGTGCTCCTGTGGCAGCGGTACCGCCCAGCTCCCCCTCGATCGCCGCAACCGAGAGGCGCGTGGCCAGCAGCACATCCGGGTTGAGGCTGATCGAGTCGATGCCCTCCTCGATCAGGAAGCGGGCGAACTCCGGGTAATCGCTCGGGGCCTGGCCGCAGATGCCGATCTTGCGGCCGTTGCGCTTTGCCCCGCGGATCGCCAGGCGGATCAGTTCAGTGACGGCCGGGTGGCGTTCATCAAACAGGTCCGCCACCAGGGCCGAATCCCGATCCAGTCCGAGGGTGAGCTGGGTGAGGTCGTTGGAGCCGATCGAGAAGCCATCGAAGCGTTGGGCGAAGGCATCGATCGCTATCACGTTGCTGGGCAGCTCGCACATCACATACACCTGCAGGCCGGCGCGGCCCCGCTCCAGCCCGTGGCGGGCCATTTCCGCCAGCACCCGATCGGCCTCCTCGGGGGTGCGGCAGAAGGGCACCATCGGGATCACCTGATCGAGGCCCATGGCTTCGCGAACGCTGCGCAGGGCCTGGCATTCCAGGGCGAAGGCTTCCTTGAACCCGGGGGAGCCGTAGCGAGAGGCCCCCGCCAGCCGAGCATCGGGTTCTCCTCCACCGGTTCGAACCAGCGACCGCCGAGCAGGTTGGCGTATTCGTTGCTCTTGAAATCAGAGAAGCGCAGGATCACCGGCCGTGGGTGGAAGGCCGCGGCGATGCGGGCCATGCCCTGGCAGAGCAGATCGACGTAGTAGTCGGCGGGGTGCTCGTAACCCCTCGTCAGCTCGGCGATCGCCTGCCGTTCGCCTGGATCCTCCACCTGCTCCGGGGCCAGCAGCGCCATGGGATGGACGCGGATGTGGTTGGCGATGATGAATTCCAGCCGTGCCAGGCCCACGCCATCGCAGGGGATGGCCGCCAGCTTCAGGGCCTCCTCCGGGTTGCCCACGTTCATCAGGATCTGGGTGCGGGTCGGCGGCAGATCACCGAGAACCGTTTCCTCCACACGAAAGTCGAGGGCCCCCGGTAGATCTGACCCTCGTCGCCCTCGCAACAGCTGGCCGTGATCGTTTCCCCATCGGTGATGGCCGTGGTGCCGTCTCCCGTGCCGACGATGGCGGTGAGGCCCATCTCCCTGGCGATGATCGCGGCGTGGCAGGTGCGGCCGCCCTGGTCGGTGATCACGCCGCTGGCCCGCTTCAGGATCGGCTCCCAGTCGGGGTCGGTGCGGGCGGTGACGAGCAGGTCGCCGGTTTCGAAGCGATCGATCTGGCTGGGGTTCGCCAGCACCTTGGCGCGGCCGCTGCTCACCGAGGCGCCGATGGCGCGTCCGTGGCTGAGGCACTCGGCGTGGTGGGGCTCCAGGTGCCAGCGGCGCAACACGGCCCCTGACCGCCGCGATTCCACCGTTTCCGGCCGGGCCTGGAGGATGAACAGCTCGCCCGTGAGGCCGTCCTTGCCCCACTCGATGTCCATCGGCGTGGGGGTGCCCCGCTGACTGGAGTAATGGGCCTCGATGCGGCAGGCCCAGGTGGCCAGGGTGAGGGCCTCGTCGTCGCTGAGGGCGAAGCGCCGGCGCTCCTCCTCCGGCACCGGCACATTGCAGGTGGTGGCCTCCTCCAGGGCCGAACAGGCCCCATAGACCATGCGGATCGCCTTGCTGCCCAGTCGCCGGCTCAGGATCGGCCGGTGCCCCGTGAGCAGGGTGGGCTTGAAGATCAGCCATTCATCGGGGTTCACCGCCCCCTGCACCACGTTTTCCCCGAGGCCGTAGGCGGCGGTGAGCAGCACGGCGTCCCGGAAGCCGGTTTCGGTGTCGAGGGTGAAGAGCACGCCGGAGCTGGCCAGGTCGGAGCGCACCATGCGCTGGATGCCGATCGAGAGGGCCACCTCGTCGTGCCGGTAGCCGTGGAGCTGCCGGTAGGAGATGGCCCGGTCGGTGAACAGGGAGGCCAGGCAGTGATGGCAGGCCTCCAGCAGGGCCTCCTCGCCCTGGATGTTCAGGTAGGTCTCCTGCTGTCCCGCAAAGCTCGCGTCCGGCAGGTCTTCGGCCGTGGCGCTGGAGCGCACCGCCACGGTTGGGGGTTCAAGGCTGTTTCCAGATCGCTCGCCGCTTGCCGCCAGCCGCCCGTAGCCGGCTCGGATCGCCGCCGTCAACTCGACGGGCAGGGGCGCTTCGAGGATCAACCGCCGGGCCGCCAGGCCCGCCGCCTGCAGGGCCCCCAGATCACCGGTGTCGAGGCCCCCCAGCACGGTTTCCAGCCGTTCCGCCAGACCACTGCGTTGGAGGAAGAGGCGGTAGGCCGCGGCGGTGGTGGCGAAACCGCCGGGGACCTTCACCCCCTGGGGGCCCAGCCGTTGGATCAGTTCACCCAGGGAGGCGTTCTTGCCTCCCACCTGGGCGATGTCCGCCAAGCCCACCTGCTCGAACGGCACCACCAGGGACTCAGGGGCATCGACAGCCGAGGGGATCGCCATGGCGCTTCAGGGTTGGGGGGACGGTCGCTCAGCGGCAGCTCGGCGTTGGGGGAAACGGCGGGGGCCAGATCCAGCTTGCTCGCCGCACCGCTGAGCGACAGCTTCTTGCCCTCCCGTCGTAACGCCAGGGCGGCGCAGAGATCCTGGGCCTTCAGGCGAGAGTCCAACCAGAGCAGGTCCCAGCCCTGCTGGCCCGACGCCGTCGGCGGCACCGCGGCCACGGCCGACAACTGGCCGGCGTCGTAGCCAGCGGCCTCCACCAACCCCGGGCCGTAGCCCCAGCGCCGGCGAAACGCCTCGGTAAATCGCCCCCAGCCCGGTCCCTGGCTGCTGGTGTCGATGCCCAGCTGGGCCACGGCCAGGCTGCGCTCGATCGGGAAGGGCCACACCAACGCCAGACCCTTGGGCCAGGGGGCGGTGGTCGCCGCCCGGGCCAGGGGGCTGCCGGGGCGCGTGATCACCACCAGAGCCTGGGGGCCGTACCAGCCCACATCATCGAGCAGCTGGTTCCAGGCCTTGGCCTCGGTGGGATCTACCTGGATCGGAGGCTGCTCCGCACCGATCGCGCTCCCTCCCGCCTGCTGAAGGGCTCCCAGGTAGCGCTCAGCCAGCTGACGGGCTTCGGCAGAGCGATCGCGGATCACCATCACCCTCCGCCAGCCGCGCTCCATCGTGCCGCGGGCCAGTTGGTCGGCGGCCAGGCCGCGCGCCGGCGTGAGTGGCCAGAGCCGGTCCGCCCCCGGCAGTTCCGCCAGGTGCCGCAGCGACAGACCCCGTTGCAGCGGCAACAGCACCGTGACGCCAAGTCGCTCCGCCAGTGGGCCGTAGGCGGCCAGGGGGCGGCTGGCGGGGCGATCAGCAGCGAGAGGCGCGGGCTGGCCTCCAGCGCCGCAACTGGATCGGCCCCTGGGGGCACCCAGCCCAGGCCCAGTTCAGGCGCCAACTGGCCGCAGACTCGGCTTTGCTCTGCCGCCAGCCGGTAGCCCCGCCTCAGGCCATCCCCCAGCCCCGCCAACGGGCCCTCCGAAGGCAGCAGCATCACCACGGGCCGGGGCATGGGGGTGCTGCCGGCCAGGGCCTGCACCCCCAGAACCGCCGCGATGACCCCCAGGGCCACCAGCGCACGCATGCCAGTGGTCATGCCCCGCACCGTCCAGCCTGTGAAGGTTAGGTCCCACCCCATGCCTAGGCTTCGGGTCTTCTTCTGACACAGCTATGCGGGCCGGCTCTCCCCTCTCAAACCCTGGCTTGCGGGCCCGACTGGGCCGCCTGGGTGCCGCCGTGGCCCTGGGCTCCCAGCTCAGCTTGGTTGTTGGGGGCGTGTTGCTGTCGCCCGCCCCTGCCCAGGCGATCGCCGAGTCCGTAGCGGCCAAGAAGCTGGCGGTGATTCCCGTCTTCGTGCTCACCGACGACAAGGGAACTCCCTTACCCATTCCCCGTGACAAGGACCTGATCCTTCCCCTCTACCTCGATCGCGCCAAGGCCGAGGCTGAACTGGCAGCCTTCAGGAAGACCAACCCGTCGGTCAAGGTCAAGCTTCTGCCGATTCCACTCAACGTCGCCAACGACAAGATTCTTGAGCTCAACAAGCAGCTCAAGACCAAGAAACTGTTCGGTGCTGTGATCCCCCGTCCCCAGGATCGCGTTCAGGCCGTGAAGCTGCTCAAGGAGCAGGGGCTCAACGACAAGGCCATCAATGACGGTCTGAGCGTGCCGGTGTTCTTCACCAAGCCGTTCCTGACGCTCAACACCCCCCAGGGGCCACGGGGGTCTTTTCTTCTCCTACGACGCCCTTGAAAGCGCCCTGGCCAAGGTGCCCGATCGCCAGAAGCTCAAGCCCCAGGCGGCCGATCTGTCCGCGGTGCTTCGCGAGATCATCAAACAGAAGGACGACCTCTACGTCTTCTTCCCCACCCCCGACTACTTCAAGCTGGTGCAGGAGCAGGGCGGCTCTGGAGCGGCTCCCAAGCCTGCGGCGCCCAAGTAAGAGCCAGCAGAAGCCAGCGGGAAAAAGCTCGTTGGCGCCGGGGCGCTCAGGGGGACTCCGGCAGGAGCTGAATCAGCAACCCGGCGCCCATCAGCACCCCACCGATCACCAGGGCCACGGGCCGGTTGGCGGCCGCCTCCCCCTGAAGCCAAAGGCCCGCCGAGAGAAATGCACCCCCCAGCAGCAGGCTGGGGACCAGGACGATGCCCTTGGCGGTGCGGTTCAGACTCATCCGCCCTTGCAGGCGCTCGGCCGTTGGTCACCCCCAGGGGAGCCGCCAGGCCGGCCGCCACCAGGGAGCGGCCCAGATCCTCACCGCTGGGCAGGATTTTCACCTGGGCGAGCAGGTCACCACCGCTGGATCCCACGGGCCTGAGATTGATTCGGCTGTGGCGGGGCAAGCGCTGACGCACCAGATCGAGGGCCGCCGCCTCCTGGGGCGGGCTGACCTGGACGCAGGCCAGGCGGACGCCGTAGATCCGGTTTTGGTCCCCCACCTGCAGCTGCGTGGAACCCTGCACGGACAGCACTTCAGCGGCCCTGGCGGCGCCGGGCCAGAGCAACAGGAGGGCGCTGATCAAGGCGGCCAGGATGGGGCGCAGCAGGTTCAGAGCTTGGCCCCGCAACTGGGGCAGAACAGATGGGCGCTCTCGGTGCTGCTGCCGCAGCTGCCGCACTGACGGGTGGTGTCGATCGCGAGTTCGGGATGGCTGGGCAGACCCACCATCTGGGCATTGCTGGCCCCAGGGGGACCATCGGGTAGCAGTTCTCGTTGCGGCGAACTTGCACATCGATGAACACCGGTCCGGGGTGGGCCAGGGCCTCGGCCAGGTCGGCGTGAAGACGCCCCCGCTCCGTGATCGCCATGCCCCGCACCCCGAAGGCTTCCGCCAGGGCCGCGAAATCGGGCATGCCGCCGGTCATTTCGGAGTTGGAGTAGCGCTCCCCGTAGAAGCTCTCCTGCCACTGGCGCACCATGCCCTGCCAGCCGTTGTTGATGACCACCACCTTGACGGGCAGCCCGTACTGGTTGAGGGTGCCCAGCTCCTGGATGTTCATCAGGATGCTGGCGTCACCGGCCACGCAGACCACCTGGGCCTCCGGGTAGGCCACCTGGACGCCCATGGCGGCGGGCAGCCCGAAGCCCATGGTTCCCAGGCCGCTGCTGCTGATCCAGTGGCGGGGAGCGTTATGCAGGAACTGGGCGGCCCACATCTGGTGTTGGCCCACGTCGGTGGTGACGAAGGCGTGGGGGCCAGCTCCTGGAGAGCCACCATCACCTCCTGGGGGGCGATCATCCCCTCGGGGGCGGGCACCACAAGGGGGTAGTGCTGCTTCCAGCTGTCGATGCGCTCCAGCCAGGCCTCGGTGCGGTTGCTGGCGGGCTCCCCTTCGGAGGCCGCCAGCAGGGCTTCGAGGGCCGCGCGCACGTCGGCGACGATCGGCACCTCCGGAACCCGCACCTTGCCCACCTCGGCGGCATCGATGTCGATGTGGATCACCTGGGCCCGGGGGCAAAGCTGTCGACCCGGCCTGTGACCCGGTCATCGAAGCGGGCCCCGGCGGCGATCAGCAGATCACATTCGGTGACGGCGAAATTGGCATAGGCGGTGCCGTGCATGCCCAGCATGCCGACCGCCAGATCCGCCTGTTCGTCGAAGGCTCCCTTGCCCATCAACGTGGTCGTGACCGGCAGCCGGAAGCGCTCGGCGAGGGTCTTGACGGCCGCGTGGGCGCCGGAGCTGATCGCCCCACCACCGACGTAGAGCAGCGGCCGTCGGGCCTGGCGAATCAGCTCCAGGGCCTTGGCGATCGCGGCGCCCTTCGGGGCTGCGGGCAACGTGTAGCCGGCGGGCCTGGCGCTGCCGGGCTCCACCGGCACGTAATCGAATTCTTCGAGGCCCACATCCTTGGGCACGTCGATCAGCACCGGGCCCGGCCGGCCGGTGGAGGCGATCAGGAAGGCCTCGGCCACGATCCGACCGATTTCAGCGGGGTCGCGCACCACCCAGGAGTGCTTCACGATCGGCAGGGTGATCCCGAAGATGTCGGTTTCCTGGAACGCGTCGGTGCCGATCGCGGCGCGGCTCACCTGACCGGTGATCACCACCAGCGGCACCGAATCCATCTGGGCGGTGGCGATGCCGGTCACCAGGTTGGTGGCACCGGGGCCGGAGGTGCCGAAGCAGACCCCCACCTGGCCGGTGGCCCTGGCGTAGGCGTCGGCGGCGTGGGCGCCGCCCTGCTCGTGGCGCACCAGGATGTGGTTGAACCAGCCCCGGCTTTCAGCCTTGTGCAGCTCGTCGTAGATGGGCAGGATCGCCCCGCCGGGGTAGCCGAAGATGTGCTTCACCCCATGGCGGTGCAGCGCATCCATCAGGGCATAGGCCCCACTGACACGGCCAGGAACGCTGAGAGCGGCGGCGGCGGCTTCCACCGCAGGGGAGACGGACGTGAGGGTCACGGCTGCGGCAGAACCCAGTCGGTGAGATCGACCCAGACTAAGGCTCGGTCAAGGCGCTGGTGGATGGGGGCTGCGGATCGTTCGTCCGCCAAGCGGTTCACCGGGACCTGTGGCTGGCTCAACGGCGCCGACTGAGCACCATCGCCTTGAGGATCACACCGGGGTTGAGCCACTCGCCGCGGTAACGGATGCCCCAGTGCAGATGGGGGCCTGTGGTCCGGCCGCTCATGCCCACATGGGCAATCTCCTCGCCGGCCCGCACCCGCTGGCCCTCATAAAGCGCAAGGGATCCGCTGCGATACCAGCCGCCGCTGACCGAGCCGGACAGATGGCAGTAGATGTGCTCGTAGTCCCCGGAACGGATCACCAGGCCGATGCCGCAGGCACCGTCGCTGATCAGATCACTGACGGTTCCACTCCACCAGTTGCGGATCGGGGAGCCCATGGGGGCGGCGATGTCCAGGCCGTTGTGGGGTTCCCTCGAGCCGCTCGGACCGGTGCGGGTTCCGTAATGGCTTGTATAGCCGAGGAAACGGGTCACCGGGAACACCCCTCTGTTCCAGGCAGGGTTGGCCCCGGCCGGGGCCACGGCCAGGGGCACCTGGGCCAGCACCAGGACGGCCATCAGCTGGAAGGGGCGCAGGCGAACCATTGCTTTCAAAGCAGACCGATGGCGTGCAAGGGCCCCTTGCCGCTGATCAGTTCGAGCAGGAAAGCCGAGAAGCCGACCATGGCCAGACGGCCGTTCCAGACTTCGGAGCTGTTGCTCCATCCCCACGACCACTTCTCCTGGGGATAGAGCTTCACCCGGTTGGGCAGCTGGGCCGCCTGGTCCAGGTTCACCTCCGGACCGTCCAGTGACTCCTGCACCAGATCCGCCAGCCCGCGGATGAAGCTGGGGGTCACATCGAGGGCGGGCACCCGCTGGAAGTTGGTGATCCCTGCCTCTGTGGCGATCTCCCGGTATTCGATGTCGATTTCCTCGAGGGTTTCGATGTGCTCACTCACGAAGCTGATCGGCACCACCACCAGCTCCTTGACTCCCGCCTCCCCCAGCCGAACCAGGGCCTCATCGGTGTAGGGCTTGAGCCATTCCACGGGGCCCACGCGGCTCTGGTAGGCCAGGGTGAAAGGATTGCGGCGGCCCAGCTCGGTTTCGAGCCTGGCCATGATCAGCTCTGTGCAGCCCTCAATCTCTTTCTGGTAGGGGTCGCCCGCTTCCTCCACGTAGCTCTTGGGCACCCCGTGGGCACTGAAGAAGATGTGGGCGGTGCTGGGATCCGCGCAGCCTTCCAGTTGACGGGAGATCAGCTCAGCCATCGCGCCGACATAGCCGGGGTGGTCGTACCAGCTGCGGATGCAGCGGATCGGCAGCCGTGAGAAGGCCGGATCCACCTGGCGCAGCCGTTGCAGCTCCCTGAAGCTGGAGCCGCTGGTGCTGATCGAGAAGTGGGGGTAGAGCGGCAGCACCACCACCTCGTCCATGTGGTCGGCCTTGATATCGGACACGGCCGACTCGGTGAACGGGTGCCAGTAGCGCATGGCCACATAGGTAGTGGCCTCCACATCGCGGGAGCGCAGTTCGCTTTGGAGTTCCCGTGCCTGCTGTTCGGTGATGCGCCGCAGGGGGATCCACCGCCGATCGCCTTGTAGGCCTCTTGGGACTTGCTGCTGCGCAGGGTGCTGATCAGCCAGGCCAGGGGCTTCTGCAGCAGCGGTGTGGGCAGCCGGATGATCTCCGGATCGGCGAACAGGTTGTAGAGGAACGGACCCACGTCCTGAATGCGCTCTGGACCGCCGAGGTTCAGCAGCAGCACGCCGACCTTGGCCATGCCCGGGGGTGGGGAGTGCGCCGAGCGTAACGCTGCCGCCGCGCCCCTGGCCGCTTCCGATGTGGCTCGATAGGGTCGAGGCGCCCTTTCGATGCGCCGGTGTCCGCCTCGATCGAGCCGCTGATCCGCGAGCAGAACGCCCTGCTGGCGGCGGGGGATTGTCCTTGCGACTGGAGCTGCGCGGCCAGCGGCTGGGCCTGCGCGGCCCCCTGCCCTGCCGCCGGGGCAGCGGCCGCCATCCGGTGCAGCGCATCAGCCTTGGCTTGCCGGCCGACGAGAGCGGCCTGCGTCAGGCCCAGCAGCAGTTGCGCAAGCTGGTGCAACAGCTGCAGCAGCAGCGTTTCCAATGGTCGGAGTGGGGCCAGAGCAATGGGTTGGCGGCGGCGCCGGTCGTGGGAGGGCTCACCGGCCGCCCCGCGGGCTACTGGTCTGTCTGAACCCGTTGGCGCAGGCGCGTTTGTGCAGCCCGTCCTCGACGCCTTCGCCGGCAGCTTCCACGCCGAGGCCCGCCGCCGCCGAAACCGCGCCGGCACCCACACCACCTGGCGCAGCGCCTACCTGCCCTACCTGCGCCGGCTCGAGGCCCAGGCCGGTGAACGCCCCCTCGATCTGAATCTGCTGCTGCAGGTGCTGGAGAGCTATGGCTCCGCCAGCCGCAGCCGCCAGCAGTGCGGCATCGCCCTGGCGGCCCTGGCCCGCTTCCTTGGGCTGGAGTTGCCGGCCGACTGGAGCCAGCGGGCGGGGGGCTACGGCCTGCATCGGGCCCAGTTCCGCCAGCTCCCCAGTGACGCCCTGATCCTGGGGCTGCTGGAGCGCATCCCCAACCCCCAATGGCGCCTGGCCTACGGGCTGATGGCCACCTACGGCCTGCGCAACCATGAATTGTTTTTCTGCGATTGTTCCGCCTTGGCGCCCGGTGGCGATCGGGTCCTGCGGGTGCTGCCCACCAGCAAGACCGGTGAACACCAGGTGTGGCCCTTCCAGCCCGCCTGGGTGGAGCACTTCGATCTGCCCCGCCTGGGGATGGAGGCCGGCGCCCTGCCGCCCGTCTGCACCGACCTGGCACGCACCACCCTGCAGCAGGTGGGCCGGCGGGTGGCCGAACAGTTCCGCCGCTATGGGCTGCCGATCACCCCCTACGACCTGCGTCACGCCTGGGCCGTGCGCACCATCCACATCGGTCTGCCTGACACGGTGGCAGCCCGGATGATGGGCCACTCAGTGGCGATCCACACCCGGACCTACCACCACTGGATCACCCGCCGCGACCAGCAGCAGGCGGTGGACGCAGCCCTTTCCCGCCAGCGCCAGAGTGCAGCGAACGACTGAAGCCATCCGATGAACGAAACGCCCTCCGATCTCGACCAGCTGGCCGGTGAGATCGGCCCGGGCGGAGCCCTGGCCCCCGAAGCCGATGCCGAGGGTTACCGCCGGCGCATGGAGCGCCGCCGCGAGGTGCAGAGCCAGCGGGTGGGGGAGCGCAACCTGGAGAAGGGGCTGGTGCTGGTGTTCACCGGCGAGGGCAAGGGCAAGACCACCGCGGCCCTCGGCCTGGTGCTGCGCGCCCTCGGCCATGGGCAGCGGGTGGCGGTGATCCAGTTCATCAAGGGGGCTGGCTGCCAGGTGAGGCCAAGGCCCTGGCGGTGTTCGGCGAGGCCCTGCACTGGCAGGCCCTGGGGGAAGGCTTCACCTGGGAGACCCAGGACCGGGAGCGGGACCGCCAGCTGGTGCAGGAGGCCTGGGCCGAATCACTGCGGCACCTTGCCGATCCGGAGCGCAAGCTGGTGGTGCTCGATGAGGTGAACGTGGCCCTCAAACTGGGCTACTTGGGTCTGGAGCAGCTGCTGGCGGGCCTCGATCAGCGGCCGCCCCTCACCCATGTGGCGCTCACGGGCCGCGGCGCCCCTCCGGCCCTGGTGGAGCGGGCCGATCTGGTGACCGAGATGAAGCTGCTGCGCCACCCGTTCCGGGAGCAGGGGGTGAAGGCCCAGGCCGGTATCGAGTACTAGGGCATCGAAGGGCCATCGCTGGCGGTGGAATCTCTGCTGGGGGCAGGCGTTGGCTGCTTGCTACTCTGCGCCCGAACGCAGATGACGAGCGCTGAACCGGATGGCTTATCGGCGTGTCCTTCTCAAACTCAGCGGCGAAGCGCTGATGGGCGAGCAGGGTTACGGCATCGATCCGGCCATCGTCCAGTGGATTGCCGCCGATGTGGCCGCCGTGGTGGCCGCCGGCACGGAGGTGGCGATCGTGGTGGGTGGCGGCAACATCTTCCGGGGCCTCAAGGGTTCCGCCGCCGGCATGGACCGCGCCACCGCCGATTACGTCGGCATGCTGGCCACGGTGATGAACGCCATCAGCCTCCAGGACGCCCTGGAGAGGGCGGGGGTGCCCACGAGGGTGCAGACCGCGATTGCCATGCAGGAGGTGGCCGAGCCCTACATCCGCCGCAAGGCGATTCGGCACCTGGAAAAGGGCCGCGTGGTGGTGTTCGGGGCCGGTTGCGGGAACCCCTTTTTCACCACCGACACCACCGCCGCCCTGCGCGCCGCCGAGATCAACGCCGAGGTGGTCTTCAAGGCCACCAAGGTCGATGGCGTCTACGACAAGGATCCCGCCAAGCACGCCGATGCCGTGCGCTACGACACCCTCACCTTTCAGCAGGTGCTGAGTGGGGAGCTTGAGGTGATGGACAGCACCGCCATCGCCCTCTGCAAGGACAACGACATCCCGATCGTCGTGTTCGACCTGTTCGGCCCCGGCAACATCGGCCGGGTCGTCGCGGGTGAACCGATCGGCACCCGCATCACCCCCTCCACCTGAGCCCTCCTCGCCCCTGAGCCCCCTGCCATGGATCTCGAAGCCAGCATGCAGAAGTCGCTGGAATCCACCCTGCGTACGTTCAATTCGATCCGCACCGGCCGCGCCAACCCCGCTCTGCTCGACAAGATCAGCGTTGAGTACTACGGGGCCGATACGCCGCTGAAGTCATTGGCGACCCTCTCCACCCCCGACGCCCAGACCCTTCAGATCCAGCCCTTCGATGCGGGCTCCATGGCCCTGATCGAGAAGGCGATCGCCACCAGTGATCTCGGCCTCACCCCCAACAACGATGGCCGGGTGATCCGCATCAACATTCCGCCACTGACAGCAGAACGGCGCAAGGAGTTCTGCAAGTTGGCCGCCAAGTACGCAGAGGAGGGCAAGGTGGGCCTGCGCAACATCCGTCGCGACGCCATCGACAGGATCAAGCGCAGCGAAAAGGAGGCTGAGCTCTCAGAAGATCAGAGCCGCGATGAGCAGGACAAGGTGCAGAAGCTCACCGATCGCTTCATCGCCCAGCTCGAGAAGCATCTCGCTGAGAAGGAAGCCGACATCCTCAAGGTTTGAGCCACGCCGATGTGATCGTGATCGGCGCCGGTGCCGCCGGTGCCGCCACCGCGTTCCACCTCGCCCAGCGGGGCCGTTCGGTGTTGCTGCTGGAGAGGGAGCGGCTGCCGCGGAGCAAGCCGTGCGGGGGTGGCATGGCCGCCTCGGTGCAGCGCTGGTTCCCCTTCGATCTCGCCCCGGCGGTGGATCGGGTGATCGAGAAGGTGCGCTTCACCTGGTGTCTGGAGGATCCGGTCACCGCTGAGCTGCCGGGCAGTTCCCCGTTCTGGATCGTGCGTCGCTCGGTGCTCGATGCCTTCTTGAGCAGCCAGGCGGTGGCCTCAGGAGCCGAATTGGAGCAAGGCTGCACCGTGGAGTCCGTGGAACGCGACGGCGAGGGTTGGAGTGTGGGCACATCACTCGGCCGCCAGCTGAACGCCCGGGCACTCGTGGTGGCCGATGGCTCATCCTCTCGCTTCGCCACCTCCCTGGGACTGGGGCCCGCCCGGCCCCGATTTGCCCAGGCCGTGGCGGTGGATGTGGAGGGGGACCAGCTGGAGCCGGACACGGCCCGGTTCGAATTCGGCCTGGTGCGCCATGGCTTCTGCTGGGCCTTCCCGCGCCAGGGCGGCACCAGCATCGGTGTGGGCTCCTTCATCGGCCGCGAACCGCTGCAGGTCGAGGCGGTGCTCGAGCGGCTGTTGCCGGCCCTGGGGTTGAGCGCCGATGCAGGCGCGCTCCGTACCGCTCCGCTGCGCATCTGGGATGGTCATCACGCCCTCCATGGTCCTGGGGTGGTGGCGGTGGGCGATGCGGCCTCCCTGGCGGATCCGTTCCTGGCGGAAGGTCTGCGCCCGGCGCTGCTCAGTGGCACCCGCGCCGCTGAAGCTCTTGATCGCTGGCTTGGGGGCGAGGCGCGGGCCCTGGCGAGCTACAGCGCCACGATGCGCACGGAATGGGGCGATTCGATGGCCTGGGGACGCCGCATCGCCCAGGTGTTCTACCGGTTCCCGAGTGTGGGCTATCAGCTGGGGATCAAGCGCCCCACCGCCCCCCAGCGCATCGCCCAGATCCTCTCGGGAGAGATGGGCTATGGCGACATCGCCCAGCGGGTGATCCGGCGCCTGCTGTTCAAGGGCGCCTAGTTTTTTGTTTAAGTAACAGCTTGTCTGCTCAACAGCCGGTAGCGAGTGGCTCAGACCCTGACGGCGTCCTTGAGCTGGCGCAGGCGTTCGTCGATGGAAGCCAGCAGCTCGATGGCGAACATGGGGGCCTCCTGGACCGCGAACAGGAACTTCTCCCGATTCATCACCAGGATGCGCGAGCGGCTGAGGGCCCGGGCGTTGCCGTAGCGGCGGTGGTCATGGGTCACCAGGGCGCCGGCACCGAACACATCACCTGCCTTGATCTGCTCATGGCCCGCATCGCCGTTCCAGGTCAGCTCCACCGTGCCCTCCAGCAGGCCGAACATGCAGTCCCCCTGTTCCCCGGCCCGGAAGATCACCTCGCCGGCCTCGATGTCACGCACCTCGCCCTGGCTGGCGAGGGATCGCATGGTGTCGAGAGCATTCACGGCAGACGGGTCGGAAGATCCAAATCACTCTTGCGCACGGTGGTTAAGCCCAGATGAACCCCGGACTGGTTGGGGGCCTCTGGAGGCTCAGGAGCTCTGGGCCAGGGCCAGGGCGGCCCCGAGCCCCCGCGCACGTCGTCTGGCACCAGGCGACCATCATGGTCGGTGTCGAGGGCATCGAACACCGCATCGCTCCCCAGCCACTCCTCGCGGGTGATGCAGCCGTCGCCATCGAGGTCGTTGAGCAGGAAGATCTCCTGGGCCGCATGGGTGAAGGCGGAGGCCCCTCCAGTTCCGCCAGGCGGTGGGCCAGCTGGGCTTCGAGGGTTTCGATCGCCTTGCAGAATCCGCGGATCCCCTCGTCGAGTTTTTCGTGGGCCATGGCATCGGCGGCCATGGCCGCGTCGAAGGCCGCTCTGTCGAGATGCACGCGCGCTTCGCTGGGGGCGGGATTGAGCCCATCGAGCTTGCGCTCCAGCACCCCTTCGCTGGAGCGCAGCTGATCGAGCAGCTTCGGGGAAATGGTGAGCAGGTCGCAGCCTGCGAGTTCGAGGATCTCCTCGATGTTGCGGAAGCTGGCCCCCATCACCTCCGTGCCATACCCGTGGGTCTTGAAGTAGTTGAAGATCCGGGTCACCGACACCACACCGGGGTCTTCGTTGCCGGGGTAGTGATCCCGGCCGGTGGAGGCCTTGTACCAGTCGAGGATGCGACCCACGAAGGGGGAGATCAAGGTGACGCCGGCCTCAGCGCAGGCCACCGCCTGGGCGAAGTTGAACAGCAGGGTGAGGTTGCAGTGGATGCCTTCCTTCTCCAGCTGCTGGGCGGCCTGAATGCCTTCCCAGGTGGAGGCCACTTTGATCAGCACCCGGTCGCAGCCGATGCCCGCCTCGCGGTAGAGGCCGATGAGCTTGCGGGCCTTGGCGATGCTGCCCTCGGTGTCGTAGCTGAGCCTGGCGTCCACCTCGGTGGACACCCGGCCGGGAACGATCTTGAGAATCTCGCGGCCGAAGATCACACAGATCTCATCGAGGGCTTCGAGCACCACCGCTTCGGCCGGGGCCTCGGGCCCGATCACGGCCCGGGCCGAGCGCAGGGCGTCATCGATCAGGGGCTGGTAGGCAGGGATCTGGGCCGCCGCCAGGATCAGCGAGGGGTTGGTGGTGGCATCCCGGGGCGTGAACTGCTTGATCGCGTCGAGCTCGCCGGTGTCGGCGACCACCACGGTGATGGCGGCGAGCTGGTCCAGCAGGTTGGCCATGGAAGTGGGCTGGCTCAGTTCGAACCACCGTAGCCAGCCCGCCGGGGCCACCACCTTCAGACCGCCTGGAGAAGGGGCCTGTTTGAGGGTTCCCGCACCTGGTGGCGCGGAGGCTCAGCCGGTGGGCCTGGCCTTGGCTGCGGCCGCGGTCTTGCCCCCGTTCAGCACGGGGCTGGGGGGATCTTCTCCAGCACCAGCAGGGCTTCGACGATCTGTTTGGCCACGGGCACGGCAACGGTGGAGCCGTAGGCATTGCCCCCTGGGGCTCATCCACCACCACCAGCACCACGAAGCGGGGATCCTCGATCGGCAGATGGGCCACGAAGCTGCAGATGCGCGCGCCGGGGATGTAGACGCCATTGAGCGCTTTCTGGGCGGTGCCGGTCTTGCCGCCGATGCGGTAACCGGGGATGCGGATGCCCTTGCCGCTGCCCTTCTGGACCACCGTTTCCATCCAGTGGAGCACCGTGAGCGCCACCTGGGGCTTGATCAGTTGCAGGCCGCCCTCGGGTGCCGGGCCCGCCAGGCCTTCGCCGGAGCGCAGGCCACGGGTGATGTGGGGGCTCACCAGGCGACCGCCGTTGGCCAGCATGGCGTGGAGCTGCAGCAGCTTGAGCGGGGTGAGGGAGAAGCCCTGGCCGAAGGCTGCCGTGGCAGGTTCGATCGGCTGGCTGACGAAATCACTTTTGCTCTTGAGCTGACCGGCCACCGCCCCGGGCAGGTCGGTGTCGGGCACCGTGTCGATGCCGAATTTGTGCAGCCAGGCCCAGAAATGGCTTGGCTTGACGTGGCGCATGGCCTGCACCATCCCGACGTTGCTGGACACCTGCAGCACGGTCGGGAAATCCATCACCCCGTTGGCCCGTTTGTCGTGGTTGTAGATCGGCCAGCCGCCGATGGTGAGTGATCCGTTGTCGGTGACGGTGCCGCCCGGATCGATCGCCCCCTCCTGCAGGGCCAGGGCCAGATTGATCGGCTTGAAGGTGGATCCGGGTTCGTAGAGGTCCTGCACCGACCACTCCCTGAACAGCGATGGCGAGTACGTCCAGAAGCGGTTGGGGTTATAACTCGGCACCGAGGCGAGCGCGAGCATCTCGCCGTTGCGCACGTCCATCACCAGGGCAACGCCCTTCTTGGCGTTCCATTGCTTGACCTGCTTGGCCAGGGCGGCCTGGGCCACCTGCTGGAGCCGGGCATCCAAGGTGAGCTGGAGGCGCAGGTCGTCGCCGTAGAGCACCCCCGCCTGCAGCCCATCGGGAAGCGGAGTGCCATCGGCGCCCCGGCGCATGGAGCGGGACGATTCGTGGCGTTTGAGATCGCTGTCGCGGCTCTGCTCCAGGCCCGCCTGGGGAACCCGCTCCTGGTTCAGAAAACCCACCACGTTCGCGAACAGGCTGCCCTGGGGGTAGATCCGCTGCGGGAACGCTTCCAGATCGAGGCCGCTGATGCCCAGGCTCCTGACCCGGTGGGCCGTTTCCGGGTCCAGATCGGAGGCCAGTTTCACCCCGGTACGGCGCGTACCGATGGTGCTGAGAAGCTTGTCTTTGGGCACCGCCAGCACCGCAGCCAGCTTGGCGGCCACCTCCTCGGGGCGGCGAACCCCGTTGGGGTCATCGCCGGGGAAGTTGAAGTAGCGCGGATGGGCCCAGAGAACGAAGCGCTCCTCGTCGAGGGCCACCAGGCGGCCTTCGCGATCGACGATCGTGCGGCGCTTGCCGATCGGCGTGACCTTCTGGGTCTGGATCGCCCGGGCGCGGGCCTCGAGCTTGGGGCCCTGAACGATCTGCACCCAGGCCAGGCGCACCGCCAGGCCCGCCAGGCCCGCAGCCAGCACCAGATACACCGCCAGCAGACGGCCGGCCGGAACGCTGTGGAGATCGACGACGCGCCGCTGAACGTTGGTCAAGGTTCAGTAACCAGGCAGCACCTGGCGGGTGCTGATGCCCGCCAGCAGAGAGGACATCGGGCTCGTGGGCCGCGGCTTGGGGGTGTTGAGATAGACGAGTTTCTCGGTGCTGGTGGGCACCAGCAGACCGGGGCGGTGGGCGGCCCCGAGGTGGTGCTGCTCCAGCACCGCCGCTGATTCCTGAAGACGGTGCTCAAGCACCTGGGTTGCCTCGAAGCGTTGGTAAGACTGGGTCCACTGGGTCTGCCAGTGAAGCGAGAGACCCGCCAGGCCGACCATGCTCAGGCCCAGCCCCGCCAGGGCCCCGTCGGCCACCCGATGCAGTCCCGCCAGCCAGGGGGCCTGCCGGGCCACCTTGTTGGCCGAGAGCGACCCCTGGATCAGTTCCAGGGACCGTCGCCCCTTGCTGGGTGCCTGGGAGGGAAACCGTTGGGAGGGAGCGGCGACCAAGGTGCCTGAACAGTGACTGCGCCAGTGAACCACGCCACCAATGGTGCAGCAAGGCACAGAATTGGATCCGAGCGCCGCAGGTCTGGTGGTTGGCCCAGCTGTTCAATTGCCCAGCAGCACCAGGTTGGCGAAGGTGACGCCATTCCAGAGGGCGTGCATCAGCACACAGGCCCCCAGGCGACCGCTGCTCCAGCGCAGCCAACCCAGCCCCAGCCCCAGGACGAACAGTGGAGGTAGTTCCCCCAGGCTGAGGTGGGCGATGCCGAACACCAGGCTGCTGACCACGACCCCCCAGACCGCACCGAGTTCCCGGCCGAGCACGGGCAGCAGCACGCCCCGGAAGATCGTTTCCTCGAACAGGGGGCCAGCACGACGGCGGTCAGGGCGAAGCAGAGCAGGGTCGGCAGGCTGTCGCTTTCGAGCACCAGTTCCAGCAGGGGGTTGCTGCCGCCGGGGTCACCCAGCAGCTGGCTCTGCAGCCAACCCACCAGGCTCACCAGCGGCAGCACGATCAAAAAGCCCTTGAGGGCTCGCCTGAGGTTCAGCCCCAGGGGCTGCCAGCGAAACTGCAGCCAACCGCCTTCGGGGGTGCCTGTTGCCGCAGCATCAACGCCAGGATCAGCAGCGGGCAGACCATCAGCCCCAGGTAGAAGATCACCACCGAGATCCCTGAGGACAGCGGTGATCCGACCTGCAGGGCCTTGAGCAGGGCGTCCGTGGGCTGGCGGATCACCAGGGGGTGACCAGATCCCCCAGCACCACGAAGCCACCGGCCACCAACAAGGTGACATCCACCAGGTTGAGTGGGGGGCCACCAGGGCTGCCGCCGCCAGCGCTTTGCCCCGCCAGCGCAGCCACAGCTCGCGCACGAGCAGCATCAGGCCGGCCAGCAGGGCGATGGCAGGCAGCACGTTCACCGCCAGCAACTGCAGGGCCGCCCTGCGTTCTGCAGAACCATCTCGGCACCCTGACGCAGGATCCCCAGGCCCTGCATTCATTAGTTGCCGGCAGGCCCACTGGCGTAGCAGCGGTTGGCCGGCCAGGGGAAGCTAAGGGTCTGGGCCTGCTCCTGCGGCAGCGCCTCGGAGGCCAGCAGTTTCTCCACAAGAACGGACTGATCGGGCGCTGGGCCGGCCTGTTGGAGTTTGAGAAACAGCGTCCGGGCCGCGTCCCTGTGCCCGAGGCTGCCCTCCAGCAGTCCCCGCTCCAGCAGCTTGGCGCCCGTCTCGGGTACGCCCGCTTCGCTTGTGCCCGTGGCCTGGCGATTCAGTTCATCGAGAAGTTGCCGCTCCGGGGCCGTGCCCACCAGGGCTGTCCTCAGGTTGTCTGGCAATTGGGGGGCCGCCAGGATCGCCAGCTCCAGTTGACGCTGGCTGAGGGCGTTGCCCACGGACGGCCGCTGCAGGCTGTCGAGCAGCCCATTGACCCAGAGCAGCAGGCTGAGCAGCAGGCTGAGCAGGGCGAGGCCAACCTTCCAGGGCTGCGAACGGGGCCGGCTGCTGCTCGTTGTCACCCGTGGCGCCCTGCAATCGATCGATTCTCCCTGCGGGCGGGATCGGCCGGCGGCGCTCAGGTTGGGGCCTTTCCCATACGATGACGGCCCCGACGGTTGAATCCCTGTGCCCCTGAGGATTGTGCTGGTTCGCCATGGGCTGAGCAGCTTCAACCTGGAGCACCGCATTCAGGGTCGTGACGACCTTTCCGACCTCACCGAGGAGGGGGTGCGCCAGGCCCGGGCCACCGGCGCCGCGCTCAAGGAGTTGTCCCTGACGGCGGCCTACAGCTCGCCGCTGAGCCGGGCCGCTGACACGGCACGTCATCTGCTGGCCGAGCAGGGCAGTGGCCTGGAGCCCGTCTTCGACGACGGCCTGCTGGAGGTGGATCTGGCCCCCTGGAGCGGCCTGCTGAGCAAGGAGGTGCACGAGCGCTTCCCCGAGCAGGCTCACCAGTGGCTCCACGCCCCCGGTGAGCTGGAACTGGAGGCCGCCGATGGCCGCCGCTATCGGCCGATTCCGGAGCTGCTGGAGCAGGCGGGACGCTTCATCAAGGGCCTGCTGGCCCGCCATGACGCCGATCGCTCGGCAACCGGCACCGTGCTCGTGGTGGCCCACAACGCCATCCTGCGCTGCCTGCTGCTGCATCTGCTGGGGCGCTCCGCCAACGAACTGCGCCGGTTAAGGGTCGACAACGCCTCCATTTCGGTGCTGAACCTGGAGCGCTCCGCCGAGGGCCCGCTGCAGGTGCAGATCGAGTCGCTGAACGGCACCGCCCACCTGGGGGCCGGCCTGCCCCCCAAGGGCGCCGGCCAGCGCCTGTTGTTGGTGCGCCATGGGGAAACCGACTGGAACCGCCAGGGGCGCTTCCAGGGCCAGATCGACATCCCCCTCAACGCCAACGGCTGGGCCCAGGCCGAGGCGGCCGGCCGATTCCTTGAGCCGGTGTCCTTCCAGCGCGCCTACACCAGTTCGATGGCTCGGCCGCGCCAGACCGCCGAGGCGATCCTGAAGACCCATCCGGGAGTGCCGCTCACCAGCGTTCCAGCGCTGGTGGAGATCGGCCATGGCCTCTGGGAAGGCCAGCTGGAGCAAGAGATCGCCGATGGCTGGCCGGCGTTGCTGGCCGACTGGAAGCGGGCGCCCCACACCGTGCAGATGCCCGAGGGCGAGAACCTCCAGCAGGTCTGGGACCGCTCACTGCTGGCCTGGAACCGCATCGTCGCTGGACTCGATCCCAGCGAAACGGCCCTGGTGATTGCCCATGACGCAGTCAACAAGACCATCCTCTGCGCCTTGCTGGGCCTGGCCCCGGCTGACATCTGGGCGGTCAAGCAGGGCAACGGCGGTGTCACGGTGATTGATTACCCCCAGGGCCCCAAAGGCCTGCCGTTGGTGGCCGCCCTCAACCTGACGGCCCATCTTGGGGGGTGATCGATCGCACCGCCGCCGGCGCCCTCTAGATCGTCACCACACCCAGGGGTCCGATGTCCGCCCGTTTTCTGCGCCAGGTCCAGCTGCTGGAGGGGCCCGATCAGCCCCTGCGCTCCGAAGACGTGCTGCTCAGGGACGGTGCCATCGCCGCTTACGGCGCCGAGGCTCGTCAGCAGGCTGCGCGCGAGGGTCTGCCAACGCTGGAGGCCCAGGGCTGGCTGCTGGCCCCCGCCTTGGTGGATCCCCACAGCGTGCTGGAGGATCCGATCAATGGCCGGGCTGAAACGCTGGCCACGCTGGTGCGCTCGGCGGCCGCCGCGGGATACGGCACCGTCGCCCTGCTGCCCCGGGCCCGCAGCTGGCGCGACCGCCCCGAGCGCCTGCAGCTGAGCGCCGCCGCTCCTTTCGAACTGCTGCTCTGGGGCAGCTTCAGCTGCGGCGGGCGGGGTGAGGAGTTGGCCCCCATGGGGACCAGCTGGCCGCCGGGGCGATCGGTCTGGCCGAAGACGGCGACCTGCCGCCCCTGGCCCTGCTGGAGCGGGGCCTGCGCCTGGCGGAGGGTGGTGATCGGCCGCTGCTGCTCGCGCCCCGGGACCCTTCGCTGACCCAGCAGGGCTTCGTGCGGGAGGGGGTGGAGGCCCTGCGGGCCGGCTGGCCCTCGACCCGGTGGTGAGTGAAACCCTGCCGTTGCAGAGCCTGCTCACCCTGGCGGCCCAGGCGCTACCGGAGGCCAGCCCCCTGCGGCTGATGAACCTCAGCACCGCCGCCGGCGTGGGGCAGCTGCGGCAGGCCGCCGCATTCATGCGCGCTGACCTGCCGCTGGCCAGCGTCGGCTGGTGGCATCTGCTGGCCGACAGCGGCCGCCTCGATCCCGTGGCCGAGGGTTGGCATGTGGTGCCTTCCCTGGGCACGCCGTCCGACCGGGAGGCGCTGATCGCGGCCCTGGCCGAAGGGCTGCTCACCGCCGTCGCGGTGAACCACCACCCCCTCGATGCGGAGGAGCAGTTGCTGCCGGTGGACCAACGCCAGAGTGGTGTGGCCGGCCACCGGTTTGTGCTTCCGGCGCTCTGGCGGGAGCTGGTGGTGGGCCGCGGCTGGAGCGTGAACGATCTGTGGCAGGCCCTGAGCTGGGGACCCTCCCGGCTGCTCGGTCGGCCTGGGGAGCGGCTGGAACTGGGCGGCCGCCGCTGGCTGCTGTTCAATCCCGATCAGGAGTGGGACCCGCAAGCGGACCTGGAGGCTCCCCTGGCGGCGAATGAGCCCCTGGCGGCCGAGCGTCAGCGGGGCCAGGTGCTGGCCACAGGTCTCAGGGCTTCCCTGTGGCGGGGGCCGCTGCCTTGAGGGGATCGGGGGCCCCCAGATCACCCAGGGCGTTGAAGGGGAAGAAGCGGTAGAAGGCGCGGCCGATGATCTCGCTCTGGGGCACGAACGGACCCCCTGGCCAGAACCGTCCGTCCCAGCTGTTGGAGCGGTTGTCCCCGAGCATCAGCACGTGGCCCTTGGGCACCACCGCATTCAGCGGGCGGCAGGGTCCCATGCCCTGGTTGTCCACCGGGCAATAGTTCTGGACGTAGGGCTCCACCAGCCGCCGGCCGTTGATGCTCACCTCGCCCCTGGGGTTCACCACCACATGGTCGCCGGGAACGCCGATCACGCGCTTGATGTAGGCGTCGCAGGCCGGTTCCTGAATCCCCGGCAGGGCGCCCACCAGAGGCAGGTTCACCAGCAGGCAGCGCAGGGGGCCCACCTTGTGGTCGACGGAGAGGGCTGGATCGAAGTGGTACGGGGAGTGGAACACCGCGATTTCTCCGCGCCGCGGCTCCCGCTGCCGGTAGCTGAGCTTTTCCACCAACAGCCGGTCCTGGATCTGCAGGCCGGGCAGCATCGAGCCGGAGGGGATGAAGCGGGCCTCGAGCAGGAATTGACGAACCCCCAGGGCGATCGCCAGGGTCATCACCACGCTGCGCCAGAACCCCCAGGCGCTCTCCTCCGGTTTCTCGGCGGAAGCCTTGGGTGCGGGCGCCGCTGGCGTGGCTTGGGGCGGCGGGGCTTGGGGGTCCTGGGCGGTCAAGGGCTGGCGCTCCTGGGGCGCGGTGAATGCTGGAGATTAGGCAGGGCGCCTTCCCTAGCCTGAGCCTTCCCGTGCTGACGCCATGGTTCGGCCCCGCTGGCACGATCCTGTCCCCCCGGAAGCGGCGCCGCTCTGGCGTGGCTGGGACCGCTTCGTGGCCCTCTGGGCCACCGTCAACCTGATCTTTGTGGGCTTCGACCTCAGCTATGTGCCCCTGCGCACCTTCTGGCTGCAGCGCAACCTCTACCCCCTGCCGTCGGTGCCGCTGATGCTGCCCATGACGGTCCTGCCCGATGTCACGCCGCTCTACGACCCGGTGAAGGGCATCGAGCCCCACCGGGAGACCCGCACCTTTCTGGTGCGCTTCGAGGCCCTCGATCGGGCGATGACCCAGGCGGGAGTGGATCCCCGCCAGCGCTCAGATTTGCGGCGCCAGCAGCTGGAGCTCACCCGCGCCCTGATCGACACCAACCCGTTTCAGGCCTCTGGCGCCACCGGAACCCTGGAGAAGATCAAGAACCGCCTGCGCCAGCGAGCTGATCTGGATTCCGCCAAGGCTTCGGCGGAGCGGTTGCTCAGCGACGCCTGGCTGCAGCAGCACCCCTGGAGCGGTGAACGGCTGTTCTGGCGCAAGGAGGTGTTGCCCCTGGTGGCCACCAACTACTGGCGTTCGATCGATGAGAACGGCCGCCCCACCGACCACTTCTGGCGCATCGACCTGCTGCTGTTCCAGTGGATCTTCCTGCTCGACATCCTGATGCGCCTGGTGCGCCTGCGCCGGCGCCTACCTGGCCTGAGCTGGCGGCAGGCCTGCCTGCGGCGCTGGACCGATCTGCCGCTGCTGCTGCCTTTCTGGCGGCCGCTGCGACTGGTGTCGGTGATCGAGCGTCTGCAGTCCAGCGGGTTGGTCAACTTCGAGCCCCTGCGGGCGGTGCTCAGCCGCGGTGTGGTGGCCCTGCTGGCGGTGGAGCTGTTTGAGGTGCTGGCGTTGCAGCTGGTCGATGGGATGCAGCAGCTGGTTCGTTCACCCCAGTGGCCCGATCGGATCCGCACCCTGCGCAGCCACCAGAGCGTGCCCTCCCAGCAGGAGTGGGAGGTGGTGGAACTGCTGCGGATCTGGGGCCCCTTGGTGCTCGCCCAGGTGGCGCCGCGCCTGGCGCCGGAGCTTCGCGCGATCGTCGGACATGCTCTGCAGCAGAGCTTTCGCACCACGGTGCTGCCACCGGCCCTGCGCAGCCTTCAGCCCTTGCTGCAGGTGGAGCAGGAGCTGAGCCGGCAACTGGCGGCGGGGGTTGTTGACAACCTCCTCGGCCTCTCGCGCAGCACTGGCCAGCGCCTGGAGCAGGCCGACGACCAGCAGGTGCGCGAGATTCAGGACCTGATCGATCGCTTCTGGGATGAACTGGCCCTGGCCCTGGAGTCGGGTGGCGGAATGGTGCGCAGCCAGCAGTTGATCTGCGCGCTGCTGGAGAACCTCAAGGTGACCTACCTGGCCCAGATCAACCGGGCGGGCATCGAGCAGCTGATGCAGGAGCTCGATGCACTTACCCTCACGCCACAGGTGAGTGAAACGCCTCCTGCCAGCGCTGAGGATCAAAGCCCGTGAGGGCCCCGCCGTTTGAGGTGAGCACGAAGGGGCGCTTGATCAGTTTGCCGTCAGCGGCCAGGGCCGACAGGGCCTCGTCGTCGCTCAGTGACCTGACGGTGGCGGCACCGAGGGCGCGGTAGCTCAGGCCGCTGGTGTTGAACAGGCGCTGGCGATCTCCCAGCGAAGCCAGGGCCTGGCGCAACTCCGCCAGGGAGGGCGGCGAGCTGGTGATGTCGACCACCTCGTGGGCAATGCCCTGCTCCTGCAACCACTTCAGGGCTTTGCGGCAGGTGCTGCAGGCCGCGTAGCTGTAGATGCGCAGGGCATTCCCCGGCACCGGAGCCGTTGGGGCGGTCATGGCGCCGCTACTTGCCGATCAGCGCTTTGAGGGCTCCCACCAGGCTGTTGGAGCCTTTGCCCACCCCAGCGTCGGGGCGGGTGCGCACGGTGACGTCGCCATTGACGGTGGTGCGGCAGCTGAGGCGGTAGTTGGAGGGCCGGTCGGCGAGGTAGACCTGCTCGACATCGCTGCGGGGGAGAGGTTGCGCTCACCTTCGAGCACCTCCATCACACAGGTGCCGCACTGGCCGAGACCACCGCAGTTGTTGAAGTTGTTCAGGCCCTTGTAGGGGTTGATGCCCGCGTCCAGGGCGGCCTTGCGCAGATTGGCCCCCTCGATGCAGCCGACCTGCTGGCCTTCCTTTTCGAAACGGATGGTGGGCACTGTCGATAGGGGGACATGGCGCCGTCCAACCTACCTGTCGGTTGGCGCCTGCTTTTCGCCCATGCAACGGATCTTGGCGGAGCTGCTCCCTAGCATCGGCGCAGCTGTCCCTCCGCCGTGGTCGCCCACCCCGATGAACCCCTGGAGACGGCCGGCTACGACCTGATCCTGCAGCAACTGATCCCTGGCTACACCAGCCTGGCGCGCCTGGCGGTGGCGCTGTTGGCCGCTGGTCCCAGCGCCGCTCAGCAGGGCGCAGCAGTGCTGGTCGCCGGCTGTGGCACCGGCGCCGAGCTGCTGGAGGCGGTGGCCCAGCGTCCTGACTGGCGGCTCACGGCCATCGACCCTTCGGCGGCCATGCTCCAGGTGGCCCAGGAACGGCTCAGCCATGCGCCCACGATCGAATGGCGCCCCTGCACGGTGGAATCGCTGCAGGAAAACGGACGGTTCGCCGGAGCCCTCTCGGTGCTGGTGCTCCAGTCGCTCCCCGACGACGGCAGCAAGCTGGCCTTCCTCACGGCCCTGGCCCAGAGCCTTCAACCCGGGGGCAACTGGTGTTGGTGGATCTGATGCGCTCCTCCCTCAGTGGCCTGGAGGAGCAGCTGGAGGCCGCCTGGCTGGGCTTTCAGCGGGCCAGTGGGCTCTTGGCCAGCGATGAACAGCTGGCTCCCCTGACCCAGGCCCTTCACCCCATCGGCTTGGCCCGCCTCACGGCTCTGGTCAACGCGGCCGGCTTCAGTGATCCGGCGAGGATTTTCCAGGCCCTTGATGTGGAGGGTTTCCTGCTTCAGCGTCGCCGCTGAGCGGCCCCTGGGCTGCCCTGATGCACCGCTCCAACAGGGCTGCGACGCAGTCTGAATTCTGCCAGCCGAGGATCGTGGTGGTTCGGCCCTCCAGATTCTTGTAGATGCGAAAGAACTCCGCCACCTCCTCCAGCTGGGTGGTGGCGATCTGGCGAATGCTGCGGATGCCGTCCTGGCGCGGATCGGCCGCCGGCACGCAGAGCAACTTTCCGTCGGGGTGGCCGCTGTCGATCATGTCGAGCACACCGATGGGCCGGGCGACGATCAGACAGCCGGCGAAGGTGGGCTCTTCCATGATCACCATGGCATCGAGCGGAGCGCCGTCCTCCGCCAGGGTGTTGGGGACGAACCCGTAGTCGAACGGGTAGCGCACGGAGGAGTGCAGCACCCGATCAAGGGCCATCACCCCGGCTTCGGGGATGTACTCGTACTTGTTACGGCTGCCGGCGGGAATCTCCACCACCAGATTCACCAGCCCTGGGGCGGGTGAGGGGGCAGGCGTTCGAGATCCATCGCTCAAGCTGGCCGGAAGGGTGAGAACAGCACCACTTTCGGTTCCGTTAACTCTCGACCCACCACTGCCAGAACCGTCCCGCTCGACGTCGCTGCCGTCCAGGCCGAGTCGGGGCGGCCGATCACCCATCACGCTCGCGAGCGGAAGGGCAAGGGCCAAAAGGGCGATCAAGACCCCAGCCAGGGCGGAACCGGTGGCCTGAAATGGTTTTTGACTGAAGGGATCCTCTCCGGTGTCCGCTGCCGTGGGGTCGTCGGTGAAGGGGTGACTGGCGGCGGTTCGGGGTGGGGGGTCGGAGTCCATGGACGAGGGTGAGGGGGCAGCCCCGACCTGCGATGCTCGGATCGAAGGAGGAAGCAACTGAGTCGCGGGGATCGAAGGGTCAGCAACCTGACGCCATCGGGCGCGTATTCAGTCACCTTCAATTGTGGCACTTAAAGGCAGGACGATCCAGTTCGTCCCCAAATGGCCACCTGGCCTAGGCCGCTGGGCGCGACTGCTCGTTGCGCTCGCGCTTGGCGCTGAACTCAAGGGGCGGGCTCTCGATGCCGCCAAGGTGCTGGCGGATGAAGCGCAGTTCCTCAAGGATTGAACCAAGAAGTTGATGGGTCGCGGTGGAGGGGGAGTTGAGGACCTCCACGGTGACCTCCTTGATGCGCAGCACGTCCCGGGCAAAGCGGGCCACTTCGTTGGGGTGGAAGTGGAGTGGATCCTTCTGATCGCTGCGGTACTCGGGGTTGAGCTTGCGCGGGTTGAACGGGGGATTGAGGTTGCGGGGGTCGGTGTTCGTGTAGCGATAGACCGAGGCCCGTGAGCGGTTCAGCGCTTTCTGCACCTCATCGATGCCGATCAGGGCATCGCCCACCACCGTCGCCCCATGGGCGCTCTCAGGCAATCCCCCTGGAGCGGCGCCGCCGAATACGCACCCACTCCAGTGGTGGGAATCGAATGGGCGACCATGAGACGACTTTGCGACGATTGGGAGTTCCGGGGACCTTAGCAGAACTTTCCGGTCCCGCCGGTGGCCACGGCCGCCGCCGCGCCTACCCCGCAGGATTGAGTGATAGCGTCCAGCCCAAAGGCTCCCTCGACTCTTCCCATGCGCGTCTCCCGCCTGATGCTGGTGACGCTGCGGGACGATCCCGCCGAAGCCGAAATCATCTCCCACAAGCTGCTGCTGCGGGGGGATACATCCGTCGGGTGGCGTCCGGCATCTATGTCTACCTGCCTCTGCTCTGGCGCGTGCTGCAGAAGATCTCAGCGATTGTGCGCGAGGAGATGAACGCCGTCGGGGGTCTCGAAACCCTGCTTCCCCAGCTGCAGCCCGCCGACCTCTGGGAACGCAGTGGCCGTTGGCAGGGCTACACCGCGGGCGAGGGGATCATGTTCCACCTGGTGGATCGTCAGCAGCGTTCGTTGGGTCTGGGCCCCACCCATGAGGAGGTGATCACCGCCCTGGCCGCAGATCTGTTGCGCTCCTACCGCCAGCTGCCGGTCTGCCTCTACCAGATCCAGACCAAGTTTCGCGATGAGATCCGCCCCCGGTTCGGCCTGATGCGCGGGCGTGAATTCATCATGAAGGACGCCTATTCCTTCCACGCCCATGAAGAGGATCTGCGGCGGGCCTATGGCGAACTTGATGGGGCCTACCGGCGCATCTTCGGCCGCTGCGGCCTTCGGGCCGTGGCCGTGGAGGCCGACAGCGGCGCCATCGGTGGTTCCGCCAGCCAGGAGTTCATGGTCACCGCCGAGGCCGGCGAAGATCTGATCCTGACCAGCCCGGACGGCACCTATGCCGCCAACCAGGAGCGGGCTGTTTCCCTGGCCAGCGAGGCGGTGCCGCTGATCGCCGGCGAGGTCACGCTTCTGGCCACCCCTGGCCAGACCAGCATCGAGGCCCTCTGCGCCGCCCACGGATTCGATCCCAGCCAGATCGTCAAGGTGTTGCTGCTGCTGGCCCGCTTTGCCGCAGGGCCCTCCCAGCCGCTGTTGATCAGCCTGCGGGGTGATCAACAGCTCAATCCCATCAAGTTGGCCAATGCCCTGACGGCCCGTCTGGGGGAGGAACGCGGCACCCTGCTGGATGTCGAGCCGATCAGCGCCGAGCAGCTGCAGAGCCAGGGACTCAAGCCCCTGCCCTTTGGCTATCTCGGCCCCCAGCTCGAGGATGCCGTTCTCGCCGGCGCCAGGGATTGGTCGCCCTCCTTCCTGCGGCTGGCGGATGCCACCGCCGCCGCGCTCGACATCTTTGTGTGCGGGGCCAACCAGCCGGAGGCCCACCGGGTGGGGGCCCGTTGGAGTGAGGCGGGCACCACCCCTGAGAGCCTCGATCTGCGCGCGGCCCAGGCGGGCGACCGTTGCCTCCATGACCCCAGCCAGCTGCTGGGGGCCCGCCGCGGCATCGAGGTGGGTCACATTTTCCAGCTGGGGCGCAAGTATTCCGAAGCCCTGGGGGCCCGCTTCACCAATGAGGCCGGCGAGGAGGAGGCCCTCTGGATGGGCTGTTACGGCATTGGTGTCTCCAGGCTGGCCCAGGCGGCGGTGGAGCAGCACCACGACAGCAACGGCATCATCTGGCCCGTGGCCATCGCCCCCTTTGAGCTGATCATCGTGATCGCCAACGTCCAGGAGGAGGCCCAGGTGGCCCTGGCCGAGCAGTTGTACGGCGAACTCCAGCGGGCCGGCATCGATGTGTTGCTCGACGATCGCCCCGAGCGGGCCGGGGTGAAGTTCAAGGACGCGGACCTGATCGGCATCCCCTGGCGGGTGGTGGTGGGCCGGGGCGCCCAGGCAGGCACGGTGGAACTGGTGGAGCGCCAGGGCGCTCTGGAAGCAGGAGCTCGCCGCCTCCGAGCTCCTGGCCACGGTGCTCTCCGGCCTGGTGGACCAACGGCGCGGCCTGGCCAGCGGGGCGGCCTGACGCAGGCAGGCACACTGCCTGAATGGGAAGCTCCGGCCCTTGGGGCCCCAAAGCTCAGTTCTTCTAAGATCCAACCCTCCTAGTTGCATTCCCCATGGCTGCGGTGCTCGTTCGCGTCAAGGCTTCCCTGGTGGCGGTCTGCCTCTGCCTGGTGCTGGTGCTCTCCGCCTGCACATCCGCCAGTGGTCCGATCACGGGGAACTACGTCGATGACACCGTGGCTGTGGCCCAGAGCCTGCTGACCACCATCGCCCTGCCGCAGGACGATCCCAGCCGTAAGCAGGCCGAGGTCGAGGCCCGCAGCCTGATCAACAGCTACACCGCCCGCTATCGGCCCCAGGCTCGGCTGAACGGCCTGAGTTCCTTCACCACCATGCAGACGGCCATGAACGCCCTGGCGGCCCATTACGCCGCCTACGCCAACCGCCCCATCCCGGAAGCGCTGAAGGCACGGCTGGACAAGGAGCTCAAAAAGGCCGAAACAAGTGTCGTCCGCGGCGCCTGAGCCCTGGCGGACAGAACGCGCCGCGTCCGTTCCCTTTGACGAAGGGCTGGGCGATCTGAGAAGCTCACGGATTGTGCTTTAAAGCGGCTTTGGGCCGCTGTGCCCTTGGCCAACGTTGTCGTCATCGGAGCACAGTGGGGCGACGAGGGGAAGGGCAAGATCACCGATCTGCTGAGCCGCTCCGCCGACGTCGTCGTCCGTTACCAGGGCGGTGTGAACGCCGGTCACACGATCGTCGTGGACGACAAGGTGCTCAAGCTGCACCTGATTCCCTCGGGGATTCTTTATCCCGAGATCATCTGCCTGATCGGATCGGGCACGGTGGTGGACCCCAAGGTGATGCTCGGTGAGCTCGACATGCTCACCGAGAACGGCATCGATATTTCCGGGTTGCGTCTGGCCTCCACCGCCCACGTGACCATGCCCTACCACCGTCTGCTCGACCAGGCGATGGAGCAGCGCCGCGGTGATCGCCGCATCGGCACCACCGGCCGGGGGATCGGTCCCACCTACGCCGACAAATCGGAGCGCAATGGCATCCGGGTGCTCGATCTGCTCGATGCGGACCGGCTGCGGGATCGGCTGTTGGCACCACTGGCCGAGAAGAACCTGCTGCTGGAGAGGATTTATGGCCTCGAGCCCCTCGATCCTGAGCAGGTGATCGCTGAATACGCCGCCTATGGACGCCGCCTGGCGCCCCATGTGGTGGATTGCACCCGCACCATCCACCAGGCGGCCCGCGAACGCAAGAACATCCTGTTCGAGGGCGCCCAGGGCACCCTGCTGGATCTTGACCACGGCACCTACCCCTACGTCACCTCCTCCAATCCGGTGAGCGGTGGGGCCTGCATCGGCGCCGGGGTCGGCCCGACCCTGATCGATCGCGTGATCGGGGTGGCCAAGGCTTACACCACCCGGGTGGGCGAAGGGCCCTTCCCCACCGAGCTGGAGGGGAGTCTCAACGACCACCTCTGCGACCGGGGCGGCGAGTTCGGCACTACCACCGGGCGCCGGCGGCGTTGCGGCTGGTTCGATGGCGTGATTGGCCGCTATGCGGTGCAGGTCAATGGCCTCGATTGCCTGGCGATCACCAAGCTCGATGTGCTCGATGAACTCGATTCGATCGAGGTCTGCGTCGCCTACGAACTCAACGGCGAGCGGATTGAGTATTTCCCCAGCAGTGCCGAGGATTTTGCCCGCTGCCGGCCGATCTACGAGAGCCTGCCGGGCTGGCAGTGCTCCACCGCCGACTGCCGCCGCCTGGAGGATCTCCCCCACGGCTATGGCTTACCTGCGCTTTTTGGCCGAACTGATGGAGGTGCCGATCGCCATCGTTTCCCTGGGCGCCAACCGTGATCAGACGATCGTGGTGGAAGATCCCATCCATGGCCCCAAGCGGGCTCTGCTGAGCGTCTGAGGTCAACGAACCGATGAATGAATCGATGGACAACACCTTTGATGTGGTCGGCATTGGCAATGCCATCGTCGATGTGCTGGTGCAGGCGGATGATCGTTTTCTGGCCGATCACGGTCTGACCAAGGGGGCCATGGCCCTGGTGGACGAACAGCAGGCGGAACGGCTCTATGGCGCCAGCGGCGCCGGCCTGGAAACCTCCGGAGGCTCGGCGGCCAACACCCTCGCCGGCATCGCCCAGCTCGGGGGCAGGGCCGGTTTCATCGGCCGGGTGCGGGATGACCAGCTGGGGGCGATCTTCGCCCACGACATCCGCGCCGTGGGTGCGCACTACACCACCCCGGCCGCCAGCACGGGACCCTCCACGGCCCGATGCCTGATCGTGGTCACCCCCGATGCCCAACGCACGATGTGCACCTACCTGGGGGCCTCGGTGAATCTGGATCCGGCCGATCTGGATCTGGAGCTGGTGCGGGGGGCCAAGGTGCTGTACCTGGAGGGCTACCTGTGGGACAGCGAGCCGGCCAAGCGGGCCTTCATCGCCGCCGCCGAGGTGATCCGCGCCAGTGGCGGTGAGGTGGCCCTGAGCCTCTCGGATGCGTTCTGCGTGCAGCGGCACCGTGACAGTTTCCTGGAGCTGGTGGACGGCCACGTGGATCTGCTTTTCGCCAACGAGACGGAGATCACCGCCCTTTACGAAACCGACAGCTTCGAGGCGGCGGTGGAACAGGTGCGGGGCCGCTGCCGGGTGGCCGCCCTCACCCGCAGCGAGCGGGGTTCCCTGGTGCTCTCAGGCGAGCGCAGCCATGGGATCGAACCCGTTCATCTCGGTGATCTGGTGGACACCACCGGCGCCGGAGATCTCTATGCCGCCGGCTTCCTCCACGGCTACACCCAGGGGCAGCCCCTGGAGCGCTGCGGTCAACTGGGTTCCCTCTGTGCGGGCCAGGTGGTGACCCAACTGGGTCCCCGCCCCCAGGGCTCCCTCAAGGAGTTGGTGGCGGCTCACCTAGGTTGAGGGCGCAGCTCTCGCTCACCCAGGCGCCATAGGCCCCGTCTGTGCGGGCGGGCCAGTGGATCCATTCCGGGGTGTCGTAGCTGTGCAAGCGCTGCAGCGCCAGGCGTAGTTCCGCCAGGTGCTCCGGGCGGGTCTTGATCAGCAGCTGGACTTCCTCACTGCGCTCCAGCCGTCCTTTCCAGAAGTAATGGGAGCTCACGGGATGCAGGCTGACGCAGGCCACCAGCCCCCGCTCCAGCAAATCCCGCGCCAGCGTTTCGGCCAGCTCCTCATTCGCTTCGCTGGTCAGCACCAGCTCCAGGGGCTGCTCCTGGGTCATGGGCGCGCGCTTGGGCTCCTCAGCTTCTCCAGCAGGGCCTCCATCGGCAAGACGTCCATGGTTTCCGGTTCAAGCGGGCGCCGCAGCAGCAGCAGTTTGAGGCCCTCCTCGCGGGCCAGCTGGCGCCAGAGGGCCTCGGTGAGGCCTCCGGATTGACGGGCCAGCACGGCGGTGCTGCCCCAGTGGCGGCAGAGGGCCCGCTCCAGCGCCAGCTCAGGCAGGCCAGGCGCCCCTGGCCGGTGGCAGGCGATCTGAGCGTCCCTGAGACCCGCCGACTGGGCCAGCCGCAGGGCCGTGGGGCTCGGCAGGATGCGGGCCCCGTGGCCAGCGGCGTTGGAGGCCGCCAGGGCCGCCCCCAGCTGGCGGGCGCCGATGGCCAGCAGCAGCTGATCCGCGACCAGATCCACCTGGGCCAGGGCCGTCAGATCCCTCAGCAGCGTGACGCCCGGGCCTGCCCCATCGCTGCTGCCCTCGGCTCCGATCCATGGCCGCCACAGCCGCAGCAACGGTTGGCCCTGCCGCTGGCAGGCGGCGGCCAGCTGGGCGCTGATCACCCGGGCGAAAGGGTGGCTGGCATCCACCACCCAGGCAAAGGCGGCGCCTCGCCCGCGCGCCGCTTCCAGCCGCGCTTCGATTGCCCCCTCCCCACCCAGGGCACCGATCTCAAGCTCCAGGTCGGGGTGCGGGTCATAGGCGCGCCCGGCGGAGGCCGCCACCAGGCTCACCTGAACCCGCCATCCGCGCTCAAGCAGGGCGGCCGCCAGCAGGGGCCCCTCGCCCGTGCCCGCCACCAGCCAGAGATGTCGCTGGGGCGTCTGCTCTGGGGCGGGTTCGTGCATCAAGATGGGCCACCGCCGCAGCACCCAGCTCCTTGAATCACGCCGTGCTGGAAGTGGAGGTGCTGGAGGCGCCCCAGATCCGTTACACCCAGGACAATCAGACCCCGATCGCGGAGGTGTCGGTGCAGATCGATGGGCTCCGGCCCGAGGATCCCCCGGGTCTGCTGAAGCTGGTGGGCTGGGGAAGCCTCGCCCAGGACCTGCAGAACCGGGTGCAGCCCGGCCAGCGGCTGGTGGTGGAGGGACGCCTGCGCATGAACACCGTCACCCGTCAGGACGGCATCAAGGAGAAGCGGGCCGAATTCACCCTCTCGCGCCTGCACCCGATCGCTGCCGCCCCAGCAGGGGAGGCTCCAGGCGTGTTGCCCCCGCCGGCGGCTGGGTCCGCCGCTGGGGGAGCCCCCCGCGCCCGCGCCAGGGCTCCGTGCCGGCACCGGTGCGGGTGGGCAGTGGCGCCGGCGGGGACCCTGCCGTCCGAGCCGCTCCCGAGCAGGCGGCCAGCCCCGCCCGCCCCAGCCCGGAATCGGCCAGCGCCCCTGCCTGGAACACCTCGCCGCTGGTGCCCGATTTCCCCGAGGGGGACGACGACATTCCCTTCTGATCCGTGGGTCACTGGGTGGCCCCAGCCATCAGAGCTTGAGCCGCTGGGCGGCCTGATCCAGCAACTGGCCCAACTCCCGCTCCAGTGCGGCCAGGTCCAGGCGCAGGTCCGGCCAGGCGCCGGCATCGATCTGCTGCAGCAACCAGAGGCGATCGGCGGAGAGTTGCTCGAGCAACAGGCCGTTGGAGGGCTCGGCCGCCGCGCCATGGGCGTCGCCAGGGGGAACGCTTGCTGGGTCAGGGGCCATGGCCGAGCTCAAGGGCGATCCTGGCCATCCTGCCCGGCCTTAACCGAAGATGGCGTGATGAATGCCTTCGCCTCCCCGGCACCCTGGTGACCATCACCGGTGCGGCCCTCACCGTGATCGGCTCGATCGCCTACGTGAGCGACAGTCCCAACATCAGCCTGGCGGGGGTGTTTTATGGCGTGCCGGTGCTGCTGGGCGGCCTGGCGCTCAAATCCTCTGAACTGCCCCCGGCGGACAAGCTCGAGGCCGAACCTGGTGCCCAGGAGCTGGGTTCTCTCCCCGCTGCCGAGGCGCTGCGCAAACTCTTCAAAGACGTCACCCGCTGGCGCTACGGCCAGAAGGCTCACCTGGAAACGTCGCTCCAGGCCCTTCGCCTCTGGGATGACGAGGCCCCGCCCGAACTCATCGCCGTGCGCGAACTGGCCCGCAATGGTGGCTACGGCCTCAGCCTGCAATTCCGCACCGGCGGGGTCCCCCTGGAGCGCTGGCAGGATCGCTGCGAGCGGCTCGGGCGCTTCTTCGCCCCTGGCCTGGTGGCCGAAATCCACCCCAGCGGCGCCGATGGCTTCGAGCTGCTGCTGCTGCCCCTTCCTGATTCCCCGCCCAGCGAGCCTTGAGCCACGACCCCGTCATCAGCGCCCAGGACAGCTTGCGGGCCTCCGTCCTCAGCGAGGCGCTCCCTTACATCCAGCGCTTCGCAGGCCGGCGGGTGGTCGTCAAGTACGGCGGCGCGGCGATGGTGCGCGAGGAGTTGCGCGAGGCGGTGTTCCGCGATCTCGCCCTGCTGGCTTGCGTCGGGGTCCAGCCCGTGGTGGTCCACGGGGGCGGGCCGGAGATCAACCAGTGGCTCACGCGCCTGGCGATCGAACCCCGCTTCGAGGGAGGGCTGCGGGTCACCGACGCCGACACCATGGATGTGGTTGAGATGGTCCTGGTGGGCCGTGTCAACAAGCAGATCGTCAACGGTCTCAACCGTGTGGGTGGAAAGGCGGTGGGCCTCTCCGGCAGTGATGGAGGCCTGGTGGAGGCCCGCACCTGGGGTGATGGTTCCCATGGCCTGGTGGGGGATGTGGCGGCGGTCAACCCCGCGGTGCTCAAGCCCCTGCTGGAGAACGGCTACATCCCGGTGATCTCCAGCGTCGCGGCTAACCCCGAGGGGGCCGCCCACAACATCAACGCCGACACCGTGGCCGGGGAAGTGGCGGCGGCCCTCCAGGCCGAAAAGCTGATCCTGCTCACCGACACCCCTGGGATCCTGAGGGATCGCCACGATCCGGGCTCGCTGCTGCGCCAGCTCTCGTTGGCGGAGGCGCGCGATCTGATCGCCACCCGCGTGGTGGATGGTGGCATGACCCCCAAGACCGAATGCTGCATCCGTGCCCTTGCCCAAGGGGTGGCGGCCGCCCACATCATCGATGGCCGGGTTCCCCATGCCCTGCTCCTGGAGCTGTTCACCGATGCGGGCATCGGCACGATGGTGACGGGTCGCCATCGACCCCATGGCTGAGGAGTTCCTCGATCGATCCCGCGCGGCCCTCGATCGTGGCGACTACGGCACCGCTTTGGCCCTGCTGGAGCCCCTGGCTGAGCTCCATGGGCCCCGCACGGCGATCGGCGGGCGGTTGCGGCTCTTGATGGCCACGGCCCTGATGGGCCAGGGGAAAAGTGAGCGGGCGCTCCGTCTCTGCCGCTCCCTGCGCGCCTGCGCCGACCCCGACCTGCGGCTGGAGGCCAAGGCGCTCGAGATGGTGCTGGAGGCCCCCGAGCTGGAGCGGCCGCGCAACTGGTCGCTCACCCTGCCGGCCCTGGGGGAGGTGGAATCACTCCAGGGTCGGGCCAGGGCCGGCTCCCTGGGCCGAAGCGACCCTCGCCGCCAGGAGGCTCCTCCGCCACCGCCGGTGGGCCCCACGAGAGTTCCCTGGGGCTTCGCTGCTCTGCTGAGCGTGCTGCTGTTGCTCGCCGCGCTCTTGGGGGGTGCATGCGGGTGAGCACCGCGGTGCATTTCCCCGCACCGGGCAGGATTCAACTGGAGCAACGCTTCTCCAGCGCCACCGGCCAGCGGTTGCCGTGGCAGGACCAGTACGTCAAGGGAATCGCTGATCTGCCCCACCGGCTGGAACGGCGCGGTGGTGATCTGCGGGTGATCAGCCCGGTGCTGACTCCGGATCGCGCCGCCGCCTGGCTCCAGGACAGCGTGGCGGTGGCGGCCCGGCTGGGGGGCTGGAGCTGCCGCCGCCTGGGTGGTCGCTCCGGGAGCGCAACTGGTTGATCGGCGTGCGTCAGCAGCTGGTGCTTGAGCTGGATCTCGCTGCGACGCGGGCCTGGCCAGGGCTGGACCTGGAGCTGCGCTTCGAACCCCTGGCCCTGGGCTCCGTGCGCCTGGCTCAGCCCCTGGCGCCCCGCGCTGAGCTGACTGCTGGGCGAGGGGGTGGTCTGGCCCCTGCGCAGCGGTGCCGTGAATCGCCTGGAGCTGAGAGTCTGGCGCTGGAGCCGCCTCGGCCTGGGCAGTGTGGGGATCGCGCTGGTGCTGGCGTTGGTGCTGATCCTGCAGCGGCTGCGCTGGCAGGTGGGCTTCCGACTACCGGAGCTGCCGGCCTAGAGCTCCAGGGGATCGGGATCAATCGCCAGACCCACCCCCTTGGGCAACCCCTGGCGCAGCTCCGCCTCCGGCGGCAGAGGCAGCGGGCTGCCCGATGGGCCGTGCAGCAGCAGTTGCCATCGGCTGCGGCCCGCCACCCGGGTGATCGGTGCTGGGGCCGGCCCCACCATCACCCAGCCGGCGCTCAGCACCTGGGGGGCGATGCGCTCCGCCAGGGTGGTGGCGGCGGTGGCGGTGGCGCTGGCCGAGACCCCCACCAGCCGCAGCAGGGCCGCCCGGCTGAAGGGCACCAGGCCCGCCTGGCGACGAATCTCCAGCTCCTGCTCCAGAAAGCGTTCATAACGGCCATCCACCAGGTGGCGGATCACGGCGTGGTCGGGGCAGTAGGTCTGCACCAGCACCTCCCCCGCTCGCTCGCCCCGGCCGGCCCGGCCCGCCAGCTGCAGCAGCAGTTGCAGGCTCTGCTCGCTGGAGCGCAGGTCGGGGCGGTGCAGCAGGCCATCGGCCGCCAGCACCGCCGCCAGGGTCACCGCAGGCAAGTCCATGCCCTTGGCCAGCATCTGGGTGCCCACCAGCACGTCGGCTTCTCCGGCGGCGAACTGCTCCAGCAGGCGCCGGTGCCCCCTGGCCGCGGGTGGTGTCGCGGTCGAAACGCAGCACCCGCAGGTCCTCCAGCTCGTTGCTGAGTTGCTCCATCACCCGCTGGGTGCCGGCGCCGAAGGGCTTGAAGGCGGTGGAGCCACAGGCACCGCAGCGCGGCTCGATGTCCTGACGGTGATCGCACCAATGGCAGCGCAGCCAGTCACCGGAACGGACGGAGCGGTGCACCGTCAGGGCCACATCGCAGTGGGGGCACTGCACCACCTCACCGCAACTGCGGCAGCTCAGGAAGCTGCTGTAACCGCGCCGAGGTACCAGCACCACGGCCTGCTCCCCCTGCTCGCGCAGGCGCTCCAGTCGCTCCATCAACGGCCGGCTGATCAGGCGGCGGTGACCTTCTGCGAGTTCCTGGCGCATGTCCACCACCCGCACCGGCGGTAGGGGGCGCTGGCCGATGCGTTCGGGGAGTCGCACCAGGGCGGTGGCCCCTGGGCCACTCTGCTGACAGGCGAGCCAGGTTTCCAGCGATGGGGTGGCACTGCCCAGCAGCAACCGGGCGCCGCTGCGTCGGGCCCGGTGCCGGGCCACATCGCGGGCGTGATAACAGGGCATCGGAGCGTCCTGCTTGTAGGAGCTGTCGTGTTCCTCATCAAGGACGATCAGCGCCAGGTCCCGCAGGGGCAGGAACACCGCTGAGCGGGTGCCCACCACCACCACCGGCTGGGCGCGGTCAGCCTCCAGGCAGCGGCGCCAGCTGGCGATGCGCTGGGCTTCGCTCAATCCGCTGTGGTACTCCACGATCGAACTGGCGAAACGGGCCTTGAAGCGATCCAGCAGCTGGGGGACCAGTCCGATTTCGGGGGTGAGCACCAGGGCGCTCTGGCCCTCGGCCAGGGCCAGGGCGCAGGCCTGCAGATACACCTCGGTCTTGCCCGAGCCGGTCACCCCCAGAGCAACAGGGCACCGCCTGGCGGAGTGGCGGCCAGGCGTTCGAGAGCCTGGCGCTGGGCTGCGCTGGGTGCCTGAGGTGGCTCAAGGGTCCCGGCGGTTCCATCCACCGCGGCCACCCCGGCGGCCTGCAGGGTCATGAACTCAGCGCTGCCGGCGGCCACGGCCCGGCGCCGCAGCTGCCCCTGGCGCTCCAACCCTTCCACCACCGAGCGGCTGAAGCGCTCCGCGGTCGTGAGCGTGCTCAGCCAGGCGCGGCCACCCCGTTGCTCCAGCAGCTCCAGCAGCGACTGCTGACGGGGGTGAGGGCGGAGGAGGATGGGCCTGTGGCATCCGCGCCGGGCGTCAGTTCCACCAGCCAACGGTTGCGGGCCGGCCCACCCTGGCGCTCGGGCCTTTGCCCCAGCCAGCCGGGGGGAGGGCCGTTTTCAAGGTCTTGAACAGGCTGGTGTGGCAGTCCGCCGCCACCTCACTGAGCAGGGCCCGCCAGTGGGGGTCCACAGCGGCGCTCTGGTGCAGCCCCTCCACCGGTTGAAGGCGATCGGGGTCCAGCTCCGGCGGCAGTCGCTCGAGCCCTTCCACCACCAGGCCGACATGACGCCGGCCCCGCAGCTTCAGTCGCACAAGATCACCGCTGGCAAGGGGCAGCCCCAGCGGGTTGGCATAGGTGAAGATTCGTCCCTCACGTCCCGCCTCCAGCCAGATTTGAAGCCAGGTGGGGCCAGGGGGCACCGGCTCAGATTCCTCCAACCTTGCAAAGCCCACATCGATTTCTTAGAATGACCATGTTGAGCAGCTGCTAAAGCTGCTGTCGGAACCCCGCAGAGTTCCGTCCAGAGGGAAGACCTGAAGAGAGTGCCAGGAGGAGTCTCCCTCCCCATCGGTCCTCCCGGTCTGAGACCACCCCTGACAGCACTGCTGGGCTTTCGCCCCGATCACCGTGCTCGTCGTTTTCAAGTTGGGTTTGCTTTCCTCGGACGCTTGATGCCGTCGATGAATTTCGGTCTCTGGGCGATGGTCGATCGCCAGGCCGTTGTCGGCAGCGTTCGTCTGGTCTGCACTCTGGCCTGATCGGATGTCACCGCCCTTTCCGGGCTGTCCGTTTTGCGTGTACACGCGCCCCCTTTCCTGTTCTTGTCCGCCATGAGTCCTGCTGTCGCTGCCAACGTCACCAAGCCCGTGTCTGAGATCCTGCTGGTCGCCAACGGCATCGGCGACGAGGTCACGATGACCAAGCCCAAGAGCACCCGCAGCCGCAAGCAGATCGCCCCCCATGGCCGACGACGCCACCGCAGCCGAGCCGTCTCCCGCCAACGACACCGCTGAGCAGCCTGATCCGGCGAACAAGGTGAGCCCGAGCCGCAGCCACAAGGCGGCGACCCCCAAGGCCGCGGCAGCCAAGTCGGCAGCGGCAAAGACCACCGGCACCAAGGCAACCACCTCGAAGGCAGCGGCCTCAAAGGCGGTGGCTGCCAAGGCCGCCACGACCAAGGCCACGGCCAAGAAGGCTGTTGCCGCCAGCAAGGCCGATGGAGCGAAGGCCGACCCCAGTGGCAGTGCCGAGAGCGCTGTGGATCTCGATCTGGCCGCCAACGAGCTCCTGGCCGCCAGCGCTGAAGAGCGCAAGGACCCCAAGGCCGCCAAGGTCCTGGCCAGCATCAAGGTCGGCCCCAAGGGCGTTTACACCGAGGATTCGATCCGGGTGTACCTGCAGGAGATCGGCCGCATTCGCCTGTTGCGGCCCGATGAGGAGATCGAGCTGGCGCGCAAGATCGCCGACCTGCTCCATCTCGAGGAACTCGCCGCGCAGTTCGAGCAGGACAACGGCCATGCCCCCGACAACAAGGAATGGGCCGTCCTCCTGGACATGCCCCTGGTCAAGTTCCGTCGCCGGCTGATGCTCGGCCGCCGGGCCAAGGAAAAGATGGTCCAATCCAACCTGCGGCTGGTGGTGTCGATCGCCAAGAAATACATGAACCGGGGTCTTTCCTTCCAGGACCTGATCCAGGAGGGAAGCCTCGGCCTGATCCGTGCCGCCGAGAAGTTCGACCACGAAAAGGGTTACAAGTTCTCCACCTATGCCACCTGGTGGATCCGCCAGGCCATCACCCGGGCGATCGCTGACCAGAGCCGGACCATTCGCCTGCCGGTGCACCTTTACGAAACCATCTCTCGGATCAAGAAGACCACCAAGGTGCTCAGCCAGGAGTTCGGCCGCAAACCCACCGAGGAGGAGATTGCTGAATCGATGGAGATGACGATCGAGAAGCTGCGCTTCATCGCCAAATCAGCCCAGCTGCCGATCTCGCTGGAAACACCGATCGGTAAAGAGGAAGATTCACGCCTCGGTGATTTCATCGAAGCCGACATCGAGAACCCAGAGCAAGATGTCGCCAAGAACCTGCTGAGGGAAGATCTTGAGGGGGTTCTGGCCACCCTCAGCCCCCGCGAACGCGACGTGCTGCGCCTGCGCTACGGCCTTGATGATGGCCGCATGAAGACCCTCGAGGAGATTGGCCAGATCTTTGATGTGACCCGTGAGCGCATCCGCCAGATCGAGGCCAAGGCCCTGCGCAAGCTCCGTCACCCCAACCGCAACGGCGTGCTCAAGGAGTACATCAAGTAACCTCCGAGCGTCTGAGGCATCTCCCCTTTGCCCGAATCGGTCGTCGCGTCTGCCGGGACCTCTCCGGCAGCGAGGGTCACCATCGTTCTGCCCACCTTCAACGAGCGGCAGAACATTCAGCCGATCCTCCAGCAGTTGCTGGCCCTTCGCAACCGGTTCCAGTTGGAGCTGATTGTCGTTGATGACGACTCGGCGGACGGAACCGCCGATTTCGTGAAGGAACTGGCCCATCAGGAACCCGCCCTCCGCTTGATCCGGAGGGTGGGGCGATCCGGCTTGTCCAGTGCGATCAAGGAGGGACTCCTCGATGCCACCGGCGACCTGGCAGTCGTCATGGACTGCGACGGCCAGCATGAACCGGCGGCCGTTGCGGAGGCACTCGACAGCTTGCAGGCCCAGAACGCCGATCTGGTGATCGGCAGCCGCTTTCACCACGCTGCCTCAATTGTGGGCTTGAGCAGCAAGCGCGAAGGAGGTTCTGTGATGGCCAACCAGCTGGCGCGCTTCACCCTGCCTCGCTACAGGCATCTCACTGACTTCATGAGTGGCTTCTTTGCCCTGCGCCTCGATCGCTGCATGCCGATGATTCGACAGGTGGATGCGCAGGGTTTCAAGTTCCTCTACGAACTCCTTTCGATCAGTCGGGGGCAACTTGTTGCCGTTGAGACTCCGCTGACCTTCCAATCCCGCAGCTTCGGAAGCTCCAAGCTGGATGTCTCCATCCTCTGGGACTTTGGTGTGTCGATCATCCATACGCTGCTGTTACGCATGGTTCCCCGGCGTGCGGTGAGTTTCGCCTTGGTCGGTGTTTCGGGAATCGGGGTCCAGTTGCTGGCCTCCAAGATTTTGATGCTGCTGGGCTTTTCTTTTGTCGCCTCATTACCTCCGGCTGTGATTGTTTCAGCATGCAGCAATTATCTGGTGAACAACACGCTCACGTTTCGCCATCTGCGCTTAAAGGGATTCCCATTGCTGGCAGGCCTGATCAAGTTTCTGATCGTCGCATCTCTGCCCATGCTGGCCAACATCGGTCTGGCCAGTGTTTTTTATTCCAGCGTGGCCAAAGACACCCTTTTTGCTCAGATAGCCGGCATTACCGTCGTGTTCGTATGGAATTACGCCGCCTCCTCCCGTTTCGTCTGGAACACCCCCTGAGCTGATCTTTGTGCCGCTCGTTCTTTGCTGAACGTACGGTTTTGTCTTTTTCTCCCCTCCCGTGCACTGATCGCATGGCTTTCACTTCAATCCCGCAGGCGCGCTCCACCCGTCTGGCTCTGCTTTCAGCCGCTGGTCTGCTGCTGCTCTGCTGGGTGGCCTTCTTCAACCAACTGGGCACGCTCAGTTTGATGGACAAGACCGAAGCCCTCTTCGTGGAGGTGGGCCGGGAAATGCTGCAGCGCAACGACTGGATCACGCCCCACTGGAACGGTGAGCCGTTCTTCGACTATCCCGTCTGGGGCTACTGGATGGTGGCCCTGAGCTTTCGCCTCTTCGGTGTGAGCGCCTGGGCGGCGCGGCTGCCCGTGGCACTCATGGCCAGCGCGGTGGTGGTGGCGGGCTTCGCTCTGCTCTGGGTGCTGTCCGAGGGCGAAGCGACCGGGAGCCGTTGGCGACGCTGCTGGCTTGGGGCCGCGCTTCTGGCGTTCAACCCTGGCTGGGTGGGCTGGGGGCGCAGTTCCGTCACCGACATGTTCCTCTCCAGTGCGATCACGCTGTCATTGTTCGGATTCTTTCTGGCCTACAGCCAGGTGGACCGGCCTGGCCTGCGCCGCTGCGGCTACGTGGCGATGCCTCTTTTCAGCGCCATCGCGGTGCTGGCCAAGGGCCCGGTGGGTCTGGTGCTGCCGGGGGCGGTGATCGTGGTGTTCCTGCTCGGCTCGGCCCAGTTGCGCTCCGTGCTCCGCCAGATGCCAATGCTGCCGATGGCGGTCGCCTTCCTTGCGTTGGCCAGCCCCTGGTACCTGCTGGCGGCACGGGCGAACGGCACCGAATTCCTCGGGGGCTTCTTCGGCTTCAGCAACCTGCAGCGTTACACCTCGGTGCTCTATGGCCATTCCGGCCCCTGGTACTTCTACCTGCCCTGGTGCCTGATCCTGCTCCTGCCGTGGTCGTTGTTTCTGCCCTTGGCCGCCCTGCGACTGCGCTTCTGGCAGCTCGAGCGCTGGCGTCAGCAGCCCCGCAGTGTGCAGTTCGCACCCTTCTGCCTGGTCTGGTTTCTGGTGGTGCTGCTGTTCTTCTCGGCCGCCAGCACGAAGTTGGCGGGATACATCCTCCCTCTTGTTCCCGCCGGCGCCCTGGTGGTGGCCCTGTTCTGGATGCCACTGCCGGCCGCGCCACTGTCGGTGTCTCAGGCCCCGCTGATGGACGATCGCTGGCAGCGGTTCTATGGCTGGTTGAACGCGCTGCTGCTGGCGGCCATGGCGGTGGCGGCGGCGATCGCCCCACGCTGGGCCGCGGGTGATCCGGCCTATCCAGGCTTTGCTGCTGCCCTGTCCCGCTCAGGTCTGCCCTTGATCTTTGCGGCGCTGCTCGCGGCTGCCGCCCTGGCGATGGTGGTTCGGCTCAGCCGCGGCGGGCCGCCGCAGGCTCTGTGGCTTCCGAATCTGGCGGCCTTCGCCGGGGTGCTGCTGCTGGTCGTTCCCGGACTGGCCCCCCTGATGGAGCGCGAACGGCAACAGCCCGTGCGGGAGGTGGCCGCCCTGGCCGGCCAGTGGATCCGCCCCGGCGAACCGCTGCTGGTGGTGGGCTACAAGCGCTACAGCGTCGTGTTCTACAGCGGCCATCCGGCCCGGTTCTTCGACAGCGCCGCCAGCGCCGAGGAGGAGCTCAGGGCTGAGACCAAGCCGGGGACACCGCTGCCGCCATCGGTTCTGGTGGTGGGAGAGGAGCGCAAGCTGCGGGAGTTTTCCCTGCCGCCTGAGCGGATCGAGCAGCTGGCCAGCCGCGGCAGCCAGGCTCTCTGGCGGCTCCGATTCGCCCCCCCAGGGCGCAGAATCAAGGCCATGAAGCGTGCGCTGTCCCTCCAGCTGTTGGGAGGGCTGAAGGACTGGATGCGGCTGTTCGGCCCCTGGCGCCTGCTGGCCTGCCTGGCGGCCCTGGCACTGGTGCTGCTGATCGCGCTGACGGTGGTGCCCCTCGAGCTTCCCCCCTCGACAACGCTCTGCTCAGTTGGCTTGGTCAGGTGATCCCCGTCGGCATGGGCCGTTGGCTGGTGAGGGTCTACAAGGTGAGCGGCATTCAGTTCACCGCCGTGCTGGTGACGGCAGCCCTGATCTACCTGGGGTGGAAGCGTTGGTGGAATGAGCTGCGCTGGCTGGTGGTGGGCACCGGTGGCATCCTGTTGATCGTCGACCGCTGGCTCAAGCCGCTCTTCGATCGCCACCGCCCTGAGGACAAGCTGGTGCAGGCCTTCGGCCGCAGTTTCCCCAGCGGCCATGCCGCCGGTGCGGTGGTGTTCTATTTCCTGATGTGCGCCATCCTTGTGGCCCGCTATCCCCAGCTGCGGCGCCCCCTCTACCTGGGTTCGGCCCTCTGGGTCGCTGTGATCTGGCTGAGCACGCTCTATTGCCGGGTGCATTGGCCCACCGACATCGTTGCGGGTGCTTGCGTGGGCTTCATCTGGCTCAGCCTCTGCTCGGTGAGTCTCCGCTTCTTTGGGGCCCGACAGACTGACTGTTCCCTGGGCCGATCCTCTTGAGCACGTCTGCCTCGCTTCCGTCGCTGATGGCCCTGCGCGGCTTGCGCACTGCCCCCACCCTGGGAGCCACCGAGCGCCAGGGGCTGCGCGCTGAACTCGACGAAAAGCTGGCGGCCTGCGAGTGGTTCACCATCGGAGTGATGGCCGCCGATGGCGCCACCGCCATCGCCGCCCTGCGCCAACTTGAGCGTCAACACGGCTGGTCTCCCCTTGAGGCCGATCCAAGCGAGGCGGCTGGGACCCCCAGCGGTGGTGTGTTCCTCAAGGGAAACCAGAACACCGGCCGCTTTCGCCTGCGCCAGGAAGCCGGGCTCGGCCTGGGAGTGTTGATCAGCGGGCACAGCTCCGTGGCGCCTGAGGCCGAGGACACCTGGGGCCCCTTCCCTCTGGATTTCTTCGCCTGATCTCAGGACCGGTCAGTCCCTAGGCTGGACGGCTGTGTCGGGCAGTCGCTGCCGGGTTGAGGTTGATCTGATGGCTGGCTCCATGTTGCGCATCGCCTCTCGCCGCAGTCAGCTGGCGATGGTGCAGACCCACTGGGTGCGTGATGAGCTGGCCAGGACCCATGGGGGCCTGGAGATCAGCATCGAAGCGATGGCCACCCAAGGGGACAAGATCCTCGATGTGGCCCTGGCCAAGATCGGTGACAAGGGCCTGTTCACCAAGGAGCTGGAGGCCCAGATGCTTCTGGATCGAGCGGACATCGCCGTTCACAGCCTCAAGGACCTGCCCACGAACCTGCCGGAGGGCCTGATCCTTGGCTGCATCACCGAACGGGAGGATCCCGCCGATGCCCTGGTGGTGCATGAACGCCATCGGGACAAGACCCTGGCCACCCTGCCGGCCGGCAGTGTGGTGGGCACCAGCTCGCTCAGGCGGCTGGCTCAGTTGCGCCATCACTACCCCCAGCTCGCCTTCAAGGACGTGCGCGGCAACGTGATCACCCGTCTGGAGAAGCTGGATGCGGGCGACTACGACTGCCTGATCCTGGCGGCGGCGGGCCTGGGCCGCCTCGGACTGGGCCATCGCATCCATGAACTGATTGACCCAGCCGTTTCGCTCCATGCGGTGGGCCAGGGGGCCCTGGGTATCGAGTGCCGCGAGGGTGATGACACGGTGCTCGAGTGCATCAAAGTGCTGGAGCACCTGCCCACGGCCAGGCGTTGCCTGGCGGAGCGGGCCTTCCTGCGCGAACTGGAGGGGGGCTGTCAGGTGCCGATCGGGGTGAACACGCGCTTCGAGGGCGAGGACCTGGTGCTCACCGGCATGGTGGCCAGCCTCGATGGTCTGCGCCTGATTCGCGACGAGGCCCGCGGCCCCCAGGACGACCCGGAGGCCATCGGGATTTCGCTGGCCCATGCCCTTAAGCGCCAGGGGGCAGGAGCGATCCTGGAGGAGATCTTTGCAATCGTCCGACCCGAGGCCTGAGCTCGTCACCGCCCCCTCCCTTCCAGCTGCGGCAATGGAGCCGGAGCCGGAGCTTGAGGGTGAGTCCCTGACGTTGCCGTTCCAGTGGAGTCTGCTGGCCTGGGCGGCCCTGGTGGGGGTGCTCACCGGTGCTGCGGTGGTGGGCTTTCACGAACTGCTCGGCTTCATCAACAATGTCCTGTTCGGCCCGGTGGTCGATCTGTTGCTGGGCATCGCCGGGCACCCGGAGCCTCCGCCACCGCTGCCCGTAGAGGTTCTGGTGCCCCTTGACAACGGCACCCCGCTCAAGGCCCTGCTGCAACTTGGTTTGGGTGGCCTGGGGTTGTTGCCGCCACCACCGCCACCACCGGAACCGCTGCCGCTGCCGCCGCCGCTGCCGGTTGGGCCGCTGGCTTGGCTGGCCCTTTGGCCGGTGGTGGTGGTGCCGATGATCGGCGGCCTGGGGGTGGGGTTGCTCAGGCAGGTGGGCGGCAACCTGGGTCCGAGCCTGCCCAGCTTGATGGCCATGGCCGACGGGGCGGTGAAGGCCGCCCCACGTCTGCCGCTGCTGCGGCTGGTGGCGGCCTCCTTGAGCCTGGGCAGTGGCGCCTCCCTCGGGCCGGAGGGTCCGAGCGTGGAAAGCGGCGGAAATCTGGGTTTATGGGTGGGCCTCAAGGGAGCCTTGGCGCCCCAGTCCCAGAAGGCCCTGGTGGCCGCGGGGGTGGCGGCGGGCCTTGCGGCCGGGTTCAAGGCTCCGATCGCCGGCGTGTTCTTCGCCTTCGAGGGCTCCTACAGCTCGATTCCCGGGCGCCCCAGCCTGCGCGCCGTGCTGGTGGCGGCCATTGCCAGCACCCTGGTCACCCAGCTGGCCCTGGGGGACGATCCGATCTTCCGTCTGCCCTCCTATGAGGTGCGTTCACTGCTGGAGTTGCCCCTCTACCTGGGTTTGGGGGTGGTGGCCAGCCTGATGTCCTGGGCCCTGGTGAGCCTGCTGGCGGCCGGCCGCAGCGAGCGGGTTCAGCGCCATCTGGGCCGACTGCCGGGCTGGCTGATCACCACCCTGGGGGGCCTCGGGGTGGGGCTGATGGCCCTCGGCTTCCCCCAGGTGCTGGGGGTGGGCTACGACACGATCGAAGCGCTGCTGGGCAACCAGGGAGGGGTGGCCCTGACCACCCTGTTGGCGTTGCTGGTCGTCAAGCTGCTGGCCACGGGTCTCAGCAACGCCACCGGATTCGTCGGCGGCGGTTTTGCCCCCTCCCTCTTTCTCGGGGCGGTTCTGGGCAATTGCTACGGCCAGATCCTCGGTGACAGCGGCCTGCATCTGCCGGTGGCCGAACCTCCGGCCTACGCGATGGTGGGCATGGCCGCGGTGCTGGCGGGCAGCGCCCGGGCCCCGCTCACTGCCCTGCTGCTGCTGTTCGAGCTCACCCGCGACATTCGGATCGTGCTCCCCTTGATGGCGGCCGCAGGTCTGAGCGCCCTGCTGGTCGAGCGCTGGCAGGGTCTGGTGGATCCAGGTCTGCTCGGCCCCGATCCGGTGGAGCAGGAGCGCCGACGGAAGCTGCGTGCCCTGCCCGTGCAGGAGGCCTTCGATCCAGAGGCTCCACTGGTGCTCGCCGCAGACACCCCCGCCCGGGAAGCCCTCGCTCAATTGGTGGCGGCCCATGGCCATTGCCTGATCGTCGAACGCGATGACCAGGTGATCGCTCTGGTGACCTTGATTGATCTGCAGCTGGGACTCAGCAGCGACAAGGGTGAACTGAGCGTCGAGGAGTGCCGCCGCTCCGACCTGGTGTGGCTGAGCGAGGAGGCCAACCTGGCCCAGTTGGAGGATCAACTGCTCCCCAATGATCTGAGACAGTTGCCGGTCTTTGCCCTCCAGCACGCGCCCCAGCGTTCGCCCTTGCCCCATGGGCTGCCGACTCTGGGTCTACCCCTGGCCGATCTCAAGGGAATGGCCAGCCGCGATGGCATGGCCCGGGCGATCGCCCGACGGGTGATCGCAAGATCAGAGCTTCAGGCCTTGCCGCTGCCCAGCTGATCGATCATCACGGTGGCCACCGGATCAACGGCGCAGAGCAATTCCAGCAGCCGATCTCGATCGACCCGTGAGAGTTCGCCGTCTTCGCCCCACTTGAGGCTGGTGCTCACCACCGAATGGACCTGGGGCCGCGGGATGTCTTGATTCATGCGCGGACTCCCGCGTTGCTGGTGGAGGAGGTGGACAAGAAAAAAGGGTCGCTGAGGACCCCCTAGATGCTGAGAATGTAGCGAGCTGAAGGGCTTCTGATCAGGGCTGGACGCAGCTTTGGGGGCTGCCTGCCACTGATTTGCAGATTTGCTTCAGGGTTTGACCACCACGGGCGTGCCGATCTCCACCTGGTCGAACAGCACCCTCACGTGCTCGTTCTTCATGCGCACACAGCCATGACTGACGGCCGCGCGGGCGTCCACCCACCAGGGCCAGGGGGTGCCGTGGATGCCGAAATCGTTCTTGCCCTTGGAGTGGAAACCCATCCAGCGATCACCCAGGGGACCGGAGGGTCCGGTGGTGTGGTTGATCTTGCCGCTGCTGGTGCTCTGGTACTTGGGGTTGAGAACCTTGTTCTGCACCTTGAACGTCCCCGTGGGGGTGGGCGTTTCCGGGGCGCCGATCACCACCGGCCAGCTGCCCACCAGCTTGCCGTCGTTCTTGAGGCTGATCTCCCGGCGACCCAGGGAAAGAATGATCACCTTGGTGCTGGTGACGGCCGCCACGGGCGGGTTGGCCCTGGGGGGCACCGTTGCCGGGATGGGCGCCGTTGATGGCGGCGCAATGGCGGGGGGCCTCTGCAGGTGCCAGAGCAGGTGCCAGTGCCGAGGCGGTGGCCGGCTCGGCGGCCCGCAGGGGGATCGCCATGAAGGCCCCCGCGGTGAGGCAGGCGGCGGTGGCGCCGAGGCCCAGAGCGATGGCGCGGGGTTGGAGGGGGAGAAGGTCATCCGTTCACCAGCTGGGGGTCAATCAATTCGAGGTAGCGGTTTTCGCAGTCTTTGATGATTTTGACAGCCTCCGCAAGGCCGAAGAAGCCGTTGACCTTGCAGGTGCCGGGCTTTTTGAGGTCCTTGTAGTGCTCCCAGTAGTAGGTGGTTTCCTTGATCCAGTGCTCGCCGAGTTGCTCGTAGCTGCTGATGTGATCGACGCGTTTGTCATCGGCCAGCACTGCGATCACCTTGTCGTCCACCTCGCCGCCATCGTCGAATTTCATGATGCCGATGATCCGGGCTTCCACCAGGCTTCCGGGCACCAGCGGTTCGGTGACGTTGACGATCTCGATGTCCAGGGGATCGCCGTCCTCGTCCCAGGTGCGGGGAATGCAGCCATAGGCGAAGGGGTAGGCGAGGGAAGAAAACCCCACCCGATCGAGCTTCAGCTGGCCCGTCTCGGTAATCAGTTCGTACTTGTTGATCGTGTTGGAGTTGAGCTCCACGATCGCGTTCAGGCGAGCGGCCGCTTCATCGGCAAAGGCCGGCAGCACGTGCAGGAGGTTGAGCTGGAAGCGGCTGGGGGATGATCGATATTGGCCATGAAGGAATGCGGTTCGGGCGCCGGCCGGCATCCTACGGAGCCTGGGGCTGGGCCCTCAGGCGGCCTCCAGCCGTTCCAGCTTGTCTTCGAGGTAGGCCAGGAACGGATCGGCGCTCAATGCTTGGCCACTCACCCGCTCCACCAGCTCTGCGCCATCGAGGCTGCGGCCCAGGGGATGAACCTGCTCCCGTAACCAGCCCAGCAACACCGGCTCCTCGCCGGCGGCCACCCGGGCCTCGATCGGCCCCAGGTCGCCCTCCATCGACGCGCTGAGCTGGGCGGAGATCAGATGCCCCAGCAGATAGGAGGGGAAGTAGCCGAACAGCCCTTCGCTCCAGTGAACGTCCTGCAGGCAGCCTTCGCCGTCGCCCGTTGGGGTGAGCCCCAGCAGCTCCTGCATCAGCCGGTTCCATTCGCTGGGCAGGGCCTCCACGGGCAGGTCGCCCTCCACCAGGGCCAGCTCCAGCTCGTAGCGCAGCAGGATGTGCAGGCCGTAGCTGAGTTCGTCGGCCTCGACGCGGTTGAGACCGGCCTTGAGCGGGTTCAGGGCGTGCCAGAAGCCGGCGCTTGATCCCCAGGGGTCGGCCCCCAGCGCAGCCGCAAAGCGCGGATGCCATCGCCGCGCAAAGGCTTCGCTGCGGGCCACCCGGCATTCCCAGAAGAGCGATTGGCTCTCATGCACGCCCATGGAGGTGGCATCCCCCAGGGGCCAGGCGAACCACTGGTCGGCGCGGCGGGGTAGCCCCTGCTCATAGAGGGAGTGGCCCCATTCATGGGCGGTGGCCAGGAAGGCGGAATAGGGCGAACCGGGCACGATCCGGGTGGTGAGCCGGAAATCCGAGGGCCCCAGGGTGCAGGAAAAGGGATGGGGCGAGCGGGCCAGGGCGGCGATGCGTCCGTCGAAACCCCAGTCCTGCAAAAGGGTCTGACAGAGTTCGAGCTGAATCGCCTCGGGCAGTTCCACCGGCGCTCGCCCCCCTTCCCATTCGGCAGGCGCCCCCGGACCCGCTCCAACAGGGCTGGAAGACGTTGGCGCAGGGGCGTGAACAGGGCGTTCAGCCGTGGCTTGCTGATCTCCGGCTCGAACGGCTGGGCCAGGGTTTCCCAACTGCTGCGGGGCTGCCCATCAGGAGCTGATTCACCCACCGCCAGCTGGGCGGCCTGTTCGCGGCGCAGGCTGATCAGTTCTGTGAGGGCGGGAGCGAAGAGCGCGAAATCGGAGCGCGAACGCGCTTCCTGCCAGAGGCTGTACCCCCGTGACTGGGCTTCCACCAGGCGGCCCACCAGGGCCGGGTCCTGGTTCCGCTGGCGCCGCAGGTCCTGGCGCAGCAACGTCAGGTTGCGGGGCCAGAGCGGATCGGTGGCTTCAGCGGCCGCTGGATCGGCCTGGTGCGCGCGCTCCAGTTCCTGGGCCGCGGCTTCGATCAGCTCGGCGTAGGCGTCGCTGCTCTGGCGGCCATGGAGCTGGCGGGCCAGCAGGGCCAGTTGCTCGCCTCGCCAGTCGGCCCCAGCAGAGGGCATCAGGGTGTTCTGGTCGAAATAGAGCGTGCTCTGGATGCTCCCCAGCAGCCGGGTGCCATGAAGATGGGAGCGGAGTTGGTCGATGGCCTTGCCCATGGCGCTCAACCTGCCACGGCCGCAGCTCGCCCGGGGTTCCAGGCGAGCGGCTGGTTTCGCCATTGCCCTGGCCACGGCGATTCAGACTCTGGCGCCCAGCCCCTGGCCGCGTCGCCCCTGCAGCCCACGGCCCAGGAGCTGGGGGGCTTCGCCATGGCGCGGGCGCTGACCCTCTGCTATTCCACGCGGCTGGCCATGGGGCTGAACCGCTCCCGCAGCCTGGCGCGGGAGATTCTCATCAAGACGGGTTTTGATCCCGATGGGGCCTGGGTGGTGGTGGCACCCTCCACCGAGAGCCTCGCCGACGACCTCTACAAGGGTCTCAATGCGACCTGCGAGATCAGCGACGTCTACGTGCAGGAGGCCTCGAAACGGGCGGCCGAAACGTTCAAGCCCTGAAGTCCCAGTGCAGTTCCATGGCCACCGCGCCCTCGAGGCTGCGCTTCACCGGACAGCCCTCGCCGGCCAACCGCAGCCGCCGCTGGGCTTCGGCGTCCAACTCCCCTGGCACCGTGATCCAGACCCTGAGGGTTTCGATCCGGCGGACGCCGGCGCTGGTCATGATTTTTTCCACCCGGGCCGTGCTGCCGTCGATGCTCCAGCCGTGGCGGTCGGCGGTGAGGCCCATGATCGTGAGGATGCAGGTGGCCAGGGCCGTGGCCACCAGATCGGTGGGGGAGAAGCGCTCCCCCTTGCCCTGGTTGTCGGTGGGGGCATCGGTCTCCAGCTCACTGCCGGATGGACCGTGAAGGGCGTGGCAGCGGAGCTGGCCGTCGTAGTGGCAGGCGATCGTGGTCATGGGTCCGGTGGCGAACCCATAGGCTGACATCAGGCGTCGACTAGGCCTGATGTGTTGCTGACCTCGCCTGATGCCCCCGTGATCGGCCTGGCGAAGGCGATTCAGCTTTCGGTGGCACCGGTGTTCCTGCTCACGGGCATCTCCGGACTGCTGGGGGTGCTCAGCAATCGCCTCGCCCGCATCATCGACCGGGCCAACGTGCTCCAGGAGACCGGTGAGCACAGCGATGTGTCGGGCAGCCGGCGGCTGCGGCTGGAGCTGGGGGTGCAGAAGCAGCGGATCCGACTGATCAATGGGGCGATCACCTGCTGCACGGTCACGGCGCTGCTGGTGTCGCTGGTGGTGGCGGTGGTGTTCATCAGTGCGGTGGCCTCGATCGATCTGGCGCCGATCGTCGTGCCCCTGTTCGTGGTGGCGATGCTGTCGTTGATGGGCGCCCTGCTGCAGCTGCTGCGGGAGGTGCAGTTGGCCACTAACCAGGTCAACCGCCGCTTCTGAGTGGGCCGTTCCTTCTGAGTGGGCCGTTCAGTGCACCTGGCTCTGGTCCGCTTCGATGCGATCGAAGATGTTCTGGATCAGGCGCCGGCCGGTGCGCGCCACCGCCGCACCCCAACGCTGCTGCCCGTCGCGCAGGCGGTCGGCCCCGCCCGGCCCCAGGGCGCCGCGCAGGTAGTCGTGGTCTTCCTCGAGCCAACGCTCCAGAGCCCCAGCGCCCACCTCCACGTGGAACTGCAGCCCCCAGGCGTGCTGCCCGAGCCGGAAGAACTGCTCCGGGCAGTGGAGGCTGGAGCCCAGCAGGGTGGCCCCGGGCGGCAGCTGGATGCGGTCGCCGTGCCAGTGCAGCACCAGTTCGCTGGCGGCCAGTCCGTCGAGCACGGGCTCCTCCGTGGTGTCCGCCAGCCAGTGGACGGCCCCCCAGCCCACCTCCCGCAGCGGCAGCGGCGGATCGCCGGCGGTGAGCGGCACCACGCCGCCGCCGGCGGCATGGGCCAGCAACTGGGCGCCCAGGCAGATGCCGAGCACCGGTTGACGGGCGGCCAGACGGGTGGCGATCAAGTTGGATTCCCCAGCCAGCCAGGCGAAGGCCGGATCCGCCAGGTCGCCTACCCCCATCGATCCACCCAACACCACCAGCAGCGATGGATCGTCGTGGTTGGTGGTGGGCAGGGGCTCGCCCCGGTCGTGGCGCACGACGCTGATCTCCCAGCCCCGGTCGGCCGCGCAGCCGGCGATCAATTCGGGCCCTTCCCGATCGAGATGTTGCAGGATCTGGAGTTTCATTTGCGGCGGCAGTAGCGCCCTCCGACGTTCATCCAGCCCGGGAGGCAGGCCTTGCCGTGGGTCGGCGTGACGGTATAGGTCATCAGGCCCAGGGTGGAACATCTGCCGTTGAGCATGTCGACGTAGCCCAGGGGGCAGATGTTGCCCAGCTTGGGCACCACCCTCTGGGCCATCGCCGGGGTGGTCATCGCCGTCAGGGCCAGGGCGCCCAGCAGGGGCAAGGCGCGGTGCGCCATGGAGAACAGCTCAGCTGAGCCAAGCGTAAGCAGACTTCTGGGCGTCGCCGTCTTGGCCGACCACAGCTTGATGGAGAGGGCGTCGCGCAGCATGGTGTGGTTGCTCTGAGGCATGGGGGCTATGGACGAGCTCACGGCTGAACTTGCTGCCCTGCGGGGCGAGATCAGTGCCTTGCGCCAGGTGCTCGCAGCCCTTCTTCCGTTACTGGCTCCCCAGTTGGAGTCGCCAGCTTCTGGAGTGCCGAACACACCCGGAGATCCCCCGGCTGCACCCCCGGCTCCACCGGCCACCCCGACCACCACGCTGCTGGCCCGCCGCAATGCCCAGCGGCTCAACGACGAGGTGCTCCGCCGCACCGCCGCTGGCCTCGATCCCGAGGGCGACACCGAGGTCGATCTGCTGATCGATCGTCTCCATGATCTGGTGGACCCCCTTTGACCCCAACAACCATGGCGGCCCAACCCCTGAGCGCTGAAGTGATCGCCGACCTGCCCCAGACCCTGCCGCTCTGGAGCGTGGTGGAGGGCAAGCTGCACCGGGAATGGCGCTTTGCTTCGTTTGTTGAGGCGTTCGGCTTCATCTGCCGCGTGGCCCTGCTGGCGGAGTCGCTCCACCACCACCCGGAACTGTTCAACGTCTATGGGCGCGTGGTGATCGAGCTCACCACCCATGACACGGGCGGTCTCTCCAACCTCGATGTGGCCCTGGCCGAGCAGATCAATGCGCTCGAAGCGACGCCGCCCCAGCGCTGAGCGCTCCCCAGATCGCCATCAACAGCTGCGCTGGGTCATCACCGGCCTGGTGCTCCAAAGCATGGGCCCGTTCCTCGACCTCCAGCTGTTCGGCCCATGCCGCCTGCTGGCGGGCGATCGCCAGGTCCGCGTCGCTGGGGTCGTCATCGCTGCGCTGGCGCTGCTCCAGCCGCGCCGCCAGCTGCGCCTCGGAGGCTTGCAGATCGAGGATCAGCCAGGGTGTGCTTCGCTCGGCGGCGATCTGAATCGCCCGCTGCCGGCTGGCCTGGCCCAGGTGGGTGGCATCCAGCAGCACGGTGCGGCCTTGCTCCAGGCTGCGCCGGGCCGCCGCCAGCAACGCTGCTTCGGTGCGAGCGTTCGCTTCGCTCGAGTAGAGCTGATCGCGCTGCGCCGCCGTGGGCCGTTGCAGAGGCGTAAAGCCATGCTCCTGTTTGCGGATCACATCGCTGCGGTGGTGGTCCGCCAGCAGCCAGGGGGCAAGTTGCCTGGCCAGGTGACTCTTGCCCGAACCCGAGCGGCCCCGCAGCAGGATCAGGGCCGGCGGCCCCGGGTGGGCGTAGGCCAGGGCCAGGCTGAGGTGTTGCCGAGCCGAGACCGCCGCCTGCTTTCGCTGCTTGGCCGGCAGCTCCGTTTCGGCCGTGGACACCGCCGCCACCTTGGCGCGCACGTGGGCCCGATAGGCGCCAAACAACGCCAGCAGCTCCTGATCGATCGGCCGGCCATACCCCTCCAGCAACGCGGGCACCAGATCACCATGGCCACGGGCCTGGAGCTCCATCACCAGGAAGGCCAGATCGGAGAGTCCATCCAGATGCCGCAGGGCCGGGTTGAATTCAACGCAATCGACGATCGACAACTTCGGCGGTTCATCAGCCCCTGGGCTGTCCTCAAGCACCACGTGCTCCAGGCGCAGATCGCCGTGGCCGTCCACCCCCAGCCGGCGGCGATCCGCCGCACCAGCTCCCGCCGCTGCCCCCTCAAGCGCCGCGCCAGGGTCCGCTCCAGCAGCATGTGCACCGGCGAGGGAAACAGTCCCGGGCAGAAGCTGGCCGTGGCGCGCAGGTTGCCGTGCAGCACCCGGGCGAAGGCACGGGCCATGGGGCGGGGGGCCGCGTCCACCAGGGGATGCTCCCGATGGAAGCGCTCGATCCGCTCACCCAGCCGTCGCAGGTCCACGGCTCCGGCCCGGCCGCTGGCGAGCCGGGCTTCAAGGGTGTCGGTGGCGGCGAAGCGACGCATCACCACCACCGGCTCCCGGCCGGGGCCCAGCCGCGCCACCCGCAGGTAGAGGTCGCTGGCCAGGCGGCGGTTGAGCCGCAATTCCTCCTGGCACCAGTGCAGGCGCCGCTCGGGCGTGGAGTAATCAAGCAGGCCCCAGAGCGCCAGGGGCTTCTTGCGCTTGAAGGCGTGCCGCGGGGTGAGGGTGACGACGCTGATGTGGGTCTGGATCACCTCCCGGGGCCTGGTCTGCGCCGTCACCGGCTCAAACCAGGGCGGGCAGCCGGGCCGGTTCGGCCGCATCGAAGCGCAAGCGCTCGTTTTCCACCTTGACCTGAATCACGCTGCCCTCGGGGAAGGTGCCGGCCAAAATGGCCTTGGCGATCGGCGTTTCCAGTTCGCGCTGGATCGCGCGCTTCAGGGGCCGGGCTCCATACACGGGGTCGTAGCCCACGTTGGCGAGCCAATCGAGGGCGGCCTCCTCCAGTTCGAGCCCCAGCTTGCGGCTCTCCATCCGCCCCAGGAGGCGCTTCACCTGCAGCTCCACGATCTGGCGCAGTTCATCGCTGCGCAGGCTGTGGAAGATGATCGATTCATCGAGGCGGTTGAGGAACTCGGGCCGGAAGTGGCCGCGCAGGGCTTCGTTCACGCGTTTCTCCATCTCGCCGTGGCGGGCGGGATCGCCGGCCAGATCGAGGATCGAGGCACTGCCGATGTTGCTGGTGAGGATCAGCACGGTGTTGGTGAAATCCACCGTGCGTCCCTGGCCATCGGTGACGCGGCCGTCATCGAGCACCTGCAGCAGCACATTGAACACATCCGGGTGGGCCTTTTCCACCTCATCGAACAGGATCACGGCGTACGGGCGCCGCCGCACCGCCTCGGTGAGCTGGCCGCCTTCCTCGTAGCCCACGTAGCCCGGAGGGGCGCCGATCAGGCGACTGACGGCGTGCTTCTCCATGTATTCGGACATGTCGATACGCACCATCGCTTCTTCGGAATCGAACAGCTGGGCGGCCAGGGCCTTGGAGAGTTCCGTCTTGCCCACGCCGGTGGGCCCGAGGAACAGGAAGCTGGCGATCGGCCGGTTGGGGTCGCTCAGGCCGGCGCGGGAGCGCTGGATCGCATCGGCCACCGCCGTCACCGCCTGACCCTGGCCGATCACCCGCTGGTGCAGGTCAGCTTCCAGGTGGAGCAGTTTCTCCATCTCCGACTGCACCAGCCGGGCCACGGGGATGCCGGTCCACTTGGCGATCACCTCGGCGATGTCTTCCTCGGTGACCTCCTCACGCAGCAGGGATTTCTCACCGTCGCCCGCATTCAGTTCGACCTCCTTGGCGCCCAGCTTCTTGTTGAGTTCGGCCAGGGTGCCGTATTCGAGCTCCGCGGCCTTGTTGAGGTCGTAGCTGCGCTTGGCCTGGTCGATCTGCAGCTGCACCTGCTCGATCTCTTCTTTAATCGCTGAGAGCTCATCAATCGAGCCTTTCTCCTTCTGCCACTGGGCATTGAGGCTGCTCTGCTGCTCCCCCAACTCAGCGAGTTCCCGCTCGATCCGCTCCAGCCGGTCCTTGCTGGCGGGATCGGATTCACGGCCGAGCGAGAGCTTCTCCATCTCCAGCTGCAGGATGCGGCGATCGAGTTCATCGATCTCCTCGGGCTTGGAGGTGATCACCATCTTCAGCCGCGCGGCCGATTCATCCATCAGATCGATCGCTTTATCGGGCAAGAAGCGATCGGCGATGTAACGGCTGGAGAGCACGGCGGCGGCCACTAAGGCGTTGTCGGCGATGCGCACGCCGTGGTGCACCTCGTAGCGCTCCTTGAGGCCGCGCAGGATCGAGATCGTGTCTTCCACCGTGGGCTGATCCACGAACACCTGCTGGAAGCGGCGCTCCAGGGCCGGATCCTTTTCGATGTGCTGGCGGTGCTCATCGAGGGTGGTGGCACCGATGCAGCGCAGTTCGCCCCGGGCCAGCATCGGCTTGAGCAGATTGCTGGCATCCATGGAGCCGCCGGTGGCGCCGGCCCCCACCACGGTGTGGATCTCATCGATGAAGAGCACGATCTGGCCCTCGCTGGAGGTGACCTCCTTGAGCACCGCCTTGAGCCGCTCTTCGAACTCGCCGCGGTACTTGGCGCCGGCGATCAGGGCCCCCATGTCCAGGGAGATCAGCTGACGGTTCTGCAGGGCCGAAGGCACATCGCCGTTGACGATGCGCTGGGCCAGGCCCTCCACGATCGCCGTCTTGCCCACGCCCGGTTCACCGATCAAGACCGGGTTGTTCTTGGTGCGGCGCGAGAGAATCTGGATCGTGCGCCGGATTTCCTCGTCGCGGCCAATCACGGGGTCGAGCTTGCCGTCGCGGGCCGCCTTGGTGAGATCGCGGCCGTATTTCTCGAGGGATTCGTAGGTGCCCTCGGGGTTCTGGTCGGTCACCTTCTGGCTGCCACGCACGGTTTCGATCGCTGCGCGCAGTTTGGTCGCATCGCTGCCGGCCTGGGAGAGCAGCTGGCGTCCGCAGCGCTGATCGCTGGCCAGGGCCAGCAGCAGGTGTTCGATCGAGATGTAGCTGTCACCGAAACTGGTCTTGAGGCCATCGGCACTATCAAGCGTGGCGTTGAGCGCCTTGCCCATGTACACGTTCTCGGCCGGCGTGCTCAGGCTGGGTTGGCCATTGATGAACGCCTCCACCCGGCCCGAGAGGTCCTGGGGATCCACCCCGGCCTTGTCGAGGATCCTGGCGGCCAGGCCGTCCTGGCCAAGAAGTGCCGCCAGCAGATGTTCGGTCTCCATCTGCTGCTGGCGTTTCTGCTGGGCCAGCTGTTGGGCCGCGACGATCGCGCCCCAGGCCTTTTCCGTGAACAGTTCGGCGGTGGGATGCATGGGGGCAACTCCAGCGATTCAGCACTACTTGAACGCTATGGGGAACGGCCCCCTTCACAGGTTGGGCAGACCGCATCGAAATAGCGGGGGAACCGGCCTTCTCGGTTCAGCCCTCCAGGCCCCGATCGCGGCCTGGCCCCCTGGGGAATCCGATGGTTTCTGATGCTGGCCCTGGCGACGTTCGCTCAGAGGTTGAGGCCCTTGGGGTTGGGACAGAGCTTGGTGGGGCAACCGTCGGGCCCGTAGACCGCATCGGCGGGCGAGAGGCAACCGGCCGCGTTTTTCAGCGGCACTTCACTGGGTTTGAGGCGCTTGGGCTGCAGGTAGGGGGCATCAACGGGCACCAGCAGGGGGCAACTCTTGGCGTAGCGCTCGGGAAGCAGCGACTGGGCCTGGGCCGCACCCGCCATGAGCACCAAGGCGCTCATCAGCGCGGCCTGGTGCAGGTGGGGAGTCAGGGTCACGGGATCGGCGGCGCTGCCCTTAGTCTGCCGTCTCGAGCTGCGTTGGCCGCAGGCAATGGGCACGCCTTACCCCGTGGAACTGGTGCAGCGCCTTGGGGTTGAGGCTCGCCAGCTTGAGGCCACCAGCCGCGATCTGGAGCGAAATTGCTGGAGGGTCGCCCACCGCCATGTGCATGGGGTGCTTCCCAGCGAATACGACATCCGCGAGGTGCCCGAGGAGCTCTTCCTGGCGGTGCTGGAGTGGTCGAGGGCCTCAGGCGGGACGGACGAAGGGCTGACCCCATGAAAAGCCCCCCTGCCATCGACAAGGGGGCTTTGGGGAACAGGCCTCAATCAGGCCCAGCCTTTACCGGCCTGGGCTTCCACGTAGGCCGCCACATCAGCGATGTCCTCGGGGCTCAGCTTGCCGCCGAAGGCGGGCATGGCGTTCTTGCCGTTGGCGATCTGGTAGCCGATGGCCTCTTCATGGCCAGCGGCGTAATTGGCGAGGTACGACTCCAGAGCACCTTGCTTGAGGGTGCGCTCGGCGTTCACCACGTTCCCGCCACCGATGTGGCAGGCGGCGCAGTTGGCGGAGAAGACCTGGGCGCCATGGGCGGCGTCGGCGGCGAAACTCGGAGCTGCACCGAGAACCAGCGCGAGACAGAGGGCGAAAAGGGACAGAAGACGGCGCATCGATGCTCGTGCAACCGTCCAAAGTTAGAACTGCGGCGGCCCGACCAGCCGGTCGTTGCCGAGGGATCGAAACAGTTGTTGTGATTCCTTTCGGGGCTGGTGGCGTGAGGCGCCCCTCAGCGCCCACGGTGGGGCAAACCCGCCGTTTCAAACAGGGCCTCGAGGCTGGGTGCATGGCTCACCAGGCCGAAACGCTCCGGTGGACTGATCGTGTCGTGCACGAAATGGCGGTAGCGAAGCGAGAAGCGATCCCAGGGGGTCATCTCGATGCGCAGCAGCTTGATCAAACCCTCCACCAACCATGGGTTCAGATCGATGCCGAAGGGTGCCTGCCAGCTCCGGCGCCATCGCCCGAGGCTGGCCACGGTCTGATTCACCGTGACCGCTTCCTGGGCCAGCACCAGCCGGCGCATGGCACCCTGGCCTGGCTCCGGGTTGACCCCATGGGGGGTGGTGGCCAGGTGCACACACACCCGCGCGATGTCTTCGGCGTGGATGAAGTGGAAGCTGGCGTCGGTGCGCAGCCACTGGGCCAGCCACAGCCAGCGCACCGCCTCCTTCAGCCCGGCGGTGGCGTAGCTGGTGGGATGGGGATCGCCCGCCTGGATCGAGCCCCCGAACACCACCGTGGGGAAGACGGCGACGATCCGTTCCGCCAGACCGTGGCGTTCCAACTGACCGAGGCACTGGGCCTTGGTCTGGATGTACTCGGTGCCGTGCACCAGCGCCTCCGGCAGCAGCTTGAGCTGGCGATCGAGGATGCTCGCGGTCGAAAAATAAATCAATTGCTGCAGCCGCTGGGGATCCACCCGGCCCAGCAGCTCCTTGACGGCCACCACGTTCACCGCACGGGCGCGTTGGGGATCGCCCCAGGCCGTAGCGGTGTGGATGATCCGCTCGGCCGAGGCGATGGCGGCGGCGTGGGGTTCCTGATCGCGCAGGTCACCCACCAGCAGGGTGATGCGCGGATCATCCCTGGGCACCGTGGCCAGCTTGGCGGGATCCCGCAGCCAGAGCAGCAGATGGGCATCGCTGTGGCGGTAGAGCTGCTCGGCGATCGTCTGGCCGACGCAACCGGCTGCTCCTGTGATCAGGATCCGTTGCGGCCCGCCTGAGCCCGCAGCTGGAGCCGCCGCGCTCAAACGGCCGCTCCGCTCAGTTCATTCACAGATTTGCCGGCCTCGAAAAACACCCGGGCGTTCTCCTCGGGCGTGCCGGGCAGGATGCCGTGGCCGAGGTTGAGGATGTGGCGGCGCCCCCGGGCCTTGATCACGGTGTCGACAATCCGGGCGCGGATCGCCTCGGGGGTGCCGAACAGCAGGCCGGGATCCACATTGCCCTGGACGCCGAGGTGCTTAGGCAGCCGGGCACAGCCGTCGGCCATGTCCACGGTCCAGTCGAGCGAGATGAAGTCAACTCCTGTGGTAGCCATGCGCTCCAGCACGCCGGCGCTGCCGGAGATGTAGAGGATCAAAGGGGTGTCTGGGTGCTTGGCCTTGACCTGGTCGATCACCCGCTTCTGATAGGGGGCAGCGAAGACGTCGTAGTCGATCGGGCTCAGCTGGCCAGCCCAGGAATCGAACAGCTGCACCACCTGGGCACCGCTCTCGATCTGGTAGTTGACGTAGGTGGCAATCGATTCAGCCAGGTGGCCCAGCAGCTGGTGCAGCAGCGCCGGCTCACGGAATGCCATCGCCTTGATCACGGCGTAGTTCTTGCTGCTCTTGCCCTCCACCGCGTAGGCCGCCAGGGTCCAGGGGGCACCGACAAAGCCGAGCACAGCCGCCTCGTTGCCCACGCTCTGGCGCAGTCGCCCCAGCACCTCACCGACGAAGGGCACGGATTCGGCGGGGTCCAGGGGACGCAGGGCATCCACCTGGGCCTGGCTGCGCAGGGGGTTCGATGATCGGGCCCTTGCTCTCGATGATGTCGAAATCGATGCCGATGCCAGGCAGTGGCGTGAGGATGTCGGAGAACAGGATCACCCCATCGGGCCCGAAGGCCCGGAAGGGTTGCATCGAGATCTCATAGGAGAGATCGGGGTTCTCCGAACGCTCCCGGAAGCCCGGATGACGGTCACGCAGGTCGCGGTAGACCTTCATGTAACGGCCCGCCTGGCGCATCATCCACACCGGCGGACGCTCAACCTGCTCGCCTCGGGCGGCGCGCAGCAGCAGGGGGAGGGAGTCGACCATGGGGACGTGCGATGCCAGCGGGCAACCTACCTGAGGGGGCTGTCGGTTTCTGGGCCAGCGCCGGTGAGGCTCTGGCTGCGGCGATCGTCGCGGCGCAACACCAGAACGCTCAGGGGCGGCAGGCAGAGATCGAGGCTGTGCTCATAGCCGTGGATGCCCCATTCCTGGCTGTACTTGCCCCCCAGATTGCCCAGGTTGCTGCCGCCGTAGCGGCTGCTGTCGGTGTTGAAGGCCTCCTCATAGAAGCCTTCCATCGGCACCCCAATCCGGTAGTGGGAGTGGCTCTGGGGTGTGAAGTTACAGAGCACCACCACCCAGCGGCCGGTGGTGCTCTCCCGCCGCATGAAGCTGATCACGGAATGACGGTTGTCGTTGCAATCGATCCACTGGAACCCGTACTGATCGAAGTCGTCGCGCCAGAGGGCAGGCTCCTCCTTGTAGAAGCGGTTGAGGTCGTCGACCAGATGCTGAAGCCCCTGGTGGGGGCCGTGCTCCAGCAGTTCCCACTGCAGGTCACCCCAGACGTTCCATTCGCTGCGCTGGCCGAACTCCATGCCCATGAAGATCGTCTTCTTGCCCGGATGGGTCCACATGTAGGCGAGCAGGGCGCGCACGTTGGCAAATTTTTGCCAGTCGTCGCCAGGCATCTTGTGCAGGAGATGGCTCTTGCCATGCACCACTTCATCGTGGCTGAGGGCCAGCATGAAGTTCTCGGTGTAGGTGTACCAGATTGAGAAGGTGACGTTGTTCTGGTGGAACTGGCGGAACCAGGGATCGAGCTCGAAGTAATCGAGCATGTCGTGCATCCAGCCCATGTTCCACTTGAGGTTGAATCCCAGGCCGCCGATGGAGGTGGGCTGGGTGACCATTGGCCAGGTGGTGGATTCCTCGGCGATCGAAAGGGCTCCTGGGAAGTGCTCGAACAGCACGTGGTTCGCCTGCTGCAGGAAGCGCACCGCCTCGGTGTTCTCGCGGCCGCCATGCTCATTGGCGACCCATTCGCCATCGGGCCGCAGGTAGTCGCGGTAGAGCATCGAGGCCACCGCATCGACGCGGATGCCATCGATGTGGAACTGCTCAAACCAATAGACAAGATTGGCCACGAGGAAGTTGCGCACCTCGTTGCGGCTGTAATTGAAGATCAGCGTGCCCCATTCCTTGTGCTCGCCGATGCGCGGATCGGCGTGCTCATAGAGGTGCACGCCATCGAAGAAGGCCAGGCCATGGCTGTCCTTGGGGAAGTGGCCCGGCACCCAGTCGAGGATCACACCGATGCCTTCGGCGTGGGCGCGGTCGACGAAGGCGCGGAATTCGTCGGGGGTGCCGAAGCGGCTGGTGGGGGCGTACCAGCCGGTCACCTGATAGCCCCAGGAGCCATCGAAGGGGTGCTCGCTGATCGGCATCAGCTCGATGTGGGTGAAGCCCCGGGCCTTCACATAGGGAATGAGTTTGTCGGCCAGCTCGGGATAGGTGAGCAGGCGGGCACCGGGCTTGAGGTCGGCGGCGGGCACCACCGGCCGGGCGCGACCATCGGCCTCGATGAAGGGCGCATCGGCGGCGGCATGCATCCAGCTTCCCAGGTGCAGTTCGTAGACCGAAATCGGTTGATCGAGCGGATCGCGCTGGTCGCGCTCCTCCATCCAGCCGAAGTCGTTCCAGTTGTATCCCTCCAGGGAGGCGACCACCGAGCCTGTGCTGGGACGCACCTCGTGCTGGAAGCCATAGGGGTCGGCCTTCTGGTAACAGTGCCCCTCTGGGCTGCGGATTTCGTACTTGTAGACATCGCCAGGCTTGAGCCCCGGCACGAACAGTTCCCAGCAGCCCCCCAGTCGCTTTTGAAAGGGGTGATGGCGGCCGTCCCAGCCGTTGAGGTCACCGAGCAGCGCGACGCTGCGGGCATGGGGTGCCCACAGGCAGAACTGCACTCCGCTGATGCAATCGCGCTCGAGCGTATGGGCCCCCATGCGCCGCCAGATGTGGTGGTGGTTGCCCTCGCTGAACAGGTGGTGATCCACCTCGCCCATCCATTCCTGCCGGAACGCCCAGGGGTCGTGCTGCTCGTGCTCGATGCCACCGCGCCGCACCCAGATCCTGTAGCTGCTGCCGGGATCGGCCGCCAGAGCCGTTTCGAAGATCCAGGGATGGTGGGGGTTGTCCAGGGGCAGCCGCTGGCCTGCCAGCAGCAGTTCCACCCGTTCGGCCTCAGGCATCCAGACGCGCACCACCCAGGAACCATCAGCCAGGGGGTGGGGACCCAGGAGAGCGAACGGGTCATCGTGACGGCAGTCCGCCAGCCGCTGGGCGTCCTCCGCGATCGAATCGAGCCGGCTGAGGACCATGGAGTGAGGACTGTCGATGGTTGAGGTTAGGCGCCCTAGTGCCGCCTCACCGGGCGTCGTTCGGGAAATCAATCCCCACGATTCGGTTCCTGTCGTCGAAGATCACGAACAGGTTGTCGGTGAGCCGGGCAAAGCGGGTCGTGACCAGCACCAATTGCTGCTCACCGCCCGCGTGGGCCACCACGGTGCCTTTGATGTCCTTGAAGGCGCCCACCCGTCGCTCCAGTCCCTGCCAGCGGGCGGTGATCGTGGCTGGGGGCAACTCCTCCTGCAGACGCAGGGAGAGTCGGCTGCGGGCGGTCAGCACCTGCCCGGCGGCTACCTCCGCCACGAAGTTCCTGGCCAGGCTTTCGATCGGCAATTGGGAGCTGTCGAAGCGCCAGGCGATCAACTGCCCCATGGGATCGATCACCAGGGTCAGCGGCCGGCGCTGCTCTCCGGCGATCAGCTCGGCTTTGATCGTGCTGTCATCAGCGCCGCTTTCCACCTCCAGCACCCGAGCGCTCTGGAACGGGGCCAGCTGGTCGATCCGTGCCTGCACCGCCTGGGCGGTGGTGAATCGGCGCACCTCCGGGGCAAGGCTGGCGAAGAGGCGTTGGCCATTGCGCTGGCGCAGGGCCTCCAGCAAGGTTTCGGCCCGAGAGCGGGACTCCGCCACCCCCAGGGCCGATGGCCCGCCCTGGGCGGCCGCTGGAGCCGCCAGGGAAAGCAGCGCCGCCCCGCCGCCCAGGCTCAAGCCCAGGGCCAGGGCCAGGGCGGGACGCATCAACTGGGCGGGTCGGATCACGGCGGGGTCGTAACGAGTGGGGCCAGTGTGCCCGAGGCCATCGGCTCGAGGGCCAGCAGGGCTGAATCGAGCTGGAGCTGCAGGGTGATCACCCGGTGATCGGGACCGCAGGCGCCCAGCGGCCAGGCACCCGTGCCGGGGTTCACGCTGATCTGGGGCCAGGCGGCGGCCGCCAGCGACAGCCGCAGCCGATCGCCGGCCGCCAGGGTGGCCAGCAGGGGTTGGAGCTCCAGCCGGCGCCGCTGGCGACGCAGGCAATCAGTGCCCAGGAATCGGGCTACGCCGGTGGAGAGTTGCTCCACCGCCCCGCTGCCGCCGCGCAGAACGGAGAGGGCTCCGCAGAGGTCGAAACCAGGCTGGTCAGCTTCGAGCTCCAGCTCCAGCACCGGGCGGCCCAGCAGCTCCAGCGCGGCCGCCAGCGGTGCGCTGGTGAAGCAGGCCCCATCGCTACGGCGGTCCAGGTGCCGGCGGTCCAGAGGCCCGGCGTCCAGGCCCAGATGCCCCCCTCGGCGGGCCTTGGGCGCCAGGGGTCGTGCACGAAGCAGACCTCGCCGCCACCTTCTCCTGGAAGCACCAGGCGTCCTTCCTCCGGGTCGATGGCAGCCAGGCCACAGGAACTCAGTCCCCACGGCCCGCCATGGCACTGCTGGGGCGATCGCTCCAGCCAGTGGCCGGTGCCTGAATCGAACAGCCACTCCCGGGGTTCGCTGGGGGCGGGACGATCGCGCAGGTGGTGATCAAAGAAGGCCAGCTGCAACGGGTCGATGCCGCCACCCCAGTCGAGGTGGGTCCAGGGGCCGAGGCGCAGCAACGGCGCGCCCCCTCAAGGAGGGAGCGGCCATGGAGATCGAGCACCCCATCGAGGAAGGGATCGTGCCAGCCGCCGGCCAGCAGCATCGGCCGCCGCATCAGCCCAGCTGGGGGCGGTGCAGCGTCCAACCTTCGCTCTGATGAGGGTTGTGGCGGAACCAGCCCAGCACCATCGACTCTGGATCCAGGCGCTCGAGCAGGGCCAGGCCCTCCACCAGGAAACGTTTCGACTCCAGGCTGCGGCGGATCTCCCGCCAGCCCTCGGCATCAGCGCGCCGCCGGCAGCGCTCGGCCGCCAGCTGCAGGCCCCAGCCCAGGCCAAGGGCCCAGCGGTGAGCCCCACCACTGCAGGCCCAGTGCAGGCGCTCATCGAGCCCCGCCATGGCCGGGGCCAGACAGTCGGGCTGCTCGGCTGCGTCGTTGCCGAGCAGCTGGGTCAGCCCCTGGTAGGAGAAGCCGTAGCAGCCCAAACGCCCGTTGGCGTAGGGCAGCGTGCGGGCCCAGGCCAGGGTCCAGCTGCTGTCGAAGGCCTCCTGGGCAAAGCCCCGGAATCTGCCGCCCGAATCGCCGCAGCCACGCACGTCCTGCACCACCACCGCGTAGCCCTGGGACGCATACCAGTGGGGGTGGGCGTAGGTGGGGGTGGAGGCGATCGCCCGGCCGTAGGGCTGGCGCATCAGCAACACGGGCCAGGATCCCGGCGCGCTGGGCTTCCAGACGCGCGCGACCAGCTCAATCCCGTCCGGGCAGATCAGCCGCTCCTCGACGGCCTCGACCTCCACTCAGCGCACGTCGGGGCAGTGGAGACCGACCACATAGGTGGTGAGGATTTCGGCGTCCGTGGAATTGAGGCCTTGGCGGCTGGCCACCAGGGCGACCGCCTGGGGCGAGGTGGCCGACACGCCCTTGGCGTTGAGGCCCCTCAGCTCGCCGCAGAGGTTGCGTGCGATCTGGGGGTTCTGTTTCACCGATTCCAGCAGGGGTGGAAGCGGCCAGTGCCGGCAGGGCGAGGCTGGCCGAGAGGGCCCACAGACCAAGCCAACCCGTTCGTCGGAGCATCAAACCCAGAAGAGATGAATGACCCTGTGCGGGGGTGGTGACGGTTGGCATCGGACCTCCTCCCAAGCTCACAACTCCATTTGAGTGTCGCCGCTGCCGCCTCCGTGGGGGCCAGGGTCAGTTCCCCGGGCGACCGGTGACCCGGCGGGCCCGCTGGATCCAGCCCTGCACGGTGGCCTGGTCGATCCGGTTCACACCAGGGCCGAGCAGGCTTCGCTCCAGGCGCCCCAGTTGCAGCAGCAGTCGCTCCGGTGTTGCCTCGGCCAGGGCCTGGCCACTGGCGATGCCCCCGTGCAGCAGCAGCGCCGCCTCCGCGGGGGCCAACTCAAGCTCCACCACCAGCCTGGCCTGACCGCGCAGGCGGCGGAGCCGTTGTTCCGAGGCGGCGCCGGAGGCCGCCAGCGCCCTGAGCTGGCCGTCACTCAGGCCCGCCAAGCTGGCCCAGTCATCGAGGCCATCGGCCTGGAGTCGCAGCACTTCAGCGCGGAAATGGGCCGGTAGCTCCAGCATCGCTCTCGGGGTTGTCTCAGGCTCCAGGGGCGCTGACGGTCACCTCCACTGTGCCGTCGGCCAGGGTGCGCACGGCCTCGGCGAGCACCACCGGCCGGCTGAGACCCGGCTCCAGCGCTTCGATCCGGCGCAGGCGCACCCGCACCTGGCCGCTGCCGGTGTTGCGGGCGTTCCCGCGCAGGTTCCGTGCCACCTGCTCGACGGTAGGGGCAATGGCTTCGGCCTCCAGTTGGTACGGGGCCGCCGCCACCACCAGATCGGTGCCGTTGTCAAACACGATCGGTACGGTCACGGCCCCGGGCACCACAACGCGCGGGCTGTAGCTGATCGCGAAGGCCGCGCAGGAGAACGCCAGCAGCAGGGTGAAGCTGGTGATCCCCACCAGGCGGAAGCGGGTCCCCCAACGGGCAACAAAGGACACCACGGTGACCAGCGCCAGAACCCCCCGGCGACCCCGAGCCATCGGCCGGCGCTGAGCAGCAGTGGGTCGGCGGTCATGGGGTCTGGCGCTGCGGATTGAGCCCTTTATATTGCGCCCGCCCCAGACGGTGACAGCCACGGGTCGATGGGGTTAGAGAGGGATGGATCGCCTGGGGGCGTTGCGAACCGGGGCCCCCGTCGCCACCTCGTTCCCCTTGCCATCGGGCTCTTGGGGCTCGCCGGGGCCTGGTGGGGCGCCGATCATCTGGCCTCTGGCCTCTACGAGCTCTGGCGCCCGCGGATCGAGCGTCCGGTCAGCCGGGCCATGGGTCATCCCCTCGTCCTGGGCCCCTACGAGGGTCTCCGACCCTGGGGCTTTGAGGTTGGTCCAAGCCGCTTCCTTCCTGGACCCAAGGACGGCTCCAGTGTCCTTGTCCAGCGGTTGATCGTCCGCCTGATGCCCCTCGAGAGCCTGCGCCAGGGGGTTCCGGTGCTGGCCCTGCGCCTGGAGGGCGCCTCGGCCCAGATGCGGCGCAATGCCCGTGGTCAGTACTGGGTGCTTGGCCCCCAGGAGCCAACAGGATCCCCCCGCGACTGGCCCTGTCGATCGCCGTGGCTGAGCCCGCCAGCGTGCGCGTCGAGCCCGCCGGTGTGCCCGCGAGCCTGGCGGCTCGGTTGGATCTCAACCTGCATCGGCGCCGCCTCAAGCTGAGCGGCAACGCCGGCCTGGCCGATCGGGGCGTGCTGCAGTTCGTCGGCGCTGGCTCCTGGGCGAACCGCGACTGGCGGGCTCGACTGCGTTTCCAGCGGCTCGCCCTGGCACCCTCTCTCGTTTGTTGCCCTGGCCGCAGGTGCGTCGACTCACGAGCACCGTCCGTGGCCAGGTGGGTGGGGAGCTGCGGCTCAGTGGTCGTGGGCTGGCGCCCCGCTGCACCGGCCAGGTCCGCTTCGATGATCTCGCCCTGCGCCCGCCGTCGCTGGCGCCGGAGGTCCTGCAGGCGGGTCGGGTGGACCTGAGCTGCTCCGGGACCACCCTTGCGATGGCGCGCGCCCCCTGGCGGCTGGGCAGCTGGCGGGGCACGGTGGACCTGGCCGGACCCTGGCGGCACCCCAGCGCCAACCTTGAGGCCGTTCAGGCTCCACCGGCGGCGCGGTCGCTGGCCCCTGATCCGATTCAGCTGCAGGCCAAGCTCGATCTCGATGGCCGCCGGGGCTTCCGGCTGGCCCTGCGCGACCTGCGGGTGCGCTCCGGCGACGCCACGGCTCGGGTCCGGGGGAGATTCTGCCCAAGCTCGACCTGCGCACCCAGCAGCTGGCCCTGACGCCCGATCTCTGGCGGCGCACGGCCTGGGGCCCAACCCTCTTGGGCACGGGTGCCCCTGTGACGGGTGTGGCCACGGCCAGCGGCCGCTGGGATCAGCCCCGGCTGCGGGCCGAGCTGGTGCATCCGCGCACGCCGCTGCTGGATCGAGTCGCCTTCGACCTGGCCTGGAGCGGCGGCCTGCTCACGCTCAAGGATTTGACCGGTGCTGGCCTGCGTGCCCACGGAACCATGCCCCTGAGCTGGGGGCGACCGCCCGCCCCGCCGGGAGGCACCCCGCCTCAGGGGGGCTGCGTATGGGGGAGGCGGATCTGGCGCTGGATCTGCGCTATGCCCTGGCCCGACTCAGCCCGTTGCTCGGCACCCACCTCATGGGTGAGCTGCAGGCCTTCGGTCACCTGCGCGGCCCCCTGAACCAGTTACGCCCGGATCTGGCCCTGAGGGTGGAATCGCCCGGCGCCGGCCCCCTGCGGGTCTGGCAGACCTGGGCCGGCACACTCAAGGCCCGAACCGGCGGTGGCGGCGACCTGGCCCTGACCCAGGTGGGGTCCGGGGGAGAGGCCAGGATCGCAGCCCTGTTGGATCCCCGCTGGCTGCCCAAGGAGGCGCAGCTGGTTCGTGGTCGCGGACGCCTGCGTTTTCAGGGCAGCCCCCGCCGTTACAACTGGGACTCCAGGGACTTCCCCCTCGACGGGCTCCACCTGGCCCTCGGCGCCAGGGGACGCCTCCAGCCCCTGGGCGGCCTCCTGGCGGGGAAGGGAGTGCTGGAGCTTCAGCCGCTGCTGATCGAGGGCAAGGCCCGGGTGACGTCCCCATCGGTGGCCGGCCTGGCCCTCAAGCAGCTCACGGCCACGGGCCGCTTCCACGATCGCCATTACAACCTCACCGGCCAGGCCCTGCCCCAGGGGGAGGCCAGGTGGCCGTGCGGATCCGAGGTGAGCGGGGCGGCAGCCTCTGGAGCCGTTTCGAGGGCCGCCAGCTGTCGGGCCCCTTCTTTGAGCAACTGGCCTCCGCCTGGCCCCTCTGGCGCGGTCAACCTGAGCCCGACCGGGGCCGCGCCAGCGATCTGGGTGACCTGATGATCGACACCTTCGGCGGCACGGTCGCGGACCAGCTGCTGGCCCTCGACCTGGCCAAGCAACGGCTCGCCACGGTCGAGCAGCGGCTCGGTGGACGGCCGCGGACTGGCAACCTGAAGCCACTCAAGGGCCTGGTGGATGCGGATCTCACCATCGCGGGCCCGTCGATTCAGCGGCTCAACCTTGATCTGGCCGCCAAGGGGCACCTCTGGCTTGATGGGGCTGACCAGGACGTGGCCCTTGGCCTGGAGCCCTTCGTGGCAAGGCTGGAGGGTCCCCTGGCGGAGGGTCCTGGCCGCTTCAGCCTCGAGCATCTGCCCCTCAGCCTGCTGGTGCTCGCCACCCCAGTGCCTGGAGAGCTGCGCGGTGGGCTCAGCCTGAAGGGTCGCTATCGACTGGGGGGCGGTGCCCCCAGCCTGGAGCTCGCGCTCGCTCTGGAGAACGCCCGTTACCGCGATGAGCCCCTCAATCTCACCCGTGGGGAGCTGCGGCTGGCGAGCGGTGGCTTGAGCGGCGATCTCTCGTTCCATGTCGGCGAGGCGCGCAACAGCATTGATCTGAGCGGCCGTGTTCCGCTCGATCCCACGGCCGAGGGGCTGCAGTTGCGCCTGGCCAGCAGGGGGGATGGCCTGACCTTCCTGACCGCCCTGGGGGGAATGGTCTGGTGTGGCGCAAAGGCAGCGGCGATCTGCAGTTGCTCGTGCGGGGCAGCCTGCTCAAACCCGTGGCCAATGGCTTTCTGCGCATCCAGAACGGTGAGCTCAAGTTGGTTGACCAGGAGGTGCGCGACCTGCAGGCCACGGTGCTGTTTGATTTCCAGGCGCTGGACGTTGAGCAGCTTCAGGCGCGGCTGGGGGACCAAGGCAGCCTCACGGCCGCCGGCAGACTCAGCCTGTTCGAGCCTGAAGAGCAGCCGAAACCGCTGACGATCAAGTTGCGCCAGGCGCGCTTCAGCCAGCCTCGGATCACGGCCCTGGCCGATGGCGAAGTGCTGCTGGGGGGCAGCCTGCTGAGGCCCGTGTTCAGCGGCGAGATCCAGCTGAGCAAGGGCACGGTGAACATCCGCCCCGGCCAGTTGGCCACAACTGTTCCTGAGAAGCCTGATCCTGGAGCCATGCGCGCCGGCTCAGCGCTGGAGGGCGCCCCGGCGGTGCGGCCGGTGAGTGTCAGTCAATTGCTCGAGGAGAGCTGGAACTTCCAGCAACCCTTGGTGCTGTTGGGCCCTGAGGTGCCGAGCGCCGGCTCGGAGGCCGTGAGCGCGAACGTTCCCGACCTTCCCTTCCTGCGGCTCGATCGGCTGAGGCTGCGGTTCGGCCCCGACCTGCGTGTGGTGGTGCCCAATGTGCTCAACTTCAACACCGCCGGTCTGCTCACCCTCAACGGGCCGGTGGATGCCTCCCTGCGGGCCACCGGCGTCGTGCGGCTCAAGAGCGGAAGGCTTGGGCTGTTCACCACCAACTTCAGCCTCGATCCCGATGCTCCGAACGTGGCCGTGTTCACGCCGTCACTCGGCCTGATCCCCTACCTCGACGTGGCCCTGCGCACCCGCGTCTCCGACAGCCTCGGTTCCGCGGTCGGTGGTGTCGGCAACTCTTCCATCTACGACTTCAACCAGAACCGCACCGACTCCGCCCTTGACCAGCTCAATCTGGTGAAGGTGGTAGTAAAAGTGAGCGGTCCGGCCGATCGTCTGGGCGAATCGATCGAACTGCGCAGCACGCCGCCGCTCTCGCGTGAACGCCTCGTGGCCCTGATCGGCGGCAACTCCCTGGCGGGCCTCACCGGAGGCAATGCCGGTGCCGCCCTCGCCACGGTGCTGGGTCAATCCCTGCTCTCACCGGTCGTGGGCACCTTGACCGATGCCCTCGGCCAACGGGTGAGTTTTGCCCTCTACCCCACCTATGTTGCTCCTAATGTGGACGGGCCCCTGGCCAGCAACCGCTCCAGGCGGGTGCCCTCCCAGCTGGTGCTGGGCTCCGAGATTGGCCTCGACCTCAGCGAGCGTTTCAACTTCTCGGTGCTGGCCGCCCCGAACCGCAGCGATGTGCCCCCCAGGTGACCCTGCGCTACCAGGCCAGCGACAAGTTCGGTCTGCAGGGATCGCTCGACAGCCAGGGACGCTGGAAGAGCCAGCTGCAGCTCTTCCTGCGCTTCTGAGTGGCTCCCTTGCCGGTTTCCATCCCCCGCCCCCTGCCCCAGCTGATCGGCGTCGATCTCGGAGGAACGGCGATCAAGTTCGGCCGTTTCGATGGCTCAGGTCGGACCGTGGCGGAGTTGGAGCTGCCCACCCCCCAGCCGGCCATGCCCGGGGCCGTGTCCATGGCGATCGCCGCAGGGGTGGAGCAGCTCGATCCCGATCGTCTGGCCCCCTGGGTGGGCATCGGCCTGCCGGGACCCACCGACCGGGGCGGCCGGGTGTCGCGGATCGCGATCAATCTCGAAGGTTGGCGGGAGGTGCCGCTGGCGGCCTGGCTGGAGCCCCGCCTGGGGCGGCGGGTCACCCTGGCCAATGACGCGAACTGCGCCCTGCTGGGGGAGGCCTGGCAGGGTGCCGCCCGCGGTGAGGCCAACGTGTTGCTGCTCACCCTCGGGACGGGCGTGGGCGGTGGCGTGTTGATTGAGGGCAAGCTGTTCACCGGTCCCAACGGGGCGGCGGCCGAGCCTGGACTGATCGGGGTCGATCCCGAAGGTCCCCCTGCCGGAGTGGCAACCGGGGCTCCCTAGAGCAGTTCTGCAGCATCGCTGGGCTGGGCCGCCTCAGCCCCCTGGATCCCGAGGAACTCGATCGCCGCGCCGAAGCCGGTGATCCTGAGGCCCTGGAGGTCTGGCGCCGCTACGGACGCTTTCTGGGCATAGGCCTGAGTTCCCTGCTTTACGTGCTCACCCCGGAGCTGGTGCTGCTGGGGGTGGCCTGAGCGGGGCCAGCCGCCATTTCCTGCCGGCGGTGTGGGCCGAGGTGGAGCAACGGGTGCTGGCGGTCAGCCGGGAGGGTCTGCGCCTTGAGCCCTGTGCCCTTGGCAACGGCGCCGGCCGGCTGGGAGCCGCCTGGCTGGCGCTCGAGCGCTTCGGGCCCGGTGGCTTGGGATGATGCATGCCGCACGACCTGGCTGGCCTTGAGCGTTCCGGATCCCACCCCTGAACTGCTGCAGCGTGCCGCCGCCGTGCGGCGTTCCGCCATGGCGCTGGGGCGCCTTGATGGGCAGCAGCGCCGCACGGCGGTGCTGGCCATGGCGGAAGCCCTGGCGGCCGATGCCGAAGCGATCGTGGCCGCCAACCGCCGCGACCTGGAGGCGGCCGCTGCCGAGGGGCTGGTGCCCGCCCTGGTGGCCCGCCTCAAGCTGGATGGCCCCAAACTTGCGACCGCCATCGAAGGGGTGCGTCAGGTGGCGGAGCTGGCCGATCCGGTGGGGCGCCGCCAGCTGCACACTGAACTCGACACCGGCCTGGAGCTGGAACGGGTCACCGTGCCCCTAGGGGTGGTGGGGGTGATCTTCGAGGCCCGGCCCGATGCGGTGATTCAGATCGCTTCGTTGGCCGTGCGCTCCGGCAACGGCGCCATCCTCAAGGGGGGCCGCGAGGCCAACGCCAGTTGCCGGGCGATCCATGGCGCCCTGCGCAAGGGGCTGGCCGCCAGCGCCGTGGCGCCGGAGGTGCTCGAGCTGCTCACCTCGAGGGAGGAGAGCCTCGGGCTGCTCAAGCTCGATGGCCTGGTCGATCTGATCATCCCCCGGGGCTCCAATGCCCTGGTGCGTTTCATCCAGGACCACACCCGCATCCCGGTGCTGGGCCATGCCGACGGCATCTGTCACCTCTACGTCGATCGGGAGGTGGACGTGGCGTCGGCGGTGCGCATCGCCGTGGACAGCAAGACCCACTACCCGGCGGCCTGCAACGCGATCGAGACCCTGCTGGTGCACCGGCAGGCCGCAGCCATCTTTCTTCCCGTGGCCATCGAGGCCCTCCATGCCGCGGGGGTGGAGCTGCGGGGTGACGACGAAGCCAGGGCCGCCGGTGTGCCCCTGGCGGCGACCGACGCTGACTGGGACAGCGAATACGGTGAACTCATCCTTGCGGTGAAGGTGGTGGACAGCCTGGAAGCGGCCCTGGCCCACATCGCCTGCCACGGCTCCCGCCACACCGACGCCATCTGCACCCGCGACCCCGAGCGGGCCGAGCGTTTTCTGGCCAGCGTCGACAGCGCCGGGGTCTATCACAACTGCTCCACCCGCTTTGCCGATGGCTTTCGTTACGGCTTCGGCGCCGAGGTGGGCATCAGCACCCAGACCCTGCCGCCCCGGGGGCCCGTGGGCCTCGAAGGCCTGGTCACCTACCGCTACCGGCTCAGGGGCCACGGCCAGATTGCCGCTGACTATGGGAGCGGTGGCCGCTCCTACAGCCACCGGCCCCTGCCCCTGTGAACGCCGAGCGCCCGGAGCCGGATGCCATTCACGTTCGTGGTCTGCGGCTGTGGGCCCATGTGGGGGTGCTGGAGGCCGAGCGGCAGCTGGGTCAGTGGTTTGAGCTGGAGTTCAGCCTCTGGGCGGACCTGGCCGCCGCTGGCGGCAGCGACGATCTTTCGCTCAGCTACGACTACGCCCAGGCCATCGCGGCGCTCCAGGCCCTGGCGGCCGCTCTGCGCTGCCTCACCCTGGAGCACTTCGCTGAGCGGGCGTTGGATGAGCTGGAGCGGCTCTACGGCCCGCCAGCCCCTGCGGGTGCAGGTGATCAAGTGCCGCGCTCCGGTGAGTGGTTTCGATGGCAGGGTGGCGGTGGAGCGCTTCCGCCGGGTGGTGCGCTGATGGAGCCTGCTGCGCCCGGATCGGCGGCTCCACCGCTGGTGCTGGTGCACGGCCTCTGGGATTCGCCGCAACTTTTCCGCCAGCTGGTGGAAAGCCTCAATGGTCGAAGGGATCCCCTGTTGATGCCCCACCTGCTCCACCGGCTCGGGGCCACCCCGATCCTGGAGCTGGCCGAGACCCTTGGCCAGGCGATTGAAGCCGCCTTTGGTGCCGAGCAGCCTGTGGACCTGCTGGGGTTCTCGATGGGGGAGTGATTGCCCGCAGCTGGATCCAGCTGCTGGGTGGGGCCTCCCGCACCCGTCGCTTCATCAGCGTGGGCAGCCCCCAGCAGGGCACCCTCACGGCCCAGCTCTGCCCCACCTGGTTGATGGCCGGCATCGCCGATCTGAAGCTGGGCAGCCCGCTGATGCGCCGCCTCGGCGACGATCCCTCGGCCCTCGCCGGCATCGACTGCCGCAGCTACTACTGCGTCACGGATCACATGGTGGTGCCGGGTCGCTCGGCGCGGTTGCCCGTGGGCAAGGCCTATCCCCTGCCGATCTGGAACCACCGCAACCTGGTGCGTGGGGAGTCCGCCGTGATGATCCTGACCAGGGCCCTGCTGGAGCCCTGAGCAGGATCTCCTGGTCAAGCCCCTGAACAGGTGTCAGGCGGTCGCCAGCAGCCCCGAATGGCGGATCAGCGCCTCAGGGTTGGGCTCACGGCCCCTGAAATCGGCGAAGACCTCCGAGGGATGGCGGCTGCCACCGAGGCTGAGCACCGTCTCGCGGAACCGTCGTCCGGTGGCGCGCATCTGGTCGTCGTTCTCCAGGCCCAGCTCCTCGAAAGCGCTGAAGGCATCGGCGCTGAGCACCTCGGCCCACTTGTAGGAGTAGTAGCCGGCGGCATAGCCCCCGGCGAAGATGTGGCCGAAGGAGCAGAGACTGGCGTCTTCCGGGATCAGCGGCAGCACCGTGGAGCTGAGGGCGATCTCGCGACGCAGATCCTCGGGGCTGCGGCCGCTGCCGCTCTGCCACTGGCTGTGCAGCCGCAGGTCGGTGAGGGCAAAGAACACCTGGCGCAGGGTGGCGCAACCACCCATGAAGGTGCGGGCGGCCTTGAGCTTGCGGAAGACGTCTTCCGGCAGGGGCTCACCCGTTTGCCAATGGCGGGCCATGCCCAGCAGGGTGGCGCGGTCGTAGCACCAGTTCTCCATGAACTGGCTGGGCAGCTCGACCGCATCCCATTCCACGTTGTTGATGCCCGCCGCCTGGGGCCGCTCGACGGTGGTGAGCATGTGCTGCAGCCCATGGCCGAACTCGTGGAAGAGGGTCTCCACCTCCTCGAAGGTCATCAGGCTGGGGGTGTCTCCCACCGGCGGGCTCTGGTTGCAGATCAGGTAGGCCACCGGCAGCACCGGCGTGCCATCCGGGGCGAGCGAGCGCCCCAGGCAATCGTCCATCCAGGCGCCGCCCCGCTTGCTGCCGGGCCGGCTGTAGGGATCCAGGTAGAAGGCCGCCAGGGGCGTGTTCGTGGCCGCATCGCTGACCCGGAAGTAGCGCACATCGCCATGCCAGATCGGGGCCTCGCCATCGGCGGCCTCGATCTGGAGGCCGAACAGCCTGCCGCAGAGGGAAAACAGCCCATCGAGCACCCGGGGCAGCGGGAACCAGGGCCGCAGCGCTTCGCTGTCGAGATCGAAGCTGCGCTGACGCAGCCTCTCGGCCCAGTGGCTCACATCCCAGGGCTTGAGATCGCTGGCCTCCGGCGCACCTTCGGCGGCCGCCAGGTCTGCGAGGGCCTTGAGCTCAACCGTGGCCACCGGCAGGGCCGCGACCCGCAGCTGTTCCAGTAGCGCCTCCACGGACGCCTCCGAGTCGGCCATCTTCGAGGCCAGGCTTACTTCGGCCCAGTTGGCGTAACCCAGGCGCTGGGCCTGGAGTTGACGCAGCTCCAGAATTCGCTCGAGCACGGGGCTGTTGTCGTGCTCGCCGCTGGCGGCCCGGCTCACATGGGCCTTGTAGGCCTGCTCGCGCAGGTCGCGCCGGCGGCTGTATTTGAGAAAAGGACCGAAGCGTGGGAAGTCCAGCCCGAGGCGCCAGGGGCCGGCCTCGGCCGTGGCCTCGCTGCCGTCTCCAGCGGTGCCACCGGCCTCGCGGGCGGCCTGGGCCAGCAGCTCCAGAAGGCTGGCGGGCAGGCCCTCCACCTCCTCAGGGGTGCGCAGGGTGAGCGACCAGCCGTTGGTGGCATCCAGCAGCTGATTGCCGAAGCGGGTGGAGAGTTCCGCCAGCTCCTGGTTGGCCGCATTGAACGCCTCCTGCTCTTCGCCCTTGAGCCCCACGCCGCGCAGGCGCATGTCCCGCAGTTCCGCCTCCAGGATGCGACGCCGGGTGCCATCGAGGGGTTCTTCGCTGTCTTGAAGTTTGAGCAGCGCCAGGGCCAGGTAGATGGCCCGGCTCTGGCCCAGACGGTTGCCGAAGCGCACCACAGCCGGCTGCTGGCGCTGGTGCGCGTCCCGCAGTTCGCTGGAGTTGCAGACCCCATTGAGGTGGCTGACGACCCCCCAGCTCCAGCGCAGCCGTTCACCGATGCGATGGAGTGGATCGAACACGTCGTGCCAATCCAGGGGCTCCTGGCCCTCCATCCGGGTGTCGAGGCTCTCCTCCAGGGCGGTGAGATCGGCTTCAAGAGCCTCCAGCAGCAGGGGAATGCCCTCATTCACCTGGGTGGCGGTGATGGCACTGAAGTCGGGAAGTCCGTGGCTTTTCAGCAACGGGGCAGTGGTCGCCCCAGAGGCGGCGCCGGGAATGGGGACTTCGGAACGGGATGTCATCGCTGCAAGCATCGGGCTGGTCGGGTGCCGGGGAAGCAACGACCGGATTCACTCCATTTCAGCGGAGCTTCAACGCCCGATGCGGTTCAGCCCAGGGTGGAGATCCGGCCGAGGGCGATCTGGGCGTGGTTGGCCAGCTCCCAGGAGAGGGCCGTGGTGGTGGCCTCGTAGATGTCGATCGCCACCCGGGGCCAGAAGCCGATCACCAGGGTGGGCACCAGCAGGCTCAGGCCGATCACCAGTTCCCGGGGCCTCATGTCACCGACCACCGCCAGGGCAGGAATCCTGGGGCCGAAGAACACCCGCCGGCACATCGAGAGCAGATAGATCGGGGTGAGCACCAGGCCGATCGCCGCCAACAGAACGGTGATCACACGGAATCCGGTGGTGAAATCGGCGTTGCTGGTGATGCCCAGGAACACCGTGATTTCACTGATGAACCCACTCATGCCCGGCAGCGCCAGGGAGGCCAGGGAACTGGTCAGGAAGAAGGCGAAGGTGATCGGCAGCACCTTGGCCAGGCCGCCCATGTTGGGAATCGAGAGGGTCTTGGTGCGCTCGTAGAAGACCCCGGTCACGAAGAACATCGCGGCGGCGATCAGTCCGTGGCTGATCATCTGCAGCATCGCTCCACTCATCCCGAGGCTGTCCACCGCTCCGATCCCGAGCAGCACGAAGCCCATGTGGCTCACCGAACTGCAGGCGATCCTTCGTTTGACGTTGTCCTGGGCGAAGGCGTTGAGGGCCCCGTAGACGATGTTGACGATCCCCAGCACGATCAGGGCCGGCGCCAGTTGCAGGTGGGCGTCGGGCAGCATCTGCACGTTGAAGCGCAGCAGGGCATAGCCGCCCATCTTCAGCAGCACCCCGGCCAGCAACATCGACACCGGCGCATTGGCCTCACCGTGGGCATCGGGCAGCCAGGTGTGCAGGGGAAGATCGGCAGTTTCACACCGAAGCCCACCAGGAATCCCAGATAACAGAGAAGGCCGAAACTGCCGGCGTAGGAGCGCTGGCTGAGCTCCTGCATGTTGAGGGTGTAGCTGTCTCCGCCCAGGGCGAGGGCCAGGCCGCTGATCAGGATCAGCAGTGATGCCGTGGCCGTGTAGAGGATGAATTTGGTGGCGGCGTACTGGCGCGCCTGGCCGCCCCAGATGGCGATCAGCAGGTACACCGGCACCAACTCCAGTTCCCAGGCCAGGAAAAAGAGCAGAAAGTCCTGGGAGAGGAACACCAGCGACTGCGCTGAGGCCTGGAGCAAGAGCAGACCGAAGTAGAGCTGGGTCTTGCGGTTGATGTTCCAACTGGCGGCCACGGCCAGCAGGGTGACCAGACCACTGAGGACCACCAGAGGAGTGGAAAGTCCATCGGCCGCCAGGGACCATTCCAGGCCCAGCAGGGGCACCCAGGGCACCCGTTCCACCAGTTGCAGGCCGCTGAGAGCGCCGTCGAACTGCTGGCTGAAGACCCACAGCATCAGCAGCAGATCGGCCAGCAGCACCCCCAGGGCAAGGGTGCGGGGGCCGCGGGGGTCGGTGCCATCGCCCGGCAGGAAGGGCATCAGCAGGGCACCCGCCGCCGGCAGCAGGGCAATCAGGCTGAGCCAGGGAAACGCTTCTCCAGAGAGGCTGGACGCGGCCGACAGGGGCAGATTGGCGTCCATTCAGGGCTGCGGAAGGGTTGGTTTTAGCCGGGTGGGCCGGCAACTGGGCACTGAATGTATCAGTTAGGTAGTTGTACTCAGATACACCTGCTCAGGGGCGATCGGGGAGGTTGTGCCAGCGGCTTCCCTCCTGCTGCAACGCCAGCACCGAGCCCCGCGACGCCACGCCTTCGCTCTCCCAGGTCCGCACCATGGCCCGGCTGACACTCTCGGCGCTGCTGCGGGGGCCAGGGCCAGAAGACTGGGGCCGGCGCCGCTGATCACACAGCCCCAGGCCCCGGCCTTGATCGCCGCCTCGCGCACCTGGCGGCCCCCTGGATCAATCCCCAGCGGTAGGGCTCGTGCAGCTTGTCGTGCATGCCGTCGGCGATCAGGTCGCCGTTGCCCGTGCGCAGGCCCTGGAGAAGCAGCGTGAGCGACCCCAGATTGGTGACCGCATCGGCGACTGTGATCAGCTTGGGCATCACCCGCCGGGCCTCGCTGGTGGAGAGCCGGATCGTGGGGATGGCCACCACCGCGATCACCTGCTCCGACCACTCGCAGCGCACCACCCGCCAGCGGTGCGAAGCGGCCTTGGCGGTCATGCACAGGCCCCCGAGCAGGGAGGGCACCACGTTGTCCGGGTGGCCCTCGATGTCGATCGCCAGCTCCAGCAGCTTTTCCTTGCTCAAGGGTTCCCCCACCAGGGCATTGGCGCCCATCAGGCCGGCCACGATCGCCGTGGCGCTGCTGCCCAGGCCCCGGGCCGGTGGCACCCCCAGGCGCACCCGTGCTTCGATCGCCACGGGCTTTTCACCCGCCTCCTTCCAGACCCGCTGGGCTGAGCGGTAGACGAGGTTGTCAGGGCCGCCGCGGAGGTGGGATCCTTCGCTGCCTTCGATGATCAGGTCGAAGTGTTCACCATCTCCTTCGATGCAGCGCAGCTCGAAGTGGTTGTTGAGATCAAGGGCGGCGCCGAGACAATCGAATCCGGGCCCGAGGTTCGCGGTGGTGGCCGGTACATCCACCACAACCCCCTGGCCGATCTGGGGCCGGGTCATGACCTGTGTTCTGTTCGGCACAGTGTCCCACCCGCCGGGCCCAACCCATGGGTGCGCCAGCGGCTCACCCCAGCAGTGCTCGCGCCCGGCAGGCGGCGCTGAACAGCCCTGCCTCCGAATCGATCAGGGCCTTGACGGGGATCGCCTCCAACACCGTGCCCAGACGGCCCTTGGCCTGAAAGGGCGCAAAGAAGGCCGCTGAACGCAGCTGGCTCAGCAATTTGCCGGCGGTGCCGCCCCCAGCCAGAGGCCGCCTCGGCAGAGGCTCTGCAGGGCCAGATCACCGGCCACTGCTCCGTAGGCCCCCAACCAGAGCTCCAAGGCGGCGCCGGCGAGGGGATCACCATGGCCGGCGGCGGCCGCCACCGCCGCCGGCAGATCGGCGGGTTGGAGGTCGGGATCGGTGGGAGCCAGGGGATGGCGGCCCTGGAGCTGCCCTGTGGCCACAAACCAGCGGAACACATGGCCGAGGCCGGTGCCACTGACGATGCGCTCAATCGAGAGCCTCTCAAGGCCGAGATCGGCCTGCAGCCACTGCTTCAGATCCCATTCCTGGGGTGTGCGGGCGGCGAAGTCGGCGTGGCCCGCCTCGCTGGCCAGGGCAATCAGTCCGCCGGGGCCCTGGGCTCCGATCGCCACCCCCAGACCGGTTCCCGCGCCGAGGATGGCCACCGGCGCCCCCAACACCGCCTGACCCACCCTCAGGTCGGCCTGCTGGTGGGTCTCCAGATGGGGCAGCCCGTAGATGAGCACGGCGAAATCGTTCACCAGTTCCAGCCGCTCGAGGCCCGTGCTGCTGGCCAGGGCCGTTTCCTCCAGGTCCCAGGGCAGGTTGGTCAGCTTCACCCTCCCGGCCTGCACGGGGCCGGCGATGGCCAGACAGGCCACCCGGGGTCGGCCCAGGTCAGGGTGCCGCTGTTCCGCTTCGCCCAGGAAGTGGTTCAGCAGAGCGGCGAAGTCGTCCCAGTCGGCGGAGGAGTAGCGCTGGGCATGGGATTGCACGAGCCCGCCCGGACCGCTGCTGTAGAGGGCCAGCAGTGTCTTGGTGCCGCCGATGTCGCCGGCCAGCAAGGTGCCCATGGAACGCTCAGGCGCTGGCCAGCTGGAGACCAGCGGCCCGCTGGCCGTTGGCGTGGATCGCGGCGCTCAGCAGATCGGCCACCGCCACGCTGCCCAGATCCCCTTGCCGGCGGCTGCGCAGGTTCAACGTCCCGGCTTCGGCCTCGGTCGTTCCGATCACAGCGAGCAGGGGGATCTTCTGCTGCTCGCCATTGCGAATCAGCTTGCCCAGGCGTTCGCCGCTGCGATCGAGGCTGGCACGCACGCCTGCCGCTTTCAGCTGGCTCAGGAGGGATTCGGCGTAGCCGAGCACCTCATCGGTGACCGGCAACAACCTCACCTGCTCGGGCGCCAGCCAGAAGGGGAAATCACCGGCGTAGTTCTCCACCAGGATCCCGAAGAAGCGTTCCAGGGAGCCGAAGATCGCCCGGTGAATCATGATCGGCCGCGCCCGGTGGCCGTCGGCGGCCACGTACTCCAGTTCGAAGCGCTCGGGCAGGTTGAAATCCAGCTGGATCGTGGAGCATTGCCACATCCGGCCGATCGCATCCTCGATCTTGATGTCGATCTTGGGCCCGTAAAAGGCGCCACCACCTGCATCGATCTTGTAGCTCCAGCCCTTGCGCTTCAAGGCATCGATCAGGCCCTGGGTGGCCAGCTCCCACACGGCGTCCTCGCCGATCGATTGTTCCGGGCGGGTGGAGAGGTTCACCTCATAGGAGTGGAAATCGAAGGTGGAGAGGATCGTCTCGGTGAGGTTGAGCACCCCGAGGATCTCGTCGCTGATCTGTTCCGGCAGGCAGAAAATGTGGGCGTCGTCCTGGGTGAAGCCACGCACGCGCATCAGCCCGTGCATCACCCCCGGGCGCTCGTAGCGGTACACGGTGCCCAGCTCGGCCCAACGGATCGGCAACTCCCGGTAGGAACGAAGGGTGCTGGCGTAGGTGAGCACGTGGAAGGGGCAGTTCATCGGCCTGAGCTGGAACTGGCGCTCGTCCACCTCCATCGCGCCGAACATGCTCTCTTTGTAGAAGTCCAGGTGGCCGGAGGTCTTCCAGAGGCTGAGGTCGGCCACGTGGGGGTGTAGAGCAGCTCGTAGCCCGCCTCGAAGTGGGCCTCACGCCAGAACTCCTCGATCAGCAGGCGCATGCGGGCGCCACGGGGATGCCAGAACACCAGCCCGGCACCGGCCTCGTCCTCGATCGAGAACAGGTTCAGGTCGGTGCCAAGGCGGCGGTGGTCGCGGCGCAGAGCTTCTTCCTTGCGGCGTTTGTGTTCGGCCAGCTGCTCGGGCGTTTCCCAGGCGGTGCCGTAGATGCGCTGGAGCTGGGCCTTGGTCTCGTCGCCGCGCCAGTAGGCCCCGGCGACGCTTTCGAGATCGAAGGCCTTGGGATTCAGTTCACCGGTGTGGGCCACGTGGGGGCCGGCGCAGAGGTCCCACCACTCCTTGCCCAGGGTGTAGAGGGTGATCGGTTCCTGAAGCCCGGCCAGGATCTCCAGCTTGTAGGGCTCGTTCAAGGCGCTGATGCGGCGCTCGGCTTCCTCCCGGCTCACCTCGATCCGCTCCAGGGGCAGGCGGCGGCCGATGATCTTGCCCATCTCCTTCTTGATCGCCTTGAGGTCGGCCTCGGTGAAGGGTTCAGGGTTGTCGAAGTCGTAGTAGAAGCCCGTTTCGGTCCAGGGTCCGATGGTGACCTGGGCCTTGGGATGAAGGGTCTGCACCGCCATGGCCAGCACGTGGCTCATCGAGTGGCGGATGCGCAGCAACTGGTCGCTCTCGCTGGTCTTGGGCAGGGCGATGGCCTGCGGGTCGATGCTGGCTGGCAGGTGGGCGCTGCCTTGCTGGTCCGACACCGTCCCTGCGAGCACTGTTGACACCATCGATCCCCAGGAGGAGCCATTCTATGAGCCCGTTCTTTCCCCTCTGAAGCCTCCCGTGGGACCAGCCGCTGCTCCCCAGCGCCGCCGGAGCGCTCCTGTGACCCGACAGCTCGGCTGGAGCAGCCTGGCGCTGATGGTGGCGTTGGCCCTGCGCAGCCACGGACTGCCCTTGCCCCTGCCGGGCTGCCCCCTGCGGGCGCTCACGGGCGTCCCCTGCCCCACCTGCTTCTTGACCCGTTCAGCCCTGGCCACCCTGCACGGGGACCTGGGGGAGGCGCTGGAGCTGCATCTCTTCGGCCCGCCCCTGGTGGCGACTGGGCTGTGGTTGGCCCTGGTGCAGGGGCTGCTCGGCCGGCCGCTGCCAGCTTGGCGCTGGGGCCGGCTGGCTCTGGCCGTGGCCGTGGCGTTGTTGATCTACTGGCTGCTGCGTCTGCTGGGGGCCCATGGGCTTGGCGATTTCTCGTTCCCGGCCGGCTGAGGACGCTGCCCTGGGGTGCCCCCAGCAAGCCCGTCCCGGTCTCAGCTGGTGGCGCGGATCTGCTCCAGGTTGCTGGCATAGAAACGCGCCAGCTCGTCCCCGCGGCGCACGGGTTGGCCGTAGACGCTGGCGCCCGAACGGTCGGGAAACGAGGCCCAGGTGGGGGCCAGCCGGGCCATCAGCTCCGGGGTGAGCTGGCCGCGGTCGATGGCCTCCAGGGCGCCGCTGCGCTTCACCAGGTAGAGGGCCGCCTGGTCCTGGTTGGCAGGACCAAACCCCTTGAGCTTCAACGATCCCGCTGCGGCCTGCCAGGTGTCAGGCATGAACTGGTAAGCGCCGGCTGCGGCGCTGGCGTAGCGGCGCACCACCACCCGATCGGGGTGTGCGTTGAGGCTGGTGACCAGCTCACCGCCGTAGATCATCCGATAGCCATCGGCGCTGCCATTGCGCCAGGTGCCCTCCGCGAAGCGGATCGTGTTGAGCAGAGCCTTGCGCTCCGCTGTCACGGCGAAGGGCGCCAGCCAGCGCTGCTGGGTCGGCCGCTCTGCGGCGTCGGTCGCCACGGATGGTGCCGACGGCTTGGCCTGGCTCTGGCGTTCGGAGTGGGCGGCCGGCACCAGGGGTACCAGCACCAGGGCGCAGGAGCAGAGCAGCTGGGGCAACAGACGCATGGGCAGCCAGACAGAGGAAGAGTTGCCAAGACGTTGGCCTCTGGGCGAGCCCGGGTGCGAGACCCTTCGAGCCGAACTGGACAAATGCGACGCACTGTGCCGTTGTCAAGCCCTTCAGGATCAGACACGGCCAAGACCGTTGGGACGGCAGGGGCTCGGCGCCGCTGGCGGCCGCCACGCAACAGCAGCGCTCCAGGCTGTCTGCTCAGGCTGAACCATTAGCGGCGCTGATCATTGCCCCGGTTCGGGATCAGGGCTCCAAGGGCGGTAGATCGCGCAAAAAGCCGTTGGGTGGCTCTCGCTCAGGCGACGGGCAGGAAGCCCAGGGCGGCGCGCACGCGCTCCAGGGTGGCCCCAGCCACGGCGCTGGCCCGCTCGCGGCCCTGGCGCAGCACCTGATCGATGTAGCCCTCCTCAGCCTCCAGCTCGCGGTAGCGCTCCTGCAACGGCCTGAGTGCCTCCACCGCCAGCTCCGCCAGCAGGGGCTTGAAGGTTCCCCACCCCATGGCGGCACAGTCCGCCGCCGCCTGCCCACGGCTGCGGCCGCCCAGCAGGGCATAGAGCCCCAGCAGGTTGTCGGCCTCAGGGCGCTCAGGGTCGTCGAAGACCAGGCCGATGGTCGGATCGGTCTTGGCGCGCTTGATCTTCTTGAGAATCAACTCCGGAGGATCCAGCAGGTTGATGCGGGAGCCCTCGTTGGGGTCGCTCTTGCTCATCTTGCTGCGCCCGTCGGTGAGGCTCATCACCCGGGCGCCGGCCTTGAGAATCAGCGGCTCGGGGACTTTGAGCAAGGGCGCGTCCTCAGGGGCGAAACGGCTGTTGATGCGCTGTTGGGCGATGTCGCGGGCCAGTTCCAGGTGCTGCTTCTGGTCCTCCCCCACCGGCACCAGGTCGGCGTCATAGAGAAGGATGTCGGCGGCCATCAGCACCGGGTAATCCAGCAGGCCCACCGAGACGTTGTCGCCCTGCTTGATCGCCTTCTCCTTGAACTGAATCATCCGCTCCACCCAGTTGAGCGGCGTGACGCAGTTGAGCAGCCAGCAGAGTTCGCTGTGGGCGCTCACATGGCTCTGGGCGAAGACGGTGGATCGCCCTGGATCGATGCCACAGGCCAAATAGAGGGCCGCCGTGCGGCGGGTGTCCGCCGCCAGCAGCGCCGGGTCGTGGGGCACGGTGATCGCGTGCAGATCGACGACACAGAAAAAGTGTCGTGGTCATCCTGCAGCTCCACCCAGTTGCGGATCGCCCCCAGCCAGTTGCCGAGATGGAGCGCACCGGTGGGTTGGACACCGGAGAGAACCCTGGGCCGTGCCATCGCTCAGCCCTCGCTGGCGCTCTCGGGGTTGGAATCGTGGCTGGTTTCTGAGCTGGCCTCGCTGGCCTGAACGGCCTCACTTGGCTCGCTGCTGGTGCTGGGGATCTCGCTTGAATCGCTGGCCAGCTCGGGAGCGGACTCCTCGGCCTCAGGGGGCGCCGGTTCGCTCTGGATCGGCACGGGGGGCTGGGCGGCTGGGCCGCGCGAAAGGATTGGGCCGCGACGAGGGGCGCTCACCACGTCCCTCACCCGAGCGCTCCGGGCGGGGTCCGCGGCGCTCCGACGGGCCACCCTCGGCTCGAACTCCACCGCCGCCACCGGCACCGCCGCCGCCGGCGTGGTGCTGAGCCACCAACGCATCGAGCTGGCCCTGCTCGAGCAACTGGGCGACGGTGCGGATCGAAAGCCCCAGGGCGGCCACGGTGGAGCGCAGCTGGAAGGCCTCCTGCACGGCCTGGGCCGCCCGCAGTTCGTTGTCGCTCAGGCGGATGCGGAAGCCACCGGCTTCACGGCTGGCTCCACCACGTTCGCCACCACCCCGGTCTCCACTGCCCCGTCCAACAATTCGTGCTGCACCACGTCGTGTTCCAGCACTGGGCTCGACACTGCTGCCCTCGCCAGCAGGGTTCTCGCCGCTCGGTTGGGGCTCACCCTCCGGCCGGTCCTGGTCCTGGGGTTGGGCGGAATTGATCTGTTCGGCCATTGCCACAGCCTGCACTCAGGCGCAAGTGTGACGCATGGGGGTCGAGGCCTGGCCTAACCAGAGCAAGCGATGGGTCATCCCGTCGCCGGGGCGCGCCAGAACAATCAGGGGCAGTGCCGCTCGCTGCGGATCCTCGAAGGTCTGGCGGTAAGCGGCCAGGAAGGCCAGGTAGCGCTCCAGGGTCCAGCCGTGGTTGCCCCTGTCCTGGGCGTGCCAGTAACGCCGCAGGGCCCCCTGGCAGGCCTGACGACCGAATTCATCCCAGCAGCGTTGCTCAGCCCCCAGGGCCCCGACGCCCTCGGCCCGCAGCTGGCGGAAGCGCACCAGTTCAGGGGCCTCGGCACTGGTGTCGGGGGGCAGCTGGCCGGCGAGATCCTTCACCGCCACCACATCAAGCCGCAGCCAGCAACGATCCAGCACCAGGACGGGCAGGTCACCATGGAATTCTTCGGCCTGTCGCACCAACGCCAGCTGCTCGCTGGCCCGTTGGCGTTGACGCTCCAAAGGGAGCAGGACCGATAGGAACTCTGCGTCAACCATGGATCCCGTAACCGTGACCCCCGTTCTTGCCGCGGGCGAGTGCGAGGGGCTGCATGGACCGTTGACCTGCGGCGCAGGACACTCCTTCGTCCATGGCCCCCAGCTGCTGCATTCTTTGATTTTAGGCGGAGCCTTCCAGCCGAGCCATCGAGTCGAGCAGGTGTCAGAGCTGACGCACGCCTGGGCAGCCCGTGGGAGCTGAGCTAAACATGCACCGATCCGCGGCCCGTCCTTGACACCTCCCGCCGCCCCGCCGGTTCTCGATCCGACGCCGGGATCGACCCCGTTGGAGCGGCTGCCGCGCTGGTGGCCGCTGGCCGGCGTGCTGGCGGGGGGTTGGGTGGTCGGTGATGCGCTTCACCTTCACCTGTCGGCGGTGGTGCCCCTGGGGGCCGTCACCGCCGGCTTGTGGCTCCTCTCCAGGCGGCGTCAGTCGCCCCGGGCGCGCTTGCCCCGCACCTCTGCGGCCTGGATGCTGCGCTGCGAGGGTCTGCTGGAGCAGTTCCTTCGGCTGGAGGCCCCAGGGCATCCCGCCCTCGAGGGGCATCGCCGCACGCTGGAAGCCCTGCGTCAACGGCAGCAGCGCTCCGCCCTGGAGGTCGCTCTGGTGGGTCTTGTCCCGCCGGATGCGGCACGCCTGCCTGTTCTGGCAGACGCCCTGAGGGGATCCCTGCCGCTCCGTGTCCATGGCACCGCGCCTTTGGACCGGGCCAGTGCTGACTGGCGCTGGCCCGAATCTTTTCTGCGCTGCGACCAACTCCTCTATCGACTGGAGCTGCCTCTGCAGGCCGCAGATCTGCGCTGGCTGGAATCGCTACCGAAGGATCAGCCCCTCTGGTTGCTGGTGGAGCAGGCGGCCGGTGGGGGCGATCCTTCCCTGCGCCAGGAGTTGCTGGCCCAGCTGCCGGAGGGTCTCGCCAAGCAACTTCTGTTCTGGAATGGCGAAACGGCGACGCTCGCTGCGGCTCTGCAACCCCTGCGGCGCTGCCTGGCGGAAGCCGGCCGTCAGCAGCTCGAATCCACACAGCTGCGCTGCCTGCAGCAGTTTCACGGCAAGCTCCAGGGGGATCTGGAGGCGGTTCGGAGGCGCCACTGGAAGCAGCTCCAGCAACGCACCCAATGGGTGGTGGCCGCCGGCGTGTTCGCCGCACCCCTCCCCAGCCTCGATCTGCTGGTGCTTGGCGTTGCCAACGGGCTGATGCTCAGGGACATGGCCCAACTCTGGGACTGCCCCTGGTCGAGCGATCAGCTCAAGGAGACGGCCCTGGAGCTCTCCAAGGCCGCCCTGGCGATGGGATTGGTGGAGTGGAGCACCCAGGCCCTGGCCGGGGTGATCAAGCTCCATGGCGCCACCTGGCTGGTTGGGGGAGCGATCCAGGCCCTCAGCGCCGCCTATCTGACCCGGGTGGTGAGCCATGCGATGGCCGATGTGCTTGCTCTTTCCGTCGGCGTGGAGGCGGCGGATCTGGAGCAATTGCGGCACCAGGCTCCGCTGCTGGTGGCGAGGGCAGCCGAGGCGGAGAGGCTCGATTGGGCCGCTTTTCTGCAACAGGGCCGTGACTGGTGGCTGCGCCAGGGGGCGGCGGCCCAGCCGCGTACCTTCCCGAGGGCGTGTAACGAATTGCAATGTTGACGGATAAAACCATGAATTTGCTTGAAGGGATTGAAAGTTTCGTATCCCTGTCCTCGGCTGATCGTTCACTGTTTCCTAGCCTCTGGAGGCTGATGTTCCCTGCCTGTTGTGGGTAGCGAAACCTCGGCATCCATCCCGTCCTCATAAGGTCCCATGACCACTGCCATCCGCAGCGGCCGCTCTGGAAGCTGGGAAAGCTTCTGCCAGTGGGTCACTTCCACCGACAACCGCATCTATCTGGGTTGGTTCGGTGTGCTGATGATCCCCTGTCTGCTGGCGGCCACCACCTGCTTCATCGTTGCCTTCATCGCTGCTCCCCCGTCGACATCGACGGCATCCGTGAGCCCGTTGCCGGCAGCCTGCTTTACGGCAACAACATCATCTCCGGCGCTGTCGTTCCTTCCAGCAACGCCATCGGCCTGCACTTCTATCCCATCTGGGAAGCCGCCAGCCTCGACGAGTGGCTCTACAACGGTGGTCCCTACCAGCTGGTGGTCTTCCACTTCCTGATCGGCATCTCGTGCTACATGGGCCGCCAGTGGGAGCTCAGCTACCGCCTCGGCATGCGCCCCTGGATCTGTGTGGCCTACGCGGCCCCGCTGTCGGCCGCCTTTGCCGTGTTCCTGATCTACCCCCTGGGCCAGGGCTCCTTCTCCGATGGCATGCCCCTGGGCATCTCCGGCACCTTCAACTTCATGCTGGTGTTCCAGGCGGAGCACAACATCCTGATGCACCCGTTCCACATGCTCGGCGTGGCCGGTGTGTTCGGCGGCAGCCTGTTCTCGGCCATGCACGGCTCGCTGGTGACCAGCTCGCTGGTGCGTGAGACGACCGAAAGCGAGTCCCAGAACTACGGCTACAAGTTCGGCCAGGAAGAGGAGACCTACAACATCGTGGCCGCCCACGGTTACTTCGGTCGCCTGATCTTCCAGTACGCCTCCTTCAACAACAGCCGCAGCCTCCACTTCTTCCTGGCCGCCTGGCCCGTGGTGGGGATCTGGTTCACGTCCCTGGGCGTGAGCACGATGGCCTTCAACCTCAACGGCTTCAACTTCAACCAGTCGATCCTGGATTCTGAGGGCCGCGTGGTGAACACCTGGGCCGATCTGATCAACCGTGCCAACCTCGGTTTCGAGGTGATGCACGAGCGCAATGCCCACAACTTCCCGCTCGATCTGGCCACCAGCCAGACGGCGCCCGTGGCGCTGACCGCACCTGCGATCGGTTGATCGAACAGCCCAACGAGCGCGATCGCCAACAGGATCCGTTCATCAGCCCCCTCCCAGCGGAGGGGGGCTTTCCTTTAGCTTCAAAAAATGTTTCGTTGGCGTTGCTTGGCTCCAGCGGCCGGCTTGACGCCCCTGGTCGCCCTGCTCCTTCTGGTGGTGCTGGGGGGATGCCAGAGCGAGTCCCTCCCGCCCCCTCGATCCCCCAGCGGTGATCGCAGCGAAAGGCCCCTGGTGCTGACCACCTTCAGTGTTCTCGCCGACATGGCTCGCATGGTCGCAGGAGATCGCCTGCGGGTGGAATCGATCACCAAGATCGGGGCCGAAATCCATGGCTATGAACCCACGCCGAGTGACATCAGGCGGGCCAGCGGTGCGGTGCTGGTTCTCGAGAATGGTTTTGATCTTGAGCGCTGGGCCCGCCGGTTCACGGCCAACTTGCCGGGGGTTCCCCATGTCTTCCTCTCTGCGGGGATCACACCGCTGCCGATCGCCGCTGATGCCTACCGAGGCAAGCCCAACCCCCACGCCTGGATGTCCCCCGCCTGGCGGAGGTCTATGTGGAGAACCTCCGCGGTGCCTTCACCCGCCTCGATCCCCCGGCGCAGGGCATTACCGCCGCAACGCTGCGGCCTATCGCGCCCAGCTGCGCCAGCTCGATCTGGAGTTGCGCCGGTCCCTCGCCAGCATCCCGCCCCAGCGCCGTGTGCTCGCGACCTGTGAGGGGGCCTTCTCCTACCTGGCCCGTGACTATGGGCTCCAGGAGGCCTACCTCTGGCCGGTGAACGCCGAATCCCAGGTGACCCCGCAGCGGATGGCCAGGCTGGTGGAGCTGGTGCGGCGGCGGCGCGTGCCGGCCGTGTTCTGTGAGACGACGGTGAGCGACAAGGCCCAGCGCCAGGTGGCCCAGGAGAGTGGCAGCCGCTACGGCGGAGCCTTTTATGTGGACTCCCTCTCCCTCCCCGGCGGACCGGCGCCGACGCTGCTGGAGCTGCAGCGGCACAACGCCCGGCTGCTGGTGAGCGGCTTGAAGGGAGAATGAAACCATGGAACGCCGTGGCCCCGATCACAGCCCTTTGACGGTCGATCGGATCGTCGTGCAGGGCCTCTGTGTGGCCTACCACGGCGTGGTCGCGCTCCATGACGCGTCGCTGCGGGTGAGCGCCGGCACGATCTGCGGGCTGGTCGGCATGAACGGCGCTGGGAAATCCACGCTGTTCAAGGCGCTGATGGGGTTCGTTCGCCCGTCGCGCGGTCAGATCAGCATCAATGGATGGCCGCTCGATCGAGCACTCCGCCAGCAGGCGGTGGCCTACATGCCCCAGATGGAAAGTGTGGACTGGAACTTCCCTGTGAGCGTCGCCGAGGTGGTGATGATGGGGCGTTACGGCGGCATGAATCTGCTGCGCATTCCCCGCCGCAGCGATCACCAGGCGGTGCGCACAAGCCTCGAACAGGTGGATCTTTGGGACCTGCGCCAGCGGCAGATCGGCACACTCTCCGGCGGTCAACGCAAGCGGGCCTTTCTGGCGCGGGCGCTGGCCCAGGGGGCTTCGGTGCTGCTGCTCGACGAGCCCTTCAACGGGGTGGATATCCACACCGAAAAGCTGATGGTCGAGCTCTTCGAGCGCTTCCGCCGCGAAGGCCGCACCCTGTTGATTTCCACCCATGATCTGGCCCATGTGACGGGCTTCTGCGATCAGGTGGTGCTGATCAACAAAACGGTCCTGGTGTATGGCGAGACCTCCGAGGTGTTCACCAGGGAAAATCTGGCCCGCACCTTCAGCGCCGATCCGACCGCAACCGTGGAGAGCGCCCGGACGCTGAACGACCTCTGATGGATCCACTGCACTGGCTGATCGAACCGCTGCAGCACCCCTTCATGGTCCGGGCGTTGCTCGTGAGCGCACTGGTGGCCGCCGTCTGCGGACTGCTCTCCTGCTTCATGACCCTCAAAGGTTGGGCGCTGATGGGCGATGCCGTGTCGCACGCCGTGATGCCGGGGGTGGTGATCGCCTATGCCTTGAACCTGCCCTTTGCCCTGGGTGCCTTCGTCTTCGGCGTGGGCTCGGTGATCGTGATCGGCTTCATCAAGCAGACCTCCCGCATCAAGGAAGACACGGTGATCGGACTGGTCTTCACAGGGTTCTTTGCCCTGGGCCTGGTGCTGGTCTCGAAGGTGCGCAGCACGATCGACCTCACACACATCCTGTTCGGAAACGTGCTGGGGATCGGTGCCTCCGACATCACCCAGACCCTGTGGATCAGCGCCGTTGTGCTGACGCTGCTGCTGGTGTTCCGCCGCGACCTGATTCTGTTCTGTTTCGACCCGACCCACGCCCGCTCGATCGGCCTGCCCACTGGTGCCCTGCACTACCTGCTGCTCTCGCTTCTCTCCCTGGCCGCGGTGGCCGGCCTGCAGACGGTGGGAATCATTCTGGTGGTGGCGATGCTCGTCACCCCTGGGGCGACGGCCTATCTGCTCACCGACCGGTTCGATCGCATGAGCTGGATCGCGATCGCTTCGGCAGTGCTCTCGAGCCTGATCGGGATCTACTGGAGCTACTGGATGGATGCGTCCACGGCAGGCTGCATCGTGCTCGCCCAGACGGGGCTGTTTGTGCTCAGCTTCCTGTTCGCCCCGCGCCATGGTCTGCTGGCCCTGCGGCGCAGCGGCGGGGCCCGATGAACGGATGGCGTGACCGTCGCTGGTTCTGGTGGCCCCTGCTGCCGCTTTACCCCTACGGCAGGCGCCGCACCCTGTTGCGGGAACTGATTCCTGGTCAGATCTGGAGCTTCGAGCAACTGATCGGCCTCTACTACGTGGCGGTGCCGATCCGCATGACCGTGGTGAAGCTGCGCGAGGGCTTGCTGCTCTACGCCCCCGTCGCCCCCACCGCCGAGTTGCTGGCGGCGTTGCGGGAGTTGGAGGAGCGCCATGGTCCGGTGGTCACGATCGTGCTGCCCACCGCCTCCGGCCTTGAGCACAAACTGCCGGTGCCGGCCATGGCCCGTGCCTTTCCGGCGGCCCGTCTCTGGGTGGCTCCCGAGCAGTGGAGCTTTCCCCTGCGCTTGCCCCTGGCCTGGCTGGGTTTCCCGGCCCAGCGCACCCGGGTGTTAATCGAGCAGGGTGTGCCCCATGGCGATCAGATCGACTGGTGCGCCCTTGGTCCCCTCGATCTGGGCATCGGCTTCTTTTCAGAAGTGGCCTGCTTCCACCGCGCCAGTGGGGCCCTGTTGCTCACCGATGCCCTCCTGGCGATTGAGGCGGAGCCACCGGAGATCTTCGCGGCCGATCCCACCCCGCTGCTCTTCCATGCCCGTGATCGCGGCGATGAAGCGCTCAGCGATGGCCTTGAGCAGCGCCGGCGCGGCTGGTGGCGGATGGTGCTGTTTGCCACCTACCTCAGACCCCAGGGTCTGGAGGTGCTCAGCCTGGCCAAGACCTGCGGCGGGGCCCTGGGGTCCGGACTGAGAAACCCCCGCAGTCACTTCGGGCTCTATCCATTTCGCTGGAGCGGCGGCTGGGAGGAGGCGTTCCTGGCCCTGCTGGGTCCAGGCGCTCAACCCCGGCTTCAGGTGGCGCCGGTGGTGGAGCGGCTGGTGTTTCCCCGCCACCGGGAGCTGCTGGCCACCTGGCTCACCCAGTTGGCGGCCCTCGATGGCCTGCGCTGGGTGATCCCTGCCCACCACGGGGCTCCCGTGCCCTGCTCAGGGGCGGTGCTGGGCGCACTGGCTGAGGCCATCAGAGAGGGCCCCTGCCCGGGTGATGGGGTCTGGAGCTTCCTGCGGGAGCTCGATGAGCGTGTGCTGGCCTCCTGCGTGCTCTCAACGTCTCGGCAGGCCTGAGGGACGTTCGCCGCCGGAGTTCAGAGTTCCAGTTCGCCCGGGTCCGCTTCCAGCCCGGCCTCGCCGAAGAGACTCGCTTCCAGTTCCATGCGCTGCTCCATCTGGCGCAGGAAATAGCCAGTCATCATCGCCGAGGCCAGCAGGCCCGCCAGGTTGTCGCGGCTGGCCTGGATCTTGACCTCGAACTGCTCGCCGGGAAGCATCCCCAGCAGACCCTGAACGTTGTGGCGAATGATGTCCTGGATGTCGCCACTGGCGGAGCGCGCCACCCGTTGCAACACATCCGGAGACTGATCCTGCAGGTACTCGATCAGGGAGTTGCCGTTGATCGCTTCACTGTCTGTGGCCAAGAACTCCGGGTTGAACATCTCCGGTGTTGTCTGCAGCACAACGAAACCCTACTGCAGGCGATCGGTTGGACGTCCAGCCGGCGAGGTGGACAACCGGATCGCCCCGAGCCGATCGAGCGGCCAATAACGCAGCACCGCCGTGCCGATCACCCGGTCGCGGCCCAGGGGCCCCCAGAGGTGAGAATCGAGGCTGGCGTTGCGGTTGTCGCCCAGCACCAGCAGCTGGCCATCGGGAACGGTCAAGGGAGGCAGCTCGTAGTCCATCGGCTGCACCAACCAAGGCTCCTCCACCCGTTGGCCATTGCGCCACAGCTGCCCCCCACGCACCTCGATCACATCGCCGGCCAGAGCCACCACCCGTTTGATCAGGGCCGACTGGGGGTCGTAACCGGCCCGCAGCAGCGCATCCGGGGGCTGAACACAACGATTGTGCCCACGGGAAGGGGCGAGCCAAGGTGAGGCCTGATCTTCTCCACCAGGATCCGGTCCTGGAGCTGCAGGGTGGGCAGCATCGAACCCGACGGGATCCAGCGCGGCTCGATCACCCAGGTGCGCAGCAGCAGCGCCACCGCCACCCAGAGCAACAGCGAGAACAGCTGACGGCGCCAGCCGGCGCGGGCCATGGCGCCAGCGGCAGGATCAGCGGCCCCTCCAGGGGCAGAACCAGGGGCAGGATCAGAGGCGGAATCGTTCATGGGCCCCAGCGTCTGGCCATCGGGACGGGTCCGTTCAGCATGATCGGCACATCCTGACCAGCCGAGGGCCGAGCCGAGCGTGTCCCCGATCCCCACCGGGTCCCCCCGGGAGCTGAAGCCAACCTGCGGGCCGCCCTCACCCTGTTGCAGGCGCTGCGGCGCTGCGGCCTGCGCCAGCTGGTGCTCTGCCCGGGCAGCCGGTCGGGGCCCCTGGCCGTGGCGGCAGCGCTGCTGGAGCCCTTCGGTCTGATGCTCACGACCGCCCTCGATGAGCGCTCCGCCGCCTTCTTTGCCCTCGGGCTGGGGCGGGGCGATGGGGTGGCTGCGGCGGTGGTGACCACCTCGGGCACGGCCGTGGCCAACCTGCTGCCGGCTGCCGTGGAGGCCGATTATTCGGCCATTCCACTGCTGTTGCTCACGGCCGATCGGCCCGCCCAGCTCAAGGGCACAGGCGCCAATCAGACGGTGAACCAGGAGCAGTTTTTATGGGGTTCCTGCCGGCGACTGCTGCAGGGTGATCCGAGTGGGCTGGCGGCCATGGAGCCCGAGGCCATCGAGCTGCTGGCCCTCTCTGCCTGGGAGGCCGCCCAGGGCAAGGGTCCCGAGCGGCCCGCCGGGCCCGTGCACCTGAACCTCCCCTTCGACGAGCCCCTTCACCTGGGCGGTGAGGCCCTGATCGCTCTGGCCAGGGAGCTTGCCTCAGCAGGGCAATGGGAGGTTGGGCAGGCGTTGGCCGGCTCAGCCCTGGGGCGCTCCCCCGCCGAGGCTGCCGGCCTGGCCCCAGAGCTCCCCTTCGACCTGGACCGGCCCGGTGTGATTGTGGCCGGCCCCTGGCGGGGGATCGGGCCGGCTTTGAGGCCTTTGTCCGCCTGCTGGCCCTCTGGCGACGTCGCAGCGGCTGGCCGCTGCTCGCCGATGGTCTCTCCTGGCTGCGGGGTCTGCCGGAACTGGGCGCGATCGGCGGTTACGACCTGTTCCTTGAGGATCCCGCTGCCCTGCCGCCGGTGGATCAGGTGTTGCGGCTGGGACCTCTGCCCGCCAGCCGCCGGCTGCAGCGCTGGCTCACCGCAACGGGGGGCCTGCAGCTGTTGATCAGCGAAGGGGACGAGCGCCCCCTCGATCCCCTCGGCTGCGCCCAACGGCAATGGGGCTGCGGCCTGGTGGCCTGGAGCGACCAATGGCGCGACCACCTCGCTGAGGGCGCCCCGGCCTCCGCCAGCCTGGATCAGGCGGCCCAGTGGCAGGCGCTCGAGGCCCACACCCAGTGCCTGCTGGATCGGGAGCTGCACCCCGCCGCCGCCAGCGAACCGGCCCTGGCACGCCAGCTCAGCCGCCTGGTGGCTGAAGGGGTGGCGGTGATGCTGGCCAGCAGCAGCCCCGTGCGCGACTGGGAGAGCTTCGCCGACCCGGCGGCCCCGCCCCGGCGCATCCATGGCTTACGCGGCGCCTCCGGCATCGACGGCACCCTGTCGTTGGCCGCTGGCCTGGCCCAGAGCGAGGGGCGCCTGGTGCTGCTGACGGGCGATCTGGCCCTGCTGCATGACACCAACGGCTGGCTCTGGCATCGCCAGTTGCGCGCTCGTCTCACCGTCGTGCTGATCCAGAACGGTGGCGGGGGCATCTTCGAGCAACTGCCCATCCGCCCGGGCGAGGCGGCCGAAGCCTGGCTGGATTTTGATCGGCTGTTTGCCATGCCCCAGCCGGTGGACCCCCTCGATCTGGCGGTGGCCCATGGGGTGCCCGTTCGCCGGCTGAACGAGCTTGGGGAGCTGGCGGCGGCCCTGGCCTGGGCAGAACCTCTGACCCTGGCGCTGATTGAACTGCGCACGGATCGCCGCCGCGATGCCGCCCTGCGCCAGCGGCTGCGCCGGGGGCTTCCCGGGCCGGATCGCAGAATGGCACCACCGTTTGCCCCCAGCTGATGCCAGATCCGGTGCGCTGGACCCCTGCCGGCTCCTACGACGACATCTGCTTCGAGCTCTCGGGCAACGGCATCGCCCGCATCGCCATCAACCGCCCGGAGCTCCGTAACGCCTTTCGGCCGCGCACGGTGCAGGAGCTCTGCGACGCTTTCTCACGGGTGCGTGACGACCCGTCGGTGGGGGTGGTGCTGTTCACCGGTGCCGGGCCAGCGGCCGATGGGGTCCATGCCTTCTGTGCCGGTGGCGATCAGAGCGTGCGCGGCGACGGCGGCTACGTCGATGAGCAGGGGCTGCCGCGCCTCAATGTGCTCGATCTGCAGCGGCTGATCCGCAGCCTGCCCAAGGTGGTGATCGCCCTGGTGGCGGGCTACGCCATCGGCGGCGGCCAGGTGCTGCACCTTCTCTGTGACCTGAGCCTCGCTGCTGAAAATGCCGTGTTCGGCCAGACCGGCCCGCGGGTGGGCAGCTTCGATGGCGGTTTCGGGGCCGGCTATCTGGCCCGGGTGGTGGGCCAGCGCAAGGCGCGCGAGATCTGGTTCCTCTGCCGCCGCTACGGCGCCGAGGAGGCGCTGGCCATGGGGCTGGTGAACGCCGTGGTGCCCTTGGCGCAGCTTGAGGCGGAAGGGGTGCGCTGGGCCCGGAGGTGCTGCAGCACAGCCCCACGGCAATTCGCTGCCTGAAGGCTGCCTTCAACGCTGAAACCGACGGGCTGGCGGGGATCCAGGAGCTGGCGGGCCAGGCCACGCATCTCTTCTACCGGACCGAGGAGGGCCAGGAGGGGCGTAACGCCTTTCTCGAAAAACGTGACCCGGATTTTTCCGGGGTGCCCTGGCTGCCCTGACCACCATGCGCACCGCACTCCAACTGTTCTTCCCTGGGCGTCCGGGTCCAGGTCGTCGGGGCCGTCGCTGGGCTGGCTTGCGGGGCACCGCCCTGGCCGCCCTTGCTCTCTCCCTGGGCTGGGGCATGGCGCTCAGGCCGGCGCTGGGCGCCCCTGCGCAGGCGGCTTCGGCCGCTCCTCCCCTAGCAGTTCCTGCCAAGGCACCACCGGCCAACCCCTTGACCCTGCTGCCGCCGGATCTGCAGGTCCAGAGCGGCCTGCATCTGGTGCTCGATCGCCGCCGCCGCCGTCTGCTGGTGATCAATTCAGGCGCCCTGTTGCGCCAGTTCCCCGTGGCCGTGGGGATGCCGGGTTGGGAGACACCCGCTGGAAACTTCAGCATCACCGACATGCGCACCGATCCGGTCTGGGAGCACCCCACCAGCGCCAAGCGCATTGCGGCCGGCGCTGACAACCCCCTGGGCAGCCGCTGGATCGGTTTTCACCTTGATTGCAATGGTCGCAAGGCCTCCGATGGCGATCAGGTGCTCGACATCAAGGGTTGTGTCGCGGCCGGTTTCCATGGCACCCCCACCGCTGGACCGTCGGCCGCGCCGTGTCCCACGGCTGTGTGCGTCTCTATGACGAGGATGTGCGCGCTCTGTTCGAGATGGTGAGTGTCGGCACGCCGGTGACCGTATTGCGCTGACGGTGCTGCGGTGACAGTTCTGCGCTGACCGTGCTGCGCTGAGGCCGTCTGGGGGAGGCCGCCTAAAGTTCAGATCGTCTGGACGGTCGGCCGAATGCGGGTGCTCTTTGCTGCGGCTGAATGCGCCCCGATGGTCAAGGTGGGGGGCATGGGCGACGTGGTCGGCTCGCTGCCCCCGGCTCTGGCGGCCCTCGGCCATGACGTGCGCCTGATCCTGCCCGGCTACAGCCGTCTGTGGAGTCGCCTGACGATCTCGGTTGAGCCGATCTGGCGCGGCCACACCATGGGCACGGATTTCGCGATCTACGAAACGCGCCACCCCGGAAACGGCCTGACGATCTATCTGGTGGGCCATCCGGTCTTCGATCCCGAGCGCATCTACGGTGGCGAAGACGAAGACTGGCGCTTCACCTTCTTTGCCAGCGCCGTGGCCGAGTTCGCCTGGCATCACTGGAAACCGGAGGTGCTCCATTGCCATGACTGGCACACCGGCATGATCCCGGTGTGGATGCATCAGGACCCCGAGATCAGCACGGTCTTCACCATCCACAACCTTCAGTACCAGGGCCCCTGGCGCTGGAAGCTGGACCGCATGACCTGGTGCCCCTGGTACATGCAGGGGGACCACACCATGGCCTCAGCCCTGCTCTATGCCGATCGGGTCAACGCCGTCTCTCCCACCTACGCCAAGGAGATCCGCACCCCCAACTACGGCGAAGGTCTTGATGGCCTGCTCAATTTCATCAGCGGCAAGTTGCGCGGCATCCTCAACGGCATCGACACCGTTGACTGGAATCCGGCCACCGACGCCAGCCTGCCCGCCTGCTTCTCCAGCGAAGATCTCTCGGGCAAAGCCCTCTGCAAGGCCGCCCTGCAGGAGCGCATGGGGCTCACCCTCAACCCCACCACCTTCGTGCTGGGGTTGGTGAGCCGCCTGGTGGACCAGAAGGGGGTGGACCTGTTGTTGCAGGTGGCCGACCGGGTGCTGGCCTACACCGACAGCCAGCTCGTGGTGCTGGGAACGGGCGATCGTCACTTCGAATCGGGTTTGTGGCAACTGGCGGCGCGCCACCCGGGCCGCTTCTCTGTCTTCCTCACCTACGACGATGCCCTCTCGCGCCTGATCTACGCGGGCAGCGACGCCTTCTTGATGCCCAGCCGCTTCGAGCCCTGCGGCATCAGCCAGCTGCTGGCCATGCGCTACGGCTCGATCCCGGTGGTGCGGCGGGTGGGGGGCCTGGTGGACACGGTGCCACCCCATGATCCGGCCCACCACAGCGGCACCGGCTTCTGCTTCGACCGCTACGACCCGCTGGATTTCTACACGGCGATCGTGCGGGCCTGGGAGGCCTACCGCCATCCAGACAGCTGGGCGGAACTGCAGCGTCGTGCCATGACCGCCGACCACAGCTGGGGCCGTTCCGCCCTGGAGTACGACCACATGTACCGGGAAGTGCGCGGGGTCAAGGAGCCCACCCCTCCGCCCAGGATGTGGAGGCCTTCTCCCTGGGTCAGGATGCTGATCCGAGCCGCCATGGCGGGGCGCCTTCACACCAGGATCCGAAGCCGGAGACCAGTGCTGGCCCTGAGGGGGCTGGCATCGAGGGGCCCGGCCACGACAAGTCAGCGGTTGGATCGGCTGGCGGAACGGAACCGGAACCGGCTCGACGCCATCCCCTCTCGCGGCTGCTGCGGCGTCCCCAGGGATGATCCGGCTGTGTTGAGTCGCGCTCGATGAACGAGCCGATCGGCCCGCCCGGGGATCTGCCAGAGAGCGGAACGGCATTGCCCAGTTCCTATGTGAGCCCGTGGAGCCTGTTGGGCCAGGACCTGCGGGCGGTGCTGGCGAGCCTGGGCCTGCGGGCCAGGGAACTCTGGCGTCGCAACGGCTCGGGCCAGCTCCCCCTGCCGGCCTTCTGGCCCGGCGCCCTCTCCAGGGTGTTCTGGCCCCTTGTGCTGTTGGTTGCGCTGCTGCTGCCGCTCGGCGCCGCAACGCTCTGGGGCCATGGCGGGGCGCGGACCGTGGAGGTGATCCCCCTGCCTGTGCCAACGCCCCTGGAGACCCGTTCCGTTGCAGAGGCCGGAGGGTCGCTTCCGGCGACGATCCCAGCCGATGAACCGGCACCACTGATCGATACGGCCGAACCGCCAGCACCGCCTTCCCCGCCAGCGCTGGCCCTCGACCCCCTGTTGGAGCTTCTGGCCGACGATGCCGGAACCAGCGATGGACCCGCACTGCTGATCGCCGCCCGGCCCCAGCCGGAGCGATCTCTGCTGGTGCTGGAGCTGACGCCCGACTTTCTCTCCCGCTCCGCCGGCGAGCTTCAACGCCAGGCGGACCGCTGGCTTCAGCAGACCAAGGGCCTCGGCTACGACAGGCTCGAGCTGGTCGATGGCCGTGGCCGTGTGCTGGGACGCCAGGCCCGGGTGGGGAGCGGCATGATTCTGCTTTCGTACGGCTGAGGGGGCCTGAAGGGATGCGGCTGTCGCAGCTGGTGGAGCAGTGGGGACCGCCGGTGGGCGGAGCGGATCTGGATCTGGAGCAGCCCCTGGGGCCTGTGACCACCGACAGCCGTTCGCTGCAGCCGGGCAGTCTGTTCGTGCCCCTGGTGGGGGAGCGCTTCGATGGCCACCGCTTCCTCGCCCAGGCCCTTGAGCGCGGGGCTCTGGCGGCGGTGGTGGAGCGCTCGCAGCTCCCAGACGTGCCCGAAGGCCTGCCGGCCTGGCCGGTGGACGACACCCAGGCGGCCTATCAGCTGCTGGGGACTCTGCGCCGCCAAGAGCTGGCGGCAGCGGTGGTGGCGGTGACCGGTTCAGCCGGCAAGACCACCACCCGGGAGCTGCTGCGGGCCGCCCTTGCCCCCTGGGGCCGGTCCTGGCCAGTGTGGGGAATGAGAACAACGATGTGGGCGTGCCGCTCACCCTGCTCAAGGCCACCGGCGATGAGGCGGCGGTGGTGGTGGAGATGGGCATGCGCGGCCCGGGGAGATCGAGCGCCTCAGCCGCTGCGCCCGGCCCGACATCGCCGTGATCACCAACATCGGCACGGCCCATATCGGTCGGCTCGGTAGCCGCGAAGCGATTGCCACCGCCAAGTGCGAGATCGTCACGGGTCTTCCGGCCGCCGCTCTGGTGGTGGTGCCGGCGGGGGATCCCCTGCTGGAGGCGGCCCTGTCAGCGGTCTGGCCGGGCCGGGTGCGGCGGCTGGCCCTGGCGGGCGATGGCCCCTTCGATCCGGCCCTGCCGCCGGCCGATGGGATCGGCCAACTGGAGCCCGATGGGACGCACCTCAGCCTGGGGGGCGCCGCTACAGGCTGCCGCTTCCAGGGGCCCACAACGCCCGCAATCTGCTGCTGGCCCTGACGGTGGCCCTGGAGCTGGGGGTGCCGCCGGAAGCGCTGGCCGATCTGCGCGTGGAGCTGCCGGGGGACGCAGCGCCCGCCTGAAGGTGGGCGGTGTGCACGTGCTCGATGAGACCTACAACGCCTCGCCCGAGGCCACCGAGGCGGCCCTGCGGCTGTTGGCCCAGCAGGGAGGACGGCGCTTTGCCGTCCTGGGCACCATGTTCGAACTGGGCGAACAAAGCCTGGAGCTCCACGCCGCCATCGGCGCCCTGGCGGCACGCCTCGGACTCGATGGACTGGTGGTGGTGGACGGAGGCGCCGAGGGGCAGGCCATGCTCCTGGCCGCCGCTGGGGTGCCCCTCCTGGAGCGGGTGGCCGATCCCGCCGCCGCCGCCGGCCCCCTGGGGCAGTGGCTGAGGCCGGGGGACACCCTGCTGCTCAAGGCGAGCCGGGGGTGGCGTTGGAGCGGCTGATTCCCCTGCTGCGGGAGATGTTACCGGCCAGTTTTCCCTGACCACCTGGCGTGCCCGGCCCAGGGCCAGGGCGCCGGCGGGCACGTCTTTGGTGATCGTGGAGCCGGCCCCGACGGTGACCCCCTCCCCCAGCTTGACGGGCGCCACGAGCACGGAATTGGCGCCTGTCTTGCTGCCGGCGCCGATGATCGTGCGGTGTTTGCGCACGCCGTCGTAGTTGGCGGTGACCGTGCCCGCCCCCACGTTGACGTTCGCCCCGAGATCGGCATCGCCGATGTAGCTGAGGTGATTCACCCTGCAGTCGTCAGCGAGGTGGCTGTTCTTGACTTCCACGAAGTTGCCCACCCGGCAGCGCTTGTCCAGCACGGTGCCCGGGCGCAGCTGGGCGTAGGGGCCGATGGCGCAGTCATCGCCCACCGTGGCCCCTCGCAGCACCGAAAACAGCACCTCCACGCCGGCCCCCAGGGAGCTGTCCTCCACCAGGCTTCCGGGGCCGAGATGGCAGCCATCGCCCACGGTTGTGGTTCCGCGCAGGTGGGTCTGGGGCTCGATCACCACGTCGCGGCCGAAGCGGCTGCCTTCGCTGAGTGTGCAGCTGGCGGGATCAATGAAGCTGACCCCTTCTCCATCCAGTGGCGCCGGAGCCGTTCCTGCAGCACCGCTTCGCACTGGGCCAGATGAATCCGGTCGTTGATGCCCAGAATCTCGTCGGGGTCGGCCACCTCCAGGTGGGTGGCGTGGCCCAGCAGGGCGACGCTGTCGGTGAGGTAGAGCTCCCCCTGGTCGTTGTCGGTGCTGAGCTGGGGCAGCACCTCCGCCAGGCGCTTCCAGTCAAAGCAGTAGATGCCGGCGTTGATCAGATGGTTGCGCCGCTGATCGTCGTTGCAGTCGCGGTGCTCGATGATCGCGCTGACCCGTCCGTCCCCGTCGCTGAACACGCGGCCGTAACCGCTGGGGTCCGTGAGCCTGGCGGTGAGCAGGGTCACCGCCGCGCCGCTGCGGCGGTGCTGATCCAGCAACTTTTCGAGGGTGTCAGCGCGCAGCAGCGGCACATCGCCGTTGAGCACGAGCAGCTCGCCCTCGAAGCCCGCCAGGGGCGCCAGCAGCTGTTGCACCGCATGACCCGTGCCCTGCTGGGGTTGCTGCAGCACGAATTCCAGCCCCGCCACCGCCGCCAGGGAGGCTTCCACCCGCTCCGCCTGGTGACCCACGATCAACAGCTGCCGCTGGGGGGCCAGGTTGCGGCAGCTTGCGAGCACCCGTTCCACCAGGGTGGCGCCCGCCAGGGGCTGCAGGACCTTGGGGAGCTGGCTCTTCATGCGGGTTCCCTTCCCGGCGGCCAGCACGGCGACGGCGAGCATCGATCCCCTGCGGTGAACGGCCGGAATCTACTGGCGAGCTTGACGCCGCTCGAACCAGCCTGGGCTCAGCTCTGGAGCCGGGCGAGGTCATCCCAGAAGCCTGGGTAGGAGACCGCCGCCGCCGCGCTGCGCCGCAGGCGGCTGGTGCCGGAGGCGATCTGGGCCGCCACCGCCAGGCTCATCGCCACCCGGTGGTCGGTTTCGCTGTCCACTTCAGCGCCCCGGAGCGCCACGCCGCCGCTGATCGTGAGCCCGTCGGGGTGCTCCTCGAGCCGGGCGCCCATCGCCCCGAGCTGACGGGCCATCACCGCCAGCCGATCGGTTTCCTTCACGCGAAGTTCCTCCGCGCCCCGGATTGTCGAGACCCCTTCGGCGACGCAGGCGGCCACCGCCAGCACCGGGATCTCATCCACCAGGCGGGGGATCAGATCACCTTCGATGGCAAAGGCTCTCAAGGGGCCATGGCTCACCCGCAGATCGCCCACAGGTTCACCGGCCATCTGGCGGGGGTTGAGGATCTCGATCGCCGCTCCCATCTGCTCAAGCACCTCCAGGATCCCCGTGCGGGTGGGGTTGAGGCCGACGTTCTCCACCGTGAGATCAGCGCCGGGGGTGATCGCCCCGGCCACCAGCCAGAAGGCGGCCGAGCTGATGTCGCCGGGCACCACCACGTGCTGGCCACGCAGCACCGCCCCGGGGCGCACGATCACGCTGCGATTCCCCTCGCCGCCCACCTCCAGGTCGGCCCCGAAGGCGCGCAGCATCCGCTCGGAGTGGTCGCGGGAGCGGGCGGGTTCGATCACGGTGGTGGGCCCATCAGCTGTGAGGGCGGCCAGCAGCAGGGCCGATTTCACCTGGGCCGAGGCCACCGGGGTGGTGACCGTGTCGCCGTGGAGCCGGCGGCCCTGGATCGCCAGGGGGGCGTAGTTGCCGCCGGCGCGGCCGGCGATCGTGGCCCCCATCGCCGCCAGGGGAATGGCCACCCTCGCCATCGGCCGCCGGCGAAGGGAGTCGTCGCCCGTGAGCACGAAGTGGCGACCTGATCGACCCGCGAGCAGCCCCAGGAGCAGGCGCATGGTGGTGCCGGAGTTGCCGCAGTCGAGGATCGATTCCGGCTCCAGTCAGGCCATCGAGCCCGACCCCGCGCACCAGCACCGGTTCGCCCGCCACGATCGGCCCCACGTCCGCCCCCATGGCCCGCAGGCAGGCGGCGGTGCTCAGGGGGTCCTCGGCGGGCAACAGCCCCTCGATGCGCGTCTCCCCTCGGCGATCGCCCCGAACAGCAGGGCCCGGTGGGAGATCGATTTATCGCCCGGCACGCGCACCGATCCCCGCAGGCTGCGAGCGGTGGTGGATCCCAGCTCGAGGGTCATGGACAGCGATGGGGCAGAGGGGGCGAGGTTACCCAGGGGCCCTTTCAGCCCACCATCAGGCCACCGTCCTCCCGCAGGCTCTCCTGCCAGCTGCGCAGGTCGAACAGCAGCTCCTCCAGGCTGAGGGCCTCCAACTCCCGCTGCAGGGCCCGCCTCAGCCGCCGTTGCAGCGCCGACAGCACCCGATCTCCGGCCAGGGCCTCGCTGGAGATCCCTGGGAGCTCGCTCTCGGCCATGGTGCCTGGCTCCCCCAGTCGCACGCCGTCCTCCACCGCCAGCAGGATCGCCGCCAGCCGCACCTGGCGGGCCGGCTGGGCCAGCCGGTAGCCGCCGCTGCGACCGCGGCGGGCCTCCACAAGCTGGGCGCGGCGCAGCTTCAGCAGCAACTGCTCCAACATCGGTGCCGGCAACTGCTGGGCCTGGGCCAGCTGGTTCACCGATTGCCAGCGCTGGGGATCGCGGGCCAGCTCCAGCAGGGCCTTGATCGCGTAGAGGGCGCGCTTGCGCAGCATCAGCTCCGCTCAGCCCCGCGCCGCCAACCGCTCCAGCACGTGCTCAAGGGCGTAGCCGAACAGGGCCGGATCGGGCTCGATCCCATCGAGATCCGCCAGCCCCAGTTCCACCCAGCGGGCGTCGATCTGGGCTTCCAGTTCCGGTGGGCGCGAGAGGGCCTCGCCCCAGTCGTGGCGCTTCTCCGGGCCGATCTTGGTGGTGGCATCGATCGCCAGGCGGCCGCCCAGGCCCAGGCGTTCGCTGGCGAAATCGAGCGAATCGAAGGGGTGTCCTCCAGCACGAAGAGATCGCGCTGGGGGTCCACCTGGGCGCTGATCGCCCAGATCACCTGGCGCGGATCGCGGATGGCGATGCTCTTGTCGACCACAACCACGAACTTGGTGTAGGTGAACTGGGGCAGGGCACTCCAGAAGGCCATCGCCGCGCGTTTGGCCTGGCCGGGGTAGGCCTTGTCAATCGAAAGGATCGCCAGCTTGTAGCTCAGCCCCTCCATCGGCAGGAAGAAATCGATGATCTCCGGGATCTGCTGGCGCAGGATCGGGGTGTAGAGGCGGTTCAGGGCGATCGCCAGCATCGCCTCTTCCTTGGGGGGCCGGCCACTGAAGGTGGTCAGGAAGATCGGATCGCGCCGCTGGGTGACGCAGTTGAAGCGCACGAGCGGTGAGAGCTCAGCGCCGCCGTAGAAGCCCATGTGATCGCCACAGGGCCCATCCGGGAGCTGCTCCCCGGGGGTGATCGTGCCCTCCAGCACCACTTCGCTGTGGGAGGGCACCTCCAGGTCCAGGGTCTTGCACTTCGCCAGCCGCACCCCCTCGCCGGCGTAGAGCCCGGCGAACAGCCATTCCGAGAGCTGCACGGGGATCGGCGTGGCCGCCGCCATCACCAGCAGCGGGTGCACCCCGATCGCCACCGCCACCTCCAGTTTTTTCCAAGCGCCGCCGCCTTGCGCAGGTGCCGGGCGCCGCCCCGCACCGAGAGCCAGTGCACGGTCATCGTCTGGGCCGACTGGCGCTGCAGCCGGTAGACCCCCACGTTGGGCACGCCGGTTTCGGGATCCTTGGTGATCACCAGCCCCAGGGTGATCACACCTCCGGCATCGCCCGGCCAGGGGCGCAGCAGTGGCAGGGCGTCCAGATTCACCTGCTCCCCTTGAACACCTGCTGGTGGCAGGGGGGTGAGGTCCCGGTCGGGGCGGGAGCGAATCAGATCCCAGAGCACACCGCCGAAACGGGCGGCTTCCTTGAGGCCCTTGGGCGGTTTGGGTTGCTGGAGCAGGGCGAGGCGGCTGCCGAGCTCTTCGAGCTCCTCGGGCCGCTCCATGCCCATCGACCAGAGCACGCGTTCCACGGTGCCCAGCAGGTTCACCGCCACGGGCATCGGTGAGCCGAGCACATTTTCGAACAGCAACGCCGGTCCGCCACGGGCCAGCACCCGGTCGGCGATGGCGGCCAGTTCCAGGTTGGGATCCACCGGCGCGCTGATTCGGCGCAGCTGTCCGCGGCTCTCGATCAGCTCCAGGAACCCGCGCAGGTCGCGGCTCGCCCGCCGCGTCCGTGGCCCGCCCATTCGTGTCCCACCGGTGCTGCCTACTGTGGCGCACGCGGCCCTGGCGTGCGTTCGTGCAGATCTCCTATTTCCCCACCTCCGAGCTCGTGCCCGCCGATGGCGCCGGCCCGGCTCCCGATGCCGCCGTCGTGATCGACGTGCTGCGGGCGACCACCACCATTGCCTGGTCGCTGGCGAACGGCGCCGAGGCGGTGCAGGCCTTTGCCGACCTGGAGGCTTTGCAGGCGGCTGCCGAAGCCTGGCCCGCCGAGCGGCGTCTGCGGGCCGGCGAGCGCGGCGGTGCGCGTCTGGAGGGCTTCGAGCTGGGCAATTCGCCGATCGCGGTCACCCCGGAGGTGGTGGGGGGCAAACGCATCTTCATGAGCACCACCAACGGCACCCGTTCCCTCGATCGGGTGCGGCAGGTGCCGTTGCTGCTCACCGCCTGCCTGCCCAACCGGGCAGCCGCGGCACGGCGATTGATCGAGCGGGGCTGTGGGCGCGTCTGGATCGTGGGCAGTGGCTGGGAGGGTGATTATTCCCTGGAGGATTCCCTCGCCGCCGGCGCGGTGGCCTCGGCGGCCATGGAGCTGGCGGTGGCCCCCCACGTGGGCGTCAGCTTCGGCAACGATGAAATGCTGGCCGCCCTGGCCCTCTGGCAGCAATGGCGCCTTGACCCTGAAACCTGTCTGCGGGCCTCCAGCCATGGCCAGCGCTTGATCCGCCTGGGCAACCACGACGCTGATTTCGTTTGCTGCGCGGCGATCGACAGCCTCCAGGTGGTGCCCACCCAGGTGGAGCCCGGTGTGCTCCAGGCGGCCTGAGAGAGGTCCCTTACAGTGCCGCCACTCAGGCCTCTTCAGCGGTGACCAGCTTCCTGGCGGCAGCTCTGCAGCTCACCTCCGGCCCGGACACGGACGCCAACTTCGCCGCCGCTGAGGAGCTGATCGAACTGGCCACCCGCCGTGGCGCGGAGCTGGTGGGCCTGCCGGAGAATTTCGCCTTCATGGGCGAGGACGAACAGCGGCTGGCGCAGGCCCCGGCCCTGGCCGAGCGCAGCCAGCGGTTTTGGTGACCATGGCCCGCCGCTATCAGGTGACGCTGCTCGGCGGCGGCTACCCCGTGCCGGCGGGGAGCGCCTCACCCTCAACCGCGCCGAGCTGGTGGGCAAGGACGGCCAGTTGCTGGCCCGCTACGACAAGATCCACCTCTTCGATGTGGATCTGCCCGACGGCAACACCTACCGGGAGTCGGAGACGGTGCAGCAGGGCCACGACCTGCCGCCTGTGGTGGACGTTCCGGGTCTGTGCCGCATCGGCCTGTCCATCTGCTACGACGTGCGCTTTCCTGAGCTCTACCGCCACCTGGCTGGAGCCGGCGCCGATCTCGTGATGATTCCCGCCGCCTTCACGGCCTTCACGGGCAAGGACCACTGGCAGGTACTGCTGCAGGCCCGGGCGATCGAAAACACGGTCTATGTGCTGGCCCCCGCCCAGACCGGGGTGCACTACGGCCGGCGCCACAGCCATGGCCACGCCATGGTGATCGACCCCTGGGGCACGGTGCTCTCCGACGCCGGCGTGACCCCGGGTCTGGCCGTGGCACCGATCGACGTGGCCCATCTCCAGCGGGTTCGAGCCGTGATGCCCAGCCTCCAGCACCGCCGCCCGGCGCTGTTCTGACGCCGGCGATGGGGTGCGCCCGGCTGTTGAGGGTTCTGCCCGCCCTCGTTCTCGGTGTGGGTCTGCAGTGGGCCTCCCTGGTGGCCGCCCTGCCGGCGATGGCGGCCAGTGCCCTGTCGGCCTGGCGCTTGAGCCGCGAGGGGTGCTGGAACTGCGCACCTCCCCTGACATCACCCTCCAGGCGTTCTATGAAGCCGGTCGCGGCGGGTTGGGGCCCCGGATCTGGATTGATCTGCCTGGGGCACCCCTGCGCACCCGCACCCTGCCTGCGGGCGGGGTGGTGCGGGAGGTGCGCATCGGCAAACCCACCCCCAACAGCACCCGGCTGGTGCTCGAGTTTGCCCCCGGCACTGAGCTGGATCCCCGTGAGCTCAAGCTCGAAGGCACCGCCCGGGACCGCTGGCGTCTTGAGTTCAAAGGGCTGGCGGCCAGTGGATTCCAGGCCATCGGCGAAGGTGACCTGGATGCCCCGACCCCGGTGGCCCCCACCGCCAGCTGGCGCACCCCCGTGCCCCGCTGGACCAGCGGCCCGACCCCTCGGCGGCCGGGCTGCCGGGGGTGCCCCGGGGGCTCTTCAAGGTGGTGATCGACCCGGGCCATGGCGGTCCAGATCCTGGGGCGGTGGGCATCGGTGGCCTGCGCGAAACCGATGTGGTGCTCGATGTCAGCCTGCAGGTGGCCCAGTTGCTGCAGCAGCGGGGGGTTCAGGTGCTGCTCACGCGCACCAGCGAGGTGGATGTGGACCTGCCGCCGCGGGTGTCGCTCGCCAACAGCAGCGGCGCCGACATCTTTCTGAGCATCCACGCCAACGCCCTGAGCATGTCGCGGCCGGATGTGAATGGCATCGAGACCTTCTATTTCGAGAGTGCCAGTGCCCGCAGCCTGGCGGCCTCGGTGCAGCAGGAGGTGCTGGCGGTCTCCCCCGGCAGCCCTGACCGCGGGGTGCGCCAGGGTCGTTTCTTCGTGATCCGCCGCACCGTGATGCCGGCGGCGCTGGTGGAGATGGGCTTCGTCACCGGTGAACTGGATTCACCGCGCCTGGCGGACGGGCAGCACCGCCGCAGGTTGGCCTTGGCGATCGCCACGGGCCTGCTCAACTACCTCAGGGGCGGACAGTGAGTTTGCTGCTGGGGCTCTTTGACAGCGGCCTGGGGGGTTGACCGTGCTCAACCAACTCCTGGTGCGACACCCGCAGCAGCGCTTCCTCTACCTCGGTGACACGGCCCGGGTGCCCTACGGCCAACGCTCACCCGAGGAGATACGCGCGATTGCCTCGGAGGTGGTGGCCTGGCTGCGGGCCGAAGGGGTAGATGCCCTGCTGATGGCCTGCAACACCTCCAATGCCCTGGCCTTTGATGTGGCCGTGCATGAGGCCGGAGTGCCGGTCTACGGCCTGATCGACAGCGTCGCCACCCAACTGCGCAGCCAGCGCGTGGGGGTGCTGGCGACCCCGGCCACGGCCGCGAGCGGTGCCTACGGCCGGGCCATCCGCCACCACCTGCAGGGTGCGTTGGTGCTGGAGGTGCCCTGCCCGGAGTTCGTGCCCCTGATCGAGGCGGGAAACCTGCGGGACCGACGATTGATCCAAGCGGCCCAGTCCTACCTGCAGCCGCTACTGGAGGCGCGGGTGGAGGCGATCGTGCTCGGCTGTACCCACTACCCCTTGCTGGGGCCGCTTCTGCGCCAATTGGTGCCAGAAGAGGTGCTGCTGGTGGATCCCGCCGTCGCCGCCGTGGCACGGCTGCAGGCGCTGCTTGATGGCCAGGGCCCTGGGCCCAGCCGTCCCCACCAACTCGAGGCGGTTGGCCAAGGCCGCTTCTGCGTCACCGGTTGCGCCGAGAGCTTCGCCAGCGCCGCCACCCCCTGGCTGGGCCAGCGACCAACCGTGGAGCAGGTGTCCCTGCAGTCGCTTTCCCGGGCCTTCTAGGATCGGCGGACCGGAGGGGTCCATGGCAACGGTCGCAGAGTTACTCCAGCCGGTCGAAGCCGACCTCGAGACCCTGCTCAGTGACCTGCGCAACCTCATCGGTGCCGGCCACCCGATTCTTCAGGCGGCCGCCGAGCATCTGTTCAGCGCCGGAGGCAAGCGCATCCGCCCGGGCATCGTGCTGCTGCTCTCCCGCGCCCTGGCACCCGATGGGGAGCTGAGCCCGCGCCACCGGCGCCTGGCCGAGATCACCGAGATGATCCACACGGCCTCCCTGGTCCACGACGATGTCGTGGATGAGGCCTCCACCCGTCGGGGTGTGGCCACGGTTCACAGTCGTTTCAATCACCGGGTGGCGGTTCTGGCGGGCGACTTTCTGTTCGCCCAGGCCAGTTGGCACCTCGCCAACCTCGACGATCTCGAGGTGGTCAAGCTGCTTTCGCGGGTGATCATGGATCTCGCCGATGGCGAAGTGCGCCAGGGCCTCTACCGCTACGACACGGGTCAGAGCTTCGCCACCTACCTCGACAAGAGCTACTGCAAGACCGCCTCACTGATCGCCAACAGCGCCCGGGCCGCCGGTGTGCTCAGCGGACTTCCCGCCGACCAGCTCGACGATCTTTACCGTTTCGGCCGCCAGCTGGGTCTTGCCTTCCAGGTGGTCGACGACATCCTCGATTTCACAGGCAGTGACCAGCAGCTGGGCAAGCCGGCCGCCAGCGATCTGGCCACCGGCTACCTCACGGCTCCGGTGCTCTATGCCCTCGAAGAGCGGCCCTCCCTGGCGGGCCTGATCGAACGGGAGCTCTGTGAGCCCGGCGATCTGGAGCAAGCCCTCGAGCTGGTGCGCGGCTCCGGTGCCATCCAGCGCTCAAGGGCTCTGGCTGAAGAATTCGCCCGTGAGGCCGCCGGCACCCTGGCCTGGCTGGCTCCCTCTGAATCCCGCAGCGCCCTGCTGGCCCTGCCTGATTTCGTGCTCAGCCGCCTGTATTGAGCTCCTGAATCAGTGGTCCATCGCCTCTGAATCCCTGCTCGGTCGCTGCTGAGATCTCGCGCTTTGGGGTGGAGGCCATGAAAATGCCCCCGCCTGGGCGGGGGCGCAGTTGAAGGGCTTGATGACCAACGGCGGTCAGTAGGCCATCGGGTCGTAGGCCTCTTCACCGTGCAGCACGTAGTCGACACCACGATCCTCCTCTTCGGGAGTAATCCGGAGCGGCATGATCGCTCCAAGGATCAAGAGAATCACAGCCGTTCCGATACCCACGAATCCGTAGGTGATGAGTACAGCTTTGAGCTGAACCACAAACAGCCCCAGGTTGCCGCCGGCTGCCATGACTTCGGCAGATTTGGGGAAGTAGTCCGCCGGAACGAGGGCCGAGACGGCGAACACCCCCGTCAGCAAGGCACCGATGGTTCCGCCCACGCCGTGGACCATGAAGGTGTCCAGCGAATCATCGAACTTGATCGCCATCTTCACCCTCACGGCGATCAGGCAGGCCGTAGCCGTGAGAGCACCGATGATGATCGAGTGCCCCATGTAGACGAAGCCAGCGGCGGGAGTGATCCCCACCAGGCCCGCCACAGCTCCGGTGGCCGCACCCACGGCTGTGGGCTTGCCATCGAGGAACCATTCCAGCAGGCACCAGGTGAGCAGGGCCGCCGAAGCCGCGGTGGTGGTGGTGAGGAAGGGGTAACCGGCCGTCTTGGAGGCGAACATGCTGGCCCCGTTGAAGCCGAACCAGCCGAACCAGAGCAGGCCTGCACCCAGAAGAATGAAGGGCACGTTGTGGGGTGGGCTCTTCTGCTCGGGCCAGTTGGTGCGCTTGCCGATGATCGCGGCCGCAACGAGGGCGGACACACCGGAGGCGATGTGCACGACCGTGCCGCCGGCGAAATCGATCGCACCGATGCCAAAGCAGCCGAGGAAGCCGCCTCCCCAGACCATCTTGGCCATGGGGGAGTAAATCAACAGGCTCCAGAACAGGCAGAACCAGAACCAGGCCTTGAAACTGATGCGCTCCACCAGAGCGCCACTGATCAGAGCCGGGGTGATGATCGCGAACATGCCCTGGAACAGGGCGAAACTGGTGGCGCTGATGGCGAAACCATCGGCCAGGGGAGCATCTCCGAGGGGACCACCCACCCCATTGAGCATGAAAAACTCGAGGCCACCGATGAAGGGACTCCCGAATCCGACTCCGAAGGCGAGGCTGTAGCCGATCACCACCCAGAGCACCCCGATGAGACCCATCAGGAAGAAGCTCATCATCATGCAGTTCAGAACGTTCTTGGCCCGGGTGAAGCCCCCGTAGAAGAACGCCAGCCCCGGGGTCATCAGCAGCACGAGGGCCGAGCCGACCAACATCAGCAGGTTGTCGGCCCCATCGGTGGGGACTTTGGTGAGCGCTGCCTTGGCGGCGCCGGCCATCAGTGGCATCACCAGGGCACCGGCGGCCAGGAGGACCACGGCGAACCGGCGCAGGTGAGGGTTCTCCACTCCCGCCATGAATCTGAGGCGGAAGCTGTCAAATGTTTCGAGAGCAGAGGGGCCGGCCGTGAGGGCGGCGCTCCAGTTGGAAAAGGGTTGGGTCCTTCGCATCATCAACGCCCCTTTGCAGGAACTGATCGATAAACGGGCTTGGTCAGAGTCCGGCGATCGCGGCACTGGGCTTGTAGCCAAAGGCACAGATCGTTAAATCCGTGCGCCAATGGGAGGCATTTAGGGGGCATATGAGGCTCTCGGGGGTCGTTCCGCGGCAGAGGTCTCGGCGGGGTTGCTCACCAGCCGGGTGAGTGGTGCCTCTTGGTCATGCTTTAGGAACTAGGGCCGCTGGATGGTGAGCGAGCGATTGGAATGACTTGGACGAGGTTCCCTGCGCTCAGCAAATGCTGCTGGATTGGGTGATCGTGAGTCTCCATACGTTCAGGGGGATTGAACGTGCGGCCCAGGCCAGCCTCCTCTGCCTACATTCAGCGGTGGGGGAGCGCCTAGGCCAGCTCCACCTCCCGAAGACTGCGAATCAAGCGCACCCCCGCAGGAAAGGCCCCCTCATCAAGATCCCCGGCGAGCACATGCACCTGGCAGCCGGCCTCATGGGCAGCGCGGGCCCCGGCCGGAGAATCCTCGAAGGCCCAGCAATCGCCCGCCGGCACCCCCAGGCGCCGGGCCGCAAGCAGATAACCATCCGGAGCGGGCTTGCCCTGCCCAAGTTCAGGGTCGTCCCCGTGCACCCGCAGCTCGATCAGCCCCAGCCAGGGGTGGGGAGCGGCCTTGCGCGCCACCGCCTCACGGCTGCTGCTGGTGACCAGGGCCATGGGGATGGCCAGCTCCCGGCAGCGGGCGAGCAGTTCCGCCGCGCCATCGATCGCACTGGCCTGGGGCAGCAACTGCCTGGCGATCGGCTGTTGCACGGCCAACAGCTCCTCCGGCGTGGGGGACGGAGCTTCGCCCGCCTTGATCCAGCGGCGCACCTGGCGGGCGTTGTCATCGCGCCGGCGACCCCGCAGGGCCAGCAGCTGTTCGTGGGCCAGCTCCACGCCGAAATGGCGGGCCGCCTCCCGCCAGGCGCGGCCATGCAGGGGCTCGGTGTCCAGCAGGAGACCGTCGAGGTCAAACAGACAGGCGGCGGGCCGGCTCATCGGGCCATCCTCCCAGCCCACCTCCTGGCCTTGAGGCCGCAACCTTCAACATCCGTCTCCCCCTGGGCGCCCGGGACGGTCGCTGGCTTGAATGGGCGATCGGTGCAGCAGATGGATGAGCGAGGCCACGATCGAATCGGTGCTCCAGGAGCAACGGGTGTTCGCCCCCCGCGGAGCTCGCGGCCACAGCCCAGATCGGCAGCCTCGCGGCCTACCAGGAACTGGTGGCCCGGGTGGAGGCCGACCCCGACGCCTTCTGGGGCGAGCAGGCCCGCACGCAGCTGCACTGGTTCACACCCTTTGAGCAGGTGCTCGATTGGAGCCACCCGCCCTTCGCCCGTTGGTTCGAGGGCGGTACCACCAACGTTTCCTACAACTGCCTCGATCGCCATCTCGATGGCCCCCGCGCCGACAAGACGGCGCTGATCTGGGAGGGGGAGCCGGGGGACGTGCGCACCTTCACTTACCGCCAGCTCCATGCGGAGGTGAGCAAGGCCGCCAATGCCCTGCGCTCCCTGGGCATCGGCAAGGGCGACCTGGTGGCGCTCTACATGCCGATGGTGCCCGAGGCGGCGATCGCCATGCTGGCCTGCGCCCGCATCGGCGCCCCCCACTCGGTGGTGTTCGGGGGTATTCCGCTGAGGCCCTGCGGGACCGGCTGATCGATGGTTCGGCCAAGGCGGTGATCACCGCCGATGGCGGCTTCCGCAAAGACAAGCCCGTGGCGCTCAAGCCGGCGGTGGATCAGGCCCTCGCTGAGGGTTGCCCATCGGTGGAGCATGTGCTGGTGGTGCGCCGCACGGGCCAAGAGGTGGGCTTCACCAGCGGCCGGGACCACTGGTGGCATGAGCTGGTGGAACCCCAGAGCCCCGAGGCGCCCGCCGAGCCGATGGCCAGCGAGGACCGCCTGTTCGTGCTCTACACCTCCGGCTCCACCGGCAAGCCCAAGGGAGTGGTGCACACCACCGCCGGCTACAACCTCTGGGCCCAGCTCACCTTCCAGTGGATCTTCGATCTGCGCGAGGACGACATCCACTGGTGCACCGCCGATGTGGGCTGGATCACCGGCCACAGCTACATCGTCTACGGCCCGCTCTCGAACGGCGCCACCACGGTGATGTACGAGGGAGCCCCGCGCCCCAGCAAGCCCGGGGCCTTCTGGGAGGTGATCGAGAAGCACAAGGTCACGATCTTCTACACCGCGCCCACGGCGATCCGGGCGTTCATGAAGAACGGCCGGGAGGTGCCCGACCAGTACGACATGGGCTCCCTGCGCATCCTCGGCACGGTGGGAGAGCCGATCAACCCCGAGGCCTGGATGTGGTACCGGGAGGTGATCGGCCACAACCGCTGCCCGGTGGTGGACACCTGGTGGCAGACCGAAACCGGCGGCGTGATGATCAGCCCCCTGCCCGGGGCCACCCCCACCAAACCCGGATCCGCCACCCTTCCCCTGCCCGGCATCTCCGCCGACGTGGTGGACATCAGCGGCAACAGCGTGGGGGTCGATGAAGGGGGCTACCTGGCGGTGCGGCGCCCCTGGCCCGGAATGATGCGCACCGTGCACGGCGATCCCGACCGCTTCCGCCGCAGCTACTGGGAGCACATCCGCCCGGCCGATGGCAGCTGGCTTTACTTCGCCGGCGATGGCTCCCGCCGCGATGCCGACGGCTACTACTGGGTGATGGGCCGGGTCGACGACGTGATCAACGTCTCAGGCCATCGGCTGGGCACGATGGAGATCGAATCGGCCCTGGTGAGCCACCCCGCCGTGGCCGAAGCGGCCGTGGTGGGCCGCCCCGATGAGCTCAAGGGCGAAGGGATCGTGGCTTTCATCAGCCTGGAAACCGGCCGTGTGGGCGATGGGGCCCTGGCTGCCGAGCTCAAGAAGCACGTGGGCAAAGAAATCGGCCCGATTGCCCGCCCCGATGAGATCCGCTTCTCCGATGCCCTGCCCAAGACCCGCAGCGGCAAGATCATGCGCCGCATCCTGCGCTCCCTGGCGGCGGGCGAAGAAGTGAGCGGCGACACCAGCACCCTGGAGGACCGCAGCGTGCTGGATTCCTTGCGGGTCTGAGCGGGCCCGGCTTTTCCCTCCAGGCCCCCGCGCCCTCAGCCGGCCACGGCCCCCACCGAGGCCTGCACCAGCAGCACGATCAGCCAGATCGGGCCAATCAGTGGAATCAGGGAGATGAAGATCCAGGCCCAGTGCTTGCCGGCGTCCCGCAGACGACGGACCGTCAGGGGGATCGAGGGGACGATCACGGCGATGGAATAGAGGGTGTAGAGCGCCGCGAGCTGGCTGACCGCGTTGGTCGCGATGGCGAGGACCAACGACACGATGAAATTCGCGAGGACGAACCACCAGAAGTCGCCTCGGGTGGAGCGGCCCTCATATTCGAACGAACGTTGCCAGCCGGAAACGAAGGCATCAACGGGTTGGGCCATGGAACCTTCAGCAAGACAGGTGAATCCCGTACACCCTGTGGCGCGAACCCAAGGCTGTCAATCGATCTCGGCTGATTCGTTGGATTCGTTGCGAGGTTTGGATACTTCGGGTTCCTGCCACCAACGCATCAGCCGTTCGCAGAGTTGCCGCATCTGGCGTACACGTTCCGGATCATCGGCCCAGCTGCCCAGCAGGTTCTGGCGCACACCGGCGCTGGCGGGGGTGAGGTGGTCGCCCGGTAGATCGAGCACCCGGGAGTTGTCGTTCGGCCGCCGTCGCAACACGCTCAGCAGCTCCTCGCTCTGGTCGATGGCATCACGGCTGAAGCGCACCAGCAGGTTGCGGCGCTGGCCGTAGCCGCTGGCAATCAGCCGCAGGGTTTCGTTCGGCGAAGGGCTGAACTCGCTGCTCAGTCCCAGCCGCGGGGCCAACTCTCCGAGCAGCGGAATCGAGCTGGCGGCGGCGAAGTTGTTGAAGCTCAGGGCCACCAGGCCGGCGCAGTTGCGGCCGCCATCGGGGGCGAGCAGGTGCAGCTTGCAGCCCAGGCTGTGGCCGATGCGCAGGGGCGCCAGCCCTGAACGGGGCGGCCGCCTCTCCCTGGCCTGGCGGAAGGCACGCCAGGCCTCATTCGCCTGGGCCTGGTGATCAAAGCCGGGCACATAACCCCAGGCCCGCACCTGGGCCCCCTGGCGGACGAGGGCCTCCAGCAGGCGCCGGTAGCTGAGCTGGGGTGTGAGCGCCAGGCCGGTGCCGCCGATGAACTCCACCAGCCCGATCGGCTCCCGCGGAGTGAGGCACCACAGCGGCACCTGCTGCTGCCAGCCGCTCATCGCCTGGGTCGCTGGGGGCGGTTCAAACCTGGAGCGCCCCCAGCGCCGTCAGGGCTTCGCGGGCGTGGGCGGCGCCATCCAGCAGGTTGTTGAACACATGGCGCACCACGCCGCCACCATCGATCACGTAGGTGACCCGTCCGGGCAGCAGCCCCAGCACGCTGGGCACGCCGAAGGCCTTGCGCAGGGCGTTGCCCCGATCCACCAGAAGGGGAAAGGGCAGCCCATGGCGCTGGGAAAAGCGGCCGTGGCTGGCGGCGTCATCGCCGCTGATGCCCCACACCTGGGCGCCGAGGGCTTCGAGTTCGGCGTGGCGGTCCCGGAAGGCGCAGACCTCGGCGGTGCAACCGGGGGTGTCGTCCTTGGGATAGAAGAACAGCACCAGCGGTTGGCCGTTCAACTGATCGCTGCGGCGCTCAAGGCCGTTCTGGTCGGTGAGGGCGATCGGCGGGATCGGATCGCCCACCTTCAGGGCTGGGGCCACCGGGATGGTGCAGTTGGCACCAGCCTAAGAAGTTCACCCCATGGCTCGGCAGATCGCTCAGCTGTTCGCCTGGCTGAAACCTTGCCAACTCTGAGACCATGAAGGCAACCAGGTCGCGTTGATGGCCAACGAAGTGGGAGATCCGGCTGATGGCCAGTTGCCCCTCTGGGGTGAGCCAACGGCGCGTTCCTCCCAGGATCACCTCGAAGCTGATCTCAGCAAGGCCCTGGCCAGCCTGGGGAAGCCACTCGCCCCTGGGCCGCTGGAGCCAGCCCCAGCTCCCCGTTCCCGCAGCGTCGCTCTGCCCCGCTTGGCCGGAAGCGAGCCCTCAGCTTCGGTGCCCGAGCGGCTGCTGATCCTCGACACCGAAACCACAGGCCTCGATCCCAGCCGGGGGACCTGCATCGAGGTGGGGGCGATCCTTTTTGCGGTGGGCCCCAGGGCGGTGCTCGGTCAGGTCTCGTTTTTGCTCCCCTGCGCCAGCAACCCCTGCGAATCGATCAACGGCATCCCCGCTGCCGTCAGCTGCCTGAATCAGCCCTGGGAGCCCCTGCGGGATGCCTTCGAGGTCTTGGTGGAAGCGACCGACGCCGTGGTGGCCCACAACGCCAGCTTCGATCGCCAGTGGTTTGGCCACGGTTTTCTTGCCGCCATCGGGAAACCCTGGATCTGCAGCATGGATGACATCCGCTGGCCCGCCGAGTTGCACCTGCGGCCCCAGCCCTCCCTGCGGGACCTTGCCCTGGCCCATGGCATCCCCGTCTGGGCGGCCCACCGAGCCCTCACCGACTGCACCTACCTCGCCCAGGTGTTCGAGCGCCGGAGCGATCTGGAAGCTCTGCTGCAGGTGGCCCTGGAGCCCCGTCGCCTCTACAAGGCCAAGGTCTCCTACGACGAGCGCCACCGGGCCCGGGAGGCGGGATTCCGTTGGAATGAGCCCGTCAGGAATGCCTGGACCCGCAGGCTGTCGGAGCGGGAGGTGGCGGCCCTGGCCTTTGAGGTGCTGCCGATCGAGCTTGAGCCCGACCAGCGGCGCAGTGCCTGAGGCCAGGTCTTCAGTGCCGGGGTACAGCGGACCGATCGCAATTGCTTCAGCAATGGGAAGTTGCCTGGAGGTTTCCATCCAGATCCCTCTGGCGCTCCCATGCTGGAGACGTCGCAGGCCCACCCATGGCCACCCCTCCCCTGCTGCCGCGGGTCCGCCGGCGCATTGGACCCCCGTTCGGCCCATCATTCGGCCGCAGGGCCCGCGTGCGCCGTTGGCAGGACAGCCGCACCTGGGCGCGGCTGATTCGAGAGGCCGAAGCCCTCTGGCATGTGGACGTGCGCGACCTGCGCCGGCTGGGGGCCCTGGAACTTTCTCAGTTGCTGCAGGAGGTGCCGCCGCGCCTGAGGCCCCGGGTGAACCGCTGGCTGACTCGCTACGGGGTGATCACCCGCCTGGCATGAGCCACAAAAAAGCCGGCTGGGGAGGCCGGCAGTGAAGCGAAAGTTGTGGATTTCGTTGCTAACGAACGTCAGTGAATCGGAGCGACAGGATTTGAACCTGCGACCCCCACTACCCCAAAGTGGTGCGCTACCAAGCTGCGCTACGCCCCGGCGAGATGGAAGCTATCACAGCCCCTTCGAGCCCCTGGGCAGCTGGCCTTGCTGCCGCTTGATGCGCTTGAGCAGGCGTGCGGTCAACCGCTCACGGTTCAGGCGGCCGTAGCCGCAGATCCGCATCTGGGCCCCCAATTCGCGTAACTCCGCCAGGTCGAGGGCCGCCAGCCGCAGTTCCGGCAGCCTTCGCCAGGCCATCGAAGTGACCGGCAGATCCGAACCCCTGCGGTTGTCGCGGAAGCTCACCAGGGCGCTGCCCGCCATCCATTCAGGCACCAGCACGAACAGCACCGCCAGCAGGCCATACAGCTCCACCAGTCCCTTGGGCAGGGGTGCAACTGGCGCCTCTGGCCTGGTGGCCTGAGCCTGGGCTCGGGGGGCGTCGGGTCTGGGGGCGTCGGGGCGATGGCGGGGACGGAACCGGTGGTTTCCATGCTTCGGCACAGATTGGCACCTGCCATGGGTGTTGCCGACCCTCTGGCGCCCCGGGGCCGTCAATGCATGCGCTCCTGCTTAGGGTTCCGCCGGCCCGATCGTCTCCCCTCCGTTGAGCGCCTCTTCCACCGCTGCCTGGCACGACGTCAACGTGGAGCAGGCGCTCGTCCGGCTCGACTCCAGGGCCGGGGGCCTGAGCACGGCCGAAGCCGGCGAACGGCTGGCACTCCATGGCCCCAACCGCATCGAGGCGGCGGCGGGACGCAGCCAGTGGCGCATCCTGCTCGATCAATTCAGCAACGTGATGCTGCTGATGCTGATCGCCGTGGCGATCGTCGCGGCGGTGGTGGCCCACCTGGAGCAGAAATTTCCCAAGGACGCGATCGCGATCGCCCTGATCGTCGGCCTCAACGGGGTGCTGGGCTACCTGCAGGAAAGCAAGGCCCAGGAGGCCCTGCTGGCCCTGCGCGAGCTGAGCGAACCGATTGTGCAGCTGTTGCGCGATGGCAGCTGGCAGCAGCTTCCCAGTGAACAGCTGGTGCCCGGTGACGTGATCCGACTGGAGGCGGGGGATCGGGTGCCCGCTGACGCCCGCCTGCTCGAGGCCGTGGACCTGGGTCTGCGCGAAGCCGCCCTCACCGGTGAGGCGGAGGTGGTCTACAAGCAAACCGATCTGGTGCTGCCCGGGGAAACGCCGATCCTGGAGCGGCGCAACTGCCTGTTCCAGGGCACCGAAGTGGTGCGCGGCCGCGCCCAGGCTGTGGTGGCCGCCACGGGCATGGGCACCGAACTGGGCAAGATTGCCCAGCTGATCGATACGGCGGGCGAGGAGACCACACCCCTGCAGGACCGCCTCAACCGGCTGGGTCATGTGCTGGTGATCGCTTCGCTCACACTTGTGGGCGTGGTGTTGCTGCTGGGCTGGCTGCTGGGTCAGCCGATGCTCAACCTGATCGAGGTGTCGTTGAGCATGGCCGTGGCGATCGTGCCCGAGGGCCTGCCGGCGGTGATCACGGTCACCCTGGCGATCGGCACCCAGCGCATGGTGCGCCGCGCCGCCTTGATCCGGCGCTTGCCGGCGGTGGAGACCCTGGGCTCGGTCACGGTGATCTGTTCCGACAAGACCGGCACGCTCACCCAGAACCGCCAGGTGGTGCGCCAGCTGCGAGTCGGCTTCGAAGCGATCGATCTGAGCGGTGAGGGCTACGAGCCCACGGGAACCCTCAGCCACCGCCCCCTGGTTCCGCCCGAGGGCCACGGCCAAGGCCCCCGTCGCAGGATCCGGGCTTGCTGCTGGCGGCCTCGCTGCTCTGCTCCGATGCCATGCTGCACCGGGAGGCGGATGGCACCTGGCAGGTGATCGGCGATCCCACCGAAGGTTCCCTGCTGGTGGCGGCGGCCAAGGCCGGCCTCGACAGCTTCTGCCGTTCGGGAACGCCATCCCCGTTGCGCCGAGATTCCCTTCAGCTCCGAGCGTCAGTCCATGGCGGTCTGGGTGAGCGACCCAGACGGAAGCCTGCAGGCGCCCTTGGGGGAGGTGGCCCGCGGCTCCAGCCAGCTGCTGATCCTCAAGGGATCCCCTGAGGTGGTGCTCTCCAGTTGCAACCGTTGGCTTGGACCCGGGGCACGGCCCCGCTGGATCCGGCTCTGCGCCACTGGTGGCGTGCCCAGTTCGACGAACTCGCCGGTCAGGGGCTGCGGCTCCTGGCGCTGGCGGCGTCGCCCCACCCGATCGGCCCCGAGCAGCCCCTGGAGGATCTGGTGCTGCTGGGGGTGGTGGCCCAGATGGACCCCCCGCGCCGGGAGGTGCTCCAGGCGGTGGCGGTGTGCCGCCAGGCGGGCATCCGACCGTTGATGATCACCGGCGATCACCCGCTCACGGCCCTGGCGATCGCCCAGGAGGTGGGCATCTGCGCGGCCGGCGATCCGGTCACCGAGGGCAGTGATCTGGCCCGCCTCGATGAGGACCAGCTCAAGGAGCTGCTGGGCCGTTGCAGCGTCTTCGCCCGGGTGGCGCCCGAGCAGAAGCTGCGCCTGGTGAAGGCGCTTCAGGCCCGCGGGGAGATCGTCTCGATGACGGGAGATGGGGTCAATGACGCCCCGGCGCTCAAGCAGGCCCACATCGGTGTGGCCATGGGCATCACCGGCACCGAAGTGAGCAAGGAGGCGGCCGACATGGTGCTCCTCGATGACAACTTCGCCACGATCGTCAGCGCCGTGGAAGAGGGGCGGCTGGTGTACACCAACATCCGACGTTTCGTGAAGTACATCCTCGGAAGCAATGTGGGCGAACTGATCACGATCGCCTCGGCGCCGCTGCTGGGCCTCACCGGGGTGCCGCTCACGCCCCTGCAGATTCTCTGGATGAACCTGGTCACCGACGGGGTGCCGGCCCTGGCCCTGGCGCTGGAGCCTGGGGATCAACTGCTGATGAAACGTCTACCGGCCAGGCCGGGGGAATCGATCTTCGCCCGAGGCCTGGGTAACTACATCCTGCGCATCGGGGTGATCTTCGCGGCGCTCACCATCGCCCTGATGGCCCTGGCCGTTCAACAGCAGTGGCCCTGGAAAACAATGGTGTTCACAACCCTCTGCCTGGCCCAGATGGGCCATGCCCTCACGGCACGCAGCGACCTTCCCCTGGTGCAGGTGCCGCCCTTCTCCAACCCCTGGCTGCTGCTGGCGGTGGTGTTCACCAGTGGGCTGCAGATGGCGCTGATCTACGTGGCTCCCCTGGCGAGATTCTTTGGTACCGAGTGGCTCGATCTCGAGCAACTGGGCGTGTGCCTGGGCTTCAGCCTGCTGCTGTTCGTCTATCTCGAAGCGGAGAAGCTGCTGGCGCTGCTGGCAAAGAAGCGACGGGCCCACCTTTGAGCCGGGCGGGTGGCGTTGGGGCCGGCGAACGCCAGAGGAAGGGCGACTCGCTGGGTCCCTGCAGGCGCACGTACCAGAACACCAGGGCGAAGACGAGTCCGAGGGTGATCACCACCCCCAGGATCACCTGGCGGTCACCCAGTGGTTCGGGATGGTTCATGGCCGTTCAGACCTCCTCGGTGCGCAGGCACTGCACCCGCTGGGGCAGCTGTTCAATGGTGAGTTCATCGCCGTTGAGGATCAGCCGCATGCCCTCGCTGGTCTTGTAGCGGAGCCCGGCCAGATCGGAGCTCTCCCGAAACAGGGTGGTGCGGAAGCGCCCGGAGATGATCGAGGCCTGGGCGTCGTTGCGTTCCACCACCAACACCCCCTCGCCCCGGCAGAGGTAGCGGGTCTTGATGGCGTAGTCCTCCCACCAGGGGGAGGTCATGGCCAGGCCAGGGGCGGCCAGCAGCGGGACCAGGGCCGCCGAGAAAGAGGTGGCGAAAAGGGGCCAGCGCAGCCGGGTTGGGAAGGCTTGGCACGGACGAGTGTTGCGGGCCACGGTCTTGGCGGTCTTCGGGGGTCTGAGCGGGTGGGGCCTTGGGCTCATCTCAGCGCGATCGGAGCGTTGTCTCCGCGCAGGATGCAGTGGGACACCGACCAGTCGTAGTGGGACCAGACGCTGGCGGGAAGTTGGTAGTGGGCGGAGCTGAAATCGCCCAGGCTGACGCCGCTGGGCTGAGCCGAGCAGTAGGGCCGGCTGCCCGGTTTGGCCAGGTATTGCTGGTGGTAACTCTCGGCGAAGTAAAAGGTCTTCCCCGAGGCGATCTCGGTGGTGATCGGCCCGAACCCGGCCGCGCTCAGCAGAACCTGATAGGCCGCCCGACTGGCTTCGGCCAGGGCCAGGGTCTTGTCGTTGGAGGTGTAGATCGCCGAGCGGTACTGACTGCCCACGTCACCGCCCTGGGCATTGCCCTGGGTGGGGTCGTGGCATTCCCAGAACAACTTGAGCAGATCGCTGAAATCGATATGTGCTTCATCCCACACCACCCGCACCACTTCGCTGTGGCCGGTGCGACCGGAGCAGACTTGCTGATAGGTGGGGTTGGTGGTCGTGCCGCCGGCATAGCCCACCGCCGTGGTCACGACTCCCGGCAAGCGCCAGAAGCCCTTTTCGGCTCCCCAGAAGCAACCGCAACCGAACAGCACCTCCCCCTGGCCGGGGAGCAGCGCTGAGCGCAGGGGCGTGCCCAGCACCGCATGACGTTCGTCCATCACCGCCATCGATCCCGCTCGTGAGCCACCCAGGAGCCTAGGCAAAAACGCCCGTGAACCCGCGTCCAGGTGTCTTGGGGGAGGCTTCAAACCGCCTGCAGCTGTTGCTCGGCCTCCTGGCGTTCCCACAGCCGCCGATAGGTGCCCGGCACACTCACCAGCTCGTTGTGGTGACCCTGCTGCACCAGGCGTCCCTCCTCGAGCACCAGGATCCGATCGCAGGCGGCCGCCGCCGAGAGCTGGTGGCTGATCATCAGGATCGTGCGCCCCTGCTGGGAACGCACCGACTGGAGGATCTCGGCGGCGGTGTTGTTGTCGACGCTGGCGAGGGCGTCATCGAGCACCAGCAACGGCGTGCGCACCAGCAGGGCCCGACCCAGGGCCGTGCGCTGACGCTGGCCGCCGCTGAGGGTGATGCCACGTTCCCCGACGAGGGTCGCGTAGCCGTCGGGGAAACCCTTGATGTCGCCCTCCAGCCGGGCGTCCTGGGCGGCCTGCTCCACCCGGGCCTGGCCCGCCTGGGGATCGCCGTAGCGCAGGTTGTCCGCGAGGGTGGCGGTGAACAGGTAGCCCTCCTGGGGCACCAGGGCCACCCTGCGGCGCAGGTCGTCGAGGGAGAGGTCGGTCACATCGACCCCGTCGAGGAACAGCTGCCCCGGGTCCACCTCCACCATGCGCCCCAGGGCCCGGGCCAGGGTGGTCTTGCCGCAGCCCACCGGGCCCACCACCGCCACCAGTTCACCGGGCTCGAGCCGGAAGCTCACACCCGCCAGGGCCGACCGGCTCGCCCCCGGATAGCGCACCTCCAGACCCCGGGCCTCCAGCACCCCCTGACCCTCAGGGTTGGGTGCAACGGGTGTGGGGCTCGATTGCACGCTTGGCTGGCGGCTGAGCAGGCTCTGCACGCGCTCCAGGCTCACCTGGCCCGTCTGGAAGGTGTTGAGGGTGAACCCCAGCAGGGCGGTGGGAAACACCAGTCGCTCCACGTAGAGGATCAGGGCGACCAAGTCGCCGATGCTGAGCCGTCCGTTCTCCAGTTGGCCACTGCTCAGGGCCAGCAGCAGGAGCAGGCTCAGGGCCGAGATGCCTTCCAGCAACGGGAACAGGGTGCTGCGGGTGCGGGCCAGCCGCAGGGCGGCATCGCGGTAGCGGCCGTTGCGCTCGGCGAAGGCCTTTTCTTCGGTGGCCTCCTGGCCGTAGATCTTGATGGCGCTGATGCCGGAGAGGTCCTCCTGGATCAGGTCGCTGAGCCGGGCCAGGTCCTCCTGCTGGAGTCGCTGCTGGCCCATCATCCGGCCACCGAACAGGCGCACCACCGAGATCATCACCGGGTAGATCGCCAGGGCCGCCAGGCTCAGCCAGGGATCGATCAACAGCATCGCCGGCAGGGTGAAGGCGTAGGCCAGGGCGGTGTTGCTCAGGCTGAGCACGGCGAAACCCAGCAGCCGGCGCACGTTCTCCACATCGCTGGTGGCGCGGCTGATCACCTCGCCACTGCCGGTGGTCTGCACCCAGCCCGGTTCCTGGAGCAGCATGTGATCGAAGATCCGCTGGCGCAGGGTCACCTCCACCTGGCGCCCGACGCCGAACACCACCAGGCGTGAATAGAGCCGCGCGCCGCCCATCACCGTCGCCAGCACCACGATCAGCCCGGCCTGCCGCAGCACATCGTTGAGGGCAAATCCCACCTTCAGCCCATCGATCGCGTTGCGCACGATCAGCGGGATCGCCACGCTCAGCAGGTTGACCACCAGCAGCGCCACCACGCCCACCAGGAGCTGCCGGCGGTGGGGCCTGAGGTAACTCCAGAGCAGGCCAGGGCGCAGGGCGGCCATCGGGGTGGGCAGGGAAGCACCAACCTACGGATCCCGGGGCCATGCTGGAGCCCCACCCGTCCAGCGCCGGACCCGCAGTGATGGCCGAACCCGATGTCCTCCAGACCCACCCTCTCTATGCCACCGACCGGGACCTGGTGGACCGCCTGCTGGCGGTGACGGCACCGGTGGACCAGGACCTGGTGGAGTTGGCGCGGCTGGCGATGCGCTACGAGGGCTTCCCCGGTGCCCATGACCTCCAAGACGACCTGGCCAAGACCCTGCGTCTCTGGGCCCTCGATCGCCAGCAGTTGCACCAGCGCACCCGGGCGATCTGGGCCGCCGGGCACCGGCCCGGGGCCCTGGCCCAGCAGGAGCCTGTGGGCTCCGGTTTCGACACGGCGGACCAGACCAATGACTGAGGGCATGGCTTGAACGCAACGATGCGAACACATCTGCGGGTGTTCGCCAGAAAGGCCCCCTTCGGGTGATAGTGGAGATGTCCCCATCACCCGGCCCGGAGTGCATTGCACCCGGGCTTTTTCTGAGCACCTCCCGCAACCGACCGCCCCGGATGGCTGAATCGACCTCCTGGCCAGTTCTTTTGGAGACCCTGTTGCAGGGCCGATCACTGAGCGGGGATGAGGCGACGGCGCTGATGGGGGGCTGGCTCGAGGAGCGGATCGATCCGGTGCTGACCGGGGCCCTGCTGGCGGCCCTGCGGGCCAAGGGGCCCACCGGTGAGGAACTGGCCTCCATGGCCCGGGTGCTGCGCCAGGCCTGCCCCGTGCCCGGCGAGCGGCCCGATCTGCCCCTGGTGGACACCTGCGGCACCGGCGGTGATGGCGCCGACAGCTTCAACATCTCCACAGCGGTGGCCTTCACCGCCGCCGCCTGTGGCGCCACAGTGGCCAAGCACGGCAACCGCAGCGCCAGTGGCCGGGTGGGCTCGGCCGATGTGCTCGAAGCCCTGGGCCTCAACCTCAGGGCTCCTGCGGCCGAGGTGATCGCGGCACTCCCCGGGCGGGCGTCACGTTTCTGTTTGCCCCTGGCTGGCATCCGGCCCTGGTGGGCCTGGCCCCACTGCGGCGCAGCCTCGGGGTGCGCACCGTGTTCAACCTGCTCGGTCCGCTGGTCAATCCCCTGGCTCCCGAGGCCCAGGTGCTGGGGGTGGCCCGTGCCGACCTGCTCGATCCGATGGCCGAGGCCCTCGCCCGCTTGGGTCTGCGTCGGGCCGTGGTGGTCCATGGCCACGGGGGCTCGATGAGGCCACCCTCTCCGGTGCGAGCGAGCTGCGGCTGGTGGAAGGCGCACAGGTCAGCGCCGGCACTCTCGATCCCCTGGCCCTGGGCCTGGAGGTCGCCTCCGCTGACGCCCTGGCCGGCGGTGACCTGGCCACCAACCAGGCCATCCTCGAAGCGGTGCTGCAGGGGCGCGGCACCAGGGCCCAGCGCGACGTGGTGGCCCTCAACACCGCCCTGGTGCTCTGGGCCGCCGGTCGTTGCGACTCGGTGGCAGAGGCCTTGCCCGTGGCCCAGGCGGCCCTGAGCTCCGGCGAGGCCTGGGGGCGTCTGCTGGCGCTGCGTTCGGCCCTGGCCTCAGATGGCGCTGGGGGATGATCAAGGGGTGGAGCCACTGATGCCGTTGACTGCCGCCGCGCCCGCCCCCGAGCAACGGGAAGCCCTGCTGGTGCTGGCCGATGGTCTGGTATTGCGGGGCAAGGGTTTCGGCGCCGTCGGCACAGCCCTTGGCGAGGTGGTCTTCAACACGGGCATGACCGGCTACCAGGAGGTGATGACCGACCCCAGCTACGCCGGCCAGCTGATCACCTTCACTTACCCCGAGCTCGGCAACACCGGGGTCAACCCCGAGGATCAGGAGGCTGGCCACGCCGCCATCCGCGGTGTGATCGCCCGCCAGCTGGCGCCCGTGGCCAGCAGCTGGCGCCAGCGGGGCGATCTGAACCAGTGGCTGCAGAACGAGGGAGTGGTGGGCATCTCCGGAGTGGACACCCGTGCCCTGGTGCGGCACCTGCGCGACGGTGGCGCCATCAACGGCGCCATCAGCAGCGACGGCACCCCGGTGAGAGAGCTCCTGGAGCAGGTGCTTCAGGCCCCGTCGATGGAGGGTCTCAACCTGGCCGAAAGGGTCAGCACCGCCGCGGCCTACAACTGGGAGTCGCTGTGCCCCGCGGCCTTCGACCAGCGATTGCAACCCCGACCCGAGCGGCCCTACCGGGTGGTGGCGATCGATTTCGGCATCAAGCGGGCGATTCTCGAGCGGCTGGTGGCCCACGGCTGCGCCATCACCGTGCTGCCCGCTGGCAGTGATCTGGCCGCCGTGCTGGCCCATGAACCTGAGGGGGTCTTTCTCTCCAACGGGCCCGGCGATCCCGCCGCCGTCACCCCTGGCATCGCACTGGCCCGCGGCCTGCTGCAACAGCGGAATCTGCCGGTGTTCGGCATCTGCCTGGGGCACCAGATCCTAGGGCTGGCCCTGGGGGGACGTACCTTCAAGCTGGCGTTCGGCCACCGCGGTCTCAACCACCCCTGCGGCAGCACCGGCCTGGTGGAGATCACCAGCCAGAACCACGGCTTCGCCATCGACGCCGAGTCCTTGCGGGGCGAACAGGTGGAGATCACCCACTACAACCTCAACGACCGCACCGTGGCGGCCCTGGTCCACCGGCACCTGCCTGTGTTCGGAGTGCAGTACCACCCGGAGGCCAGCCCCGGCCCCCACGATGCCGACCATCACTTCAGCCGTTTCGTTGCCTTGATGGCCGAGCGCCGACCGCTCTGAGGGCCTTCGCCGCCGGATGGGCAGCCCGTCGTTGCCAATGGTTCGACCCGGTTCCACAGACCGAAGAGATCTCTACACTTCTGACGCTTGTGACGTTTGAGGGCTGGACCGATCACGGATCTGCAGCGATTGACGGTCTCCCTGCGGGGTGGCTGCGAACCGGCAGCCTCCCATCTGCTCTTTCGGTTCACGGGCCAGCTGGATGCGTATTCCGAGAAGCAGTTCCTGGAATTCATCACCGAGCACCGCAAGAATGCCGCCCTGGCGCTGGTGATCGACCTCAGCCGCATCGACTTCATCGATTCCTCCGGCCTTGGGGCCATGGTCCAGCTGGCCAAGCAATGCAATGAGGCCAACGTTCAGTTCCAGGTGGTGGGCAATGCCCGGGTGGTGCAGACCGTGAAGCTGGTGCGCCTGGAGAGCTTCCTGCACCTGCAGCCCGACCTGGAGACGGCGATTGGCTCCCTCGCCGCCGCCTGAACCGCCAGGATCCCCCGTCCAGCAGGAAGGCAGTGAACCGGCGGGGGCCTGGCTGGAGCGGGCCTGTGCCCTCTGTCCGGCGGACCAGCTGACTCCCCTGCAATTGGCCTGGCTGGGGGATGCGGTGTGGGAACTGCACCAGCGTCTGCGCCGCTGCCAGCGTCCTGGCCGGGTGCAGGAACTCCATTCGGCGGTGGTCAACGAGGTGCGGGCCCAGGCCCAGTCCGCTGCCTTGGAGCGACTCGAACCGCTGCTTGAAGGCCAGGAGCTGGAATGGGTGCGGCGGGGCCGCAACCGGGCCGGTCAGGGTCCCCGCAAGGGGGAAGCCGGGATTTATGGCCGGGCGACGGGATTTGAGACAATGGTGGGCTGGCTCTTTCTGCAGAACCCGAACCGGCTCGCTCAGCTGCTGGATCGACTGGATGAGACCGACCCATAGACCTTCGCCCGTTTCTGCCATGAGCCCAAAATTCATCCGCCGGGACAAGGGTTCCGGGGCGGGCTCCGCCGGTGAAGGTCCACGGGGACCGAGGCCTGCGCGGTTTGGTGCGCCCCGTTTCGGTGCCCCCGCTCGGGCGGCGCCTTCAGAGGCCCGAGGTCGGAGTGGCGCGACGACGGTGAACGGGGTGGGACGCGCGGTGATGAGCGCGGCGGCGAGGGCCGTCGGGAGGGACCCAGGCCCGAGGGGGGCGCTATGAGCCCCGTCGTTTCGAAGGCCGCCGCGCGGATCCCCGCAAGCCAGAGGGTTCCAGGTACGAGGGCCGCCGGCCCGAGGGGCGGGGCGCTGAGCGCCGCCCGTTTGAGGGGCGCTCGTTGGATGGCCGCGCTCCCTACGGACGAGGTACCGACGGACGAGGTGGCGAGGGACGGGGCGCTGAAGGGGGCAGCTACCAGGCACGTCGACCTGAGGGCCGTCGCCCTGGGGCGGATCGCTTCAAGGCTCCCCGGCCCGATCGTTTCGGCGCCCCAGGGGATCGCCCCTACGGCGAGCGGCCCCGGGGCAACCGCTTCGAGGCGCGGCCCTCCGACGGCCGCCGGGCTGAAGGAGCCTGGGGCGAAGGTTCCCGCCCCAGTGGGGACCGTCCCGGTGGTTCCCGGCCGATGGGGGCTCGCCCCGTCGGAGGGCGCTTCAGCCGCCGGGGCCCCGAGCAGAGCGATGGCGACCATCGCGGCGCCTATCGGCCGCTCGCTGGCCGGCCCGGCCGCCCCACCCAGGAGGGCCCCGATCGCCCCAGCAGGGCGGGCTCCCCTGGGACGGGCCAGGGCGAGCGCACACCAGATACAGAGTTCGCCGTAGAGGCGGCCTCCGGCTCCGAGCGCTTCGGTGCTGCCCCCGCCGACGATCTGATCTGGGGGCGTCACTCGGCCCAGGCGACGCTTGAGTCCGAGCGACCCATCCACAGGATCTGGTGCACGCCCGAACTGCGCTTCAGCCCCAAGTTCCTGCAACTGCTGCGGGAGGCCAAGTCTTCGGGGGTGCTGGTGGAGGAGGTGACCTGGGCCCGTCTGGGCCAGCTCACCGGCGGCGCCGTGCACCAGGGCATCGTGCTGCAGACCGCCGCCGCTGAAACCTTTGACCTCGACGCCCTGATCGAGGGCTGCCGCGGCCTGGAGGAGCCGCCGCTGCTGATGGCGGTTGATGGCCTCACCGATCCCCACAACCTGGGGGCGATCGTGCGCAGCGCCGAGGCCCTCGGGGCCCACGGGCTGGTGCTGCCCCAGCGGCGCTCCGCCGGTCTCACCGGCTCGGTGGCCAAGGTGGCCGCCGGTGCACTGGAGCACCTGCCGGTGGCGCGGGTGGTCAACCTCAATCGATCGCTCGACAGCCTCAAACAGGAGGGCTACCGCGTCATCGGTCTGGCGGAGGAGGGCAGTGTCAGCCTGACCGAGGCGATGCTCGATGGCCCGCTGGTGATCGTCACCGGATCGGAGAGCGAGGGCCTCTCGATGCTCACGCGCAAGCACTGCGACCAGTTGGTGCGCATCCCGCTGCGGGGAGCGACCCCCAGCCTGAACGCCTCGGTGGCGACGGCCTTGCTGCTCTATGAGGTGGCGCGCAGGGGCTGGATGCGCCAGATCACCGGCTCCGCTCCGGCACCCCGGGTGGTGCGTCCCCTGCTGAGCACCCGCCCCTCGACGGCCGCGCCTGGCTCAACCGAGCCGAACGAGGCCCATGGTCTGAAGGTTCATCCTGTGGATGATCAGGCTTCGGATGTGCCTCCCCTTGCGGCCTCGTCGCCCAGCGATGACGGCCCCGGTGATGGGGCCTCCACCCCTGAGGCGCCTTCCCAGAGCGCCCTGTTGGTGGACGAGGCCACCGACCCGGCCACCGACCCGGCCACCGACCCGGCCATAGATCAGGCCATAGATCAGGCCAAGGGGGCGGCGGCCTGTGTCGGTGAGGACATCTGTCTCTGAAGGCGGTCACCCAAGGCCGGAGGCCCTTCAGAATGAAGCGACTGCATCTGTTGCGATGTCTTCCCTGCTGTGGCCGCTCCGAAGCCTGGCCAATGGTCTTGGGCTGGCCTGGTGGGCGCGGATTCAGACCCGCTCCCCCGAGGTCACCTACTGGTTCGGCCCTTTCGTGCGCCGCACTGAGCTGGAGGCGGCGCTGCCGGCCTTCCTGGCGGATGTGGAGAGCGAAGGTCCAGGGTTCATCGAGCACGAGCTGTTGCAGGTCCGCCGGGGTGAACCGCTCACGGTGGAGGGATCGCCCTGAACTAGCGTCGGGCCTCCAAGTGGTGAGAGGTTGATGGGGATCGCCGAGTGGCGGGTTCAGCTGGAACGGGGGAGATTTCCGCCCGTGAACTCACCGACCTTCACCTGAACCGGATCGCGGCGGTCGATCCCAGCCTGCATGCCTTCTTGACGGTCACGGCCGATCGCGCCAGGGCCGATGCGGACCGCATCGATGCCGCCCGTGCCGCCGGGGAGCCCTTGCCGCCCCTGGCCGGCATTCCCTTGGCGATCAAGGACAACCTTTGCACCAAGGGCATTGCCACCACCTGCTCCAGCCGGATGCTGGAGCACTTCGTGCCCCCTATGAGTCCACCGTCACCGAGCGCTTGTGGCTGGCGGGCGGGGTGATGCTGGGCAAGACCAATCTCGATGAGTTCGCCATGGGCAGCTCCACCGAGACCAGCGCCTTCGGGGCCACCCGCAACCCCTGGAACATCGAGCGGGTGCCGGGCGGCAGCTCCGGCGGCAGTGCCGCCGCCGTGGCGGCGGGCGAATGCGTCGCCTCCCTGGGTTCCGACACCGGCGGCTCGATCCGCCAGCCCGCCTCCTTCTGCGGCGTGGTGGGGCTCAAACCCACCTATGGCCGCGTCAGCCGCTGGGGGCTGGTGGCCTTTGCCAGCTCCCTCGACCAGGTGGGCCCCTTCACCTCCAGCGTGGCTGATGCAGCGGAAATGCTTCAGGTGATCGCTGGGGCCGATCCCCGTGATGCCACCTGTCTGGATGTGCCTGTGCCCGATTACCGGGCCGCCCTGGGGCAGCCCGTGGCGGGCCTGCGGGTGGGTCTGATCCGCGAATGCTTCGAGCAGGACGGCCTTGATCCCCAGGTGGCCGCCTCGGTGCTGGCGGCCGCCGAGCAGCTCAAGGCCCTGGGCTGCGAGCTGGTGGATGTCAGTTGTCCGCGCTTCAACGACGGCATCGCGACTTACTACGTGATCGCCCCTTCGGAGGCCTCCGCCAACCTGGCCCGCTACGACGGGGTCAAGTACGGCCTGCGCAGTGAGGGGGAGGCCAGCCTGGCGGCGATGACATCCCGCAGCCGCGCCGAGGGCTTCGGAGATGAGGTGCAGCGCCGCATCCTGATCGGCACCTATGCCCTCTCAGCGGGCTACGTGGAGGCGTTCTACAAGAAGGCTCAGCAGGTGCGCACCTTGATCCGCCGCGATTTCGACGCCGCCTTCGAGACCGTCGATGTGTTGCTCACGCCCACCTCCCCCACCACCGCCTTCCGCGGCGGTGACAATGCCGATGATCCCCTGGCCATGTACCTGGCCGACCTGCTGACGATTCCCGCCAACCTGGCGGGTCTGCCAGCGATCAGCCTGCCCTGCGGCTTCGATGACGCCGATCTCCCCATCGGCGTGCAACTGATCACCGGGGTGCTCCAGGAGGAACGGCTGCTGCAGGTGGCCCACCACTACGAGCTGGCGGCGGCGGTGATGGAGAAACGCCCCGAGGGCCAGCTGATCCGCTGAGGCCACCACATCTGGTGGTTGCCAGTAATCTGAGCCCAACCTGTGGTGGCGCTCTGCGCCAGGACCCCGTGGCCTTTGTCCCCCTCCACAACCACAGCGACTACAGCCTGCTGGACGGGGCGAGTCAGTTGCCGGCCATGGTGGAGCGGGCCGTCGAGCTGGGGATGGGCGCCCTGGCGCTCACCGACCACGGCGTCATGTATGGCGCGATCGAGCTGCTGAAGCTCTGCACCAAGGCGGGCATCAAGCCGATCATCGGCAACGAGATGTACGTGATCAACGGTTCGATCGAGGATCCGTGGGTCAAAGGAGAGCGGCGCTACCACCTGGTGGTGCTGGCCAAGAACGTCACCGGCTATCGCAACCTGGTCAAGCTCACCAGCCTCAGCCACCTGCGCGGCATGCGCGGGCGGGGCATCTTTGCCCGCGCCTGCATCGACAAAGCCACACTCGAGCGCCACAGCGAGGGCTTGATCGTGGCCACCGCCTGCCTCGGGGGTGAGATCCCCCAGGCGATCCTGCGGGGACGCCCCGAGGTGGCCCGGGAGGTGGCCCGCTGGTATCAGGAGCGCTTCGGCGGCGATTTTTATCTGGAGATCCAGGACCACGGCTCTCCGGAAGACCGGATCGTCAACGTCGAGATGGTGCGCATCGCCGCCGAGCTGGGCATTGAGCTGATCGCCACCAACGACGCCCACTACCTCAGCAGCGCCGATGTGGAGGCCCACGACGCCCTGCTCTGCGTGCTCACCGGCAAGCTCGTCAGCGACGAGAAACGCCTGCGCTACACGGGCACGGAATACATCAAGAGTGAAGCGGAGATGGGGCGGCTGTTCGCTGACCATCTCGAGCCCGAGCTGGTGGCTGAAGCGATCGCGAACACCGCCAAAGTGGCCGCGAAAGTTGAGCCCTACGACATCCTGGGCCGCTACCAGATGCCCCGCTTCCCGATCCCTGAAGGCCACACGCCGGTCAGCTATCTCACTGAAGTGGCGGAACAGGGCTTACGCCAGCGCCTTGAACTGACAGCCACCGACCCCATCGATCCCACCTACGGCGAGCGGCTGGCCTTCGAGCTGCAGGTGATGGAGCAGATGGGGTTTCCCACCTACTTCCTGGTGGTCTGGGACTACATCCGCTTTGCCCGGGAGCAGGGCATTCCGGTGGGGCCGGGCCGCGGCTCGGCCGCCGGCTCGCTGGTGGCCTACGCCCTCGGCATCACCGCCCTCGATCCGGTGGAGCACGGCCTGTTGTTCGAGCGCTTCTTGAACCCGGAGCGCAAGTCGATGCCGGACATCGACACCGACTTCTGCATCGAGCGCCGTAGCGAGGTGATCGACTACGTCACCCAACGCTACGGCGAAGACAAGGTTGCCCAGATCATCACCTTCAACCGCATGACCTCGAAGGCGGTGCTCAAGGATGTCGCCCGGGTGCTCGACATCCCCTACGGCGATGCCGACCGGCTGGCCAAGCTGATCCCGGTGGTGCGCGGCAAGCCCGCCAAGCTCGCCCAGATGATCGGGCCCGACTCACCGGCTCCCGAGTTCCGCGAGAAGTACGAGAAGGATCCGATCGTGCGCCGCTGGGTTGACATGGCCCGGCGCATCGAAGGCACCAACAAGACCTTCGGGGTGCATGCGGCGGGCGTGGTGATCGCCGCCGAACCGCTCGATGAGCTTGTGCCGTTGCAGCGCAACAACGACGGGCAGGTGATCACCCAGTACTACATGGAGGATGTGGAGGCCATGGGCCTCCTGAAGATGGACTTCCTGGGGCTGAAGAACCTCACGATGATCGAAAAAACCATCGAGCTGGTGCGCAAGCAGATCGGTGAGCGGATTGATCCCGATCGCCTCCCCCGGAGGATCCGGGCACCTTCGCCCTGCTGGCCCGGGGTGATCTCGAAGGCATCTTCCAGCTGGAATCCAGCGGCATGCGCCAGATCGTGCGCGATCTCAAGCCCTCCTCTCTTGAAGACATCTCATCGATCCTGGCGCTCTACCGGCCAGGCCCCCTGGATGCGGGGCTGATTCCCAAGTTCATCAACCGCAAGCACGGCCGCGAAGCGATCGATTTCGCTTGCCCTGGCCTGGAGCCGATTCTCAAGGAAACCTACGGAATCATGGTCTACCAGGAGCAGATCATGCGCATTGCCCAGGATCTGGCCGGCTATTCCCTTGGTGAGGCCGACCTGCTGCGGCGGGCAATGGGGAAGAAGAAAAAGAGCGAGATGGAGAAACACCAGAGCCTGTTCGTGCAGGGCGCCACCGAACGGGGTGTGGATCAGCGTGTGGCCGAAGGGTTGTTCGAGCAGATGGTGCTGTTCGCCGAATACTGCTTCAACAAGAGCCATTCCACCGCCTATGGCGCCGTCACCTACCAGACCGCCTACCTCAAAGCCCATTACCCGGTGGCCTACATGGCCGCCCTGCTCACGGTGAATGCTGGTGCCACCGACAAGGTGCAGCGCTACATCTCCAACTGCAATGCCATGGGAATCGAAGTGATGCCTCCCGATGTGAATGCCTCCGGCATCGACTTCACCCCCACCGGCGAGCGCATCCTGTTCGGCCTCTCGGCCGTCCGCAACCTGGGCGATGGCGCCATCCGCAGCCTGATCGAGGAACGCGCCAACGGCCCATTCGTGTCCCTGGCCGACCTCTGCGATCGCCTCGCCAGCAACGCCCTCAACCGTCGTGGCCTGGAATCACTGATCCATGGCGGTGCCCTCGACAGCCTGGAGCCCAAGGCCAACCGTGCCCAGCTGATGGCCGATCTGGATCTGATCCTGGATTGGGCCAGCTCCCGTGCCAAGGACCGCGCCAGTGGCCAGGGCAACCTCTTTGATCTGTTCGCGGCGACGGCTCCTGCTGGTGAGGCCCCTGCCGCCATCGCCGACATCAGCACCGCCCCCAGGGCGGCCCCTGTGGCTGATTACCCCCCAGCGAAAAACTCAGGCTGGAGAAGGAGCTGGTGGGTTTCTACCTCTCCGATCACCCGCTCAAGCAGCTCACCCGCCCCTTGCGTCTGCTCTCACCGATCGGCCTGGCCAGCCTGGAGGAACAGCCCGACAAGGCCCGCGTCAGTGTGGTGGCGATGGTGCCGGAGATCCGTCAGGTCAACACCCGCAAAGGGGACCGCATGGCGGTGCTGCAACTCGAAGACCTCAGCGGCAGCTGCGAAGCGGTGGTCTTTCCCAGGACCTATGCCCGTCTGGCGGACCACCTGATGGTGGATGCCCGTCTGATGATCTGGGCGAGCGTTGATCGGCGCGACGATCGGGTGCAGTTGATCGTCGACGATTGCCGCGCCATCGACGATCTGCAGGTGTTGCTGGTGGAGCTTCCGGCCGAGCAGGCCAACGACATCGCCGTGCAGCATCGTCTCCGGGAGTGCCTCACGCAGCACCGCAATGAGCAGGAGCAGGCCTGCCGGCGGGTGCCGGTGGTGGCGTTGGTGCGGCGTGACCACGAGACCCGCTACGTGCGCCTGGGGCATCAGTTCTGCGTCAACGACGCCAGCGCCGCCATGGGCACGCTGGCCCAGGCGGCCTTCACGGCCCGGCTCAGTTCCCCCATGGCCCACTGAGCTCCTGGCTCAGGAGCGGCCGTTTGAGCGCAGGCGCGAGAGGTTCAGGCTGATCTGCTCAAAGCCCAGCAGACTGCCGGGGGCCTCCTCCCAGCTGGCGGAGAAGACGCCGTAGCTCAGCCCCACCAGGCCGAGCAGGAACAGGGCCCCCGAGCTCACCAGGGTGACGCCCGTGGGGATGTCGAGCCGTCCCTGGCTGACCAGCAGGTAACTGCCCACGAACACGCCCATGCCCATGAACGTGGGCAGGCCGGTGGCCAGGGCGATGCGGCGTGCCATGCGATTGGCCACGGACTGGGGGATGCCCTGGGGAGCTGGGGCTTTCTCTTTCCGGGCGGACGCCACTGCGGGGGATCGGGACGTCGAGGCACGGCTGGCCTTGGTGCCGATGGGGTCACCGCCTGTGCCGCCCTGAGCGCTCCGCTGGCGTCCCATGGGCGACCTCAGCCCCGGATGCCGAGGGTTTTGATCAGGTTGCCGTAGCGGGTCTCGCTGATGGAGCGCAGGTAGGAGAGCAGACGCTTGCGGCGGCCGATCAGCTTGAGCAGCCCCTGGCGCGAGGAGAAATCGTGCTTGTTCTGCTGCAGGTGCCCGGTGAGCTGGGTGATGCGCTCGCTCAGCATGGCCACCTGCACTTCCGCGGAACCGGTGTCGGTGCCGTGGGTCTGGTGGGTGTTGATGAGTTCCTGCTTTTTGGTGGTGTCGAGCGGCATGCGCGGCGTCTGGCCCTGACGGAGCAAACCAACAACTTACCGCCCCATGGGCCCCCATCAGGCCGCTGGCCTTGAGAGCCAGCGCAGGGATTCCCGCAACCAGACATCGGCGCCGGCGCTGGCCTCGAGGCCTGCACCGCCCACGGCTCTCAGGGCCCGGTTGATCTCCAGGGCTTCGTAGCCCAGGGCGCTGAGGGTGAGCTGCACCTCGTCACGGGTGGGGCCCTGCGGGGCGGGCCCTTCGAGATCCGCCTCAGGTCTGGTGCCACGATCAAGCGCCCGCCCCTGGGCTGTCTCCAACTGCGGGGATTCCTCGCCAAAGCGTTCCTCCAGCCGGCCCCGCAGCTCCACCGACAGGCGTTCGGCGGTGCGCTTGCCCACCCCGGGGGCCGAGCTGAGCAGGCGCAGGTCGGCCTGCACGATCGCTCGCACCAGTTCACGGGGTTCGAGGCAGCCCAGGAGTCCCACCGCCATCTGCGGCCCCACGCCGCTCACGGCCACCAGTTCGCGGAACAGATCCCTCTCGCTGCGGGCGGCGAAGCCGTACAGGGTCCAGGCGTCCTCCCGGATCAGTTGGTGCGTGGCCAGGGCGAGCTCAGCGCCGGCGGCCGGCAACGCCGTCCAGTGGCGGCTGGTGATCTGCACCTCGTAGCCCACCCCATGGCAGAGCAGCAGCAGACCGTGGCGGCTGCCCTGTTGCCAGCGATCGGCGAGTTGCCCTTGCAGCCAGCCGATCATGGGGAGACCCGAGAAGGCCCCCATGCTGCCCGGTCTGACAACCCTGGCCCGTCTGCGCACGATCCTGCTCGCCCTGGGACTGAGCACCTTGCTGGCCCTTGGCGGCTGTGATCGCCTCGCCCAGCCCCCCACCGCGTGCTGCTCCAGGCCCTTGGGCTGCAGATTGCCCTGACCCAGCGCTCGATTGCCGAGGCACTCGCCCTTGATCCCACCGGCTTGCCGGAGGTGAGCCGGGTGCGCGTGGAGCAGCAGCAGGCCCTGACCATCGGCGACCAGCGCGGTCTGCGCCTGGAGGGTCGCTTCGACTGGCGTCTGGCCGGTGATCCGATCCGTGTCGACAGCCCCTTCGAGCTCTTCCTGGAGCGGGGCGCCAAGGGCCAGAGCTGGCGTCTGGTCCGCCCCGATGGCACCAGCGACGGCGTCAGCCAGAACTGGTTGACCTATCCGCTGCCCCTGCCGGGGGAACGCCCAGGCTGAGGAGTGTGGCCGAGAGCACCAGGGCGGCTCCCAGCACGGTCCAGCCGCTGAGGCGCTCGGCGAAGAACAGCCAGCCCCAGAGGGCCGCAAAGATCACCTGGGCATAGCTCATCGCTGTTGCCCGCGCCGCCGGCAGGGCCATCAGGCCCTTGGTGAGCCCGATCTGTCCCAGTTGGGTGAACAGCCCCACCCCCACCAGCCAGAGCAGCTCCGTGGCCGTGGGCCACACCGGCTGGAGCGCCACCAACGGCAGGGTGAGCGGGATCGCCACCAGGGGGAAATAGAACACGATCACCAAGGGGTGCTCGCTGCGCCCGAGGGCACGCACGCTCACGTAGGCCAGGGCCGTGAGCACCGCACCAGCCACCCCCAGCAGCAGCGGCAGCAGCGGCAGGGTGCTGGGCTGGCCGGTGAGCCAGCTGGGCTGGGCCACCACCAGCACCCCCAACCAGCCCAGGGCCATGGCCAGTAGCAGTTGTGGGGCCAGCTGCTCCCGCAGGGCGGCCCAGGCCAGCAGGGCCGTGAAGGTGGGGTAGAGGTACTGGAGCACCGTGGCCGAGGCCAACGGGAGCTGGGTGAGGGCGCCGTAGACGCAACCCAGGGCCGCCGTGCCGATCACGCCCCGCAGGATCAGCATCCCCTTGCGCTTGCCCCAGATCGGCAGGTTGCGGCGGCGCAGCAGCCACCAGCTCAGCCCCACGCTGACCAGGGCCCGGGCCAGCACCACCTCCGCCACGCTCAGGCGGCTGCCCACCGCCTTGACGCAGACCCCCATCAGGCTGAAGGCCAGGGCACTGGAGAGCATCCAGAGCAGGGCCTGTCCCTCACCTCCCCACTTCTGGTGTCCTGGGGCAGAATGGTCCTCACCCTCACTCCACCGGTGGTGTGCCGGATCCACCGCCTTGAGCCTGCCGCGCCTCCACCCCCGCACGATCGATGCCGTCAAGGAGCGTGCTGACATCGTCGATGTGGTGGGTGAGCACGTGGTGCTCAAGAAGAAGGGGCGCGAGTTCGTGGGGATCTGCCCCTTCCACGACGACACTTCACCGTCGATGACCGTGTCACCGGCCAAGCAGTTCTACTACTGCTTCTCCTGTGGTGCCGGCGGCAACGCGATCAAGTTCCTGATGGAGCTGCAGCGCCACAGCTTCAGCGATGTGGTGCTGGAGCTGGCGCGCAAGTACCAGCTGCCGGTGGAAACCCTCGATGGCCCCCAGCAGGAGCGCCTGCGCAAGCAGCTCTCGCGCCAGGAGCAGCTGCACCGGGTGCTGGGCCTGGCCAGCGGCTGGTTCCGCGCCCAGCTGCGCAGCCCGGAGGGGCCTCCGCCCTGGCCTACCTCAAGGAGCAGCGGGGCCTGAGCGAAACCACCCTGGAGGCCTTCGAGCTGGGCTACGCCCCCGAACGCTGGGATGGGCTGCTGAATCACCTGCAGCAGGTGGAGGGGTTCGCCCCTGAGTTGCTGGAGGCCGCCGGGCTGGTGGTGCCGCGAAAAGGCCAGTCGGGCGAGAACGGCCGTGGCTTCTACGACCGCTTCCGCCACCGGGTGATGGTGCCGATCCGCGACCGTCAGGGCCGGGTGATCGGTTTCGGTGGCCGCAGCCTCGATGGGGGCGAGCCGAAGTATCTCAATTCCCCGGAGACGGAGGTCTTCGAGAAGGGCAAACACCTGTTCGGTCTTGATCGGGCCAGCGCCGCGATCCGCAAGGACGACCAGGCTGTGGTGGTGGAGGGTTATTTCGATGTGATCGCCCTGCACGCGGCCGGGATCACCAATGCGGTGGCGTCGTTGGGCACGGCCCTCAGCAGCCAGCAGATCACCCAGCTCTGCCGCTGCTGCGACAGCCGCCGTCTGGTGCTCAATTTCGACACCGACGGGGCGGGGGTGCGGGCGGCCCAGCGGGCGATCGGCGAGGTGGAGCAGCTGGCCCTGCAGGGTCAGGTGGAGCTGCGGGTACTCCAACTCCCCGCCGGCAAGGACCCCGATGAGTTCCTCAAGGACCACGGAGCCGGGGAGTATCGCGCCCTGCTGGAGCAGGCGCCCCAGTGGCTCGACTGGCAGATCGAGCAGGCCCTTGAGGGCAAGGACCTGGCCAAGGCCGAACAGTTCCAGCAGGCGGTGCAGGCCCTGGTGGCGCTGCTGGGCAAGCTGCCCCAGAGCGCCCTCCGCAGCCACTACCTCCAGAAAGTGGCCGAACGCCTCTCCGGCGGCCAGGCCCGCGTCGCCCGCCAGCTCGAAGACGACCTGCGCCTGCAGGTGAAGGGCCAGCGCTGGCATGGCCGCGCCGCCCGCTGGGAGCAGCCCGGCGAGATCGGCCAACGGGAGCGGGCCGAGGCGGAACTGCTGCGCCTCTATCTCCACTGCGGTCCTTACCGCGGCGCGATCCGCCGCGAGCTGCGCCAGCGGGAACTCGATGAGTTCGCCCTGCAACACCACCGCCTGCTCTGGGCCACCCTCAGCGAAATCGAGGAAGACAACCTCGGCGCCGGCCGGCTGGAGGCGGTGAACCGCGGAACCGATCCCGGCACCGACCTGGCGGATCTGGATCTGCCCCAGCTTCTGGCCGACCGGCTGCTGGTGGAGGAGAGCGCCCTGCTCAACCGGCTCACCCCGCTGCTGGAGCCCAGTGAGCTCCAGCTCATGGGGCTGGCCCAACCGCTGCTGCAACTGCGCGGCACCACGGCGGCCCTGGAGCGCCAGCGCAGCCTCAAGCGTTGCCGTCACCTGCTCGATGCCTGGCGCTCCCAGCGGCTTCAGACGCTCGAGCAGTGCATCGCCCAGCTGCTGCAGCAGGAAGACCAGGAGCGCGGCGAGCCCGCTGCTCCCGAGCCACCGATCGCAGCGGCCCTCCGCCCCGTGGGCCTCGACATGGAATCCCGGATCGCCGCAATGTTCGCCGAGCTCAACGGCGATGCCCTGCGCTTTCAGGAGCTGTACTACAACGAGCGCAAGCACATCGGCCACCTCGACCAGCAACGCTGCGCCGGGCTGGAGGAAGTGCTGGGCCAGGCGAGCTGAACGCCGCAGCCGCCGCGCCGATGCGTGAGACTGGCTTGGGTCCGACGCCCCCCGGCGCCGGTTCTGTTGACGATCCCAGGAGTGATGAGCGAGTTTTCCCCTGACGCCCCTGGTCCTTCGTCCCCGCCGTCACCCCTGGCTCCCGCCGCTGAGCCCGAGCTGCGTGGCTATGTGTTCACCACCTACACCCAGCTGCTGGAGCGCCTGCCACCCCCCGATGACCACCCCCCGAGGGGAGCCATGTGCACTGGACCCTCGGCACCAGCTTCGGCTGGCTGAGGATCTACGACCGGAACGCCGAGTCGTTGCCCCGGGGCCGGTATCTGTGGCATGTGGCGGCAGCCCACACCCAGGCCACCGGTTTCGTCACCGCCCTGGTGGGGGAGCACTTCACACCGTTGATGGGGACCCATGGGAGCTGATCAGCTGTGGCGCCGCAGCTGGTACCCGGTGGCGTTCTCGAAGGATCTGGAGCCCGATCGCCCCACGGCCTTCACCCTGCTGGGCGATGACCTGGTGCTCTGGTTCGATCGCCAGGCGAGCCCGGAGGCCCCCGCCGGTCAGTGGCGTGCCTTCGCCGATGTCTGTCCCCATCGGCTGGTGCCCCTGTCCCAGGGACGCCTCAATGACCGCGGCGAGCTGGAGTGCCCCTACCACGGCTGGAGTTTCAACGGTCAGGGCCACTGCACCGCCATTCCCCAGGCCGACCCCGGCATCAGCCTCGACACCCCCGCAGCCGCTGCCGCCCCTACGCCACCGCCCTTGGCCAGGGGCTGCTGTTCGTCTTCGCCGGCGATCCCGCCGAGGCCGCCAGCGTTCCACTGCCGCTGTTGCCCTGGCTTGAGGAGGACCCGGGCAGCTGGACCGTTCAGGACTCCTTCCGCGATCTCCCCTACGACGCCCTGACGCTGCTAGAGAACGTGCTGGACGTCAGCCATGTGCCCTTCACCCACCACGCCACCGTCGGCAAGCGTGAATCGGCGGGGCCGGTGGCCCTGGAGCTCACCTCCAGCGGGCCCGAGGGGTTCACCGGGGTCTGGCCGGAGGGCCCACGCCAGGGCAGCCTTGGCAGCCAGAGCACCGTGTTCACCGGCCCCTGCCTGATGGTCCATGACCTCCAGGGCAAGGGAGCGCTCCGCTTTCAGACGGTCGTGTACGCCACGCCGATCCGGCGCGGGCAGTGCCGCCTGCTCGTGCGTCTGCCCTTCCGTTTCGGCTCCCCCTGGCCGGGGCGGCTGATCAACCTGCGCCCCGAGTGGTTGCAGCATCTGGCGAACCACGTGGTGCTCGAAGACGACCAGTTGTTCCTGCACGCCCAGGAGCGTGTGCTGGAGGAACGCGGCGGCGGCAAGGCGTTGGTGCGCGCCTGCCATCTGGCCACCCGCGCGGACACCTACGTGCGTGCCCTGCATGACTGGGTGAGCGCTGTGGGCGGCGGGCCCTTCGGGGAGGCGCCCCTGCCGGAGCGCCTGGGCCAGACGCCCCTGCTGGAGCGCTACGAGAGCCACACGCGTCACTGCCGCAGCTGCCGCGGCGCCGACCGTCGCCTGGCCCAGTTACGTCCGATCGCGGCGGTCATCGGCCTGCTGGCCCTGCTGGGAGCCGCCTGGTGGGGGCCCGGCTCGGCGGCCCTGGCCTCCTTGGCTGTGGCCCTGGTGGCTGGCCTGATCTGGCTCCAGGCCGGCCGTTGGCGCCAGCAGCTGCGCGCCGGGCATCCCTTGCCCCCGCGCAACCGCTGATTCAGGCCCACACTTGTTTCAGGCCCAGACTTTTTCAGGCCCAGACCACCGGCACGTGCTCCAGGCGGGTGGTGGCGGCAGCGGAAAGCCGCTCCCGCTTCATCGCCCAGAGCGGATCGAGGCCGCAGGCGGCCCATTGCACCGTGCCCCGGCCGTGGCGGCCGTTGAGCCGGTCCACCGTCTCCATCAGCGCGGCCCGGCGGGCCTGCTGCTCCGGGCTCTGGCTCACCAGCAGGTGCTGCTGCAGCAGCTCCTCCCCCTGCAGCTCCTGCAGCAGCACCCCTGCTTTTTGGAAACGTTTGCGGGGCCGGTAGAGGCGCCCCACCAGGGGCAGAGCGGCCGCCAGCAGCACGGCGGTGTCCTGGCTGGCCAGGGACAGGCGCACGCTGGCGGCCTGGCTGTAGAAGCCGTCGGCGAAGGGGCTGGTGCGGGCGAACACCGTGAGCGCCCCGGCCAACTGGCGCTGGCGCCGCAGTTTTTCGGCCGCCCGCACCACGTAGGTGGCCACCGCCTGGCGCAGGTCCTCCAGATCCTCCACGGGTCGGCTGAAGCTGCGGCTCACGCAGGTTTCCTGCTTGGCGGGCACGCCCTGCTGCAGCGGCAGGCAGGCCACCCCCCGCAGCTCCAGCTGCAGCCGCACCCCCACCACACCGCAGCGGGCGCGCAGTTCACCGCTGGGCATGTCCCGCAGCTGGCGGGCGTTGGCGATCCCCCGCAGGCGGCACCAGCGCGAGAGCTTGCGGCCGATGCCCCAGACGTCCTCGATCGCCACCCGCTCCAGCCAATCCTCCAGTCCCCCCGAGCCCAGAGCGGCGCCGAGGTCGAGCACGCCGGCCTGGGCGGGGTTGCTTTTGGCCAGGCGGTTGGCGGCCTTGGCCAGCACCTTGGTGGGGGCCAGGCCGATGGCGATCGGCAGGCCCAGGTCCTGGCGGATGCGGGTGCGCAGCTCCCGGGCCCAGGGACCCAGGTCACCGCCGGCGGGGCGGTGCAGCCGGGCGAAGGCCTCGTCGATCGAATACACCTCCAGCTCCTCACTGGCCGCCTCCAGCAGCGACATCAGCCGCTGGCTCATGTCGCCGTAGAGGGCGTAGTTGGAGCTGCGCACCGCCACCCCGTGGCGCTCCAGCACGGGCCGGAGCTTGAAGTAGGGCAGGCCCATGGCGATCCCCAGCCGCCGGGCCTCGGCGCTGCGGGAGACCACCATGCCGTCGTTGTTGGAGAGCACCACCAGCGGCCGCCCCAGCAGGGCCGGATCGAGGGCCTGCTCGCAGGCGGCATAGAAGTTGTTGCCATCGATCAGTGCAATCGCCTGGGCCATCGCGGCGGTGCCTCAGAGCGGGTGGATCACGTGCACGGCCACGCCCCAGATCTGCACGTCACCGCCGTGCTCCAGCTCCAGCTCGATCGGTGGGTAGGCGGGGTGGGCCGCCTCCAGCCGCAGGCGGCCCCGGTGCCAGGCCAGGCGTTTGAGGGTGAAGGCCCCTCAAAGGCCGCCACCACGATCTGGCCGGGGCGCGGCTCGAGGCTGCGGTCCACGATCAGCAGGTCGCCGTGCTGGATGCCGGCGCCGTTCATCGACTCGCCGCTGACTCGCAGGAAGAAGGTGCTGCTGGGGTGGCGGATCAGCTGCTCGTTGAGGTCGATGCCGCTGTCGATGTAGTCGTCGGCGGGGCTGGGGAAGCCGGCCGCCACCGTTTCGGTGGCCAGGGGAAGGCGCATGGGGGTCCAGCCGCAGGCGCCTCAGGCTAGTACAGATGTATTGACCTTCGTCTTCAGTCCGCTTCGTCGCCCTCCAGCAGCAGTTGCTGGAAGGCCGTGTACAGCTCGGGGTGCTCCGCCGCGGTGCGGGGATCCCGCTGGCCCAGCACGGTGGGTCGGGCGGCCTTGCGGCGGGGAGGTTCGGGGGCAGCAGACGGCGAAGCTGAAGGGCCCTTCCCGGAGGGCTGCGGGCGCAGCATCTCGGCCCCCTGGGCCTGCTGCCGCTGGCCCTGGCGTTTCTGCTCCTCCGCCTGCCGCAGCCGCTCCAGCAGATGGGGCGGCACCGTGCCGTCGGGGCTCACCTGCATCAGCTCGTGGAACAACGCCTCAGGGTCGGTCTCGATCTCCACCCTGTGGCGCCGCTCGCTGGCGGGGACGGCGGGGCCTCCCCGGGGCCCATGGCCGAGAGTTCCGGCTTGGGAGTCGGCAGCGGCAGCGGCTGGGGCAGGCGCCGGCCCAACTCCTTGAGCCGCTCAAGGCTGCGGGGATCGAAACTCATCTCAGGCGCAGCCGAGGGACTCGCGGGTGGCGCGGCCGGTCACCGGGTTGGTGCCGCTGGCCTGGGCGCAGAGGGTCTTGAGGGCGTCGGCGCGCAGGGGCACGTTGGTGAAATCGGCGCCTTCGATCGTCACGCCCCGGAACTTGGTGTTGAAGGCGAAGGCGTTCTCCAGCACCGCATTGGTGAGATCGCTGCCATCGAAGATGGCTGAATCGAGGGTGGCATCGCGCAGGTCGGCGCCACGGAAGCTGGTGTCCTGGAGCTTGGCCCCGAACAGGCTGGCGCCGCGCAGATCGGAGCCTGTGAAGTCGGCGTCGCGCAGGTTGGTGAGGTTGAAGGTCACCTCGCGCAGGTCGGTGTGGGAAAAATCCTGGCCGATCAGCACCTGCTTGGCGTAGTCCATGGCGGCGAAGGCCGGTGCGCTCAGGCCCGGTGACAGCCAGAGCAGAGCGGCGAGCAGTGAGGCCAGCAGAACGGCCATGGCGCCCAAGGCAGCTACCTGAACCTTAGTCACGGCCGGTGGGGGAACCCTGGGAGCAGCGGCCGAGCTGGCATGGGAGGCAACAGTCGACAACGCGCGGGCACCTGGGCCGAAGACTGGGTGCTGGGGCTGTTGGAGGCCACGGGCTGGAGTCTGGTGAGCCGCAACTGGCGCTGCCGCTGGGGCGAGCTGGATCTGCTGCTGGCCAAGCCCGGCCGCCTGCTGCTGGTGGAGGTCAAGGGGCGTGCGCGCGCCGGGCCCGATGGCTGGGGCGCGGCGGCAATTGGGCGTGAGAAGCGCAGACGATTGGCCAGGGCCTGGCTCAGCTGGGCGGTGGAGCATCCCGAGTGGCGTGACGCAACGCTGGAATGGGTGGCGGCCCTGGTGCCCCTGCCACCGGCGGTGGGGCCGGTGCGCTGGTTCCGCCTGGAGTGAACGGGGCGTCTTCAGGGCGGAGAGGGGACCGGTGCACCAGGCGGGGGCACCGGAGCGGCGGTGAACTCCACCGTGCAGCGGTAACGGGAGTTGTCCATGCCGACGGAGATCTCCTGGCAGCGGGTGGTGGTGACCGTGGCACCGGCCGGAACCTGCTGCATCGCCCGCTGGGTGGCATTGGTGCGGTCCCAGACTGAATCGGCGGTCACGCTGCCGGCCAGGGCCGGTGCCCCCAGGCCACTGAGCAGGGCTCCCAGCAGCGGCAACAACCAACGGGTCCTGCGAACCATGGGACAGCAGTGGAGGCCTTTCCCCTGTCTAGCCATGCTGGGGGTCAATCTGGAGCCATGGGCATTGGTCTCGATGACCTTCGCGGACCACCGGGCACGCAAACGCTTCGGCCAGCACTGGTTGAAGGATGAGGCGGTGCTGGATCGGATCGTGACCGCCGCCGAGCTGGTGCCGGGCGACCGGGTGCTGGAGGTGGGTCCCGGTCGAGGCGCCCTGACCGCGCGGCTGCTGGCCTCGCCGGCGGCCGTGGTGCGGGCCGTTGAGCTGGACCGCGATCTGGTGGGAGGGCTGCGAGAGGCCTTCGGGGCGGATCCGCGCTTCGAACTCAGCGAGGGTGACGTGCTGGCCCTGCCCCTGCCGGAGGCCGACAAGGTGGTGGCGAACATCCCTTACAACATCACCGGCCCGCTCCTGGAACGGTTGGTGGGGCGGCTGGATCGGCCCGTGGAACGCCCCTACCGGCGGCTGGTGCTGCTGGTGCAGCAGGAGGTGGGCGAGCGCATCCGGGCCAGGGCCGGCAGCAGCAGCTTCAGTGCCCTGAGCGTGCGGATGCAGCTTCTGGCCCGCTGCAGCTCCGTCTGCCCGGTGCCGCCCCGCTGCTTTCAGCCGCCACCGAAGGTGATGTCGGAGGTGATTGCCCTGGAACCGCTGGCCCCCGAGCAAAGGCTGGAGCCGGAACTGGCCGCGCAGGTGGAGCAGCTGCTGCGGCGCTGCTTCGCCGCCCGGCGCAAGATGCTGCGCAACACCCTGGCCGGCCTGCTGCCGAACGATCGGCTGGAGACGGTCACCGCGGCGGCGGGCATCGACCTGCGCCAGCGGCCACAGGAATTGGCGCCGGAGCGCTGGGTGGCCCTGGCGGCCGGTTTGAATCAGGCCAGCCCCACCGCCCCCGCCGCCATCGCCGGCCCCACCGCATCCCATGGCTGACCTGAGCATCCTGGCTCCGGCCAAGATCAACCTGCACCTGGAGGTGCTGGGCCTGCGCCCCGATCACTTCCACGAGCTGGCGATGGTGATGCAGACCATCGACCTGGCCGACACCCTGGAGCTCTCCCGCCGCGGAGACAGCCAGATTCGGCTGCACTGCGACCGGGGCGATCTGCCCACCGACGGCAGCAACCTGATCGTGAAGGCGGCCGAAGCCCTGCGCCGGCACTGCGGACGAACAGACCTGGGGGCCGACCTGAAGCTCAGCAAACGCATTCCGATCGGTGCCGGTCTGGCGGGGGGCTCCAGTGATGGGGCCGCCGCCCTGCGGGGCCTGGCTCAGCTCTGGAACCTGAACCTGAACCCCGCGGAGTTGCAGGCCTTGGCGGCCGAGCTGGGCTCGGATGTGCCCTTCTGCCTGGATGGCGGCAGCCAGTTCTGCTTCGGGCGCGGCGAGTGGCTCGAACCGATGGCGCTGGAAACGCCCCCAGCCCTGGGGGTGCTGTTGATCAAGGACCCGTCCGCCAGCGTCTCCACCCCCTGGGCCTACGGCCGCTGCAGGGAGCTGCGCGGGGATTTCTATTTGGAGAAGGAGGCGGATTTCGAGCAGCGCCGGTCGATGTTGCGAACGGGGCCCCTCCAGGCTGCCCTGCGCGGTGAGCGCCCATGGCCGCCCCTGCGCAACGACCTGCAATCGGTGGTGGAGCCCGAGCAGGCCAGCGTGCGGGATGGGCTGGCCCTGCTGCGGCGGGCCGAGGGGTCGATCGCGGTGGCGATGAGCGGATCGGGTCCCAGCCTGTTTGCCCTCTTCCCCAGCCTGGAGGCGGCCGAGCTGGCGCGCGAATCACTGGGCGAGGCCCTGGAGCAGGGAGGCTTCGAGTCCTGGTGTTGTGGGTTCACCGGGGCGAAAGGCGACGCGTTCTCGGCCGGAAGCTCAGCCACAATCGTTCCATGATTTCGGACTTCCCAGACGACAACCCCAACGACGACGCGGCCCGGGCGTTGAGCCCCTTGGCCCCTGGCGGCGCCACGAATCAGGGCCACTCCGTCGACTCCGCAGAGGCCCGCCCCCGGAAGGGGCCGCTGAGCTTTCTCTCCGGTTCACTCACCAGCCTTGGGCTGGCCTGGGTCAGCCTGGGCATCAGCCGGCGCGTGCTGGACTACTACGCCGAGCATCCGCCTGCCTACAAGGCTCCGATCGCCCAGAGCATCGGCACCGCCGTCAAGACGATGGTGGTGGGCACCAGCTTCCTGGCCACCTTCAGCTTCGCCTTTGTGGGCCTCGGGCTGTTTCTGGTCTTCCTGCGCAGCTTGCGGCCCGCCGCCGCCACGGGGTCCGGCGGCGAAGCCGACTGAGATAAGTTGGCGGCACCTCTGGCCTGGCCAGAACAGCCCCGGCCCTGGCCGGACGATTCTTCACCGTGGCCGAGACCCTGCTCTTCAACGCCCTGCGGGACGCCATCGACGAGGAAATGGCCCGCGACCCCTACGTCTGCGTCTTCGGCGAAGACGTGGGCCAGTACGGCGGCTCCTACAAAGTCACGAAAGACCTCTATGAGAAGTACGGCGAACTGCGGGTGCTGGACACCCCGATCGCTGAGAACAGTTTCACCGGCATGGCCGTCGGTGCCGCAATGACCGGCCTGCGCCCGATCGTGGAGGGCATGAACATGGGTTTCCTGCTGCTGGCCTTCAACCAGATCTCCAACAACATGGGGATGCTGCGCTACACCAGCGGCGGCAACTACACCATTCCCACTGTGGTGCGCGGTCCCGGCGGCGTGGGCCGCCAACTCGGTGCCGAGCACAGCCAGCGCCTGGAGGCCTACTTCCACGCCGTGCCCGGCATCAAGATCGTGGCCGTCAGCACCCCCACCAACGCCAAGGGCCTGATGAAGGCGGCGATTCGCGACAACAACCCGGTGCTGTTCTTCGAGCATGTGCTGCTCTACAACCTCAGCGAGGAACTACCCGAGGGCGACTACGTCTGTGCCCTCGACCAGGCCGATCTGGTGCGGGAAGGCAAGGACGTGACGATCCTCACCTACTCGCGCATGCGTCACCACTGCCTGAAGGCCGTCGAGCAGCTGGAGGCCGAAGGCATCGATGTGGAGCTGATCGACCTGATCAGCCTCAAGCCCTTCGACATGGAGACGATCAGTAAGTCGATCCGCAAGACCCACAAGGTGATCGTCGTTGAGGAGTGCATGAAGACCGGTGGCATCGGCGCCGAGCTGATCGCCCTGATCACCGAGCACTGCTTCGACGACCTCGATGCCCGCCCGATTCGCCTCTCCAGCCAGGACATCCCCACCCCCTACAACGGCAACCTGGAAAACCTGACGATCATTCAGCCCCATCAGATCGTCGAGACCGCGCGCCAGCTCAAGGCAGGGCGGATCTGAGATGGCACGACAACAGGGATGGCTGGCCCTGATCCTGGCCCTGGCCATCAGCGCCGGAGCCCTGCTGGCCGCCTACCCGCTTCAACTCGGTCTTGATCTGCGGGGTGGCAGCCAGCTCACCCTCGAGGTGATGCCGGCCGGTGCGATCACCAAGGTCACCGCTGAGCAACGCGATGCCGTCAAGGAGGTGCTGGAGCGCCGGATCAATGGCCTCGGGGTGGCCGAATCCACCCTGCAGACCGTGGGCGACAACCAGCTGGTGCTGCAGCTCCCCGGCGAGCAGGACCCCAGCCGGGCTGCCAAGGTGCTCGGCACCACGGCCCTGCTCGAGTTTCGGGCCCAGAAACCCGGCACCGAGCAGGAGATGCAGGGGTTGCTGAAGCTCAAGCGGCAGGTCCAGGCGGTGCTGGCCCTGGTCAAGGGCCGCAGGAGCGAAACCAAATCTGATCCGAATGGTGCACCGGCCCCGCCGCCCACCACCCGGCTCTCGGCCGATGAACGGGCGAAGGCCCTCAGCGGACTGGGCTTGAAGCTTCCCGAGGGCAGCAGCGAAGCCGACCAGCTCGAAGCGCTGCTGACGGAGGTCAACCGGCGGATCATCGGCCTCTACGAGCCCCCTCTGCTCACCGGCAAGGATCTGGTCACCGCCGGCCGCCAGCAGCAGCAGACGGGTCAGGGCTGGGATGTGACCCTCTCCTTCAACCAGGAGGGGGGCGCAAGTTCGCTGAACTGACCAAATCGATCGCCGGCAAGGGCCGGCTGCTGGGGATCGTGCTCGACGGCCGCTCGATCAGCGAAGCCAGCGTCGGTCAGGAATTCGCCGTGGCGGGCATCAGCGGCGGCTCCGCCAGCATCACCGGCAACTTCACCGCCGAGGAGGCCCGGGATCTCGAGGTGCAGCTGCGGGGGGCTCCCTGCCGCTGCCCGTGAAGATCATCGAGGTGCGCACCGTGGGCCCGTCGCTGGGGGCCGAGAACATCCGCTCCAGCCTGCTGGCCGGCCTTTCGGGCCTGGCCCTGGTGGCGGTGTTCATGGTGGTGGTCTATCGCCTCCCAGGTGGCGTCGCCGTCATCGCCCTGAGCCTCTATGCCCTGTTCAACCTGGCGATCTACGCCCTGATTCCCGTCACCCTCTCGCTGCCCGGCATCGCCGGGTTCATCCTCAGCGTCGGCATGGCGGTGGATGCCAACGTGCTGATCTTCGAGCGGGTGAAGGAGGAACTGCGGGCGGGCAACACCTTGATCCGCTCGATCGACACGGGCTTCTCCCTGGCCTTTTCCTCGATCCTCGATGGCCACGTCACCACGCTGATCAGCTGCGTGGCCCTGTTCGCCCTCGGCACCGGCCTGGTCAAGGGCTTTGCCGTCACCCTCGGCATCGGCGTGTTGCTCAGCCTGTTCACCGCCCTCAGTTGCACGCGCACCCTGCTGCGGCTGCTGATGAGCTATCCGGCCCTGCGCCGCCTGCCCTACTTCATCCCCGCCCGTCAGCTCCCTGGAGGAGCGGCCTGATCCATGGTTCTTCCCACCTCGACCCGACTCCCCTCCACCCCGATCCACCCCCGCTTCCGCATCAACCGCCACCGGGTGTTGTGCTGGTGGATCTCCGGCCTGGCCTGCATGCTGAGCGTGGTCGGCATGGGGCTCTGCTGGATCAATCCATCGATTGGCGCACCCCTCAAGCCCGGCCTTGATTTCACCGGCGGTACCCAGATCCAGCTGGAGCGGCGCTGCGGTTCCGACTGCGGCAGTCTTCAGGCGAGCCAGCTGCGCTCCGCCCTCGAAGCGATCAAGTTGCCCGGCGGGGAGAAGGGAGACATCCCCAACCTGAGTGGGGCTTCGGTGCAGCTGCTCGACAAGGGGCAGACGGTCCTGCTGCGGCTCAGCGCCCTTTCGCCCGATCAGACCAACGCCGTGATCGAGGGGCTCAAGCCAAGTCTTGGACCCTTGTCCAGCAAGGGAACCCAGGTGGACACCATCGGCCCCACCCTTGGCTCGCAGCTGCTCGGCAGCAGCATCACCTCGCTGCTGGTGAGCTTTCTGTTCATCGCCCTCTACATCACCTTCCGCTACGACCGTATCTACGCCTTCCTGGCCATGCTCTGTCTGGCCCACGACGTCCTGATCACCTGCGGTCTGTTCGCCTGGCTGGGCCTGATCGGCGGCATTGAAGTTGACACGTTGTTCGCGGTGTCCCTGCTCACGGTGGCGGGTTATTCGGTCACCGACACGGTGGTGGTGTTCGATCGCATCAGAGAAAAACAGGCCGCCCTCGGGGATCTCCCCGTCACCGATCAGGTGGATGACGCCGTGGATGCCACCTTGACCCGTTCGCTCTACACCTCACTGACCACCTCTCTTCCCCTGTTGGGGCTGATCTTCTTCGGTGGCAGCACCCTGTTCTGGTTCGCCCTGGCCCTGGCGGTGGGCATCGGTGTGGGCAGCTGGTCCAGCATCGCTGTGGCACCAACCCTGTTGCCGCTGATCTGGTCAGCACCGAAGCCCAGGCCTGTGGCGGCCCCTTGAGTTTGAAAGGTTTCCGGCTCGTCCCCCTGCTGCTGTTGATCCTGGCCCTGGCGGATCTGCGCAGTGAAGCCGTGCTGCTGCTGCAGCACTTCACCTGGTCATCGATGTCCTTTGCCCTGTTCAGTCACCCCCTGGCGGTGGCCGTGCTGGTGGCGATGCCTTCGCTGTTGCGTCGCTACCGATAGGGCTTTGCGCCGGTCCAGGGATCCATGATTTCTTCCACCAGCACCTGCTGGGCCACCACCTGGAGCACCACCACAAGGGGCAGGGCGAGCAACACGCCGGGGAGTCCCAGCAGGGCCCCAAGGCACAACTGCGACATCAGGGCCACGGTGGGCAGCAGATTCACCGTGCGGCTCAGCAGGATCGGTGTGAGCAGGAAGGCCTCGCCGTTCTGGATCAGCAGGCGCAGCACCAACACCTGCAGCAGCTTGGCAGGGGAGATCAGCAGGGCCACGGCCAGGGGCAGCAAGGTGGCAAAGGTGGGTCCGATGGTGGGCACGAAGGTGAGCAAGCCGCAGACAAGGCCGCTCAACAACGCCAGGGGCACTCCCAGGGCCGCCAACCCGGCCCAGGTGAGCAGGAAGACGGTGATCGCTGAGATCGTCATGCCCGCCAACCAGCCCCCAGCGCCTGGCGGGCATCGTGGAGCAGATGCCCCATGCGCTCGCGGTAGAAGCTCGGGGTCACCGCGATCAGCATCCGCTGGTGACTGCGGGGATCGAGGGCCAGCAGCAGCGACAGCAGCGCCATTAGCAGCAATTGAATCGTGCTGTTGGCGGCTCCGCCGGCGAGGCCCAGCAGCTGGGCGCCGATGGGTTGGAGGCGATCGAAGGTGGAAAAGGAGTTGAGTTGACTCTCGATGCTCCTGAGTCCGGCGGACTTGCCCACCAGCTCGGAGAGTCGATTGAGCAGCTCCGGCACCAGGCTGGTGAATTCATTGATCTGTTGCAGCAGCTCCGGCAGCAGCAGGGTGGTGATCTGGTAGCCCACCACCACGATCACCGTGACCACGATCGCCAGGGCCGTTGGGCGGTTAAGGGGGAACAGGCGCCGCAGCAGGCTCAAGGGCACATCGAGGGCCACCGCCAGCACCACGGCCCCGAAGAACACCAGCAGCACCCAGCGCAGTTCCCAAAGCAGCAGGCCGACCACCACAACGGCCAGCAGCCCCAGCAACTTGCGCGAACTCATGGGCCCAGCCGTTGCCGCTTCCAGGGATCCAGCAGATCACGGATCACTGCTTCGCGCACGATCACCTGCAGACAGACCGCCATCGGCAGCGCCAGCAACAGGCCCAGGGGGCCGAACAGCACCGTGAACAGAAATTGGGCGCTGAGGGTGAGGCCCGGCAGCAGTTTCAGCTGGGCCTGCATCACCGACGGGGTGATCAAGTAGCTCTCCAGATGCTGCACCACCACGTAGAGCACCAGCACGGCCAGGGCTTTCCAGGGCGAATCCAGCACCGCCACAGCCATCGGGAACACCGTGCTCATGGTGGGCCCCACGTTGGGAATGATGTTGAGCAGCCCGGCCAGCAGGGCATTGGCCACCACCAACTTCACCCCGAGCAGCATCAGGCCGATTCCGGAGAGCAGGGCCACCAGGCAGGAGCTGATCAGCACCCCCACCATCCAACTGCTCAGGGCCGTGCCACAGAGCTCGAGCACCTGCCGGCCCCTGCGCCGGTAGAAGGAGGGCAGCAGCAGGATCGCCACCTCCCGGTAGGCCAGCGGCTGCACGGTGATCATCAAGCTGACGGCCACCACGAACAACAGCCTCACCAGACCGCTGCCGAGGTTGCCCGCCGCCAGACCCAGCAGCCTCAGAACTCCGGTGCCCAGGCCTGAGGCCAGGGCGGCGCCCCCATCACCATTGATGGGCAAGCTTTGTTGCAGCCAGCTCCAGCCGCCGTCGCTGCGGCCGTAGATCATCTGGCTGCCCTGGGCCAGCCAGCCCCGCAGCATCCCAAGCAGGGCCTGGCCCGCTGCGGGCAACTGGCCCAGAAGTTGCGTGAACTGGGCCATGAACGGTGGCAGGACCACCGTGGCCAGGACCAGCGCCAACACCAACAGCAGCAAGAGGCTCAGCGCCAGGGCCAGGGGTCGGCCGATCTGGAGCCGTCTCTGGATCGAACCCACCAACGTGCAGAACGCCATCGCCAGCACCAGGGCCGCGAACAGCAGGACCAGCACATCGCGCAGGCTCCAGAGGAGCGTCCCAGCGGCGATGGTGGCCGTCAGAGCCAGCCAGTCGGCGAACTTCAAACCAGTTCAGCCTTCGACTGGATCGGCATCGGCTTCAGGAACGAGATCGGAATCCGGGGTATCGGAAACCGTGGCATCGGCCGCCGGGGCGTTGGCGGCGTAGCCGAGGCCATGGGTGTCGGCGTAGCTCTCGGCAAAGCGCATGAATCGCTCGAAATCCGCCGTGGACTTCCAGGTGTAGGTGGCTTCGATGGCACTGGCCTTGCCGTTCACGAAACGTGCCTTCACATCTCGTGTCACCAGTTCCCCTTCGCCATCGATCAGGAACATGCCGGTGATGTCACCGATGGCATCAGGCTCCAGGGCCTGGGGCTCTTCGAACACGAACAGGGCCTGGCCGGTGCGGCCATCCCTTGAGCGGGTCAGACGGATGTCGGGCACGACCGGTTCATCGACACCACGGAAAAACTGAATGACAGCCATGGCCCGCGCCCACAAATCACGATCCTAGGCAGCGGTCCTCTACCAGTCCCTCCCGCAGCAGCCGTTCGGCGCAAGCGTCGGCATCGGCGCTGCCCAGATCCAGCCGCCGGGGTCCGCCAGCGGCCAGGCCCTCGGACCGGGACAGCTCACGGTCATAGCAACGGTCGTAATAGTCGAGCATCTGCAGGCAGGCGCCGGTCCAGTCCTGGACGCTCAGGGCCTCGAGGGCGGCGGCCGTGCGCTGGGGCCCCAGGCGCTTGGCGATCCGCAGGGTCGCCTGCTCCAGCCCCGCCTGCTCCTGCTGGCCGTAGTCGGCCACGAGCCGCTGCAGGCGGTTTTTCAGAGGGCGCTCGATCGCCAGCACCGGTGCCTGGCCCATCTGGCGCCAGAGGGCTCCCGGGATGCGGCAACGCCCCACCTGGGCGGATTCGGCCTCCAGCCAGATTTCGCTGGCGCCCCGTTGGCTGTGGAGCTCGGTGGCGAGAAGATTCTCGAAGTGCTCGCTGCTTGGTTGGGGCGGCCTGCCCAGACCACCGAAGCTGCTGCCCCGGTGCTGGGCCAGCCCCTCGAGATCCACCACCGCCACCCCACGCCCGGCCAGGGCGAGCAGCAGTTCGGTCTTGCCGCTGCCGGTGCGCCCCCGAGCACGCGCAGGGGCCAGCTCTGCTCGAAGCGCTCCAGCACCCAGCGCCGGAAGGCTTTGTAGCCCCCTCCAGGAGCACCACGGGGAGATCGAGGCTGCCGGCAAGCCACCCCACGCTGGCCGAGCGCATCCCCCCGCGCCAGCACAGGAGCCTCAAGGCGCCGGCATTGGCGCCAGCGCCCTGGGCCAGCAGCCCATCACCGAGCTGCGCCAATCTCGGGCCCACCAGACGCAGGCCCTGGCGCACGGCCTCCTGGCGACCAAGAGCTTTGTAGGTGGTCCCGACCTCAGCCCGCTCCGCATCGCTGAACAGCGGCAGGTTGATGGAGCCGATCAGATGTCCCTGCTCGAATTCCGCCGGACTGCGCACGTCAATCAAGGGTCCGGCTTGGTTGAGAAAGGCCTCCACAGGCAGGCGGTTGACCATCGGGAAGCAGCGCTTCGGACCCAGGCCTGGCCTGGGTTGGCCTGACATAGTGGGCCATGCTGGCGCACCGAGACGCCGGCCCGTCACCATGCTCTCCGGCCCCCCGTCTCCTCAGCCCTGAGCGCCGAGCAGCTCTTGGATCAGTTTTTGGCTGCTTCGCTGCGCCAGCGTCGCGGCCTGCTGAACCCGCTGATCAGCCGCCGTCAGGAGTGGCGTCCGATGCTGGTGGAGCGGTTGAAGCGCTGTGACCCCGATGGCGATGACTGGGGGCCTGGCGCCCTGATCCAGCTGTTGCTCGAAGATCGCGACGACCTCAGCGAGGCTTTTCTTTCGAGCCATCCAGGCGGTTGGCTGCGGGCCCCCAGCGGGCAGGGCATCGACCACGGGCCGCTGCAGCAAGAGCTCATGGAGCAGAACTTCGAGGCCGCCGACCGTCTCACCAGCGAGGTGCTGCGCCGTCTGGCCGGTTCCGAAGCGGTGCGACGCGGCTACGTGTACTACAGCGAGGTGGAGCCGATCAGCGGCACCGATCTGGTGAGCCTCGATCGTCTCTGGACCGTCTATTCACGGGCTCGCTTCGGATTTTCGGTGCAGGCCCGGCTGCTGCGCGCCCTGGATGGCCGCTGGGAGCGGCTCTGGCCCCGCCTCGGCTGGAAACAGGACGGCGTGTGGACCCGCTACCCCTCCGCTTTCACCTGGACGCTGGAGGCCCCCGAGGGCCACATGCCCTTGATCAATCAGTTACGTGGTGTGCGACTGATGGATGCCCTGCTGGCCCATCCCGCCCTGCGGGAGCGCGCCGAGGGTTAGGGTCAAAGAGGATCGATCAGGCGGAATGGCATTGCGCTGGGCCGACTTCATCACCCCGTCGACCCTGCGGTTGGCCCCCTAGTGGAGCTGCTGCTGGAGCCGATCACCATGACAGGCGAGCTGGAGCGCCTTCAGCTTGGGCTGCAGGAGGCCCTGGTCAACGCCGTTCGCCATGGCAACGGCTGCGATCCGGGCAAATGCCTGCGCATCCGCCGCATCGTCAGCCCGCGCTGGTACGTCTGGCAGATCCAGGACGAAGGTTGCGGGGTGCCGGCCGATGCCCGCTCGATCGGACTCCCAGAACGGATGGATGCGGCCGGCGGGCGCGGCTTCTTTCTGATTCAGCACTGTTTCGATGACGTGCGCTGGAGTCGGCGGGGCAACCGTCTGCAGGTGGCGGCCCGGCGTTCGCCGTCGATGGCCACCCGGCTCATCGACCGTGCTGCGGGCAGCCGGGATCCTTCCGTTCCCGTCTGAGCCAGCCCAGGGAATGCTCCGCCAGTTCGATGGCGTTGCGGCGTGCCTGCTCCCGGTTGTCGCCGCCGCCGCGCCCGGCGCTCAGTAACTGCACAAGGGCGGCGGCCAGTTGCTCGGCGCCCCGACGGTCCGCCTGGCTTTTGAGGGCATGCCAGTCCCGCTCCTGAATCGTCAACAGACGGTGGAGCTGAATCGCCGCCTCCGCGCTCCCCTCCGGCCAGCCGTGGCTGTTCACCACGGTCACGCCCATCGGCTGGTCGATCGATTCGGACACTGGACGATGGGGGCAGCCTCGGTCCATCCTGGCTCCATGGCCCGCCCTTCGCGCACCCCCTATCCCACTGGCCGCTGGTTGCATGCGCTCAGCGTGCTGCTGGGTCAGGTGAGCCGCGCCGATCGGCTCAGCACAGGCGAGAACGGCTCCAGCAGCAGGCGCCTGCGCCAGCGCCTGTCCACCGCCCAACGGTTGTTGGATCCCCTGCCAGCGGCCCTGCGCGCGAGTGATTGGAGCGAGAACGTGCTCTGGACGGCCCTGCGCTGGGGTGGCGGCGGGCTGTTGCTGGCCTTCTTCCTGCACCGCTGAGGGCCGTGGAGAAGAGCCCTATTGGCTTCAGGCGGCTGCCTTGCGGGCACTCCAGACCCTGGTCATGAAATGACTTTCGCCGGCCACCCCTTCGAAACCGCTGTCGCGCAGGTGCGCCTCGATGTCGTCGGCGATGTAGTCGCGGTAGTAGGGCTCGTGGAACATCCGCCGGAAGTTCTCCATCACGGGCATGAACTGGGGTGAATCGGCGATCTGCACAGAGTCGGCCAGCACCAGTACTCCGCCGGGCTCCAGCACCCTGAAGCACTCCTGGAGCACGTTCCGTCGCGCCTCCCTGGGGAGCTCATGGAAGAGGAACACACAGGTCACCGCCTGCATGGTTCCGTCGGCGAAGGGCATCGCCTCGGCATTGGCCTGCACCAGCTGGGGAAGTTCGCGGCTTTGCTGGCTCAGCCAGCGGTTCGCCTGGCGCAGGTAGGAGGCCGAGAGATCGAGGCCCACCAGCTGGGCCTCAGGCAGTGCCCCGCGGATCTGCCGCAAGGTGCGGCCGGTGCCGGTGGCCACGTCCAGAACCCGCAGCTGCCTGCTGGAGCGTTCGGCGAAGGTCCGCAGTCCGCGCACCAGGGGCTGAAGCACCCGCCGACGCATCGCATCGGCGCTGCCGTTGAACAGCAGCTCCACCTGCAGGTCGTAGAGGGCGGCGGAGTGATCGCTCAGGTAACCGTCGGTCTGGTGATGAAAGTTCTGCAGGTAGTAGCCCGGATAGTCCTCAGGACGCACATCGGCGGGCAGATCCCTCACCTTGCGCTGGCTGCGCCGGTTCCAGATCAGTGGCATGTCAAGCCACACCAGCGGGTAACGGGTGGCCCAGTCAAGCCAGGGGGCGTCGAACAGCAGGGAGGCCGGGTAGAGCCCCTGCTCCGCCTCTTCCCAGTCGAGCGCCAGGAGCCGCTCCATCGAAACGCGCAGGGATTGCAGTGCCTCGCTCGGAACCGGAACGGTCTGGGGCACGTTGGCCGGATCGAGCACTCCCATCAAACGAGTGCTCAGCTCCTTATGGGCCAATCCCATCAGGCTCTTGCCCTGCTGCAGGGTCTGGTAAGCCAGCTTGGTGACCAGATCCGGCATGGGAGTTCCCGCGTTGGCACCCATTTCAACCGATCGGGGCCACCGGCGTGGACCTGCAGCCCCTGGGGAGGGGCACCGGTTCGCGGTGAAGATTGACGACCGAGGCCAGAGATCAGTAGTAACAGCTACAAAATTGATCCAGACGGAACGGGTCCCCATGGGCAGCAGTGGTTGGCGGCCAGGCTTGATCCAGGCCGATACCGATGGGCCCGCCTTTGTGGTGGACAGGGAGCATCTGATCTGGGCAAGCCTGCATCAGCGTGACCGCCGCTAAAGCCATGGGGCGTCAGCTCAGCGCTCAGGCGTCGTAGTAGAGGCTGAACTCGTGGGGGTGGGGCCGCTGGCGCAGTTGCTGCACCTCCTCATACTTGAGGGCGATCCAGTTGCTGATGAAGTCCTCGCTGAACACTCCACCGGCCAACAGGTAGTCCTTGTCCGCATCAAGGGCTTCAAGGGCGCCGCCTAGGGAAGCGGGAACCGTGGAGATCCTGGCCAGCTCATCGGCGGAAAGCTCGAACAGATCCACATCGGTGCCAGGGCCGGGATCGATCTGATTCTTGATGCCATCGAGCCCCGCCAGAAGCATGGCGCTGAAGGCCAGATAGGGGTTCGCCAGGGCATCGCCGGAGCGGAATTCCAGGCGCTTGGCCCTTGGGCTGGGCCCGGTCAGCGGAATGCGGATGGCGGCGGAGCGGTTGCCCTGGGAATAGACCAGATTGACCGGCGCTTCAAAGCCCGGTACCAGCCGCTTGTAGCTGTTGGTGGTGGGGTTGGTGAAGGCCAGGAAGCTGGGGGCGTGCTTGAGCAGGCCGCCGATGTACCAGCGGGCGGTCTGGGAGAGGTTGGCATAGGTGCCCTCACCGAAGAACAACGGCTGACCTCCCTTCCAGAGGCTCTGGTGCACATGCATGCCGCTGCCGTTGTCGGCGAACACGGGCTTGGGCATGAACGTGGCGCTCTTGCCATATTTTCGCGCCACGTTTCGAACAACGTATTTGTAAATGAGAACGTTGTCCGCCGCGCTGAGCAGCTCGGCGAACCTGATCCCCAGCTCCTGTTGCCCTGCGGCGGCAACTTCGTGGTGGTGCTTCTCGATCGGCACGCCCAGCTGAGCGAGGGTGAGCAGCATCTCGCTGCGGATGTCCTGGAAGATGTCGTTGGGGGCGACGGGGAAGTAGCCCTCCTTGAAGTTGTTCTTGTAGGCCAGGTTCCCGCCCTCTTCCAGGCGCCCCCTGTTCCAGGGCGCCTCGATCGAATCGACGCTGTAGAAGCACCCCCTCGCTGGAGTTGAAACGGACGTCGTCGAATAGGAAAAACTCCGGTTCCGGGCCGAAGAAGGCGGTGTCGGCAAGGCCGCTGCTGCGCAGGTGCTCAAGCGCCTTCTGGGCCAGGGAACGGGGACAGCGTCCATAGGGCTGGCCACTGCGGGGTTCCTTGATCGAGCAGATCAGGCTGAGGGTCTTGTGGCGATAGAAGGGATCAATCCAGGCGGTGGCGGGATCAGGCACCATCGCCATGTCCGATTCGTTGATCGACTTCCAGCCGCGGATTGACGAGCCGTCGAAGGCCACGCCCTCGCTGAAGGACTCCGCCGCGATTAGATCGGCATGGACGGTGAGGTGCTGCCACTTGCCGTGCAGATCGGCGAACTTCAGATCGATCAGTTCGATCTCCTCCTCCTTGATCTGGCGGAGAACGTCCTGGGCTGACTGGGCCATGGAAGGGAGGAATCGCGCAAGGGTCGGCGTCCCGGTGGGGAAGCGGCCGGAACGTAGGCAGAGCCAGGGGCTCCCTTGGTGTCGGTTGCCACTGTTTCTTTCGCCATGGAGGGGGCCGGCGACCGTTTCCGGCTTGCGTAACCGTTTCTGTCAGATTCGCCAGATCGAGCCTGGTGACAGGGTTTTGCACGATTGCGGGTGCTAGTTTCCGGCCAGGTGCGTCGATCTGAGCGACATGCGTGATGCCATCACGGGCCTGATCGGCCGCTACGACCAGCTGGGGCGCTACTTCGATCGCGACGCCCTTGAGCGGGCCTCCAGTTACTTCGCAGAAGCGGAGCTACGCCTGGCCGCCGCCGAGCTGATCAACCGTGAGGCCGGTGAAATCGTGCGCGAGGCCAGCCAACGGCTGTTCGCCCAGGACCCTGAATTGCTGCTTCCCGGAGGCAACGCCTACACAACCCGCCGCTGGGCGGCCTGTCTGCGCGACCTCGACTACTTCCTGCGCTACGCCAGCTACGCCCTGGTGGCCGACGACCCCCAGATCCTCGATGAGCGCGTGCTCAACGGTCTCGATGACACTTACAAGAGTCTGGGGGTGCCCACCGGCCCGACCGTGCGCGGCCTGACCCTGCTGGGAGATGTGGTGATCGAACTGTTGGCGGAGGCCGGCTTCCCCCGTCGGCCCTGGTGCGGGTTCCCTTCGATCACATGGCCAAGGGTCTGGCGGCGACGAACGTCCGCGCCCGCTGAGGCGATCGCGTCGCTGATTAGGCTTCGACCCAACTTGTTTCTTCTTCGGTTCAGGACTTGGCCCTCCCCTCCTCTTCCGCCCCCGTGAGCGATCGTCACAGGCAGCGACTGGCCCCCATCGCCACGCCGGACCGTCTGCTGCTGGGACCAGGCCCCTCCAACGCCCATCCCACCGTGCTGGCGGCCCTCTCGCGCCACCCGATCGGGCACCTCGATCCTCTCTACATCGAGCTGATGGGTGAGGTGCAGGAACTACTGCGCTACGCCTGGCAGACCGACAACCGGCTGACGATTCCGATGAGCGGCACCGGCAGCGCCGCCATGGAGGCGACCCTCGCCAACATGGTGGAGCCGGGCGACAAGGTGCTGGTCGCCGTCATGGGCTACTTCGGCCTGCGCCTGGTGGACATGGCTGAGCGCTACCGGGCCGAGGTGCACACGATCGAGCGCCCCTGGGGTGGAAGCCTTCAGCCTCGCTGAAATCGAAGCGGCCCTCGAGCAACACAAGCCCGCGATCCTGGCGCTGGTTCACGCTGAAACATCCACCGGCGTGCTGCAGCCCATGGAGGGCATCGGTGAGCTTTGCCGCCGACACGGCACCCTGCTGATTCTCGATACGGTCACCTCCCTGGGGGCGGTGCCCATTCACCTGGATGCGTGGGGTGTGGACCTGGCCTACAGCTGCAGCCAGAAGGGGCTCAGCTGCCCGCCCGGTCTGGGCCCTTTCACCATGGGTCCCCGGGCCGAGGCCAAGCTCAGCGCCCGCAGCGGCAAGGTGCCCAACTGGTATCTGGATGTCTCCCTGCTGAATCAATATTGGGGCAGCAACCGGGTGTACCACCACACCGCCCCGGTGAACATGAATTTCGGCATGCGCGAGGCCCTGCGTCTGCTGGCCGATGAGGGCATCGAGAACGCCTGGGCCCGCCACCGCCGCAACGCCGAGCGCCTCTGGGCGGGTCTGGAGCGTCTGGGTCTTGAGCTGCATGTTCCCGAACCGCTTCGCCTGCCCACCCTCACCACCGTCTGCATCCCTGAAGGCGTCGATGGAAAGGCTTTCAGCCTGCACCTGCTGAACAAGCACGGCATCGAAGTGGGTGGCGGTCTGGGCGCCCTGGCCGGCAAGGTCTGGCGCATCGGTCTGATGGGCTACAACAGCACGCCTGACAACGTCGATCGGCTGCTTGATCTGCTTGAGAAGGAACTGCCGGCCTTCAGGGCTGCGTCTCCCTCCGTTGCCGCCGTCGCCGCCTGAACCAGTCCTCGAGCAGCTGGCTGTTCGCCGCGGCGTCCACCTCCGGCACCACCTCCATGTGGTGATGGGCGCTGGAGTCGGTGGAGAGATCCAGGCAGCTGCCCAGGGCCCCGCGTTTGGCATCACGGGCACCGAAGACCACCCGGCCCATGCGCGCCTGCACCAGGGCCCCGGCGCACATCGGGCAGGGCTCCAGCGTCACCAGCAGGGTGCAGTCGTTGAAACGCCAGTCACCCCGCAGCCTTGCGGCCCGCTGCAGGGCCACCAGTTCAGCGTGGCCAAGGGGATCAGCCTGGCTCTCACGGCGGTTGCTGCCCCAGGCCAGGGCGAGGCCACGGCCATCGAGGATCACCGCCGCCACCGGGATTTCCCCGCGCTCACCAATGCGAGCCGCCAGTCGCGTCAGCCGGGCCATCCAGAGCCACTGCAGCGGTTCATCCATGGGGCATGGCTTGAACTCGAACGCTGCGGGGGCCATCCGCATCAGGCGGGTTCTGGCCCCAGGTTGACAGCCTGCAGGGGAGAATGATCCAACCTCCCTGCTCGACCTTGGCCGTCACGCCCCAGCTGGAGCCGAACGGCGACCCGCTTCCCTTTGCCGACCCGGCCCAACGGGATCCGGCCCTGGAAGCCTTCCTTGCCCAGGCTTCCGCTCTGCTCTGTCGCTGGTTGGCCACGGCGAATCAGCGGCCTCCTCTGCCGGCCCTCAGTGTGATGCCGGTGGTGGAACCGGAGGCCCAGGGCCTTGGCTGCGACCGGCTGCTGGGCGATCTGCAGCTGGTGATGGAGGGGGCCTATAACGCCAACCATCCCGGCGCCATCGCTCACCTTGATCCGCCGCCCCTGGGCGCCTCGGTGGTGGCGGAGCTGATCTGTGCCGGGCTGAACAACAACCTGCTGGCCGAAGAGCTCTCCCCCAGCCTCACGCACCTGGAGCGCAATCTGTGTTCCTGGCTGGCCCGCCGCCTGGGCCTCGGTGAGAGCAGCGGCGGCGTGCTGGCCAGTGGCGGCAGCCTCAGCAATCTCACCGCCCTGGTGACGGCGCGGCACAGCCGCGGTCTGGCCCACGACCCCCGGGCGGTGGTGCTGACCAGCGCCGACGCCCACGTGTCGTTCCAGAAGGCGATCACGGTGATGGGTCTGCCTCCCGAGGCTCTGATCAGCGTTCCAACGGATCGGTTGGGGCGCCTCGATCTCGAGCGCGTCGGCGAGCGGCTGGCGGAATTGAGGCGCTTGGGTCGTCCGGTGATCGCCCTGGTGGCCACGGCCGGCACCACCGTGCGTGGGGCGGTGGATCCGCTCGCTGAGCTGGCCGCGCTCTGCCACTCGGCTGGGATCTGGCTGCATGTGGATGGAGCGATCGGCGCGGTCTGCGCCCTGAGCGAGCGCCACCGCCATCGGGTCGATGGCCTGGGGAGGGCCGATTCGATCACGGTCAATCCCCAGAAGCTGCTCGGGATCACCAAAACATCTTCGGCGCTGCTGCTGCGGCAGCCGGATCAGCTGCTATCGGCCTTCGGCACCGGTTTGCCCTACATGGAACCCAGCTGGGGCGAGGCCCACGGCGGTGAATGCGGCCTGCAGGGCACCCGCTCGGGGGAAGTTCTCAAGCTCTGGCTTGGACTGCGTCAGTTGGGCCTGTCGGGAATCGAGGCGGTGATCGACGGTGCGATCGAACGCCGGCGCCTGTTGGAGCGCAGGCTCCAACCCCTGGAGCTGGAGCTGTTGGGTGGCCCCTTGCATCTGCTGGCCTTCACGCCCATCGGTATCGACCGCGATCAGGCGGAGCGTTGGTCCCTGCGCACCCGTCAGCGGTTGCTGGAGGATCAGCTGATGCTCTCGCGTCCCCTCTACCGCGGCCGCCACCACCTCAAGGCCGTGCTGGGCAACCCCCACACCCAGGAGCTGCACCTCAACAGCGTGGCGAAGGTTGTGGCGGCCTCCCTGATCGATCCAGAGCTGAAGCGATGAACAGCAATGGCCCCAAGGCTGCCGACGCCAGGCGTGGCCGCTGGTTGGCGATCATCACCGGCGCCCTTTCGATCCTGATCGGTGTGCTTTATCTGGTGCTGATCACGGTGCTCGATGCCCGCGGTCCCCTGCTTCCCCCTCCTCCTGAGGCCCTGGGCGGGATGGCCCTGGGCGAGGCGCTCCCCCGGACGGGGTGGTAACTGCGGATCCTTCCCCGCTGCAGCGGCTCCACCACCCGGTTGAAGGCGGCCTCGAGAAAACGCTTCAGGACCGAATCACGGCGGTTGAGGTCGTATTGCCGCTGCACCACCTCCTGCAGGCCACCGTCACCCCAGTCCTGGTCCTGCTCGAAGTAGGTGATGAAGCTCAATCCGGCAATGCGCGTGAGCCAGGCGGCCCCTACCGCCTGAAGCGCTTTACTGGCAATCAGGGCCGGCAGGTTGAGGCTGAGGGCGGTGGCGATCAACCCGAGGCCGCCCTTGATCACCCCGAGGCTGGCCAGGGTCCGGCCCACGGACACGGCCAGATCCTGGGCGGTCTGGCGCGAGAGAGTCACCCCATAGACGCGACCGATCTCCACCACCATCTGGGCATTGACCGCCGCGGCGCCGAGCAGGTCGACCACCGGCAGGGGTGTCACCACCAAAACTCCGGCACCGATCCACATGTAGCGATCGACGATGGTCTCGGCATCGCTGCGGCGCTGGCGCGTCAACAGTTCCCTGCTGGCATCGGAGAGGCGCCTGCTCTGCAGAAGGATGTTGTCGGCGATCAGTTCTTCGCCGTCCTGGTGCAGCACGGTGGCCAGCCGGCGCACCAGCGCCTCCAACTCCGGTTGCGGTTGGTGGGGCCGGCCGCCGGGCATCGGCACCGACTGCGGCGCCGCGCTGGCGGGCACCACATCGTCGGGGGCGATGCGCCCCTGGGTGCGGCTGCGCAGCAGCTCCAGCAACCGGCGCTCCTCGGCTTCGCCGCGTAGATCGCACTTGTTGAGCACGAGCAACAGGCGTTTGCCCAGGCTGGCGAGGGCGGTGAACACCTCCATCTCCGCCGCCCGCAGGTCCCCGTCGACCACCAGCACGAGCAGATCCGCCAGGGCGGCCTGACGCCGGGCCACCGTTTCACGCTGACGGCCTTCACCGCCGGCTTCGAGCACCCCAGGGGTGTCGATCAGTTGCAGCCCCCGCTCGAGCTGGCGCAGCCGCAGCCGGTAGGTGGTGCAGCCCTCGGTGGAGCCCATGGCGGCCCCCACCTGGCCCACCACCTCATCGAGCAAAGCTCGGATTAACGAAGTTTTGCCGGTGGAGCCTGTGCCGAACACCACCAGCACCAGATCGCCCCGTTGCAGGTCGGCTTCGATGCGCTGCCGCTCCTGGCGCAGGGCCTCCCGTTGAACGTCATCACGCACCCGATCGAGCACCTGATCGATCGCCGCGAGGTTGCGGCGGGCCGCCTCCTGGCGCGAGGAGGGAGGCGGCTCCAGTGCTTTGGGATCGGCCTTGCCCTTTGACTCACGGCCGAAGTCCGTGATCCAGGGCCAGGCCAGACGCCCCAGCAGCAGGGCGCCGCCGCCCACCAGCAGCAGCAACACCGGCCCCACCAGCCAACTGGGCAACAGGTAGCTGAGTTGCCAGAGCAGGTTGTTGAACACCTGCACCACGATTCCGACCACCACCAGCACCACCAGGGCCAGGGCCAGCAGCCACCAGAGCCGGGCGGGGGTGTCCGCTTCAAGGGCCGGCTGTGGGGGCGAGGCTGCCACTGCCGGCGCCCCGCACGATGCTGCTCCACAGGCCCGCCGCCAGGGCGCTGCTGCTGGAGGTGGGGGTGTTGTCGTCATTACCGAGCCAGATGCCGATCACCCAGTGCCGGCGGGGCTCATAGCCCACGAACAGCAGGTCGCGGGCCTCGTTGGTGGTGCCTGTCTTGCCGCCCTCCTGGCCGCCCAGGTAAGCGGCGGTGCCGGTGCCGCCGCGCACCACCGCCCGCAGCAACCCCTGCATCTGCCGTGCCGTTTCCGCTTTGATGACGCGGCGGCCTGGATTGACCGCTCGCTTGCTGGTCCGACGGGCGGCGCGGCAGCGGGCGCTCTCGAGGCCTCCGCAGGTTTCGGCATCGGTGAGCCGGCGGATCGTGGTGGGGGCATGCCAGATGCCGTCATTGGCCACGGCCCCATAGGCCGCTGTGAGTTCGATCAAGCGCACCTCACTCTGTCCGAGGGCCAGACCGGGCACCGGCGTGAGTGGGCTGGTGATGCCCAGATCCTGGGCCTTGCGCACCACGGCATCCAGCCCGACACGGCGGGCCAGGCGCAGGGCGGCGGTGTTGCTGCTCATCGCGAACGCCTGGGTGAGGCTCACCCGACCGCCGCAGTGACTGGCAAAGGTCTGGCCGCCCCACTCCAGGGGCGCGCAGCTGATGGCGTCGGTGGGCCCCATGCCCCGCTCCAGGGCCGCCAGATACGTCATCAGCTTGAAGGTGCTGCCCGGCTGCCTGAGGGCCATGCTGGCGCGATTGAACTGGCTGTAGCGGTAATCCCGGCCACCGGCGATGGCGAGCACACCACCGTTGCGGGAATCCAGCACCACCACCGCCCCCTGGCTGACCCTCAGGGGAGCGCTGGCCTGGAGCTCCTGGCGCAGCTGACGTTCCACGACGGTCTGGAGGACAGGATCCAGATAGGTCTCGATCAGAAAATTGCCCTCGGCGGCCACGTCGGCCCCCAGCAGGTTCTGCAGATCCTGGTGCACCTGGTCGGTGTAGAAGGGGGCAGGCCGGAGGCCGGTACCTCCCCGGCAGGCCTGGGGACCCAGCTGAATCGGCTGCCGCCGGCTGCGCCGTCCCTGGTCAGCGCTGATCTTGCCGGTGTCGGACATCTTGTTGAGGACCCCGTTGCGGGCCGCCAGGGCCGCTTGGGGATTGGAGCAGGGATCGTTGCCATTGGGGGAGGGCAGCAAACCCACCAGCAGGGCCGCCTCCTCCAGTTGCAGCTGGGAGGCCGGCCGGCCGAAGTAGGCCCGGGCGGCGTCTTCAAAGCCCCAACCGACCCCCAGGTAGACGCGGTTGAGATAGCTGAGCAGCAGGTCGTGCTTGCTGAATCGGGCCTCCAGCTGCAGGGCCACCAGAAGCTCCCGCCACTTGCGCTCCAGGGTTTCCCCCTGGCCCACCTGGTCGGGGTAAAGGCTGCGGGCCAGCTGCTGGGTGAGGGTGCTGCCCCCTCCAGCACCCGCCCCCCGAGCAGGTTGGCCACCAGGGCGCGGGCGGTGCCGATCGGATCGACCCCGGGATGCCACCAGAAACGGCTGTCCTCACTGGCCAGCAGCGCAGTCACCAGCACGGGCGGGTAACCCGACAGGGAGGACTGTTCCCGGTGTTGGCTGGAGTCGGCGGAGGTGAGCGGCTTGTTGCTGCGGTCGTAGAGCGCCAGGGGCCCCCGCACCGTGGCCAGGCTGCCGCGCACGGGCATCTGCAGCAGTGAAAGCCCCAGCAGGGCGAGTCCCGCCGTCGCCAGGCCGCCAAGCCCCAGGCTCAGAATGCGGGCCAGCTGCGGCAGACGCGGGCTGGGCCGCCGGCGAAAGGCAATCTCCGGCAACCCGGGCTCCTGGCTGGGGCCGAAACGCACCACATCCCCGTCGCTGAGCAGCAGTTGCTGGATGCGCCGCCCCTGCCACCAGAGGCCATTGGTGGAGGCGTTGTCGAGCAGCAGCCAATGGCGGCCCTGCTGCTCCAGGTAAGCGTGCTGTTTGCTCACGGCCGGGTGGTCGATGACCACCTCCAGGTCGGGGTCGCGGCCGATGCGGTAGAGGCCACCGTGGAGCGGCAGGCGGCGGCTGCCCTGGCCAGGGAGAAACAGCTCCAGCAGCGCTGTGCCCGGACGGTTGGCGGCGGCCAATCGCTGACCGAGGCGGCCACTCACGGAGTCAACCCTGGTGGGTGCCATGGGGTCTCAGCAGGTCGAGCAGCAGGAACAGCACGGCAAGGTTGATCGCCACATCGGCCACATTGAAGATCGGGAACTGGACCGGCACCAGTTCAATGAAATCGACCACGGTTCCGAGGCGCCAGCGGTCGAGGCCATTGCCGATCGCTCCCCCAGCAGCACCGCCACCCCCAATCCCTGCCAGAACCGTAGGGGGCCGCTGCGCAGCAGCCAGATCACCAACCCCAGGGCCACTAGCAGGCTGACGACCCCCAGCAGCGGCGTGGCCGCCGTGAACAGGCTGAAGGCGGCACCGGTGTTGAACACCAACCGCCGCTGCAGCAGGCCGGGCAGCAGCGGCAGGGCCTCGCCGGGGTTCATGTGCTGGAGGGCAAGGGCCTTGGTGAATTGGTCGAGGCCAACCACCACCGCAGCCAACACCAGCACCCGCACCTGGTGGCCTCGAAGCACTCTCATCGGCGCTCGAGCAGCAGCAGCCGCCTCAGGGGCAGGGACAGCACGGCGACGGCACAGCAGAGCAGCAGTTGAGGGATCAAGGGGCCCAGGCTGTAGCTCAAAAGCAACTGGGGCAGACCCACGGCCCAGCGGCCCGCCAGGCTGCCCAGCAACAGGTTCACCGTTCCGCAGAGTTGCAGCACAGCCAGCCCGATCGCGGCCGCCCCCGCCAGGGCCAGGGGATCATCCATTCCCTCTTGACGGGCCAGGCGACCGGTCACCCAGGCCGCCGGCAGAAACCCCGCCAGGTAGCCGAAACCAGGGTCGAGCAGGTAGGCGGTTCCGCCACCGCCATGGAACACGGGCAATTGGAACAGACCCAGGGAGAGGTAGGCGACGGCCGCCAGCATCGCTCCGCGGGGGCCACACACCAGGGCTGTCAGCAGCAGCGCCGGCACCTGCAGGGTGATCGGCAAGGGGATCAAGGCGACGCCACCGCCATGGCCCGGGGCGGGCACGGCCGCCTGGATCAGGCCGCCGATCACGATCAACAGCAGGCCGGCGACGGCTCCGCTCCAGGTGGCTAGGGCCCGCAAACGATCCCAGGACGGCAGCACCCATCCTGCAGTAAGTAGGTTCGGCTGAACAGACGGTGCAACCAGTCCCCCATGGCTGATTCCCCTGGCGAGACGGTGACCTTCACGGTGGGCGACCAGGTGCAGTTGGTGGTGGTGCCGGCGTACCTCAAAAGCGCCGATCCGATGCCGATGCTGCGGCCCGCCGATCTGATCGATCGCGAGGAGGTGGGCGAGGTGGTGGGTGTGCGAGCCAAGGGACTGCTGGCGGTGCGTTTTCGTCGGGGTGCCTTTCTGCTGGAGACGGCTCAACTGGTGGCGGTCCCATCACCCTCGGCGCCCGCTACGAACTGAGGGGTGCCGCCGCCAGCTGGCAGCGGCGGCTTCCAGAGCCTTGGCCGGCCCGCAGAGACTGAGGGCCGGTGCCCCCAGCCAGCGTTGGGCGGCAGCGAGCAGATCGGCGGGGGTGAGCTCGCGGCTTTGGACCAGCGCGCCATCGGCGTAGTCCCAGTCGAGGCCGTGGGAGAGCAGCAGGGCGTGGCGATCGGCGATCTGGCTGCAGGTCTGGCGGCCCAGGGCCTCCTGGCCGCGGAACTTGGCCTGGGCGAGGGTCAACTCTTCCAGGCTCAAGGGCACCTCCAGCAGGCGCTGCCATTCATCCAGGAGCCGGGTGGTGGCCTCTTCCGCTCGCTCGGCGGAGCTGGAGAGGTGGAACACGAAGGGGGCGGCCCCGCGTCGGGCGGGGGCATGGACCCCCACGTCGTAGGCCAGGCCGTGCCGCTCCCGCAGGGCGACAAACAACCGACTGGACATGCCCACTCCCAGGTGACAGTGGAGCAGGCGCAGGGCCAAGGCGTCGGCGGAACCCAGGGGCACCGTGGTGGTCCCCAGCATCAGCACCAGTTGTTCGGTCTCATCGGCCAGCAGGGCCAGCCGCTCCCCTGCTTCCACCCCCAGGTCCATCGACCCGCCCGGGCGCAAAGCTGCTCCAGGGCTCTCCGGTTTCCAGGGGCTCGAGCAGAGCTCGCACCGGCTCGCTCGGCTGGCCGCAGATCACCAGCACCGCTCCCTCACGGCCCAGATCCGGCAGCCGTTGCCTCAGCTGCTCCACCCCCAGCTCCTCCAGTTCGCCCTCGATGCCGAGGGGGTCATGGCCGTAGGGGCCTGTGCCGTAGAGCTGCAGGCGCAACTGATCATGGGCAAGTTGAAAGGGGTCCTCCCGCTGCCGCTGCAGGGCCTGCAGGTTCAGCCCCTCTCCAGTTCCACCTGGTCGGGCCGCAACCAGGGCCGCTGCACCATGGTCAACAACAGGGGCAGCAGGGCGGCGCTGTCGGCGCTGGCGCACTTGAGGCTGATCAGCAGACCATCCTCATTGGCTTCACAACGGAGGCCGGCGCCGCGGCTTTCCACCAGTTCGGCCAGATCTTCGGCACTGAGGGGCCCGCAGCCGCGGGTCAGCAGCCCGGCCAGCAGTTGGGTGAGCCCCCGGCCGCCGGCGGGATCGCCGCTGCTGCCGCCCCGGATCAGCAACTTCGCCGAGACGATCGCGGGTCCCGCTCGGTGTTGCACCCAGACCGGACACCCCCCGGGCAGCTCGAAATATTCGACGCTCATGCGGGCAGGGCCACCAGGGTGAAGGCCCGATCGGGATTCAGCAGGGGCACCAGTTCGCTGTGCAGGCGCTCCAGCGTCCACCGCTCAAGGCTCTCCAGCGGATGCTCCAGCTCCAGGGGACGTCCCCAGAGCGCGTGGCTGCCGATCAGCCCCGCCACCGAGCCGCTCGATTCCAGGGAGAAGCGGTAGCCGTTGGCCACCAGTCGCTGGGCGCGCAGGAATTCGGCGGGCTCAGGGGCTGCTCCATCAACTCCCGCCACGCCTTGTGAATTTCCAGTTCCACCGCCTCCACCTGCTCGCTCTCGCAGACCGCCTCCAGCAGGGCGAGGCTGCCGGCCTCCAGCACGTTGAGGTCAAGATCGATGCTCTCCACCAGCCGCAGCTCCTCCCGCAACCGGGCCACCAAGCGGCTGCGGCGGCCTTCGGCCAGCAAGGTGGTGAGCAGATCGCCGCCGATCACCGCCTCGTGATCCCGGGCGGGGGCAGCTGCCAGGCCATCAACAGGCGGGCCGCCTCCAGGCGCGGCACCTCCAGGTGGCACCTGCCGACCGCGAGAGTCAGATCATCGGGAATCGGCTCGGCCGCAGCGCGGCTCAGCCTGGCAAGAGAGCCGGCCGCCAGGCGCTCGCCCAGGCCCAGACCGATCAGGGGTCCGGCCAGGGCCAGGCAGCAGCGATCAGCCCGATAGTTACGGCTGTGGAAGGCGGCCATCGCCTCCGGCTGGTGGTCCTCCAGGGCGGCGCGTTCGCCGAGGATCGCGCGCCCGTAGGCATGGCCTGGGCAGGCCTGGCTGAGCAGGGTCTGGAACACCACCTCATCGGGCTGGTCCTCGCTCTGGCTGAGCTCTTCGAGCACCACCTGGCGCTCCATCGCGAAATCGTCGCCATCGAGCCGTGGTTCAAGCACCAGCTCGAGCAGCAGATCCAGGGCTTCGGCCGCTCCTTCGGGCGTGATCAGCACGTGATAGTGCACATCATCGAAGCCGGTGGCGGCGTTGCTGCTCCCCCCAGCGATTCCACCTGACGGTCAAAGTCCCCTGGGCCGAGGCTGCGGCTGCCCTTGAACACCATGTGCTCAAGGAAATGGGCCAGCCCTGATTCCCCGGGCCGTTCCAGACGGCTACCCGCCTTGGACCAGAAATCAAGGCAGACCACGGGAGCATCCGCCATCTCCAATTCCACCACCTGCACGCCGTTGGCCAGGTGAGTGATCGAAGGTTGAAGCGCAGCGACCGGAACCGCCGGCGCGGGGGAGGCAGGCAGGGGCAATGGGCCGTAGGAGCGTGGCAGGATCACCATTCTGCTGGCCTTCCCCCACGGTGACGCCGACTTCGAGCATCCATCCGCTTGTCGATGCCCTGGCCGAGCGCATTCGCAGCTATTGGGAGGGACTGCCTGATCTGGCCCCCTGGCGATCGATCCGGCCCTGGAGGCGATCAGTGGCAGCCTCGATGGCGAGCGCCTGTTCATCCGCAATGAGCTGCGCCAGTGCCGGGGCCTGCGCAAGCTGCACCTGGAAACCGCCCGCCTGGGCGGCGGACTGCAGATCCTCCACTGCGTGTTTTTTCCCGATCCGCGCTTTGATCTGCCCGTCTTCGGTGCCGACATCGTGGCCGGCCCAGCCGGAGTCTCCGCTGCCATTGCGGATCTCTCACCCCTCGATGGCGGCCTCCCCAGCGCCATCGAGACAGCCCTGGCGGCCATGCCCATCCGCCCCTACAGGCAGCCCCGGGAGCTGCCCACCTGGGGAACGATCTTCTCCCCCTACGTGCGCTTCGTGCGGCCGAGCAATGGCGAGGAGGAACAGTGGTTCATCGACGATGTGATGCTGCTACTGGAGGTGCTGGCCGCCGCGACCCGCAGGGCTGAGCCTCAGGCCCTGGATGATCCAGGTACCGTTTCAAGACATAGCGCTCAACTGGACTATTGTCAGCAACAGAAACGCAACGACAAGACCCGGCGGGTGCTCGAGAAGGCGTTCAACCCCCAGTGGGCGAACCGCTACATCGAAGACCTCCTGTTCGACGATCCGGCGCCCCTCTGAGCGATCTGCGCCCGCCCCGAAGCCGCTGGTTGATGGCCGGAGGCCTGGCCCTGCTGGCCGTTCTGGCCTTCAGCCTTTGGCGCTCCCAGCAGAAGCCGGTCGCTGCCAAGGTCGCGACCCCCGCCCAGCAGCGATCCGCTGCCCTTGCCCGCCAGGCACGGGAATCGGTCTCGGCCCTCGGCCGGCTGGAGCCCGCCGGCGATGTGCGCAAGCTTGCGGCCCCGATGACCGGCTTCGGTGGCAGCCCTCGGATCAGCGAACTGCTGGTGGATGAAGGCGAAGCGGTTCAGGCGGGCCAGTTGCTCGCCCGCTTCGACAACGGCCCCACCCTGCAGGCCGATCGTCTGGTGCTGCGCACGCGCATAGCCAGCTTGAACGCCCGCTACGCCGTCCTGCAGCGGGAAACCCAGCGCTACCGCCAGCTGGCCCGAGGTGGTGCCACCTCCACCGACGACCTGGAGGCCCGCGAGCTCAAACTGATCGAGCTCAAGGGTCAGCTCGATGAGGCCAAGGCCGGCCTGGCCAAGGTCGATGTCGATCTGATCAACACGGTGCTGCGGGCACCGATTGACGGCACCGTGCTGCGGCTGCGGGCCCGGGTGGGGGAGCGACCCGGGGACAACGGCATCCTCGAACTGGGAGCCAGTGAGCGGATGGAGGTGGTGGCGGAGGTCTACGAAAGCGACATCGACCGGGTGCGCCTGGGCCAGAGCGTGCGCATCACCAGCGAGAACGGTGGCTTCGATGGCGCTCTGCTCGGCAAGGTGTTGCGAATCAGCCCCCAGGTCCGCCAACGGGTGGTGGTCTCCACCGACCCCACCGGTGATGCTGACGCCCGGGTGGTCGAAGTCCGCATTCAGCTGGATCCGTCCGACATGGCCAAGGTGCGCAGCCTGGCCGGTCTCAAGACCATCAGCCGCTTCGAGCCGTGAATCCGTTCCCATGGATCACAGGGTTATGGCAAAGCCGCGGGATTCCGTTGTCGTGGATGCTGCTGACCCGCCAACCCGTGCGTCTGGCGGTGGCCCTGGCGGGGATCAGTTTCGCGGGCATCTTGATGTTCATGCAGCTGGGCTTCCGCGACGCCCTGTTTGATTCGAGCATCACCGTCCACAAGATCTTCAATGCCGACCTGGTGTTGATGAGTCCGCGCACCAAAAGCTCAATCTCGATGGCGGGCTTCCCCAAGCGGCGCCTGGTGCAGACCCTGGCGGACCCTGAAGTGGAAGGCATCTCGCCGGTGCATTGGATGCAGCTGCTCTGGCGCAACCCCAAGACCAAGGACACCCGAGGAATCCTGGCGATTGGCATTGAACCGGGCGATCCGGTCTTCGTTGACGAGGCGTTGAATCGCAAGTCCCATCTCCTCACCCAGAAGGGCCGGGTGATCTTCGATGACCTTTCCCGGGAGGAATTCGGCCCAGTGGCAGCCTGGTTCAACGAAGGCCGCTCCGTGGAGAGCGAAGTGGCAGGCAACCGGGTGCGGGTCGCTGAACTGATGTCCGTGGGTCCATCCTTCGGCGCCGACGGCAACGTTTTGACCAGCAATGAGACCTTTCTCAGCCTGATGCCCTCCACACCGGCGGGCAGCATCGAATTGGGGTTGGTTCGACTGACCCAAGGTGCGGATATCGAGCAGGTTAAGAAGCGCCTGCGTCAACGACTCCCCAAGGACGTGACGATCTATACGAAAGATGGCTTCATGCAGATGGAAATGGACTACTGGCGCAGCAGCACCGCCATCGGTTTCATCTTCACCCTCGGAGCGGGCATGGGCTTCGTGGTGGGCTGCGTGATCGTCTATCAGATCCTCTATTCCGATGTGAGCGACCACCTGCCCGAGTACGCCACCTTGATGGCCATGGGCTACAGCCTGCTGAGCCTGCTGGGGGTGGTGGCCCAGGAGGGCCTGCTGCTGGCGGTGCTGGGCTATCTGCCCGCCTACGGCGCCGGCCAGGTGCTCTATGGCGTGATCCAGAACGCCACGAAATTACCGGTGGCCATGGCGAACGATCGGGCTCTGATCGTGTTCTCGATGATTCTTTTGATGTGCATGGCCTCCGCCGCCCTGGCCATGCGCCGCCTGGGCGATGCCGATCCCGCGGAGATCTTCTGAGCCATGGTTGCCGCCATCGATGTCAAAGGGTTGAGCCATTGGTTTGGCGAGGGGGTGAACCAGCGTCAGGTGCTGCAGTCGATTGATCTGCGCATCGAAGCCGGTGAGGTGGTGCTGCTCACAGGCCCCTCCGGCTGCGGCAAGACAACGCTGCTGACCCTGGTGGGGGCCCTCAGGCAGGTGCAGGCGGGCCAGGTGCGCGTGTTCGATCAGGAGCTCAACGGTTCCAGTCGCTCCCAGCGCCAGCTGCTTCGGCGCCACATCGGCATGATCTTCCAGGGACACAACCTGCTGCGCTCGCTCACCGCCGAGCAGAACGTGCAGATGGGCTCCGATCTCTTGCCGGGTCTGAGCTATCGCGCCCGCCGCGACCAGGCCCGGGAATGGTTGCGGGCCGTGGGCCTGGGGGATCACCTGGGCAAACTGCCCCACGATCTCTCCGGTGGGCAGAAGCAGCGGGTGGCGATCGCCCGGGCCCTGGCGACCCACCCCCAGTTGCTGCTGGCCGATGAGCCCACCGCCGCACTCGATAAACAGACGGGCCGCGAGGTGGTGGAACTTCTGCGTCGGCTGGCCCGGGAGCAGAGCTGCGCCGTGCTGATGGTCACCCATGACCCGCGCATCCTTGATGTGGCGGATCGGCTGGTGCAGATGGAGGATGGCCGGCTCACGCTCTCCTCCATGGCCCTTCAGGCCGGTTGAGTAGGCTGAGAGTTCTTCTCCTTCCCATTCAGGCGTCGCATGTCCAAGCGCAGGAACCTCAAGAAAGAAAAGCAGGAGCGCAACCGCGCCTACGCGCGCAAGTTCAAGAAGCGCAAGCTGCGCAACGACGGCCGTGGTGAAGGCGCCGGCAACGGTGTCACGGGAACGGCCAACAACGGTGGCGCCGCCGATTGAGCCTCGGCCTCACGTCAACCATCCAATGGCTGGGGATCCGCAGGGGTCCCCTTTTTGACCGCTACGGTCCGCCGCCATGCACATCAGCGTCGTCATTCCCACCTACAACCGCAGGCCGATCCTTGAAAAGTGCCTGCGGGCCCTCGAGCAGCAGCGCCTGAAGGCTCCAATCGAGAGCTACGAGGTGGTGCTGGTCGACGACGGCTCCACCGACGACACGATCGACTGGCTAGAGCGGCAGGCGGCGGCCTTCCCCACGTGCGCCTGATCCGGCAGGACCATGGCGGTCCGGCGGAGGGGCGCAACCGCGGCGTTGCCCATGCCAGGGGCGATGTGATCGTCTTCATCGACAGCGATCTGGTGGTCACAGCGGATTTCCTGCTGGCCCACGCCGGCGCCCTGAGCAAGGCCTGGGAGCGTCAGGGGAACCGCCTCTGCTTCACCTACGGCGCGGTGATCAACACCAGCAATTTCGAGAACCCCACCGCCGAACCCCACAAGCTCAGCGATCTCTCCTGGGCCTACTTCGCCACCGGCAACGTGGCCATCGACCGGACTTTGCTGGAGAGCACCGGCCTGTTCGATCTGGGCTTCCGGCTCTACGGCTGGGAAGACCTGGAATTGGGGGAGCGGCTCAGACGCCAGGGGGTGCAACTGGTGCGCTGCCCGGAGGCCGTTGGGTACCACTGGCACCCGGCCCTGCGGCTTGAGCAGGTGGGCGACCTGATTAGGGTGGAACGGGAGCGGGCCAAGATGGGCCTGGTCTTCTACCGCAAGCACCCCACCCGCCGGGTGCGCTTCATCATCCAGTTCACCTGGCTGCACAGGTTGCTCTGGGAGATCCTGACCCTGGGGGGCCTGATCAATGAGCGCAGCCTGCGTCCCCTGTTGGGCTGGTTGATCCGCCATGGCCATAACGCCCTGGCCATGGAGTTGCTGCGGCTGCCCCTCAACCGCCTTGGCGTGAGGGCCCTGTTTCAGGAAGCCCGGGCCGAGGGCCTGCGCTGAGGGCCTGCGCTGCGGGCGGTTTGATAGGTTGAGGGGTACCCATACATTCCGCACACCTGCGTGTTTCGGGTGATCGGGGCCCTTGGCCCGACGATCCCTGGCAGGTGGAGGCGAACCCGAAACCCCCCAACCATGGCTGTTGTCACACTCGCTGAAATGATGGAGGCGGGTGCCCACTTCGGGCACCAAACGCGCCGCTGGAACCCCAAGATGTCGCGCTACATCTATTGCGCGCGCAACGGAGTTCACATCATCGACCTCGTGCAGACCGCCGTCTGCATGAACAACGCCTACAAATGGACCCGCAGCGCGGCCCGTTCCGGCAAGCGTTTCCTGTTTGTCGGCACAAAGAAGCAAGCCTCTGAGGTGATCGCCCAGGAGGCCACCCGCTGCGGTGCCTCCTACGTGAACCAGCGTTGGCTGGGCGGCATGCTCACCAACTGGAGCACGATGCGCGCCCGCATCGACCGCCTCAAGGACCTCGAGCGCATGGAGTCCTCCGGCGCGATCGCCCTGAGGCCCAAGAAGGAAGCGGCCGTGCTGCGCCGCGAGCTCGAACGCCTCCAGAAGTACCTGGGCGGCCTCAAGAACATGCGCCGTCTGCCCGATGTGGTGGTGCTGGTGGACCAACGGCGTGAAACCAACGCTGTGCTCGAGGCCCGCAAGCTCGACATCCCCTTGGTGTCGATGCTCGACACCAACTGCGACCCCGATCTGGCCGACGTGCCCATCCCCTGCAACGACGACGCCGTGCGTTCGGTGCAACTGGTGCTCGGGCGCCTGGCGGACGCGATCAACGAGGGTCGCCATGGTGCCCAGGACCAACGTGGCGACGACGACGAAGGCTGAACCCGGCCGAATCAACGGCTTCGGCCCCCGCAGAGGCAGGGGGCCGATTCCCACCCAATAAATCTCCCAAACCCCTACCCATGGCTGAGATCTCAGCGAAACTTGTCAAGGAACTGCGCGACAAGACCGGCGCAGGGATGATGGATTGCAAGAAGGCGCTGACCGAGAGCGGCGGCGACACCACCAAGGCCACCGAGTGGCTGCGGCAGAAGGGCATCGCCACCGCCGAGAAGAAGTCCGGCCGCACGGCCGCCGAGGGTGCCGTCGGCAGTTACATCCACACCGGTGCCCGCGTCGGGGTGCTGGTCGAGGTCAACTGCGAAACCGACTTCGTCGCCAGGGGCGAGCTGTTCCAGGAACTGGTGCGCAACGTCGCGATGCAGATCGCCGCCTGCCCCAATGTGGAGTACGTCAGCACCGACCAGATTCCCGCCGAGGTGGCGGAGCGGGAGAAGGCGATCGAGCTGGGCCGCGATGACCTGGCTGGCAAGAAGGAAGAGATGAAGCTCAAGATCGTCGAGGGACGGATCGGCAAGCGCCTCAAGGAGCTGGCCCTGCTCGATCAACCGTTCATCCGCGACAGCGCCGTCACCGTGGGCGAGATGGTGAAGCAGGCCGCCGGCAAAACCGGCGAGAACATTCAGGTGCGCCGCTTCACCCGCTACACCCTCGGAGAGGGCATCGAAGTGGCCTCCACGGATTTCGTCTCCGAAGTCGCGGCCCTGAGCGGAAAGGCCGCCTGAACGTCACCAGTCAGCCACTGAACGAGGCCCAGCGTCAGCTGGGTCTGATCCAGGAGCGGGTCGAGAGGCTCCGCCCAGAGCTCTATCGCCAGTGGGCCCTCTACCTCCAGGTGTTGCGCAAGGGCCTGCTGCATCAGGTGCAGCAGGCCTGTTTCCATCTGGCCACCCAGGTGCATCCTGAGCGTTACGCCCAGATCAGCGCCGCTGAACGCTCGGAGCTACACCGGCGTCTGGGGCAGCTGGTCCAACGTTGCGGCTCCCTGCTCACGATCGAGCAGCTCTGCGTGCTCGGCCAGCAGATGCAGCAGGAGCACCGTCGCCAGCGCCAGGAGCGGCAGGACTCGATCCTGGCGGCGCTGCAGGCCACGGATGGAACGGCCGGCGAGGAATTGCCGGAGGGATCGGTGCAACTGGGTATGGACCTGCCCCTCTCGGCGGAGTTGTTCAGCGAGGGATTGGCCGGATTGGCGGGCTTGGGGCGTTCCGCGCCATTCACCACGGGCCTGGAGGGACTCTTCCCCCCGGGGCGATGGCGGGGGACAGGGCGCCTGAGCAAGAACTCGAGGCGGACGGGGAGGATGACGAGCTGAGCGACGAGCAGGAAACGTTCGACGATCACGCAGTCTTCGGCAGCGCTGATGGCAACAGCGAGCACGTCGATCAGCAGCGTTTCGAGCTCGAAGACTCCCCAGCTGGCGGCGTTGATGGTGAAGCTGGCGAAGCTGATGAATCCGAAGAAGACGAGCTGGACGAGGGCGCCTGGGACCCTGGCACCAGGTTCTGGAGCGCCCACGCTGCAACGGATCGATCGGGCGCACGCCCCAGGGGCTCCGATCGCAACCCCGAGCTGAAGCTGCTGCAGTCAATGTTCAGCCTCGCGGCGGAAACCATGGGCCGCCCGCCCCAGGAGGAGCGTTCCGGGCTCGATCGCCCTGGCGATGGGGCGTCGAGTCGCCCTGGGGATCAACTCGCTGATCATCCGCTGCTGCCCACCGATCCGATGCAGCTTCTGGGCTGGTGGCTGGCCCTCGACCTGGCCCTGCAACGGAGGCTGCGCAACCTCTCCCACGGCCTGAATGTGGATTTGCTGCGCCTGAGGCTCACCCGAAGCCTGATGCCGGTGAACCTGCTGGAGGCGGTGCTGCAGGGTCAGATCGATCCCCAGCCCGCCCCCGCCAACCTGCTGCGGCTGCAACTGCCCTTCGCCTCCACCGTCGGGGGGATGCAAATGGAGACCCTGGGGCTGCTGCTGCGCTGCGGTGATCTGGAATTCGCCCTCCCGCCCTTGCGCACCTGTCGCAAGCGCCTCGAGCAGCAACGCCAGGAGTTGCGCAAAATGGCCCAGCAGCACCGCCATTGGCAGCGGCGGCTGCAGGCCCTCGAAGCCGAACAGCAGTGGTTGCAGGACGACAACCAGGTGAATCCCCCCAGCCCTGAGCGGTCCAACCGCTGAGCAGGAGGCCTGGTTCCTTGCGCTGCAACGCTCCCTGGAGCTGGAGGCGGAGCGGGGCTTCGCCGATCTCACCGGTCGCCGGGAACGGTTCAGCGACTTTCTGGCCCGCAGCTGCCAACAACCGCCGGGGGGTTCCCCGCCGGTGCCCAGGACAATCTCATGGCCCTGGCGGAGGGGTTTGGCGCTTACGCCAACCTGCCCCTGGGCCGCCGCCAGAACCTGGTGCGCCAGTGCCGTGAGCGCCTGCACCAGCTTCGCCAGGCCCTGCACCCACCCCAGACGATCGGACCGCCCAGGCTGCGCCTTCGCCCTGAAGCCTCCAGTCCAGGGTCCAGCGGCGCTGAGCCTGCCGCCAGTGGTGCAACGATCGCTGCTGACACCCCGTTGGCGGAGATCAAGGGCATCGGCCCACGCACAGCCACCCGTCTGGCGGCCCTGGGATTGTTGGTGGCCCGCGACCTGGTGCGCTACTACCCCCGCGACTACCTCGACTATTCCAACCTGCTGCGCATCGGTGACCTCGTGGCGGGTCAGACCGCCACGGTGGTGGCGACGGTGCGTCGCTGCCATGTCTTCAACAGCCCCCGCAATCCCAACCTCTCGATCCAGGAGCTTCAGCTCCAGGACATCACCGGCAGGCTCAAGGTGTCGCGCTTCTTTGCCGGCCGGCGCTTCAGCGCTCTGGGCTGGCTCAAAAGCCAGGAGCGGCAGTTTCCGCCGGGTGCTCTGGTGGCGGTCAGCGGATTGGTCAAGGAAGGCCCCTACGGCCTGAGCCTGCAGGATCCCCTGATCGAAGTGCTCGAGAGCGCCAAGGCACCCGTGCGTTCGGAGCGCATCGGCCGCCTGTTGCCGGTCTACGGGCTCACCGAGGGTTTAGGAGCAGACCGGCTGCGCCAGGCGATCCAGTCGCTGTTACCGGCCGTGAAGAGCTGGGGGGATCCGGTGCCCAGGGGGCTGCTCCAACAAGAGGGGCTCATGGATCTGCCTGCGGCCCTCCTCCAGATCCACGGGCCCAGCGACGCCGAGCAGCTGAGCGCCAGCCGTCGACGCCTGGTGTTTGATGAATTTCTGCTGTTGCAGCTCGGCCTGCTCCGCCGCCGCCAGGAGCTCACCAGCCGCCCGGCCCCACCCCTGGTCCTGCCGGCCGGCGAGGGCGGTCTGGTGCGCCGGTACCTGGACCTGCTGCCCTTTGCCCTGACGGGGGCCCAGCGGCGGGTGCTGGCGGAAATCCGCGCCGATCTTTCGCGGCCCCAGCCCATGGCTCGTCTGGTCCAGGGGGATGTGGGCAGCGGCAAGACCGTTGTGGCGGTCGCCGCGCTGCTGACCGCCGTGGAGGCCGGTCACCAGGGGGCTCTGATGGCACCGACGGAAGTGCTGGCGGAGCAGCATTACAACAAGCTCTGCGAGTGGATGCCCCAGCTGCACGTGACCGTGGCGCTGCTCACCGGATCCACCCCCCAGCCCCGTCGGCGGGCCCTGTTGCAAGACCTGGAGAACGGCAGCCTGCGCCTGCTGGTGGGAACCCACGCCCTGCTGGAGGATCCCGTTCGCTTCGATCAGCTGGCTCTGGTGGTGGTCGATGAGCAGCATCGCTTCGGCGTGCGCCAGCGCAACCGCCTGCTGGCCAAGGGCCTGCAACCCCATCTGCTGACCATGACTGCCACACCGATTCCCCGCACCCTGGCGCTCTCGATTCACGGGGATCTGGATGTAAGCCAGATCGATGAATTGCCCCCGGCCGCACGCCGATCCAAACCCGTCTGCTGCGGCCCGGGGGTCGCAGCGAAGCCTACGAACTGATCCGCGCACAGGTGCGCTCAGGCCAACGGGCCTACGTCGTGCTGCCGCTCGTGGAGGAATCGGAAAAACTCGACCTGCTCTCGGCCATCGAGGTCCATGCCCAGCTGCAGGAGCAGGTGTTCCCCGAGTTGCGGGTGGGTCTGCTCCATGGGCGTCTGAGCAGCGCCGACAAGCAGGCGGCGATCGGAGCCTTCGCGCGCGGCGAAACCGATGTACTGGTCTCCACCACGGTGGTGGAAGTGGGGGTGGATGTGCCGGAGGCCAGCGTGATGGTGATTGACCATGCCGAGCGCTTCGGCCTCTCTCAGCTGCACCAGCTGCGCGGTCGAGTGGGGCGGGGGGCGGCGGCCTCCCACTGCCTGCTGATCGACGACAGCAGCAACGCTGGCGCCCGCCAGCGCCTGGAGGTGTTGGTGCGCAGTGGCGATGGCTTTGAGATCGCCGAGATGGATCTGCGCCTGCGGGGCCCCGGCCAGGTGCTGGGCACGCGCCAGTCGGGGCTGCCGGATCTGGCCCTGGCCAGCCTGTGCGATGACGGAGCGGTGCTTGAGCAGGCCCGCGAGGCCGCCCGGCGCCTGCTGGCGGAGGACCCAACCCTGGAGCGCCATCCCGCCCTGGCCCAGGCCCTGGCCGAGCAGCGCCAGCGCAGCAGCGAAGCCGCCCAGCTCAATTAGGGCGGCAAGGCCGCTTCAATGGGCCCAGTCGTGCACCGTTGTCATGGCGCCACCTAGGCCCTGGAGCGCCATTCCGATCCAGGAGCGGCAGGATCCGCTGCAGGAGATCCCGGCGGTGCTGCTGCGGATCGAACCCCATCCCTACCAGGTCCTGGGGGCCCCCTACGGTCCTGGAGCCTCCCCGTTTCGACTTCGCCGGGCGGTGGTGAACAGGCTGGTGCAGGCTCAGTCGACTCTTGAAGCCCTCGCCCCGGGGCTGCGCCTGGCGATCTTCGATGGCTGGCGTCCGGTGGCCGTGCAGGCCTTCATGGTCGATCACGCCGTGGCCAGCACCTGCCAAGAGCGGGGAGTCGATACCGGCCAGCCCACCCCGGCACGCTTGGCGATCGAGCTGGAGGTGGCCCGCTTCTGGGCGCCGCCAAGCCTTGATCCCGCCACGCCGCCACCCCACAGCACCGGCGCCGCAGTGGACCTCACCCTGGCCGATGCCCAGGGGCTGCCGTTGAATCTGGGCTCCCCCATCGACGCCATCGGGGCCGTATCGGAACCTGACCACTTCGCTGAGGCCGCCGCTTCGAACCCTGAAGCTGAGGCCGCCCTCTGGCACGGCCGGCGTCAGTTGCTCCTTGAGGTGATGGTCTCAGCGGGCTTTCGCCGTCACCCGAACGAGTGGTGGCATTTCAGCCATGGCGATCAGCTCTGGGCGTGGCTCTCGGGGGCCGATGCCGCCTGCTACGGCCGCTACCTGGGCGAGGAGGGATCATCCTGAGCCTTCGGCTCGATCGGGGAGATCCGAGCTGGGTTCCGTTCGATCGGCGACATATCGAAGGCGGACGGTTTGGGGCTCGAGCCAGGGCCCGATCTGGGTGTCGTGGTGGCTGGTTTGACCGCTGCTGGCGTGACCGCCATTGGCTTGGGCGCTGTTGGTCTGGAGGCTGACGGCACGAGCGGTGCCGGCTGGGGGGTTGCCAGCACAGGTGAATCAGACGGCAGGGGAGCCGCTGCTGGCACCGTCAAGCCCATGGTTTCCCTCAGGCGCTCCACCTGATCAGCTTTGAGCAGGCCCTTCTCCAGGCAGACCTTGAGGCTGCGGGCCGTGATCTGGCGCTGCAGTGCGCTCAACTGCTCCAGTACCGCGGGCGGTTGATCGGCGTAGGCACCCAGCCCCTGGCGGTAGCCCGCCAGCAACTGCTCTGGCTTGCAGGCCTGTTGATCCGGCTGGTAATACCTGGTGGGGGATTGTGGCTGCGGGGGCATCGGCCGCTGGGCCAGCAGGGCCGCCGCTGCCAGCGCCAGCAGCGCACTCATGGACGCGCCGGCAAGGAGGCGGCATCCCCCTGGTTGAGCAGCTTCCAGACCTCATCGTTGCCCAGCCGGGTCACGAAGTCTCCGAAGCTTGTGCCCAGGCCCGTGGACTGCCAAGCGAGGAACAGGGGCTCGAGGATCGGTTCGAGCACCACCAGGGGCATCCTGAAAATGTATGGCTCGGCCAATCTGGTGAGTCCAGGACTTCCCCCAGCCAGAGCTGGTAATCCCCGTCAGCGGTACCCACCAAGCCGATCTCCGCCATGTAGGGCCTGGCGCAGCCGTTCGGGCAGCCCGTGACACGCACGAGCACGGAACGATCGATCCCAAGGCGTTTCAGCTGGCGGTCCAGACGATCAAGCACATTCGGCAAGATCCGCTCGGCTTCCGTCACCGCCAGCCCGCAATTGGGCAGGGCCGGGCAAGCGAGGGCATGGCGTGCCAGGGGCGGCGGCGCCTCTGGGCGGGCAAAGCCAAGCGCCTCGAGGGCGGTGCGCACGCTGCTGCGCTGGCTGCTGGCGATGTTGCAGAGAAGCAGATCCTGGTTGGGTGTCAGCCGCACATCCAGTTGGTAGGTGGCGATCAGATCACGCAGGCCGCGCTTGAGCTCGCCCTGCAGGCGGCCGCTGAGCACGGGCAGGCCCACGAACCAGAGGCCGTTGCCCTGGCGGTGCCAGCCCAGGTAGTCCACGAGCTTGCGTTTCGGCTCAGCCTTCAGCGGCAGCAGGGTGGAGCTGAAGTAGCGCCCCAGCTCGAGGCGGAACCAGTCGATGCCGCGGTCGTGGATCAGGTACTTCATGCGGGCATGTCGGCGCTGCTCCCGATCACCGTGGTCCCGTTGCAGGGCCACGATCGACTGCAACAGAGGCAGCACATCGGCGGCGGCCACATAACCGAGCGGATCGGCGATTCGGGCGAAGGTTTCCTCCTTGTTGTGGGTACGGCCCATGCCGCCACCGACATAGACGTTGCAACCCTTGAGACGCCCCTTGGTGTCGCTGAAGGCCACCAGTCCGATGTCCTGGGTGAGCAGGTCGACGGAGTTGTCGCCTGGAACGGTGACGGCGATCTTGAACTTGCGCGGCAGGTAGGTGTCGCCGTAGATGGGTTCGGCCCCATCGCCGCTGAACACGGGTCCTTGAGCCGGGCTCGTGCGCAGCTTGCGAATCCCAGCAGTGGGCTTGATGCGGTGGCTGAGCTCACCGTCGAGCCAGATGTCGAGGTAGGCCCCCTCGGCCGCCTGGGGCAAGAGGAGGTCGTTGATGCGCTCAGCCAACTGGCGGGCGGCCGGATAACCACCGCCCTCGAACGGAGCGGCCGGGGCCATCACATTGCGGTTGATGTCACCGCAGGTGGCCAGGGTGGAGCCCATGTGGCGCAGGATGGTGGCGATCACCTCCTTGAGGTCACCCTTGGCGATGCCATGCATCTGAAAGGTCTGACGGGTGGTGGCCCGCAAGGTGCCGTTGCCGAGCCGGTCAGAGAGTTCATCGATGGCCAGATAGAGCGGCACAGGGATGCGGCCACCGGGGCTGCGCAGCCGCAGCATCATCTGCCAGTCCTTTTCCTTGCCCTTCTGGCGGTTGTCGCGGTTGTCCTGCTGATAACTGCCGTGGAACTTGAGGATCTGAACGGCCGGCTCGGTGAAATGCTGACTCGTGTTGGTCAGTTCGCTCGCCATCGGTTCGCGCAGGTGTCCGCTTTCCGCCTTGAGGCGTTCGAACTTGCTCGGAGCCTTGGTCGGCTCAGAGGTGACGGTCACGGCAACTCACCCGAAGGCGTCGACCGTAGCGAATGGACGGTGCCAGCAACGTTGTTCAATACAGTCGTGGGCTGCTGAGACCTGCTTTCGTGGCCACCTTCCTGCTGGAAATCGGCACCGAGGAACTTCCGGCGGATTTTGTTCGTCTCGCCTTGCCCCAGCTGGAGGCGGCTGTTCGCCGCGACCTGAACGAACTGCGGCTCGCCCATGGGAGCCTGCGCAGCCTGGGCACACCCCGGCGACTGGCGGTGCAGGTGGAGGGGTTGCCGGCGGGCCAGGAGGATCTGCTGGAGGAACGCAAGGGACCACCGCTGGCCCAGGCGATCGTCAATGGCGAGCCCACTCAGGCGGCCATCGGCTTCGCTCGCCGCTGCGGCATCGAAACCTCCGAGCTGGAGATTCGCGAGACCCCCAAAGGTGCCTTCGTGTTCGCCCGCCAGCGCTCGATCGGACTCCCCAGCGCTGAGTTGCTGGTGGAGCGCATCCCCAGCTGGATCACGGATCTGCAGGGGCGCCGCTTCATGCGCTGGGGCGAAGGGGAGATCCGCTTCAGCCGCCCGGTGCGCTGGCTGGTGGCCCTGCTCGATGCGACCTTGCTCGAATTCCAGCTCGAGGGCAGTGATCCTCCGCTCAGGAGCACCCGCCACAGCCGTGGCCATCGGCTGCTGGCCGAGAGCGTTCCCCTGGAGCACGCCGAGTCCTACGCCAGCTCGCTGGCGGCGGCGGGGGTGCAGGTGGATCGGCTCGAACGTGCGCGCTGGATCCGTCAGGCGCTGGAGCAGGCCGCCGAGGAGCGTGGCGCCCGCCTTGACCTGCCCAGCGAACTGTTCGATGAGCTGGTCGATCTGGTGGAGTCCCCCAGACTGATTGAGGGCAGCATCGCCGAGCGCTACCTGGCCCTGCCGCCGGAGGTGCTCTCCACGGTGATGCGTCTGCACCAGCGCTACGTGCCCCTGATCCATGCCGAGGCGCCCAGCGATCCCCTGGCCCTCAGCGCCGAGGGGCGGCTGCTGCCGAGCTTTCTCTGCATCGGCAATGGCCTGGAATCAGCCGCCAGCACCGTGAGGCGCGGCAACGAGCGGGTGCTCAAGGCCCGGCTCGCCGATGCCGAATTCTTCCTGCGCTCCGACCGCAGCTTGAGCAGTGAGCGCCGCCTGGATGAACTCGATCGGGTGACCTTCGCCGAAGGCCTGGGCAGCCTGCTCGATCGCTCCCGGCGCCTGGAGTGGCTCACGGAGCTGTTGCTCGAAGCCCTGCCCCTGGAGGGCGACGTCTGCGCCCATGCACGGCGGGCGGCCCAGCTGTGCAAGCACGATCTGGTCAGCCAGCTGGTGGGTGAATTCCCCGAATTGCAGGGGGTGATCGGCGCCAAGTTGCTGCTCGCCGAAGGGGAGCCGCGGGAGGTGGCCCTGGCGGTGCTGGAGCATTACCTGCCACGGGGTGCCGGCGATGACCTGCCGAGCTCGGCCGCTGGGGCGGTGGTGGCCATGGCCGAGCGCCTGGAGCTGCTGCTGAGCATCTACGCCAAGGGGGAGCGGCCCACGGGTTCCTCCGATCCCTATGCCCTGCGACGTGCCGGCAACGGGCTGCTGCAGATTCTTTGGGAGCGAGGCTGGGCTTTGGATCTGGGTGCCATGCTCCGTCGCGCCTGCGCCCACTGGCACGACCTCTTCCCGGCCTTTGCTGTGGAGGCGGGGGCCCTCAGCGGCGAGCTGAGCCGATTCCTGCGTCAGCGGCTCCTGAGCCTGCTGGAGGAGCAGGGCTTCGCCCCCGATCTGGTGCAGGCGGTGGCGGGGGAGACCGTGCCGCTGAATCGGCTCCTCACCAACCCGAGCGATGCCCTCGGCCGCGTCCGCCTGCTGGCGGAACTGCGGCTGGAGGGACGGCTGGCGGCGGTGCAGGCCGTGGTGCAGCGGGCCTCGCGGCTGGCGGAGAAGGCCAGCCTGGCCAGCGATGTGCTCAGCCCCGAGGGTGTGGTGGATCCCGCCCTGTTCGAATCCGTCAGCGAGCAGGGCGTGCTGGATGTGCTGGTGGGACTTCAGCCCACGGCCGCCCCTTCGGGCCGCGCCATGGGCAGCGACCGCTACCGGCAGCTGGCGGCTAATCTGGCCGATGGGGCGGCGGCCCTGGCGGCCTTCTTCGATGGCGACACCAGCGTGATGGTGATGAGCGACGATCCCGCCGTGCGCACCAACCGCCTGAACCTGTTGGCGGTGCTGCGCAACCAGGCCTCCGTGCTCGCGGACTTCAGCCGTCTGGCGGGCTGAACCTGGCCCGTCTGGGTCGTTGCGGGGGCGCTCAGCTGAGCAGGGCCACCTCCACGCACAGGCCCGGGCCGAAGGCCATGGCCAGGCAAGGGCCGGGGGCCTGCTCCTGCCGCAGGCGCTCGAGGATGAACAGGATGGTGGCCGAAGACATGTTGCCGCAGCTCTTCAGCACGGATCTGGAGGGCTCGATCAGCTTGGGAGCGAGATCCAGGGCCTCCGTCACCGCCGAGAGGATGCGCGGCCCACCGGGGTGCACCGCCCAGGAACCAATCGTTTCGAGGCTCTGCCCCTGGCGGGAGAGCCAGTCCTGCAGCCAGGGCCGCAGATGTTCAGCGATCAGGGCCGGCACCTTGGCGGAAAGCGTCATCACAAAGCCGTGATCCTCGATGCTCCAGGACATCGCCCCCTGGCTATCGGGAATGAGCAGCGAACCACTGGCGATCAGACGCTGGAACCCTGTGGGCATTTCCTTGGCGCCCGTGGCAATCAGGGCCGCGGCGCCGTCGGCGAACAGGGCATTGGCGACGATCCGCTCGGGATGCCAGCCGTACTGGAGGTGCAAGGTGCACAGTTCGACGGCACAGATCAGCGCGCAGGCCCCAGGATCAGCGCCGATGAATCCAGCCGCGACCCTCAGGGCGTTGAGCGTGCCGTGGCAACCCATGAAGCCCACATGGGTGCGGGCCACCTCAGGGGCCAGTGGCAGCTCCCGCATCAGGGCCAGATCAAAGCCGGGCGCCTGGAAACCGGTGCAGGACACGGTGACCAGGTGGGTGATCCCCGTGGATGGGAGTTCGGCCTGCTCCAGGCAGCGGCGCACCGCCGCCAGGGCCAGGGGCTCGCTCTCGCGCCCGTAGCGCTCCATGCGCTCGCCTGTGCTCGGGCTGGTGGATCCAAAGAACGACTGCTGGCTGACGCTGCCGTCCTCGCCGGGTTCGAGCAGCACGCTGTGCCTCCTGCCGACGCCGGAACGCCGATGAATCGCCTCCAGCAACCTCAGCTCACTGGGAGCGGCGGGACGGTCCGGTGTGGCGACGGTCTGGGCGATCCGGCAGGCCTCGCTCTGGGCGATGTGATGGGCTGGCAGTGCGGTGCCGAGTCCGCGAATCATCAGGGCCATGGGCTCAGGGGATCGCGTGACGGTGGAAGGATCCATTGAGGTGGTTCAGGGCCGGTGTCACCAGGATGGGCAGATGGGTCGCGGCCAACAGCAGGGCGTGGCTGATCCGGGGACGACGCAGCGCAAACGCGAGGGTGTGGCAGAGCCGCTGCCTTCGTCCGATCAGGGTCGCGTGCCGATGGGCCCAGTCGCGCTCGAGGCGGGGATCCCAGTCGCTCAAACCCTGAAGCACCAGCGGCACCACCGCCAAGGCGCTGCTGAGCGCCCAGCCGATGCCTTCACCAGTGAAAGGTTCGACATAGCCCGCCGCGTCGCCGAGAACCATGAGGCGATCGGCCGCCAGGGGGTGCTGCTGCGGGTCAGGGCTGCCGTGACGCGCCAGGGACCACCACTGCCGAGGGGCAGGGGCTCGAATCCGGCCTCCTCCAGCACCTGCCGGGCCGCGGCGGCTGGACCACCACAGGTTTTCAGGTGAGTTCTCTCGAAGGCAGCGGCCAGATTGACCTGGCCGCTCTCCGTGCGCACCACGCCGACATAGCCATGGCGACCCACGGCCATATGGATCGTGCCTGATGTGTAGGAGCTTGGGGCGGCCTCAAGCACACATCCAGCACCGATCCTCGAGCTGGGGCTCACCCGGGAGCGGATCGGAGCAGGCGGCTGAAGGCAACGGTCAGCCAGACCCGTTGCAACGAGAACCACCCGAGCCGTGACGCTGCGCTGGCCCTGGGCGGAGCGCAGCTGCACCGAGCGGGCGCCCGGAGACGCAGCAGCCACGAGTGCCTCCGTTTGAGGCAGCAGCTGGGCTCCCGTGGCCTGGGCTTCCTCCACCAGGGCCTGATCCAGACGGCTGCGGGAAAGCGAACGGCCCTCGCTCAAAGGGAGGTCGGCGCTGCGCCCCCCAGGGCGAGCCGCAGACGCGCAAGCCTGACGCCCCCCAGTTGAGCGGGAAGATCGCCCAGCCCTGCGCTCTCAAGGGTCTTGAGGGCGTGGCCATTGAGGCAGGTTCCGCAGACCTTCCAGCGGGGAAAGGCCTGCTTCTCCACCAGGAGCACCCTCAGCCGCTGGGCCGCCAGCTGACGGGCCGCGAGGGCACCGGCGGGCCCGGCCCCGAGCACGATCACGTCCCAGTCGGGCCGACTCATCCTTGCGGTCCTGGTGCATCGCTTTGGCTCCACTGCAACAGGTAGCGCTCCGGCCAGCAGCGGCGCACCAGGGCGCCCTCAAGGCCAGCCTGGATTGCCATGGCGGATACCTCCTGGGTTTGGAACGCTCCCTGCACCGACACAGGACCGTCGTAATGGACGATGGCGGAGCGGCTCAGCAGGCGACAGGCCGACCAGGCCAGCACATACCCCAGCGGACTGCGGATCAGATCGTTGACGAGCACCAGGTGCCTGGTTGCCGCGGCCATGCGCCGAAGCAGGCCTACGGCGTCGTCGGTCTCGAGATGGTGGAGGAACAGCGAGCAGAGCAGGACGTCGTAGCCGCCTGGCAGCGGATCGCTGAGGGCGTCGGCCTTGAAAAATTCGCCTCCAGTCCCCTGGCAACGGCGTTTCCTGTGGCGACCGCCACGGCCTGCACACTGAGATCGCAGCCGTCGAAACGGATGTTCAGCCCCTCACGGCGGGCCAGCTCAGCGAGGGCCAGGGTGTTGTCGCCACCGCCGCAGGCAAGATCAAGAACCCTCAGTGGCCGATCGGGCAAGCGGCGGGCAAGGGCGCGAATCGGAGCGAACAGACTGCTGGCGGCACGGCTGAGGCCATTGATGCGCTGGAGACCCCGCAGGGCTTCGGCGTGATCCAGTGGATCGATTCCTGGATCATCCATCCACTCGGGCTGCAGGTTTCGTTCCTTGAGGTTGACCATGACAGCCATTCAAATGCCTTGAAGAAAACCTGGCGACGAAGGTAGCCAAGGATTCTGGCGCAGACTTGCCCTGCAGAATCCAAGGAATAGGATCAAAATTGTGGAAACATCTGAATACAGCCATGCTAGAAGCCTGGCTGCATGAGCGTGAACAGCACCGCGGTCGTCATCGTCAAGCTCTCAAAAAGGCATTGGAAAAGTCTAAAGAATCAGACAGAACCATTGTTCCCTCATCGAGGATGGCATCCATCGAAAACATCAGGCAGAGCATGCATCAAGCTGATGACATGGTTCTTGGCCTCACGCTGACGCTCAAGGCATTCGTCTATAGCCTCGTGAGCCGTCACAGAAAAGCTCTCACAGTCTGCTGACGCAGTCTTGTGATCGTCAGTCTGGGGAACTGATGAGTTCTCATCAAAGGCGTTCAGACCTCAGAAAGCCCCACCATAAGGAGGGGATTCAGTCTCACTTGGCAGCGAGAACCGGCTCCCGTTCCTCCTTGGACTCCGCGTCAGGCGACGACATCGAAGGGGCCGGCGTCTTGACGACGGGCTTCGATGCTTCAGCCATGGAGACCATGATCGCTTCGGCCTCCTCCGAGGAGCGCACGGCGCTGGCCACGGGCTTGTAACCCTCCGGCGCAAAGGCCTGGCCCCGCAGGTAGGCGCCGATGGTCAGCAGGGTCAGCTTGAGCGTCTGCCAGGGATTGACGGGCACCACGCGCTTATACAGGTAGCTGTCGAAGGTGAGCCGCTGCACGTCCTTGTCATCACACATCTCGACAAAGGCTTCCCGAGCCGGATCGTTGCTGTAAAAACGTTCTGGAGGATCTCCAGCACCTTGTAGGTGGCGCCGTAGGCCTTGTCCCACTTCTTGATGTAGACCTTGAGATCCTTATCCGTGGGGATGCGCGTGCCCTGGGCACTGGCGGCCACGATCTCCTCGGCGCACATGCGGCCACTCTTGGCGGCGAAATAAATACCCTCGCCCGAACTCTTGGTCACATAGCCCGCCGCATCACCCACCAGAGCCATGCGGCCCACCACACGACGGGGACGGGGATGCTCGGGAATCGGATGGGCCTCCACCTTGATCACCTCACCATTGAGCAGCCGTCGGCTGGCCCGCTGGCGGATCCCCTTCTGCAGACTCTTGATCAGGGACTGATTTTTTTGCATGGTCCCGGTGCCCACGGCCACATGGTCGTACTTGGGGAACACCCAGGCATAGAAATCAGGCGACACATCGGTACCGACGTACATCTCGGCCAGATCTTCATAGTGAGCCATTTCCTCCTTCGGCAGGCGAATGCGCTCCTGGAAGGCAATGGCCATGTTGTAGTCGCCGGCATCCATGGCCTTGGCGACGCGGCTGTTGGCCCCATCGGCGCCGACAATCAGATCCACCTCAAGGGTCTTGATCTCTCCTGTGGCGCCGCCAGCTGAATAGTCGGCATAGCGAAGGGTGTAGGGACCCTGGCGGTTCTTGCCGGTGTCGATCGATTGCACCAGGCCGTTCACCAGCTGGGCCCCCAGGTCGGCGGCACGGTTGCGCAGGAAGGCATCCAGCACCTCCCGGCGGCACATGCCGATGTATTCGCCCTGGTTCTCCAGATGGATGTCCACCTCGCGGTTGGAGGGGAAATCATCTTCATGTGGCGGACCTTGCGGTCGATGATCGATTCAGGCAGGTCGAACTCCGAGACCATGCAGAGCGGAATGGCGCCGCCACAGGGTTTGGCGTTGTCGAGCTTGCGCTCGAACAGCCAGGTTTTGATACCAGCCTTGGCCAGCACCTCCGCAGCACATGAACCGCTGGGGCCACCACCAACCACCGCCACTCGCAACATCTTGAAACCTGCTCTGCTGGAACGATGTTGACCGGAAGCTAACACCGTTCCTGGCCCCGCTGCTGGGCGTTTGGTCACTCACCCTTACGATCGCCTCAAAGCTTGAAACGAGGGCCGTGGCCCGACCGGCCTCGCGCGATGACATCCCCGTGGCACGGCGCAAGGTCAGCCCGGCGCTGCGCCGTCGGGGGCTGGCGACGGGCGATCAGCACCGCTGTCGTGCTTGTGGTCTTTGGGGCCGTGATGGTGGTGGTGTTCCCTGAACCGCTGAGGCGGTTGCTTGGGCCGCCACCGGTGAAGGGGTTGGCGGTCCGTCAGGGGCTCGACGGTCGCCTGTTAGGTCACTTCCCCTATCCCGAGGCCAAGGCCGCTGATCTGATCGAGGTGGCGCCCGGACTGACCCTGCGCCGCGAGGCTGCGGTCGCCCTGAGGGAACTGCTTCAGGAGGCGGCCGCCTCGGGCATTGATCTGCGGCTGCTCAGTGCCTTCCGCTCGGTTGCGCTTCAACAGCACCTGTTTTTCGATGTGAAGGCTGAGCGCAACCAGAGCGCCGAGGAGCGAGCCCAGGTGAGCGCACCGCCTGGCTTCTCCGAACACAGCACCGGCTATGCCGTCGATCTGGGCGATGGCAGCCGGCCCCAGACCAACCTCTCCGAGAGCTTCGACCAAACCAGGGCGTTCGCCTGGCTGGTGAAGAACGCCAACCGCCACCACTTCCAGCTTTCCTTCCCACGTCAGAACCGCCAGGGGGTGAGCTATGAGCCCTGGCACTGGCGCTTCGCGGGCTCGGCCGAAGCCCTCAAGCAATTTGAGGCCGCCCAGCGCTTCAACCGTTGATCAGCGGGCGACCCCGATGGAATCAGTGGCCCCCCCGCCTCAGGCTTTGTGGGGGTGGTGGTCAAACCGCCACGGACTCGATGATCCACCAAGGTTGAGCCGGGCTGCCGATGCTGAGTTCCCAGCCACAGAGGTCGCTGAGATAAAGTGTTGCTTCAGCTTTCCAGCAGGATGTCAGCGCTGAGCAGTCCCAGCAGCGCAGACCCAAATTCCCTCCCTGACAAGCATTACCGAGAAACCATCCATGAGCGGCGAGCACAAGAGCGCCCCGATCCGCAACATTGCGATCATCGCCCACGTCGACCACGGCAAAACAACCCTGGTGGATGCGCTGTTGAGTCAGTCGGGCATTTTCCGTGATGGCGAGGCCGTGCCCACCTGTGTGCTCGATTCAAACGATCTGGAACGGGAACGCGGCATCACGATTCTCTCCAAAAATGCTGCCGTCAACTACAACGGCATCCGCATCAACATCGTTGACACTCCCGGTCACTCCGACTTCGGTGGAGAGGTGGAGCGCGTCCTCGGCATGGTCGATGGCGCCCTGCTGATCGTCGACGCCAACGAGGGCCCCATGCCCCAGACGCGTTTCGTGCTCAAAAAGGCCCTGGAAAAGGGTCTGCGCCCGATCGTTTTCGTCAACAAGATCGACCGTGCCCGGGTTGACCCCGAGCAGGCCGTCGACAAAGTGCTCGACCTGTTCCTCGAACTGGGGGCCGACGACGATCAGTGTGACTTCCCCTATCTGTTCGGCAGCGGCATGGCCGGCTATGCCAAGCCCGACATGGCCACGGAAAGCGAGAACATGAAGCCGCTTTTCGATGCCATCCTGCGCCACGTGCCACCCCCGGTCGGTGATCCGGAAAAGCCCCTGCAGATGCAGGTCACCACACTCGACTACAGCGATTTCCTCGGTCGGATCATGATCGGCCGGGTGCACAACGGCACGATCAAGGCCGGTCAGACCGCCGCCCTGATCCGCGACGATGGCACGATCAAGCGGGGCCGCATCAGCAAACTCCTTGGCTTCGTGGGTCTCTCACGCGTCGACATCGAAGAGGCCCGCGCCGGCGATCTGGTTGCCGTGGCCGGCTTCGATGAGGTGAACATCGGCGAGACGATCGCTTGCCCTGACCATCCCGAAGCGTTGCCTTTGATCCGGGTGGATGAACCCACCCTTCAGATGACGTTCGTCGTCAACGATTCCCCCTTCGCGGGTAAGGAGGGCAAGTTCGTCACCAGCCGCCAGCTGCGGGAGCGCCTGCAGAAGGAACTGCTCACCAACGTTGCCCTGCGGGTCGAAGACACCGACTCTCCCGATCGCTTCGCCGTCAGCGGCCGGGGTGAATTGCACCTGGGCATCCTGATCGAAACGATGCGCCGGGAGGGTTACGAGTTCCAGGTCTCCCAGCCCAAGGTGATCTTCCGCACCATCGATGGCTCCCCCAGTGAGCCCTACGAAACCCTGGTGATGGATGTGCCCGAAGAATCGGTGGGCTCCTGCATCGAAAAGCTCGGTCTGCGCAAGGGCGAGATGCAGAACATGGAAACAGGTTCCGATGGCCGCACCCAGTTGGAGTTCGTGGTGCCTGCCCGCGGCCTCATCGGTTTCCGCGGAGAATTCGTGCGCGCCACCCGCGGCGAAGGGATCATGAGCCACTCCTTCTTCGAATACCGCCCGATGCACGGGGAGTTCGAGAGCCGCCGCAATGGCGTGCTGGTGGCCTTCGAGGAGGGCACCGCCACCTTCTACGCCCTCAAGGGCGCCGAAGACCGCGGTCAGTTCTTCATCACCCCCGGCACCAAGGTCTACAAGGGGATGATCGTGGGCGAAAACAACCGCCCCCTGACCTGGAACTCAACGTCTGCAAGGCCAAACAGGTCACCAACATCCGTTCAGCCGGCGCCGAGGTGCTCGACACCCTGCAGACACCGATCCAGATGACCCTCGAGCGGGCCCTGGAATACATCGGCCCCGACGAAATGCTTGAGGTCACCCCCGAGTCGATCCGGCTGCGCAAGCTGGCGGTGAAAAAGCCCGCCAAGCGTTGAACCCGGCTGCGGAAGGCCCGGAGCGAGATCCGCGATTCCAGGAAGGCCTGGAATGGTTCAATTCCGCTGACTGGTATCGATGCCACGATCTTTTCGAGGAGCTATGGCACGAAACCGTTGGCCCGGACCGCTCCGCGCTGCAGGGGCTTCTGCAGATCGCCGTGGCCCACCTGCACCTCGAACGGGGCAACAGCAATGGCGCCACGCTCCTGATCGGTGAGGGCCTCGGCCGTTTGGCGCCCTATGGCGATCACGCCCTTGGCCTCGATCTCCAGCCCTTCATAAAAGTTTTGACAGCCCGTCTCCAAGCCCTGCAACGGGGCGAGGTTGGAGCGGCCGACGCACTGCCCCCACTGGAGAAGCTGGCCTGATGGGCTCTGTAGATTGAGCGGTTTGAAGTGAAGGGTCGGTTGCGGTTGCTGTCCTGGCTTCGAAACTGCCGAATGCTGGTGGTGGGGTCGTTCACCCTGACGGCATGGATGGGGACCGGCGGCCTGTTGGGGGATGCCTGGGCCCAGGGGCCCTATTCGAGCCAAGTTGCCCCTGCGGCGCCGGCCATTCCCATGCCGATGGATTCCTCAGCGCCGGTTCAACCTTCCCTGGCCCCGCTGCGGCCGAACTCCCAGCGCATCGATGCCACCCCAGGCGCGCCCGCCGGCGCACCCGCAACGACGCTCGTTTCACCGACCGCTCCCGCAGGACCAGCGACCCCTGCGGCTGAGGGCACCACTCCGACAGCCACCGCCCCCGCCCCAGCGGCCAGGTCACGATCGATTCCGATCTCCAGCAGGCCGACCAGGCCACCGGCATCATCACCGCCACCGGCAACGTGCGCATCCTCTACCCCGATCAACGGGTGGTGGCGACGGCGCGCCAGGCCCAGTACTTCACCAAGGAAGATCGCGTGGTGCTCAGCGGTGATGTGGACGTAATCCAGGAGGGGGAACCACCTGCGGGCCGAGCGCGTGATCTACCTGATCAAGGCCGATCGAGTCATGGCCGAACCAGCCCCCGGCCAACAGGTGTTCAGCAAGATGGTGATTCAGCAGAAGGCTGCCGTTCCGGCGGCGCCGGCAAAACCGAGCCTCCCGCCCCCTTCAGCCCCCGTGGCTCCGGTAACCCCATGAGTCTGGCCCTGGAGAAGGTAGCTCTCTCCATTGGCGGCAGGCCCCTGGTCCAGGACCTGAGCCTGGTGCTGCACGCCGGAGAGGTGGTTGGTCTGCTTGGCCCCAACGGAGCCGGAAAGACCACCACCTTCAACCTCGTCACCGGACAGTTGCGTCCCGACCATGGGGTCGTGCGCCTCGACGGCGAGGAAGTTCAACACCTGCCGATGCCCAAACGGGCTCGCCTGGGCATCGGCTACCTGCCCCAGGAGGCCAGCGTCTTCCGCCAGCTCTCCGTCCGCGACAACCTGCTGCTCGCCCTGCAACAGAGCGGTACGGCCCGCTCCGGTCGCCGCGCAAGGCTCAATGATCTGATCGCTGAATTCCACCTGGGGGCGTTCCAGCACCGGCTCGGCTATCAGCTGTCCGGCGGCGAACGCCGCCGCTGCGAGGTGGCCCGAGCCCTGGCCGTGGGCAGCAGCGGCCCTCGCTACCTCTTGCTGGACGAGCCCTTCGCCGGTGTGGACCCCTTGGCGGTGGCCGATCTGCAGGAACTCATCGGTCGGCTCAAGGAACGGGGCATGGGGCTGCTGATCACCGACCACAACGTGCGCGAGACCCTCAGCATCACGGATCGGGCCTACATCCTCACCGAGGGTCAACTGCTGGCCTCGGGTCCATCGGCCGTGGTGGCGGCCGATCCGCTCGTGAAGCGCCACTACTTGGGCGAGAGGTTCGAGCTTTGAAGCCTTTTCACTACGACTTGAACAAACTCGCCCGTCGGTCCTGGCATCGCCTTCCGCTGATGGACCGCTGGTTGGCATTTGAGCTCCTTGGACCCTTGCTGTTCGGGATCGCAGCCTTCACCGCTGTCTCGCTTTCTGTGGGTGTGGTGTTCGATCTGGTTCGTCGCGTGGCCGAATCAGGCCTGCCGCTGCTGGCCGCGATCCAGGTTCTCGGTCTGCGGTTGCCTGGATTTCTGGTGCTCTCCTTTCCGATGGCCACATTGATGGCCACCCTGCTGGCCTACAGCCGCCTGTCGGCGAACAGTGAGCTGACGGCCCTGCGCAGCGTGGGGGTGAGCACCACAAGGATGGTGGTGGCTGCTCTGGTCGTCTCCATCTTGATGAGCATGATCACATTCATGTTCAATGACTTGATCGTGCCCAAGGCCAACCTGCAGGCGAGCGACACGCTCAATCTGGCACTTGGAAAGGCCATCGCAGGCGAGAAGGGGAGCAACATCATCTATTCGCGCTTCAGTCGTCGACTGGACAAAGAAAATGAAACTGGTTCGAGGAAGTATCTCTCTCAACTTTTCTATGCAGGTCAATTTGAAAAGGGAGAGATGAAGGAGGTAACTATTCTTGATTTCACACGTGAGAACAACACGCAGATTCTCACAGCCGAACGAGGCCTCTGGAACGAAGCCAAGGGTATGTGGGAATTCCGCAATGGCCGTGTGGTTGTGATTGATGCCAACTCCGACACCACCACCTCGGCCCGGTTCAACCGCTATCTCTATCCGCTTGATCAAGGTCCACTCAAGCTGGCGGATCTGCCCAAGGACGCGGCCAGCATGACCGTCGCTGAAGCCATGAGGGCCGAGCGCCTGGTCAGCGATGCAGGGGATCAGAAGGAAGCGCGGCGCTTGCGCCTCCGTATCCAGGAAAAATTCGCCTTTCCCGCCATCTGCCTGGTGTTCGGTCTGATCGGCAGCAGTCTGGGGGTTCGACCGGATGCCCGGACCAGTCGTAGCCAGGGCTTCGGGATCAGCGTTGTGTTGATTTTCTCCTACTACCTCATGTCGTTCATTTTCAGCTCCCTCGGTGTGAAGGGAACACTTTCCCCGATCTTGGGAGCCTGGCTCCCCGTGCTCATCGGACTAGGGTGCGGCTTGTTGCTCTTGCGTCAGGCCAGCCGCTGATCGGTAGGCACCGCGCCAGAATTGCTGAACTCCTATCGCGTTTCGTGAACGATCCCGTCATCGCCCTCGGTCTGACAGCCTTCGGCCTGCTGCTGTTGGCCCTGCCCCTGGCCTTCTGGGATGTGAGCACAGGCCGCAGCGGCCCTGCCGTGCGCCTCATGGTGGCCTCGGCGAATCTGGCCCTCACCGCCCAGCTCGTGCTGCGCTGGTGGGACTCCGGCCACTTCCCGATCAGCAACCTCTACGAATCGCTTTGTTTTCTGGCCTGGGCCTGCACCCTCACCCAACTACTGGTTCAGCGTTCCTGGCCTTCGCCGCTGGTGGCGGCCGCCTCCACCCCGATGGGTCTGGGTTGCGTGGCCTTCGCCAGCTTTGCGCTGCCGGACACCCTCCAGCAGGCCTCACCCCTGGTGCCAGCGCTGCGCTCCAGCTGGTTGATCATGCACGTGAGCGTGATCATGGTCAGCTACGCGGCTCTGCTGGTGGGCTCCCTGCTCTCGCTCGCCGTACTGTTCACCGGTCGTGGCCAGCAGCTGGAGTTGCGCAGCAGCTCGATCGGAAGCGGCGGCTACCGCCAGGCCCAGCTGGCCACGGCTGAGGGGGCAGGCCTTGAGCTCTCGAGCGTGGCCATCAGCGTCAGCGAACAACTGGACAGCCTCAGCTACCGCACGATCACCGTGGGCTTCCTGTTGTTGACCGTCGGCCTGGTGAGTGGCGCGGTCTGGGCCAACGAGGCCTGGGGCAGCTGGTGGAGCTGGGATCCGAAGGAAACCTGGGCCCTGATCTGCTGGCTGGTCTACGCGGCCTATCTGCACACCCGCCTGAGCCGCGGCTGGCAGGGACGCCGGCCCGCCCTGGTGGCCGTGGCCGGTCTGGTGGTGATCGTCGTCTGCTACATCGGCGTCAACCTGCTGGGCATCGGCCTGCACAGCTACGGCTGGTTCCTGAGCGCCTGAGGCGAAGCCGCAGCCGCAGCCGCAGGGCGGCTTGGTTCAGGAACCCCGCAGGATTGGGCGAAGCACCGGCAGCAAAGCGGACAACAGGCCCTTGGGCCTTCAGCTGATGGCAGGTGGTGGCAGACCTGTGGCTGGAAATCAGGCAGCAGGTCTTCAAGAATTGAACGAACAGGTGACCCAGGAGCAGCTCCCGGATCACCGGAATGATCTGTGTTGTCTCTGGGCCTTGGTTCAGGCGTGAACCGCCTGGGGACGGCGGCTGTTGCGGATGCCTGCAATCGCCTCGGCATAGCTGGGCTGGTTGAACACACCCGAGCCCGACACGATCGCATTGGCGCCCGCTTCGATCACCTGCCAGGCATTGCTGCCCTTGAGGCCACCATCCACCTCGATCCAGGGATCAAGCCCCTTCTCATCGCACATCCGGCGCAGGCTGCGCACCTTCTCCACCGCCGAGGGGATGAAGCTCTGTCCACCGAATCCAGGGTTGACGCTCATGATCAGCACCAGATCGCACAGCTCCAGGCAGTACTGGAGGGTGTCGAGGGGGTGCCGGGGTTGAGCACGGCGCCGGCCTGTTTGCCCAGGTCCTTGATCTGGCTGAGGTTGCGGTGCAGATGCGGGCAGGCTTCCACCTGGACGGAGATGAAATCAGCGCCGGCCTTCGCGAAGTCGGCCACATAGCGCTCCGGCTCGACGATCATCAGATGCACGTCCAGGGGCTTGGCGGTGACCGGCCGAAGCGCTTCAACGATCAAGGGGCCGATCGTGATGTTGGGAACGAAGCGGCCGTCCATCACATCCACGTGGATCCAGTCGGCACCGGCCTCGTCGACGGCACGCACATCGTCACCGAGGCGGGAAAAATCTGCGGAGAGGATCGACGGGGCGATCACCAGGGGCTTGGTGCTCATCGAAGGTGCCACCGGGGCGAGGGAGCCCACTGATTGTATGGAGCGGTCGTCGCCACTGATACAGTGAGCCCCGCTTCAAGCTTGAGAAGCATTGCCACGCCAGGATCCTGACGATTCCGCCAGCGGACTCGACAGGGCCTGGCTGGGTCGCTGCTCTTCTCGTTGACGCCCCTTTCTCCCCCACCCTGCCGGACTGCCGTGGATCGCACCCTCATCCAGGAAATTCTCGAAGTCGTTGAACAGGCCGCCATCGCCTCGGCCGAGTTGACGGGCCTGGGAATGAAAGACGAAGCCGACGCCGCCGCCGTGGAGGCCATGCGCAAGCGCATGGGCCAGATCCAGATGCAGGGACGCATCGTGATCGGCGAAGGGGAGCGCGACGAGGCCCCGATGCTCTACATCGGCGAGGATGTGGGCAGCGGCACCGGCCCGGGGGTGGATTTCGCCGTGGACCCCTGCGAGGGCACCAACCTCTGCGCCAATAACCAGCGTGGCTCCATGGCCGTGCTGGCCGCCTCCGATCGCGGTGGGCTGTTCAACGCCCCTGACTTCTACATGAAGAAGCTGGCCGCCCCCCGCCGCCAAGGGCAAGGTGGACATCCGCAAGTCCGCCACCGAGAACATCGAGATCCTCAGCCAGGTGCTCGGCCTGGCCAAGGGCGAACTGGTGATCGTGGTGATGGACCGTGCCCGCCACAAGGATCTGATTGCCGAGATCCGCTCCACCGGTGCCCGCGTGCAGCCGATTTCCGATGGTGATGTGCAGGCCGCGATCGCCTGTGGCTTCGCCGGCACCGGCACCCATGCCCTGATGGGCATCGGCGCTGCCCCCGAGGGGGTGATTTCCGCCGCTGCCCTGCGGGCCCTGGGGGCCACTTCCAGGGTCAGCTGGTGTATGACCCCGCCATCGCCCAGACCTCCGAATGGGCCGACTACACCGTGGAGGGCAACATCGCCCGGCTCAATGAAATGGGAATCACCGACATCGATAAGGTTTACGAAGCTGAGGAGCTGGCCTCCGGTGAGAATGTGGTCTTCGCCGGCAGCGGCATCACCGATGGGTTGCTCTTCGATGGGGTGAAGTTCGAAAAGACTGCGTCCGCACCAGCAGCCTGATCATCAGCACCCTCGACAACTCAGCCCGCTTCCACCAACACCATCCACATCAAGCCAGGTGCCCAGAGCATCGCTCTGCGCTGATCCGGTTCCCTCAGCGCCCACGAGGTCTGCCTCCATGCACATCGCCGTCATCGGTCTGAGCCATCGCACGGCACCGGTGGAGATCAGGGAGCGGCTGAGCATCCCCGAACAAAAACTCGAGGATTCGCTCCTGAAGCTCGGATCGGCGGACCAGGTGCTTGAGGCGTCGATCCTCAGCACCTGCAACCGCCTCGAGATCTATGCCCTGCTGCGCCACCCGGAGCAGGGCATCTCGGCTGTGGGCTCTTTTTGAGCGAGCACTCCGGCCTGGCGTTCAACGAACTCACCCCGCACCTGTTCACCTACCACCACGAGGAGGCGGTGGCCCACCTGATGCGGGTGACCGCAGGCCTCGACAGCCTGGTGCTCGGGGAAGGTCAGATCCTTTCCCAGGTCAAGAAGATGGTCCGGTTGGGCCAGGAGCACCGCTCCATCGGTCCGATCCTCAACCGCCTGCTCAACCAGGCGGTGAGCACCGGCAAACGCGTGCGCACCGAGACCAACCTGGGAACCGGCGCCGTCTCGATCAGCTCGGCGGCGGTGGAACTGGCCCAGCTCAAGGTCGGGCAGACCCGCGGTCTCGACGAACTGGTGAGCCTGGACCAGGAGCAGGTGGCAGTGGTCGGTGCCGGGCGCATGGCCCGGCTGTTGTTGCAACACCTTCAATCCAAGGGCTGCAGGGCGGTGGTGCTGCTGAACCGGACCGTCGAGCGGGCCGAGGCCCTGGCCGCCGATTTCCCTGACTTCCCGGTGCAATGCCGGCCACTTGAGGATCTCGACCATTGCCTGAGCACCTGCTCGCTGGTGTTCACCAGCACCGCCGCCGACCAGCCGATCATTGACGCAGCGCGGCTCTCGCTGCTCAATCGCCGCTCCTCGCTGATGCTCATCGACATCGGCGTGCCCCGCAACATCGGCTCCGATGTCCAGGCTCTCCCCGGCGTTGAGTCCTACGACGTCGATGACCTCCAGGAGGTGGTGGCCCGCAACCAGGAGGCCCGCAGGGAGATGGCGGCGGAGGCCGAGGGGATGTTGCAGGAGGAGAGCCGCCTGTTCCTGGAATGGTGGGATGGACTTGAGGCCGTGCCGGTGGTCAACCGTCTGCGCCTGCAGCTGGAGGACATCCGCGAGCAGGAGCTGCAGAAGGCCCTCAGCCGCATGGGCCCCGATCTCTCCGCCCGGGAGCGCAAGGTGGTGGAGGCGCTGAGCAAGGGCATCATCAACAAGATTCTCCACACCCCCGTCACCAACCTGCGTGCGCCCCAGGCGCGCCAGCAACGCCATGTGGCCATGAAGGTTTTGCAGGATCTTTTTGAGTTGCACGAACCCCTGAACGACCTCTGAAGAGGCAGCCGCTCCAGTACGGTGCTGGGACCCTGACACCCTCTGGGGTCAATCATTTATGAAGCGTGTCCTGGCCATCATTCTCGGCGGAGGAGCCGGCAAGCGGCTTTACCCCCTCACCAAGAGACGCGCCAAGCCCGCCGTACCCCTCGCCGGCAAGTACAGGCTGATCGACATACCGATCAGCAACTGCATCAACTCCGGTATCAACAAGATGTACGTGTTGACTCAGTTCAACAGTGCCTCCCTGAATCGTCACCTCAGTCAGACCTACAACCTCTCCGCCGGCTTCGGCCAGGGTTTTGTCGAGGTGCTGGCCGCCCAACAGACCCCTGAAAGCCCCAGCTGGTTTGAAGGCACCGCCGATGCGGTTCGCAAATACCAGTGGCTGCTCCAGGAATGGGATGTGGATCAGTACCTGATCCTTTCCGGCGACCAGCTCTACCGGATGGACTACAGCCTGTTCGTGAAGCACCACATCGCCACCGGCGCTGATCTCACCGTGGCGGCCCTGCCGGTGGATGCCGCCCAGGCGGAGGGATTCGGTCTGATGCGCACCGAATCCGAGGGGCGTATCCGCGAATTTCGTGAGAAGCCCAAGGGAGAGGCCCTGGAGGCCATGCGTGTCGACACCTCCCGTTTTGGGCTGACGGCTGAAGACGCCGAGAAGAAGCCCTTCCTGGCCTCCATGGGGATCTACGTGTTCAACCGGAGCACCCTGTTCGATCTCCTGGAGGCCCACCCAGGCTCCACCGATTTCGGCAACGAAATCATTCCGGCCGCCCTTGAGTCAGGCAATAATCTGCAGAGCTACGTTTTCAACGACTACTGGGAAGACATCGGTACGATCGGTGCCTTCTACGAAGCCAACCTGGCGCTCACCGTTCAACCGGATCCGGCCTTCTCCTTCTACGACGAAAAGTTTCCGATTTACACCAGACCCCGCCATTTGCCTCCGAGCAAACTCCTCGATGCTCAGGTGACCCAATCGATCATCGGCGAGGGATCAATGCTCAAAGCCTGCAGCATTCACCACTGCGTGCTGGGGGTGCGAACCCGCGTCGAAAGCGAGGTTGTTCTGCAGGACACCCTGGTGATGGGAGCCGATTTTTGAATCCAGCGAGGAGCGCGCCGTGCTGCGTGAACGGGGCAGCATCCCCATTGGGGTGGGCCGCGGCACCACGGTGCGCAAGGCGATCCTCGACAAAAACGTTCGCATCGGCCGCAATGTCACGATCGTCAACAAGGACCACGTGGAGGAAGCCGATCGACCGGAGCTGGGGTTCTACATCCGCAACGGCGTGGTGGTGGTGGTCAAGAACGGCTCAATCGCCGACGGCACCGTGATCTGACGGGGCCCTGGCTTCACCCTCCCGTGATCTGTTGCTGACAAGCAACCCCGGGGCATGTCCATCGGCCGTTCCTCTGGCCACACTGGTCCGCGAACACCACGGAATTGCCCACGCATGACAAAGGCTCACTTTGGTCTGATCGGGCTGGGGGTGATGGGGGAGAACCTGGTGCTCAACGCCGAGCGCAACGGCTTCTCGAGCGTCGTTTACAACCGCACCTACGCCAAGACCGAGGAGTTCCTCCATGGCCGTGGCGCCGGTAAGCAGATCATTGGCGCTGACTCCCTTGAGGATTTCGTCGCCAAACTGGAACGTCCCCGGCGAATCTTGATGATGATCAAGGCCGGTCCTCCAATCGACGCCACCATCGCCGCCATTGCCCCCTACCTGGAGGAGGGGGACTTACTGATCGACGGCGGCAACTCCCTCTACACCGACACCGAGCGGCGGGTGAAGGAGCTGGAAAGCCGCAGCTTCGGCTACATCGGCATGGGGGTGTCCGGTGGCGCCAAAGGGGCCCTGGAGGGGCCGAGCATGATGCCCGGCGGCACCCGAAGCGCCTACGACGCGATCGAGAGCCTGGTGCGCAAGATGGCCGCCCAGGTGGACGACGGCCCCTGCGTCACCTACATCGGCCCCGGCGGTGCGGGCCATTTCGTCAAGACCGTGCACAACGGCATCGAGTACGGGATCGAGCAGATCCTGGTCGAGGCCTACGACCTGATGAAGCGCTGCGCCGGCATGGATGGCCTGGCGATGGCCGAGGTGTTCGACGGCTGGAACCAGCTGGAGGAGCTCTCCTCGTACCTGGTGGAAATCACCGAGGTGTGCTTGCGCACCCGGGATCCCGAGGATGGTGGGGATCTGGTCGAGAAGATTCTCGATGTGGCCGGTCAGAAGGGCACCGGACTCTGGACCGTGGTCAGCGCCCTGGAGATGGGGGTGCCCGTGCCCACCATCTATGCGGCGCTCAATGGCCGGGTGATGAGCTCCCTGCACGCCGAACGCCAGGCGGCGGCGACCGTGATCGCCGCACCGGAGCCGGCGACGATCGACCTGGGTGAACCCTCCGAGGGCATGCCAGCCCTGCGCGATGCCATCACTCTCGCCTGCATCGCCAGCTATGCCCAGGGCATGGCCCTGATGGTGGAAGCCTCCGCCCTGCACGAGTACAACCTCAACCTCTCCGCCATCGCCCAGATCTGGAAGGGGGCTGCATCATCCGCGCCAAGCTGCTGCAGCGCATCCAGAACGCCTACGACGCCAACCCGGCACTGACCAACCTGATGGTCGACCCCTGGTTCGCCGAACAGGTGAATGCGCGACTCCCCGGCCTGCGTCACGTGGTGGCAGGGGCGGCCCTGGCCGGCATCCCCGTGCCCTGCCTGAGCAGCACCCTCGATTACATCGACAGCTACCGCACGGCGCGGCTGCCCCAGAACCTGCTCCAGGCCATGCGTGACTGCTTCGGGGCGCACACCTACGAGCGGGTCGATCGCCCCGGCAGCTTCCACTCCGAGTGGCAGCCTTGACCACCTACCGCCTGCGGATCAGCGACGACGCCACCGCTCTGGCCCACCAGGCCTGTTCCACGATCGCCGCTCGAATCGATCTGGCACTGGCCGAACGGGATCGGGCCCAGATCGCCCTCTCCGGCGGCAGCACCCCCGCCGAGACCTACCGGCTGTTGGGGCGCCAGCATCTGGCCTGGGGGCGGGTGGATGTGCTGCTCGGCGATGAGCGCTGGGTGCCGGCGGATGACCCGGCCAGCAACGCCCGGCTGTTGCAGGAGACCCTGCTGGTCCAGGCTCCTGGCCAGGGCGCCCGCTTCCATCCGGTCCCCACCGGGGAGACCACGCCCGAGCTGGGGGCCGCCGCCTTCGCCCATCTGCTGCGGCAGCTCTGCCCCGGGGATCCGCCGGTGTTTGATCTGATCCTGCTCGGTCTGGGGGATGACGGCCACACGGCCTCCCTCTTTCCCCATACCGCCGCCACCGATGATCGCGGCCTCTCGGTGACGGTTGGGATCGGCAAGGGCCTGGAGCGCATCAGCCTCACCGCCCCGGTGCTCAGCGCCGCCCGCCAGGTGGTGTTCCTGGTGTCAGGGATCAGCAAGCGTCAGGCCCTGGCCAGGCTCCTGGATCCCGATGAACCCGCCGAGCGCACCCCGGCCCGGCTGGTGCAACCCCGGGATCCTGTGCTGGTGCTGGCGGATCGGGACGCCGCTGGTGAGCTGCAGGATCAGGATCGGGCCGAACGCTCCGCTCCCTAGGCTGAAGGGAGCGGACCCGGTCGTGGTGCTGCCCCTTCCCATGATGGTTTCGGCGATGGTTGAGCATCCGAGCAGCCTGCCGATCAAGCCGCTGGTGATCGTTGCCGGTGACGGCTTTGCTGGCTGGCATGCCCTCAATGACACCGTCATGGGTGGCCAGAGCAGCGGGGGCTGCAGCATCAGCAACAAGGGACTGGTGATGGACGCTGAGGTGATCGAGGCAGGCGGCGGCTTCGTCAGTTGCCGGTCTCCCAAGTTCTCGCCTCCCCTGGATCTCTCGGCCTACAGCGGTCTGCAGATCGACCTGCGGGCCGATGGGCGCCGCTACAAGTTGGCCCTGGCCTGCGCAGATGGCCTGGGTGGACTGACCGAGCTGATCCCCGGCGGCCTGCGCTGGGTGGCTGAATTCGCCACCGAATCCAGCGGCCTCACCCAGGTGACCATTCCCTTCGCCAGCCTCAAAGCCAGCGTCCGGGCCAGGCCCAAGCAGCGACCCTGGTCCTTCGATGCCTGCCGCATCACCCGACTGCAGCTGCTGCACTCCAAGTTCAGTGACGATGGCGGTCTCAACAGTGGATTCAGGCCCGGCGACCTGCACCTGGGCCTGGAGGCGATCCGCGCCGTGCCGTGATTCCGCTCCAACTTGTGGCCGCCGCGGCTGACCTCTGCCTCAAGCCCCTGCGCCATGCGGTCGTTCCCCAGGTCCCGGAGGATCAAGAGGCGGCTGGTTCGCCCGACCTCGCCGGGGATCAAGACTGGGCGCTGCGCCTGCAGGCCAGGGATGGGGAAGGCCGGCGGCGGCCCGATCACGACATCGAGCTGGAGATTTATCGCAGTGGCACGCGCCACAACCTGATGCTCTGCCGGGCTGTGCCCGAAGATCAGCCGCTGCTCTGGCATGGCGGCCACCCCGTCTGGATGGATGGGGCCAACGGCCAGCGCTGTGAACGCCCACCCGACGGCGAGGCCCTCGAAGCCCTCGCCCGCCGTCTCCACGCCCTGCTCTGAGCTGATCAGAGCGTGGCCTAAAACACGATGTCGGTGACAGCTCCTTGGCTGCTACTGCTCACCAGGCGTGCGTACTTGCCGAGCACACCCGTGGTGTAGCGGGGCTCCGGCTTGACCCAGGCCGACCGGCGCCGGTCGAGCTCGGCCTCGTCCACATTGAGCTGAATCAGCAACTGCCTGGCATCCACGGTGATGCTGTCACCCTCCTGCACCAGGGCGATGGTGCCACCCACGGCGGCCTCGGGGGCGACATGGCCCACCACCAGACCGTAGGAGCCGCCACTGAAACGCCCATCGGTGATCAGCGCCACCGACTCCCCCAGGCCCTGCCCAACGATCGCAGCCGTGGGCGAGAGCATCTCGCGCATGCCGGGGCCGCCCACGGGACCCTCATTGCGCACCACCACCACGTCACCGGCCTTGACCTCACCGGCAAGAATCGCCGCCAGGGCGTCCTCCTCACTTTCGAACACCCTGGCCGGGCCGGTGAGCACGGGTGTCTTGATGCCGCTGATCTTGGCCACGGCCCCCTCGCTGGCCAGGTTGCCCGTGAGGATGGCCAGATGGCCCTGGGCATAGAGGGGATTCGACAGGGGCCGAATCACGTCCTGACCGGATGGGGGCACAGATGGCACATCCGCCAGCACCTCATGCAGGGTTCGGCCCTCGATCGTGCGGCAGTCGCCGTGCAACAGACCGGCCTCCAGCAGGAGCTTCATCACCTGGGGAATGCCGCCGGCCTGATGCAGATCCACGGTCACGAAGCGACCACTGGGCTTGAGGTCGCAGATCACGGGCACCCGCTGGCGGATCGTCTCGAAATCCCCGATCTCCAGCGGCACCCCGGCGGTGCGGGCGATCGCGAGCAGATGCAACACCGAATTGGTGGAGCCACCCACGGCCATGATCACGGAAATGGCGTTCTCGATCGCTTCGCGGGTGATCAGGTCGCGGGGGCGGATGCCTGCGGCGATCGCCTCAACCAGCACCTCCGCCGAACGGGCGGCGCTGTGAGCCTTCTCGGGATCCTCGGCGGCCATGGTCGAACTGCCGGGCAGGCTCAGGCCCATCGCCTCAAAAGCGGAACTCATCGTGTTGGCGGTGAACATGCCCCCGCAGCTGCCCGCACCAGGACAGGCGTTCTTCTCGATCGCCGTGAGCTCTTCCGCATCAATCCTGCCGCCTGCGTACTGACCCACCGCCTCGAAGGCGCTCACCACGGTGAGGTCGCAGGGGCCGAGTTTGCCCGGCTTGATGGTGCCGCCGTACACGAAGATCGCCGGAATGTTCATCCGCGCCATGGCGAGCATGGCGCCGGGCATGTTCTTATCGCAGCCGCCGATCGCCAGCAGACCGTCCATGCTCTGGGCATTGCAGGCGGTTTCGATCGAATCGGCGATCACCTCACGGCTCACCAGGGAATACTTCATCCCTTCTGTGCCCATGGAGATGCCATCGCTCACGGTGATGGTGCCGAAGGTCTGGGGCATGGCCCCGGCGGCGTGGGCCGCCAGCACGGCCCGCTCCGTGAGCTCGTTCAATCCCAGATTGCAGGGTGTGATCGTGCTGTAGCCATTGGCGATGCCGATGATCGGCTTGTTGAAATCACCGTCGCCGAAGCCCACCGCCCGCAGCATGGCCCGATTCGGCGAGCGCTGGACCCCTTGGGTGATGGCGGCGGAGCGAAGCATGAGAGCAGCGGTTCACTGAAAGAAACCTACTGATCGATGCATCCCACCCGGTTCAGGCAGGGGGCTGGGCCCAGCGCAGACCCAGCGCCAGCTCAGGCCTTGGGGGTCAGGCTTTCGAGCTGGCGGCGCACGTCTTCGATGGCTCGGTTGAGCTTCTGCACCTTGTTCTGGAGCTCATGGTCCAGTACGGGTTGGCGTCCCAGCACCACGGGTTCCTCAGAGCCGTTCTGCAACCGCGAGAGCTCAAGCCCCCGCCGCTGGCGCCGCCGCTGTTGGCGCCGCTCCGCCTCTGAGAGCAACCACCAGGCCAGAGCCGTGGCCCCGAGGACGGCCCCGGCCACGGCGCCGAGCAGAACGCCGCTGCTGCTGTCGTTGACTTGGGCGTTCCTGGCCATGGGAGATCGCTGCCTCTGGAATGTGTCTGGATCCCCTCAGCCTAGGTAGTGAGGGGTATCAGTTCCATAGAGCCGATCGCCCGCATCCCCCAGCCCCGGCACGATCTTGAAGGTCGAATCCAATTCGGCATCGATGCAGGCCGTGTAGAGGGTGAGGTCGGGAAAACGTTCCCCCAGCCGCTTCAAACCTGGAGCCGCCGCCAGGGCGGAGATCACCCGCAGCCGCTTTCCAGAAACCCCCTTGTGCTCGAGGCGTTCGAGCACCTGGCTGAGGCTTCCGGCCGTGGCCACCATCGGATCGAACACCAGTACCCCTACGCGCTCGCCGATCGTTTCGGGCAACTGGTCGAGGTACCAGGAGGCTTCACCGCTGCGCTCATCGCGGCGCAGACCCACGTGGGCCACCCGTGCCGTGGGCAGCACCGCCTGGGCCCCCTGCCAGAGGCCCAGGCCGGCCCGCAGGATCGGCACCACCAGGAGAGGCACCGCCCCATCCACCACCTGACCATCGGTTTCGGCCCGGGGGGTTTGGACCCTTACGGACCGGTGGGGCAGCCAATCCCGCAGGGCCTCGTAGGTGAGCCAGCGCCCCAGCTCAGCCATCGCCGTGGCGAACAGGGCCGGCGGGGTGGTCCTGTCGCGCAGCAAGGTCAACCAGTGACCGATCAAGGGGTGGGGCGGCACCACGACCCGCAGGGACATGCTCATCGAAGGGTCACGGTGCTGCGCAGGCCTGCCATAACTTGAGGATCCACGGTAAAGCTGCGCTGATGCAAGCTCTATTCAGCGTCATCACCCTGCTGGTACTGCTTCTGGGCGTGGCAGGGGGCTTGGTGGCACCGGCCTTGGTGGCACCGGCCTGGGCGATCACCGCCCCCGAAGTGCGCAGTAAAAACAACGCTCAGGACCTCAGCCCCGACAGCCACGGCCGAGATCTGCACCTCCAGGAATTCCTGAAGGCATCGCTGAGCGGCTTCGATCTCAGTGGCGCCGACCTCCGCGGTGCCGTGTTCAACAGCAGCGATCTCCAGGGCAGTGACCTGCGCGGGGCGGACCTCCAGGACGTGGTGGCCTTCGCCAGCCGCTTCGATCGCGCCGACCTGCGCGGTGCCGTGTTGCGCGACGCGATGCTCATGCAGAGCAAGTTCTTGGGGGCGTCGATCGAAGGGGCCGATTTCACCGATGCGGTGCTGGATCTGAGCCAGCGGCGCGCCCTGTGCAAGCGGGCGGAAGGGGTCAACCCGCGAACCGGCGTGGATACCAAGGACAGCCTGGAGTGCCGGTAGATTCGTCATCCGGTTCCGTTGGTGATCAGCCTGCGGAGGAAACGGGGAAAGACCGGTGGGGAGTTCGCTCCGAGTCCGGCACTGTCCCGCAGCTGTGAAGACCCTGGAGCCCATCGGGGCCCCTGCCGGTCTAGTCAGAACGCCCGCCGGATTCGACCCTTCCATTCCGGCGCGGACCGGGCTCCACCATGAACATTCCTGTTGAGGCGCCCTTGCGCCTCTCGATCTGGCGCGCAACTTCAGGCTTGGCCGTGGCACTGCTCCTGCTGGTGCTCCTGGGCGAAGCGCCCGCCTCGGCCCATCACCTGATGGGCTTGTTCCAGCTCAAGCCAGGGCCTGCGGCGGGAATTCTCAGCGGCCTGGGGCATCCCGTGCTCGGTCCTGATCATCTGCTGTTCCTGCTCTCCTTGGGGCTGGTGGGTCTGCAGCAGCCCCGTCGCTGGATCCTGGGCCTGCTCGCCACGGGTCTGGCGGCCTCAGGGCTGGGCCTCTGGCTGCCGGGTCTCCCTGGCGCAGAGCTGCTCGTGGCCCTCTCACTGGTGGCGGTGGGCCTGGTGCTCACAGGCCGCCTGCCCCGCTGGATCCTGCTGCCGGCTTTTGCGCTTCACGGCTACGTGCTCAGCGCCGCGGTACTGGGCTGGGAACCCACACCGATCGCCTTCTACCTGCTGGGCCTTCTGATCAGCCAGGCGCTCTTGCTGACCGCCGCCATCACCCTGGTGCGCCGCTGGGGCAGCCAGCTGAGCCCCTCCGATCTCAAGCTCGCCTCCGGGGTTCTGATCGGCATCGGCGCCAGCCTGGCCTGGACCAGCCTGGTGCCCTGAGATGGTCGCCACCCCAACCAGGCGCTTACCGGTCACTGTGGTGACAGGCTTTCTCGGCGCCGGCAAGACCACCCTGCTGCGGCACCTGCTCCTCCACAGCGGCAAGCGCCTGGCCGTTGTGGTCAACGAATTCGGCGAGGTGGGCATCGATGGCGACCTGTTGCGCAGTTGCGGCTTCTGCCCGGAGGAGGAACTGGGCGGACGACTGGTTGAGCTGGCCAACGGCTGCCTCTGCTGCACTGTCCAGGACGAGTTCCTGCCCACGATGCAGACCCTGCTGCTGCAGGCCGACCGCCTCGATGGCATCGTTGTCGAAACCAGTGGTCTGGCCCTGCCGGAGCCCCTGGTGCAGGCCTTCCAATGGCCCGAGATTCGCACCCGCACGCGGGTGAATGGCGTGGTCGCCGTCGTTGACGGTGAGGCCCTGGCCCAGGGAAGTGTGGTGGGCGATCCGGCAGCCCTCGAGGCCCAGCGGCGCGCCGACCCCAGCCTCGATCACCAGGACGATCTGGAAACCCTTTTCGATGAACAGCTGGAGGCGGCGGATCTGGTGCTGGTGAGCCGCGGCGATCGTCTCGATCCCGACCAGCTGGCCGTGGTCAGGCGCAGGTTGGCGGCAGGGCTGCGCCCCGGGGCGCGGGTGCTCACCATGGAGCGGGGGGTGGTGGATCCCCAGCTGCTGCTCGGGGTGGAGCTGCGGGAGGGTGGCAGCGATGCCCACAACCTCCCGCACCAGGACCACGATCATGACCACGGCCATGACCACGTCCACGTGCCGATGCAGTCGGTGGCGCTGACCCTTGAGGGTCCCTTCGAACGCAGCCGGCTGGAGACCATCCTGCTCGATCAGATTCGCCAGCAGACGATCCTGCGCCTCAAGGGACGGCTCTGGCAGGCCGGAAAACCTCGGCCGCTGCAGATCCAGGCCGTCGGTCCTCGCCTGGAGTGCTGGTACGACGCCGCCCCCGGCCCCTCGGCCAACGCCAGCCGCGAAACCCTTGAATTGGTGGTGTTGGGCCTCGACCTCGACGCCGGCCAGCTGGAGGCCGCCATCTTTCAATCAAGGGGCAGTTCCCCCTGGCGCAGACCCCATCCCAGCAGAGGGTCTGAGCGGCGATCCAGCGGCTGCTCACCACCTGAAGCGGGGCCCCGGGGCGCTTCAGGATCACCTGACCGCTGCCGTCGTGGCGGAAGTCAAAGCGTTTGGATCCAACCTGAAGGCGCCATTGCTGGCCCGGAGAGGCAACGGTCATCACACAGGCGCGCCAGGGCCCCTGGGCGATGCGGCAGTTGAGTGGGATCGGTTCCGCCGCTCCCTTCGCCGCGGCGGCAACCAGCACCAGGGCTCCCGCCAGCAGTTGACAGGCCAGATGGCAGACCCGTTGGCTTCCCTGCTGTGATCCGGTCATCCCCAGGTCTCCGGGGGAAGGTCTGTCTTCAAGCTGAAGACCAGCGGCCCCTGGAGGGCGGCAGGCTGCGAAGATTTAACAAACCAACCCCAGCTCTGGTGCCCCTCTTCACCGCCCGCGTCCTGGTCTCCCTGAGGCCATCGGTTCTCGATCCAGCTGGGGAGGCCACCCGGGCGGCGGCCGCCCGCCTGGGGGTCGATGGCCTCAGAAGCCTGCGCATCGGCAAGGCGGTGGAAGTGGAGCTGGAGGCTGCCGATTCCGCCAGCGCCCAAGCCCAGCTCGAACTCCTGAGCGACCGTCTCCTGGCCAATCCGGTCATCGAGAACTGGACGCTGGATCTCCAGCAGCCCTCCTGAGACCGGCGACCGAAATGACCCTTGGTGTGGTGGTGTTCCCCGGTTCGAACTGCGACCGGGACGTTCGCTGGGCGGCGGAGGGATGCCTGGGCATTCCCACCCGCTTCCTCTGGCACGAGGAGCGGGATCTCTCCGGACTGGAGGCGATCGTGCTGCCCGGCGGTTTCAGCTATGGCGATTACCTGCGCTGCGGCGCCATTGCCCGCTTCGCCCCGGTGCTGGAGGAGGTGAAGGTCTTCGCCGAGCGGGGTGGAGCGGTGCTGGGGATCTGCAATGGCTTCCAGGTGCTCACCGAGCTGGGTCTGCTGCCTGGGGTGCTGACGCGCAACCGAAATCTCCACTTCCTCTGTGAGCCGGCCCGCCTGAGGGTGGAGCCGGGTCCTTGCCGCTGGCTGAGCGGTTACGCCAGCGGCGAAACGATCACCTTGCCGATCGCCCACGGCGAAGGGCGATACCAGGTGGATCCCGAACAACTCAAGTCCCTGGAAGACCAGGGCTCGATCGTGCTGCGCTATGCCGCCAATCCCAACGGTTCGGTGGGCGATGTGGCGGGACTGAGCAATGGGGCCGGCAATGTGCTCGGTCTGATGCCCCACCCGGAGCGTGCCTGTGACCCGCTGACCGGTGGGGTGGATGGCCGCCGGCTGCTTGAGAGCCTGCTCGGCTGATGGCCCTCGGGCGCCGTGGGCTCTTGTTGGCTGGCGCGACATCTCTGCTGGCCAGTGGTGCACGCGCACTCGGCGGAAGTCGTGCTGCCCATGGCTCCGGCGGCCTGGCCTTTCCGCCACCTTTGGGGCCCGGCAGCCACCTGGTGGCGTTCAACCCCGCCAGTCGGCTGGAGCGCCCAGCCCCCTGGCTCGATCGTCTGCGTCTGCGGATCGAGGCAGAGGGCTGGCAGCTGCTGGTGCCCGAGCAGGTGTTCGGCCACTGGCGCTGGTTTTCACAGACCGACGAGCGCCGCAGCCGTGACCTGATGAGCCTCTGGAGCGATCCTCAGGTTCTGGGCATCCTGCAGGTTGGGGGAGGCTGGGGTAGCTCCAGGCTGCTGGAAGCCGGTTGGAGTGTTCCCCGGCGGCCGCTCTGGAATGTGGGTTTCTCCGATGCCAGTGCCCTGTTGCTGGCGCAATGGGCGGCTGGCCTCGGTGGCGGCGTTCACGCTGGCCTGGGGGGATCGGCCGCAGACGGGCAACGGCTGATGTCCCTGCTGGCCGGCCGCCCGGTAGCTCCCCTGCAGGGTCGAGCCGGCCGCACCGGCCGCGCGGAGGGGCCCCTGGTGGTGACCAACCTCACTGTGGCGACCCATCTGATCGGCACCCCCTGGCTGCCGGACCTCACGGGCGCGGTGCTGGTGCTGGAGGATGTGGGCGAAGCTCCTTACCGGGTGGATCGTCTACTGACCCAATGGCGTGCCAGTGGGCGATTGCGGGGCTGGCCGGCGTCGCCCTGGGGCGTTTCAGCTGGACACCTGAAGACGTCCAGCCCGGGGATCTGAGCATGGAAGAAGTGTTGCTCGATCGGCTCGGGGACCTAGGCATTCCCCTGGTTCTTGATCTTCCCGTGGGCCACGGCCAGCCCAATGCCGCACTGCCCATGGGACGAACGGCCCGCCTGGATGGGGGGCCGGCACGCTCAGCCTGCTCTGATCAGGGCCCCGTCAGCATCGGGCAGCGAGCGGGATGTATCTGGGCCCGGAGGCTCAGTTGACCGCGGCGAAGAACTCCTTGCTCTTGATGGGATCAGGATTCATCGTCTTCTCGCCAGGGGTCCAGTTGGCGGGGCAGACCTCATCGGGGTGAGACAGCACGTACTGGAACGCCTGAAGCACCCGCAGGGTCTCATCGACACTGCGGCCCACGGGCAGGTTGTTGATCGTGGAATGGTTGATCACGCCATCGGGATCGATGATGAACAGCCCCCGCAGGGCCACACCAGCCTCCTCATCGAGAACGTTGTAGGCCCGGGCAATCTCCTTTTTCAGGTCGGACACCAGGGGATAGGCGATGTCGCCAAGACCACCCTGTTTGCGATCGGTCTGCACCCAGGCCAGGTGGCTGAACTGGCTGTCCACCGAGATCCCCAGAACTTCGGTGTTGCGGCTGGTGAAATCGCCATAGCGCTCACTGAAGGCAATGATCTCAGTGGGACAGACGAAGGTGAAATCGAGGGGATAGAAGAACAGCACGACGTACTTGCCCCTGTACTGGGACAGGGTCACCTCCTTGAATTCCTGATCGACCACGGCGGTGGCGGTGAAATCGGGGGCGGGCTGGCCCACCCGGAGGGCTCCGGTGGTCGTCATGAAGTGTGGATGTTGAAGGTTTGGTTTGGCTGCCCCCGCGACGGAAACGGCCGGGCTGCGGGAGATAAAAGCGAAGTCGGTACGACTACTGCTTGTCAGGCAACAATTTATCACGGATCCTGGGGTGGCTGCCGCCATAGGCTGGTGGCCTGACCTCACCGCTTTGGTGCCCCGATGGCTTGGGATCCGGCCCTGCTTCGCAAATTCAACGCCACGGGCCACTTTCGGCTCTTGAACCAACTGCGCAGCGAACTCAAAGCCCATCCCCTCACCCGGGCCGCCGATGACCTGGCTGCTGGGGTGCGCCCGAGCCGCAGGGTTCGCGGCCTTGAGCCACGTTCCCAGGGTCAGGGCGGAGGCCGCTTCCGGCGCTCCCAGGGCCAGGGGTCGGCACCGGCAGAGATCAGACCTCAACCGATCTCCGATTCCAGCGGCTTTGACGCTGATGACACCCTTTCGGCCTCCAGTTTCCGCGATCGGCTCAACGCCATCGACATGCGCTGAGCCTGGCCAGAGCGCCATGAAAAAAGACCAACGTCTTCGGACCTTGGTCTTCCATTGGCAGATTCCCTGGTCAACAGGATGGCTCGGGGGAGACTTGAACTCCCGACCTTGGGGTTATGAATCCCACGCTCTAACCAGCTGAGCTACCGAGCCGCGGTGATCGGACTCTAGTTGATCGGGGGAGGGGAAAGGGGCTCAAACCCGCTGGGATCAGGCCTTACCGGGAAGGAACTGCAGGGGGTTCATGGCGCCCTGGCCGGGCGCATGGATCTCAAAATGCAAATGGGGGCCAGTGCTGTTGCCGGTGCTGCCCATGAGCGCAATCACGGATCCCTGGGCCACCTCATCCCCGACGGAGACCATCACACGGCTGTTGTGGCCGTAGCGCGACAGGCTGCCGTCCCCATGGAGGATGTCGACGACGTAGCCGTAGCCGCCGTTGCTCCAACCGGCGGCGGTCACCCGACCGGCTTTGGCCGCCACAATCGGAGTTCCGACATTGTTGGCCACATCAATGCCCTTGTGCATGCGCCCCCAACGCCAGCCGTAGCCGGAGGAAAACACACCCTGGGTGGGCCAGATCCAGCCATTGCCGCTGAAGGAGGGATCGGTCTGTTGGGGTTGACCAAAGCGGGGCATCTCTGGCCAGCTGAGACCGCCACTGCCGACGGGGTTGAGGCCAAGCACCATGCGGCTGCGCCCTGGAGCGGACTGGGCCAGACGAATCTGGGTGCCCACGGCCCAACGGGCGGCTTCCAGACCGGGGTTGAAACGCAGGATCTCCTGGGGGGTCAGCCCGTAGCGCTGGGCGGTCTTGAGCAGGCTGTCGCTGAAGCGAGGCGAGGCCGACGCCTCAATGGGAGGGGGGTCTGTATCGGTGGGTTACGACGTAGGTCCGAGGTGTCCAAAGAGGCGAGAAGCTTGGCCTTACGCGTCTGCTGAGAGGGAAGCACCAACCAATCACCGGGGTTGAACCGGTGGTCTTCATCAACCTCGTTGAGCTTGGCCAGCCTGGTTTCGTTGAGCTCCAGCTGCTGGGACAGCTCTTCGACCGAAACCTCGGAACGAACCTTCACCCACAGCTTCTCGGCTCTGGGAAGCGCAGCCAGTTCAATCGGAGGGGGAACCTCGAGGGCACCGAGCTCGAAACGCTCGGGCTTGGAATCAGCAATTCCTGGTATGGCACCAACGGCCAGGAGGCCGGTGATTCCCAGGAAGGGTAGGCCCGCCATCGACAGCCGTGTCAATGGATGGCGTATCAGGTTTTTCGAAGGCTTCATGCAAATTTCCCCATCGGACAAGACCCGTCGGAGAAGCCACTATCCCCGGGTCGGCCAGAGAGTAGCGGGTTGAACCATTCTCGGCAAGTTTTCGTGGGGAGTTCAGCGCGCGAAAAGTGGAAGAACCCAGTCAGGACAGGGCTTCCAGCTGGCGAAGGGCTTCGAACAGCACCACCCCCACCGCCACCGAGAGGTTGAGACTGCGCACTCCCCCGCCAGCCCTGGTGCCCCGGGGCATCGGGATCGTCAGGCAGGCATCGGCCTGCTCAAGCAGAGGTGCCGGCAAGCCATCCGTCTCGCGACCGAACAGGAGCCAGTCGTCAGGGCGGAAGGAGAAACGGTGGTGCTGGGCGCTGCCCTGGCTGCTGAGGGCCACCAGGCGGCCCCCTGGGCCAATCGCTGCCGCTCGAACTGCTCCAGGTCGCTGTGGCGCTCCAGCGAAACCCAGGGCCAGTAGTCAAGCCCGGCGCGCTTGAGCTGACGGTCATCGATCGTGAACCCCAGCGGTTCGATCAGGTGCAGTGGTGTGCCCGTGGCGGCGCAGGTGCGGGCCACATTGCCGGTGTTCGGAGGGATCTGGGGCTGGTAGAGCACGACCTGGGGCATGGATCAGCCCTCGGGCACAGGAACGCTGCAGGCCAACAGATCAATGGCCCGGCCATGGAGCACCAGCCAGGCGGCCCCCGCACGGTCCATCAGCAACTGCTCCAGGCGGCCGAGGCGATCCCGGAAGCGACCACCCACGGCGGTGGCCGGCACCACGCCCCAGCCGCATTCCTCGGCCACCAGCAGCATCGGCGCAGCGCAGGAGCCCACGGCGCTCAGCAACGCCTCTTGCCGAAGCTCCCACTCCCCATGGCCGAGATCAAGGTGATGGGCCAACCAGGAGCCCAGGGAATCGATCAACAGGAGGTGACGCTTCGGCGCCATCAACAGGAATTCCGGCAGGTCCGCCCCCACTTCGTGGGTGACCCAGGCCGCGGACCTGCGGCTGCGGTGCAGTCCCAGGCGGAGCTGCCACTCTTCGTCGCCCGGTAACTCGGGACCCGTGGCCAGGTACAGCACCGTGGAATCCTGCTGCTGGGCGAGGTGTTCGGCCCAACGGCTTTTGGCGCCACGGCTCGGGCCGGTGATGAGGGTGAGTTCAGCCCCCACCGTTCATGTTGCGCAGGGTGGCGACCGAGGAGGGCGAGACGCGGTTGAGGTAGCGGAAGATCCAGTACTTGAAAACTGTCGCCAGGATCACGGGGAAGGTGGCGATGAAGAGCAACACGAAATTCTCCTGCTCCGGCAGTCCAAAATGGCTGGCGATACCGCCGAGAAGCACGGTCCAGCCCTCAGGGCTGTGAAAACCAACGAAAATGTCGGTGAACAGGATGATCGCGAAGGCCTTGGCGCTGTCGCTGAGGCCGTAGATCACCTCGTCGAGGAAGCCCCGCAGCACGCGCAATTCCTGGCGTCCGAACAGGCAGACCAGCAGAAAACCGATCAGGCCAAAGCCATCGGCGATGACGTTCTTGAGCGCCTGACTGCTCTCCCCCACGGCCTCTTCGTTGAGCGCAATCGCCCTGGTGGCCAGCTTCTCCCTCAGCTCCACGGGTGTTGGCAAGGGCAGACCCGTCAACAGAGCCTCAAACTCCAGCTGAGAGCGATAGGCGCGCAGCCTCTCGGCCGCTTCTTCGGCCATGTGGGGCCGTGGCTGACTCAGGAATGACTGGCTGATCGCCAGCTTGTCCATAACCGGCGCGATCACGTAGGTGCGGCTTAACTGCTGAACCAGCACCGGCACCAGGATCAACAGCAGCAGAATGCGCAGCGACACCAGGGTGGAGTCGCGCCGGCGGCGGAAACCGGCCACCACCGTGGCCTCCGCCTCCGGGTCCAGCTGACGCCTGACCCGATCAAACGCCCCCAGCAGGCTGCGCGGCAACATCTCGGGCGAGCGGCTGAGGCTGGGCAGCGGGCTGCGGCCCAGGTAACGGGCCGTGACCGACTCGATCAGCTGCAGCTGGCGCAGTTCCTGGCCGTCGAACTCCGCTCGCTTCGGCTCAAGCTCATCGAGCGCCTGGCGACAGAACCACAAGGGCGGCGCGGAACCGACGCAGCATCTGGGCCTTGGTGGAGCGCGGAATGCTGAGTTCCAGCTCCGGGCGTACGGGCCTGTCGTTGTAGTACTCCAGCTCGAGGCTCTGGATCAGCAGCGCCGCCTCATAGGCCCGCTCCAGATCGTTGCTCAGGTCCTGGGCCTGGGCCTTGCCGAACGTTCCCATCCAATCGGTCAACCCCATGAATTGATCAACGGGAGAACACCCACCAGGTCAGCATCGGCACGATTGTGCCAACGATGAGCAAAACAATCACCCAGGTGAAGGCATGGCTGGACGCGGTCTCATCCGCGGTGGGGATGTTGGATTCGATGATTTCTATAAGTTGCTGCACGGGCGGACCGGGGTCCTCCCCACCGGAGAGCACCACCTGCAGGCGCTGGAGCGCATCGATCGAGGCCTGGCGATAACGGGAACCGTCCCGCAGGGGCTGTCCCATCGTGGCGGCCGCCGTGCTCTCCAACAACGCCGGAGGAAGCTGCTCGAGCAGCTCGGGTGAGGCGCCGATGGCGGCGGAGTTGTTCTGGGTCTCGATCAGCAGCAGCAGCGTGGCGTCATCGGGTTCCGCATCGCTCCATCGCCCCACCAGCTGCTCGGTCAGTTCAGGGAGGGAAAGGCCGTAATCCAGGCGGCCCACGGTCAACAGGTGGGCGTCGATGTGATCAGCCGAGAGTTGCTTCAGGCGACGATCCAGATCGGCAATCGCGGCACGGCTGAGCACGTCGGACGTGTCCAGCACCCGCTCGGCAGGGGGCTGGGCGGAAAATCATCCAGAGCCATCGCCCAGGCGGCGGGGGCCGGCAGCAGGCCCAGCAGCAGACCCAGCAGCAGAGCCGGCAAGGCCAGGAGAAGGCGTCGAAGGGCGCGGACCACAGGCCTGCGGTGAAAACGTTGCACCAGTTTGCCGTCAGGGGCACGACCTGTCGCGGGGATGAAGCCAGCGGAGGGCCCTCCCTGTGCCAGCGTTGGAGGCGGTGCCGGCTGTGGAGGCCATGGGGATGCCCCTCCCCGCAAGGGTGACGCTGGCGGCGGGGGTGCTGGGGCTGTCCCTCTGCCTGAGCAACCAATGGACGACGGCGGAACTCAGCCCTGCCCTGCAGCGATCAGGCGTGCTCGCCGGTCTGCTCTCGGTGGGTCTGATGCTCGTGGCCCTGCTCTGGACCAGGGCGGTTCCGGAGGCGCCGGAGCGGGTGGAGCTCCCAGGCGATCAGGGCCTCGATCTGGTCGGAGATTTACCTCAGACCATCGCCGAGGAACTGGGCTGGGGCAGCCAGATGCTGCTCACCGCGACGCCGGCGGCCTCGGTGTTGGTCCATTGGCAGGGACGCACGCTGCTGCGCCGTGGGGTGCTGGCTCAGGCCTCCTTCAACCCCGGGGCGATCTGCGCGCGTGCCGCCTCCACCGATCGGGCCATCTCACTGGTCAACCTGGCCCTCTACCCAGGCCGCGATGAATTCAAAGGCCTTCCCGAGGGCGTTCCGGCGGTGCTGATCCAGCCCATGGGCCCCCAGGGCTGGGTGCTGCTGGGGGGCTGGTCGGCGCGCTGCTTCAGTCGCAGCGATGAAACCTGGCTGAAGGGCTGGTCCCAGCGGCTCAGAACGTCACTGGAGCGCTGGGACGCTGCTGGGGAGCCTTCGGTGGCAGCTCCAGGCGGGAGCTGACCCGACCCCCCGGGGTGGTGAACACCGCCAGACCTTTTTCGCCCAGGCTGCCGTTCACTTCGCTCGAGCGGGTCAGCTGCCTGTTGGCAGTGCGCCGCATCACGACGCGCCCGCTCGCGTTGAAGGCCTGGGTGGTCCAGTTCCAGCGACAGACCTGGGCCTGGAGCCACTCCCCCGGCTGACGCAGGTCGCAGGCCTGCGGGACGTGCACGATCTGCTCCTTCTGGAGAATCTCGAAGGCGGCTCCCCGGATGTGGAGTTGGCCGATCACGGCCGTGAAGGGCACCGTGCTGCTAATCCGCTGGCTGCCGAACTCCCAGCGGCTGGGACCGGCCTCAAGTGCGGCCTTCTGGGCCCTGTCGGTGAGCCTGACGGGCTTCTGGAAATCGAGCCACTGCTGGCGGGTGTTGCCCACCAGAGCGGAGGCGGTGAGCACCTGAGAGCTGCCTTTCCTTCCCTGCCGCTCACCCCGCACCGGGCCGCTGCCCTGGAGGTTGCCGCTGCCGGGGTTCCAATCGGCCTTGGTCAGCTTGAGCACGGTTTGGGGTGGACCCTGACGCTGGCCCTGGGGCTTGGACGTTCCTTCCCAGCGCTCCAGACGAGGCTGGCCCCGCAGTTCAATGCGATCAAGGTCCAGGCGAAAACGGGCGTTGGTGGCACTGAGTCGCGACTGCTGGTCGAAGGCCACCGGTCGGCGGTCGATCTCCATCAGCTTCTGGCGTGGAATCCAGCGCACCCGATCGCCGGTGATCAGCACGGGCCGGTTGCTGATCACCTCGATGCGCACGCCCTGCTCAAGGGTGATCTGCTCACCATCATTGAAAACGGTGCCTTTAGCCGCCTGCACGCGATACCGAGCCTGCCCATTGGCATAGATCACCCCTTGCGGCTCCCGCGCGAAGGCCAGGCGAGCGGTCATGTCGTAACGGGCCTCGGGGCTGCGCAATTCCCAGGCGGGTCGTCCCTTGGAATCCTGCTGCCGCAGGTTGAGGCTGCGGAACACGAACGGCAGGGGCTTCTCCTGGACCACCGGCGCCGACCAGCAGCCCGCCAGGGGCAGCAGCAGGGCCAAGCTGAGCAGATGGTGGCGTTTCACAGCGGACCGTCCAGCTCGAGCCGAGCCATCACAGGCTGGGGCTCCGGAAGGGGCAGGGCGGGCTGAAGGCCACCCCAACGCAGGCGCTCCAGCCAGGGGGAAGGGCTCGGAATGCCAGCAATTTCTGGCGGGGCTCCAACGGTTCCTGGGCCCTCGATCACGCTCGGCGTGCCACTGGCCGCCGGCGGTTGACCCAGCTGGGCCAGCATCCGCTCCGAAAGCTCCGGCACCAGTGCAGCGATCAACAGGGCCACCAGCCGGGCCGACTCCAGCACGGCGTAGAGGTCCTCCCCCACCACCGCGAGCTGACCCTCTTGTTTGATGCGGCTCCAGGGAGCCCGTTCGTTGAGGAAGCCGTTGGCGCTGATCGCCAGGTGCAGGGCCGCCTCGGCGGCCGCCTGGAAATCAAGACGATCCATGGCCTCGATCACCACAGGACCGGCCCGCCCAGCGGCCTGGGCGAGGGGATGGTCGCTCAAGGCGGCGGCGCCGGGGGAGGCACGGCGCCATCGAACCAGCGACGTGCCATCGAAGAGGTGCGGTTGAGCAGATTCCCGACCGTGTTGGCCAGATCATTGTTGACCAGGTCGACGAAGCGCTGCTGCTGGAAGTCACCGTCATCGCCGAAGGCGATGTCGCGAAGGAGGTACCAGCGCACGGCATCGCGGCCGCAGCGCTCGAGCAGCACCGCCGGATCGAGCACGTTGCCCAAGGATTTGCCCATCTTCTGGCCCTCACGGGTGAGGAAGCCGTGGCCGAACACTTGCTTCGGGGGCTCCAGGCCCGCCGAGAGCAGCATCGCTGGCCAGTAGACGGCGTGGAAGCGCAGGATGTCCTTGCCGATCACGTGCAGGCTGGCGGGCCAGCCACGGGCCAGGGCGATCTCCAGATCCGGCTCATCGCCTGGCTCCAGCAAGGCCGTCAGGTACCCCAGCAGGGCATCGAACCAGACGTAGAAGGTGTGGCCCTCGTGGCCGGGCACGGGGATGCCCCAGGGCAGATTGACCCTGGAAATCGAAAAGTCGCGCAGGCCCTGGCCCACGAAGTTCTCCACCTCCCGTCGCCGGCTGGGTGGCTGGATGAAACCCTCCCGGGCGACGAGCGCCTCGACCGGGGCCTGGTACCTCGAGAGGCGAAAGAACAGATTGAATTCATCACGCCACTCCAGGGGCCGCCGATGGGTGGCGCACTCCGGGTCCTGAGCCTCGTGGGGGTCGTCCTTGAACTCTTCGCAAGCCACGCAGTACCAACCCTGCTGGCGTCCCTCAACGATGTCGCCATTGGCCTCCACCCGGGCGAAGAACTGCTCGACGAGGCGACGGTGACGTGGATCGGTGGTGCGGATCAGCCGGTCGTTGCTGATCTGCCAACGCTCCCAGAGCTCCCGGTACTGGGAACTGACGGCATCGCAATGGGCCTGGGTACTGAGCCCCGCCGCCTCAGCCGTGCGCTGGATCTTCTGGCCGTGCTCATCACAACCGGTGATGAACAGCACCTGCTCGCCTTTGAGCCGCCGATGACGGGCCACCGCATCACAGGCCAGGGTGGTGTAGGCGCTGCCGAGGTGGGGCTTGTCGTTGACGTAATAGAGCGGTGTCGTGAGGGTGAAGGTCATCGGCGCTCAAGGGGGGCCGCTGCGCCGCCAAGGCGGTCCCGTGCCGAGGAGGCATCATGCCCCAAACGCAGACCCCTGAAGCGATGGGCGATCAACCCGGCCACCGGACCACCTTGCCGGAGGTGGGTTGATGGGGTTTGAGCAAGATCGGGCCGCCGTGGTGGTCTGGGGTGGCGGCAGCGGTGGGGTGGCGGCGGCCCTGCAGGCGGCCCGCAGCGGCGCCGACACCTTGCTGCTCACCCCCGGATCCTGGCTCGGGGGCATGGTCAGCGCCGCTGGGGTCTGTGCCCCCGACGGCAATGAACTGAGTCCCTGGCAGACGGGTCTGTGGGGGGCGCTGCTGCGGGCCCTCCAGCAGGAGGAGCCCGAGGGCCTCGACCACAACTGGGTGAGTTGTTTCGGCTACAGGCCAGCCACTGCCGAAAGGGTGATCCAGCGCTGGGTGGCGGCCGAACCGCAGCTGCGCTGGTGGCCTGGCTGCGGGCTGAGGGCTGTGCAACGCCAGGGAGCGCGGATCACGGCTCTGGAGCTGGATACCCCCGATGGTCCCCGGCGCGTGGGCCTGGAGCTGGTGGTTGATGGCAGCGACCGCGGCGATCTGCTGCCCCTGGCCCTGGCCCCCTTCCGCCTGGGCTGGGAACCCCAGGAGCAGTGGCAGGAGCCCAGCGCCCCCGCCCGAGCGCGCCTGGAGAGCGAGCCCTTCTTCCAGCAGCAGCCCGTGCAGTCGCCCACCTGGGTGGTGATGGGTCAGTTGGGAACGGGCGATCCCCCAGACCACCCCGGCCCCCTGGCGGCTCCGTTCGAGCCAGCCACCGAAGCCTTCGGCCTCGAGCGCACCTTGACCTACGGGCGCCTGCCCGGGGGACTGGTGATGCTGAACTGGCCCCTCCATGGCAACGACTGGCACGGGGACCTGGGGCGGGCCTTCAGCGGTGATCCGGCCCAGGAGGCCGCCCTGGCCATGGAGATGCGCTCGCACAGCCTGCGTTTCCTGAGCGCCCTCGAGGAAGCCAGCGGGGGCTGGTTGCGACCCGGCCAGGCGTTTCCAGCCAACAACCAGCCACCGGGAGATCGAGACGATCTGTTGGGTGACCAGAGCCTGGCCCTGATGCCCTACTGGCGGGAAGGCCGCCGGCTCGTGGCCCGTGCGTTGGTGAGGGAACAGGACCTGCTGCCCTTGGGGCCAGGCGCCTCGATCGCTCCTCTGCCCATCGATCAACAGGGCAGGGTGCAATCGATCGCCGTCGGTAACTACGTCAACGACCACCACTACCCAGGCCCTGACTGGCCCCTGGCCCCCAAGTCCTGCCCCTGGGGCGGGCGCTGGAGCGGCACCCCTTCACGATTCCCTACGGAGCCCTGGTCAGCGCCGAGCTGGAGAACCTGCTGGCCGCCGACAAGGCGATCGGCACCAGCCACATGGCCAATGGAGCCACCCGTCTGCAGCCCCTGGTGCTCAATGTCGGCCAGGCGGCGGGCCTGGCGGCAGCCCTGTGCGTGCGGCGGGGTCTCCTGCCGGCGGAGCTGCCGGTGCGCGAGCTGCAGGAGCAACTGATTGGCGATGCCCAGGCCCCCGCGGGCCCCTTGCCCCTCTGGGACACCCCCTGGCACCACCCCGCCTGGGCCGCGCGGCAGCGGGCGCTGCTGGAGCACCCCGAGCGTCTGGGTTCCAACGGGCTCTGGCCCGGTGGACCTGGAACGCCGATGCAGCGGCCACCGGCCGAGCGCGGCGAAACGCTGTGGGCAGGCACCCTGATTCCCGATGGCCAAGGCCGCTACCGCCTGGAAACCGCATCGGCCGACTGGCCCGTGATCACCCTGGAGCCGGACCTCCACCACTGGCTGCAGCAGCTGGAACGCCCCAGCCAAGTGGCGCTGATCGCCACCGCCAACCCCTGGGGCCCCTGGTTGCGGGCCTCAGCCCTGGCCGCCTGAGCGAACGGCCTGGAGGCGCAGCCGATCTGCCAGGGAATCCACCTCACCCACGCGCACCTCAAGCGAATCACCGGGCTCGCAACCCTCCGGCACCGTCGCCGCCAGATCCATGGCAAGTTCGTCGAGATGCACCAGGGCGAGGCAGTCCTGCTGGCGCAGCCAGCGCAGAAAAAGGGCAGACCAGGAGCGGCCGGGATGGCGCTCGAACCACACCTGCTGCCAGTGGCGCTGGTCGTCGCGGGCAATCTGGACCGTCTGGCGCAGGACTGGATCGAGTTGATCGAGCAACGACCCAAGGGTCGCTTGATCGAGGCTCGCCTCCCCGCCTGCTGAGCTTGAAGTTGGCGTTGGACGATCAGGTCGCCATAGCGGCGGATCGGAGAGGTGGCCTGGACGTAGGCCGGCAACCCCAGACTGAAATGGGGAGCTGGCTGGGTGCCGGTGAGGCCACGGGAGAGCCCCCGACGCAGCAGCGCATGGCGCACCGGAGCTGATTCCAGGTGCTCCAGTTCGGCAGCCGATGGAAGCGGGCTGACCGGTTGGCTGCGGTAGGGCAGGGCGAGGCCTTCACGGGAGCCGTAGTCGGCCACCACCGCGCCGGCCAGGATCATCGCCTCAGCCACCAACAGCCGCGCCGGCGAGGGCTCCACCACCTCCAGCACCGCTTCCTCACCCTCCCGGCAGATGCGCCCTTCGCTCTGGTCCAGCAGCAGGGCCCCCTGGCGCAGGCGCCAGCGGCGACGGTTCTCCAGCAGGGTGTGAATCTCGGCCAGATCGGGATCCTCCGGGGGCGCGAGATCGATCAGCTCATCCCCGTCTTCGTAGCTCAGCCGGTAGGTGGGCCGCACCCAGCTGCGGCGGAGCTCATAGCCCGCGACGCTGCCGTCGTCATCGAGGTCGATGCCGTAGCTCCAGGCGGCGCAGCGCTCCCCTGGCGCAGGCTGAACGGGCCCGCCGCCAGCTCCAGCGGAAACATCGGCACACTGCCCTCCGCCAGGTAGAGGCTCGTGGCCCGGCGCCGGGCTTCCAGATCGAGCGGACTGCCGGCCGTCACAAGCCGCGACGGATCGGCGATGTGCACCCACAGGCGCCCGCGGCCATTCGCCAAGCGCTCGAGGGCGAGACCGTCATCGATCTCTCTGGTGAGCGGATCGTCGATGGTGAAGGTGCGCAGGCCCGTGAGATCCAGCCGCTGACTGTCACCGGGCTGGGGCTCGACGCTGCGTTGGGCCAGCTCCCGGGCCTGGGCGATCAACTCAGGCGAAAAGCCATCCGACCAGACGCTCCGGCGCAGGGAGGGCAGGCTATGGGGTTGCCACTGGCCCAGGTCCACCAGCAGATGGCGCAGGGCTCCCGGTTCCGGGGCCACCTTGGCCTGCTGGAGAGCTTTGAGCAGCTCAGCGCCCAGGGGTTGATCCTGCTCACCGGAGCCCCAGGCCAGCAACTGCTCCAGTTCCTGGCGTTGGGCCGGCAGCAACTGCGCCGGATCGATCGGCCTGCGGCGGCGCAGGCTCTGATGCCAAAGCTCTTGGCGCTGGGCGAGCAGCTGCTGGCGACGCCGGCCATGGCGCAGGGCGCGAAGGTCCGCGAGCGGTCGCGCTTGGACGTCCCCCTGACGCCATCGGAACAGATCCTGGCCCGGGCGTTGCAACTCCAGCCAGCAGGCGGCGCTGGCCACGGGGCTGCTGTGACCCGCCACCAGAGCCACGAATTCGGCGAAGGGCAGGGTGGAGCCATCGGAGGCCAGCAGAAGCCAGGCTGCCCCCCAGTCTCGGGCGAGGGGTTGGGCCGTCAACAACGCCGCTTCGCTGATCTCCCAGGGGGCTGAGCCCAGGCGGCGGACGGGTTCAAGGCCCTGGGGCAAAGCCTGAATCAGATCCAGCTGCCTGAGGGGGAGCTGCTGAACCTTGCCCTCAGGACCCACCAGCACCTCGGCGCGGCTGCCGTGTAGGGAACTGATCAGGGCGAGCCTGGGACCGTGTCGGTCGCTCAGCCCCACCAGATCACCGGTTTGCACGCGGGTTCAGGGGGAAGGGTGCTGGGCAGGTTCACCCTGCCGGCGTGGGCTCAACCCTCGGGGTTCACAAAGGGCAGCAGGGCCACGATGCGGGCGCGCTTGACCGCGTTGGTGAGGTCGCGCTGCTGCTGGGCGGTGAGGCCAGTGAGCCGGCGGGGGAGGATCTTGCCGCGTTCGGTGATGAACTTCTTGAGCAGATCGACATCCTTGTAGTCGATCGGATCGCCGGGCTTGATCGGCGAAAGGCGCTTCTTGAAGAAGGAGCTGGTCATGGGAGAAGAGAGCGGAACGGGGAACGGAACAAGGAGCTGGGCCTCACTTGATCTCTTTGTGGATCGTGGGCTTGTTGCAGTGAGGGCAGAACTTCTTGAGTTCGATCCGTTCGGTGGTGTTCCTGCGGTTCTTCTCGGTGGTGTAACGGGACACCCCGGGGGACCGTTTGGCGGGGTTGGACCGGCATTCGGTGCACTCGAGAGTGATCACGATCCGGACGCCCTTGTTCTTGGCCATAGGAAGGACGTTGCGCCGCTGATGCGTAGCGATGTTGACAGTGGACCACCATACCAACCCACCCGAGCGCCCAAGGTCCGTTCCTTAGGATCACCCCTTCTGCGATCAGGGTTCGATGCGGGTCTCGCTCCGGTGGCTCAGGGAGCTTGTGGCCTGCGACACCCCGGTGGACGAGCTGGCCGAGCGGCTCTCGTTGGCGGGCTTCGAGGTCGAAGCGATCGAGGATCTGGCCGCCCAAGCCGCCGGGGTGGTGGTGGGCCTCGTCGAACGGCGGGATCCCCACCCCAACGCCGACAAACTCAGTGTCTGCAGCGTCAACGTCGGGTCCGAGCAGCCCCTGCAGATCGTCTGTGGGGCTGCCAACGTGCGGGCGGGCCTCCACGTCCCTGTCGCCCTGGTGGGCGCCCATCTGCCGGCGGTGGAGCTCACCATCAAACCCGCCGAGCTGCGCGGAGTGGCCAGCAGCGGCATGATCTGCTCCCTGCGGGAACTGGGGCTGGTCGATGGCTCCGATGGCATTGCCGTACTCGATGAACTGCTGGAAGAGGTTCCTGCTTTGGGCTCACCAGTGGGTCCCAGCCTTGGCCTCGACGATCAGGTGCTGGAGCTGGCGATCACGGCCAACCGACCCGATGGCCTCTCGATGCTCGGGATCGCCCGGGAGGTGGCCGCCCTCACCGCTTCCCCCTGACCCTGGCCCCGGCGGCACCAACCTTGGCCGGCGAACCCCTGCCCGTGAGCCCTGCGGTCCAACGGGCGATCGAGCTGGGGGGACTGTTCAGCGTCTCGGCCCTGAAGGGAGTGCGTGTCGGGCCATCACCGCGATGGTTGCAACAACGCCTGGAGCGGGCAGGTTTACGCCCGATCAACAACGTGGTGGACATCACCAACCTGGTGATGCTCGAAACGGGCCAGCCCCTCCACGCCTATGACAGCGACCGCCTGGCGGACTTGGGCGGTGACACCTTGCGGTTGGAGGCTCTCGGTTTGCGCCAGGGGGAGAAGGGTGAAGGTTTCGAGGCCCTCGATGGCAGTCAGCTGAGCCTGGATGAAGAAGCCCTGGTGGTCACCTATGCGAACCAGCCGATCGCCCTGGCCGGAGTGATCGGGGGAGCGTCCAGCTCCGTGCATGACGGCACCACCAACCTCTGGCTGGAGGCGGCGGTGTTCGCGCCCCAGCAGGTGCGCCGCAGCGCCCGAAGCGCAGGCCTGCGATCCGAGGCCTGCGCCCGCTTTGAAAAAGGCCTGCCCAGGGAGGTGACCCTCCTGGCTGCGAACCGGGCCGTGCAGTGGTTGGTCGAACTGGCCGGTGCCGAACCTGTGGGCCGCTGGCTGCACCAGTTGCCGGAGCGGCCGCGGGAACCGCTGTGCCTGCGCCGTGATGCCCTGCACCAGCTGCTGGGCCCGGTGGTGGATGACGGCGTCAGCGATGACCTGCCCGATGGTGCCATCGAGCAAACGCTTCAGTCCCTCGGCTGCGTTCTGGAGCCGATCAACGGAGGCTGGAGTGTCAACGTGCCTCCGTCGCGGGCCCTGGATCTGGTTCGCGAGGTGGATCTGATCGAGGAGGTGGCGCGGTTGGTCGGCTACGACCGCTTTGCCGCCCACCTGCCCGATCCGCTCAGCCCCGGTGGCCTGCGCCCCGAGCAGGAGGTGGAACGTCGTCTCCGGCGGGCCCTCTGCCAGGCCGGTCTGCAGGAAACCTGCTCCCTATCGCTGGTGGAGGCGGGCCCCGGGCGCATTCCCCTGGCCAACCCGTTGCTGGCCGACTACGGCCACCTGCGCGACAACCTGGTCGATGAATTGCTCCAGGGCGCCCGCCGCAATCTCCAGACGGGAGCACCCGGTTTCTGGGCTTTCGAAATCGGCCATGTGTTCAGCCAGCTCGCTGGGAGCACCCCCCAAGGGGAGCTCCAGAGGCTGCAGCTGGCAGGCGTGATCACCGGCCGACGCAGCGCCGAGCTCTGGTCAAGCGGCGGCAAGGCCATCAGCCCCAGTTACTTCGAAGCACGTGGTGCCCTGGAGCGGGCCCTGGCCAGCCTGGGGGTCGAGAGCGAGGATCGCCCTCTTGCCAATCACCCCCGGCTCCATCCGGGCCGAGCTGCCGAGCTGGTGATCGAGGGGCGCGGGGCCGGCTGGTTCGGCCAGCTCCATCCCGCCCAGGCCGAAGCCCTGGACGTTCCCGAAGCCACCCATCTCTTCCAGCTGGATCTGACTCCCCTGCTGACGGCCGCCACCCGCCGGAACCGCTGGACACCCAGTTACAGCCCCTACGCCACCGTTCCCGCCGCGGAGCGCGATCTGGCCCTGGTGGTGCCGCGCGAGTTGATCGCTTCTCGTCTGATTCAGGCGATCCGAAAGGCCGGCAAACCCCTGCTGGAGCATGTGGAGCTGGTGGATCGCTACGAGGGTGAGCAACTGGCCGCCGGTCGCTGCAGCCAGGCCTTCCGGCTTCGCTACCGCGATGCGAGCCGCACCCTCACCGATGCGGAGGTCGAGGCGGTCCATGGCCGCATCCGCGAAGCCCTGGAAACGCAGTTCGACGCTCAGTTGCGCTGAAGGATGGCGAGGCTTTCCACGTGACTGGTCTGGGGGAAGAAATCCACCGGTTGCACGCTGGTGAGCGTTAGGCGCCCCTCGGCGCAGAGCATCGCCAGGTCACGGGCCAGGGTGGCGGGGTTGCAGCTCAGGTAGGCCACCCGCTCCGGCGCTGAGGCGGCGATGGTCGCGCAGACGCCAGGGAAAGTCCCTTGCGCGGCGGATCCAGCAGCAGGGCGTCGGCCCCATCGAGGGCCTCGGCCAGGGAGGTCTCCACGTCGGTGGCCTCAAATTGGCAACGCTCCAGACCATTGCGCTCGGCATTGGCACGAGCCTGTTCCACCGATCCTGGGTGCTGCTCCAGCCCCAGGACCGAGGCTCCCGCCGCCGCCAGAGGCAGGCTGAAGGTACCGATCCCGCAGTAGGCATCCACCAGGCGAGTCCCAGCCCGCACGGCCAGTGCCTCGATCAGCGACGGCACCAGACGCTCTGCCTGGGCCGTGTTCACCTGAAAAAAGTGTCGGCAGCGATGCGCAGGTCCTGGCCTGCAAAACGCTCCAGCAACCAAGGGCGACCCGCCACGGTTTCGGTTTCGGCCCCGAAGAGGGTGTTGGACGCTGTGGGCTGAAGGTTCAGGCACACCCCCACCAACTCCGGCCAGCGCTCCATCCAGGCCGCCGCGAGGACAGGCAGATCGGGCAGGTGGCGGTGGCTGCTGATCAAGGTGATCAGCAGCTCACCGGTGTGGTGGCCAAGGCGCAGGGCCAGGTGCCGCAGGCCCCCTCAGCGCTGAGATCCGCATCCACGGGCCAGTCGCTCTGCTCCAGGTCGAGCTTGATCGGGGCGATCAAGCGATCCAGCCGAGGATCCAGCACCGGACAACGGTTCATGTTCACGATGCGGTGACTGCCACTGCGGTAGAAGCCAGCCCGCAACGTGCCATCTTCTGTGCGCTCGAGGGGGATCACGGCACGGTTGCGGTAACCAAGGAACGCCTCAGACGACAGGATCGGCGCAACGTTCAGTTCGAAGCCGCCGATCCGTCGCAGCGCCTGCTGCACCATGTCTTCTTTCCAGCGAGCCTGGGCGCCATCCTCGAGATGCTGCACCGAGCATCCGCCGCAGCGGTCGGCCAGGATGCAGGGGGCCGCCGCCGATCGGGGCTGAGCAGCAACGTGGAGCGGTGCTCCGCCAGCAGATGGCGCTTGGCACGGTGGCGCACGATCACGTCCACGGTTTCACCGGGGAGGGCCCCATCGACGAACACCACCTGATCAGCGCTGCGGCCGACGCCCTGACCCTGATGGTTGAGACCAGTGATCCTCACAATGAGGCGCGTTCCGGGGCTGGGGGCTGGAGAATCCATGAAGGGTCTGAGCCGCGCTCTCGGACCTCGACCCTATCGGTGACGCAGGCGGACCCAGGGAGCGATTGGATGCGAAGGGGCGTTACACCTCATCGGAAAACCGTTTCAGGCGAGGGGCACACTGGATAAAGTTCCAAAGTTCATGGTGCCGTAGATGAGCGTCGTTCGGGATCTGATCCTCCAAGCAGACGACGAGTTGCGGTACCCCAGTGGCGGTGAGCTGCGCTCGATCGTTGACTTTCTCTCGGGCGGATCAACGCGCTTGCAGGTTGTGCGCTCGCTCACGGACAACGAAAAGAAGATCGTCGACGAAGCCGCCCGACAGCTCTTTACCCGTAAGCCCGACTATGTGGCCCCCGGCGGCAATGCCTACGGACAGAAACAACGGGCCCAGTGCCTGCGCGACTTCAGCTGGTACCTCCGCTTGGTGACCTACGGGGTTCTGGCCGGCAGCACGGAGCTGATCCAGAAGATCGGCGTCGAAGGGGCCCGCGAGATGTACAACAGCCTGGGTGTGCCCCTTCCGGGCATGGTCGAATCGATGCGCGCCCTCAAGGAGGCTTCCCTCGTTCTGCTCTCCACGGACGAAGCCGAGCTGGCAGGCCCCTACTTTGACTTCCTGATCAAGAGCCTCCAGACCCCCAACTGAGCCCAGGGTCACGAACCCATCCACAAACCAGTCGAACGATGGCTGTGGCGATGGGAAGCGACCATGCGCACGGGCAACGTTGACAAGGCCGCTTCAATCGTCTCATTCAAGGATCGCTGCAAGACCAGGTAGTAGTCTCAGGCGAGAATTGCAGGAACAGAATTAGGCAGAATCAATCTTGGCGGCCCTAAGGGAATACATGAGTCGCCCAGGCGGCACCACCACCATGGCCATGCCGCCTGGGCTGAAATCAGAGCCAAAACGCTGATGACGCGATCGATCGCCTGTTCGGCGACAACCGTCACAAGTGGATCACTTGATTCCCAGATCAAGTCCTTGCATTCAACCCAGATGAGACGGTTGGATCAATGTCGCTTGGCAGCGGCGGGATGACCTTCCCCATCCGACGAACGGATTGTCGCATTGGTCTCACTTGATTCAGGCCACAAGGCGCGAAGCAAGTACCAAATGAGATCGACGGCACCACTTGGCCCAGGGCCCTCCGCGGTGGCGCCAGCAGAACCCTGCCCCAAAGACAGACATCAACGTAATTGGTGGCTCACATGAAGGCGTTCATCCGGTCAGGGTCTTCGCCCCTGGAGCGATGGGCCACCGGGCAGGGACAAGGGCGGGGTCCGGGGAAAGGCCAAGGGCTCGATACCGGTCGATCCAGAGCATCCCATACGGGATCCATAATAAGTCTTGAATTAAGTCAAATCCAAGACTTATGGATCACGCATTATGAAGGTCCCGCCATCGTCGCCAGTGCGCGTTTCACCCAGGCCTGACCTGGTGATGTGAGCGCATTTCGCAGCACAGCACCCTTGAACGTCGGCCGATGGGTCACCCAACACCGCGAAGGAATCTGTCGTCAGATGGTTCACAACTGCGGTGGAAACGAACATCGATGGGCGCCTGCCATGCAGACGCGAACCAAGGAGTTCCCTGGCTCTCCATCGATCCTGAGACCATGGACCAATCGATTTGTCTCAGTGCTCTCATACTAGTCCATTTACTAATCTAGGAATGCCTCGCAAGTGCGACTTGCGATACTTTCCTGTGGCCCATGGGCGCTGTAGCCATGGGAAGTCTCGAGCTGAGCGCGACGTCGACCGATTGCCCCCTTTGGAGGATCCCACTCTTGCGTACCTGTGTTTGACACAGGTACGCAAGCTCAAAAACACAGCTGTGGCAATGCTTCTTGGGCATCCATTAAGCCTTGGACAACCGCGACCCCATGGACTGGACAGCTCCTGCACCGTTCAAGGAGGCCCCGATCAGGAATTGGTCACGGCCTTCCGCTCTAAGGATCAAGCCCGTCGAGCTGAGCACCCTGGCCCGATGGGGTCCATGGAGGCCTGGCCCATGAGAGATCAACATCGTCGTCCCATCGCAAGGAGAACTTGATGGGATCGGCACACAGGGTCACGCAAACCGCGCCACTCCCAGCACAGGGCCGCAAGCATGGCGACGGCCAGAATCACGTCAAAAACAATTCTTGACAGCTAACTGTTCAGCTTCAGGCAATGCGGAATCGCAGTCATTTCCGCTTGAAGACTGTTCACGAGCACAACAGTTGCTTTCGCTCATCAGAGCCTGCTTCCTTGAGCGGTTTTTATCATTGATCTGTGGAATGAATGCAGATTGCCGAAAAGAATCATTCAGTGTGTTGAACAACGCCTACCGCAACTCCTCGGAGTTGATGGCTGATGTTGATCATCGACCTAAGACAAACTGATAAAGACCATGATCGATGCGCCGGGACCTCGCCGCCAACGCTCGACGGGAACATGGTCGCACCATTCCCAATGATCCCAACTACGACGCTTAGCAGGTCTAGACTCAATTCTTAGTCGCGTCAAAATAGACGAGTCTCACTCCCTGGCCATTCGCCCGGCCGAGAGAGTCCAAGGCGGTACTCACTCATTTCTCAGTTTATCTATTTGAGACGCATGATGAGTCAAGACACTAGACCCATTCGCAACACAGTGGATCCTTCCTGAGTTCATGGATCGTGCTTGAGGCGCACCCTTGGGACCAGGCCCCTGGCTGATCTTATGTCTCAGGCGAGACCAGTGTGATCAGGCCGGTTGGCGGTACAACTCCTTCAGCAACTGATAGGCCTCGTTCAAGCGCCGCATCGCCTCCACCGAGCCACCGGCATCGGGATGGTGGCTCGCGGCCTGCAGCCGGTAGGCCTCTCGGATGGCGGCCAGGGTGAGCCGGTGCCCCGCCGTGGTCGGCAATTGCAACAGCTTCAGCGCTCCATGCAGGGTCATGGTGTTTTCCAGGGCCTGGAACGATGTGCCCCTGGGGCGCCGTCGGAAGCGGTGGACGAAGCGTCGAATCAATGTGGGGATGCGCAGGGTCAACGTGTTGGCACTGAAGGGATCCTCCAACAGACCGGCCGCCACCACCACCCGTGCGAACGATGGCTCCTGGGGGGCCCAGGCGGGAGCAATCCCCTGGATGATCTGCTCGGTCAGGCTCCAACTGAACGGCCGACCTTCGCTCTGGTCCGATTGACGCCAGATGTCCTGGGCCAGCCAGACCATGGAAGCCTCCAGCACCGCAGGGTTGGCGGGCTTGCCATACACGTCGATCCAGTGATCCTCGGCTGTGCGCAGGGCCCGCTCCAGCTCCCCGGGCTGGACGAGGGCCAGGGGCTCCTGGCCGTTGCTGATCGCCGGCCGAGGGTTGAGACTGCGCCTGACCTGGTTCGTCTGACGGCGCACAAAACCAGGCAGATCGATCCCTCCGGACCCTGATCGCGGCGCTCTGCTGGCGGTTGACTGTGCCCATCCATCGGCCTCCCCGTCAGCAATGTCCTCTGGATCAAAATCCAACGCCAGCTCAGATTGAGCCTCTCGGCTGACCAGCACCAGGGCACCACGCTCATGGAAGGGCGCATCGCGGCTCGCATCTTCCTCGAGGACGTCCTGGTCTTCCTGGCCTGGAAGCACCATTTCCAGCAGTCGCTCGAACAGGTCACCGCGCTTGCGCAGACCCCACTCCTTTTTGAGTGCATCGAGTTTGGCAAGCATCTCGATTGGAAGATCGACCGAAATGCGTCGTCTGTCCTGATCAGTGGGGTCGGCCACAGGGTGCGGGTCGGCGGTGGCTCAGCGCCCCATCAGATTCCTGATGATCCGCTGTTGGGCGTCCACCGCCTGCTGGTAGCGCTCAATCAGGGTCTGACTCATGCGGGCCGGTGGAATGAACGCCGGAGGCATTTGGTTCACACCGGCGGAGGGGTTGCCGATCAGGGAATTGTTGATCAAGGGCGGAGGCGCTACAGGCCTGCTCCATGGGGCCGCCGGGTTGGTGCGCCGTCGATTGGCCGACGCCGATGGGGTTCGGGGCTTGGCGCCGGGGGTGGTCTTGGCTGCGGGGTTGCCATTGGCCGCCACCTCCGGCGGTGCAGGCGCCGCTGCCGCCGGGCGGGCCGCTGCCGCCCGGGCGAGTTGCACCTGGCGCTCCCGCTCGAACAATTGGGCCAACTGCAGTTCGGGCACCACGCTGAGCAGGTGTCCTGGTGTGCAGTCGGCGGGATAAACAAGGCTGACCTTGACCGTGTTGATGACACCGGGTCGCAGGTTCAAGGTCGTCAGGGCAAGGCTTTCGCCGGAACGCATGCCCACGTGGACCTCCCGGTAGCCCTCTGCGGTCTCGATGCCGATCGAGCCTCGAAAGGCCGTGAAGTTCCGGCCATTAGGGGTTGGATGGCTCAAGGCCAGCACGTAGGGGCCATTGCCCACCAGATTCAGCTGGACGTCGTAGCGCACCCCGTAGGTGCCGACGTTGTCGAGGGAGGAATCCAGCATGCGGCTGGCCAAGGGATTCACCTGAACTTCGCCAGTGCCGAAGTTGTGACGGTTGGTGCTGGTCAAGGGCACATGCAGGGGGCCTGGCGCAGGTCGTAATTCAGCGAAGCCTGGTAGGCATCGCCGTAGGCCACGCCGGCAACCCGGGAGAAGACCCGCCCGCTTTCGATGTCGGCCAGCCGGTTCAGGTAGATCCGCCCGGGTGCCAGCACCCCCTGGTCCAACACGGCCACGATGTCGTAGTCGTTCTGGGGATTCTCCGCGGCGACCACGGCCATCTGGAAGGGGCCATCGCTGCGGCCCTTGAGCAGACCGTTGGCGATGCCCTGGGCGGGCAACTGGGTGCGGAACAGCACCATGCGGCTGCGTGCAGGCACCACCACTTCGGTCGGAACACGGGCGTCGAGCTTTCCGCGCAACATCATCACCGCCGTGGCATCTCCTGGCCCGGTGTTCCAGGGACGGGGACCCAGGGGCTTGACCCCCATCAGGTAGCTGGGGCGGTAGGGAGCCTCAAAGCTGTTGCTGACGGCGCCACGATCAAAGCGGATGCGTACCGGCGCGTAGCCGGAGTTGATCAGAATCGTGGCCAGGGTGAGCTCGGCGCGGTAACGCCCGGCACTGGCCTGGGCTCCCTCCTGGGGGGTGTATTTGTGGTGCACATGCAACCCGAAATCACCGTTGAAGGTGAAGGCGGCATTGGCGAGGGGCTGACCGGTTTCAGCGGTCAGCGCCGAGCCTGGGGCCGTGTTGACCAGGATTCCAGCTCCGAGGACCTCCTCGGGCTGATTGGAGTGCAACACCGGCACGTTGTTGAAGTTGCCCTGCAAGGGCCGAGCCGACTGCCCGGCCATCAGGGGCACATAGGCCCAGGCCATGGGCGCGTGCAGAAGGGCCCCGCCGATGAAGACCACGAAAAAGCAGCGCCTGAGACCCGTGGGACCAACAATTCTCAAAACTTGTCTGATCTAAGAAAAACTACTGGTGAGGCCCGCAGTCATCGCCCTGACCATGGCGTCACTCGGCAGGGGAGGAATGGCTGTTGGGGCCGGCTCGGGCCGATCTCACCAGCGATGGAATCGGAACGCATCCTCGGTTGGAAAACCGTTAGAAGCGTTCTGAGTTGCATCATTTTCCCATGTTCCCCCCTTTCCCTTGTCATTCCACCCCAGAAGAGGCACGGGAGGCGCGGCGGCGCCATCTGCAGCGCAAGCTCCAGGCCCTGAGCTTCTGGCGGGATGGGGTGGAGCGGCAGCTGGCGGCGCTCCAGGCGGCCATCAGCACGCTGGAGCAACAAATCGCCCGTGATTGATGGGGGCAGCTTCCGCCCCCAACAGCTGCCGCATCCTGTCTGAGACCCCTGCGCAGCAAGCGGTGGGCGGTCATCGGGCTCACCTCGAGCTCCCGGGCCACCTGACGCAGGCTGGCGCCACCGAGCACCACCCTCTTCACCACCTGACCCTGGCGGGATTCCAGCTGCGCCATCGCCGCCAACGCCGCGATCGGCGGCTCCAGCTCGATGGGAGCCTCCGGCTCGACCGCAATGGCCGGATCGTGCTCAAGCGCCTCGATCCGCCTGAAGCGACTGGCCTGCTCGAAGCGCTGCCATTGCAGAGGGCTGAGGCCAAGGGCAGCGCGCAGCTCGCGATCAGCGGGAGCCCGGCCCAGATCCTGGCTCAGCTGCCGGCTGGTGGCCCGCACCCTGTCCGCCAGTTCCTGCTGACGGCGGGGCAAGCGCACGGTGGGGGCGCAATCACGGAGGTAATGAAGGATCGCTCCACGGATGTGGTGGCGGGCAAAGGCCTCGAAGGGGATCTCCCGGGCGTTCTGGTACAGCTCCGCCGCCCGGATCAGCCCCAGCAGCCCCACCTGTTGCAGATCCTCCGCCTGCTCACGGCAGATCCCGGCGTAGTGAAAGGCAATCGGGCGAACGACGGCGCGGTACTGCTCCACGCGGCGGTTGCGCTCTCGCACCGCCTTGGGCAGCGATCGAACGCTGCCAGGGGAACGTGAGGGGGAAGGGGTCGGATCGAAGTCATAGAGCGAGTCGCTTTGGTCGAAGGCAGGGCTGGTGATGGCGCCCTTCTTTCAACAGAGGCCCGGCTCCCCCTGATCCGACAACCGTGAAATCACGGAATCTTCATCCAGCCGCTGGGGCCGCCACCTCCTGCAGCAGGCGCAGGGGGCCGTGGCGCTGCAGCCAGTCGAGATCGGAGTGACCGGTCAGCAGCAGGTACCCGGCGAATCCCAGAGCATTGACACTGAAGCCGGCCCCATGCTCCCGGCTGCGCCGGATCGTCAGGAACCAGTCATCGTCAAACAGCAGGTTGTAGGGGTGCAGGGGCTGGGGATCACGGGCAGGACGGCCGAGACCAAGACTGGCGCAATGGTGCGCGTACAGATCCGCCAGATCGTTGCCATCGCCGGGGCCGCGCCGATCCAACCGGTACGCCCATGGCCAGAGCGCGGCTCGCCCGTCGAGCTGGGCGAGCAGATCGGCGGCCAGCGGGCAGCTGGGCTCGCCGCTGGCCCGGGGCAGCAACTGCAGATGGCGATGGGGCTGACTGGCGCCGGCGGTCGGGGAGTTGTTGAAGAACCACAGGCCGCCCGTGTCGGCCCCCACCTCAGCCACCGCCTGCCAGTCACTGACGCTCAGCCAGCCGCTCTGGGGTAGCCAGCGCTGGGTGATCAGCAGAAGGTGGCCATCCTGGACAGGATATTTATTGAGCAGCAGCAGGTGGTCGGGCCCCAGGGGGCCCACTTCCAGGGGCCGATCCCAGGGGAGGAAGGGATTGGGACGGGGCCCCGGTTCACGCAGATGGCGCGGTGGCGCCCCTGCAGGCGCCTGAGGATGAACGGGGCACAGTTGGGAAGCTCCAACCGTTCGGTGCTCAGGGGGATCAGGGCACCGCTGCTGGCGGCCGTGCGGCTGACCTCCAGCGCCGCCCGCCAGAACCGTTCAGCCCGCACCCGCCCTGAGCCGGGCCAGGGAGGCCCCCTGGTAGTAACGGCCGAGGATGGCGTTGTAGCGAAGGCCCTGGGAGGCGAGTTGCTGGGCCCCCTCCTGGCTCATGCTGGCCCCCAGATGCCCGTGGGCCTCCAGAACGATCTGCTGGTTGGCCGCATAGAGGCTTTCCACGATGCCGCCCTGATAACTCAGGATCACGCCGGCGGTGCTGGCGGCGGCCCGCAGGGTGCGTTGATTGACCGATTCCAGACCGCGGTAGGCCTGCCAGCGGGTGGTGTTGCCCAGGTGCCAATGGGCACTGGCGGGGCGGGCCATGTGCGCCAGGGCATAGGAACGGGCGGCGACCGCCTGGGCCCGAAGCGCCTCGATGTTCCAGGAGCTGGGCATTTCCGAGCCCACCACCGAGGCGATGTAGCGCTCCAGCGACAGGTGATTGACCACGGTGTAGCTCCCACCTTGACGAACCACGCGCAGGCGACCGTCGTAGAGGCGACCCTGCACGCTCACCGGTTCGCCGCCAGGGGTCTCGAACCAGAGTTCAGCAGGCAGATCAGACCACCCAGACACCTCCAGGCCACTGCCGGCCCCTCCCTGACGTAGCACCTGGCCAGAGCGGTCGCGCAGCAGCCAAGGGCCCTGGGCCCCAAGCTGCAAACTGGCGGGCTGATTCAACAGCGCCACCCGGATCTCCAGATCGAGTGGTGAGCCGGCCTCGGGTTCCGCCAGGCTGAGCTGGCCTGAACCGCCGGCGGCAGCGGTGGCTTTGCGTGACTGCACCCCGCGCAGGGGATCAGGCTGGTCGCCCCCGGCGACGGGAGTGGAAGGGGAAGCGCGGGGCGGCGACGGCGGCGGTGCCTGAAGCATGGCGTCGATCAACGGAGCATCGACCATGGGGGTGCTGGGCACCAGCCCCTGGGCCATGAAGCCGATCCCCAGGGCCCCGAATCCAACCGGTGCCGTCAGCAGAATGGTTTTCAGCCGCGCCTGGCGCGAAAAACCGGAGCGCCATCGACGCCCGAGGGCAAGCCAGTGACGACGGCTCCTGAGCAAGACCAACGGTTCCTTTGGTAACAGGCGGATCATGCCGGAAAACGGGGCCCTTGGCCGATCAGGGTTCATTCACCTTTGAGGGCGCGATCCATCAGTGACCGCACACTCTCCTCGGGTCTGGCCCGCTCCTGGACCAGGTCCGCCACCTGCTCACAAATCGGAAGGTGCCAGAGCCGCTGGTCGGCCAGGCGGGTCACCGCCAGCGCCGTGGCGGCGCCTTCCACCGTGGCTCCCACCTTGGCCAGGGCCTGCTGGTGGGCAAGCCCATCCGCCCGCAGCGCTCCGTAGCGGTAGTTGCGACTGAGCGGACTGTTGGCCGTCGCGAGCAGATCACCCAGGCCCGCCAGGCCGTAGAGGGTGCTGATCTGTCCCCCCAGGCCTTCGATCACCACCCCCATCTCCGCCAGCCCCCGGGTCAGCAGGGAGGCCTTGGCATTGGCCCCGAGCCCCAGGCCATCACAGACCCCGGCAGCGACCGCCATCACGTTCTTGAGCGCACCCGCCACCTCCGTCCCAAGAGGATCGTTGTTGGTGTAGAGCCGCAGGCCATCGCCGCTCAATTGCCGTTGCAGGGCCGTGGCAAGGTCCCGATGGCGGGAGGCCAGCACGCTGGCGGCGGGCAAGCCTTGATCCAGCTCAGTGGCCAGATTCGGACCGCTGAGCACCACCAGCGGCAGTCCGGCAATCGCGTCCTCCCAGAGCTGGGAAGGGGTGCTGAGGCGCTCCGGGTCCAATCCTTTGCTGCAGCTCAACAGAGGCAGTCCCTGGGGCCATTGGGGGGCCAGCCGCAGGGCCAGATCGCCCACCCCCGCCATCGCCACCGCCGCCAGCACCAGCTCCTGCTGGGCCAACAGCAGGCCTGGATCCCCACCACCGCTGCGTGACCAGGCCTGCACCCGATGGCCCTGGCGCTCCAGCAGCGTCACCAAGGTTCGTCCCCAAGCCCCCTTGCCCAGCACCAAGACGCGCATACTCATGGCCGCGGTCGGTGCCGCTCACACGTCGGCGGCATTCTCCTCCAGCAGCTTCAGGGGAATCAGACCCAGGGTCGAGGCCTCGCTGGCCTTGAGCAGCACCGGTGGAGCCATGCCGTCTTCATGGGCTTCCAGCCAGCGGGCGGCGCAGACACACCAATGATCTCCAGGCTGGAGCCCCGGAAAGCGGTAGGCGGGCATCGGGGTGGAGAGATCGTTGCCCTGGGCCTTGCTGTAGCTCAGGAACGATTCGGTGATCACACAGCAGACCGTATGCAGGCCGTGGTCCCCCGGACCGGTGCTGCAACTGCCGTCCCGGGTCCACCCGGTCAGAGGCTCACAACTGCAGAGCTCCAGGGGCTGGCCGAGCACGTTCAGGGCCTGGGTTTGGGGAGTGGAAGAGCCCATGGATCGGGGGGTGCGACGGCGAGGCCGGCAGGAGTCTGGCGAAGGACTGGCACAAATTCGTGCCAAGAGGTTGACGGATTCGGGGGGGCAGGCGTTAGAGGTCATTCAGCAGTTGCCCCTTCATGAGCTGGGACTTCACGGAAGACGCGGCCTTTTTGGCACTTTGCGATGCCTTCAAGGAGAGCGGTGAAAGCTCCGCGATTGAGTTCCTGGCCACTGGGGAGGGGGCGTTCCATTTCCAGGAACTCACCCAGAATGCCGCCGGAGAGGGCCTCGACCTGAGCGATTCGAGCGATCTGGAGGACTTCCAGCAGGGGGTGATCGACACCCTCGAAGATCTCTGCAGCTAGGCCAGCCCCCCCCTCAGAGACGCTGTGACGGCCTCAGCCGTAGAAGAAGGCGATCTCCTTGGCTTTCAGGCCCTCCCAGCCCGCTGCCAGCAGCCTTGCGTCCAGGCTGGCCTGATCGAGGTGTTTGGCACCGGTACGCACGATCCGGTTGCGCATCGACTTGCGCACACCGCTGCGGGCCCGCTGGGCCTCCAGCGCCATCACCTCGTTGTAGAGCTCCAGCATCGCGGCAGGCAAGGGCGTGCCATCGAGATCAAGGCCGGAGGCAATCGCCTCATCAACTCCGGCGGGTCCTGCGATGGCCATGGGAGGGTTCAGACAAACACCGAACAAGCCTGCCATCCGAGCGCTCTGGGCTCTCAGGAAGCATGGAGGCCTGGCCCACGCCCGAAGCTGAGCCGCTCAGGCGCTCAGACGCTGAAGTAACGGGCACGGCTGTGGAGCGCCACCAAGGCCGTGGTGCTCTGCTCGGGCTCCAGCTGATCGCTCTCGTCCATCCGCAGGCCGACACGCTCAGCCCCCAGCCAAGCCAGCTGCTGGCGCGAATCAGCCACGTTGGGGCAGGCGGGATAGCCGAAGGAATAGCGGCTGCCGCGGTAGCGCTGGGCCAGCACATCCCGCAGGGCCACGGGCTCTTCGGCCCCGAAGCCGAGCTCCCGGCGGATGCGGGCGTGGGTCCACTCGGCCAGGGCTTCCGCCAGCTGCACCCCCAGGCCATGGAAGTAGAGGTAATCGCTGTAGCGATCGGCCGCGAACAGGTCGCGGGCGAGGGCCGTGGCCTTTTCGCCCATGGTGACCGCCTGCATCGGCAGCACGTCGACGGGCTGGCCATCCACCAGATCCCGGTAAAAATCAGCGATGCAGTAACGGTTGCCGCCCCGCTGCCGGGGTAGATCGAAGTGGCCAAGGGCCTGGGTGGGGTCAGCGGGATCGAACACCCGCAGGGCGTTGCCGGCGCGGCCAGCGGGGAAATAGCCGTAGGCCACCCGCGGGGTCAGCAGTTCCTCCTCCAGGCAGCGCTGGGTCCATTCCGCCAGCACCGGCTCAGCCTTCTCCGCCAGCAGGGCCTCGTAGTCCTCACGGCTCTGGTCCTTGGCCTTGCGCAGCTGCCACTGGCCGGCGAACAGGGCTTGGCGATCGAGGTAGGCAAAGACCTCCTCCAGGGGAATCTCCTGCTCCTGAAGCACCTGGCTGCCCCAGAACGGGGGTGTCAGGGCCGGCTCTTCGGGGACCACCGCGGATCGATCCTGCGTCGGCAACGGGTGGGCCTCGAACGCTTCGTCAGGGTCACTGAGCGCGGCCGTGGATGAGCTGGAGGCATCGCCGCCATCCCCGTTGGCATCGGACTCGTCGCTGGCGGCGGCCTCGAGCCCCAGACCGGTGGGGGCCCCAGCCAGAAATCCGCTCTTCGCCTCCCACTGGCCGGCCTCGCGGGCCTCAACGTAGGCCTCCATGAAGCGCAGGTCGGCGAACGCGTCTCGGCCGTAGATCACCTGGCCGTGGTACACCGAACGGCAATCCTTGTTGACGAATTTGGGTGTGAGGGCGGCACCCCCAGGATCACCGGCACATCGATGCCGGCCTCATTGAACGCCTTCAGATTGTCCTTCATGAAGGCTGTGGATTTGACCAACAGGCCACTCATGGCAATGCAATCAGCCTGATGAGTCTTCTGGGCTTCGATGATCACTTCCACCGGCTGTTTGATGCCAAGATTGATCACTTCATAGCCGTTGTTGGTGAGGATGATGTCCACCAGGTTCTTGCCGATGTCATGGACATCACCCTTGACCGTGGCGATCAGGAATTTGGCCTTGGCCCGGCGTTGGCTGGAGCCATCCGCTCCCTCGATGCGATCCATCAGCGGCTCGAGGAAGGCCACCGCCGACTTCATCGTCTCGGCGCTCTGGAGCACGAAGGGCAGCTGCATCTGACCGGAGCCGAACAGTTCCCCGACCACCTTCATGCCATCCAGCAGAAAGGTGTTGATGATGTGAAGCGGTTCGTAGCTCAGCAACCCCTCCTGGAGGGCAACCTCCAGGCCGATGCGCTCCCCATCGATGATGTGTTGCTTGAGGCGCTCCTCCACCGGCAGATCAGCCAGGCTGGGTCCTGAGGCGCGGGCCTCCCGGGCACTGACACCTTCGAACAGCTTCGTCAGCTCGGTGAGCGGGTCATAGACGCACACACCCCCTCGAAACGGCGGGCGTCGTTGATCAGATCGCGGCAGACCTGCTGGTGCTCGGGGCTGATCTTGGCCAGGGGCAGGATCTTCGCCGGGCTGATGATCGCCGCATCCATCCCGGCGGCACAACAATCGCTGAGGAACACCGAATTAAGCACGATTCGGGCGGCCGGCGAAAGCCCGAAACTCACATTGCTCACCCCCAGCACCACATGAACACCAGGCAAGCGCTCACGGATCAGTCGGATGGCCTCGATCGTGGCCGAGGCGTTCTTGCGGTCTTCCTCGATGCCCGTCGAAATGGGTAGGGCCAGGGGGTCATAGAAGAGTTCGTGGGCGGGAATGCCATATTCCAGGGCATCCCTGTAGGCCCGCTGGGCGATGGCGAACTTGCGCTCCGCCGTGCGTGCCATCCCTTCCTCATCGATGGTGCCCACCACCACCCCGGCGCCGTAGGCCTTGGCCAGTTCGAGAACCTTGAAGTAGCGCTCGTCGCCGTCTTCGTAGTTGGTGGAATTGAGCAGACATTTCCCACCGGCCACCTTCAGACCGACCTCCATCTTCTGCCACTCAGTTGAATCGAGCATCAGTGGCAGGTTCACATTGGTGACCAGGCGGCTCACCAACTCGTGCATGTCACGCTCGCCATCACGACCCACGTAGTCGACATTCACATCGAGCACATGGGCGTTCTCCTTCACCTGGCCCCGGGCCACCGCCACCAGGCCATCCCAGTCTTCGGCGTTGAGCAGCTCGCGCACCTTCTTGGAGCCGCTCGCATTCAGCCGCTCACCGATGATCAAAAAGGAGTTGTCCTGTAGATAAGGGGTGACGCCGTAGATCGAAGCCACGGCCGGTTCATAGGCCAGGGGAGGCCGCTGCTGCTGCTGGTCAGGGGTACGCACGCGCCGGGGATGGGGTTTCAAGCCCTTCGCCAACTCCGAGAGGGCCCCGATGTGGGCCGGGGTGGTGCCGCAGCAGCCACCGATCACCTGCACCCCCAGATCCTCGACGAAATGCAGCAGCTGCAGGCGCAACTCCAGGGGGTGAGGCGGTAATGGGCCACGCCACCCACGTTCTCCGGCAGACCGGCGTTGGGAATGCAGCTGATCACAAACGGACAGTGCTCGCTCAGGTAGCGCACGTGCTCCTTCATCTGCTCTGGGCCCGTAGCGCAGTTGAGACCGAGCACATCGATCGGGAACGGCTCGAGAATCGCCACCACGGCGGCGATGTCGGAGCCAACGAGCATGGTGCCCGTTGTCTCCATCGTCACCGAGACCATCAGCGGCCGACGGACACCGGTGGACGTGAAGGCCTCCTCGATCCCCTGCAGGGCCGCCTTGATCTGGAGCACGTCCTGGCAGGTCTCGACGATGAACAGATCGACATCACCGGCGATCAGCCCTTCGGCCTGCTCCCGGTAGGACGCCTTCATCGTGTCGAAGTCGATGTGGCCCAGGGTGGGCAACTTGGTGGTGGGGCCCATGGAACCGGCCACGAAACGCGGCTGATCGGGGGTGCTGTACTCCGCCGCCACCTCCCGGGCCAGTTCGGCCGCCCGTTTGTTCATGGCGAAGGCCTGATCCTGCAGGTCGTACTCCGCCAGCACGATCGAGGCGGCGCCGAAGGTGTCGGTCTCGATCACATCGCATCCCACCTCCAGGAACTGGCGGTGCACCGCCTGGACCACATCCGGACGGGTGAAAACCAGGTTCTCGTTGCAACCCTCCAGGGCCGGACCACCGAAATCCTCGGCGCTGAGATTCATCTGCTGGAGCGAGGTGCCCGTGGCGCCATCGAACACCAGCACCGGGTGCTCGGGGCTGTGCAGCCGCTCCAGGAAGCCCATCCGCCCCGTGGCGGGGGCCACACCCACGCTCGCTTCAACCATCAATCGCTCAGGCGCACACGGGTGACCCAGTGGTCATAGGCGGAATCGCGACCCTCCGTGATCGCGGTGAGACGATCTCGCAGGCGCTCCATCACCGGCCGATCGGTGGCCAGATCGGTGCTTTCGATGCGGCGCACGGGGGTGACGCGGGCGGCCGTGCCGGTGAGGAACACCTCGTCGGCCACGAACAGCTCGGTCTTGTCGACGGCCCGCTCCAGGGTGGGAATGCCCAGATCCCTCGCCAACTCCAACACGCTGGCGCGGGTGATGCCCTCGAGGATGTCCTGATCAACGCCCGGTGTGATCAGCACCCCGTCGCGCACCATGAACAGGTTCATGCCGCTGGCCTCGCTCACCTTGCCGCGGCTGTTGAGCAGCAGCGCTTCGTCGAAACCACTCTTGAAGGCTTCGGTCTTGGCCAGGGAACTGGTGATGTAGGCACCACTGATCTTGCCCCGCAGGGGCAGAGAGCGGTCCTCCTGACGGGTCCAGCTGCTGATGCGACAGCTCACCCCGTCGGGGGAGAGGTAATCCCCCAGTTCAATCCCATAGATCAGGAAATCGGTCTGGATGTCGTGGAGGCGGGGGGCGATGCCCAGATCGCTGGTGTAGACGAAGGGCCGCAGGTACACCGGTGTGGTGGGGCGGTTGGCCTGAAGAAACAGGCGGATCGACTCATGAATGCGTTGCTCACTGAGCTCGGTGAGCAGCAGCCGGGCGCTCTGGCTCAGGCGCCTGGCGTGGCGGTCGGCGCGGAACAGCAGGATCTCGTTCGCATCGGCCGGATTGGGCAGGGCACGCATGCCCCCGAAGGCCCCGGTGCCGTAGTGCAGGGCATGGGTGGCCACCGACAGGGTCGCTTCCGGAAAGGGAACGATCTGACCGCCGAACCAGGCAGAAGGGAAGGAACTGATGCATCGGGTGGCGGTGCGGGGCGGCGGCCCGGGGGCTCGACGTGCCCCGATCTTCTCACTGTCAGGCCCCAGGATGGGGTGATGCATCGGCTCGCGGCGGTCCCAGGCCTTGACGACAGCTCCGGCGGCCCCGCCTACGTGGAGCAGCCGCCGGCCCCGGTGGTGGTGCTCAGCAGCGCCGACACCGATCTGGCGACCCTCGCCGCGCTGCTGGAGCAGGAGCCGGATCTGCTGGGGGATGAGCTGCGCGGTCTCAACCTGGCGGCCCTGGAACACCCGGCGGTGATCGACCACTACATCGCCCGAACCCTGCGTCCGGCGCGGCTGGTGCTGGTGCGGCTGCTGGGGGGCGAGGGCACTGGAGCTACGGCCTTGAGCAGCTGCAGCTGTGGTCGGCCGAGCCGAATCACCAGCTGATCGTGGTGGCCGGCACCGCCGACCAGGCCGAGGAGCTGGCCGCCCTGGGCAACGTCGATCCAGCCCTGACGATCGCCCTGGGCCAGTGCCTGCGGGAAGGGGAAGCGCCAACTGGCGATCGATGCTGCTCAGCCTGCGCAGCCTGCTCTCAGGTGTGCGGCCCAGCCCCCCGAACCCGTTCCCCTGCCGGACCCCCTCGCCCATGACTGGCGCGACGACACCGGTGCGCGGGTAGGGGTGGTGCTCTACCGCGCCCTGCTGCAGGCGGACGACCTGGCCCTGGCGGAGGCCCTGCTCACTGCTCTACGGGGCCAGGGGCTCTGTCCGAGGGCTCTGTGGGTGAGTGGCCTGCGGGAGCTGGCGGTGCAGCGGGGGGTGGCCGATCTGCTGGGGCGTGAGCAGGTGCAGGCGGTGGTCTGCACCACCTCGTTTGCCTCGGTTCAGTTCGAAGAGGCCGGACTGGGGGCACCGCTGTGGGAGGCCCTGGCGGTGCCGGTGCTGCAGCTGCTCTGCAGCACCCAGAGCCGGGCCCGCTGGCAGGCCAGCAGCATTGGCCTGGGTCCCCTCGACCTCAGCCTCCAGGTGGCCCTACCAGAGCTCGATGGCCGCCTCACCACCCGGGTGGGGGCCTTCAAGGAGCTGGCACGAGCCGATGGACGTCTGGCCAGCGCCGCGATGCACTACGTCCCCGACCTCGAACGGCTCGACTGGGTGAGCCGACTGGTGAAGGGCTGGACCGATCTGCGGCAGACCCCCACCCATGAACGGCGCCTGGCGCTCGTTCTGGCCAATTACCCCACCCGCAACGGCCGCCTCGCCAACGGCGTGGGCCTCGACACCCCGACCAGTTGCGCCCGCATGCTGGGCTGGCTGCGCGCCAGTGGCCACGACCTGGGCACGGCTCCCCTGCCGGCCGATGGTGATGCCCTGATCCACCGGTTGCTGGAGGGGCGCACCAACGATCCGGAGAGCGGCCACCGGCCGCCCCTGAGCCATCTCGATCTGGAGCTCTACCGGCGCTGGTACAACACGCTGCCGGAGCAGGGACGGCAGCTGCTGGAGGCGCGCTGGGGGCCGCCGGAGGCGGACCCGTCACTGGAGCCGGGCGGCTTTCCGATCCGGGGGCTGCGTTTCGGCGAAGTGGTGGTGCTGGTGCAGCCGGAACGCGGCTACGACCGTGACCCCAGCCTCAGCTACCACGCCCCCGACCTGCCGCCCCCCACGCCTACCTGGCCCAATACCTCTGGCTGCGCCAGCAGGCCCGCTGCCAGGTGGTGGTGCACGTGGGCAAGCACGGCAACCTGGAGTGGCTGCCGGGCAAAGGCCTGGGCCTCTCAGCCTCCTGCTTCCCCGAGTGGGCCCTGGGGCCGATGCCCCACGTCTATCCGTTCATCGTCAACGATCCGGGGGAAGGCTCCCAGGCCAAGCGTCGCGCCCAGGCGGTGATCCTCGACCACCTCACCCCTCCCCTGGCTCGGGCGGGGCTCCACGGGCCGCTGCTGGAACTCGAAGCCCTGCTGGATGAGCACTGGGAGGCCCGCCAACTGGGCAGCGCGCGGCTGGTGGGTCTGCGGGAGCGCCTGGAGCGTTGCCTCCAGGCGCTCCACCTGCCCCTGGATCTGGAGATCGCCGACGGCTACCTCTGTGAACTCAAGGAAGCTCAGATCCGCACGGGCCTGCACATCTTCGGGGAACTGCCGGCGGCGGCCCCTGGCGGAGCTGCTGCTGGCCATGGCCAGGCCGCCCGTCCCCGGGGGAAGGCCTCACCCAGGCGCTGGCCCGGGACCAGCGCCTGGAGTTCGATCCCTGGGCCGATCAGGAAGAGAAGCTGCTCAGCGACTCTGACCAAACGCGCCTGGGAGGCGGCCCGCGCCGGGTGGGGGATGGGGTGGCGCTGTTGGAGCAGCAGGCGCTCGAACTGATGGAGAAATTGCTTGATCGGCGCGAGGGTCCTCTTCCCAGCGCCGGAGAGGCCACCACAGCCGTGCTGGAGAGGGTGCGCGACGGCTTACTGCCCAACCTGCTCGCCTGCGGCGAGGCCGAACGCAGTGCCTTCCTGGAGGCCCTGGCCGGGGAGCGCATCGCCGCCGGACCCTCAGGAGCGCCCACCCGCGGCCGCCCCGACCTGCTGCCCACGGGCCGCAACTTCTACAGCGTGGATCTGCGCGGGCTGCCCACCGAGGCCGCCTGGGACCTGGGACGCCGCAGCGCCGAATTGCTGATCGAGCTGCATCTGCAGGAGGAGGGCGACGACCTGCGTCAGCTCGCTCTTTCGGTCTGGGGCACGGCCACCATGCGCAACGGCGGCGAGGACATCGCCCAGGCCCTGGCCTTGATGGGGGTCCGGCCGGTGTGGGATGGTCCCACGCGCCGCCTGGTGGACCTGGAGCTGATTCCGCTCACCCTGCTGGGGCGCCCCCGGGTGGATGTGACCCTGCGCATCTCCGGTCTGTTCCGTGATGCCTTCCCCCAGCTGGTCACCTGGTTCAACCGGGCCACGGAGCTGGTGGCCTCCCTGGATGAATCTGAGTCGGACAACCCCCTGGCGGCGGCGGCCCGCTTGGAGGGCCAGGCCGCCCGGGTCTATGGCTCAGCGCCCGGGGCCTACGGAGCGGGGCTCCAGGGGCTGATCGACAGCGGCCAGTGGGAGAACCGCAGCGATCTGGGCGAGGCCTATCTGAACTGGAGCGGCTGGCGCTACGGGGGGACCGATTCAGCGGGCACCGAAGCGGTGGCGGACCGGGCGGGGCTGGAGCAGCGGCTGCGCAGCGTTCAGGTGGTACTTCACAACCAGGACAACCGTGAGCACGACCTGCTCGATTCCGACGACTACTACCAGTTCCAGGGGGCCTGAGCGCCGCCACTGAAGCGGTGCGCGGCAGCGCCCCGCCCTTTGGTTCGCCGACCATTCCAGGTCCCAGCGGCCGCGCGTACACCGGCTGGAAAAGGAACTGGACAAGGTGCTGCGCTCCCGGGTGCTGAACCCGCGCTGGATCGAGGGCATGACCCGCCATGGCTACAAGGGGGCTTCGAGCTGGCCGCCAGCCTCGATTATCTCTTTGCCTACGACGCCAGCACCGGCCGGGTGCCGGATTGGAGCTATGGCGCCATCTGCGACCAGTGGTTGAGCGACGAAACCGTGCTGGAGTTTCTGCGCAACTCCAACCCCTGGGCTCTGCGGGACATGGCCGAGCGCCTGCTGGAGTCCCACAACCGGAGGCTATGGGAGGGCGCCAGCTTGGGGCAACTGGCGCACCTGCGGGAACTGGTGCTCAGCAGCGAACGGATGGTGGAAGGCTGAGCCGTCGGGTTGCCGAGACCCTCAGGGGGATCAGAGGTTGAGATCCCTGGCCGCGTTCAGCCAGTCATCGGTGGAGCCGGGCTTGGACGTGGGCGCGGAGCTGGAGGGCTGGATCTCCTGACCCTCCCTCGTGGCCCGGCGGGGAGGGGGAGCGCCCACCTGGTTCGTGCCGGTGACGGCCGATCCCTTCATTCGCTTGGCGAGCTCGGAAGCGCTCAGTCGCTCGGCGAAGGTTTTCTTGACCGGCTTGGGAATGCCACCGGTGAGGTCGATGTTGACATCGGCCCTGGCGGTCCCGGGCAGACCATCACTGGCCATCTCCACCCGAGCAGCCATGGAGTCGACCTCCTGGATGAATTCCTTGCCGCCGGGGTTGTCGGCATTGCCGGGAAAGGTGCGGCGGATGGTGTTCGGTTTGCGCATGAACTCCACGTTGCCGAGGCTGCTGGAGGAGTCAGGGTCGAGGTAGTAGGAGGTTGTTTCCTTCTTGGTCTTCTCTTCGCTGCTCTTGCTCCAGGAACGGTTGCCCAGCAAACGGTCGAAGAGTCCCATCGATTGGTCAGGAAAGCGTGATCAAACCCTAGCGGCCGTCGAGGGCCGATCCATGGGTATCGGTACCGCAACTACGCAAAAGTCCGAGATCAGCCAACTGACGATCGATGGCGTTGCAGACCACGGGCGTGGGCGACCAGCGGCCCTCCATGCCGTAGTCGTACCAGGCCTCCGCCCCATCGAATCCGAGGGCGGCGGCAGCGGCGATCAGGCGCTGGTGGGGCAGCCGATAGCGGGCTGGGTGGGCCAGAAGGGCCAGGCCGCCGGCGGCGGTGATCGCTTCGCGCACGGCCTCAGCCCTAAGGGCCTGGCCCACCACGGCCGTCCCCTGGAGGTAGGGCTCCAGCGCGCCGTGGCCCGCCTCGAAACCCAGGGCGAGCACGTGCACGAGACAACCCCTCCAACAGACAGCTGATCTCCACCCCCGTCCACAGCACCGGCACCGCCTGACCGGACTGCCGATGCTGCTCCAACTGACGCTGAATCGGGCCATGGGCCCCAAGGCTGTGGTGGTCGGTGACGGCGAAATGCTCCAGCCCACGGTCGATCGCCTGGCGCGCCAGGGCTTCGGGTCGCAGGCTGCCGTCACTGCAGGTGGTGTGGCAGTGGAAGTTGAACCGCGCCGGGCAACTCTCGGCCGTGACCTGCTCGAGCACTGCCGCCAGGGGATGGGGAGCGCCCGGGCGCCGGGGGCCACTCAACGCAACCGTGGGGCGGGGCTCAACCACCGGCGGCCAGGGTTTCCCGCTCGGCCCTCAGGCGCCGCCAGCGGGCATAGAACTGGATCGAGGCGGCCATCGCCAGCACCAACGCCACCAGGAACCAGGTGGCCGCGCCCGTGGGGAACTGGCCCTTGAACACCACCAGCATCACCACCAGCACCAGCATCAAGGTGGGCAGCTCGTTGAGGGCGCGCAGTTGCTTGCCCCCAGCGGCAGGTCCCGGCCCTGAGCTGGCCCATAAGGCGATAACAGAAGGCGTGATAGGCCAGCAAGGCCACCACCAACGCAAGCTTGGCGTGCATCCAGCTCTGGTGCAGCCAGGCCGGCTGCACCACCAGCAACCCCACCGCCATCGCCACGGCCACCACCATGCCCGGGGTGGTGATGATGTTGGCCAGCCGCCGCTCCATCAGGGCGTACTGGGCCTTGAACGCACCCCTCACAGGGTCCTGCAGCTCCTCGGCCTCGACGTGATAGATGAACAGTCGCACCAGGTAGAACAGCCCCGCAAACCAGACCACCACGCCAACGATGTGGAGCGTTTTGAACCACAGGTAGGCCTCGGGGGAGGGCCAGCGGCATGGTCAGGGCATGTTGAACAGGCCATCAAGGTAAAGCTCCCGCACCACGGGCTGGGCTGCGCCCTGCTGCACCAGGAACTGGGCCAGGGCGGTCTGAAGCAGCTGATTGGTGTCAAGGCCAGGTCGCCTGTGCAGGAACCCCTCCATGGCGGCGAGCAGATCGGCGGGGAGATCCAGCACCAGCCCCCACTCCCCGCCGGCGCGGCCATTGGCACGATCAGCACTACCCGTGGTGGCAGGGGAGGCCATGGCCTGGACATCTGGTGGAAGGAGGCCAAAGATCCAGCCGAGAAGGCGTCCTGTCAAGGGGGCCACTCCCCTTGTTGAGCCGTGACATGCTCGGCCCAGAGACGGAGGCTGCCGCCATGGCCGAACACTGGGATCTGGTCGTGATCGGGGCGGGCTCCGGGGGGCTGGCCGCCAGCAAGCGGGCGGCGGCCCATGGGGCCCGGGTGGCCCTGATCGAAGGCGACCGCGTTGGCGGCACCTGCGTGATCCGTGGCTGCGTCCCCAAGAAGCTGCTGGTGTACGGATCGGCCTACCGCGAGACCCTGGCCAATGCCGCCAGCTTCGGCTGGGAATTGAGGAGGTGCGCTGCCACCCCGCCAAGCTGCTGGCCAGCGTGCGCGCCGAGGTGGACCGCCTCGATGCCCTGCATGTGGGTTTTCTGGAGAAGGCCGGGGTGGAACTGATGCGCGGCTTTGCCCACTTCGAAGACCCCCATCACCTGCTGGTGGCGGGCGCTGGCGGAGAGCAGCGCATCGAGGCCGAGCGGATCCTGATCGCCGTCGGCGGGCGGCCACGGCGGCCGCTGATTCCGGGGGCGGAGCTGGCCTGGGTCAGCGACGACCTGTTTCTGCAGGAGGACCTGCCAGCCTCGGTGCTGATCGTGGGCGCCGGCTTCATCGCCTGCGAATTCGCCTGCATCCTTGTGGGTCTCGGGGTCCAGGTGACCCAGCTGGTGCGCCGGGACCACCTGCTGGCGGGCTTCGATCGGGAGCTCAGTGATGCCGTGCGGGAGGGCATGGAGGAACTGGGGGTGGAGCTGCTCTTTGGACTGGAGCCCATGAGGATCGACGGCCAGCCGGGCGACCTGACCGTGGTCGACTCCGCCGGTGGTTCCCATCCGGCCGCCGCCGTGTTGATGGCCACCGGCCGCGACCCCAACACCCAAAGCCTGCAGCTGCAGGTCGCTGGCGTTCACCAGGAAGGGGCCCGCATCCCCGTCGACGCCGACCAGCGCACCAACGTGCCCCACATCTATGCGGTGGGGGATGTGACCGACCGCATCAATCTCACTCCGGTGGCGATCGATGAGGGGCGCGCCTTCGCTGATTCCGTCTTCGGTGGCAAGCCCCGGCGCACCGACCACCGCCTGGTGGCCAGCGCCGTGTTCTCGCAGCCGGAACTGGCCAGCGTTGGCCTGAGCGAGGAGGAGGCCAAGCGGCTCCACGGGGAGAGCGCGATACGCGTGCACCGGGCGCGGTTTCGCAGCCTGGCCCTGGCCCTGCCCAAGCGCGGCCCCCGCTGCCTGCTCAAGTTAGTGGTGGAGGCCGCCAGCGACCGCGTGCTGGGGGCCCACATGGTCGGGGAGCACAGCGCCGAGATCATCCAGATGGCGGCGATCGCCCTGGGAATGGGGGCCACCAAGGCCGATTTCGATCGCACCATGGGCCTGCACCCGAGCGTGGCCGAGGAATTCGTGACCATGGGCTGACTCCCTGCACTAGCTGGCCTCGGCCTCCTGCCCCGCCTCCTCTTCGGGGTGGAAGTAGCCCCGGATCTGAAGGGCCAGGGCCGGCCCCACTCCAGGTGCGGCGGCGATCTGCTCGAGGCTGGCGAGCTGAATCGCATCGATCGAGCGGAAGTGGGCCAGCAGGTCCTTGACCCGCCGTGGACCGAGCCCCGGGATCTCGCTCAACCGCGAGCGCTTCATGCGCTCACCGCGCTGCTGACGGTGATAGCTGACCGCGAAGCGGTGGGCCTCATCGCGCAGACGACGCAGCAGCAGCACCCCCAGCTGTTCGGCTTCGCTCTCCAGGGGCTGGCTGGCCCCGGGCAGGAACACCTCTTCCCGCTGTTTGGCCAGCGAGCAGACCACCAGCTCCTCGTGGAGGTCAAGCTCGCGCAGGGCCTCCATCACGGCGGAGAGCTGACCCTTGCCGCCGTCGATCATCACCAGATCGGGCCAGTCATTGAGGCCGCCGGTGTGGAGGGCGCTCTGGCTGGATCGCCGCAGTTCCGCCAGGTTGGCTCCCTCGGCCTTGGCCTGGGCCCAGCGGCGGAAGCGGCGCCGCATGATCTCGGCCATGGCCATGAAGTCGTCGCTGTGGCCGGCCGTGATGCTGGTGCTCTGGATCTTGTACTTGCGGTAGTGCTGGCGGGCCGGCAGCCCATCGATGAACACCACCTGTGACGCAACCGCATCGCTGCCCTGGATGTGGCTGATGTCGTAGCCCTCGATGCGCCGGGGCGGCACGGGCAACTCCAGCAACTGCGCCAGATCTTCCGTGGCCAGCTGATGCTGCTCGGCCGTGCGCTGGGCCCGGGCCAGCTCGAAGCCGGCGTTGCGCTCCACCAGCTCCACCAGGTCGGCCTTCTGCTGGCGTTTGGGGTGCTGCAGGCTCACCTTGCGGCCGCGCCGTTCCCCGAGCCAGTCAGCGATCAGCTGGTGCTGGGGGAGGGCATGCTGCACCAGCACCTCGGGCGGAATCTCCACCGGCTCCACCTGGCCGTAGTGCTCCTCGATCACCCGCTGCAGGATCTCCCCAACCGTGGCGATGCTGGCGTCGGCGGTGTAGCCCAGCCGGCCCACCAACTTGCCGGCGCGCATCTGAAACAGCTGCACAGCCGCCACGCGCTCATCGGAGGCCAGGGCAATCACATCCCGTGAGACGGAACTATCTCCCAGGCTCATCTTCTGGTCGGCCGTGAGGTTTTCAAGGCCCTGCAGCTGGTCACGCACCATGGCCGCCTGCTCGAAGTCAAGGCGCTCGGCGTAGCGCTCCATCTGGGCCGTGAGCAGCTCCAGCAACTCATCGTTGCGGCCCTGGAAGATCATCGCCACCTTGCGCAGCAGACGCTGATAGTCGTCGGGGCTGATCTTCTGCTGGCAGACCCCCGGGCAACGGCCGATGTCGTAGTTGAGGCAGGTGCGCTCCCGGTAGAGGGGCTGGGGTCGCTGGCGCATCGGAAACACACGCTTGACCAGGGCCAGGGTGCGGCGCAGCAGACCCACATCCACATAGGGTCCATAGAAACGGTCCAGGGGCTTGCGGAAACGCCGCTGGCGGGTGATGAAGATGCGGGGGTAGGGCTCGCTCCAGGTGATGCAGAGGTAGGGGTACTTTTTGTCGTCCTTCAGCAGCACGTTGAAGTGGGGCTGATGGGCCTTGATCAGATTCGACTCCAGGGCCAGCGCTTCCGCCTCGCTGTCGGTGACGATGAACTCGATCTCCACCACCTGCCGCACCATCAGAGCGATGCGCGGGCTGAGATCGTGGGAGTCGCGGAAGTAGCTGCGCACGCGGCTGCGCAGGCTCTTCGATTTACCGATGTAAAGGATGCGGTCGTCGCCATCGCGCATCAGATAGCAACCGGGTTCAGCCGGCAACTCCTTGAGCCTCAGCTCCAGCCGCTCGGGGTGCTGGAGCAGCGGCCGCAGCGTGCCGGCCACACTCAACCGCCGTAGGACCAGCCCGTGGCCGACAGCTCCAGGGCCTCGCCCTCGCGGTGCAACAGGGCGCTTTTCACCTCGCCCACGAACACCGTGTGATCACCGTGGGCCACCTGACCCACCAGCTCGCATTCCACGGCGCCGAGGGCGTCATCGAGGATTGGCATCCCCAGCTCCCCCAGTTGGAACGGGGCCGCCTCGAAGCGGCCGCCGATGCCCTGCTGGGGCTTGAAGAACACAGCCGCCAGGTCCTTCTGATCGGCCGCCAGCACATTCAAGGAAAAGCGGCCGGTGCGCTGGATGATGCCGTTGCTGGTGGAGTCGGAACGCACGGCCACCACCACCAGCGGCGGCTCGAAGGAGCCCTGGGTCACCCAGCTGGCGGTGAAGCCGTTGACCTGCTCCCCTTCGGCGACGCCGCAGATGAACAGCCCGTGGGGAATCTTGCGCAGCAGGGTTTTCTTGGCGGCGGCATCAAGGGCCATGGCTGCGGCAGCAGATCTCCCTCAACTCTAGGCAGAAGACCCCTGCGGCCTGTCTGCCGGGGCTCCATAGGATCAGCGCCATGAAGGTGCTCTATCCCGGAAGTTTCGATCCGCTCACCCTGGGGCACCTCGATCTGATCGAGCGCTCCGTGCGTCTGTTTGGTGGCGTGGTGGTGGCGGTGCTCCAGAACCCCGGCAAGACCCCAAGCTTCCCCCTCGACCAGCGGCTGGGGCAGATCCGCCTGGCCACCGCCCACCTGCGGGGGTGGAGGTGAGCAGCTTCGATGGCCTCACCGTGGAGTTCGCCCGCCGCTGCGACGCCATGGTGATTTTGCGGGGCCTGCGGGCGCTGAGCGACTTCGAGTTCGAGCTTCAGATCGCCCACACCAACCACAGCCTCGCCCCGGAGGTGGAAACCCTGTTCATGGCCACCTCAGCCCAGCACAGCTTCCTGAGCAGCTCGGTGGTCAAGGAGGTGGCGCGTTTCGGTGGCAACGTGCGCCACATGGTGCCGGCGGGAGTGGCGGATGATCTCGCCAGGCTCTTTAATCGAACAACCCCGAGCGCCTGAGATGACCGAGACCAGGTTGACCGTGCTGGATCAGCTTGATCAGCTCGAAGAGGTGGTGCTTGATGGCAACCGGATCCCCTTCAGTGGAGGGCGACTGGTGAACGAGCAGGAGGCGATCGAGGTGATCGATGCCCTGCGGGAAGCGCTGCCGGTGCAGCTCACCCAGGCCAATGAGCTGATCCGCCAGCGGGACACGTTCATCAGTCAGGCCCGCCAGCAGGCCGAAGAGATCCTCAGCCAGGCACGGCTGCAGCGGGAGCAGCTGATCAGTGCGGCCTCCGTGCGCCAGGAAGCCGAGCGCCAGGTGGGTGAGCTGCGGGAGCAGGCCCGCCAGCAATGCGAACAGTTGCTGCTCCAGACCCGCCAGCAGGTGGCCCAGGCCGAACAGGAACACCAGGCCCGGCTCGCCCAGATGGAGCAGCTGTTCAGTGCCCGGCGTCAGCAGCTGGAACAGGAGTCGCTGCAGCGGCGTCAGCAACTTGACCAGGATTACGTCGAAATCAAGCGCCAGCTGGTGGAACAGCACGAGCGCTCCCGCCAGCAGAGCCTGCAGGAACTTGACCAGGTTCGTCAGGAATGCCTGCGCGTTCAGCGTGAGAGCCAGGCGGAGGCGGAGCGCCTCCACGCCGATGCCCTGCAATTCCGTCAGCAGAGCCAGCAGCAGTGCGAGGCCTTGATCAGCCGCTCCCGCCAGGAGGCCGCCGCGGTGCAGGAGGGCGCCAACCGCTACGCCGAACAGGTGCTGGGGGAACTGGAAGGACGCCTCCAGGATCTCGGCAAGGTGGTTTCAGGTGGCCGCCGTGAACTGGTGCGGCTGCAGTCCGTCGATCCCGCCGCCGTTTCCGAGCCCGTGGTCGAGCCGCGCGGCACCAAGGGCAACACCGTGCCGATCAGCCGGGCCCGCCGGGCCGCCGAGCGTCTCCAGGCAGGCGGCTGGCAGAGGCTGACGTTCTGCACCTGGGTGAGGATCCGCCCGATGGTGGTGTTCGGCGCCGAGGCACCGTTGGAGATCATGCTCACGTAGCGGGGTCCATCAACGGTGTCGAGCACACCGGAGATGGAGCGCACCCCTGAAATCGTGCCGGTCTTGCCACGGAATCGGCCCTCGATCGGGGTGCCGATGAACAGGTGACGCAGGGTCCCCCGGCGCCCGGCAATCGCCATCGAGGCCTGGTAGTTGGCGCCATAGGGGTGCTGGGCCATGCGCACCAGCAGGGCCGCCAGCAACCGGCTGGTGACACGGTTGGCGCGGTCGAGGCCGCTGCCATCGGCCACGGAGACACCGGCCATGGGCAGACCCTGCTGGTACAGCCACTGCATCTCCAGCTGCCGGGCCGTGGCCAGGTTCCAGGTGCCGCTGGCGGAACGAAGCAGGACTTCGGCCGTGAAATTGTGGCTTTCGGTGTTGGCCAGGCTGAGCAGATCGTGCATGGGCGCCGAGGGCTCCTCGTGCAGCAGCACCATGTCGCCCGTGGCGCTGGCCTGGGCGGGCACGAGTGAAATCTGCACGGCCTTGCCCCCTGACGGGCCATCTCCTGCTGCAGCAGGCGCTGCAGCCGTCCGACCGGATTCGGGATCGCCATCTCGATCGCATTGCTGGTCAGGGCCAGGCGGGTGATCGGCGCCCCGTAGGCCTCGGCGCGATCACCCATCTGCCAACCCTGGGGCCACCAGTTGGGAGTGGGCTCCTCAGCCAGCTGCAGCCGCACCAGGGAAGGCGCCGGGCTGGAGCTACCGCCAGAACCGAGAGCAAGTTTGGCAAAACGCTGCAGCTGGGAGAGGCCGAGATCGGGGTCGCCCGATCCCGTGAGGCGCAGGGTGCCATCGCCCAGGCGCCAGAGCTGGGTCTTTAGGCGGAAATCGGGGCCCAGCCGATCGAGGGCATAGGCCGTGCTGATCAGTTTCTGATTGGAGGCGGGGATGCGCGGCCGCTGGCCGTTGAGATCGGCCAGAAGGCGACCGCCGCCATCGGCCACGGTCACACTCCAGACCGACGACTCCCCGCCGACGGTGGCCAGAAGACGCTGCTGGAGACCCGGGCAACTGGCCAGGCTCTGCAGCTGGGGAAGCCCCACCGGCGGTGGGGCGGGAGGCAGTGACGCCAGGGGAATGGCCTGGTCCTGGGCCCGCATCGGGGGGCAGGAAGGGTGATCAGCGCCGTGGCGAGGGTCGCGAGCAGGGCCGGCCGAGGGGAGGTCACCATCTTCAGGACCCCACCTTCAGGCTGGTCACCGTGCCGGAGACCCGGAACTGGTTGTCATCCAGTTCGATCGGGGTTCCCACCTTGATGCCCTGCCCCCGAACTCCACACCCTCCTTGGTGATCTGACCCTGGCCCTGGAGCAGGAAACGGGCATCAAGGGTGCTGAACACCCTCTGGTTGGGGTCATCCACCGTGATCACCCGACCAGCCGGGGTGATCGTGGAAATGCGGCGGGGCAGGGGGTGACATCCTTGACCGTGACGCTGCCGTGGGGCTGGTTGCGAATCACGATGTTGAGGCTGCCCTTCTGCTTGGCGGCGGCGATCAAGGCGGCGGGGTCGGCGGCTGGGATGCCCCGCACATCGACGGTCACCGTGATCGGCTTGAGCGCTCCGGTGGCCTTGGCGACCGCACCGCTGAGTTTGGGGCTCCAGATCACCCCCACCGCGGCGAGTACCACGGCGAGCGCAGCGCCGATGTCCACCAAACCGATGGAACGGCGGTTCGATTGCTGGGCAGCCATGGCGCTTGAGCAGACGCTGAAGTGTACGGAGACTCCCCCGACCACACCAGGGGGCCAGATGGCCCCCGCTCAGTTGCGCAGGCCCTCGATGAAACGATCGAGGGCCCCCAGGCCGGCGGCCACATCGAGGCCTTGACCCTCCGCGGCCAGGGCCTGATCGATCTCCTCCGGGTCGGGTTTGGTCTCGAATCGGCTGGCCAGCCGGAACCCGTCGGGGTCCTGGCGGTAGAGCTCCCAGGAGTCCGGGAAGCTGCGCCGCAGGGCGGAGGCGCCGCGGGGGATCAGGGCGTAGGCCGACTCCCACGTGGCCAGGAAGCCACGGCGGCGCTCCCGGGCCACACTGCCGATGCCGATGGCGGCATCCTCCAGACGGCCGTTGAGCAACACCACGGCGCCACGGTGCGCCTGACAGATCTCCTCCACCTCGCTGTACTCGGCCTGGGATGGGGCCGCCAGCACCAGCACCCCATCGTCAGCCGCTGCGTCACCGGTCTCGGCGGCCCGCCTCTGCAGGCGTTGGCGGTCACTGAGGCTGGTCAGCCGATCGGCCTGATCCGGAGCATCCCGGCGGGCCAGGGCAGCGGCGCCGGCATCGGTGAACACGAGGGTGGCCCTGGGTTCCACCCTATTGAGTGCATTCAGCAGCCGCAGAGCCACGGGCAGCAGCCGCAGTCCCTCGAAGCGCAGTTCCACGGTCCAGCGACCGCCGGCGCGGGCGCCCAGAGCCTGGACCAGGGCGGCCAGGGCCTGGGCCTCGGCGGCGCGCAGATCGGCGGGAAGCACCATGAAACGAGGCTCGACGGAATGGGGGCGCCAAGGCGATGCCCTGACGGGGACCTTACCCAGCGGCCACGGCCGCCTGGGCCCGCCCCAGGGCCAGCGCGAAACCCGACAGATCCTCGTCCCGCAGCCAGGGCCCGAGGCTGATGCGCAGGGCCGAGGCGGCCCGGGCCGGTTCCACACCCATGGCCATCAGCACGGGGCTGGCGCTCGCCAGACCACTGCTGCAGGCGGTGCCGCTGCTGACCGCATAACCCTCACGCCAGAGCTCCTCCACCAGGCGACGACCTGGCAGTGGCTCGCCTCCTGGAAATGACACCAACAGACTGATGTGATGGGGCAGCCGCTCGCTAGGGCAGCCGGAGAGCTCGAGGCCAGGGATCGCCAGCAGCTCCGCCAGCAGGCGATCCCGCAGCGGTTGGATCGGATCACCTCCATGGCTGGCCAGGCGAGCGTTCGCCAGGGCCATCGCCTCGGCAAAGCCCGCCGCCAGGGCCACGGCTTCGGTGCCGCCGCGCCGTCCGGCCTCCTGTCTGCCGCCATCGACGAGCGGTGCGAAGCGCAGGCCAGGGGAAGCGACGAGCGCGCCGATGCCCCGGGGGCCCTGGAACTTGTGGGCCGTGAAACTGAACAGATCCACCGGCAGTGTCTTGAGATTGATCGGCCGGTGACCCACCACCTGCACCGCATCGGTATGGAACAACACGCCCGCCGCGCGGCAGCGCTCACCGATGGCCTCGATCGGCTGCAGGGTGCCCACCTCGCTCTGACCCCAGATCACCGACACCAGCCGGGTGGGGGGCTCCAGAAGGGTTTCCAGGGCGCTCAGGTCAACCCGGCCGAAACGATCCACCGGCAAGAACGCCAGCTCCCATCCCTGGCGCTCCAGCCGCCGGGCGGCGGCGGCAACGGCGGGGTGCTCCACGGCCGAGATCACCAGCCGCCCAGGGTTCAGATGGGCCGTTGCCCCCAGCAGGGCGGCCTGGGCCGCTTCGGTGCCACCGGAGCAGAAGGTGAGCTCAGCTGGGTCGCAGCCGAGCCCAGTGGCGATGGCCAGCCGACTGCGCTCCAGGCGATCGGCAGCCGCCAGACCGAAACCATGCAGGCTCGATGGATTCGCCCAGGCCTCCTGGTGGGCCTTGGCGATCGCCTCCAGCACCGAGTCCGCCGGTGGCGCCGTGGCGCAGGCATCCAGATAGACACTGGCCCGATCAACCAAGGGGGCGCTCAAGGGCCTTCAAGGGGTGCCCCGCCGGGCCCCTGACGGGAGCGGCTGCGGGACTCCAGGGAGCTGCTGGCCAAGGCGACCAGATCATCGAGGGAACGCTCACTCAGCAGGGCGGCCACCCGCGAGCGGGCCTCGGCACTGGCGCAGGCCTCCGGGCGGACGCAGCCCTGCACGCAGACCACGGCACATTGAATGTCGGGTGGAGCAACGACCGAGGCCGGATCTTGGCAGGGAGCATCCGCGGCTGAGACGGGAGAAGGAGCAGCAGAGTCAACCGACGGGGGCTCCGGGAGTTCAGAGATCGCTGGGGCTTCCCACAGGGGCCGCATCTCGTGCTCTTCGGTGGCCAGTACGCCATCGAAGACCAGCTCCGCCGGACCGGTCATGAACAGGTGGTTGCTGGAGGGATCCCAGGAGATCTGCAATGGACCGCCGGGCAGATCAAGACGGGCGGCGGCCTCACACAGCCCGAGCCGATGCATCACCACGAGAGCGGCGCAGGCTCCGGTGCCACAGGCCAGGGTGGGACCCGCCCCCGCTCCCACACCCGCAGGCGCAGGTGGGTGGGGCTCAGCACCTGGACGAAATGAACGTTGGTGCGGGCCGGGAAACTGGGATGGTGCTCAAGCAGCGGACCGAAACGCTCCAGCGGGATGGCCGCCACATCGGCCACGGGCACGACCACGTGGGGATTGCCCATGCCGGCGGCCGCCGCCGCGAACCGCTCACCCTCCAGCTCAAATTCCCCCTGGGGCAGGCCGGCCGCTCCCACCGAGAGCAGGGTGGGCACCTCCGAGGGCACCAGGAACGGCTCGCCCATGTCGACGCGCACGCCGCCATCGCCCTGAAGCTCGGGCACGATCCGACCGGCCAGGGTCTCCACCTGCCAGGTACGCCCCGGGGCGTCACCGTCGCTGTCAGCCAGGAACCGGGCCAGGCAGCGGATGCCGTTGCCGCACATCTCAGGCTCGGTGCCATCGGCGTTGAAGATGCGCATGCGCAGCTCGCCGCCCTCCCTGGGCGGCAAGGCCAGGATGATCCCATCGCCTCCAACACCGAAGCGGCGATCACAGAGCTGCCGCACCAACTCAGGGGTGAGGCCGAAGCAGAAGGCGGGATCGGTTTCCGTGCGGCCATCCAGCAGCAGAAAATCGTTGCCCAATCCCTGGTATTTGCTGAACTGGAGCACCGAACTCGCCCTTTCTGCCAAGGGATGGCATCTTAGGAAGGTGCCGATTGAACCAGCCTTGGCCCTCCTGGACACCTCCCTACCGGGTGTAAGGCAACTGCAGAATTGGATTCGCGCCAAGACGGCGGTGCAGGTGCAGCTCCACGACGGCACCAAACTCGACGGCCTCCTGGATTGGCAGGACGTGGAATTTCTTGCCCTGCGCCTCCCCAACGACAGCGATCCGGTGCTGATCCAGCGCCTCTCCGTGACCGTGATCCGTTCCTTGGGCTGATCCCAGGGCCAACATGGGGCGCATCGGGTTGTGGCACCATCACGGGCGTGAGCTGTGGCCCAATCCTGGCGGCCTCGGCCGAGCGATGGCCGTGACCGACCCTTCCCGCTACCAGCCCCAGGCGATCGAGGAGCGCTGGCAGGCCCGCTGGCAGGAGCAGCGGCTGCACGCCACGCCGGAACCGGGAGAGAGCCCGTACTACGCCCTCTCGATGTTTCCCTACCCGTCGGGGAACCTGCACATGGGCCATGTGCGCAATTACGTGATCACCGATGTGATCGCCCGGGTGCAGCGGCTGCGGGGTCGCCAGGTGCTCCACCCGATGGGCTGGGATGCCTTCGGCCTGCCGGCGGAGAACGCCGCGATCGAACGGGGCATCGACCCGGGGGATTGGACCGACAGCAACATCGCCCAGATGCGCCGCCAGCTGCAGCGGCTGGGACTCTCGATTGACTGGGATCGGGAGCTGGCCACCTGCCACAGCACGTACTACCGCTGGACCCAGTGGCTGTTCCTGCAGTTCCTCGATGGGGGCCTGGCCTACCAGAAGGACGCCACGGTCAACTGGGATCCGATCGATCAGACCGTGCTCGCCAACGAGCAGGTGGACGGGGAGGGGCGCTCCTGGCGCTCCGGTGCCCTGGTGGAGAAACGCAAGCTGCGCCAGTGGTTCTTGAAGATCACCGACTACGCCGATGCCCTGCTCGACGACCTCAAACTGCTGGAGGGCTGGCCGGAGCGTGTGCGCACCATGCAGGCCAACTGGATCGGCCGCTCCGTGGGGGCCGAACTGCGTTTCCCCGTACTGGATGGGGAAGGTGCCGAAACCGGCGAGGCGATCACGGTGTTCACCACCCGCCCCGACACGGTGTTTGGCGTGAGCTACCTGGTGCTAGCGCCCGAGCATTCCCTGGTGGCAGCACTCACCATCCCTGAACAGGAGCCTGCCGTGGCCGCCTTCCAAGACCGTGTGAGCCGACAGAGCGAACAGGAGCGCACCGCCGAGGACAAGCCCAAACAGGGGATCCCCCTGGGGACCTCGGTGCGCAACCCCTTCAACGGCGAGACGATCCCCCTCTGGATCGCCGACTACGTGCTCGCCGACTACGGCACCGGGGCGGTGATGGGAGTGCCGGCCCACGACCAGCGGGATTTTGTGTTTTCCCGCCGCTACGAGCTGCCGGTGCGGCAGGTGATCGTGCCCGCCGGCGCGGATGAACACGCCTTCGAGGGCGGTGCCTGGACCGAAGCCGGTGTGCTGATCCACTCCGGTGCCTTCGATGGAGTGCCCTCAAAGGAGGCCAAGGCCGGGATCATCGCCCTGGCGGAACAGCAGGGCTGGGGCCAGGGCCGGGTGCAGTTCCGACTGCGCGACTGGCTGATCTCCCGTCAGCGCTACTGGGGCTGCCCGATCCCAGTGATCCACTGCGACCACTGCGGTGTGGTGCCCGTGCCCGAGGAGCAGCTGCCGGTGGAGCTTCCGCGGAACGTCGCCTTCAGCGGCAAGGGCGCCTCACCCCTGGCCCAGCTCAAGGACTGGGCCGAGGTGCCCTGCCCCAGCTGTGGGGCCCCTGCCCGGCGCGAAAGCGACACCATGGACACCTTCATCTGCTCGTCCTGGTACTACCTGCGCTACTGCGACCCCCACAACACGTCCCTGCCCTTCGGGCGTGAGGCCGCCGACCGCTGGCTGCCCGTGGATCAGTACGTGGGCGGCATCGAGCACGCCATCCTGCACCTGCTCTATTCCCGCTTCTTCACCAAGGTGCTGCGGGACCGGGGCCTGCTGGGCTTCGACGAGCCCTTCCTGCGCCTGCTCACCCAGGGCATGGTGCAGGGGATCACCTACAAGAATCCCCACACCGGCAAGTACATCCCTCCGGCGGAGGTGGCCGACCCCAGCGACCCCCGCGACCCGCTCACGGGCGAGGTGCTGGAAGTGTTCTACGAAAAGATGTCGAAGTCGAAGCACAACGGCGTCGATCCAGCCGTGGTGATCGACCGCTACGGCGCCGACACGGCCCGCATGTTCATTCTGTTCAAAGCCCCTCCCGAGAAGGATCTGGAGTGGGATGACGCCGACGTGGAGGGTCAGTTCCGCTTTCTGCAACGGCTCTGGCGGTTGGTGGAGGGGGCCGTGGAACGAGGCCTGAGCCTGGAGGCTGCACCCCGTCCGTCGGGTCCAGGCTTGCTCGGATCAGCCGATCTGACCCCCAGGAACAGGAGCTCCGCCGGGCGGTCCACACCGCCATTGCCGCCATCGACCACGACCTGGCTGATGGCGCCTACCAGCTGAACACCGCCGTCTCGGAGCTGATGAAGCTCAGCAATGCCATGGCGGGGGGCCTGGAAAGCGTGGGTGAACCCGTGGCCCAGGAAGCCCTCCACGCCCTGGTGGTGCTGCTGGCCCCCTTCGCCCCCCACCTGGCCGAGGAGCTGTGGTTGAAGCTGGGGGCGGCGGCAGCGTGCACCAGCAACGCTGGCCCAGCGCCGATGGCAGCGCCCTGGTGCGCGACAGCCTTGAACTGGTGATTCAGGTGAAGGGCAAGGTGCGCGGCAGCCTCACCGTGCCGGCCGATGCCGATGCCGCCACCCTGGAACGGCTGGCCCTCGGCAGCGACGTGGCCCTCAAGTGGCTGGAGGGCCAGCCCCCCGTCGGGTGATCGTGGTGCCCGGCAAACTCGTGAACCTGGTGCCCTGAGGGTCCAGGGACGTCTCCTGGTTCAGAGGTCGTAGCGGATCACCGTGCGGATGCTCTGGCCGGAGTGCATCAGCTCGAAGGCCTCATTGATCGCCCCCAGCCCCAGGGTGTGGGTGATGAACAGCTCCAGGGGGATCTCCCCCGCTGGGCCATCTCCACGTAACCCGGCAATTCCGTGCGCCCACGCACCCCACCGAAGGCCGAGCCGCGCCAGACACGTCCCGTCACCAGCTGGAACGGCCGCGTGGAGATCTCCTGGCCGGCGCCGGCCACGCCGATGATCGTGGATTCGCCCCATCCCTTGTGACAGCTCTCCAAGGCGGCGCGCATCACCTCGACGCTGCCGATGCACTCAAACGAGTAATCGACACCGCCATCGGTGAGATCGATCAACACCTGCTGGATCGGAGCGTCGTAATCGCGGGGATTGAGGCAATCGGTGGCCCCCAGCTGGCGGGCGATCGCGAACTTCTCGGGGTTGGTGTCGATGGCGATGATCCGTGAGGCCTGGGCCATCACCGCACCGATCACCACCGCCAGCCCGATGCCCCCCAGGCCGAACACGGCCACGGTGCTGCCGGGTTCCACCTTGGCGGTGTTGCGCACGGCGCCGATGCCGGTGGTGACCCCACAACCGAGCAGACAAACCTGGTCGAGGGGCGCCTGGGGATTGATCTTGGCCACGGCAATCTCCGGCACCACCGTGTATTCGGAGAAGGTGGACGTACCCATGTAATGGAAGATCGGCTGGCCGTTCTTCGAGAAGCGGCTGCTGCCATCGGGCATCAGCCCTTGGCCCTGGGTGGTGCGGATCGCCTGACAGAGATTGGTTTTTCCCGAAAGGCAGAACGTGCAGCGCCGGCATTCCGGCGTGTAGAGGGGGATCACGTGGTCGCCCACCGCCACCGAGCTCACCTCGGCTCCGATCGCCTCCACCACGGCGCCGCCCTCGTGGCCGAGGATCGCTGGAAACACTCCTTCGGGGTCGGCGCCGGAGAGGGTGAAGGCATCGGTGTGGCAGACCCCCGTGGCCACCACCCGCAGCAACACCTCACCGGGCGCCGGTGGGGCGACCTCGATGTCGGTGATCTCCAGGGGCTGGCCCGGGGCCCAGGCCACGGCGGCACGGGATCGAATCATCGCGACTCAGTTCCGTTGGAAGGTCAAGGTGGTGGGATTGGACCAATCACCCGTCGCGCCGTACCCCCGACCGGCGGCGCTCAGACGGCGCAGGATCCAGAACGGCTGCTCCGGACTGTGCAGATCCAGGCTGGCCGCGATCGCCTCCAGGTTGCGGGGCACCCCATCGGCCAGCAGCTCTTCCAGCTGGGCCTGGAGCGCCAGCACCTCGGCGGCGGCCTGCTTGCCGGCTTCCACCCCGGGCTGGTGGTAGGCGTTCACATCGATCAGTTCGCCGTAGAGCCCGACCGCCCGCTCGAACAGGGCGATCAGGGCCCCCAGGCTGCGTTCATCGAAGCGGCGCAGGGTCAGGGTGAGGCTCTGGCGACCGCCTTCGCTCAGGGCGGCGCGGGTCCCCTGGAAAAAGCCATCCAGGAAGTCGCCCGGGTGCTCGCCGCCGATCGGAGCGATGTCGGCGGGATCTTCGAGCACCTCGATGAAGGTGACAAAGAAGTTGTCGAGGCCATCACGCAACTGCTGCACATAGGCGTGCTGGTCGGTGGAGCCCTTGTTGCCGTAGACCGCCAGCCCCTGGTGCACCACCTCGCCCTGGCGGTTGAGGCGCTTGCCCAGCGATTCCATCACCAACTGCTGCAGGTAGCGACTGAACACCTCCAGCCGGTCGCGGTAGGGCAGCACCACCATGTCGCGGCGGCCCCGGCCCTCCCCGGCCGCGTACCAGGCGGCCGCCAGCAGGGCGGCGGGGTTGCGGCGCAGGTCGGGCACCCGGGTGGCCTCATCCATGCGGGCCGCACCCTCCAGGAAGGCGCGCAGATCAGCGCCGATCAGGGCCGCTGGCAGCAGCCCCACGACGCTGGTGATGCTGGTGCGGCCACCCACCCAGTCGAACAGATCGAAGCGCTCCAGCCAGCCCTCGGCGACCGCCTTGCGGTCCAGGGCGCTGCCGGCCATGGTCACCGCCACCGCCTGGGCGGCCCATTGGCCCCCGAGGGCCTCCAGCCGCGCCTGGGCCTGTTCCTGGCCGATGCGGGGCTCGGGGGTGCCGCCGGATTTGCTGACCACGATCACCAGGCTGGTGCGCAGCTTCTCCCCGAGGCCCGCGAGCACGCGGCTGAAGCCCTCAGGATCGACATTGTCGAAGAAGTGGAACGGCAGCCCCCGCCCCTGGCGTTGAAGCGCCCGGAGGATCAGCAGCGGCCCCAGGCCCGAGCCACCGATGCCGATCCAGAGCACGTCGGTGAACGCGGCCCCGCCTGGGGCCTGGAGACGGCCCTCAAGCACGGCCTGGCCAAAGGCTTCGATGCGATCGATCTCGCCAGTGATCTGGGCGGCCGTGGCCGCGTCGGGCGCCAGGGCGGGAGCGCGCAGCCAGTAGTGACCCACCTGGCGGCCTTCATCTGGGTTGGCGATGGAACCCGCCTCCAGGGCGGCCAGGGCTGCGAAGGCGCGGCCGAAGGCGGGCTCCAGGGCACCAAGATCGGATTCCCCCAAGGCCATGCGGCTGGGATCGAGCCAGAGGCCCAGGTCGTCGTGGTGCCAGAGCAGGGAGCAGAAGCGGTGCCAAGGCGTCAGCGGTGACGTGGAGGCGGTATCCGGGGGCAAGGTCATGTCGACGGAACGACGTCCTGATCGGCGCACCCCTGAACCTATCCACGGACCCCGCCCGTGAACGGCTCAAGCAAGAGCCGCTGGAACTGGACCCATGACCCCGGCACCCTGGTGGCTCGAGGAAAAGGCACAGGGAACGGGGACGCAGGTAGCAAGCTTTTTCAAAAGTTGTCTAGAGTTTCCTTGCAATTCATACGCCTTTGACCCAGCGACTCCCCATGGACCCTGCTCCGCTGGTGCGGCGACGGTTTTTGGTGGGCCTCAGCCTGGCCATCGGCCTGGCCATCGGCCTGGATGTGGCTCCCCGGGTCAATCGTTGGTCCAGCTCCGTGATCGTGAGCGAACCGGGTCTCAGCGCCAGCGTCGGCACCGACAACAGCCGCAGCCAGGCCCTGATCAACGAGGGCCAGCGGCCCGATCCCACGGCCTTCAGCCCCCAAGAGCTGCAGGAGCTCCAGCGCCGCTTCGGGGTGCATGGCCCCCAAACACCTCTGGCGCAACTGTTCACCAAGGGGCTTGATGAGCTCACCCCCTGCGCTCGATCACGGTGACCCGACTGGAGGAACTGCGGCCCACGATCCTGGTCGAGAGCCGCCGCCGGGGCGTCAACCCGATGCTGGTGGCGGCGATTCTCTTCGATGAGATGCAGCACGCCAAGCCCGGTGAAGACCTGCCCCTGGCCGCCCATTCCGGCCTGTTCAGCACCCATGGGCCCGCCCAGCTGGGGTTGAGCGAGATGGTGAAGCAGGGGCTCCTGAGCCCTCAGGCCAGCCAGGCAGAGATTCAGGCCGCCCGCGATCAGCTCCTGGATCCCCGGCGCAACGTGCAGTTGCTGGTGGGGCAGCTGGCCCGCCAGAAGAAACTGCTCGGCATCTCCACCGAGCGCCCGCTCAATGCCAGCACCCGCCCCCGGGACGCCAAGGCCATCGCCACGTTGGCCTACCTCCACAACGGCAAACTCGACTACTCCACCCGCATCCTGCGTTACATGCAGGACCCTGAACTGCACGCCCTGATCTATTCCGTCCGCAAGGCGCCGGTCTCAACCCTGATCTGAGCGGCTTTCAGCAGAGTCGGCCCAGGGCCGCCAGGCGCATCTGAAGGGCGCTCCAATCGAAGCTGCGGGGATCCTGGCGTTCCCCTCCGAGATCCACCGCCCGGTGGGTGGTGATCGACTGGGGGGAATGGGAAAGCGCTTCATCCAGTCGGCCAGCACCACGGCGGTCGCATCCAGCTGGGCGGCGGTGTAGCCGCTGTGCTCGGAGTCATCGTTTTCGCCATCCAAGGGCGTTTCCAGGCTGAGGTGCAGAGCGAAGTTGTTGACCGAGCCATTGAGCTTCGGGTTGGTGACCACCCACTGGCCGTTGAAGGCCGAGTTGCCCGCCCCGAAGGCCCGCCGGGAGGGGTCGAGCACCTGGACTACCTCGCCCTGGAGCCCGATCAGCGTGTGGTAGCTCACCTGATCCTCATCGCTGGGATGGGGGTGACGAAGGTGTTGATCGCCGAGGACAACCCATAAACGGTTTCATGCAGGACGATCAGCCGAGGGGTTGGATCGACCGGTTGGCCGAAGGCGTCCTGGTTGAAGCGCTCGCCGTAGTTGGTGGGATCGGTGTCCAGATGGAAGGTGCGTTGCTGAAGCACGGCACTCAACCGCTGCAACCGCTGCTTGAGGGCCGCATCGGTGCCGCGGCACTGGCGGCGCAGGGGGCTGCTCCAGGCCTGGACCGGTGGCGGGGTGGGGGCCCGGCGGGGAAGCCCCTCATTCGTGGAGGAACCCTGCACCCCGTCGCGCAGGAAGCTCAGCAGGCTGGAATCGCGACGCTCAGGGGGCGCTCGCCGATCGCCCGAGCCAGCCAGCCCAACCCCAGTAGGCAGGCCATCCCCCCAACCCGATCGCCAGCACCAGGGGCCGGGAGCTCCGCCTTCGGGCCCAGAGAAGTCGCTCCGGGGGTCTCAACATCGAACCGTCTCAGGGTCCGGCAGCCGGGCGGGCTCCGGCTCCAGGGCCAGCCAACGTCGGCGCCGCTCCTCGGCATCAGCCGGTGCCTGGGGATCGATCCTGAGCGTCCAGCGCTCGATCGCGGGCGCTGAACTGGTGAACGCCAGCTCCATCACCTGGCCACGCCGGGCCAGCAGCAACCGCTGGCCGCGATCCTTCCGCAGCAAGGGAGGAAGATCCTCCGCCTGGCGCAGCCGCACCCCATCGAGGGCCAACAGCTCGTCGCCCAGCTCGAGACCCGAGCGTTCCCCCGGTCCATGGCGCGGCAGCTTGCGCACCACCAGGACCTGGTGGGGATCGATCTGGCAGACGATGCCGCTCTCGGGGTGGCTGGCGGGTTCCGCCACCAGCTCCAGACCCATATCGGCGAGGTAAGCCGCAAAGGGCGGATCCTCCGTGGAGCCCAGCCAGGCGGGCAGCAAGGCCTCCAGGTCAGAAGAGCGCCGGGCAAAGGCGGCGATCAGGTCCGCCTCGCGATAGCCCCGCCCGACCCGCCCCAGCCGCCGCCAGAGATCCCGCACCACCACGAACAGGGCCGATCCGGCCCGTCGCAGGTGCAGATCGAGCACCAAGGCCAGCAGCGCCCCTTTCAGGTAGTAGCTGATCTGGTTGTCGTCGCTTGAGGCATCGCGTTTGTAGAGCTTCACCCAGGCCTGCTCGCTGCTCTGGCGCAGGCTCTGCACCCGTCGGCCAGGGGTGAGCAGGTAGCGGCTGAAATCGGCGCCGAGATCCTCCAGGGCCGCTGCCTCATCACTGAGCCCTGCGGCGAAGGGCAGCAATTGATCGACGTAGCTGGTGATCCCTTCGGCGAACCAGAGGCTGGGCACCACGACGCTCTGGTGGTAATCGATCGGCGTGAGTTCGGCGGGCCGCAGCCTGCGGACGTTCCACTGGTGCAGGTATTCATGGCCCACCAACTGCAGCAACTTGCGCAGGCCATCAGGCCGGCCCAGCGCCTTGCGACCGAACTGGAGCACCGTGCTGGCATCGTGCTCCAAGCCGCCATAGCCCTCATCGAGCAGATGCAGGACGAACAGATAGTTGTCGGCTGCCGGGGCTGGTTCACCCATGAACAGACAACAACGGCGGCAGATCGCCGCCACCTGCTCCAGCAGCTCGGAATGGAGCTCCAGCAGGGGACGGCCCGTCTCCCAGGTGACCCAGCGGTGGGGCACCCCGTGCACCTCGAAACGGTGCTCCCGGTGGGGGCCCGCCTCCACTGGCGCATCGACGAGGGCATCGAAATCAGCAGCGATCCAGCTGCCATCCGCCTCCCGGGGCAGGGGCACGAAGGCCTCCCAGCCTTCCGGCAGCTCCAGGCGCAGGCGGTGGGGGTTCCAGCGCTCGCCCTCCACCTCCAGGGCGAGCGCCGCCAGGGCCAGAAAGCCGTGCTGGCCATTGAGATGGCAGGTGCGCACACTGAGGTCGGTGGCCAGCGTCTCGGTGCGGATCTCAATGGGCTGATGCCCTGAAGGCTCCACTTCCCAGGCGGCCGGCGCCAGCTGGCGCAGCGGCAGGACTTGCCCCCTGCCACACCTCCAGCCGCTCCAGATGGCGCACGTAGTCGCGGATCAGGTACGACCCCGGCGTCCAGCCCGGCAACCGAAAGCGCAGCACCCGGTTGGGGGCAGCCAGGGAGAGGGTGGCCCGCACCAGAGGCTGGTGAGGAGCAGTCAGATTCAAGGTCAGCTCAGGCACCGGCGCCGGGCTCAGCGATCGAGGTGAACGCTGCCCGTCGGGAGCAGCAGGGCGGCATCCCGAAGCGCGGCGCGGGCGGCGTAGCTGCGGGTAAGGCGGCCCAGCAACGGCGCCACCTGATGGCTGCGGCTGAGTCGCTGCAGGTCACCCACCAGGGCCAGTTCACCGCTGGGTTGACGCCGCCAGCCCAGGGCCAGATCGGAGGAGAGCCGCACCTGCAACTCCACCGGCTCGGCTTCCACCGGCAAATCCAGGAAGCTTCCCCCCAGCGGGGCTCCAAGCCCAGATCAGCCAGACTCGCTGCCAGCACATCGGTGTCCCGAAGCACAGTGGGCAGGATGGAGAGATGGGACATGGATCCGATGCCCGTTCCGGCCGACCCTAGCGAGCCCATCCCGGGGATCCAGTGGCCGTTGCCACAGGCCTGGCCCCGTTTGAGGGCGCCCCTGCGGCTGGGGGTGATGGCCTCGGGGGCGGGAAGCAACTTCGAAGCCCTGGTCAACGCCACTCGCCAGGGGCCCCTCGACGCAAGCGTGGAGCTGCTGGTGGTCAACAACCCCGGTTGCGGCGCCCAGAACCGCGCCACGCGCCTGCAGGTGCCCTGGCAACTGCGCGACCATCGCCTCCACAGCAGCCGCGCCGACCTGGACCAGGCCCTCGTCAAGGCCTTTGAAGGTGCCCGCGTGGATTTGGTGGTGATGGCCGGCTGGATGCGGATCGTCACGCCCGCCCTGATTGACGCCTACCCCCAGCGCCTGGTGAACATCCACCCCTCCCTGCTGCCCAGCTTCCGCGGCCTGGATGCCGTCGGCCAGGCCCTGGCGGCCGGGGTCGCCCTGAGCGGCTGCAGCGCCCACCTGGTCACGGCGGAGGTGGATGCGGGGCCGATCCTGGCCCAGGCGGCCGTGCCCGTGCTCAGCGATGACGACCATGGGCGGCTGGCGGCCAGGATCCAACGGCAGGAGCACCGGATCCTGCCCCTGGCGGTCGCCCTGGCCGCCCAGCGGCTGGAGCGGACGGCCCGATTCGATCAGGGGTAGAAGGGCAGCAGCGGCAGGCCGGTGGTGGCGCCCAGGCCCGCCAGCAGATTCAGGCACTGCACGCCCTGGCCCGCCTGGCCCTTGATCAGGTTGTCGATGGCGCTCATCACGATCAACTGACCGTTGCGGGAATCCACCTGCACCGACAGCAGGGCGCGGTTGGTCTGGCGCACCCACTTGGTGGAGGGATAGGTGCCCACCGGCAGCACGTCCACGCAGGGGCTGTGGCGGTAAGCCGCCTTCAGCAAGGTGGTGCAGTCTTCGGCCGTGAGGCCAGGATCCCGCAGGCGGCCGTAGACCGTGGCCAGGAGCCCACGCACCATCGGCATCAGGTGGGGGGTGAACTGGAGCTGGATGGAACGCCCCAGGGCCTGACTGGCCGCCTGCTCAATCTCACTGGTGTGGCGATGGCCCAGCACGCCGTAGGGAACCACGGCCTCGGAGGCCTCCGCCAGGAGCAGATTTTCCTTGGCGGCGCGGCCACCGCCGGAGGTGCCTGTCTTGGCGTCGATCACGATGCCACTGGCCTCGATCAGACCTTGCTGCAGGAAGGGCAACAGGGCCAGCAGGCTGGCGGTGGGAAAGCAACCGGGAGCGGCCACCAGGCGGGCTTTGGCGATGCGTTCGGCCTCCCACTCCACCAGCCCATAGGCGGCCTCCTGACAGAGCGCCTCATCGGAGCGTGGAAATTGGCGGGCCTCACTGGCATACACCTCCTTCCACTGGGCCAGGGAGCGGTAGCGGTAGTCGGCGGAGAGGTCGACCACCTTGACGCCCCGCTCCAGCAGATCGGGCACGAGCGTGGAGGCCAGGCCATTGGGCAGGCTGAGCACCGCCAGGTCAGCGGCGGCGGCGATCGCCTCCGGATCGGGACGCTGGATCACCAGATCCTCGGCAAGGGGAAGGAACGGCACCAGCTCGCTCCAGCGCTTGCCCGAACTGCGCTCGCCCCCCAGGAACGTCACCGCCAGGGCGGGATGGTCCTGGAGCAGCCGCACGGTCTGAAGGCCCCCATACCCCGTGGCCCCGATGACCGCCACACCCCGCACGGCCGCGCTGGGATCGGGTGCGGATGGGCTCGCCATGCCAGTGGAACGGGAACGCCAGATCGTACCGGGCTCTATAAAAGTGGATTGAACCAGGGCCATCGGCCTGACCTGCCCTGAGCCAGCTCGCTGCGATCCGCTTCGATTCCATCGCCGATGGCCTTGCCGCCATCCGCAACGGCGACATGGTCGTGGTCGTCGACGATGAGAACCGGGAAAACGAGGGCGACCTGATCTGTGCCGCCCAGTTCGCGACACCAGCCCAGATCAATTTCATGGCCACCGAAGCCCGCGGCCTGATCTGCCTGGCGATGGAGGGCGAGCGGCTCGACGCCCTCGATCTGCCGCTGATGGTGGACCGCAACACCGACAGCAACCAGACCGCCTTCACCGTCAGCGTCGATGCCGGCCCTGAAAACGGCGTCAGCACAGGCATCTCAGCGGAGGATCGGGCGCGCACGATCCAGGTGGCGATCCACTCGGGCAGCCGCCCCGGCGACCTGCGCCGGCCCGGACACGTCTTTCCCCTGCGCGCCCGCCAGGGGTGTGCTCAAACGCGCCGGCCACACCGAGGCGGCCGTGGATCTGGCCCGCCTGGCGGGGCTCTATCCCTCCGGGGTGATCTGCGAGATCCAGAACCCCGACGGGTCCATGGCCCGCCTGCCCCAGCTGGCGGACTATGCCCGCCAGCACGGCCTGCGGCTGATCAGCATCGCCGACCTGATCCGCTACCGCCTCGACACCGAGCGCTTCGTCAGACGGTTGGCGGAAGCTCGCCTACCCAGCAGCTTCGGCAGCTTCCGGGCGATCGGCTTCCGCAACGAACTCGATGGCAGCGAGCACATCGCCATCGTCAAAGGCCAGCCCGAAACCGCCAGCGGCCCGGTGCTGGTCCGCGTGCACTCCGAGTGCCTCACCGGCGATGCCTTCGGCTCCCTGCGCTGCGACTGCCGTCCCCAGCTGGAGGCGGCCCTGCGCATGATCGAAGCGGCCGGCGAGGGGCTGGTGATCTACCTCCGCCAGGAGGGCCGCGGCATCGGCCTGATCAACAAGCTGCGCGCCTACAGCCTCCAGGACGGCGGCCTCGACACGGTGGAAGCCAACGAGCGCCTGGGCTTCGGCGCTGACCTGCGCAACTACGGCATCGGCGCCCAGATCCTCAGCGACCTGGGGGTGCAGCGGTTGCGCCTGATCACCAACAACCCCCGCAAGATCGCCGGCCTGGGCGGTTACGGCCTGCAGGTGGAAGACCGGGTGCCACTGGTGATCGAAGCGGGCGAATACAACGCCGGCTACCTCCAGACCAAGCAAGACAAGCTGGGCCATCTGCTGGACGCCCCCCGGGGCCCCTCGGTGGTGCTGGCCTGGCGGGGATCCGAAGCGCAGCGCACCGAGCTCTGGCAGAGCTTGCAGCAGTGGGCCCAGCAGCTCCAGCTGGGGATCCAACTGGAGGAACATCCGCGCCTGCTGGCCCTGTTGGACCAGCCCGAGCTCGCGGTGCTGCTGGGACCGCTGACAGGTTCGATGGAAGCCAAGGGAGTGAACGGAGCGATCGACGCCGCTGGAGACCTGCCCCTGGAGCGCCTGGGTGAAGGCCTCCAGACCCTGGCCCGCTGGCCCGGTACCCAGGCGGTCAGCCTGCTGCTGGCACCCGATGCCCAGCGCAGTGCCCACCCCAGCGTCACCCTGGAGGCCGAGCTGCGGCCCCTGGTTGAACTGCGGCAGGACCATCCCAGGCTGCGGCTGCAGCCAGGCTCCCTGCTGCGCTGGAGCTGAGGCCCAGAGGGCCAGAGCCAGAGGGTCAGCGCAGCGGTGTCACAGCAGCCGGATCAGGCACTGATCGTCACCTTGTTGATCTTGGTGCCCTTCTGAATCGCCAGCACCACATCCACGTTGGCCGCCTGGCCGAACACCGTGTGCACCCCATCGAGGTGGGGCTGGGCGTCATGGCAGAGGAAGAACTGACTGCCGCCGGTGTTCTTGCCGGCGTGGGCCATCGAGAGGGAGCCGGCCTGGTGCTTGCGGCTGTTGATCTCACAGGGAATCGTGTAGCCGGGGCCGCCGGTGCCCGGCGCGCCCTTGGCCCCGGCGCGGGTGTTGGGGCAGCCGCCCTGGGCCATGAACCCACCGATCACCCGGTGGAAGGCCAGGCCGTCGTAGTAGCCGTCGTTGGCCAACTTGACGAAGTTGGCCACGGTGCCGGGGGCGTCGGCGTCGAACAGCTCCAGTTCGACGGTGCCGGCATCGGTGTCCATCAGGGCTTTGGTCACGGGCAAGGGGGAGGGAAAGGCGGACTGTATCCGCTCGGGTAGAACGGTCGCGCACGATCACGATGGCAATGAGCAGCCCCACCGGCCTCGATCTGGCCACCGCCCGTCTCGGCGTGCTGGGCGGCAGCGGTCTCTATGCCATGGAGGGGCTCGAAGACATCCAGGAGCTGCAGGTGGAGACCCCCTTCGGCGCTCCCTCCGATGCCCTGCGCCTGGGTCGGATCGGCGATCTGGAGGTGGTGTTCCTGGCTCGCCATGGCCGCCACCACACCTTCACCCCCACGGAGGTGCCCTACCGGGCCAACATCTGGGCCCTGCGCTCGCTCGGGGTGCGCTGGATCGTCTCCTGCTCCGCCGTGGGCTCGCTGCTCGAGGAGGTGCGCCCCCTGGACATGGTGGTGCCCGATCAATTCATCGACCGCACCCACCAGCGGCCCCTGACGTTTTTCGGGGAGGGGGCCGTGGCCCACGTGGGCTTTGCCGATCCCTTCTGCCCCGCCCTCAGCCGCCTGCTGGCCGATGTGGCCGACAGCCTGATGCCCGAAGGGCGCCGTCTGCACCGGGGCGGCACCTACCTGTGCATGGAAGGCCCGGCCTTCTCCACCCGGGCTGAATCGCGCTTTTATCAGAGCCTCGACTGCGCGGTGATCGGCATGACCAACCACACCGAAGCGCGCCTGGCGCGGGAGGCGGAGATCGCCTACACCACCCTGGCCATGGCCACCGACTACGACTGCTGGCATGCCGATCACGACGCCGTGAGCGTGGAGATGGTGATCGACAACCTCCGGGCCAATGCGGCCCTGGCCCAGGACATCATCAAAACGGCGGCCGAGCGCATCGCCGCCCAACGCCCCCTGAGCAGCGCCCACCAGGCCCTGCGCCACGCCCTGATGACCCCCAAGGAGCAGGTGCCCGCCAGCACGCGGGCCAAGCTCGACCTGTTCACCACCCCCTACTGGGGAGCGGTGGCTACCGAGCAGCGTTGAGCCGAAGTGCCTCCCGCAACCGGCCGCCCGATTGCTCCAGTCGGGAAGCGGCCTCGGTGGCCGACACCCCCGCTGGGCCATCAGCAACGCCCGCTTCCACCGAACCCCCCGATTCCTCCAGCAACCTGGTGCCCTCTGGGCGCTCCACTCCGGCCAGATCCCGCAGGATGCGCAGGGCCCGGTCTTCCAGCTTGCTGTTGGTGACGGCCACATCGACCATGCGGTTGCCGTGCACCTTGCCCAGGCGCACCATCACTCCCGTGGAGAGGATATTGAGCGCCATTTTTGTGGCGGTGCCGGCCTTGAGCCGGGTGGAGCCGGTGAGCAGCTCGGGGCCCGTCAAGAGACGGATGTCGATGTCGCAGGGCATCGGTGCCTGGTCGGCCGGGACGCAGGCCAGGGCAATCGCCAGGGCGCCGAGCTCCTGCGCCAGCTCCAGGGCCCCGAGCACGTAGGGGGTGGTGCCCCCGGCAGCGATCCCCACCAGGGCATCTGCTTCCGAAAACCCGCGCTCAAGCAGATCGGCGCGGCCGGCCTCCCGCAGGTCTTCGAGGCCCTCGGAGCTGCGCAGCAGGGCCGCTGCCCCCGGCCAGCACCCCCTGCACGAGCTCCGGCGGCGAGCAGAACGTGGGCGGACACTCGGCCGCATCCAGCACCCCCAGGCGCCCCGAGGTGCCGGCACCGAGGTAGAACAAGCGGCCCCCATGGCCGAGGCGAGCGCTGATGGCATCGATCGCCTGGGTCAGCTGGGGGGCAGCGGCGGCCACCGCCTGCTGGGGCCGCCGGTCCTCGTCGCAGAACAGCTGCACCAGCGCAGCGGTGGCCAGCTGATCGAGTTCGGCGCTGGCGGGATTGGGCTGCTCGGTGAGCAAGGCGCCGCGATCGGACGCTGGGCTGGTGAGGGCGCTCACAGCAAGCCCTCCAGCCGGCGGCGGAAGTTTTCGAGTTCTGGATCGCCGGAACTGAGCGACTCCCCTGGGGAGCGAGGGTCCCCTTCCCCTGAACGATCGGCCTGCTCCTGCCAGCTCGAGACATCCATGTTGGCTTCAGGAGGGGCGATCAACAGCCGATCCTCCGCCGACTGGGGCAGAAAACCGCTGGGCACCACCCGCGCCTGGTAGCCCGATTCAGCGCAGAACAGCTCCATCTCCTCACGGTCGAGGGCCTCGACGGAGGGGGTGGGGAAATCCTGGGCTTCCAGCAGGCCGGCGTAACGCTCGGCGTCATCGCGATCCTCGAACAGGAGCACCACCGTGGTGCCGTTCAGCTCCAGGGAATGGATTCCCTCGTTTTCGCTGCCGGCGTCGAAGAGGAGCACATGAACCGGCATCGAGCGGAGATGAAGCGCGACTGACAGTTTCTCACTCCAGTTCATGGCCGAGCTGCTGAAGCCTGCGGTAGAGGGCTTCCTCGGCCTCGCTGAGCTCGTCGGGCACCATGATCCGGATCTCCACCAGTTGATCGCCCCGCTGCTGATCCAGCTCCAGGCCCCGGCCACGCAGGCGCAGCAAACGCCCACTGGAGGAGCCGGGCGGCACGCGCAGCTTCCACCGGCCCGGCCAGGGTGGGCACCACCACCGAACAACCCAGGGCGGCATCGGCCGGCATCAACTCCAGGGGGAAGGTCACCCGCAGGCCGTCGATGCGCAGGCCCTCGGCGGTGCGCACCCGGAGCTGCAGGAAATGATCACCGCCCCCGGGGGTCACCCCCGCAAGCCGCAGGCGCCAGCCATCCCCCGCCAGCGGAGGCGTCCAGACCTCCACGGTGGTGCCATCACTGAGCACCAGTTCGATCCGTTCGCCCGCCAGGGCCTGCTCCGGGGTGAGCTCCACCAGGGATTCCTGGTCGGAGGCTGCCTGCACCGGCGCTGGCGGCGCCGGGGAAGGGGTGACCGAGCCAGGGGCGGCCTGCTCCAGGTCTGGGGCCCCCTGCTCCCAGGCCGCTGCCGCCGTTGCGGGAGGTTCAGGCTCCGGCTCGCGGCGGCGGCCAAACAGGGTGTCCAGGTAGGTGTCGAAGTCGGGGAATCCCGTGGCGAAGGGGTCAGCGGCAGCGCCCGAGGCCGGATCGAAGCCCAGCTCAAAGGCCTGGCGCCGCTTCGGATCGGTGAGCACCGCATAGGCCTCATTGAGAAGCTTGAAACGCTCCTCGGCCACCGGATCGTTGCCGTTGAGATCCGGATGCCAGCGACGGGCCAACTGACGGAAGGCGCGTTTGAGGGTGGGGCCATCGGCACCGGGCTCCAGGCCCAGCACCGCCCAGTAATCCGAGCCGGCGGTGGTGCTGCTGCGGGTCACGCTGCTCAGACCTCCGACCAGGGGTCGTCGTCATAGGAGCGGCTGAGGGGCAGGGGCGCACTGGTGCGGCGCGCGGGGGCGTCGCGTTCGTAGCGGCGGGGCGCTGCCGGTGTGCGCTCCCGGCCGTAGGAGGGCTCCAACCAGGGGTCGCGGCCATAGCGGGGGAACCGCCAGGGCGATCCCAGTCATCCCACTCGTCGTCGGAGAACAGCTCGTCCTTGAGAGAGCCCAGTGTGTTCTTGAGGCCCTGCAGCGGATTGGATTCCTGCTTGCGTTCGTTGCTCAGGCGCCGATTGAGCCCATAGATCGCCTCCTGCAGCTGACTCACCGCCAGGTCCAGGTCCTGCAGGTCAGCGGCATCGCCTGGAGCGAGCAGATCATGAACCTCCCTCAGGGCCATCTCCACCGCCCGCTGCTGACGTTCGGCGCCGTAGGGCCCCAGCTCCAGGGCGGCGTCCCGGAGCCGCCGCTCCGCCTGGGCCACCAGGGTCTGGGCCCGGTTGCGGCGGTCGATCTCCACGCGCTTGCGGCGGTCTTCCCCGGCCTTGCGCTCCGCCTCCTCAAGCAGGGTGGCAATCTCCTCTTCGCTGAGGTTGGAGCCCCCTGAATCGAGACGCTCTGCTGCCGGCCGGTGGTGCGATCGGTGGCCGACACCTGCAGCAGACCATTGGCGTCGATGTCGAAGGAGACCTGCACCTGGGGAACGCCCCGAGGGGCCGGAGGGATGCCCGCCAGCCGGAATCGGCCGAGCGACTTGTTGCCCTCGGCCATCTGGCGCTCCCCTGGAGCACATGCACCTCCACGGAGCTCTGGTTGGCCTCCGAGGTGCTGAACAGATCCGATTTCCGCACCGGGATCGGGGTGTTGCGCGGAATCAGCACCTTCATCACCCCGCCGATGGTCTCCAATCCAAGCGAGAGAGGGGTGACATCGTTGAGCATCAGATCGCGGAGCTCGCCGGTGAGGATGCCGGCCTGAACGGCCGCGCCGATCGCCACCACCTCATCGGGGTTCACCGACTGGCAGGGCTCCAGGGGGATCAAGGTGCGCACCATCTCCTGCACCATCGGCATGCGCGTGCTGCCCCCACCAGCACCACATCGTCGATGTCCTCAGCGGCCAGGGCTGAATCCCGCAGAGCGCGTTGCACGGGCCGCAGCAAGCGGTCGAGCAGGTCGGGGCAGAGCCCCTCGAAGACCCGCCGCTCCAAGGTGGTCTCGATGTGCAGCGGACCCTCCGGGCCGGTGGTGATGAAGGGCAGGGAAATCGGGGTGCTGGTGACGCCGGAGAGCTCCTGCTTGGCCTTTTCGGCCGCCTCGGTGAGCCGCTGCAGGGCCTGGCGGTCCCGGCGCAGATCGATGCTGTGCTCGGCCAGAAACGCCTCCGCCAGCCAGTCGACGACGCGCCGGTCCCAGTCATTGCCCCCCAGCTGGGTGTCGCCGCTGGTGGCCTTGACATCAAAGACGCCATTGGCGATCCGCAGCACCGAGACATCGAAGGTGCCGCCCCCCAGGTCGAACACCAGCACCCGTTTGACCGTGCTGCGGTCGAAGCCATAGGCCAGGGCGGCGGCCGTGGGCTCGTTGAGGATGCGCTCGACGCTGATCCCCGCCAGCCGGCCGGCATCGCGGGTCGCCTGGCGCTGGGCGTCGTCGAAATAGGCCGGAACGGTGATCACCGCCGCCTCCACCGGCTCGCCGAGGTAGGTGGAGGCGTCATCGACGAGCTTGCGCAGCACGCTGGCCACCAGCTCCTCGGGGGCATACTCCCGCTCGGTGGCCGGGCAGACCACCCGCACATTGCCCTGGTCGTTGGCCCGCACGGTGTAGGGCACCGATAGGCTGCCCTCCTCCAGTTCGCTCCAGTTGCGGCCCACGAACCGCTTCAGATTGGCAAAGGTGTTGCGGGGGTTCAGCACCATCTGGCGGCGGGCCAGTTGGCCCACCAGCAGGTCCTGATCACGGCTGAAGCCCACCACCGAGGGGGTGGTGCGCCCCCCTCGGCATTGGCAATCACCTGCGGCCGGCCACCTTCAAGAACCGCCACCACCGAATTGGTGGTGCCCAGGTCGATGCCGACGATTCGCCCCATACAACCCGCCGCCCCAGGAATCCGCCAACGGAGCACCCAAGGTAACGGGGCCAGCGGCCGCCCCCAAGGGGAGGCCTTAATCGATTCTTAGTGACGGGCGATGCCTGCCACACCTAGGTTTCGGCTGAAAGCTGAGTTTGCATGACGATCAGTTCGAACGGGGACCTGTTCACGCTGAAGCGCAGGCCCCCCAGCGAAAAACTCCTCGATCTCGGCTTCCGCCAACTGGTGATCGTGCTGGCTTCCCTGGTGGCGATCGTGCTGCTGGGAATCCTGCTCACCGTGATGCATGGTTCCGAGGAAGCCATCAAGCAATTCGGTCTCGGCTTTCTGGTGAACTCCGCCTGGAACCCCGTCAAGGAGGAATACGGGGCGTTCACGGCCATCTACGGCACGATCGTCAGCTCCCTGCTCTCGCTGCTGATTGCCGTGCCCCTTGGGGTGGGAACGGCGATCTTCATCACCGAGAACCTGATTCCACTCAAACTCCGCACCCTGATCGGGCTGATGGTGGAGTTGCTGGCGGCGATTCCATCGGTGGTGCTCGGCCTCTGGGCCATCTTCGTGATGGAGCCCTTCCTGCGGCCCCTGCTGACCTGGCTCTATGACGCCCTTGGTTGGCTACCGATCTTCAGCACCCAGCCCCAGGGCCCTGGCATGGCACCGGCGGTCCTGATTCTGGTGGTGATGATCCTGCCGATCATCACGGCGATCTCCAGGGATTCTCTCAATCAGGTGCCTCCTGAGCTGCGTCAGGCGGCCTACGGCATCGGCACCACCCGCTGGGGGGCGATTCTTCAGGTGATCCTTCCAGCGGCGGTGTCGGGCATCACCGGTGGCGTGATGCTGGCCCTCGGGCGGGCCATGGGTGAAACCATGGCGGTGACGATGATCATCGGCAATTCCAACAACTTCAGCGTCTCGTTGCTGGCTCCGGGCAACACAATCGCCTCAATGTTGGCGAACCAGTTCGGTGAAGCCGACGGTTCCCAGGTCTCCTCCTTGATGTACGCGGCCCTGGTGCTGATGGTGCTCACCTTGGTGGTGAACATCTTTGCCCAGTGGGTCGTCAAACGCCTCAGCCTGAAGTACTGAACCAACCCATGGCCTACGCCTCCACCGAAAAGCTGTTCGACCGGCAGTCGCTGCACAAGCAGCCAGAACTCGGGCGCAACCGCTGGAACCTCTTTTCACCTTTCTCACCGGCCTGTTCTCCCTGATCGCCGTTTTGCCTCTGGTGCTGGTGCTTTTGTACGTGCTGATCAAAGGCGGCTCACTTATCAGCATTGGTCTGCTCACGCAGCTCCTCCCGCCCCCGGCACCGAGGGCGGCGGCATCGGCAACGCCATCCTCGGCACCTTCCTGGTCACCCTGGTGGCCTCGTTGATCGCCATTCCTGTCGGCGTCGGCGGTGGGATCTACCTGGCGGAGTACTCCAAGGGCGGCTGGTTCCAGAGCTTCGTGCGTTTCGGCACCAACGTGCTGGCTGGCGTGCCCTCGATCATCTGCGGGGTGTTCATCTACGGCCTGATCGTCTCGACCCGAATCCTCTTCGGCGAGAGTTACAGCGCTGTGGCCGGAGGCATTGCTCTCTCGGTACTGATGCTGCCCACGGTGATCAAGACCACCGACGAGGGCCTCAAGCTGGTGCCCCAGGAGCTGCGCATGGGCGCCATCGGCGTGGGTGCTTCCAAGTTCGTCACCATCACCCGGATCACCCTGCCCACTGCCTTCACCCCGATTGCCACCGGTGTGGTGCTGGGCATTGCCAGGGCGGCGGGTGAAACCGCTCCGTTGATCTTCACGGCCCTGTTCTCTCCCTTCTGGGCTGAGGGTCTGCTCAAGCCGATCGCCACCATGTCGGTGCTGATCTTCAACTTCGCGATCATGCCTTACGAGGCCCAGAACGCCCTGGCCTGGGCTGCTTCCTTCGTGCTGGTGGTCCTGATCCTGGCGGCCAATCTGCTTGCCCGCTGGTTGAGCCGCTTCGCCTCCTCAACCTAAAGGCCGCTCCCCGTTCACCGCTCCCCACACTTCCATTCCTCTGTGTCATGACCGCCACCTCCCTCAGCCCCCAGTCGACGGCCAATTCGGACATCTGCATGTCCCTGGAGAACGTCTCGATCAGTTACGGCAGCTTCGAGGCCGTGCGCAACGTCTTCATGGAGATCCCCAAGGGCCAGGTGACGGCCTTCATCGGGCCCTCAGGCTGCGGGAAATCGACGGTGCTGCGCGGTCTCAACCGCATGAATGATCTGATCGAGGGTTGCAGCCTCAAGGGCCGAGTGGTGTTCGAGGGCCACGATCTCTATGCCCCCAACGTCGATCCCGTCGAGGTGCGGCGGCGCATCGGCATGGTGTTTCAGCGTCCGAACCCCTTCCCCAAATCGATCTACGAAAACATCGCCTTCGGCGCCCGCATCCATGGCTACCGCGGCGACATGGACGAACTGGTGGAGCGTTCCCTGCGCAAAGCGGCGATCTGGGATGAAACCAAGGACAAGCTCAAAGAGAGTGGCTATTCCCTCTCCGGCGGCCAGCAACAGCGTCTCTGCATCGCCCGGGCGATTTCCGTAGAGCCCGAAGTGATTCTGATGGATGAACCCTGCTCGGCCCTTGATCCGATTTCCACCTTGAAGATCGAGGAGATGATGCACGAGCTCAAGAAGAACTACACGATTGTGATCGTGACCCACAACATGCAGCAGGCCGTGCGTGTGTCGGATCAAACGGCCTTCTTCAACGCCGAAGCGGTGGAAGGCGGCAGCGGCAAGATCGGTTATCTGGTGGAGTTCGCCGAAACGGAAGCGATCTTCAACTCCCCCGCCCAGCAAGCCACCCTGGACTACGTCAGCGGCCGCTTCGGCTGACGGCCCCGCGTCCTACCGATGACCAGGCCAGGCAGGCGAGATGAGCGCTGATCGGCCATCCAGGGAAGCTGACAGAGGCCAGGGCACAATCAATAACTTAAAGCCACTCACAACAGTCGCGATTCATCAACGGCTCTTGATGATCGGGCTGCGGTGATCATGAAGGCGCAACAAGACGCCGCTCTCCTTGATACCCATGGGGCCAAGTTCCAGCCTTCAACAGGCTCCACCCTTGGCCCGGATGCCAACAGTGATCGCCATAAAAAAACCGGCCCTTGGGCCGGTTTTCAACGGAGAGGAGGGATTCGAACCCTCGATAGAGTTGCCCCTATACAGCATTTCCAGTGCTGCGCCTTCGACCACTCGGCCACCTCTCCAGGGGCTTAAATGGGGCAGAAGGCAATCTAGCAGCAGGCCTTCTCACCACTCGGGCGCCATCGGCGCTTCCCAGCCCATGTTCGAGGTCCAGACCGTGCGGCGATTCCCGATCACCGTGCATCACCGCCAGGCCGGGCGCACGATTGTGCTGGAGGTGCCGGAAGGGGAGTACATCCTGCGCAGCTTCGAGTCCCAGGGCGAACCGCTGCCCTTCAGCTGCCGTAACGGCTGCTGCACCGCCTGCGCGGTGCGGGTGCTCAGCGGCAGCATCGACCAGCGGGAGTCACTCGGCATCTCCCAGGCGCTGCGCAACAGGGGCTACGGCCTGCTCTGCGTGGCCAGGGCCCTGGGCCCCCTGGAGGTGGAGACCACCGACGAAGACGAGGTCTACGAGCTCCAGTTCGGGCGCCATTTCGGCCGGGGCAAGGTGCGGGCCGGCCTGCCCCTCGACGACGAATGAGACTTTCAGATCAGGCCGCTGCAGCGGCGGGACTGACGGCACTGGAAATCGAGCGCCTGGCGGAGGTGGCCCGCGCCGCCGCCCAGGCAGGTTCGCTGGCCCTTCGGGAGCACCTCGGCCGGCTGGAGCGCATCCGTGAGAAGGGCCGGGCCGGGGATCTGGTCACCGAAGCCGATGAGGCCGCCGAGACGGCCGTTCTGGAGTTACTGAGCGCCCAGACCCCTGAACTGGGGGTACTCGCGGAAGAAACCGGCCAAAGCGCGTTGAAAAGCGATCTACAGTGGTGCGTTGATCCCCTCGATGGCACCACCAACTTCGCCCACGGCTTCCCCTTTTCGCCACCTCGGTAGGTCTCACCTGGAGGGGTCAGCCCCTGTTGGGGGCCCTGGCGGCCCCGGCCCTGGAGCAGTTCTTCTGGGCCGCCCCGGGCCTGGGGGCATGGTGCAACGACAACCGCCTGGCGGTGAGCGGTTGCGAAGAACTGGGGTCGTCCCTGCTGGCCACGGGCTTCGCCTACGACCGGCACACACGGCTGGACAACAACTACGCCGAGTTCTGCTGGTTCACCCACCGCAGCCGCGGCGTACGCCGGGCCGGTGCCGCCGCCCTCGATCTGGCCTACGTGGCCGCCGGGCGTCTTGATGGCTACTGGGAGCGCGGCCTCTCCCCCTGGGACCTCGCCGCCGGAGTGGCGCTGGTGGAGCAGGCCGGCGGCATCGTCAGCCGCTACGACGGCAGCCCCCTGGAGCTGGGCGAAGGCCGCCTGATCGCCTGCGCCCCAGGGCTCCATAGAGCCCTGGTGGAGGGGCTTTCCGCCATCAGACCCCTGGACGGGGCCAGCTTCGGCGCCCCGGAACTGGACGCTCCATAGGATCGCCAACACAGCCCCCTCCCCCTTGTCCCATGGCCCTGCAACCTGCCGCCGGAGCCAGGGATCTCAACCCATGGGAGGTGGATGGCAACCGCCGCCTGCGCGAGCGGCTCGCGGCGGTCTACCGCTTGTGGGGGTACCAGGAGGTGGCCCCCCCAGCATCGAGCGGCTCGAAACCTTCGCGGCGGGCGGCGCCATCGATGGCCGGGAGGTGGTGCGGCTGGTGAGCGACGAGCCCCTGGGGCTGCGTCCGGAGATGACCGCCTCGATCGCCCGTGCCGCCTCCACTCGGCTGGCGGGCCGGCCCCGGCCCCTGCGCCTCTGGGCCAGCGGCGCCACCTTCCGCAGCTTCATCGGCGATTCCGGCAGCCAGCGGGTGCAGGAACAGCTGCAGAGCGGCGTGGAACTGCTGGGGGTTGCCGCCGCCGCCGCCGATGCCGAACTGCTGAGGCTGCTGCTGGCCTGCATCGAAGCCCTGGGCCTTGACGAGCGCCATCAATCCCGGCTGCTGCTGGGCCACCATGGCCTGCTCACGACCCTGCTGGCGCGCGTCCCAGCCGAGCAGCGCACCGCCGCCCGCAAAGCCCTGACCGGCTTCGATCCCCTCGCCCTGGCGGCCCTGCCGCTCGAGGCGAGCGACCGCCAGGCCCTGCAGCAGCTCATGCGCCTGCGGGGGAGCCCACGGCGGTGCTCTACCAACTGGAGCAACTGCTGGGGCCCAGTCCGCTGCTCAGGGATCTGGGCGCTGTGATCGGCAGCATCGCTCCGATGGCGGAACGGCTCGGGGTGTGCCTGCAGCTCGACCCCAGCTTCCAGCCTCAGTTCGATCTCTATGACGGGCTGGTGCTCCAGCTGGTCTGCCGCGGCACCGAAGCGCCGGTGGCGATCGCCAGCGGTGGCCGCTACGACGCCCTGGTGAGTCGTTTCGGGGGCAGCCCGGCCGCGGGGGTGGGCTTCAGTTTCCAGATCGAGGACATCCGCGAATTGCTGACGGGCCATGGCCCTGAGCCCAGCGCCGGCGGCCCGCTGCTGGTGGCCTACGCCGATGCCGACCTGCTGAGCGCCGCCCTCGACCGGCTGCAGCAGCTTCACAGCGAAGGCACGGCGGCCGAACTGCTGAGCGAACCCTGCCCGAGCCAGGCGGAGGCCGAACGGCTGGCGGCCTCCCGGGGGGCCCGTTCAGCGCTCTGGCTGGCTGCCTAGGATCGACGGCCTTTGCCGTCTGTTCATGGCCCACACGATCCTCACCGATGTCTGCGAGGGTGTGGCCGACTGCGTGGACGCCTGCCCGGTGGCCTGCATCCACCCCGGCAGTGGCGCCAACCGCAAGGGGACGGGCTTTTTCTGGATCGATTTCGACACCTGCATCGACTGCGGCATCTGCTTGCAGGTGTGTCCGGTGGAGGGGGCGATCGTGCCCGAGGAACAACCGCAGCTGCAGCGCCGGGGCTGAGGCGGCCGAGGCCGACCGCGGGTGGTCACGGGGGTGGTTCGGTGACCCGTCCCTGGCCGCCCTTGAGCGCCAGCGCGGCCGCTCCGTAAGGTCGCCTCACCACAGAGCGGAAACGCTGCAGCCATGGCCGTTCTCCAGGAACAGGGTCAGATCCAGATCCACACCGAGAACATCTTCCCGATCATCAAAAAGGCCGTCTATTCGGGCCATGAGGTGTTCCTGCGGGAGCTGGTGAGCAACGGGATGGATGCGATCAGCAAGCGGCGCATGGCCGCCATGGCCGGCGACTGCAGCGAGGGCGATGAGGGCCGCATCGCCATCAGCATCGATCGCGAGGCGAAGACGCTCACCATCAGCGACAACGGCATCGGCATGAGCGCCGATGAGGTGAAGCGTTACATCAACCAGGTAGCTTTCTCCAGCGCCGAGGAGTTCCTCGAGAAGTACAAGCGCGAAGACGACGCGATCATCGGCCACTTCGGCCTGGGCTTCTACTCCAGTTTCATGGTGGCCGCCCGGGTGGAGTTGGTGAGCCTGAGCGCCAAACCAGGCGCCGAGGCCGTGCGCTGGAGCTGCGACGGCTCCCCCAACTTCAGCCTCGATGCGGGCGAGCGCAGCGCAGCGGGCACCGACGTGATCCTGCACCTGCAGGAGGAGGAGCTGGAGTACATCGAGCCGGCCCGGATCCGCGCCTTGATCACCACCTACTGCGACTTCATGCCCGTGGAGGTGCAGCTCGAGGGGAAACCGTCAACAAGCGCCTGGCTCCGTGGCGCCAGAGCCCCCGCGACCTCACTGACAACGACTACATCGAGCTCTACCGCTACCTCTACCCATTCCAGGGGGACCCACTGCTCTGGGTGCACCTGAACACCGACTACCCCTACACCCTGCAGGGCATCCTGTTTTTCCCCAAACTCACCGGGCGCGGTGACTGGGAGAAGGGCGAGATCCGTCTGTATTGCAATCAGGTGTTCGTCAGCGATTCGATCAAGGAGGTGGTGCCCCGCTACCTGCTCCCCCTGCGCGGCGTGATCGATTCCCCCGACATCCCGCTCAACGTGAGCCGCAGCGCCCTGCAGACCGACCGCCGGGTGCGCTCAATCGGCGGTTTCGTGGCCAAGAAGGTGGGTGACCGGCTCAAGGAGCTGCACCGCGATGATCCCAGGCGCTACGCCGAGATCTGGGAGGGCCTGGCCCCGTTCATCAAGATCGGCGCCCTGGAAGACGACAAATTCGCCGAGCAGGTGGCGGATCTTGTGCTGTTCGGCACCACCGCTCCGCTGCAGGAACAGCCCGCCCAGCCCGAGGCCAGCGGCGACGCCGAAGGCGCCCCAGACAGCACAGGCGATGCCTGGGCCGATCAGGCGGACCAGCCCATCGATCCGATCCCGGACGGCCGCGGCAAGGCCTACACCACCCTGGCCGGCTACCGCAGCCGGCTCCCTGAGGCCAACGCCCAGCGCATCCTTTACTGCACCGATGAGGCGGGCCAGGCCGGTGCCCTGGCGCTCTGGAAGGGCCAGGGGGCCGAGGTGCTCCTGGCGGACACGGTGATTGACGCCCAGTTCATCCCCTGGCTGGAAGACCGCCACAACGAGCTCAAGTTCCAGCGGGTGGACGCCGAGCTCGACAGCAGCATCCAGGAGCAGGACAGCGAGCTGGCCGATGCCGAAGGCAAGGAGGGCTCCGAGAAGCTGCGCGATCTGTTCAAAGCGGCCCTGGCCAACGACAAGGTGACCATCCAGGTGCAGGCCCTCAAGGGCGAGACGGCCCCGGCGGCCCTGATCCTGCTGCCGGAGCAGATGCGCCGCCTCAACGACATCGGCGCCCTGATGGAGCAGCGTCTGCCTGGCCTGCCCGAGCACCACGTGCTGGTGGTCAATCGCCGTCACCCGCTGGTGGCCGGCCTGCTCAAGCTCTCCAGCGGCGCCGTGCTCACGGGCAGCGGCGGCAGCTCCCCCAGCCAGCAGCTGGCCGATGACCTGGGCCGCCACATCTACGAACTGGCCCGCCTGGCGGTGGGGGGCCTGGAGCCCAACCAACTGGCGGGCTTCCAGCAACGCAGCGCCGATCTGATGGGCCGGCTGATGGAACGGGGCTTCTAAGCGCCCCTGGCCCCAACGACGGGCCCAGAGGCCCCGCCGGTCAGTTGTTAAGATCCCAGTTCGGGTTTTTCTGCCCAGTCCAGTTGTATCGGTTGAAGTCATGTCCCGGGTTTGTCAGCTCACCGGCAAGCGCGCCAACAACGGCATGGCTGTCAGCCATTCCCACGTGCGCACCAAGAAACTCCAGCAGGTGAACCTGCAGGAACGCCGCCTCTGGTGGGCCGAGGGCAACCGTTGGGTGAAGCTGCGGGTTGCCACCCGCACCCTGCGCACCATCCAGAAGAAGGGCCTGGGTGCCTACGCCAAGGAGCTGGGCATCAACCTCGCCAAGATCTGAGCAGCGCCGGCTGCCATCGGCATCTCGCCTGATCTGAACGCCATGAACCGTCGTCAGCTGCTTGGCAGCCTCGGCCTCACCACCCTGGGCCTGCTGGCGTTTCCGCCGCAGGCCCTTTCCCTTGGCGGCCTATGGCCGGAGCTGGATCAACCAGCCCCCGACTTTGACCTGGCCGGAGTGGTGCCCGAGGCCGGTGAGGCGGTGGAGGCCCACAGGAGCTTGGGGGAGTTCGCCGGCCGCTGGCTGGTTCTCTACTTCTACCCCAAGGATTTCACCTCCGGTTGCACGCTCGAAGCCCGTGGTTTCCAGCGGGATCTGGCGGCCTTCCATGCCGCAGGCGCTGAGGTGGTGGGCGTCAGCGCCGATGACCCCGACTCCCATGCCGCCTTCTGCGGCAGTGAGAAGCTCGCCTACCCCCTGCTGTCCGACCCTGGCGGAACGCTGAGCTCGGCCTACGGCAGCTGGATCGCCCCCTTCTCCCAGCGCCACACCTTTCTGATTGATCCCCAAGGGGTGCTGCGGGCCAGCTGGCGGGCGGTGCGGCCCAGCGGCCACAGCCAGGAGGTGCTCGCTGCCCTCCAGCAACTGCAGGCCAATAGCTGAGCGGATCGCCCGCCAGTCCACACCGATAGCGTGGAGGCCCCTGCACTCATCGCGTGGAACCCAGGCTCATCAGCCGCCGAAACCTTTGCGGCTGCTCCTGGGCGGCGGGCTGACCGCTGGGCTGCTGCTGCGGCGAGGCGCCGGCAGCGAGGACGCCCTGGCGATCCCGGTTGGTGCGCCCACAGACTCCAGCTCCAGCGCCGCTGAACTGCGCTGGCTCGCCGTGGCTGATACCGGCGGCGGCAACTCGGCGCAGCGGGCCGTGGGGGCCCGGATGGCGGCGGTGCACCGCCAGCGGCCGGTGGATCTGGTGGTGCTCGGCGGCGACAACATTTACCCGAACGGTGACATCGCCCAGATCAAGGACATGTTCACCATCCCCTACAAATCTCTTTTGGAGGCCGGTGTGCCCTTCCATGCGGTGCTCGGCAACCACGACATCCGCACCGGCAACGGCAATCCCCAGGTGGCCTATCCGCCCTTCGGGATGAAGGGCCGCTGGTACAACCTGCGCCGGGGGCCGGTGGAGTTCTTCATGCTCGACACCAATGTCAACGCCGACTGGGGCCGCCAGTTGCCCTGGCTCCAGCAGGCCCTGGCCGCCAGCGCCGCTCCCTGGAAAGTGGTGGTCGGCCACCACCCGATCTATTCCTCGGGCTACTACGGCAACGACGGGGCGGCCCAGGCTCGACTCGGCCCCCTGTTCCGCCGCCACGGCGTGCAGCTCTACATCAACGGCCATGACCACAACTACGAGCGCACCAAGCCGATCGCCGGCACCACCTACCTGGTGGTCGGCGGCGGCGGGGCCTACCTGCGCGATGTGAACCCCAATGGGAACACGGCCCGGGCGATCAGCGTGCACAGCTTCGCGGAGCTGAGTGCCCGTGGGAACCAGCTCGAGATCCAGGCCTGGGACAGCAGCGGCAGCTCGATCGACCGGGCTGTGCTCGATCGCAGCGGCCAGCTGGTGGGCTGAGCTCCGCCGAGTTCAGGCCAGGGAGCGGCCCCGCCAGGTCCAGCCCCGACCCGTGACCGTCTTCCAGATCGAGGCCGGCACAATCAGGGCGATCAGCAGCCCCCCAGGGCGGCAAGCCACCAGTAGGTGATCGGTGTGCCGAAACGGAGCCGGCTCCAAACGCGCAAGGACAGTTGCAGGGCGATCGCGAGGCCACAGGGTGCCGCCAGGGCAGGGTCCATCACGGTCAGGGGAAGGAGCGCCCAGGGCACCGTGTACAACAGCAGCACCAGTCCCGCACTGCCAAGGGCTGCGGCGGGGTTGCGATCAAGGCCCAGGTACCAGTTCTTGGTCCAGCCCTCCCAGAGGGCCGCCAGGTTGCGGTACATCCGCACCGCCACCAGCTCGGTACCGATCAGATAGCGCAGCCGGTGGCCGCTGGTCTTGATCGCCCTGGCCAGGGCCAGGTCTTCAACCACCTCTGCGGCCACGGCGCCATGGCCACCGATCGCCTCATAGGCCCTGCGACGAAACAGCATGAAGGGGCCAGCCGCGAAGGCGGTGGTCTCGGAGGGATCGTTGCTCTCTTCCAACGAAAATGCCAGACCGAGCAGGCTGGCCACAATCGGCTGCACCAGCCACTCGGCCAGGCAGCCACAGACGAGCCGAGGTGCCAGGGTGAGCAGATCGGCGCCCGACCTCTCCCCAGGGCTCCGGCTGAACCTGAAGCCTCAAAGAGAGCAGCCGCCAGGGCCTCGGGATCCAGGCGCACATCGGCGTCCAGGAACAGCAACCACTGGCCGGAGGGATCTCCGGGGGCCAAGGCAACGCCGCCGCCCTGCTGGCGGGCCAGTTCTTGCCACACCAGCGCTCCCCTGGGGGACGGGGTCCAGCCTCAAGGATCCGCACCAGGGGAAGAGGCTCCGTACGCAGGCGGATCGCTTCGGAGGCCAGATCAACGGTGCCATCGCTGGAACCGTCGTCCATCACCACCAACTCCCAGGGCAGACCGGGATCCCGGTTGGCAAGAATGGCTTCGAGGCAATCAACGACATTGTCCCGTTCGTTGAACACCGGTACAACGACGCGCAGGAAGGTTCCGCATTGCACAGCCGGCTCAGTGGTGCCCTCGGCCGGCAGGGCCTGGAGGCGTGGGGCGTTGCCAAAGCGAATTTCCAGCAGAAGCAGAAGCAGGGCCAGCCCCAGGGCAGCCGACCAACCGAGAGGCTCAAGAATTTGAATCAACAATCGAGGGTGTGCTCCCGCTCCAAGGAGCTGACCTCACTGTTGAACTGCTGCCACTGGCGCCCCCGCAGACGCTCGTAGGCCCGGCAGAAGGGTTCACCGAGGCTCTGGCGCAGGCGGCCGTCGGCGGCGAAGGCCGCCAGGGCTTCTCCGAGGTTGCCGGGCAGGGGGCGCTGCACGGGGCCGGCGCCGGGGTCGGCGTAGCTGTCGTTGTCGGAGCGGGGGCCTGGATCCAGCTGGCGCTCGATGCCATCGAGGCCTGCCGCCAGGATCACCGCCTGCAGCAGGTAGGGGTTGGCGGCCCCATCGGGCAGGCGCAGCTCCAGGCGCTGGTCATCGGGGATGCGCACCATGTGGGTGCGGTTGTTGCCGCTGTAGCTGATGCCCCCGGCGACCAGGTGGCGCCGGAGCTGGTGGGGGGCGCCGCCAGGCGGCGGTAACTGTTGACCGTGGGGTTGGTGAGACAGCTGAGGGCGGGGGAATGATCCATCAGGCCCGCCAGGAAGTGGTAGGCCAGGGCCGAGAGCCCCAGTTCACCGGCCGGGTCATGGAACAGGTTGCGGCCCTGGGCATCCCAAAGGGAGATGTGGCAGTGGCAGCCGTTGCCGGTGAGGCCACCGAAGGGCTTGGGCATGAACGTCGCCCGGCCCCCATGGCGCTCCGCCAGGGTCTTCACCATCACCTTGAAGAAGGCGTGGCGATCGGCCGTGACCAGGCCGTGGTCGAAGGTCCAGTTCAGCTCGAACTGGCCGTTGGCATCCTCGTGGTCGGCCTGATAGGGCCCCCATCCGAGGGTCTCCATCGACCCCAGTAATTCGGCCACCAAAGGCAGCTGACGCATCAGCGCCAGCTGGTCGTAGCAGGGCTTGCTCTGGCGATCGCCCGCATCGAGGAGGGCCTCGCCGCTGGAATCGAGCAGAAAGAACTCAGCCTCCACGCCACTGCGGAGGCTGAAGCCCAGCCGTTCGGCCCGCTCCAGCTGTCGCTTGAGCACCTGGCGCGGCGATTGCTCCATCGCCACCCCATCGAGCGCCAGATCACCCGCCACCCAGGCCACATCCGGCTGCCAGGGCAGGGGCATCAGGCTGCTGGGATCCGGGATGGCGAGCACATCGCCATCGGCGGGGAGAGATCCAGCCAGGCGGCGAAGCCCGCAAAACCGGCCCCACCGCGCTCCATCGCCGCCATGGCGCTGGCGGGCACCAACTTGGCCCGCTGCACCCCGAACAAATCGGTGAACGACACCAGGAAGTGGGCGATGCCGTTGGTGTGGGCGTAGGCCTGAAGGCTCATGACGGAAAAGCGGCGGAGATGAAGGAAAGGGGAAAAAGCTCAGAGCGGTGAGGGCAGAGCCCACAGCCGCTCCACGGCCGCCCGCAGCTGGGCCTGCTCAGGCGGGCTGTCGCGGGGTTGCCGGCCCGGTGGCCCAGCACCGACTCGATCACCTCGAACTGGGCGCCGGGGATCAGGGCCGCCTCGGTGGCCATGTCATCCACCGTGAAATAGAGGTCGTGACGGCCGGCCACCACGGCGGTGCGGGCACGGATTGAGCCCAGGGCGGCGGCCAGATCGCCCTGGTGGGGCGCTCCAGCGGCCACGTCATGGGCGAGCCAGGTGTCGAGCATGGCGATCAGGTTGCGGGGGTCATGGCGCCGGTAGGCGGGCAGCCAGCGGGTCTCGACGTAGTCGCCCAGGCTGATCGGACCTTCCGCCAGGTGATGGCCTTCGCCGTAGAAACGCTGGCTGGCGGCCCAGCTGGCATAGATCAGGGCAAAGGTGCATAGCCCCTGGAGCGGTTCGCCATCGAAGCCCTCACCCGTCCAGTGGGGATCGGCGGTGAGGGCCTGGCGCAGGCTGAGCAGGAACAGCTGGTTGTGGGGGAGGTGCGGGCCGTGCCGCAGAGGCAGCAGAGCCTCTCCACCGCCTCGGGATGGTCCACCGCCCATTGGTAGCCCTGCTGGGCCCCATGGACCAGCCGTAGATCATCGCCAGCCGCTCAATCCCGAACTGCTCCCTCAGCAGGCGCCGTTGGGCGCTCACATTGTCGCGGTGGGAGACCACCCATCCGGTTTCCGCCAGGCCCATGACCCCATCGCTTGGGCTGCTGGACAGCCCGTTGCCCAGCATGTTGACGATCACAATGAAGTGACGATCCGGATTCAGCACCGGCCCCACCACCCAATCGATGTCACCGGGATGGGCGCCGTAGGAGGTGGGATACAGCACGGCGTTGCTGCGTTCTCCGTTCAGGGTGCCGAAGCTGCAGTAGCTCAGCTGGGCCTGCGGGATCGTGCGGCCGCACTGGAGCTCAACGTCACCGAGGGCAAAGCTGCCGGAGCTGACACTCACGCCTGGACGCCCGATCCAGGCAAGCCGAGGCTGGGCAAACGGCCGAGTAACCAGCGGTGCACCGCCAGATAGCCCCGGTCCAGGTGTTTCAGGTGGGGACCGATGAGTACGTGGGCCGCCGGCAGGGCGTGGAACGGCAGCGAGGGATAGAGGTGGTGCTCGGCATGGAAGGGCATGTTCCACATCAGCCAGCGCACGGGCGCCAGGGTGAGTGTGGTGCGGGTGTTGGTGGTGCCGTCGCGATCGAAGCTGCAGCCCCCGTGCTCGGCCAGCAACAGGAACCGCAGGAACGGCTGACCCACCAGCAGCGGCAGCAGCCAGTACCAGAGCAGAAAACCATTGCCTCCCGGCAGCGAGAGCAGGGCCAGGGCGCCATAGACGGCAAACTGCCAGCGCACCGAGCGGCGCACCTGGGGGATCACCTCAGGGCTCAGGTACGGCATGGCCGAGAGATCGGCCCCCAGCAACTGGCGACCGTGGCTGCGGAGCTTGCCGGTCCACCAGTTCCAGCCGCTGATCTCGAGCACGTAGCCCCAGAGGCTGGTGGGCGCAGGATCCTCCAGCTCCGGGTCGAGCCCAGGGAGGTGGGTGTAGCGGTGGTGCCACTGGTGGTAGCGGCGGTAGAAGGTGGCGTTGTAGAAGCTCAGCAGCCCCGCCAGCCAGGCGGCGCCGTCGTTGAGGCGACGATCGGCGAAGGCGGTGCGGTGGCCGCATTCGTGCATCGGCGCGAAGCAGGTGGCCAGGCCCACCCCCAGGGCCACAAGAGCGATCAAACGCAGGGGCAGGGGAGGCCGACCTGGCCCCAGAGCAGGCCCGCCACAACGATGAAGGCCAGATGGCTGGCGGCCCGCACGGCGGCGGCGCCATTGCTGCCCACGTTGAGTTGGGCCAGCTGCTCCTTGTTCAGCAGGGAGCCGGCCGGGGTCAGGGGTTCAGGTACGGAAACGGTGCGCGTCATGAGGACAGTTCACCAGAGCGCCGGGGGGCCTTTGGTAAGCATCATCACCAATGGCGCCCATGGGTTGGGCTCTGGGCGGGGCTCAGGGCGCCGATGGGGGCAGGCCCTCGAGGAGCAACTGCTGGTGCACGGCAGTGGCCTGGCGCAGGGTCTCGATCCGGGCCGGATCCGTGGGCCGATCCAGCAGCGGTTGCCACCGGCCCAGCAGCTCAACGACCTGCAAGGGACCATCGAGATCCAAACAGGGGCAATCAAATCCATCGGCGGCCGACCGCACCTTGGGGTCATAGCTGAGGGCGGCAGTGGGGGCCCCCGAGAGAGCCGCCAGGATCAGGGCATGGAGACGCATCGCAATCACCAGCGACGCCCCCTCGAACAGCGCCATGGCCTCAGCCGGGCTGCCCGCCATCACGGTTTGGCTCCGGCGGGCCAGCGCCGGCGGCAGCCAGTCCCTGCGCTTCAGCTCCTCCAGCAGAGCAGCGTCCTGATCCTGATGAAAGGGAAGCCAGTGCACCGGCCGATCCGCCTGCTCCGCCAGCTGGTCGAGGGCCTCCAGCAGCCGGCGCCACTGGGCTTTCTCCAGCAGCGGGCTGAATCGCCAGCAGAGCAGGATCGGTCCACCGTCCCCCTGCCACTGGCCGAGGGGCAGCGCCCAGACCGGGTCGCTGCCGCTGGCGGCGCGCACCCCCCAGCGGGCCGCCAGGGCCGCCGAGGCAGGATCGCGCCAGCTGATCCCCGAGGCGAGGGGCAACACCAGCCGCACCAGCAGGCGGCTGCAGCGCCGATGGAGCGGGCCCAACCCCTGCGCCCAGAGCAGCACGGGCCGTCCCCGCAGGCGGGCGGCCGCGATCAGCAACGCGTAATAGACGAGGCTCCGGAAACTGGTGGCGTCCTGGAGCAGGCTGCCACCGCCAAGCACCAGGGCATCGCAACCGCTCAGGGCTGACAACACCGCCCTCAGGCGGCGGCGGGGGCAGGTGTCCACCCCGAAGCGGGATTGCACCTGGGCCTGGTCGTGGGCGGTGACCAGGGGCCGCTGATCGGGCGGAAGCTGGGCCAGCAGGGCCGCCAGCAGGGCGTCATCGCCAAGGTTGTGCTCGCCGTAATAGCCACAGAGCAGGGGCCGCATCAACAGGGGCGCATCAAAGCCGGGGCCGCAGCAGCCCCTCCGGCTCCGTACATTACGAACCACGGTCGGTGCGGGGCACCATGCACGCCCTTTCGGTACCCACCTGGTGGATCCACATCACTTCGGTGCTGGAGTGGGCCCTGGCGATGCTGGCGGTGCAGCACTGGGGGCGTCAGCGTCAGGAACCTGAGTGGACCTGGCTGGCCCTGGCGATGGTGCCGGCCCTGGTCAGCGCCATGGCCGCCTGCACCTGGCACCTGTTCGACAACGCCGCCGAACTCCAGGGGCTGGTGGTGTTCCAGGCGGCCACCACCTTGGTGGGCAATGGGGCCATGGCCGGTGCCGCCTGGCAGCTGATGCGGACCCGATGAATGAGCTTCTCAGCGGCCTGCTGCGCGACTGGGCCCGCTTCGATCCAGCCCCGCTGTTCGTGCTCTCCCTGGTGCCCTACCTGGCGTTCCTGTGGTGGGCCAGCCGCAGCGGCCGCTTTCCGCCCCTGGCCCTGCGGGGCTTTCAGATGACCCTGGTGTTCGTGGCGGTCACGATCGTGGCCGCCGTGGTGGCCCAGCAGACGTACGGCGCCCAGCTGGCCGATGTGGACCCCCTCCATGGCGGGGCTGAGGCCTTTTTGACCCTCAGCAACCTGCTGGTGCTGCTGGGGTTCAGTGCCCGCGCCAAATCCTGATCGATCCATGAACCGCCTTCGCTGCTTGGTGGTGGCCCTGACGGCCACGGGGCTGATGCTGACCCCAGCGGGCACGGGCGCGGGGGCCGCCTCAGTGCTGCGCGTGGGGGTGACCGATGGCTCCCAGCCCTGCAGCTACAGGCAGGACGACGTCTGGAAGGGGTTCGCGGTGGAGTTGTGGCAACAGCTGGCAAGCCGAGAAGGCCTGCCGTACGTGTTCAGCGCCTGGCCCTCCACTGCGGCCCTGCTGCAGGCCACCGATCGCGGTGTCATCGATGTGGCCGTGGGCTGTCTGAACATCTCCTCAGAACGGCTCAAGCGCTACCGCTTCAGCTTGCCGATCCAGGAAGGTGGCCAGTCGTTGCTGGTGCGCCGCGATCGACTGGCCCTCGGCCAGGCGATCGCGGCCGCCCTGTTGGCGCCGGACCTCCTGCAGCTTCTGGGTGGTTTTCTGGCGGCCATCCTGCTTGTCACCGTGGCCCTGTGGTGGGTCGAAGGGCACCGGTCCAACCCCGAAACCAAACGCAGGGGATGGCGGCGCAGTTTCGCCAAGGATTTCCAGATCCTGGCCACCGGGCCCGGCACCAACACCGTGGCCACCACCACGAGGGGCCACAGTTTGGTGCTGCTGAGTTATCTGATCCGCATCGTCGCGGCCTCGCTGCTGGTGAGCTATGTCACCGTGAACGTCGTGCGTGCCCCCTTTCGGCCGGTGACGGGACCATCCGCACGTTTCGGGATCTGGGAGGCAAACGGGTGGCGGCCCGGCCCGGCAGCATTAGTGAGCAACTCCTGGTGGAGATCAATCAACTCGGTGCCCAGCCAACGATCAGGATCGTGCCCCTGTCGCGGGTGAGCGATGCAGGGCGACTGATCACGGGCGGGCTCGCCGATGCCGTACTGGCCGACGACCTGCAATTGGAGTATGTGCTCCAGGGACTGGATCGGAGCCGTCTCGAGTTGGTGATGCGGGGCATCCGTCCCGAGTCTCAGGCCTTTGCCTACAGCCCGGAGCTCCCAGGGTCGATCACCGACCGCATCGACCTGGCGATCAGCGCGCTCAAGGGGAGCGGCGCCGTGGCCAACCTGCGCCGCAGCGCCATCGCACCGGCCGGAAGTGCTCCTGGGCGATGAACAAGTCTTAAGCGCGCTTCACCACGCTGGGGAAGACCCGGAAGATGGGGCGTCGCTCCCCAATCCATGATCACACCTCTCCTGGCTATCGCCCCCGCCTCGCTTTCCTGGTCGCCGAAAGTGGCCCTGGTGATGATCGTCGCCAACGTGATCGCGATCGGCATCGGCAAGGCCACCATCCAGCAACCCAACGTGGGCGCCAAACTGCCCAACTCCGCCTTCTTCGGCGGCATGAGCCACGCTTCTCTGCTGGCCACCACCAGCCTGGGGCACATCTTCGGCATTGGCGCCATCCAGGGCCTGGCCGCCCGCGGCGTGCTCTGAATCCGGGCTCCCCGGCTGGCCTCAGCGCCAGCCCAATAGATCAGGCAGCGCCCGCAGCCCATAGCGCTCGAAGCGGTAATCAAACAGCAGGGCAGAGAGATCCTCTGCCCTGTTTTTGCGTTCAAGACCCCTCAGCAGCCCGTCGAGACGCCGGTCGGCCTGGGAATTCCTCAGGCCCAGCCAGGTGCGTCGCGCCAGGCGGCCGCTCAGACCCCAGCGCCAGCCCAGGGCCCGGCGCAGGCGTTTCGGATAGAGATCCATCAGATGGTCGGCCCGAGTCGGGTGCCGCAGGGCCTCGGCCAGCAACGGCGCCAGCACCTGGCTGCTGGTCATGGCGTGGCGAATGCCCTCGCCCCCCAACAGATTGGCGGTGCTGACGGCATCCCCCAGGGCCATCAGACGGCCGCGACGATGGCTCTCCCGGCGGCCGATGGTGCTGCGGATCAGGCCGCCATGGCGATCCAGCACCCGGTGGTCGCCCAGGCCCAATCGGCTGATCAGCCGCGCCAACAAGGGCCCCAGGGCCGGCTGGGGGCTCGCCGGATCCATCAAGCGGCACACACCCACCTTGAGCTGGCCCGGTTGCATTGGAAACACCCAGCCGTAGCCCTGGGGAACCCAGTCGGAGCCGAGGCAGAAGCTGAGCCGATCGGCCCAGGGCTGCCAGCGTTCCGGTGGCAGCTCAATCAGCCACTCCACCCCCAGCCCCTCCACCAGTGGATCGCGGCCGGGGGCTGGATCGCCGATCAGCCCTCGCTCCTGACCGGTGGCATCGACCACCCAATCACTGATCACCTCGGTGCGGCCTCCTCCAGGGAGACGCAGGCGCGTGCACATCCCGGCGGCGACGGGCTGGCAGCCCTGGGCGGTGGCTCCCAGCAGCAGATCAGCGCCCCAGCCGCGGGCTTCATCCGCGAGCCACTGGCGCAGGGCGCCGAACTCCAGCACCACCCCCAAAGGACGATCGGAAGCCCATCCGCGCCGCTGCTCTCCAGGCCCCAGCAGCTGCCACTGGCTCCAGCGACTCGCCACCACCTGGGCCGGAAGCTCCAGCCGTTCGATGGCCGCCAGGGGAGGGCGGCGCTGCTGAAGGCCGCCTGGCTGAGGTCCGGCAAGCGGTCCACCAGCAACACCTCCACCTGGGCACGGGCCAGGCGCCGGGCCAGATCAGCTCCCCCTGGTCCGGATCCCACCACCAGCACCTGGCAGCGGAACGCTGGAGCCAGGTTCAAACGGCGAGAGGCTGACGGCGGATTGCGGCCCCGAAGCGCTCCAGGATGCGGTCGGCCATCTGCGGCGGTGTGAGCCCCAGGGCCTGCTTGCTCTGGTCCGGGCTGGCGTGGTCGACGAGTTGATCAGGGATACCGATGCGCAAGGTGGGCACAAGCACCTCCAGATCACTGAGAGCCTCCACCACCGCGGCACCGAAACCACCGGCCAGGGCGCCTTCTTCCATGGTCACCAGCCGACCGATGCGCCGGGCCATGGGAGCGATCAGGGCCTCATCGAGGGGCCGCAGGAAACGGGCATTGATCACCGAGGCCCTCACCCCCTGCTCCTGGAGGAGCCCAGCAGTGGCCATGGCCGGCGCCACCATGGACCCGTAGGCCACGATCAAGAGATCATCACCATCGGCGAGCTGCTCAGCCCGGCCGATCTCCAGGGGCTCCCAACCCTCCTCCATGAGCGGAACCCCTTCGCCCTCGCCGCGGGGGAAGCGGATCGCGCAGGGGCCGCTGTGCTGAATGGACGTCACCAACATGCGCTGCAGCTCGGCCTCGTCCTTGGGGGCCATGACCGTGAAGTTGGGGATGGCCCGCAGGTAGCTGATGTCGTACTGGCCCTGGTGGGTGGGGCCATCGGCCCCGACGATGCCCGCCCGATCGAGCACGAAGGTGACCGGCAGCTTCTGAATCCCCACATCGTGGATGAGCTGGTCGAAAGCACGCTGCAGGAAGGTGCTGTAGATCGCCACCACGGGCTTGAGGCCGGCGGTGGCCATGCCGGCGGCCATGGTGACGGCGTGCTGCTCGGCGATGCCCACGTCGAAGTACTGCTTCGGCAGGGACTTCTCCAGCAGATCGAGGCCCGTGCCGGTGGCCATGGCGGCGGTGATGCCGACCACAGTGGGGTCCTGCTCGCAGATCTTGACCAGGGTCTGGCCGAAGACCTTGCTGTAGCTCGGGGGCTTGGGCTTGCTGGAGGGGAAGGCCTTGCCGGTTTTCAGATCGAAGGCCGACTGGGCGTGGTAGCCCACCTGATCGGCCTCGGCGTAGGGGTAGCCCTTGCCCTTGGTGGTGGCCACATGCACCAGCACCGGCCCCTCGCTGCGATGGGCCGCCTGGAAGGTGCGCACCATCTCGGCGATGTTGTGACCATCGATCGGGCCCATGTAGGTGAAGCCCAGCTCCTCGAACACCGCGCCAACCTTCGGCACCGCTAACCGCTTCATGCTCTCTTTGAGGGTCTTGAGCTCGCTGGGGAGCTCCCCGTGCAGGAAGGGAAGGTGCTTGATCGCCTCCTCGGCGTTCCCGGAGAGGAATTGCACCGGCGGACTCAGCCGCATGCGGTTGAGGTAAGTGGAAAGGGCCCCCACCGGTGGGCTGATCGACATGTCGTTGTCGTTGAGGACCACCAGCAACCTGGTGTGGGGCAGGTGACCGGCGTGGTTGATCGCCTCGAGGGCCATGCCGCCGGTGAGGGCCCCATCGCCGATCACAGCCACGCACTTGAACTCCTCGCCCCGGCGGTCGCGGGCCAGGGCCATGCCCAGGGCGGCCGAAATGCTGGTGGAGGCGTGGCCGGCGCCGAAATGATCGAAACGACTCTCGGAGCGTTTGAGATAGCCCGCCACACCCGAGCGCTGGCGCAGGGTGTGGAATTGGTTGTAGCGGCCGGTGATCAGCTTGTGGGGGTAAGCCTGGTGCCCCACATCCCAGACCACCCGGTCGTGGTCGAGGTCAAGGGTTTGGTAGAGGGCCAAGGTGAGCTCCACCACCCCCAGACCAGGGCCCAGGTGACCGCCGCTGGTGGAGACCACCTCCAGATGTTTCTCGCGAATCTGGCGGGCGATCGCCTCGAGTTCAGCAACGCTGAGCCCATGCAACTGATTCGGATGGCTCAGCTCACTGAGATGCATGCGCGACCGTTCCGATTCAGTCAATCTAGGGCCTCTCTCAGGGGCCTCGGGAGCAAGAGTCACCGTTTCGAGAGGGAGTGACGGGCCCTTGGCACACTGGCGTGATGAGCGACTACCTGCAGCGGATCCTGAGGGCCAGGGTCTACGACGTGGCGATCGAATCTCCCCTCGATCCCGCCCCCAACCTCTCCGCCCGACTGGCCAACAAGGTGCTGCTGAAACGGGAAGACCTCCAGCCGGTCTTCTCGTTCAAGCTGCGCGGCGCCTACAACAAGATGGTGGGCCTCTCGGCGACCGAGCGCGCCCGGGGTGTGATTGCCGCCAGCGCCGGCAACCATGCCCAGGGGGTGGCCCTGGCGGCCCAGAAACTCGGCTGCACGGCCGTGATCGTGATGCCGGTCACCACACCGGAAATGAAGGTGCGTTCCGTGGCCGCCCGCGGCGCCGAGGTGGTGCTGCACGGCGACACCTATGACGCGGCCTACACCGAGGCCAGGCGCCTGGAGCTGGAGCGAGGCCTCAGCTTCATCCACCCCTTCGATGACCCCGAGGTGATCGCCGGCCAGGGCACGATTGGGCTGGAAATTCTTCGCCAGTGCTCCACCCCCGATGCCATCTACGTGGCTGTGGGCGGCGGCGGGCTGATCGCCGGCATCGCCGCCTATGTGAAAAGCCTCTGGCCCCAGGTGGAGGTGATCGGGGTGGAACCCGTCGACGCCGATGCCATGACCCGCTCCCTGGCGGCGGGCGAGCGGGTCAGTCTTGAGCAGGTGGGCCTGTTCGCCGATGGCGTGGCCGTTCACCGGGTGGGGGAGCACACCTTCGCCCTGGCCCAGAAGTACGTGGACGCCATGGTGACGGTGAACACCGATGAGATCTGCGCAGCCATCAAGGACGTCTTTGAAGACACCCGTTCGATCCTCGAACCCGCCGGTGCCCTGTCGGTGGCGGGGCTGAAGGCGGATGTGCTGCGGCGGGGGCTCTTGGGCAAGACCCTGGTGGCCGTGGCCTGTGGCGCCAACATGAACTTCGACCGCCTGCGCTTCGTGGCCGAACGGGCCGAGCTGGGGGAGGAACGCGAGGCCATGCTGGCGGTGGAAATCCCCGAGCAGCCCGGCAGCCTGAGGCGCCTCTGCGAGGTGCTGGGTTCCCGCAGTCTCACGGAATTCAGCTATCGCATGGCCGATTCCCGGACCGCCCACATCTTCATGGGGGTGCAGATCAAGGGCCACGACGACAACCAACGCCTGGCGGCGGAGCTGGAGGCAGCCGGGTTCCCCTGCCTCGACCTGAGCGGCAACGAACTGGCCAAGCTGCACCTGCGCCACATGGTGGGGGGCCGGTTGCCGGTGGCGGAGGGGGCAGGCTCCGCAGGTGGGCAGGTCCAGGAACTTCTTTACCGTTTTGAGTTCCCTGAGCGACCCGGGGCCCTGATGGCCTTCGTCAACGCCCTGCACCCCAACTGGACGATCAGCATTTTCCATTACCGCAACCACGGTGCGGATGTGGGCCGGATCGTGGTGGGAGTGCAGGTGAGCGCCCTGGATCGCCAGGCCTGGGGCAGCTTCCTGGAGGGCCTCGCCTACCGCCACTGGGATGAGACCAACAACCCCGCCTACCGGTTGTTCCTCGGACCGAACTCCGCGCCCAGGCCCGCACTGGCCTGAGTCGGTTCGCCTGCGGTACGGTGCGGACCAGCCCTGCTGGCGCTGACCCATGCCCAGCGAATTCCTCTCCCTCCCGGCCCACCTCGAGGCGATCCTCTATCTGAAGGGGCGACCGTTGAGCCCCGGGGAACTGGCGGAGATCGCCGGCGTCGGCCGTGGGGACGTGGAGCTGGCCCTGATCACCTTGATGGCCGACTACGCCCACCGGGACACGGCCCTGGAGATCCGCCAGGAGGGCCCGCGCTTCAGCCTGCAGCTGCGCGAAAGCCTCGGGGATCTGGTGCAGAACCTGCTGCCGGTGGATCTCTCCACCGCCTCCCTGCGCACCCTGGCCACGATCGCCCTCAAGAAACGCCTGCTGCAATCGGAGCTGGTGGAACTCAGGGGCTCTGGGGCCTACGACCACATCAAGGAGCTGCTGGCCCAGGGGTTCATCGAGCGCCGTCGGCAGAGCGACGGTCGCTCCTCCTGGCTCACATTGAGCGAAAAATTTCACCGCACCTTCGCCATCAAGGCCGACGACCCCAAAGGCCAGGCCCCTGCGGCCCCAGAAGCCTCGGTGTCCGCTGAACAGGGCCAACCCCAGACCCTGGACGCCGAAGCCGTCCAGGAAAGGCTTGAGGGCCTGCACGATTGGGCGAAGGCTGCATAGAGTCGGATGACATTGGATCGCGCCCCATGGAAGCCCTGAGCCTTTTGCTCAACGTGCTGGCCCAGACATTGAGCATCTACACCTTGATCCTCTTGGTTCGGGTACTGCTCAGTTGGTTCCCGAATCTCGATTGGAGCAACCCGGTGCTCTCGACGGTGAGCTCGATCACCGACCCTTACTTGAATGCGTTCCGGGGCCTGATCCCGCCCCTGGGGGGACTTGATCTCTCGGCGATCATCGCCTTCATTGCCCTCAACGTGGCGCAGTCCTTGTTGGGGGGGCTGAGTGCCTCCCTGATCGGCGGCGGCCTCGGCTAGTTCTCATGTCCGATCAGGCTGCCCAGCCGCGAGCCGCAGGATGGGGCTCCCCCGTTCTGTGGATAGCAAAGTCTTTGACATCGACCCTTTCCTCATCAGCGGCTGAGATTCAAGCCGCCTGATCGAGTTGACGAACAGCCATGCGATCCACCCAGGATCCGCGCATGTAATCATCGAGGAAAGTGCCCTTTTTCAGAGGACCTTCGCTGAAGACCAGTCCAAAAAAGGTGATGCTTGAACTGGACTGCGTCCAGCATGCATGAGCCAGAAGTTTCACGCCTTCATGCTGAAAGGGATGTTGAATGAACAGCAACCCCGGCGAATCGATCTGAATGAGCTTCCTGCCAGGCAGGGTCAGGCAAGCTCCACCGGCACTGAGGTCCCAGACCTCTCCGTGATGAACCCCACCTCTTTGGAGATGGAACTCATAAGCCAGGCCCACTGAACTGGGCATCGGATTGCGCTTGTGACGCCTTGGGTGGCGCTGACTGGAATCAGTCATGGGGACCAACCGATGGTCAAATCTTGATGGTCCATCCTGCTCTCAAGATCCTCTCCGTCATTATTTGCCCCCAGAAGGCCTTGCGCAAGGGCACATCAGATGATGTCGGGCCTCCTTGGATTTAAGGCGCGCCCGTTCCAACTGCATCGTTGAGCTGCGCTGGTTGTGGTTCTGCGCCAGAGCTTTCGACTTGTGATCGGCACAGCTGGATCCAGCCTGGGAACTGTGCCTGGACAAGGGCCTCACCACGAACTAAGCAACGCCTTGGCCGGGAGTGCGGCAGCGAAGGTTGCATCGCTTTGATTGGCTTCAAGGACCTGCTGAGCCTGACGGGCTCAGCGCGAATCGTCAGCTGAACAGTCTCCTGGCCAATCACAACTAAGTCGGTGGAGCCTCGATCGCTCCGCCCATCAGCTGCTCCTCGAGCGGCAGCAGCTCATCATCGGCGCCCGCCCTGCGGCGCACCGGGGCGCTGAAACCCCGGGCTTTGACGTTGCTGAAGCGGAACGGCCCCGGGGTGCCAGGGGGCACCGCCAGCCGCAGGGCGAATTCCGATTCGCCGGGGGGCACATCACCGATGGAGCCCACCCGTGAGCGGTTGGGCAGCACGGGTTCGCCGCTGGCATCAAGGATCAAGGCAAAGACATCGGTGTCGACCACCGGGCGAGAGCCTGGGTTGAACACCTGCCCGCGCAGGGCATAACAGCGGGCCTCCGTCTCGCGGCGAAGCTCCGGCTGGGTCCCCACATCGTTGGCCGGACAAGGCTCCAGGGTGACACCGCTCACCCGGAGATCGGCGGCAGCCACTGGCGCCGCCTGCCCCAGGACCACCATCAAGACAAGGCTCAGGGTCACCAGCCAAGCCAGGGTGGACAGGTGCAAGCTCCTGAGGCGGGCCAGGAGCGCGGCGGGGGCGACCGAGAGCATGGGGTCGATCAGAACAGGGGCCGCTCTGCCCCGCCACTGGCGCGCTCGCCAGCGGAATTGCTCGAATCCGACGATTCCGGATTCAGGTAGGAGGGAAACGATTCCGGGAAGGCATAGTCCTTATCGAGGAAGAGCCGACAGCAGGCTTCGACCACTTTGGAATCGAACAATCGATGTTTCCCCTGTTCGATCAAATCAAGCGCCGCGTCCAGGCCTGGGGCGTCCCGATAGGGCCGCTCGCTGACCATCGCCTCCACCGTGTCGGCCACCGCCAGGATGCGGGCGGCCTGGCAGATGGCCTGGCCCTTGAGCCCATGGGGATAGCCACTGCCGTCGAGCCGCTCATGGTGCTGGAGCACGGCCAGGTTCATCGACAGCGGCAGGGGGATGTTGCGCAGCACCGCATAGCCGGTGAGGGGATGGCCGGTGACGGCGGCGAGTTCAGAGATCGACAATTCCCGGGGCTTGCTGAGGATGTCGATGGGAAGGGCGATCATGCCGATGTCGTGGAGTAATGCTCCAACACGGATGCTCAAAGCATCCTGGGAATTGAGCCCTAGTTCGATCGCGAGGGCGGCTGAAAGATCCGCCATCCGCTGCGAATGAACGTAGGTGACGCTGTCGCGCGCTTCCAGGACCGCCAACAGGGCGCATAACGTACCTTCGAGTCCTCCGAGGACATCGAAACCTCGCTCAGAGGGGAGCGCCAGCAGCGGTTCCAAGAAATCAATACGTAGTGCCAATCCTAAGTGTCAACGGTGATCGCCGCTACCGGAGATGGCGTCGCGGGCGGCGCGATCGGCCAGTTTGCTCAGGTTGGCCTGGCCGATCTCCTCGAGGCTGAAGCCCAGCTCGCTCGCCAATTGGGCCACATACCAAAGGACATCCCCCAGCTCCAGCTTGAGTCCGTCGAGCACCGAGGCATCGAACACCCCCTGTCGATCCCGCAGCACCTTCTTGACCTTATCGGCCACCTCACCCGCCTCACCGCAAAGGCCGAGGGTGGGGTAGATGGGGTTGGAGCCCACCTCGGGGTAACGGGCGGTCTGGCGCGCCTGGCGCTGATAGGCGTCAAGATCCATAGGGAGGTGATGGCAGCAAAGGCCTCGCCGGATGGTAGTTTCCGCAAAATCCTTTGGCCCTTCTGATGGCCCAGCCCGATCTGACGCGGCGCACAAAGATCGTGGCCACCATCGGCCCCGCCACCGAGTCCGCCGAGCGGCTCAAGCAACTGGTTCTGGCGGGCGCCACCACCTTCCGGCTGAACTTCTCCCATGGCGACCACGCCGACCACGCGGCCCGGATCGTCACCATCCGCCAGGTGGCGGCCGAGCTGGGGATCCATATCGGCATCCTTCAGGATCTCCAGGGCCCGAAGATCCGCCTGGGGCGCTTCGAATCCGGCCCGATCACCCTGGCCAGCGGCGACCCTTTCAGCCTCACCTCCCGTGAGGTGGCCTGCAACCAGTCGATTGCCACGGTCACCTACGACAAGCTGGCCGAAGAAGTGGTGGAAGGCTGCCGGATCCTCCTCGATGACGGCCGGGTGGAAATGGTGGTGGAGTCGATCGACCAGCCCCAGCAGACACTCCACTGCCGCGTCACCGTTGGCGGGGTGCTCTCCAATAACAAAGGCGTCAACTTCCCCGACGTTCAGCTCTCGATCCGGGCGATGACCCCCAAGGATCGTGAGGATCTGGCCTTCGGTCTGGCCCAGGGCGTGGACTGGGTGGCACTCAGCTTCGTGCGCAATCCCTCCGACATGGAGGAGATCCGTGATCTGATCCGCAGCCATGGCCACACCACCCCGGTGATCGCCAAGATCGAGAAATTCGAAGCGATCGATCAGATCGACGCGATCCTCCCGCTCTGTGACGGCGTGATGGTGGCCCGGGGCGATCTGGGGGTGGAGATGCCCGCCGAAGAGGTGCCGCTGCTGCAGAAGGAACTGATCCGCAAGTCCAACAGCCTGGGGATCCCGATCATCACGGCAACCCAGATGCTCGACAGCATGGCGAGCTGCCCCCGGCCCACCCGCGCCGAGGTGAGCGATGTGGCCAACGCCATCCTCGATGGCACCGACGCCGTGATGCTCTCCAACGAGACCGCCGTCGGCGACTACCCGGTGGAGGCGGTGGCGACCATGGCCCAGATCGCCCGGAGAATCGAGCGTGATTACCCCCTGCGCACCCTCGACAGTCACATCGCCAGCACCATTCCCAATGCCATCAGCCAGGCCGTCAGCAGCATCGCCCGCCAGCTCGGTGCGGCGGCGATCCTGCCCCTCACCAAGAGCGGCTCCACCGCCCGTAATGTGAGTAAGTTCCGGCCGGCCACCCCGATCCTGGCGATCACCAGTGAGGAGAAAGTGGCGCGGCAATTGCAGCTTGTCTGGGGGGTGAACCCGTTGTTGATCCTCGCCCAGGACTCCACCAGCGGCACCTTCTCCCAGGCCATGGATGTGGCGCAGGACCTGGGCCTGCTGCAGGAAGGGGATCTGGTGGTTCAGACCGCCGGCACCCTTACCGGCGTCAGCGGCTCCACCGATCTGGTCAAGGTGGGCATCGTCGCGTCGGACAACAGCGCCACCTGGGCCTAGCCCGTGGCCGTCCAACTCCCCCTGCGGGAAACGGTGTCCATGGCCCTCAGCACCCTGAGGGCCAATCGGCTGCGAAGCCTGCTCACCATGCTGGGCATCGTGATCGGCAACGCCTCGGTGATCACCTTGGTGGGGGTGGGCACCGGGGCCCAGAACCTGGCTGAGGGTCAGCTCAACACCCTTGGCGCGAACGTGCTGTTCATCGTGCCCGGCAACAACGACACGCGCCGCCAGGGGATCGACACCCCCAAGACCCTGGTGTTGGAAGACGCGGAGGCGATTGCCCAGCAGGTGCCGAGCATTCGGCGGGTGGCACCGCAGGTGACCCTCAACGAGGTGGTGCAGGCCGGCTCCAACACCGCCAATGCCACCATTTCCGGAATCACCCCTGATTTCCTGAGTGTGCGGCGTTTCGACGTCGCCCAAGGCCGATTCCTGACTGAGAAAGACCTTCAGTCGGCCCGCAACGTGGCCGTGATCGGCCCCGATCTCCGCGACAAGCTGCTGCCCTCCGGAGGCTCCTCCATCGGCCGCAGCATCCGCATCCGCGATCAGGCCTTCGAGGTGATCGGCGTCATGGCGCCAAAAGGTGGCGCCTTCGGCTCCAACCCCGATGAGGCCGCTTACATCCCTCTCACCACCATGGTGAGCAAGCTCAGTGGCCGCGACCCCAGCTTCGGGGTGACCCTGAGTTTCATCAGTGTGGAAGCCCGCGACGAAGCCAGCACCAACGCGGCCAAATTTCAGATCACCAACCTGCTGCGCCAGCGGCACAAGATTCTTCGCGAAGACGACTTCGCCGTACGTTCTCAAAAGGACGCCCTGGCGATCGTGGGCACCATCACCGGCGGCCTGACCCTGATGCTGGCGGCCATCGGTGGGGTGTCGCTGCTGGTGGGCGGTATTGGAATCATGAACATCATGTTGGTATCGGTGAGCGAACGCACCGAGGAGATCGGGTTGCGCAAGGCGGTGGGGGCGCGCAGCAGCGATGTGCTGCTGCAGTTCCTGGTGGAGTCCTTGGTGCTGGCGGTCCTCGGTGGGGTCATCGGCAGCGCGGTGGGCCTGACGGCCATAGCTGGCGTCAGCCGTTTCACGGCGCTGCCCGCGGCAATCAGTGCCGGCAGTGTTCTGTTCACCGTCGGGCTTTCCGGATCGATCGGCCTGTTCTTCGGTGTGGTGCCCGCCCGCCGGGCGGCCCGGCTGGATCCGATCACGGCTCTGCGCAGCCTCTGATCGGAGCTCGGGCCTGGTGTGACGCCGCGCTGCCGGAATCCCTTGAGAAACCCTTAAGAAGTTGAAACCGTCAAACTCGTCACCAAGCATGTTCAGCCTTGGTGGCTAGATGGTCGAACCCTGATGAGGATCATCCCTTGGCGCTGCTTTCGTGCGGTTATCGCAACTCCAGCGACCGCATGGTGATCATCCGCTGCTGCGGGCCCCAGGAGTTCTACCTGGAACGGGTGGTCTTTCCCTTCGAACTGCTGAGCTTCAATGCACCCGAAGGCTGCGTGGTGGAAATCTGGACCTACGACCTGGGAGGGCCCAGCCTGCTGGAATCCCTCGAGGCGGTGGATCTGACGATCGAAGCACCGGAGAGCGAAGCCCCCAGCCTTGAAGAGAGTGTCAGTGGCAGAAGTGGTGGGCGGACTGCGGAGCTGATCGAGACCAGCCCACCACAGCGGCGGCGGAGGGGCTCTTAAAGTTCAGCAAAATCAGCCCTCTCCATGAACCAGCGCTGGCGCCTGATCGCCCTTTGGCTGCTCCCGCTCGCCGTAGCGGTCTTTCTCGGTTGGCAGCTGCTGGGCCAGGGGGACTCGCTCGATTCACTCCCGGTGGCAATCCCAGCGCCGGCAGTGCCCGAGTGGCCGCCCGCAACACCGCCGTGGCTCGGATGAGTTACGGACGCTTCCTTGACTACATCGAGGCCGGCCGGGTCACCGCGGTGGATGTCTACGAGGGAGGCCGCAGCGCCGTCGTGGAGGCGATCGATCCCGACCTGGACAATCGCGTGCAGCGACTGCGCGTAGATCTACCCGGCCTCTCCCCCGATCTGATCAACCAGTTCAAGGATCAAGGCATCAGTTTCGACGTGCACCCGCCCCGCACCACGCCGCCCCTATTGGGGATCGCCGGCAACCTGCTCTTCCCCCTGCTGCTGATCGGTGCGTTGATCTTCCTGGCCCGCCGCTCCTCCGGCATGCCCGGGGGCCCCGGCCAGGCTATGCAATTCGGCAAGACCAAGGCCCGTTTCGCCATGGAGGCGGACACCGGGGTCAAATTCGACGATGTGGCCGGCGTGGAGGAGGCCAAACAGGATCTGCAGGAGGTGGTCACGTTCCTGAAGACCCCCGAGCGTTTCACCTCCGTGGGCGCCAAGATCCCCAAGGGTGTGCTGCTGGTGGGCCCGCCGGGTACGGGCAAAACACTGCTGGCCAAAGCGATTGCCGGAGAGGCCGGGGTGCCTTTCTTCTCCTTGTCGGGCTCCGAATTCGTGGAGATGTTCGTTGGCGTCGGCGCCAGCCGCGTGCGCGATCTGTTCAAGCGGGCCAAGGAGAACAGCCCCTGCCTGATCTTCATCGATGAAATCGACGCCGTGGGCCGCCAGCGGGGTGCTGGCATCGGTGGCGGCAACGACGAGCGCGAGCAGACCCTCAACCAACTTCTCACCGAGATGGATGGCTTTGAGGGGAACAGCGGCATCATCATCATTGCCGCCACCAACCGCGCCGACGTGCTCGATTCGGCGCTGATGCGTCCAGGCCGCTTCGACCGTCAGGTGGGCGTGGATGCCCCGGACATCAAAGGACGGCTTTCGATTCTCAACGTGCACGCGCGCAACAAGAAGCTGGCCGCCGACGTATCACTCGAAGCGGTGGCCCGCCGCACCCCTGGGTTCACCGGCGCCGACCTGGCGAACCTGCTGAACGAGGCGGCGATCCTCACCGCCCGCCGGCGCAAGGAGGCCACGACCCTTGCCGAAATTGACGACGCCGTGGATCGAGTGATCGCCGGCATGGAGGGCAAGCCCCTCACCGACGGTCGCAGCAAGCGCCTGATCGCGTATCACGAGGTCGGCCATGCCCTGGTGGGAACCCTGGTCAAGCACCACGACCCGGTGCAGAAGGTCACCTTGATTCCCCGTGGCCAGGCCCAGGGTCTCACCTGGTTCTCCCCTGACGAGGAGCAGATGCTGGTGAGCCGTGCCCAACTGAAGGCCCGGATCATGGGGGCCCTGGGGGGCCGAGCCGCCGAGGATGTGGTCTTCGGTCACGCTGAAGTGACCACCGGAGCCGGCGGCGACATCCAGCAGGTGGCTTCAATGGCACGCCAGATGGTGACCCGTTTCGGCATGAGCGATCTAGGCCCGGTCTCCCTTGAGGCCGGTAATCAGGAGGTGTTTCTGGGACGCGATCTGATGACCCGCAGCGATGCCTCCGATTCGATCACCAGCAAGATCGACGAGGCGGTGCGTGGCATCGTTCAAGAGTCCTACCAAGCAACCCTGAAACTTGTGGCCGAGCACCGCGAAGCCATGGACCGGCTGGTGGAGCTGCTAATCGAAAAGGAAACCCTCGATGGCGATGAGTTCAGGGCCATCGTCTCCGAGTTCGCCGACATCCCCGAAAAGGATCGTTACTCCCCGTTGATCGGCAGCTCAGCCAGCTGAGCCTGTAAGAAGCACAAAACCTTTCAATAAAGAACGTTCAATTCAATGTTGAACGTTCTTTAGATTATTTGAATTTGCTGCTCAGACCGGGCGGATCGGCCGCTTTTCGATCACCTTGTCGATCAGACCGTAGGCCTGAGCTTCATGGGGAGACATGAAGAAATCCCGGTCCGTGTCCTGTTGGATGCGCTCCAGGTCCTGGCCGGTGCGCTCGGATAGCTCCCTGTTGAGCTTGTCCTTGAGATAAAGAATTTCATCGGCCTGGATGCGGATGTCGCTGGCCTGGCCGCGGGCCCCACCCAGGGGTTGGTGGATCATGATCCGCGAGTGGTGCAGGCTGCTGCGCTTGCCCTTGGCACCGGCATTGAGCAGGAAAGCACCCATGCTGGCCGCCAGGCCGACGCAGACGGTCTGCACATCAGGCTTGATGTGCTGCATGGTGTCGAAGATGCCCAGGCCGTCGTAGACGGAGCCGCCGGGTGAATTGATGTAGAGGAAGATGTCCTTGTCGGGGTCTTCCGCCTCAAGGAACAGCAGCTGGGCCACGATCCGGTTCGCCGACTCAGCGGTGACCGGTTCCCCCAGGAAGATGATCCGCTCCCGGAGCAGCCGTGAGTAGATGTCGAACGCGCGCTCGCCCCGGCCGGACTCTTCGATCACGATCGGGATCATGGGCAGGGAGGCAACAGCAGGATCGATCCTAACGAGCCCCGTGAGCGCTAGGGTCCAACAACCACTAGCCCGAGAAGTGTGAGCGCAAGTCTCACCGTGTCCGACAGCAAGCGCGCCTTCCATGGCGCCTTCCCCCATGTGATTGCTCCCCTCTACCGGCGTCTCGTCGATGAGTTGCTGGTGGAGCTGCATCTGCTCAGCCACCAGAAGGGATTCCAGCCGGATGCCCTGTTCGCCTCCGGGCTGGTCCAGGTGTTCGACGAATTCGCCCGGGGGTACCGCCCCCGGAACAGATGGAACCCCTGTTTCAGGCCATCTGCGCCTCCTCCGGCTTCGACGCCAGCCACCTGCGCCGGCAGCGGCAGGCGGCGGTGGCGGCCATCGGTGACCACGACCTGGAAACGGTGACCTCATGGCTGGATCACCAGGGGGAAGGGGCCCCCGAGCCGCTGGGGAGCGCCCTCGCCAGTATTCAGAGGCCGGATTTTCACTACTCACGTCTGGTGGCCGTGGGGCTGCTCAGCCTGCTGGAGCAGGCCAAGGGGTCTGAGGCTCTGGAGCCGGAAGCCCTGCGCCAGGCAGCCCACGGGGTGGCCGAAGCGATGGGCCTGATCCGTGGCCGTGTCGATAAGGATCTGGGGCTCTACAGCTCCAACCTTGAGCGCATGGCCCAGGCGGTGGAAATGATGGAGGAGACCCTGGCCGCCGAGCGCCGCCGCCGTGAACGGGCCGCCAGCGCCGAAGCGGAACTCCCTGATCTCGCCGATGGCCCCACAGGCACCTCGAACGCAGCTGAAGCCCCTGCGGGAGAGGATATCAGCGAAAGCGAGACGGCAGCCGCAGAGAGCCGCTGAGGCTGGCTGAGCGGCCGCCGCCACGGCCAACCCCTCCCACAGCGCCGCTGATCAGGCTCAACTGATCAGAACGGCGCACCAGCAGCGGCAGATCCGCGGGCAGCAGGCCCAGGGCCTCCAGGGCGGCGGGGCGGAGACGAAGGTCCAGAGCCACGTCACCCTGGGGCCGGGCATCAGGCCAGGGGAGGCTGCTTCCAGCCAGCGCTGGTTCGGGGCCCAGGAAAAACAGCAGTTGGGGCTGACGGCTCGTCGCCGGGCTCAGCCAGCGCCAGCCCCCACCACCGTGCCGTCATCCCGCTTCCAGGAACTGGTGGGCAGCACCGACGGGCTGCTGGCGGAGCGGATCTGGGGGCTGGACTCCCCGAGCCCCTGATCAAGCAGTGCCTTGCGCAGCGGGGCCAGCAGTGCCGCCCATTGGGAGCGTTGGTCCCCCACGGCCAGCTGCAGTTCAAGGGAGGCCTGGAACGGACCTGTGGCCTGGGGTTTGAGGCGCAACAGGAACGGCGTGCCCCGCAGCAGGGTCAGCTGGCGATCGCCGATGCCATAGCGACTGGCCAGGGGCTCACGGATCATCTGGCGATTGAGCAGATCCGCCAGCAGTAGATCAAGCCGCTCGCCGCGAATCTCGAGCAACAGGTTCTCCGCCAGGGGGCGGGTGGTTGGATCGCGCCCAGGGGGCCGGCTGGCGACTCCCGAGGCCAGGGGCGGAGGAGGTCTCCCCTTGCCAGCTGAGCGTGGCGCCCTGACCGCCAAGTTGCAGGCAGCCTTGCTGAAAGCTTTGCAGCAGCGAGGACAGTGGCCCCAGCATCTGTCCCAGGGCCGTGTCGGTCCAGTAGACGGCTTGCTGGCTCTGCAACTCGCCCACGCAGCGTTGCTCCAGGCCCCGGGGCTGGCGTCGTTTCAAGGCCAGGGGTTCCTTGAGCAAGCCGGCCGCCAGCGGGTCCGGGGCCAGCACCACCAGATCATCCACGCGCAAACTGCCGGCGGGAACCTCAACGGCGGCGGCCCTGAAGCTGTCGGCGGGCAGAACCAGGTAGAGCCCTTCGTCGCCATGGCGCCCCCAGAACTGCCACCAATTGCCCCGCTGCCGCTTCCAGAGCCGCCGGGACGCATCAGGTCCCAGGCGCTGGACCCACAGCCCTGGGGCCGGGCGCCGCGCATCGGCCGGAAAGCTCTGCAGCAAGGCCGCAGCGCCCAGGATCCGCTCCAGACCCTGGGCCTGGGGACGGGGGTGATGGCCGAGCCAAAGTCCCGGAGCCAACAGCAGCAGTGCCGTGACCGTGGCCGTGAGGGCGGCGGGAAAAGGCGGAGAGGAACGACGGAGGCGGCCGGCCAGGCCGGCCACCGAGGGTTGAACCATGGCGGGCCTCAGGAGCGCCGCTTGGCATCAGGGCGATTGCGGCGGCGCCGGTCACGCCACTCGACCGTGGAGAGGTAGATCACGCCACCGCTGACAAAGATCAGCAGAAGGGCGGCCAGGCTGGCGAGAACTGTGTTGAACTGCAGCTCGCTCATCGGCATCCTCGATGCGGGCGCAGCCCTCGTTGGCGAAACTCAGAAATTGATGCTGCCGTCACCGTTGCGGCCCCAGACCACGAAGGCAATCGAGAGGGTGAACACCGCCGCCAGAGAAGCCCAGCCCAGGGAGATCAACATGGCGCCATCGGATCGATCAACCTTGCCATTGTACCTAGGCTTGGTGGCGGTGCGAACCGAGTCATGATCCAGCAGAGCGCCTCCCCCAGCCGCGGCCAACCGGTGCTGGAGCGCCGCCGACTGCAGGAGCCCTACCCCACCTACAACGTGGTGGTGCTGGATGACGACGTCAACACCTTCCAGCACGTGGTCGACTGCCTCGTGCGCTACATCCCCGCCATGGGGCCCGACCAGGCCTGGAAACTGGCCCAGAGGATTGATTCCCAGGGGTCGGCGGTGGTGTGGAGCGGGCCGATGGAGCAGGCCGAGCTGTACCACCAGCAACTCAGCCTGGAGGGACTGACCATGGCCCCCCTCGAGCGGGCCTAAGCCGCCTCGCGGCTGCGGCGGGTGAGCTGAAGCAAGTTGCGGGTGGCCACGGTGCGGGCCTGGGCATCGATGACGTAGCTCAGCACCTTCCCGGAGCAGACCGCCAGACCACTGACGCGATGACGCACGGGGTCCCGACGGCTCACCACCTCCACGGGCACTCCCAGAACGTTGCTGAGGCGCTCGGCAATGGCCCGCCGATCGAGCGTTCCTGCAACATCAGCGCAACTCCTGGGGCCTTCGGAACGCCGCTTCGCTGGATCTTGCTCAGCAGCGCCAGGACCGGTGCTCGGGCGGTCGGCTGGAGAGTGATCGGCTGAACCCTGGCCATCTGCAGGCATCACGGTGCGGCAGGGGGAACCATGTTGGCAGACTTTCTAGGCTGGGAGCCTGCTGAGGCAAACCAATGGGGCGGGTGGTGATCACCCACAGCACCTACATCGAGGGTCTCATCCCGGTGCTCAAGGCCTTGGCCTCCGAACCGGGCATCGACACGATCACCCCTGCCGTGATCGCTCGGGTGAAGGGACGCTCGGATCAGTTGCGACTTCGGGTTTCAACAACGATTCAAGGGGGCCACAAGCTCATCGCCCGCCGCGGTCATTCAGCCCAGGAAGTGTTCGTGATCGGCTCCTGGAGCGCCGAGCAGTTGGAGGAAGGCCTGGCTCGGCTGTTGAACCGGCCCTAGCGGAGAAGGACAACAACAGCCCCAGTCAGTCAAGAGATCATCCGCTAAAACAGGTACTTGCTGGAACGTCCCCACGGGTCGGCTCGGCCTCCCGGCAGAACCATGGCAACGAGCCCACCCCATCCACCCAATCGCTGGCGCACGGCGCCAGGCCAGTTGCTGCTGGTGGTGGTCCTGGGATTGGTGAGTTTCGGCCTCAACCTTCAGCCGATTCCGCTGCTATTCGGCGTTCATCTGCTGCTCGGCTCCATTGTTCCGGTGCTGGTGTTGCTGCTGGGTGGGGGGGCGGGCGATCCCGATCGCTGTGATCGCCTCCCTTGCCACGATCACGTTGTGGGGCCACGGCTGGGCCGTGCTCACTTTCACCGCCGAAATCATCTGGCTCACCGTGGCGGTGAACACGATCCTGCGACGGGACGGCCACAGCCGCTATGGCCATGTCGTGGTGGGCGACGTTCTCTACTGGCTGGTGCTGGGGGCCCCGCTGGTGTTCCTGCTGTACCACCAGGTGATCGGCATCGACCTGGCGAACACGACCCTGGCCGCCCTCAAGCAGGGGGTGAATGGGGTGCTCAACACCGCGATCGCTTTTGCCATCTTTTTGGCGATCAAGACCATGGCTCCCGTGGGCGAGGAACGGGGACTCTCCTTAAAAGATCTGATTCTGGCGATCACCTTTCTGTCGATTGCCGTGCCGAGCCTGATCATCACGGTGATGAGCAGCCACGAACTGGTGAGCAGCGTTCAGGACGGTGTCCTGGAGAGGCTCAATATTGCCTCGGATGTAATCATCAAGAATGTGAAAAGCAATGAGCGCTTGGTCGATAATCCGATCAGTACACAGCACGATATCAACTTTGAAGTGAACTCAAACGAAGGAGTTCATTACAGCTCCAATCGAGAACTGTTCAAGGATCTTCGCAGCGACTACAAGCAACCTGTTTTGAGCACAGCCAGGGCTGATGGACTTCAACTGATCTCCCCGCGCCAACCGATGCCGGAGATGAAGCGGTGGGTGCAGAGCTACTGGGCCCGCAGGCAGAGCTTCAACGCCTATGAGATCAATGGTGTGGTCAAGGAGTTCACTGTTTTCGTGGTGGAAACTGCCGCCAACAATGTGCTCGAATTGCAAATGGCCAGTGCCCGCTTCCTTGGCACTCTGGCTTGGATTCTGATACTTGGCTCCTTCCTCAGTGAGGTATTTGCACGCTTCATCGACAACCAGTTCACACTGATGCTCAGCCCCTTGATCGACATCGGCAGTGGTGGGCCTCTCAACACGCAACACCTGCCCGAGCTGAAGCTCTCCCTGGTGACTGAACTTCAGGACCTCGCGCTGATCGTGAACCAGCGTGGCGAAGACATCAATCGACTGACCAACAGCCTGCAGAGCACCAACAAGGCCCTGGAAGCCAGGGAGCAGGAATTGGAGCGGCTCACCACGATTGATCCCTTGACCGGCTGCTTCAACCGCCGCGAATTGTTCCGTCGCCTCAACGAAGAGATCCTGCGCGGCAAACGCTCTGGAGCCGGGATCTGTGCCATCGCCATGGACATCGATTTCTTCAAGACCGTCAACGACACCTACGGCCACGACGTGGGTGATCAGGTGCTGGTCGCCCTGGTGGAGGTGGTGCGCTCGCGGCTGCGCGGAACCGACATGCTCTGCCGCACCGGGGGAGGAATTCGTTGTGCTGCTCTTCGGCTCCACCATCAGCGCCGGCCTGCGGGTGGCCGAGTCCATCCGCGCCATGGTCAAGGACGTGCGCATCCCCGCTGAAAAGGGCATGGTGAAGATCACGATCAGCCTGGGGGTGGCGGAGTGGCGCCGGGAGGAAGACACCAGCGAATCCCTGCTGATCCGCAGTGATCTGGCCCTGCTTGAGGCCAAACGCCAGGGGCGAGATCAGGTGATCAAGGCCTGATCCTCTGCGCACAGGCAACGGTCCAACCGGGCCTGCGGTCGATGGCCATCAACCTGCCAACGGCTCAGGCCTTGAACTGTTCCCAGGCCTCGAGCAGGGTGTAGGCGGCGGTCTTGCGCAACCAGACCTCGTGGTCTCCCCCTGGTCGGGGTGCCAGCTCTGGAGCTTTCGGCGCCAGATTGCCCGAATCACCATCCAATCGGTGCCGGGCTCGACCCCCAATTCCGCGCAGGCCTGGCGGTAACGATCATCAAGGGGAATCTCCCTTGCCTCTGGCGCCGCCGCCGGGGGAGGTGAGCTTCTGGATGCCGCTTCAGTGGCCTCCGCTTCGGCCGTTTCTGCTCGGGCGGCGGCCGGCTTGGCTTGCCGCCTGCGGCCTCGCTCGGAAGGGGGATCAGCCTTCGGCCGAGGCTTGAACAACTGCGGCCGCCGGGGCCGCCTGAAAGTGGGTAGGTGCTTGAGGGAGTTCTCGAGCGCCAGTCCCCGAGCGATGAACACCACCCCCGCCACGGCAAAGATGGCCGGTGACCAGAGCATCCACAGGCTGTCATCAGCAATCTGGGTGTTGCCCACGCGCCGTTCGTGCGCCGCGTTGGCCACGATCAGAACGGTGAGCAGCGCCCCGATCAGCAGACTGATCCAGCCGTAGCGGAATCGCTCGGAGCGGAGCTTCGAACGGCTGGTCGGCATCAGCGAATCATGCCTGCAGCACGTGCCTACGACCTTAGTGGGGTGGCTGCGAAGCGATCAGCGCTGTCAGGTAGCGGCCCATCAGGCACCTTCTGCGGGCTGATTCAAGAAAGGGGTGGACCGCCATGCCGTTCTGCCCCAGATTCCGACCTGGATGAACCAGAAGGGGGGTCAAAGCGGGGTTTCGTTTCCGGCTCAAGGCCGGCCTACGTCGCCGTCGCGACAGACCCCCCAAGTCGAAAAGGGAGTCAGATCAGAAAACTGTAGAAGGCAGTGACCAACACAGCAGTCCGAGCACATCCTAGGGGGCTTAAGCTGGAGGCAAGGGCCAGATCGAACGAATCTCCGCCAAACGCCGATCGGCCTCGAGCTCCAGTTCGGCCGGGGTGGCGGCCTGCAGCAGCACGGTCAGGTGCCCCAGCTTGCGCCCGGGCCTGGGCTCCCGCTTCCCGTACCAGTGCAGGTGGGCACCGTTCAGCATCGCCAGGGCCGTTCGCCGCTCGGCCTCCTCTTCTGCGCTCTGCTCGATGCCGAGCAGGTTGACCATCAGGGCTCCGGGCCCATCGAAGTCGATGTCTGCCACGTTGTCACCGCTGACGATTCGCACCTGCTGGGCGAACTGACTGGTCCGGCAGGCCTCGATCGTGAAGTGGCCGGAATTGTGGGTGCGAGGCGCCAGCTCGTTCACCACCAGTCCACCCGGCCCATAGAAGAACTCGATCGAGAGCACACCGACATAGTCGAGGCTGGCCAGGATCGAAGCGGCCACATTGCGGGCCAGGGCCTCAACAGCCTGGTCCACCGAGGCGGGTGCCAGCACCCAGTCGCACACGTGCTGGTGCTGATGGGTGCGGGCCAAGGGGAACCAGGCCACCTGACCCTGGCCATCCCGGCAGGCCACCAGGGCAAGCTCCTGGTCGAAGCTGACGAACTCCTCGAGGATCCACTCGGTGGGATCCACCCGCTCCAGCAACTCCTCCAGTGCCGCGGGATCAGGGATCACCAGGGTGCCCTTGCCGTCGTAGCCACCGGTGGAGGCCTTCGCCATCAATGGAAAGCCAAGGTCGAAGACCGGCCGCGGCTCCACTGGGTCGGCGGTGATCGGTGGGGGGATGTCTTCCAACGGCAGGGGTTCGATCAGGCGCTCCAACGGCAGCCAGCGGGGGGAAGGCAGATGCAGGCGTTCCAGCAGCTCCCGCTGACGACGCTTGTTCACCAGGGGCTCCAGCGCCGCCAGGCTGGGGCGAAACACCAGACCCTCGGCCGCCAGGGGGGCCAGGGCCTCCAGGTCCACCCATTCGTTCTCGAAGCTGATCGCCCGGCAGTGCGCCCCCAGCCGGCGGGTCGCCGCCGCATCCCCGCAATCGGCCTGCACCACGACAGCCGCCAGGGCGGCGGCAGGATCGTCCGCCGAGGGGTCTGCACATGCAGCTCCACCCCCAGTTCGGCGGCGGCCTCGGCGAGCATCAGGGCCAGCTGGCCGCCCCCCACAATCCCGATGGCCACGGGGGCATGGAACACTGGATCGCTGGATGGGGTGCCGGATTCAGCGCTCAACGCCCCACCTCAGTCGCCACGCTTGAAGTGGCCCAGCTTGCCATCCGATGCCGCTCACTCCCCTGACCCACGCCCCTGGCCTCCTGGGCCCTGGCCCCTGGCATCAGGTGAGCCCCTTCTCTCCTGCGGCCAGGAAACGCACCAGGCTCAGCAGCAGAACGATCACGAACAGGGCAAGCCCAACGGTGCAGGCATAGCTGATCTCCAATTCGGAGAACGCCTGGTCGTAGACGTAATAGACGAGGGTTCGGGTGCCATCGGCCGGGCCGCCTTGGGTCATCAGGAAAACCTCCTCGAACACCTTGGTGGCCGAAATCGCCGAGATCACCGCCACCAGGGTGATGTAGGGGCGCAGCAACGGCAGGGTGATGTCCAGGTGGCGGCGCCAACCCTCGCTGCCATCGAGGGAGGCGGCTTCGTACAACTCCGGAGAGATGCCCTGGAGGCCCGCCAGGAAGATCACCATGAAATAGCCCAGACCCTTCCAGAGGGTCACCAGCATCACCGAGGGCAGGGCCAGACGTGGATCGCTGAGAAAACCGATCGGATGGAAGCGCTCCCCCAGCAGGGCGCTGAGCCAGCCGTTGAGGAGACCGTTTTCGGCGTAGAGCCAACGGAAAGCGATCGCCGCCACCACGATCGACACCAGCACGGGTGTGTAGAAGGCCCCACGAAACAGATGAATGCCGGGGAGCTGTCGGTTGACCAGCACCGCCAGGGCGAGGGAACCGAGCACGATCGGCGGCACCACCCCGACCAGATAGAGGAACGTTGTTCCCAGCACCCGGAAGAACATCGGGTCGTGGGCCAGCCGGCGAAGGTTGGCCAGGCCCACGAACCGCAGGGGCTCGCTCACATCGAGACCGCTCTGGCTGAAGCTCATCACCAGCGCCATCAGCGCCGGGAGCAGCACCGAGAGACCGATCAGCACCAGGCCCGGAGCCAGAAAACCCCAGGCGGTGAGGGTGGCTCGGGCCGGGGCCATGGGAAAAGACGACTTCGGGCAGGCTATCTACCCTGACGGCGTGAACGCCCCCCGACAGATCCAGCTCAGCCGCTTCACCCGTGCCATGGCGGCCCTGGTGGTGCCCTTGGCCCTGGCGGCCTGCTCGGCCCCAAACAGCCCAGGCAGCGGTGAGCTGGCGGGAACGGTGTACCTCTACATCGGTCTCAGCTCCGGTAACCAGACCAAACAAGGGCCGGACGGACACCTCCGTTCCCAGCTGGGCCAATTCATCAAGGATTTCCGGCTGATCCATCCGAAGGTGGGGGTGCAGCTGCTGTTCTTCCCTGAAACCCAGGTGCAGGCTGAGGTCACCCGTCGCGACCGCACGGGTCTGGGCCCCGACCTGATGCTGGTGAACGGCAGCTCGGCCCTGGCCATGCACAGCGCCGGCATGACCCGGACGGTGCAGCTGCCGCAGGCCGTCAGCTCCCAGGTGGAGCCAACGATGCTGCGCGGCTTCCGGACCAAGGGAGGCTGGGCGGCGCTCCCCGTTTTCAGCCAGCCCCAGGTGGCTTGCTACGACCGCAAAGTGCTGAAAAAGGCTCCCCAGACCCTTGAGGAGTTGTTGAAGGTCAGCGCCCGGGGCATCCCGATCGGACTGTCCCTTGAACCGGTCGACCTCTACTGGAGCGCCGGCGGCCTCGGGGCGACCACGGCCCTGCAACGCCTGCTGGCCCCGGAGAAGACCTCGGTCACACCGGCCAAGCTGCTTCCCGCCGATCGAGCGGGGCTGCTGCGCTGGCTCAGCTGGCTTGACCAGGCCAGTGACCAGCAACGGGTCACCTTCTACGGCAGCACCGACGATCTGCTGGGCGCTCTGGTCAAGGGGGATCTGGCCTGGATCGCCTGCCGCAGCCGCCATCTGGCGCGCCTGCAGAGGGAGATGGGCCCACGGCTCGGGGTGGCCCCGCTGCCATCGGGGCCCGAGGGGCAGGCCAGTCCGATCGCCCGGCTGCGGGTCTGGGCCTTCGGACGGGACTCCAGCCCGGAGCAGCGCCGCATCAGCCAGGCCCTGGCGGAGTTCAGCGTCAATCCCCTGGTGCAGCGGGCCGCCACCTTGAGCAGCGACGATGCCCTGCCGGTGAACCGCTATGTGAATGTGCCGGTCACCAGCTCCCGGGTGCTGGCTGCCCTGGAGAAGGGCATGGCCCAGTCGCAGGCCTACGACCTCTTCAACGTCAACCTGATCGAGGGGGATCCGCGCGAGGCCCTGCTCCGTGAGGTGCTCACCTCAATGATCTTCGGCGCCGCCGATGGCCCCCAGGCGATCGAGATGCTGACGCAGCGCCTGGCCCAGCGCCCATGAACCAGTTCCTCTACGAGATCAGCGGCTGGTTCGGCTACCTGCAGCGCCTCTCGGTGGTGCTGCAGCTGGCGGGCTGGCTGGGGATCGTGATCTCCCTGCATCTGGCCCTGCTGCCCCGCTGGCGGCGCTCGATCATCCAGTTCGATCTGCTCAAGCTGGCGCTGATCCTGCTCCTGGCCGCCCTGCTGGCGCTGCTGGGCCAACCCTTCGGCCTGGTGCTGTTCTTCGCCGGGCTTCAGGCGCTCTGGATCCTGCTGGAGGTGCTGCGGGTGCTGCTGCTGCGGCGGTTGGAGCGGCGCGTGGTACAGAGCCTGTACACCCAGGTGATCAAGCCGGCCTTCTTCATCGCCGCCGCCCTGGGCTTGATCCGGCGGCTCGACAGCGTCAACGACCTCGGCGTGATTCCCCTGGGTGTCTTCTTCGGAGCCCCGATCAATCTGGGGCAACTGTTTGCGGCCACGGCCACCCTGTATCTGCTCGTCACCGCCTCGGGACTGCCGGCGATCTGGCTGGCGTGGGTGGTGCAGCGCAGCATCGGCATCAGCGAGAGCGGCCGGCGGGCGATGGAGCTGATGATCCGCTACCTGCTGGTGGGCTTCGGCATCCTGCTGGTGATTGATCACCTGGGAATCAGAGGCAACGCGATCCTGGCCATCGCCGGGGGCCTCTCGGTGGGCCTGGGCTTCGGCATCAAGGAGGTGTTCTCCAACTTCGTCAGTGGCCTGTGGCTCCTGGTGGAGGGGTCCGTTCGCCCCGGGGAGGTGCTGATCATCGACGGCGACTCCTGCGAGGTGCGCAGCCTGGGGCTGCGGGCGGCGGTGCTCTGGCGCAACCGTGACAACGCCGAGCTGGTGATCCCCAACCAGACCTTCTTCACCACTACCACCACCACCTACACCGGCAGCGACAGCCTGCGCCGCAGCCAGGTGCTGGTATCGGCGGCCTACCACCAGGATCCGGAGGCGGTGATCGGGCTGCTGGAGGCCACCGCCAGCGGTTGCAGCCGCGTGCTGGCCGACCCGGCGCCCAAGGGGCTGTTGCTGAGCTACGGCGACTCCTCGATCAATTACGCCGTGCGCTTCTGGATCGACGCTCCGATGGACAACGTCGGCATCTGCAGCGAGGTCGCTAACGCCATCTGGCATGGCTTCAAGCAGCAGGGCATCGAGATTCCCTTCCCGCAACTGGTGCTGCACCCGCAAGCGGAGCACCAATGGCCGCCAGGGCGTGAGCAGACTGGCCCGCAAGCGACCAGCCCCGAACGTCCGTGACCCGCACCGCCTCCGCCCCCCTGCGCACGATCCCCGTGGCCCTGGCGGCCAACCCCTACCCGATCCATCTGGGGGCCGGGGGGCTGGATCAGCTGGGTGCCCGGATGGCGGAAGCGGGCCTGAAGGTGGGCACCAAGGTGCTGCTGGTGAGCAATCCGCTGGTGGAGGGCTTCTACGGCGATCCGGTGCGCGCCAGCCTCGAGCGGGCCGGCTTCCAGGTGAGCACCACAGTGGTGGAGGCCGGCGAGGAGCAGAAAACCCCCGCCACCGTGGGGCTGATCCACGACGCCGCCTTTGGCGCCCATCTGGAGCGCAGCTCGGCGATCGTCGCCTTAGGCGGCGGCGTGGTGGGCGACATGGCGGGATTTGCCGCCGCCACCTGGCTGCGGGGCATCGCCGTGGTGCAGGTGCCCACCACCTTGCTGGCGATGGTGGATGCGGCCATCGGCGGCAAGACCGGGGTGAACCACCCCGGCGGCAAGAACCTGATCGGCGCCTTCCATCAGCCCCGCCTGGTGCTGATCGACACAGGCACCCTCGCCACCCTGCCGGAGCGGGAATTCCGCTCGGGCATGGCGGAGGTGATCAAGTACGGGGTGATCGGCGATCCGGAGCTGTTCAGCGAGTTGGAGGCGGCTACCGACCTCTCCCGACTGGAGGCCGTCGAGCCCGCCCTGCTCCAGCGGCTGCTGGAGCGCTCCGCCGCCGCCAAGGCCCGGGTGGTGGCCGCCGATGAGCGGGAAGGCGGTCTGCGGGCGGTCCTCAACTACGGCCACACCCTCGGCCATGCGATCGAAAACCTCAGCGGCTACGGCACCTTCCGGCACGGGGAAGCCGTGGGGCTGGGGATGCTGGCGGCCGGCGCCATCGCCGTGGCCTCGGGCCTCTGGAGCCACGCTGATCAGGAACGCCAACGGGCCCTGATCGCCAAGGCGGGGCTGCCCCTCGCCTTGCCGCGCCTGGATCCAGAAGCCGTGCTCAGCAGCTTGCAGAGCGACAAGAAGGTGCGCGACGGACAGGTGCGCTTCGTGCTGCCCACGGCGATCGGCCAGGTCGAGATCCGCGATGATGTGGACCCTGCCCTGATCCGTCAGGTGCTGAGCTCGTTCAGCTGAGGGGCGGCTCCCGCAGAAACAACGGCGGGGCCGACTGGGAGTCGCGCTCCGCAGGCAGGTCTCGGCCATAGGCCAGCCAGCGGAAGTCCCCCAGGGCGGCGGGATCCACCAGCCGCAGCAGCGCCTCCCGTCGAGCCAGGCGCTCGGCCAAGGCCAGGCCTTCATCAGCTGTGGATAGGCCGTGGAGGGCCTGGGCCAACCCCAGCGCCAACAGCGCTTCCCCTGGCGGCATTGGCCCAGGGGCTGCCATCCGGCTCCCAGCGCCGCCCGCTCGAGGCTGTCGGTGCAGAGGTGGGCGGTGAGGTCCCAGGCGCCTGGATCCAGCAGGGGATCGGCCTGGGCGCGCTGGCCCCGGTAGGCCATCAAGGTGCCGGCCGAGCGCGCGGGCGCGTAGTAACGCCAGGCCTCCAGGGCGTAATCGATCACCAGCAACCAACCGCTGGCCAGGGCGGACCCGCAGCCGGCCATCCAGGGGCCCAGGCCGCTGTGCAACTCACTGCACCAACCCTCGGGGCGCCCGGCGCCCGGCTCGGCAAGGCCCAGATCGGCCAGGGCTTCCAGCTCAACGGGGCTGAGGGGTTCGGACGCCAGCAGCTCCAGGCCGCCGCCGGCAAGCCGCACCCGCTGGCGGCACCAGTGGCCCTGGTGGTGCTCAAAGCGCTCCACCGCCAGGGCGTCGAGCACCTCATGGGCCAGCACCACCCCGCGTACGGGCCGCTCCGCCAACTGCTCGAAGGAGCTCCAGCGCACCGGCAGCGGGCAGGCCGCCAGCCGCTGGCGCTGGCGGCTGGCCATGCCTGGATTGGGCTCCACCAGCACAAGCTCCAGCCGCTCCGTCAAGCCCGGCCAGCGCTGGGCCAGCGCGCCCGCAAGATCCAGGGCCAGCTGGCCCTCGCCGGGTCCCGCCTCCACCAGGGCCAGGGGTCCAGTTGGCACCGCCCGGGCCAGACCCTCCAGCCAGTCGGCCAGTTGGGGGGCCAGCAGTTCAGCGAAGGCCGGCCCCAGGGAGGGCGCGGTGGCAAAATCACCCCCGGGGCCGATCCGCAACCTGCCAGCGCCGTAGGCCCCGTGCTCCGGATCGTGGAGCACCCAGGCCATGTAGGAGCTGAAGGGCACGTCCGAACCGGCTGCGGTCAGACGCTGGCGCAGCCAGTCCGGGACGGTCTCCTCGGTGGTGCCCTCGGGGGGACGCGCTCGGGCAGGGGGGTCAGAGAGAATGCAGGATCATCGCAGCAGGCGCATGGGCCAATCCCTCCGAGCCAGTCATCCCTGGCTCGCTCGCCTGATGGCCCTGGTGGCCCCTGCCCTGCTGAGCCTGGCCCTGGTGCTGCTGGCGCCTGTGCTCACGCCGGCTGCCCTGGCCGCCGATAACCCCCAACTGCTGCCGGATCACCCCACACCGGTGATTGACCTGGCCCGGGCCCTGAGCGAGGCCGAGCGCGCCAGCCTCGAGGACCAGCTCACGGCCTTCGAGCAGGCCAACGGCTGGAAGCTCCGGGTGCTGACCCAGTACGAGCGCACCCCAGGACTGGCGGTGAAGGATTTCTGGAACCTCGATGAGCGCAGCCTGCTGGTGGTGGCCGACCCCCGCGGCGGCAACCTGCTCAATTTCAATGTGGGCGATGCCCTGTTCGCCCTGATGCCGCGCACCTTCTGGGTGGAACTTCAGACCCGCTACGGCAACCAGTACTACGTGCGCGACCACGGCGAGGACGGAGCGATCGTCGCGGCCCTGACGGCCGTGGAGACCTGCCTGGAGCGGGGCGGCTGCCAGGTGGTGCCGGGCCTGCCACGGGAGCAGTGGATCCTCACCTTCTGCTCCTCGTTGCTGGGGGGCGTGGTGGCGGGCATCGCCGCCTTCCCGCGCAAGCCAGGGGAGCGGATCGCCTGGGCCTGGATGCTGCTGCTCTCGCCCCTGTGGGGGATCCTGTTCGTCGCCCTGGGACTTGGCCCTGTGATCACCCGAACCCCTGAGCTGCTGCCGGTGCTGCGCAACTCCCTGGGCTTCGTGACGGCGGCCGTGGTGGCCTACCTGATTGCCCAGCGAACGGTCGGAACCAGCAGGCCAAGCGAAAGCTGAGCGTTGCCGGCGAGCGAAACCGAAGCAGTGGCCTCAGAGGCCGCTGCGGGATTGGGCGGCGCTCTCCAACAGACACTCCAGCTGGTTGGTGGCGCAGGCGCGACTGGGGGGCACGCTGGCCACCGGCTCAGGGGGTGCCACAAGCTGGCCGCGGAGCTGGGCGAGGTTCCACTCGTAGAAGCGCTTGAGATCAGCAAAGCGCTTCACGGGCTGGCCGTAAAAACTGCTGCCGCGCAGGGTTGGGAACGAGGCCCATTCGGGCGCCAGGCGGGCGGTCAGATGGGGGTGAGCTGGCCCTGATCAGCGAGCTCCAAGGCACCACGGCGCTGGATCAACAGCAGCGCTGCCTGGTCCTGGGCGAAGGGCCCGAAACCGGGCAGACCCAGAATCCGGCTGGTCATGGCCCAGGTGAAGGGCATGAACTGGTAGGCGCCTGCGGCAGCGCTGGCATAGCGGGAACTGCGGATCACCCGGTCGGGGTGGCGCTCCAGGGAATCCATGAGACCGCCACCAAACATCACCCGATAACCGATGTCTTCGCCATTGGCCCAGGTGCCTTCGGCGTAGCGGATCGTGTTGAGCAGGGCCCGCCTCTCCGGGGTGATGGCGAACATGCGGGGCACGGCCGCGGTGGAGGTGGCGGTGCCGATGAGCTGAACATTGCCTTCGTCACCAACGGCTGCCCGGGCGGGAAGGGCAAGCGGAAGGCTGAGCAGGGCCAGGGAGGCTCCCACCAGCAGCTGGCGGACTCGGGAGGCTCTTGAGGGGGAGTGGATCGCTGCAAACCGACGGATTCGAAGGACATTACGGCCATTGCCATACAACTGATTCACCGAAATCGATGGCTTGTGATCCGATCGATGGGCGGGTGGATTCAGGACGTGAATGGGAGAACGAGCTGAATGAGCGGAAAACTCAGCTGATCTGATCTGATTGGACGAAACGGAAGTGAATGGGCTGATGAGCGAATCAAGTTGCTGTGACGCGAAATTGGATGACGAGCTGCAGAGACGGAAAGATCTGAATGGCTCGATCAGGAATCGCGAAGCAATAGCAATAGAAATTCGACTGCGCCAATTTGTCGAAAGATCGCCCCAAACGAGTTCTTGATAGTGCCAGTCGAATAACCGTCCACTTGTTATCACGACTACAGAAATGAATTCAAAACACGACCCTCACTGGATTGCACCATGAATTCAGTTCAGAATTCACGAACACCCATTCACTCAATCATCGGCACTGCTGATCAATCGCTTGACAGCCCAACTGTCCCTGTGCCGATCAACATGGCTGGCTGCCCAGAGGCCAGTGCCACCAGTGCTTTTGCGGCCTGAGCGCTGCCATCGTTCTGCAGCCTCGGCCCGCTGGGGGCCAGCAGCGGCTGATCCAGTTGCCAGTCGCCCCGCTGGAGCTGCGTCTGGCTCAAGAGCCGGTGGCGCCCATGGTGCACCAGGGCCCGCTCGAGCACGGCGGCCTCGGCAAACCCCTCCCGGCGGACCACATGCAGGCCCACATCCTGGCTGAGGGCTTCGCAGAAACTGCTGTAGCCGGGCTTGGTGATCAGGCGGTCGCAGAGCGGCATCAGCTCCAGGGGCCGCACCCCCGCCGGCAGGGCGCGGACGTTGGCCGGCGCCGCGGCGGGATCGAAGCCTGGGTCCGCCACCACGAACTCGTGTTCGCCCCAGGTGGCGAAAACCTGCGGATCAAGCTGAAAGCCCAGGCCCCCGAAGCTCACCAGCACGCAGCGGCCTGGGTCCTCCGGCAACCCCAGCTGGCGACGCAGGGCGCCGGCGTCCAGATGCGGCGTGCCGCAGGTGAGCCCCAGGGCCAGCGCCGGCAGGTCCCAGTCCATCGGCATCGCCAGGGGCAGCGCAGCAGCAGATCCCCCTGGCGGTAGAGGCCCAGGGCCGCCTCCGCCCAGGGGGCAAAGGCGGGACCCATGGCGCCGTAGATCGCCTCCCAGCCGAAATTCGCCAGCCAGGCCAGGGGCGCCCCCAGGGCCCGGGCCAGCTGCGCCGCCGCCGGGGGCACATCAGCCAGCACCAGCACCGCCTCCCCCTGATCGCTCAGCCAGGCAACCTCCGCCGCGAGTGTGGCGCTCAGCTGCCGTTCCAGCGCCTCGAGGGCCACCAGGGTGGCCGGTGCATCGGCCCCGAGGGCATCGGCCTGCACCACCCCCACATCCCAGCGGCAGAGGCGGCGCCCGATCCGCCCGGCACCGGGGATGGCCCGGGCCGCCTCCAGGGCCGTGGTCAGGAACGCCTCCGGCAGGGTGGAGGAAACCACCAGGTGCCAATCGGGCCGAAGCGCGCGCAGGGCAATGAGCACCGAAGCGGTGCGTGAGCCGTGGCCAAACCCATGGCCGCTCACGCAGGCGTAGATCAGCACCGCACCGCGGCTTGAAGGGCTGGTTCTGGATGGGGCGCCCGCTGGTAGAGCCGCTGCTGGTAGAGAAGCCGGCCATCGAGCCCATACCAGCGGTGGCTGGCATGCAGCAGGGCGCCATCACTGAGTTCGACCCAGGAGAAGTGCCGCAACCGCCGCCCCTGCTCATCGGTGCCGTGGCGGGGTACCGAGGCCGCATTGAGGTAAGCGGTGCCGCCCCGATCGATCTGGAAACTGCGGCGCTCCCCCTGGCCCAGCCAGAGGCGGTGGTGCATGTGGCCGAAGACCACCAGCGGCAGGGGGCGATGGCGGCGCACCTGGGCAATCGCCTCGGACAGATCCTGATCACCCCAGTCGCGGGCGGGGCTCTTCCAATCACGGCCGCAGAGGTCGGTGGCCAGACTCCCCAGCCCGCTGGGGCCGGCATGGCTCAGAAACACCAGAGGCGCCTCCAGCGGGGCGGCGAGGGCCGCCGAGAGGATCCTCTCGGTGGACTCCTCCCGGCTCACGGGCCCCCAGATCGCCCGCACCGGATCGGAGAGGTGGTAGCCGCCCCCGGGGCTGCAGGGGCGGCCCCCACCACGGCCAGGCCGGGCGGATTCAGCTGGCAACGCCCCCAGCCGCAGTGTCGATCCCCCAGATGGTCAAGCTGGCGCTGCAGAGTGCGGCCGCTAGCATCGCGGCCAGTGTCGTGGTTGCCGAGGATGCAGGCCAACGGCAGGGAAAGTTTGCCGAGGCTGGCGGCGATGCGTTGCTGGCCGTTGTGGAGGTCACCGACCACCAGCAGGGCATCGGGCGCCAACTGGGCCAGCAGCTCGACATCGCTGCCATCCCACTGCCCATGCAGGTCTCCGGCGATGGCGAGGCGTTGGACGGGCAACCCGTTTTCCTAGGCTGGGGTCATCCTGGCCTAATTGAGGTCGACCTTGGTACTGACGGCAGCCATCGCCGCGCGGCCCCCGCCGATCTGACAGCGGCCATCGATGGGCTGCGGAAGCGCCGCAACGCCGTGATCCTGGCGCACTACTACCAGTCGCCCGAGATTCAGGACATCGCCGACCTGGTGGGCGACTCCCTGGAACTGGCCCGCCGGGCCGCCAGCACCGACGCCGATGTGATCGCCTTCTGCGGCGTTCACTTCATGGCCGAAACCGCCAAGATCCTCAATCCCAGCAAGACCGTGGTGCTGCCGGATCTGGAGGCGGGCTGCTCCCTGGCGGACGCCTGCCCCGCCGACGGCTTTGCCGCCTTCCGCGCCCAGCACCCGGACCACATCGTGGTGAGCTACATCAATTGTTCGGCGGCGGTGAAGGCCCAGAGCGACCTGATCTGCACCAGCAGCAACGCCGTCGAGCTGGTGCGTCAGCTGCCCGCCGATCGGCCGATCCTGTTCGCCCCCGACCAGAACCTGGGTCGCTGGGTGGCGCGCAACAGCGGCCGCGAGCTCACCCTCTGGCCCGGCAGCTGCCTGGTGCACGAAGCCTTCAGCGAAGAGGCATTGCTGCGCCTGAAGCTGGAGCACCCCGAGGCGGAGGTGATCGCCCACCCGGAATGTCAGCAGCACCTGCTGGATCTGGCCGATTTCATCGGATCCACCAGCAAGTTGCTGCAGCGGGCCGAAACCAGCGGGGCCAGCAGCTTCATCGTGCTGACCGAGCCGGGGATCCTGCACCGCATGCGTGGCCGCGTGCCCCACAAGCCATTCTTTGAAGTGCCCGGCGCCGATGGCTGCAGCTGCAATGCCTGCCCCTACATGCGGCTCAACACCCTTGAGAAACTCTGGCGCTGCCTGGAGACCCTCTCCCCGGCGATCGAACTCGACGAAGCCCTGCGTTTGCGGGCGCTCGCACCGATCGAGCGGATGCTGGCGATGAGCCGTTGAGCCGATTCAGTCGGCATAAACGATCAGATAGCTCCCCAACAGGGTGAGCAGGCCCACCATGGCGCCGATGGCCAGCAGGGCATGGTTCTGGGCATCAAGGTTGGTTTCACCGATCAGGGTCATTCCCTCATCGGCGTAGAGGTTGTCGTGGTTCTCCAGGTCGTGGGTGTGCATGGCAAAGCCCATTCAGGGATCACCACCACGCTAGAAAAAGCCCAGGCACTTGAAGCCGACCCCTTCATCCACAGCCATGGGCTGAATCCGTCAGCCGCGCTCCAGCCGGCGCACGATGAAGCCCATCAGCACCAGCGAACCGGCCAGGGCGATCAACAGGGCGATGGTCATCAATGGGGTTGCCGCGATGTGCTGATTATCCCTGCCGTGGCCCTGCCGCTGGCCAGGATGGGGCGATGGCACAACTCCCCCGACCCAGGCACGGCCCAAGACCCTGGGTGCCCGCAGCCCTGATCGCCCCAGCCCTGCTCGCCGGGGCGCTGTGCGCAGCCAGCGCCGCCCGGGCCGACGCCAACCTGCAGACCTGCCTGCGCTGGCGCAGCAGCAGCGGTCTGGAGCACATCCAGCTGGGCAACCGCCTCGGCGAGGCCAACCTGCTCACCAAAAACCAGAAGCTGGATCCCGGCGCCCCCGACGGCAGCCGGCCCCTCTACCGAGACTCCGACATCGCCCGGCTCTGCCGCAGCTACTGAGCCACCAGCCAACGGCCCGAGGCCCCCAGCAGCAGCGCCGCCGCCGAGCCCCACCAGAAGGCCCGGGCCACCGGCAGCAAGCGCCGCAGCAGCGCCAGGGAGCCCAACACCCCGGTGAGCAGGGCCACGGACTGGCAGAAGCCGATCACGTGCGGATCGGCGCTCCAGGCGGGAAGCTGGCCCGCCCAATCCCCCAGGGGCGAGAACGTCACGGGCAGCAGTTGGCCGGCTTCGGCCATCCCCAGGGGCAGAAAGCGGGCCAGCATCAGCCCCCAGAGCAGGGGCAACAGGCCGTAGAGGGCCAGCTTGCGCCGCTCCCATGGCACCAGCGGAGCCAGCAGCAGCTGCAGGAGGGCCGGCAGCGCCAGGGCGAGGCCGGCGAAGGCCAGCCGCGGCAGCCAGGGGCCGGTCTGCAGGCTTTCCGGCGCCAGGGGCAACCAGCCCAGCAGCCGCTGCCAATGGTGCAGGCAGACTCCGCCCGCGAGCACCAGCATCAGGCCCGGCTCACCGACCGGGGGCGCCATCTCCTTGTGCAGGTCGGCGGCGGGGGGCCGCAGGCTCAGTTGCACCGAGCGATGCGGGCAGGCCTGGGCGCAGGTGAGGCAAAGCACGCAGTTGCGGTTATCGGCCAGGTGGGCCGGGTGGGTGCCCAGCGGACAGCCGGCGGTGGCCAGGCCCTCGCCGTCGGCGGGACCGCCCTTGAAGCAGGCGTAGGTGCTGCAGCTGCCGCTGCAGGTGCCCACCTGGGCGCGCAACTCCAGGATCGAGAGCTTCGCGAACAGCCCGTTCATGCCCCCCACCGGGCAGAGGAAGCGGCACCAGAAACGCTTCTCGAAGCTCAGCGAGCCCAGTACCGCCCCGGCGGTGATCAGCAGCAGCAGGGTGCTGCTGGCCCAGGCGGTGTTGGCCAGGTCACCCAGCTCCTCCCAGAGCAGGATCGCGGCGAACAGGGCCGCCAGCACGGGTGAGGCCCAGGCATCGCTGTTGCCCCGGGGCCAGCGGGCCGGTTCCCAGCCCAGAAGCCGTGCCAGCCGCTGGACGATCTCCCCCCAGACCATGAATGGGCAGAAGGAGCACCAAAGCCGCCCCACCAGCGGGTAGGCCAGCAGGATCAGGGGCCACCACCAGGCCCAGAACAGATTGAGCCCACCGTTGTGGGCGCGATCCTGCGGGCCGAGCCAGAGCCAGAGGTTCACGAGCACGAACACCCAGCTGACAACGCCGAACAGCAGCGCGTTCCAGAGCCTGGGCGAACGCATCCACTCCCGCAGCGCTGGCTTCCAGCGCCAGAGGTCGAAGCGCAACCGCGGGCTGCGGCCGGCGGTCCAGAAGACGTCTTCGGGCAGCACGGCGGGACGCGTGGCCTGGGCCTGGCGCAGGGCCCGATCCAGCACGATCTCCAACTCGCGCAGGTTGTTGGGAAAGTCGTAGCTCTGCAGCCGCTTGATCACCGCCTCCGGCACCAGCGGCGGCTGGCTCCAACCCAGCACCCGGCTGCGCTGGCGGATGCCGTAGCGCAACCATTCGCCCAGGTCCTGGCGGCGCACGCGCAGGGGCGGCACCCGGATCAGGGTGCAGACCCGATCAAAGGCCGGCATCGCCGACTCGGTGGTGAAGAAGACCCGGCCCCTGAACAGCCGCTCGCTGGACCCCTCCCCCGGCGCCCGCCACCGGCCCGAGCGCGCCAGCTCCAGCAGCGCCGGCAACAGGGCGGTGTCCACCCGATCGAGCTTGTCGATCAGCAGGGCGCCGGCCCCGAGGCTCATCAGCAGCGAACCCTCGCCATCGCTGCTGGCGCTGCCGAACAGCTCCACGCCATCGCCCCGCAGCAGGCCGCCATCGAGGCGCACCATCAGCTGCTTGCGGGCGGCGGAGCCGAAATGGATCAGTGCCGCCAGGTTGTCTTTTTCCAGGCCCGGTTCCCCGGAGAGCAGCACGGCGCGGGCGGTGGGATCGCTGGCTGCCTGGCGCAGGGTGTCCCGCAGGGCCAGCGCGTAGCGACTGCTGCCCACCACCCCCCGACGGGCGCGCCCCACCAGGTAGGGGGCCAGGCGCAGGAAGGGTTCGCTCGCCCCTGTGGCGGTCAGCGTGTCATCCGTCACCGATGCTCCCCGGATGCAGGGATTCTGGGCGTCAGGATGGGGGTTGGCCCCTTCTCTTGCCATGAGCCTCACCCTCTACGGCGGCGCCCGTTCGCGGGCCACGATGGTCGCCTGGTACCTGGAAGAGAAGGGCCTTCCTTACCACTGGCAGCAGCTGGACATGGCGGCCGGTGAGCACCGCCAGGAACCGTTCTTGAGCCTCAACCCCTTCGGCAAGGTGCCCGTGCTCGTCGATGACGCCGCCGTTGGAGCAGCAGGCGGTCGGCTGCAGCTGTTCGAGAGCGGCGCGATCCTGCTCTACCTTGCCGACCGTTACGGCCACGAATTCGCCAGCCCCGAGCAGCGGGCCCTGGCGGAGCAGTGGGTGCTGTTCGCCAACGCCACGCTGTCCTCGGCCCTGTTTGTGACCAGCAACAGGGAAACGGAATTTCCACGGCTGATGGGGGTGCTCGATCGGCTGCTGGCGGCGGGCACCCCCTGGTCGGGGAGGCCTGGGGCGTGGCTGACTGCGCCCTGGAGTCGCACCTGGCCTACCTGCCGGTGTTTTTCCCGCAACTCGACCTGAGCCCCTATCCCCACGTGGCCGCCCGCATCGCCGCCACCCGGGAGCGGCCGGCCTATCTCAAGGTGATGACTTGACGCGGCAGCTCCGCTCACCGGAACACGCCTCGGCCCACGCTTCGGATCAGAGTCGGCAAACGGCGGGCGCGGCACGGCGCCGCGCACGGGTCCGCAAGCGTTGGCTGGTGATCGGCCTGCCCCTGGCCGCCCTGCTGGGATTGATCGCGATCGCCCCGCCACTGCCGACGGACAAGCCCGCCGCGAGCAGCCAACGGAACCCCGTCGGGGGCGGTGGGGCCTTCCGCTACAAGCCTGACAAGGAGGCCTTCGCCCTCGATTTCGACCCACGCCGGGTGCGCATCGACGTGCTCGAGGGCTGGGACCGCGAACAGGAGGCCTTCGCCGACAGCTCGGCCCTGGCCTACATCTCCGGGCCGATGTACGAGCGGCACGTGAACGAGAGCGGCCGGGAGATCACCGTGCCCCTGGGCGATCTCAAGCTGGGGGAGCGGGTCTGGCGCGGCCGCAACCGCACCGCCTCCCGCCAGCGGGCCTTCATCGGCATCGGCCACGACGGCCACGTGGATTTCGGCTACGGCGAGCTGACCCCGGAGCGGGCCAACCGCTACGACACCTTCATCGGCGGATTGCACAGCCTCTACAACGACCTGGAGTCGCCGCCAGAGGCCTACAAGGGCGCCTACAGCATCAGCATGGGTCAGCAGATCCGCTACTACCTGCCGCGCATCCGCATGGTGATCGGCCTGCGCAGGGACGGTCGGCTGGAGGTGCTGATGAGCCGCGACGGGCTCACCCTGGAGCAGACCCGCGCCGTGGCCAGGGATCGGGGGCTGGTGGCGGCCTACTTGCCCGATCACGCCTCCAAGAGCCGCTTCATCATTCCGGGCGTGAAGGGCTTCTCCGAGCAGGACGCCAACTGGATCAGCGGCGGTGCCACCAGCTTCGTTCACGTGCCCTTCATGCTGCGTCTGAGCGAGCGCGGGCAGCCGCTGCAGGGCAACCTGCTCGCCAGCCTCACCCCCCACCCGGGATCCCAGGACTGCGGCAATCCACTGGACTGCGGCAAGACCCTCGGCGGCCAGCTGCTGGATCGCGCCCTGGCGGGCTTCAACCGGCTGGTGGAGCAGGGAATCGAACCCCTGGCGCGGCTGATCTGGGCGCCGCGGGTGCCCAAAGGTGGCAAGGCCCCCAGCCAGGGGCTCCCCTGCGGGAGCCGCCGATCACCGCCGACCCGACGGCCCTCCGGGAACGGCAGCAGCAGGACAGCCCCAGCCTCGGTCAACCGGCGGCGACGGAGTTGCCGCTGCCCCCCGATCTGCCCCCACCGTTGGTGCTGCAGGAGGGCCAGCAGCTGCCCAGCGACCCGGAGGCGGTGCGCCCGGAAACCAGCGAGCCAACCATGCCGGAGGAGCCTCGCCAGGAATCCCCCACTGGGACGAACTCCCCTGGGTCCGAACCCACCACGCCGGCGCCGCAGGCCCAGCCCCCGCAAGCCAGAGCGCTACAACGGCGCCCCAGGCACCGCCGCCGGTGCAGCTGCCGCCGCCCCAGTGATCAACGCCCTGAGCCGATGCTCAAGGAAACCAAGACCACTCACTCCGCCGCCAGGGCCCGCACCACATCGCCGCGGGTGAGCACGCCTTCGAGGCGCCCGCCGGCATCGAGCACGAACAAGCGCTGGGTGCTGCGGCCATGGAGCAGGCGGGCGGCCTCGCTCAAGCTCAGATCGGCGCCACAGGAGTGGGGATGGGTTCCCGTCATCACTTCCCCCACGGTGCTGCCCAGCACCTGGTGCACTTGCTTGTCCCACTGCAGGGGGTTGCGCAGATAGATCACGCTGTCGAGCAGCATCACGTAGGGGCCGGCATCAAAACCGCTCTCGCGCACCATCAGATCCTGTTCGCTGAGTTCGCCCACCAACTGACCCTCGCCATCGAGCACCGGCAGCCCGCTGAAATGGCGCTCGCTCATCAGGGTCAGCGCCTCCTGTAAGGGGGTGTCGGTGCGCACGCTGAGGGCCGGGGTACTCATCACATCACGCACCCGCTGGGTGGTGGGGGTCTCGGTGGCCATGGGCAGCAACGGTGGCTGTGCTGTTTCTAGGTCAGCGCCCCGCCCAGGAGACGTCCCGGCCAGGTGTGAACCGGCTCAGGTTGCAGACTCGCAGGAAGCGACCTCAGCTCCGATGGCCTCCTTACAGCGGCGAGCGGCCAATGGCCTCACGGTGGCGCGGGCCGTGGTGGGGCTGCCCCTGCTGCTGGCGCTGCTGGCCGGCCAACTCTGGCTGGGCTGGCTGCTGCTGCTGCTGGGGGCCTGAGCGACTGGGCCGACGGCTGGCTGGCCCGCCGCAGTGGTGGCGGCTCGGTCTGGGGGCGCGGCTGGATCCGCTCACCGACAAGATCCTGATCAGCGCCCCGCTGTTGTGGCTGGGCAGCACCGGGGCGCTGCCCCTGTGGGCGGTGTGGCTGCTGCTGGCGCGGGAGCTGCTGATCTCCGGCTGGCGTGCCGGCCAGGGTGACGGCGCACCGGCCTCGTGGAGCGGCAAGACCAAGACCGTGCTGCAGTTCAGCTCGCTGCTGCTGCTGCTCTGGCCGGGGCCGGCGGCGACGCTGCTCCATGGCGCGGGCTGGTGGTTGTTCTGGCCCTCGCTGCTGCTGGCGCTGAGCTCGGCCCTGGGCTACCTGCGTGGGGCGTAGCGCAGGCCCAGGATCGTGACGTCGTCAGATTGGGGGGCCGAGCGGGCGAAGGCGAACACCGCCTGGTTCAGGGCCTCCACGCTGGCCTCGGCCGAGAGCTCGGGGTCGAGGCCATCGAGCACCTCCAGCGTGCGCTCGACGGAGAAGAAACCACCGTCGGGATCCTCCGCCTCGCTCACCCCATCGGTGTAGATCACCAGCCGATCACCGGGAGTGAGGCTGCACTCGGAGGCCACGAAGCTGGCCCGTTCGTTGAGGCCCAGGGCGACGCCCTTGTGGGAGTTGATCAAGGGTTCAAAGGCTCCCCGCTCGGAGGCCAGAAAGGGTGGGTTGTGACCGCCGTTGACGTAGGTGAGCTGGCCGGAGCTCACATCAAACAGGGCGATGAACACGGTGGCGAACATGAAATCGTCGTTGCCGCTGCAGAGGTGGCGGTTGACCGACTCGATGCAGGCCCCGAGCGGCAGTGGCTGGGTAAGCATCAGCCGGATCAAGGTGACGACCCGGACCATGAACAGCCCCGCTGGCATGCCCTTGCCGGACACATCACCCACGGTCAGACAGATGGTGCTCTCATCGAGGGGGAAGGCATCGAAGAAATCACCGCCCACTTCCTTGGCCGGAATGATGATCGCCGCCACATCCACCTGCGGGTGGTTGGGCAGCAGGGGTTTCTCATGGGGAAGGATGTTGGCCTGAATCTGACTGGCGGCCTTGAGGTCTTTCTGGAGGTATTCGAGCTTCAGGCTCTCCTCGAGGTTCTTCTGGAACACCTCGCGGTAGTTCTCCTCAGCGATGCGCAGATCTTCTTCCGCCTGCTTGCGCTCGCTGATGTCGAAGATGGCACCATCCATGGAGGCAGGTTTGCCCTTGGCGTTGTAGATCGCGCGGCCTTTTTCGTACACCCAGCGCTGGCTGCCATTCCTGTGGGAGATCCGGTATTCCAGGGAGAAGGGTTGGTGCATGAACAGGGCATGGTTCCTGGCCGATTCCAGCCAATGTTGATCCTCGGGATGGATGAGGCTGCCGTAGGAACGCACCTCATTGCCAATAAAGTCAGAAACGGGATACCCCGAAATCACTTCAATGTTGTCACTGATAAATTGCATGGTGTAGTGCTCATCCACCAGACAGCGATAAACCGCGCCAGGGATATTGGCAACCAGTCCGCGGAATTTCTCCTCGCTGGTGCGTAAATCGAGGCGGCGCTGGTGGTCGGCGCTGATGTCGCGGATCAAGAGCAGGGCGGCCTGACGATCACAGCGGCTGATGCGCACCTCATGCCAACGCGCCTCCTCCGCCGGCTCCAGGGCCAACTCCAGATTCAAGCCCTCGCCATGGTCCAGCACCTGAAGAATTCCCTCCTGCAGCTTGGCCACCGCGGCGGCGGGGAGCAGGCCTTCGAGGCGATGGCCCACGGGCTGCGCCGGCAACCAGGAAATCGCGGAATCCTGGCCGCCGAGGCAAGCGAGCAGACAACCCTCGCGATCCACCAGCAGGATCAGATCGGGGATGGCCTTGAGCAGAGAAAGGTTGGGACGCTTCTTGCTCACCATGGCCTCAGGGTATCCAATGCAGGACCGATCACCGGCAGTCCCAATAAACCCAACTCTGCACCACCAAAAATGTCACCACAACACATTCAGGCTTCTTTTACCGTATCGAGAAGACGCAGTCTGACCTCATTTCTGTCGGCTTCGCGCTCATAGGTGAATGATTCGCAATAGCGCTTGACCAGGTGAACACCCAATCCACCGATCGGCGCATCGGAGAGCTGGCTCGGCAGCTGAACTTCCTCATTCGCCGTCGGATCGTAGGCCTCACCGTCATCGGCAACGGTGACATCGATGCCCCCATCGCCAGCCTGCAGCGTGAGCGCGATCACATGGTCACCGCCAGCTGGAAAGGCGTAGTCAATGATGTTGGTGACCAGCTCGGTGAGCACCAATTCAAGGGCAAACACACTGCGATCGCTGAACGCATGCCTCTCACCGCACTCAGCGACCCAGACGCTCAGGCGCTCCAGCTCATCGAGATGGTTGTTAAGGCGTAGCTCGTCCAAGGCACTCGCGCAAAGGCTGCTGGAGCGAACGGGTCAGGCCGCCGAAAGGGCCAACGAGGCGGATTCAAGATCGTCGTGGATGGGGATCAGGGCGTCGAAGCCAGCGGTGACGAGGGCTTCACGCACCAGGGGCTGGGGGCTCAAGAGCACCAACAGCTTGTTCTTGGCCGTGATGCCCCGGGCCGCGGAGATCAGCAGCCGCATGCCGATCGAGGCGAGGAAGGTCACATCGGAGAGATCGATGATCGCGGATTTACCCGCCGCCACCAGGCTCACGGTGAGGTCCTGATCAATCTCGGTGATCCCCTTGGCATCCAGTCGGCCGGTCAGTTTGACCAACTGAACGCTGTCGTTGAGGGGGCTGATCACGAGTTCCATGGAAGGGACAGAAGTCCATCGGCTCTCCAAGTCTTATCACGCGGCTGCGGGATACGCCGGTAGCGATCCATGCGCTCGCCCCAACCCCTGCCCCGGGGGTTGGCGGCCTCAGACCCCGATCAGGGCCGCATCGGCGGAACAATCCGGCGGCTCACCCGAACGCAGGGCGTAGTCGTTGGCATAGCTGTCGGCCAGGCCTTGCTCGAGATCGAAGCGCGGACTCCAGGCCAGCTCCCGCTCCAGCCGGTGCACATCGGTGAGGAAATGGGAGAGCCGCAGGGGAAAGGCCTTGCGCGCCTTGGACTCGAGCCCGGCGGGATCGAAGCTGCGAATCTGCACCGATTCAGGATCACGCCCGCAGGCGCGGGCCGCCGCCTCCACCAGCCCACGGAAGGTGACCCCTGGGCGCCGCTGCAGTTGTAGATCCGGTTGGCCGCCGCCTCCACATCAATCGAGCGCGCCATCGCCGTGGCCAGATCCTCCACGTGGCCCAGCTGGGTGATCGTGCGGCCATCGCCGGGCAGGGGCACGGGAAGGTTGTGCACGATGCGATCGAAGAACCAGCGCTCCACAGGGTTGTAGTTGCCGGGTCCGTAGATGTAGGTGGGCCGGAAGCTGGTGAAGGGAATGCCCTCGGCCCGCAGCCAGGCCTCGGTGTCGGCCTTGCCGGCATGGCGGCTGGCGGGGTCGATGGGGGCGTTTTCATCGAGGGGCCAGAGCTCGCTGTCGGCGTAGACCCCGGCCGAACTCACATACACGAAGCGATGGCTGGGGGCACCCGTGCGCTCCACCACCGCGAAGCTGTCGGGCAGGGTGCGGCCGCTGCTGTCGATGATCACCTCGAACGATCGCCCCTTGAGTTGATCGAGGTCGGCGGGGTTGGCGCGATCGCCGCTGAGGTGCTCCAGGCCCGAAGGCACCGGGTTCCGGCCGCGGGTGAACAGGGTGAGCTCGTGGCCGGCTTCGGCCAGCAGGGTCACCAGGGGCTTGCCGATGAAGCGCGTGCCCCCATCACCAGGATCTTCATCGGGCCGCGCGCGCAGGGGGTGTCATTCAAGCGGCCCGCCCAACCGGGCCAGCCCGAGCAGACCAGCCCAGCGCGCCTGCAGCATGGACGTCACGCTTCCCACTGCTCCCCCTTGCCAGGCCCCGTCCGCTTGCCCCGCGCCTGGACCGCCATGGCGCCTGTGCTGGGCTGCCGCCACTTCGAGCAGGTGGGGGAACGCGGCCGCGGAGCCGCGCGGGCCCTGGAGCTGGCGGCGCTGCTGGACCGCAGCCGCCGGCTCTGGGTGCCGCTGGCGGAGCTGAAGGATCCCGAGCGCTGGCGGCCGGGCTGGTTGCGGCTTGAGCAGGAGCCCGAGCCGGGGCCCCTGGCCCCCGCCGGGGAAGATGGGGCCAGAGGACGCCCCCGCATGCAGATCATTCCCGCCATCGACCTGCTGGAGGGCAGCTGCGTGCGCCTGCACCAGGGCGACTACGACCAGGTGACCCGCTTCAGCGACGACCCCGTCGCCCAGGCCCTCGAATGGCAGCGCCAGGGGGCCGAGCGCCTCCACCTGGTGGATCTCGATGGCGCCCGCAGCGGCGAACCCGTCAATGACGCCGCCATCAAGGCGATCACCGCCGCCCTATCGATCCCCGTGCAACTGGGGGCGGGGTGCGCAGCGCCGAACGGGCCGAGGAACTGCTGGCCTGCGGCCTCGATCGCGTGATCCTGGGCACGGTGGCCCTGGAGCAACCCCAGCTGGTGCGTGAGCTGGCGGCCCGCCATCCCGGCCGCATCGTCGTGGGCATCGATGCCAAAGACGGCAAGGTGGCCACCAGGGGCTGGCTCGAAGCGAGCACGGTGGAGGCCACCGAGCTGGCCGAGAGCTTGGCGGGCAGCGGCATCGCCGCGATCATCAGCACCGACATCGCCACCGACGGCACCCTGGCGGGCCCCAACCTGGAGGCCCTCGCCGGCATGGCCCGCGCCAGCTCCGTGCCGATGATCGCCTCCGGCGGCGTGGGCGATCTGGCCGACCTGCTCTCCCTGCTCAGCCTGGAGCCCTTGGGGGTGGTGGGGGTGATCGTGGGCCGGGCGCTCTACGACGGCCGCGTCGATCTGGGCGAAGCCCTGGCGGCGATCGGCCCGGCGAGGCTGCAGGATCCGATCCCGCCGTCGATCGCCTGAACGACCCGGCCTGGTGCGGCCTATAACATACGGAGATTGGCTCCAGCGCTCCGCTGTTTCTCCGTGACGGCCCTCCTCGCCGAACCATCCAGCCATACCGCCCCTGGGGTGGAGGGGCCTACCAGCGCTGCCGCGACCTGGGCATGCGCCTGAGCCGCCAGCGGCGCATGGTGCTGGATCTGCTCTGGCAGGAGAAAAGCCACCTGAGCGCCCGGGACATCTTCGAGAAACTCAACACCCTGGGCCGCAACATCGGCCACACCTCCGTCTATCAGAACCTCGAAGCCCTGCAGTCGTCGGGGGTGATCGAGTGCCTGGATCGGGCGACGGGGCGCCTGTATGGCTACCGCAGCGACCCCCACAGCCACCTGACCTGCAACGAATCGGGTGAGATCCACGACCTCGACGTGGTGCTGCCGCCGGATCTGGTGGCGCGGATCGAGTCGCTCACGGGCTTCACGATCGAGTCCTACACGCTCCAACTCAATGGTCGCCGTCGGGCCTAGAAGCCCTGGAAGTTCGGCGCCGCACTCGGTACCTTGAGCCCTACGGAGCGAGTTCCCGCGTGATCCAAGCCGCGAGCGAGCCAAGCCCCCAACTGCTGGTCTTCGCCGAGCCCCTGTGGGTCGAGGGGCTGCGCAGCCGCCTGGAGCGCGAACGCCCCGGCGGCTACCGGCTGCTGGAGCGGCCCGAGCAGCTGGAGGGTTGTCCGCAACTGGTGATCTGGCAGCTGGTGGCCCCGGTGGAGCCGGCGAATCTGCTGGCGGAGCTGCGGCGGCTGGAGGAACGCTGGCAACCGAGCCCGCGCCTGCTGTTGCTGCCCAGCCCCCTGAGCTGCCCCAGCGACTGGCTGCTGCAACTGCCGGTGCAGGGTCTGCTGCAGGACCCTGAACCCAGTGAATTGGTTGAAGCGATCGCCACCCTGCTGGGGGGTGGCCGGGTGGTGGCCCTGCATCCATCCGCCAGCCGGCCGGCCCCGGTGGCGGCGCCCCTGGGTCTGGGCCAATGGCTGCTGCAGAGCGGCCTGCAGCAGATCGAAATCGAGCGGGTGCGCTGCGTTCTCGCCCTCGATCCGCCGCCTGATTCGGTGCTGGTGCAGTTGCTGGTGGAGGGGCGGCTGCGGGAGCTGGCGGCGGCGCGGCAGCTGCTGCTCTGGATCTGGGGCCCGGTGGTACTGGCCTGGGGGGATGGCCGTGGCGAGGGCGGCGGCCCAACCCAGCCAGGCCCTGCTGCCGCTCACATCAGCCAGGACGTCCCCCTGGGGGCACGGCGATCACCCTGCGGGAGCGCACGGCGATCGGCGTGTGGCGGGCGATCCAGGAGCGGCTCAACAGCGCCGCTGAAGCCGGCCTGGCCAACCGCACCGGCCAGCTGCTGGCGCTCGAAGGGCTCAGCCCCGAGCGTCGCCGCGACCTGCTGGTGGGGCTGATCAAGCAATTCGATCAGCTGCTGGAGCGCCTGCGCCAGGGCGAGGCCGGCGAGCCGGAGCTGCTGAGCCACTGGCATCAGTTGCAGCCGGAACTGCGCCGCAGCGCCCTGCGCCAGATGGCCGGCTCCTACGTGCAGCTTCCGCGGCTGGGGGAACTGCTGGCGGTGGCCGACACGCTCGAGGCCAGCAGTGAACTGGCCAGCGCCGATCCGGAACTGCCGGAGGCCCAACCGATGCTCGGCGCCCTGCTCAGGGCCCAGCCGCTGCTGGTGGGCGGCCGCCTGCTGGCCCCGGATGAACCCCAGGCGCTGCTGCAACTGGAAATGCTGGTGAGCAACTGGCTGATCCGCAACGCCGAACTGATCAGCGCTGAGGTGCTGGCCTGCTGCGGGAGCTGGCCTGAACTGCGCCGTTACCTGCTCACCACCGACCTGCTGGCCACCCGCAACCTGGAGCGCCTGCGCAACCAGTTGAACGCCCAGCAACGCTGGGCCTCCTGGTTCCAGCGGCCGGTGCAGCTCTACGAGAGCCAGCGGCTGCTCTACCGGCTGGAGCAGGGGGCGATCGCGCCGCTGCTGCTCACCGAACCACGGGATCAGGAGCTGGCTCAACTGGGCTGGCTGCAGCAGGCCGTCACCCTGGCGCTGGAAACCCGCGACGCCGTGGCCCCCCAGTTGCAGGCCGTCGTCCAGCGCCTGGGGAATCTGGTGGTGGTGGTGCTCACCCAGGTGATCGGCCGGGCCATCGGCCTGGTGGGGCGGGGCATCCTCCAGGGCCTCGGCCGCAGCGTCGGCCGGGGCTGAAGCGGGGCAGCAGCGGAAGAGCTGGGGGGTCACAATGGCGCCAGCCCTTCCACCGACCCCGTTGTTGCGCCTGCTCGCTCCGATCCGCCCGTCCCTGCGCCGCCTGCTGGCCCTCGGGGCCGCCCTTGCCCTGCTGCTGGCGCTCGTGATCGGCCCTGGTGCAGCGGCCGCCTTCGCCGCCCGCGACACGGACAGCTTCGATGGCAACATCTTCTCGCTCTACGCCGGCAACGGCTCCCTGGTGCCACCGCGCACCAGCCTGGAGCAGGCCCTGGCGGACCAGCGCACGGTGGTGCTGGCCTTCTACCTCGATGACAGCAGTGCCAGCAAAACCTTCTCCCCGGTGCTCTCGGAGCTGCAGCGCACCTGGGGGACCAACGCCGAGCTGATCTACCTCACCACCGACAACCTCCAGAACCGACCCGACACCGGTCCCAACGATCCGGCCCACTACTGGAAGGGCACAATTCCCCAGGTGGTGGTGATCGATGCCCAAGGGAAGGTGGTGTTCGATGCGGCCGGCCAGGTCAACACCGACGCCATCGACGCCGCCCTGGCCAAGGCCACGGGCCGGGCGGCCGCGCAGGGGCCCAAGGGGACGATGGAGCGCAGCTTCAACGAGTTCAACAGCGAAATCATTCCGGCGCGCTGATGGCGACCCGCCTTGAAAGCGACAGCCTCGGGCCGGTGGAGGTGCCGGCGGAGCACTACTGGGGCGCCCAGACCCAGCGCTCGCTGCACTTCTTCTCCTACGGCGCCGTGATGCCCCTGGCGCTTATCCACGCCTTCGCCCAGCTCAAGGCCGCCTGCGCCGAGGTGAACCAGGCCCAAGGCCTGCTCGAGCAAAAGCTTGCGGCGCTGATCATCGCCGCCGCCGAGGAGGTGGCCGCCGGAGTGCTCGATGGGGAGTTTCCGCTGCGCATCTGGCAGACGGGCTCCGGCACCCAGACGAACATGAACCTCAACGAGGTGATCGCCAACCGGGCGATCGAGCGCAGCGGCGGCGTGCTCGGCAGCAAGGCGCCGGTCCATCCCAACGACCATGTGAACCTGAGCCAATCGAGCAACGACACCTTCCCGGCGGCCTTGCACGTGGCGGTGGCCCTTGAGCTGGAGCAGCGCCTGATCCCGGCTGTGGCGGCGCTGCGGGAGGCGCTGAACACCAAGGCCGAGGCATTTGCAACGATCATCAAGATCGGCCGCACCCACCTCCAGGACGCCGTGCCCCTGAGCCTCGGGCAGGAGTTTTCCGGTTACGTGGCCCAGTTGGATCTGGGGCTCGAGAGCCTGCGCCTGAGCCTGCCGCGCCTGCGCGAACTGGCGATCGGCGGCACGGCCGTGGGCACGGGCCTCAATGCCCCACGGGGCTTCGGGGAGGCGGTGGCAACGCGGCTGAGCGAGCGCCTGGGGCTTCCGTTCACCAGTGCCGCGAACAAGTTCCAGGCGTTGGCGGGCCAGGAGGCCCTGGCGGCAACGCACGGGGCGCTCACGGTGCTGGCGGGCAGCCTGATGAAGATCGCCAACGACCTGCGCTGGCTCGCCAGCGGGCCCCGCTGCGGGCTGGGGGAGCTGATCCTGCCCGAGAACGAACCGGGATCGAGCATCATGCCGGGCAAGGTGAATCCCACCCAGTGCGAGAGCCTGACGATGGTGGCGGTGCAGGTGATGGGCAACAACACCGCCGTGCAGTTGGCCGCCAGCCAGGGCAACTTCGAGCTCAACGTGTTCAAACCCCTGATCGCCGCCAACGTGCTCGAGAGCATCGAACTGCTGCGGGGCGCCTGCACGGGCTTCCGCAGCTTCTGTGTGGAGGGGCTGGAGGCGAACAGCTCCCGCATCGAGGAGTTGCTCGACCGCAGTCTGATGCTGGTGACGGCGCTCACGCCGGCGATCGGCTACGACCGCGCCTGCTCAATCGCCAAGCACGCCCACCAGCACGGCCTCAACCTCAAGGAGGCGGCCCTGGTGTTGGGGGAGATCAGCGCCGAGGAGTTCGAGCGCTGGGTGCAGCCCGAGGAGATGATCTAAAGGGCCCGGCGCAGCGTGCTGGCCAGCAGGGGGGACAGGCTGAGCACAATCACCCCCAGCAACAGCAGGTTGCCATGGGCGGGGTTGAAGTCCTGGAGCACCGAGCGCCAGGAGCGATGAAAGACCCAACGGCCAAGGGCCGCGTCGTAGGCAGCCA